>NZ_BEXF01000003.1 GCF_002897295.1 Brevibacillus reuszeri
AGGATTTGTTCAATAGCCGTAATTTTTACCGGACCGGAAATCTTTGCTCTGTGAGACATAAAAATGCTCCTCCTTGCAGGTAGACAGTTTTATTATTTCAACTGTCTACCCGAAGGGGAGCATATCAAATCGTAGCAGACATGCGATTGGTGGAGGTATTTTTATTAAGTAAACGATTCATCACTCTCGCTAGCAGGAAACTGCTCATGCAAAAACTTGGCAAGATCGATCTCCCCTTCCGCCGAAACCACCACACCTTCGCTTTCCAGGTACATCTTTTGCAAAGTGAATGATTCATCATCCGTAAGTCCGATTCGGCCTTTGGCATTGATTACTCTGTGCCAAGGCAGCTTGTACTTTTTGCTCATCGAATGGAGTATGCGAACAATTTGTCTCGCTCCCCGCGGGCTTCCTGCCAATGCAGCGATTTGTCCGTATGTCATGACGCGTCCTTCGGGAATGCTGCCAATAATGGCGATCGCCCTCTCCGTAAAAGGCCTCATATTCCTTTCGTGCCCCTCTTCCTTTCGTTGATAGGCAAGCGGGCTTGTGACGCTTTCGCCATCACAAGCCCCCACACGTCTCAAATTCAAATCATCGTCTTTTGCGTTAGTTTAAAACAGTTTTTCCAATTCGTCTACCAGACTGCCGACATACGCTACAGCATCGCGAATCGGTTGTGGATCTGCCATGTTGACACCTGCTAGCTGCATCAGCTCCAAAGGCGTTTTTGTACCGCCTGCTTTCAGTGCTTCCAGCCAACGATCAACGGCAGGCTGACCTTCCTTTTGAATGCTTGCAGCCATCGCAGTAGAGGCAGTCAGGCCCGCTGCATACGTGTACGGATACAAGCCCATGTAGTAATGCGGTTGACGCATCCAGGTCAGGCTCGCTGCCGGATCGAGATCGACTGCGTCTCCCCAGAATTCGGAGAGCACCTCGCCTTTCCATTCGCACAGCTTCTTCGCAGTCAACGGCACATCTTGCATCGCAGCTTCATATACTTTACGCTGCATTCTACCTTCAAGCAAGTGAGTGACAAAGTTGTGGTAGTACGTATTCATCAGCTGCAAAATTACCCAGCGCTTCAAACGAGGATCGTCGGATTGCTGCATGATATGCTGTGCCAGCAAAAGCTCGTTGATCGTCGACGGTGCCTCGATAAAATACAGGGATGGACGTGCATTGGTAAAAGTCTGATTGCGTCCCGCCAGTGCGAAATGACCGCAATGACCAAGCTCGTGAGCCAGTGTAAACGCACTGCGCATATTGCCCGACCAGGTAATCAAGATGTAGGAATGGTTGCTGTACGGTGTGGAGCAGAAGGCCCCTGTGGACTTGCCTACGTTGTCTACATAGTCAATCCAGCGCTCATTCAGCGCTTTTTCCATGATCTCTGCATATTCAGGTCCCATTACCTCAAGAGCTGCTTTGATTGTGCGTCCTGCTTCTTCAATCGTAACTGGCGGACTGAACTCAGGATCGAGCGGCGCTTTCAAATCACAGAAGGAGAGCTTTTCCAGTCCGAGCTCTTTGGCTTTCAGCTTTGCAAAGCGACGCATGTGTGGTGCAAGCTCCGTCCCGATAATATCCAAAATGTTATGGTACATCTCCAGTGTCACCTGCTGCGGGTGCAGGAGCATCTCGGTAACCGACTCATATCCACGCAATCTGGACATGACCGTCTGTTTCTTGACTTCTGTTGCATACACAGAAGCAAAGGAATTCTGATAGGATGCAAGCGTGCGCGAGAACGACTCGTAGGCAGATCTGCGCAGCTTTATATCAGATGACATTTCATAATCAGATTCAAACAGAGCAAACGAGACCGGATTCTCTACTCCATTACTGTCTGTCACGGATTCAAAGGACATATCCGAAAGCTTTCCACGCTGATAGATGGTGTAAGGGGCTGCAAACACTTCGCCCAATGCTGCCAAAGCTGCTTCCGTATCCGCTGAGAGACGATGCGGCTTCGTTTCTAAAAGGTCAGACAGGTGTTTGCGGAAAGGCTCCAAGCCAGGCTCTTCCTGCAGGAATTTTTCAATTTCTCCTTCTGGCAATGCTAATATCTCCGAAGGGATAAAAGAAAGCGATGCGTTTAGATGAGAAACCATATCCCCTACTCGCGCAGAATTCGCCTGATTTTGTGGGTTCGTTCCGTCTTCAGAGGATCGCAGGCTTGCGTAGGACGCCACAAGCTGTGCCCGGATCGTAATAGCTTCTCTTGCCTCGAAGCAAGCAAGCAGTGTTTCAGCACTCGTATGTAATTGACCTTGAAACGCAGTAACAACCGGCAGTTGACTCACAATATCAGATAGTTCAGTTTCCCACGCTTCTTGACTTTCGAACAGATCATCCAAATTCCACGTAAGCGATACATCGACTTGGTCACGCGTCTGTCTTGTTTTCACGGTTTATGCCTCCCTCGATGGTTCAATAAAATGTTTTCTATTATTAAAGTTTGATTCTCTTTCGAATTTTCCTCTAATTCTTAAAAATAAAAGTATACTTATTATAATGTAAAATATTGGATGAAGCACTCACCTATTGCTACTATCTTACGTAGGAGGAGCTCCATATGATGAAATCAAACAATGCAATATTCAAAATCGTCTTATCATGCTCCTTGTTGTCTGCATGTTCATCCACTCAGGAAGCTTACTCGATTCCATCAGCAGAAGCTTTGGAGCTTGATACGGACACAGTTGATAAGCTGATTCAAATACATGAAATCGCAAGAGAGGATGCCCAAGAAATTGGTTATCCTGTTACTCTGGTGTCACTTCCTATCCCCTCTACTATTTATCAGGATGGCAAACCTCTTGGAGCCTATTTAGTAAAAGTCGCCTCCAAGTCCAAGAAGCATCCAGAAAAAGATCTCATTATTCTCTACTACTTTTCGATACAGCATGAGCTGCTGGTACGTATTCCTCTGGGTGAGAATGAGGAACTGATTGAAACCAACACGGTTCGACCAAAAAACATTCACTTTTAACTCATCAAGGTAAATTAGCTCGAAATCGCATGGGATCTGTCTGTTTCTGCGCTTTCCTAGGAAATGAGAAAATAAGTAGCAAGTATTTCCAGACAAATAGGTATAATAGAACAGAATGCTCGCTTTGTAATGGAAGAGGAGGTTTTCACCATGTCTTTTGATACTAATTTTGAACGTTATGCAGAGCTCGCCGTCAAAATAGGGGTAAACGTACAACCGATGCAAACACTCGTCATCACGGCTCCTATTTCTACTGCCCCTTTTGTCCGGAAGGTTGCAAAAAAGGCATATGAAGCAGGAGCAAAGCATGTCATTATGGAGTGGTCAGATGATGAATTGACACGCTTGAAATTTGATCTCGCTCCAGACGAAGCCTTTTCAGAATACCCACTGTGGAAGGCAAAAGGGTTGGAGGAAATGGCTGAGAACGGCGCAGCCTTTTTGTACGTAACAGCGTCTAACCCTGATCTATTAAAGGGAGTAAAGCTAGATCGAATCTCTGCCTCTAATAAAGCTGCGGGTCAAGCCCTACATGCGTTTCGCAATTACACCATGTCCGATAAAGTGAGCTGGTGCGTCCTCGCCGTGCCTTCTCCACAATGGGCTGCCATGGTCTTCCCTAACCTCCCTGCTGAGGAGCAGGAAGCTGCGCTGTGGGAAGCCATCTTCCGGGCAACCCGTGCTGACATGAATGATCCAGTACAAGCATGGCATGATCATCATGCGGCGCTGAACAGTAAGGTCGATTTGCTAAATGCAAAGCAATATCGATACTTGCATTACACAGCTCCAGGAACTGAGCTAACGATCGAGCTGCCTCCCAAACACATCTGGATTGGCGGCGGTGGCCATAACGAAAAGGGTGTTTTCTTTATGGCAAACATGCCGACGGAGGAAGTATTTACTGCTCCTCTGAAAACAGGAGTAAACGGCAAGGTAACCAGCACAAAGCCGCTTAGCTATCACGGCAATCTCATTGAAAATTTCACGCTGACCTTTAAAGATGGCAGAATCGTAGAAGCAACAGCGGAAAAAGGAGAAGCATCGCTCAAGCAATTGATTGAAACAGACGAAGGCTCACATTACTTGGGTGAAGTAGCGTTAGTCCCTCATCTCTCGCCTATTTCCCAATCGAATATTATTTTTTACAATACATTGTTTGATGAGAATGCCTCTAACCATCTCGCTATTGGAAATGCTTACTCCGTCAATATCGAAAATGGAGCAAACATGACCAAAGAAGAGATAGAGCAATACGGAATCAATACGAGCATGACGCATGTGGATTTCATGATCGGCTCGGCTGAGATGGATATCGACGGGGAAACGGCTGACGGAAATCGGGAGCCTATTTTCCGCAAAGGCAATTGGGCTTAAATTCATGGCGAAAAAGGAGAGGTGACCGCCTCTCCTTTTTTCTGTACGATACAAAATTAGCGCGACGAAGCTACATCCCTGAGCTATTGCGTAATGATCGGATATAGATGCCCCTGAAGCGCAAAGGATGCTTTCCCTGTCTCCTCAGAGACTACGATGATCAGAGCATCACTCACTTCGCTCATGCCGATCGCAGCCCGATGCCGCGTACCCAGCTTTTTTTCCCCGACCACGACCTGTGACAGCGGAAGCACGTTTGCGGCGGAAATAATTTGATTTTGCCGAACGAGCACTGCACCATCATGCAGAGGACCGCCCGGAAAAAAGATTGACTCCAGCAAAGAATGGCTGAGCCACGCTCCAATCGGAATACCTGCTTGCAGAAGCGTGCTCAGCGTGTCATTGCGCTCAATAACGATGAGAGCCCCTTGTCTTTTCGCTGCCAAGTGCTGGACAGCAACAGAAACATCCTCGTATTTGTCTGTATACGGCGCTAAATAGCATTGCAAATAAAAGGATGCCGCTACCGTCTCCAGTCTACTGAATCTGCTTCTGATCTTTTCAAAGGTACCTAGAAGACACCCATTTTCGTTAGCGAGAACGTCTATGCTTTCTTCCATTGCTTTTGAAATCGCGACTAATTCTGCTCGCAGCTCCTGCTTCAACAGCGATGTATCACAATTCACATGCTCCATGGAAACCCCTCAATCACAAAATTGTCTTTCCGTCCTTCTCTTATGGTTGAGTGTTCCCATCTACTGACAAAAGCATCCGGCTTACAGCACCTGAAAATCGATACACCTGCCCCTAAGCATGAAAAGCCTTTACCGAAATTTGCGCGGCGGTAAGTGCCTGTCGAATATGCTGGGCGAATTCGAGTGCATGAGCCCCATCTCCATGAATGCATATCGTATCAGCGGAAATAGGCACATCGATCCCTTGCTCGGACTGCACAACGCCTTCTTTAACCATCCTCACGACCTGCGTCAATGACTTTTCCTGGTCTGTAATCATGGCATTCGGTTGGGTGCGTGGTGTAAGTGTACCGTCTTGTTGATACGTCCGATCAGCAAAAACCTCATGTGCAGCACGCAGGCCAATCTTCTCACATGCCTTCGTGAGCTCACTGCCTGCCAGTCCAAACAGAATGAGATTGGGATTAACCTGATACACAGCTTCTGCGATCGCTTCAGCAAGTGGTGCTCTGGTGGCAGCCATATTATATAAAGCGCCATGAGGTTTTACGTGCTGCATCACTCCACCTTCTGCTTGGACAAAGGCCTGTAGCGCTCCGATCTGGTAAACGACGATATCATGAGCTTCCTCTGCGGACAGCGCCATATTTCTACGTCCAAACCCGACCAGATCAGGAAATCCTGGATGAGCCCCGATCGCTACGCCCGCTTCCAATGCCATTCGTACTGTCTTTTTCATGGTGGCAGGGTCCCCTGCATGGAAGCCACAGGCGATGTTAGCCGAGCTGATATACGTCAATATTTCCTTGTCATTTCCTAACGAGTAAGCACCAAAGCTTTCTCCCATGTCGCAGTTAATGTCTACAGCTTTCATCGTTCGACCCTCCATCCCACATACATTTCCATCCCGAGTTTAATCTGTTTCAACAAGATCTCTCGCTCGTATAGCGCTGTCTGGGCATCACGAAGCGAGATCTCCACAAAACGAACGGATTCGCCTGGCCGTAATTGAGCTACAACTGACAAGTCTACACTTGCCACGTAACCGATTTTGGGATAACCACCGATCGTTTGTCGATCCGCCATGAGAATAATCGGTTGTCCGTCAGGTGGGACCTGTATCGTTCCTGAGGTGACGGCAGCTGAAATCAGCTCGTTTGGAGAAGTCAGAGTAAGGGGCGGCCCGGTTAGGCGATATCCCATCCGGTCGGAACGTGGCGAAACCTGAAAGGATTGTCGAAAAAAGCTGTGCCTGCTCTCCTCTGTGAAATCATCAAATTGCTCTCCGCGAATCACTCGTACAACAGCTTCTTGAGTCGTAGCATAGGAATTAGCGGAAATAAACCAATTCATATGGGAATAGGCGGACGTACCCACCTGATTTTTCAAGTGTTGAGCGAGAAAAAGACTATACGGACTTTGCTCATGATGGCCAAGCTTATCACCTGACTTCAGCATTCTTCCCTCGAAGCCTCCAAAGCCTGCCCTCAGGTTGGTGCTCCGACTCCCCATGACTAGAGGAACGTCCAACCCACCTGCTACCGCTAAATAGGCACGGCATCCGTGCTTGGCATGTCCAAACTGCAGGACACTCCCACTTTTAATCCATACGGGACGATTCGATAAAACAGGCTGGCCATCGATCATCGGGCTGAACTCGCCACCACATATCGCTATAACCATGTCTTTTTGAAACAGCAAGGTTGGACCTTTTATCGTGATCTCAAGAACTGCGTCAGTAGACTTGTTGCCGACTAAGAGATTAGCCATTTGCAAAGCCAAATCGTCCATCGCTCCACCTACATTGACACCGTGCTGTTGATATCCATATCTGCCACGATCTTGCACAGTTGTACTAAGTCCGGGCGAAATGACTTCTATACTCACGAAGACACCTTCTTCCTCTCATCGTATTCCTCTTCAGAAATAGGATGGAAGCGAATCTTGTCACCTGAGCGCAAAAGACTCGGCGAGTGTTCATCTGGCTGAAACAAGCACTGTGGTGTTCGACCTATGATTTGCCATCCGCCGGGGCTTTCAATTGAGTAAATTCCAGTTTGAGAGCCCCCGATCCCTACACTTCCCATCGGAATAGAGAGTCGTGGCGAAGACCGTCGTGGTGTAGAAAGTCGCTCATCCATCCCGCCTAAATACGGAAATCCTGGAGCAAAACCGATCATGTAGACCAGGTACTCTCTAGAGGAATGGATGGCAATGACCTCATCACTACTGATACCGTTATGCTTTGCTACTACTTCCAAATCCGGACCGAAGCTGCCACCGTAGCAAACCGGAATTTCTACGAGCCTAGCTTCTCGCGCGTAGCTTTCTGGAAGATGCTCTGCCATTTTCTTGAGAATTGCGAGGACACGCTCGTAAGGTATGACATCACTACTTGGATCAGAGAGAAGGATGGGATCATAATAGACCGTTACCGAAGTAAAGCCTGGTACGAATTCTACCATTCCGGGGAAAGGATGCTTCTGAAGGTACTCAGAAAACGTTACGACCTTCTCATGTGTCGTTTGATCAATGACGTCCCCTAGTTTGACAATGACACCCGAATCCCCAAGAGGAGAGAATTCATGGTTAGGCAACATTTCCCCCTCCATTTCGATTATCGGTTCTGTCACGTTACCTTATAAGAAAAGAAAAGAGGAGGTTCACTCCTCTAAGATCAACTGATCTGTCCGCCACTTACGACCATATCTTGATCATGGGAAATCACGGCTTCAATTGCCACACGCAAACCTTTTACAATCGTTTCCAGCGCCATGCTTGGTTGTCCTGACTGTCTGGCTGCCTGTTCTGGAAGGTACGGGATATGGATGAACCCGCCGCGGATGGCCGCCTTATTCTCAGCTACGTAATGCATCAAGCCATAAAAAACGTGGTTGCATACATACGTGCCCGCTGTCTGCGAGATAGAAGCAGGGATTCCTTGTTGCTGCAGCTCATGGACCATTGACTTGATCGGAAGAGTCGACCAGTAAGCAGCAGGGCCATGCTCCACAATCGGGGTGTCGATGGGCTGGTTTCCTTCATTATCGGAAATCCGAGCATCATTCACATTGATCGCGACGCGCTCGATAGAAAGGTCACCACGGCCACCTGCTTGGCCTATGCACAAGACGATATCTGGCTTCGTCTCCTCAATTGCTGCATACAGATGCTCGATCGATTTATTAAAAACAGTAGGAATCTGCCGGACTTCCACTTTGTATTGATCAGATTCGATTTTAGCCAGCTCTTTGACTGACTCCCAAGCTGGGTTTATAGGCTCTCCTCCAAAAGGGTCAAATCCTGTAACAAGAACCTTTGTCATAACTTTTTACCCCCTATCTGTATCGGTCGCAAACGCTTCATACGAATGCTGCTTTGCTCAACTTGACGTGAAACTACATGTGGACATGCCGCAACACTTCTGAGTACTTCCCGGTTAAATACCTTATGTGTTTCCATGCAGTCTCGCAGTGCATCACCCCAAACCGTCTCATCGGCTGCTTCCGTGATCAAATCAAGCGTTACCCACTCTGGAAAACGCGAGACCAAAGAAGTGGACGAGCGATCAGGTTTGGTGGGCCAGCGGTAAAATAGCAGCTCTTGATCATCTGGCAACGGGAAAATTGCTGGTTCCCAGCTGTGACCATATCGTACGTAGCGTTCCACATACTGCTTATTTTTGTTCCAGAGATACGGATTTTGCCTCATGCCATCCTCTGTCGCCTTTTGAATCGTATCAAGCGCGAGTGCATGGTGAGGATATGCTGTTCGATCCAGCTCACGACCAATTCCGTAAAAGAGCGAAATCGGCACCCAATACGATACGGGGAATCGCGGTGGACTGTTGTACCCAGCAAAAGGCTGCGTCCACTCGTGAGAAGGAATTCCGTGATCATCAATAATCACATCAGGCAGCCAGCGATAAAATAGCTGCGGGACAACCCGTGATTCACCAAAAATACTCGGTTTAAAGCGATGATTCGTATACTCCAGACCCACTGCGTTATAGCGGGCGGCGTGATGCTTCCAATATGGGTTATCTTTCACCAGCTCCTGATGAAGGGCGATCCCATCCGGATTGGCAAAGGGAATCACGACGAGATTGAAGCGCGTTAGCCATTCCGCTCTTTCGGTTACGATTTCTTTTACGAGCTCTCGGATGGCGGGCATACTGGACACTTCGTTCGGATGATGCCCCGCTTCGATCAGCACAGTCGGCTTGTATAGAGACAGCTTGTGAGTCGATACATAACTGGAAACACGAGGGGTCGTAACCTCCACCGTGTAGATTGATCGACCTTCAAACGATTTTTCGACTTCCCAAATATGGACAGACGGATGTGCAGCGAGCTCAGCCCACTCATCAATCATAGGGTCTTCCTTTGGCCCAGCAGGTGCGTAGTCCCACTCCTCGACCGTGCTCGTCGAATCATTTCTCAACAATAAACCTGCACGCACTGGCTCTGTTTGCTGATCATCAAAGTACAGATGTGTGGTGGCAATAGTGAGCGCTTGCTTCTCGCTATATTCTTTTACGCGAATGGTTGCATGGGGCGTGATCCCTGTTTCCACCCGGACATACGGACGTACCGCCCCCGGTGAGTTCCATGCCACTCCCGTTTCTTTTTCACCTAGATAGGCATAGTAGTCAAGCGTGTAAAAATAAATATCCTCGTGCAATGCTTCTAAAGATGAAATCGTCTCTTCATCGATATTCAGCCGTTCTTCTTGTTCACTCATCGCGACTTCAACATCGATTGAGTAAAAAAGAGGAATGTCCCCTCGATATGGACCTTGTTGCTTTTGCATAAGAGCTGCTGTCAGCTCCGGTAAAAATTGCTGCGTATAATACTGCCAAAATCTTTCCCGATCAGTAGGAACTATATAGTGGTTGACCGCCAGACCGTCGTTAATGGTCAGACCAGATGTCGTCGGATAGGCAAGTTTCACCTGATCAGCATACGGAACTGATGCTACAGGAACATCCAATTGCCATGTTCCCAGCAGGTTCTGATTTTTTCCATACACCTCTACCTGATAGGTCGTCTGCAACCGTTCATCCATCACGAATGAAGTTTGGGACAAAGAAATTCCTAGCTCCCTGGCAAGCAGCTGGTCTACGGGATAAAGCTCCTGTAGCCAACGATGCGATAGCTCCATTCCATCTTTACGCGACTCCCGTTGAAACGAGATTGCTACTCGTTCCACTCGCTTTCCTGAACGCTGTAAGCTTGGAATGATCGTTTCCTTTACCCAGCACAAGCCTGGCTTAAATGCTGAATGTATATGTACATGGTGTTCCATTTGCGGGAGCAACCGGGAGATGGTATGACCCCAGCTTCGTTCCAGCGCCCGTCGTATCTCTACCGGTTCAGACATAAAGGCGGTGATTACCAGAGGAGCCGATACTTGCTTGCCCTCTTTCAGCTGCTGAACGAGCGTCTCTACCTTTTCCTGAAACAACTGCTCCATTTCGCTTCTTTCACCCGGGTCACTCCATGTTTTCTCTACAAAAAGCGGAAAGTCCTGCTGAATGTTCTCGCTTGCCGCATTCTCCCACTTGCCATAGGTGCCGCCGGTTTGATGCGGGGTCGCACTCGCGAAGTAATCAAGTGCAGAAATTACGGCACCTTCTCCACCAGTGATACGAATCACTCTGGCTGTAGCTTCTTGCTCATCAGCTACAATAACTACCTCGGCCTGCGTGTTTGACTTGTTTGGTTCGATGTTTACTGCAAAAGTCAGTTCTGCCACGCGTTCTTGTTCACCTGTCAGGGGAAAACGAAGCCCAGTCGATGCCAGGCCAATGCGAGCAGCGAAACGAGCAGCAGCTGTAATAGATGCGCATGAGATAATTCCAGTAAAGAAAACATCGGTTTGACTTGTAACATCGATGCGGCCTGCTTGATAAAACCCGGCAGTCGTCCAAAGCTCTCCAAGACTATCGAGAGGCACCGGACGATCTACTGATGTCTTTGCGCCATTCGTCGCCTCATTCACAAGAGCAACCACGATCTGATCAACTGGAGAACTGTCTGCCATCGTATAAAGCTCGATCATGCCAGCACGGTATTTGATTGCTTGAATGTCATGATCCGTTGAACTGCTAATTACCCCAGCTGGCCAGCTTGATGCCATCCAGCGCATCATCTGGCTAATGCTCGACTCGCTTCCACCAAGAAATTCTAGCCGCTTATGATCCGGCTGTATACGACAGGCTGCCTCATCCGTTTCATTGGCTGAATCGATAAAAACAGTGCACACCCAATCCCCGTCTTTTGTTGCTTGTGCCTCACCAGGAGTATCCACTTCGCGAATTACGGGTAAATCCAGCTCACTGGTTTCCAATCCCAACCGCGCGCAAAAGTCAATCAACCCTTCTACCGCGATCCCTGTTTGCTGAAAAAACGAAACAGACAGGCAATCAGCAATTCCATCATGATTTTGATCGCCCACCAAACCTGCAGTCGTAAAGATGTCACGTAGTCCTCTCACCAGTCTGCCTCCTTACACACGCAAATTAGGATCAAGCTCGTCACGCAGCCAGTCGCCGAGCAAATTAATGCCAAATACGGTCAGCATAATCGCAATACCTGGGAAAGTAGCTACCCACCAGGCTGTTTCTAAATAGTTACGACCATCTGCAAGCATACCGCCCCAGGTAGGGATGGAAGGGTCCACACCAAGACCAATGAATGTCAAGGACGCCTCCAGCAAAATGTTTACCGCAACATTTAACGTAGCCAATACGATGATGGATGATAGAACATTCGGGAGAACATGCTTTCTGATGATACGTAAATTCGTAGCACCAATCGCTTTGGCTGCCTGTACATACTCCATTTCTTTTACGCTCATAACCTGACCTCGAACCAATCGGGCGAATCCAACCCAGTTACTAATCCCCAATACGAGAATGAGCTTCCATAATCCCGCCCCAAAAACCGTCATGACAATGATCGCAAACAGAATAAAAGGAAAAGCAAGCTGAACATCTGCCAAACGCATCAAGAGATCATCAACCCATCGCCCATAAAAACCGGCAATTAGGCCCAAAATGACACCGATGACCATGGAAATTAATACAGACACGACACCTACGAGCAGTGACACGCGTGCTCCATAAATAATCCGACTAAGCAAATCACGGCCGACCTGATCGGTTCCGAGTATATGCTCTGATTTCCCCGTATCATCCATCCAGGATGGGGCTGTCAATCGCGCTCGCAAATCAGCCTTGTCAGGTGTAGTCGGCGCTAGTACTGGTGCAAAAAGAGCTGATAACACTGCGATCAGGAGCAAAAACATCCCTGTCATTGCCCACGGATTACGAACAAAGCGTCTCCCCATCTTGTTCCATTTTCCGCGTCTTTTTACTGGCGGATTCGTCTGATTGTTAGTAACTGCAGCCGTTGTCATTCGCTTTTTCCTCCCCCCTGCCTAATACGTGGATCAATAAAGCCATAACTGATGTCAACCAGCAGGTTCACGAAAATCATCAAGAAGGACAAGATGATGACCGACCCTTGGATGACTGGAAAATCACGCTGGGAAATGGCATCGATCAGCATCCGACCAATCCCTGGCCATGAAAAGACCTGTTCAATAATAACTGTACCGCCGAGAAGCGTTCCGAACTGCAGACCAATGAACGTGACAGTAGGAATCAATGCGTTACGCAAGCCATGCTTGATAACCACGATCCATTCCTTGATCCCTTTGGAACGAGCTGTATTAATGTATTGCTGATTCAATACCTCAAGCATCGAAGAGCGCACGAGGCGTGCCAGGATACCTGACAAAATAAGTCCGAGCGCCACAGACGGCAGTACGAGATATTCCAGACCTTGATAACCAGAAGCCGGGAACCAGCGTAGCTTAACTGCGAAAATAATGATCAGCATGATCCCAAGCCAAAAGTTCGGGAAGGAAATGCCGAGCAAGGAGAAGATACGACCGAAAAAGTCGGCTACGCTTCCTCGGCGAACGGCGGAAATAATCCCGACAGGAATCGCAATCAAGAGGGCGACGAACATCCCGCCAAATGCGAGCAACAGTGTTGCCCCCATCTTCTCTTGCATCATTCCAATTACACTTTCACCTGTACGAAACGAGGTACCCAAATTCCCAGTAAACATGTCTTTCAAATAAAGAACGAACTGAACATACACGGGCTCATCCAAGCCAAGGTTTTTACGCAATTCCGCTATGGCTTCTTTTGTAGGTTCGCCTGCCTGGAACATGATCGAAACCGGATCACCTGTCAAACGAACGAGTACAAAAATAACAAGGGTGATAGCAAGAACGACAAAAATACTATGTAACAAGCGTCGAATCAAAAAGGTTGTCATCCCGCTCCTCCTTTTTCATAAATGAGGGGAATAGAAGAGACTTCTTCTACTCCCCTGTTCAATCTGTTTCCTATTCTACCGATACCTCACGCAGATCGATGCGCTCATCTGCTGGAGGCTGGAATCCTTTTACGCGTTTGTTAACAGCCCACAGGTTGATTGTTTGATAGAGCGGTACTTCTGGTACCAGCTCATACAGACGTTTGTTCAGCTCTTTGAAAGCTTCGAGACGTTTGTCTTGATCGAAGGTGGAGCGTTCAGCTGCCAGCAATTCTTCTACTTTTTCATCATAGAAATCAGGATTCCAGAACTCTCCCTTGTGATACATCAGGTATGCGGTGTTGTCAAAGTCAAGCGTCCAGCCACCCCAACCGTTACGGTACATATGACCAGCTTTTCCGTTTGGAATCAGATCGGAAGTAAATGTGGAGGAATCAACCAGATTCAGTTTCACTTTCAAACCGACTTGACCCAATTGAAGCTCAACTGCTTGTGCCACTTCTTTAAAGGTTGCATCTGTACCTGGCAGGAAGAGCTCCAGCTCAGTTCCTTCCTTCACACCCGCTTCAGCAAGCAATTGCTTTGCTTTTTCTGGATCGTACTGACGCAATGGGAGGCTAGGATCATGACCGAAAGACATTTCGCTTTGGAATGAGTTCACACGCTTACCGTAACCGCCGAGCAATGTGTCGATGATCAGATCAGCATCAATCGCATAGGCAATCGCTTCACGTACTTTTACATTGTCAACAGGCTTCTTGGTTGTATCGAAGCGCAGAGCATAAACAGTTGGAGAGCCTACTTGCATCAGCTCCAGATCAGACATGCCTTTGATGGAATCGGTTTGGCTGATCTCTACCTTTTTCATTACGTCAATCGCACCGGTTTGCATTTCAGCAAGACGTGTAGTTGCTTCCGGAATGAAGCGGAAGGTTACTTTGTCCAGCTTAGGCAGGCCTTGCTTCCAGTAGTTCTCGTTTTTCACGAGTACCACTTTATTATCTTTTTCATAGCTTTCCATTTTGAAAGGGCCAGTACCTACTGGATGAGTATTGAAGTACTCGTCCCCTTTTTCCTTAAAGTATTGCGGAGGAACGATCACACCGCCATAACCCGCCAGCTTCGTAATCAGTACAGGGTCCTTTTCCTTCAGGATCATGTTTACGGTAAATTCGTCTACGACTTCAACATGGTCAATCGAAGCGTAGTTTGCTTGCTGAGGTCCTTTTTTGCCTTCTTCTCCAAGTAAGCGATCAAACGTAAATTTTACAGCTTCGGCATTGAAAGGCTCGCCATTGTGGAACTTAACACCCTGACGAAGCTTGAATTGGAGTGTTTTATCGTCTTTAAATTCCCAAGATTCTGCAAGTCCTGGCTGGAGCTTCAGATCTGTCGAGCGTTCTACCAAGCCCTCGAATACAGATGTTGCTACTGTACTCCAGTCGAGCAGGAACGTATCGATTGGGTCCCAGGAATGCGGGTCGCCGTTAACACCAAGTGTCAGTTCGTTTTTCCCAGCGGCAGGTGCTGCGGTTTCTGCTTTTGGTTGTGGGTTCGCTTGGGTGCCAGAGTCCGCTGGCTTGCTAGCACATCCGCCAAGTGCGGCTGCGAGCACCAGCAAAGCTGAGCACGCTGTGATACCTAACTTTTTCAATTCAAATCCCCCTTGTTTGTTCTGATATGCATGCTTTCATTTATATGGCAGCCGTCATTCGTACCTATGGATTGTACAAATGACAAGCGACATATCTCCCATCCCCCATGGAATGAAACTGGGGTTTTTCTGTTTTGCAAATCTCCATACAATCTGGACAGCGCGTATGGAACGTACAACCGCTAGGCGGGTTGGCCGGGCTTGGCACATCACCCGTCAAAATGATTCGTTCACGCTTCATTTTCGGCTTGGCAATCGGAACCGCCGAGAGCAAGGAGCGTGTATACGGGTGCAGCGGCTCCTCGTATAGTGCATTTTTCGGCGCCAGCTCAACCATACGGCCTAAATACATCACACCGATACGATCGCAAAAATGCTTGACGACACTCAAGTTGTGAGAAATGAATATGTATGTAAGTCCGTATTGCTTCTGTAAATCTCTCATCAGATTCAACACCTGTGATTGGATCGATACATCCAGTGCAGATACAGGCTCATCCGCCACGATCAGCTTGGGATTAAGAGAGAGGGCGCGTGCGATACCGATCCGTTGGCGCTGACCTCCACTGAACTCATGTGGAAAGCGCTCTGCATTTTCCGGCTTCAGCCCTACGACCTGCATCAATTCCGCGACTTTCTGTTTACGTTCCTTTGGTGTCGGATACAGATTGTAGATAATCATCGGCTCTTCAATGATGTCTCCGACTGTCATACGCGGGTTCAGGGAAGCAAAAGGGTCCTGAAAAATGATTTGCAGGTCCTTGCGCTTCATTCGCATCTCGTAGGGGCTAAGCTTGGCCAAATTCTCTCCCTGAAAAATGACATCCCCTCCGCTGGGCTCAATCAGACGCAGGATTGCCCTGCCCGTCGTCGATTTCCCACATCCCGATTCTCCGACAATCCCTAATGTTTCACCTTTTTCTACCGAGAAGGAAATGTCGTCGACTGCTTTCACATGATTCGTTACTTTCTTTAACAATCCACTGCGAATTGGGAAGTACTTTTTTAAGCCTTTCACTTCCAGCAAGGGTTTCGATTCAGACTTGTCCACTTCTTTTCAACCCCTTTTCTCCATCATCGTTGCTTCGTCTATTCGTTTGCCGTGGACTCATGTAGCCAGCACCTGCTTTTTGTCCCATCAGGTAAATCAAACAATGGTGGTGCCTGCGCGGTGCATTTGTCGTAAGCCTTGTTGCATCTTTCAGCGAAGCGACAGCCCACTGGCATTTGACCCGGACTTGGTACGGTTCCACCGATTGTGAAAAGGTACTCTTGTTCTACATCCATGTCAGGGATGGAGCCTAGCAGGCCAACCGTGTATGGATGCTTTGGCGTTTCAAACAGCTTTTCTACCTCTGCTTCTTCTACAACCTGTCCTGCATACATAACCACTACGCGATCACACATTTCAGCAACGACGCCCAGATCGTGGGTGATGAGCATGATCGTCATATCGCTTTTTTGTTGCAACTCTCGCATCAGATCGAGAATCTGCGCCTGGATCGTTACGTCCAAAGCGGTTGTAGGTTCATCGGCGACCAAAAGCGAAGGACTACAGGACATTGCCATCGCGATCATCACACGCTGTCTCATCCCACCTGATAGCTGATGCGGATACTCGTCGACAATTTCTTCAGCACGGGGAATCCCAACCAGCTTTAGCATCTGGATTGCATGTTCTTTAGCTTGCTTCTTGTTCATAGCCGTATGATTCAAGACCAGCTCCATGATTTGCGCGCCGATCGTATACACCGGATTCAGTGAAGTCATCGGCTCCTGAAAGATCATCGCAATTTCTTTTCCTCTGACCTTCCTCATCTGATCTTTGGAATAGCCAACCAGGTTTTCACCCTTGTACAAAATTTCTCCGCGAGTAATTTGTGCCGTTCGTGGCAGTAATCCCATGATGGAGAGGGAAGTGACGCTCTTACCGCATCCCGACTCCCCTACTACTCCGATGGTTTCGCCCTTGTTGATTTGAAAGCTCACCCCATCCAGAACGGTAATCTCGCCATTGTCGGTGCGAAATTTCGTTTGAAGATTCTTAATTTCCAGCATCAAATTCCCCCCTTTGCTCGACATACCCTAGCTTGCTCATGATTTCTTTGGCAATTTCTTTTGTTTCTTTGACCAAATAATCCAATCGATCTTGTTGGAAACGAGAGGTAGCTCCAGCGAGGCTGAGTCCCGCGATTACTTGTCCAGTAAAGTCTCGGATTGGCACGGCAATCGCAGCGGAATCCGGCTCTAATTCTCCGTAGCTCACGGTGTATCCGCTTTCACGTGCGTCGTGAATCCATTTCCAAAGCAGCCCTTTGTCCGTATTGGTATCCGGAGCGATTTTTTGCAGCTCAACGCGATTCAGCAGTTCTTCGATTTCTTCATCTGGCAAATAGGACAGGAGAATTCGCGGACATGCTCCAGCGTAAAGTGGTGACTTTCGTCCTACCTGCGTATACACCCGAACATATTGACGTGTATCTACCTTTTCAATGTAAACGCCCTCGTCCTGGTCGCGAATAATCAGGTTGACCGCTTCATCTACGCGATCTCGCAATTGCAGCATATACGGCAGAGCGATCTTCCTGATCTCCAGGCGCTGTGCCACGATGTTTCCGAATTCGAGCAGCTTTAAGCCCAGCTGATAACGCGGCGGATTATGTGTCGTTGTTTTGGAGACAAACCCACGCATTTCAAGGGTTTGAAGAATCCGAAACACCGTACTTTTTGGCATGCCCGATAATTCAACCAATTCAGTTAAGCTCAACTCGTTGTTCTGAATGAAATATTCCAAAAAATCAAGCGTTTTGAGGACACTACGATTTGCTGTTGTTTTCTCCATGTTTTTATCACCGCTTTTCCGTCCCAAAATACGGAACCATATTTTGTATTTTGGTATGCTGTCATTTTAAAATATTCTGTTTATACGGTCAATATATTTTTAAAACCCCTGTCAAGCAGTTCGTTATACCTGCTTGACAGGGGTTCTTTGTATCCATTTTCGCTAATGAATGTTCTTTTTCTTGAAGCGTCCTCCAGAAACATCGTGAATATGCCCAATCGCTAGAAAGGCAGAGGAATCGATCTCCTCTACGATTGATTTGAGCTTGGCTTCCTCCAAACGGGTAATGACACAAAAAATGATTTTTTTCGCTTCACCCGAATAGCCCCCTTCTCCACTCAAATACGTGATTCCCCTTCCCAACTGTTCTGCAAGGGCGTCGCCGATCTCGTCCGGCTGCTCGCTGATAATATAGACAGATCTTGATTGCTCCAGTCCAACCATGGTCAGATCAATCATCTTGTAGGCGATATAGTAGGCAATCAAAGAGTACATCGCTCGATCCCAACCAAAAATAAAACCGGCGCTCCCTAAAATAAACAGGTTAAAAAACATAACTACTTCGCCTACAGAAAAAGGGCTCTTCTTCGTCAGCAGAATTGCGACGATTTCCGTTCCGTCTAGCGAGCCCCCCGCTCGAATGACCAAGCCTACTCCTATACCGACAATGATCCCTCCGAAAACAGCAGATAACAGCAGGTCCTCTGTCAAGCTCGGAACGTCGTGCAGCAGTGCGGTTCCAACTGACATCACCGCTACCCCAAACAAAGTCGAGATGGCAAAGGTATTGCCGATTTGCTTGTAGCCGATAATTAAAAAAGGCAGGTTTAAAATAAATAGGAATAATCCCAGCTTGAGTCCAGTCAGATGAGACATCATAATGGATAATCCGGTCACTCCACCATCAATGATGTTATTGGGGACCAAGAAGATTTCGAGTCCGACTGCGACCAGCACCGCTCCGATCATAATGGCCAGGGTGCGCATGAAGATCTTTCGTTTTTTCGTTCGCTTACGGGGGCCTGGCAAGACCTTTCCTTCCATAAAAACCATCCTTACCCATTTATTGTTTTCTGCTACATCATTCCCCGCTTAAGCAAAAAAAATAGCCAACCAGCGAACATACTGGTTTTGTGTACACCTTCCTCTCCAAAAAATTTAGTCATTCTTTGCCATAGACGTCTTTTCTGTCCGATTTCCTGCATACATACGTGTAAGTGGTACCTCGCCTGTCATTTTAAAAAGAAAAGAGATGGTGCCTGATGTCTCCGTATCCA
This sequence comes from Brevibacillus reuszeri, assembly GCF_002897295.1. GTDB lineage: Bacteria > Bacillota > Bacilli > Brevibacillales > Brevibacillaceae > Brevibacillus > Brevibacillus reuszeri_A. The sequence goes on from NZ_BEXF01000003.1 coordinate 19,198, forward strand.
TCGCTTGGAAAAGGGCAGATTGATCAACTATTTCTAGCGTACACTGGCTACAGTATCGGTACAGACGGTACGCCTCACTATCAATTTTGGGAGCCAGGTGATTTCCTCCCCCTCCTGACACATACCGATCGGAGCACTGGCTGCCCGGATGGGACCATGTTTACTGATTTTCTCTTTCTCGCTTTAGGGATTCTGAATGACAACGGGGAAGGCAGAATATTGACACGAGATGAAAAAAAGCCAGCGAACTGGAACGAATGGCTGCGCTATATGAATGAGCTGTTTCTTTGTGACCGCAATCTCGATGCCCTCTGTCAGGCGGTTCGCTGTTCACCCCTTTGCCGGATCAACGTCTGGATCGCGCTTCCTTACCCAAATCCACAAATTTTTCCGACTGACAGACTCCGTGTACAAGCTGTGACAGACTGGATGTGCTTATTCCTCGATAGATGGTCGTGTCAGTCTTGGGACGATTGCCTAAAGCTGCAGGGCTTTTATTGGCTGCAAGAAAGCTTATATTTTCGCGGTCCGGAAAATGACGACCGTCTCGTCATTCAGAACGTCAATCAAGAAATCCATGCTTGCAAACTTAATGGCCACAGATTGCGTTCGATCTGGATTCCGTACCAAAAGGCGAATGGCTGGAATGAATGGGAGACTCTCGGCTTTGATCTCGCCTTTCTCCAGCCAAATACGTATTTCAACCCGCAAAAAAGCTTAGAGGATGCTGCCGCGGATGCCTATGCGTATGGGATGGGGGTGGAAATCGAGTTTGATTTAGGCGTAACGTACGACAAAGCCAAACGCGAGCGTCTCCGCGCCTATTTGCAAGCAGGAGAAACAGGTGGTTCTGATTTACAGGGACGCTCCTTTTCCCCGTACATGTATGAAGCCCCTATCGCGTGGTATACAGGTGGCTGGTTTTTTGGCAAAAACGGTCGTAAGCAAGCCGTAGTCAGCCTTTATCAAGCAAATGATCCGCTTTACGATGAAATTTATCGTTTTATTAACGGAGTCGCAGAGCTATAGATTCTCTTCCTTTTTCCATTCACCGATTTTTGGGTTATAATGGAGGGATGACAATTCGTTCGGAGGATCTGGGCTGATGCTGCAAAGAGAGTTGACACGGGAACAAGTCATTCAGGTAGGAGAGCAAATTCTCGCACATATCGAGGGACATATCATTGAACGGGGCTACAACTACTTTTCGGATGGCGTCGTCTTTAACACCCGTGTAGAAAAAGGCACCCTGTTAACAAGTGATGTACAGGGAGGCGAGGTCTATCATGTGAGCTTGGACCTTGACGCAGTACAAAACAGCACATGTAGCTGCCCGTATTCCAGACTGTGCAAGCATATTGCTGCAACATTTTTTCAAATGTACAGCGTCTTTGAAAACCCGCGTCATTATTTAACGCGTTCGCAAAAGCCTCGGCGCGTTCAGTTCTCCAAATCAATGCTCACTCCGGCATTCAAAAATAGGAGTCATCTCGTAGGGGCAAGCGACGGTCATCCCGTTCAATCTTCCCTCACCGCAAATAGCCCTGTGCGCGACTGGTGGACTTTTTTTGAAAGCTGGACGAGGAACCTCTCTTCTGCTATGGAGACATACCGCGCCTCTACAGAGCTATTTTCCAGCTACGAAAACGTGCTTGGTGTCGCTGCCACGTGGCCAAGCGACCGCGCGCAATTGTTTACCATACATGCCAACCTGTTTCATTTACTGACCCTACAGGAATTCGTAAAAAAGTACCGACAATCATTTTGGTATTTGGATTTGACACAAACAGCCGAGCGACTGCTGGAGCAACTGGAAGCGTCTCTGTTTTACGCAGACATCTCAGCATTGCGGGAGAACCATTCGGAAGCCTTATTGGAAACACTGTACATCGTTAAAAAAATGAAAGAGGACGAAGCACCGTCCCTCTATTGGAGCTTTGCCTATCACATGATGTGGTGGTATTTGCTCTGTGACGATGGCTGGATTCAGCAAGAAACGGAAGAGTTAGACCAGCTGATTAGTGATTCCGAGACAAAGACAACAGTACAAGACAAATACCTTATGCTTCGCGCTCATTTTTACGTGATGGCGCGCAATGATGAGGCAGCGCTTCGTATTTGGCTGAAAAACCGTCAACTGACGTTACCCTTTTACCTCACGTACCTAAAAGCCTTTGCACGAAACAATGAATGGAAACGATTCCTGTTTTGGGTGGAATCGCTGGAGCAGCTCGTTGGGGAAGCAGAAGCACCGCACTATCGTCTGGTGACCGCCATCTGGCTAGAAGCCATGGAGCAGACGGGACAGCTAGCGGATTCTGGTGCCATGCTCAAACGCTTTTTACCCAATAGCTTTCAAGAGTACGCGGCTTATCTGTACGAAAACAAGCTATTCAAGCAATGGATCGACCTGCAGATGTCCTATCAGGTCCCGCTTGCTGATATTTCAGCAACGCAAGCAAAGGAAATCGAGGAATCACATCCCTCCCTTCTCTTTCCGCTTTATTTGCGTGAAGTAAATCGGTTGATTAACGAACGAAATCGCCCCGCTTACAAGGAAGCAATCAAGCTGTTAAAAAAAGTGCGGTCTACTTACAGCAAAGCAAATGAAGATGCTCGTTTTGAACGCTATGTAGATCAATTGTCGGCAAAGTATAACCGCTTGCGTGCTTTTCAGGAGGAATTAAGGAGAGGAAATCTGAATCTATGAGTACCGTCATGACACTCGTTCTAACCGGAGAGCTCCTGGCAGACGGACGTTTCCTGATTGCTGGGACAGGTAAACATGGGGAACGGATAGATCCCGAGCATTTGGCGGGAGCGTTGTTCGCCTGGGATGAGAGCTCGTACTACGGAACGTTCTTGGAAACATCCGAACGCGGCCTCCTCCTACGTCCGTCTGAAGCCCTCTCTTTTTTCACAAACCCGCCTTGGCTGGCGCATCGAACCTATTCGTGGGACCATGCGTTTTCTACGTTTCGTGATACCGCGATTCTGATTATGCGCGCGCTTAGTGATGGAGCTATCGTCCCTGACTTTTCCAGCTGGAAGGAGGGACGCTTGGGCTGGAAAATCGCCTGTGAGCCGGAGGAAGCCTCTATTCTCGGAGATCGCTGGCTCTCTCTCGCCTTGGAGGAAACGATTGCGGATACAGGAGCTGTGGGACGCGCATGGGATCAATTGGTCACGCAATTTCCTGCCCTCACTGTCATGGGCGCAGACTTATCATCTCACCTACAGGAGAGTGAATGGCTGCAATCTATCGGGTGGCTTCCTGACTTGACTCCGTTTCGCACATGTTTGCAAATCGTGGAAACGGAGGGCAGCTCGGATGATTGGTCCCTGCATGTCTATTTGCAGGATCGGGCACAGCCTGATCGACTCTTTTTGCTTGAGCCTGACTGGCTGCATGCGGAAGGTGTTTCCTTTGCAGAAATTCCAGACGCATGGAGGGAGCATTGGGCCCGTTTCCTCACTGACTTACAGAAATGCTTGGAGATCCTGCCCTGGCTGCACACAGGCCGCAAGAGCGCTTATCCTTTTGTTACACACCTCACCAACGAGCAGGCTTGGACGTTTTTGACATCAAGCAGTCTACAGCTCGTACAGGCGGGCATCCATGTCTTTTTACCGGCATGGTGGGAGCAGGTCCGCAGGGTCAAGCCAAAATTGAAAGCAAAGGTCACATCCTCTGTTGGCTCTGGCAGGCAGTCCTTTTTAGGGATTTCCCAAGTGATGGATTTTGAGTGGAAGCTCGCTCTTGGTCCTGTTGAGCTGAGTGAAGAAGAATTTGAACAACTGATTAAACAAAAGCAGCGGCTGTTGAAAATCAGAGGACACTGGGTCCAATTGACGCCAGACTTGTTTTTGCAAATGCAAGAAGCTCTGAAAAAGAACAAGGGAAAAAACGGCTTAACCTTGCGCGATGTCATGAAAATGCATCTGTCAGCCCCGGTAGAGGTAGAAGTGCCGGAGGAAGACGATCTCGATACGTCATACTCGCTTGCGGTTGAAGTTGAATTAAACCAGCATCTGAGCGAGCTCATGCGCCAGCTGCAGGAAACGAAACACATTCCGATTTTGCCGCAGCCTGCTAGCTTTCACGGCACACTACGGAAATACCAGCTGGAAGGCAGCTCCTGGCTGCTCTTTCTGCGCAGATTTGGTCTTGGTGCTTGCTTGGCGGATGACATGGGACTCGGAAAAACCGTCCAGTTTATTACGTATCTGCTTGAGTTGAAACAAAATGATGTCTCCGAAGCCCCTTCCCTGCTGATTTGTCCGACCTCGGTAATCGGAAACTGGCAAAAGGAGCTGGAGCGGTTTGCCCCATCCCTGAAAGTCTTTATTCACTATGGAAACGGTCGCAAGAAAAAAGAAGACTTTCTGCCTGCCATACAGTCAGCAGATTTGGTTATTACTTCTTACGCCCTCTCCCATCTGGATGAGACAGAGCTTTCTTCTCTTACCTGGAATACCATCTGTCTCGATGAAGCGCAAAATATCAAGAATGCTTACACGAAGCAGGCCTCTGCCGTCAGAGATCTGCGTGCCTGGCACCGGATTGCACTGACAGGAACACCGATCGAAAATCGACTGAGCGAGCTGTGGTCCATCTTTGACTTCCTGAATCCAGGTTACCTCGGTAGTCTCGGTGACTTTTCCCATCGCTTTGTGCAGCCGATCGAACGAGATCAGGATCAGGCCTTGATCACACAAGTGCAGCGCTTGATACAACCGTTTTTGCTGCGCCGGGTGAAGACCGATCCAAGCATCCAGCTAGATTTGCCGGAGAAAAGTGAAGGGAAGGAATACGTCCCACTCACTGCTGAACAAGGTGCCCTGTATGAAACCGCGATTCAGGATATGTTTGACCGCATGGCAAATGCTTCTCCGATGGAAAGACGTGGTCTCATCCTCACGACTCTGACTCGTTTAAAGCAATTGTGTGATCACCCTGCATTGATCCTCAATGAAATTACGACCAATGATGAAGCTGTTCGTTCGCACAAGCTGGAACGGCTCCTGGAGCTGGTAGGAGACATCCGGCAAAAAGGAGAACGCTGCCTGATCTTTACCCAGTACATCGAAATGGGCAATATGCTCCAGCGTGTACTCACTCGCGAGGGCCATGGACCTGTGCTGTTTCTGAATGGCTCCACCAAAAAAGAAAAACGCGATGAGATGATTGCTCGGTTCCAAAACCCTGAGCTTCCTGATCACGAGCGTGGGACGGTTTTTATCCTGTCCTTGCGTGCGGGCGGTACGGGACTGAATCTGACAGAAGCAAATCACGTCATTCACTTGGATCGTTGGTGGAACCCTGCTGTAGAAAATCAGGCGACTGACCGTGCCCATCGAATCGGACAACAGCGCAATGTCCATGTATACAAATTTATTTCGCTCGGGACCATCGAGGAACGAATTGATGAGATGATGGAAAGAAAGCTATCGTTAAGCCAGCAAATTGTCGGTACCGGAGAAGCGTGGATCACCGAGCTCTCTACAGCAGAGCTTCGAGATTTGTTCACACTGCGACACGATTGGTTGGAGAAGAAAGGATAGATGTGACACATGCAAGCTCCTGAAGAAAAATCCGTTGATTCTGCAGTCAAGTCCGGTAAACAGGAACAGCCGCCTGAGCTACCGGCAGCTTGGCGCCACTTTTTGGAAGTAGTCTCCCGTCACTTTAGCGCGGCGAAAAAGCTGAGCGAATAAAGAGTAATGGAATTGACAAAGCAAAAGGTCCGACGATTTTTCTATCATCGGACCTTCTTTTTTATGGAAATGAAAGCTCACTCGCTTCCATAGATGATTTTTGTTCCTTCGAGTATAGGCGTCGACAGCGGTTGTTTGATCGGAATATATACCTCCACTGTCGTTCCCTTATTCGGTTCACTGCAAAAATGAATAACACCAGCATGATTCTCAATAATTTTATAACTGATCATAAGGCCTAAGCCGGTTCCTTTTTCTTTGGTACTATAAAACGGTTCACCTATGCGCTTCAATCTCTCTTCGCTCATGCCGCAGCCTGTGTCCACGATCCGAATCATCACTTTGTCATCTCCCTCCGGTCTAACCAGGATCTGGATGATTCCTCCATCTGGCATGGACTCTATTGCATTCGTTAGTAAATGACTCATCACTTGCTTAATTTGCCCGGGATCGCACCACATGCGCTGCTCCTCTGCTATCCAAAAAGTGAGCTCCAGCTTATGCTGGTCAGCCTCAGCCTGAATGCAGGACGCAATGCTTTGAATCATATTCCTTACATTTGTCAGCTCGTAATAATTGGAATGCTGCTGTGTAAGAAACACAAATTCTCGCAAAATGCTCTCCAGCTGTTGAAATTCCTGAAGCATAATATCGAAATATTCTTTTTTCCCTTGATCTCGACGGAGTAACTGGACAAACCCTTTTATCGACGTGACAGGGTTGCGAATTTCATGAGCCACCCCTGCTGCAAGCTGGCCAACAACAGACAGCTTCTCCATTTTTCTAATAAACTCCTCCGCCTGCAATTGTGCCGTGACATTACGGATCACAAAAATAATTTGTCCTCTTTCCTGACACTCACTGAGTACTGGCGTTCCTTTCGCTTCCAGTATTGTTCTTTTGCCATTTTGTTGCCCCCATGAAAACGTGATAAGCTTGGGAAGCTTTGTTTCCATAATTTCCAGCAAGGTCGCCAGTACCCGATTGCCTTCTTCTTTTGATAAAAAGGATACAATCGGTTGATGCATGAGCTCCTCAGGTGTGACCTCCAGGACCTCATTCACAGATGGCGACACGTAGGTCATGGAAAAATGACGATCCAAAATGACGATCACATCTGACATATTTTCAGCAATCAGCCTGAACTTCGCTTCACTGATGCGTTTTTCTTCCTCCGCTGTCTTCAGCTCGGTGATGTCCACACAAGACGCAATCACTTCTTTAACAATCCCTTTATGAAAAATGGGTCGCAGAGCTGCCAAATAAAAAACGCCATTGACAAAGCCTTCGTAGTTCACATTTTCTTCCCCGGCCCATGCACGTTCATAATAACTTTCTTTTCTGACAGCTTCGGTCGCAGGTAATATTTCGATCAATGGTTTTCCTACCACTTGTTCAGGTGTTAAACCAATCCGGTAGAGTAGCTCACCCTGACACAAGGTATGTATAAACTTGCCATTTTGTCTGCGAAAAGAAAAGGTCATTCCTTGCTGATTACGCAAAGTTTCAAATAGGTCCTCGTGCAGCGGAGGTGGTGCTGCTCGCTCACGGACGTGCTCTTCAAATGCCTGTCCCACACTCCGACAGGTGGCGTTATTACCTGTAAGTTTCCACTGCCCAAGCACCAGCTCAGGAGCCAGAGCTTCACCAAAGTAAAGTCCCTGCGCCGAATCACAAGAGACCTCGTGGAGAAAGGCTAACTGCTCAGCTGTACCCACACCATCTGCTGTTACTTGCACCTGAAGATTTCTGCCAATACCTATTATCATTTTGACGGCCGTTTCATTTTCGCGGTTCATCGTGCTTTGTTGAACGAAGGTCCGATCGATCCTCAGACGATTGACCGGATATCGGCTCAATTGTGTAAGACTGCTGAAGCCCAGTCCAAACTCGTCCAAGCATATCTGTACGCCAATCTTTTTTAGCTGTATCAAAATGTCGAGGCTTCGCTCCGCTTCCAGCACGATCGCCTCGGGAATGAGAAGTTCTAAAAAATGAGGAGGAAGTCCGGCTTTCAGTATGGTTTGCTCGACTGCTTTGACGAAGCCCGCATCATAAAATGATTCTGCAGATATACGAACAGCTACGACAAACGGTGATAACCCTGCTTCTTGCCACAGCTTGTTTTGTTTTCAAGCGGTCTGCAGGACCCATTGTTCCCTAGCGGCAACTCCGCTTTTCTCTGGCAGTGAGCAGTCAAGCATAGATTTATTTTTCGGAATATTTCGAACTAAAAGAAGCTCTGCACCGATCCACTTACCCGACTTCAAATCAACAAGCGGTAAATAGCGTAGATTGTATTCTTCGCCATCAAGTGGTTGAGGGAGATCTTTCTCCCCATCATCTGGCTCTGCAATGTCCTCATTATGCTCCCACTTTTGCAATACGCACCACTTCCTCTTGTCGTTTTTGCGCGATGCTGTTTTACCGATGCTTCTCCATCATGTAGACCATTTCATATCCATCCTTTCTATTCATTATAAAATAATTATACGCCATGTCTAGATGTGAAGTCACATCCATGTCAGCTTTACCTCGTCCCATCAGACAGAAAGACCCAGCACTTTGTCTCAGCACTGGGTCTTTCCTTTCCCTCTTTTGCTATGCCTGTTTTCTCCGCTCTGCACGCTCACTTTCCTTTAATCGCGGGCATGTGTAGCAATAGTATCCACCTTCTGTTTTGAAATACAAACAGCATTGATTTTTCAAACGTACCTTCTTCAGCGGGTCCCGTAAATCCTCGACCCAATGTATTTTCACATCGAACGGATTTTTGGGTTGACCAAAAACTTCACTGTCAAGCTCGCGGCTCAAAAAATGATAATCTTGTTCCAGTCGCTGTTTTCCTATTGGATCAGCCACAGTGTCAATGAACAACTCCATGTAATAATTGAAGCGTGAAGGAAGCTGTCCCCAAAGAATGCCCAAAGTATTACCAGTCGCTGATGATAGTGCCTGGATGACAGGTTTCACCGTTCGCTGGTAAAGTTCCCGGTACTGCTGCTCCCGCCAGTGATTTCGCAGCTCTTCCCCCTCTGGAGCTGTCCGTGTCTTTGTATCATGACATAAGAAAGCGAACCTGCCCGTTTCACCATCTACATACAACTCCACTGTCCAATTCCCAAGCGCCATATCCAGCGAACAGTTCCAAACGGAGATCATATATTGATGTCCAAGAGCGAGTGCGCCGAGCCAGCTGCAGAAATAGGTGCCTACAGGACTTTCATCCTTTGCTTTGATCAAAGGCGCATACGTCTGGACAAGCAGCTCCATGTTTTTGGGATCGACCAGCTCGTCTGCCCTGAACGATAGAAGGACGTTCTCCCTGGGCTCGGTAGTAATCGGAAAATTCTCCGTCAAGTGCTGAAAATCAATCTTGCTCATCCTGGCCTCCCACTTTCTCATCAATCGGTTGATTAAGAGCCCGAATATACATTACGGGACTGGTCCAGGTACGTTCCAAACTGCGCCTGATACAGTCTGCTATAAATCCCTTCTTGCTCTAGCAGCTCATCATGACTGCCTTGTTCCGTAATGCCTTGTTCCGTCACAACAATGATTCGATCTGCATTTTTAATCGTTGCCAAACGGTGCGCAATAACAAGTGTTGTACGCCCTTTGGACAGCTCCACGAGAGATTGCTGAATCGCAGCTTCTGTTTCGGTATCAAGCGCTGACGTCGCCTCGTCGAGAATCAAGATCGGTGGATTTTTCAAAAACATCCGTGCAATAGCAAGACGTTGCTTTTGTCCCCCAGACAGCTTTACTCCCCGTTCTCCGATGATCGTTTCGAGACCTGCGGGCTGCGAGCGAATGAAATCCTCGAGTCTCGCGCGACGAGCCGCATCCCAGATCTCTTCATCAGAGGCATTTTGCTTTCCGTAGACGATGTTTTCGCGGATTGTGCCAGAGAATAGAAATACGTCCTGCTGTACAATCCCTATCTGGCTGCGAAGTGAAGACAATGTGATATTGCGAATGTCTATCCCATCAATCGAGATGCTACCTCCATCAATTTCGTAGAACCGTGGCAAGAGGCTACAAAGCGTAGTTTTACCTGCACCAGATGGACCAACAAATGCGATGGTTTCTCCAGCGCGAATGCTCAAATCAATTTTTTGCAGGACAGTCGATTCGCGATCATAGCTGAAGGTAACATCCTTGTAGCGAATATCACCACGAAGCTGTTGTACTTCAATCGCATCAGGAGCGTCGGCAATATCCGGCTCTGTGTCCAAAATCTCAATATAGCGTTTGAAGCCGGCTATACCTTTTGGATAGCTCTCGATAATGGCATTAATCTTTTCAAGTGGTCGGAAAAATACATTTGTCAAAAGCAAAAAGGCAACAAATTCCCCGTAAGTCAATTCTCCCTGGATGACAAACCAGCTTCCGCAAATCAAAACAAACAGGGTAACCAAACGCATCATCATGTAGCTGACCGAAGCATTTTGAGCCATGATTTTGTAAGACAGAAGCTTAGTCAAGCGGAAACGCTGGTTATTTTCTGCGAAGCGGCCGTTCTCGAATTTCTCGTTAGCAAATGCTTGAACCACGCGCATCCCGCCAACATTGTCCTCCACGCGCGCATTGAAATCAGCCATATCGCCGTACAGTCGATGGAAGGCAGCTGTCATTTTGCGATTAAAGAAGACTACGAAGAAAATCATAATTGGGATGACGAGGAATGTAAGAATCGCCATTTCTTCATTGATACTAAACATCAGCATAAATGCCCCAACTAGTGTCATGATGGCAATAAACAAATCCTCAGGTCCGTGGTGGGCAACCTCGCCGATTTCCATCAAGTCATTGGTCAGTCGTGATAGCAGATGCCCCGTTTTCGTATTGTCAAAAAAACGAAATGACAGCTTTTGAATATGGTCGTAAAGCTTTTTGCGCATATCCGTTTCAATATTAATACCAAGCATATGACCCCAGTAGGTCACGACATAGTTCATACCGGAATTGATCCCGTACAAAATGAGCAAGCCAATACAAGCCCAAACGATGAGCTCCCAATCCTTGCTCGGAAGTAATTGATCGACAACCATATTAACCGCGAGTGGAAATCCCAGCTCCAGCAGAGCTACGAAAATCGCGCAGGAAAAATCTAGCACGAACAATCCTTTATATGGTCGATAATAGGAAAAAAATCTGCGAATCATCTATGCTACTCCTCTCTTTTTCCGCGAAGCGTTTATCATGACGCCCCCTTTATAGTGATAATCATTGTCATTATATATGTATTTCCTTACATTTTCGATCTTTTATTGGTATTTTTTTACGATCAGAGTTTCTAGGGGTAATCTCGTTGCATGGAAAAAAGCCTGGTTCAAGCGCCCCCCACTTAGCAAAAGAGATGACGATCAAGCCAGGCATTATGGTTAGGAGTATTACACTTCTTACTGCAAATCCTGATACGCCGGGACACCACCGGCACTTTTGGCTGAGAGAATCGCATTCACTACTGCTTCTGCAAGCACCTCGACACACAAGGTTCCCACTAGATTGACAGAAGCGTCTACCCCTCCGGTAGCAATCGCAAAAATCGTATCCCCATCACTCATTGTATGTACCGGGTGAATGGTTTTCGCTAGTCCATTATGGGCCATTTGGGCGACTTTATTGGCTTGTACCTTATTCAGATTGGCGTTGCTCGCTACTACCGCTATCGTTGTATTCGTTCCAGCCGGTACTGGAGGCGTACTCGCATCGATCATCCAGGAGAGACTATCACGAATTTTGCCATCCTCTCCCCGTGCTCCAGCGAGTATTTCACCAGTAGTAGGGAGACGCACCTCTCCTACTGCATTGACAGCCACGATGGCTCCAACGACCAGACCATTTGGCAAACGGCGAGAAGCCGAGCCTAATCCGCCCTTCATCGCTCTTTTCATCCCTGCCATTTTTCCTACGGTCGCGCCTGTCCCTGCACCGAAGTTCCCCTGCTGAACAGGCTCTTTGCTCGCGATTTTTGCTGCTTCATACCCCATTTTTTGATCTGGACGAACCTTTGCGCTTCCGAGCGATAAATCGAAAATGACCGCTGCTGGTATAATCGGCACGACACCTACTCCGACGTTGTAACCGAGTCCTTGTTCTTCCATATACCGCATGACACCACTCGCTGCGTCCAAGCCATATGCACTACCACCCGTCAGTACGACTGCATTTACTTCCTGGACCTGGTTAATCGGGTTTAACAGGTCCGTTTCTCGCGTACCAGGCGCCGAGCCGCGCACATCCACTCCACATGCCGATCCTTTTTCCAGTACGATCACTGTGCAGCCTGTCAATGCTTTATCGTCTTGTACTTGTCCTACTTTGACGCCAGGTACATCAACGATCGTCCCGCTTGCCATGACAGGCTTTCCAGAAGCCAAAACGCCCAGTGAGCCGTCTTTGGCCTCACTCTTTTCCTCTGCCAATGCGGAACCAAGTGTGAGCAAGGAGCCAGGTACTGCAGCAGCCAATCCAAGCATCGCCGTCTTCTTTAAAAATCTTCGTCGCGAAACACTTTGGTTTCCTTGCTCAGTCAAAACCTCTTGTGCATCCGTTTCTTCTTGCTTCCAGTCATTGGCCATTGTCATACCCACCTTTTTACAAGAATATGATGGATGTTTATTATTCTGAAATTTCCGTCTATTACTATCATAAACCGATTTTAAGAGTTGCTCAATCCTTCCTTGTACTCACTACCAGTTACAACTGTAAAAAAGTCTGGTGTTCTGTCTGCATCTTCTTTATACTGAAAATCTGTGAAAAACGGCCCCGACTTTTCTGAAAGGGGAAAGTCACTATACAACATAGAAACGAGGTACTGTATTGAATTTTCAACAACTAAAAATGGGATGGTTTTCTAACGTACGTGCTGACGTGCTGGCAGGGGTTACGGTGGCGCTTGCACTGATTCCAGAAGCGATTGCATTCTCGATTATTGCTGGAGTAGACCCGATGGTTGGCTTGTACGCTTCTTTTTGCATGGCAGTAACGATCGCCTTTGTAGGTGGACGACCAGCGATGATCTCAGCCGCAACGGGCGCAATGGCACTTTTAATGGTTACGCTGGTGAAGGAGCATGGCCTCGAGTACTTATTTGCTGCGACCATTTTGACCGGAATCCTGCAATTTTTGATGGGTGTATGTAAAATTGGCAGGCTGATGACATTCGTCCCGCATTCAGTGGTGATTGGTTTCGTAAATGCCCTTGCCATTCTTATTTTTATGGCGCAGCTGCCACACTTTGTAGAAGCCTCCTGGGTAATGTACGTGATGCTTGCTGGTACTCTGGCGATTATTTATCTCCTCCCGCGCTTGACCAAAGCTGTACCGTCCGCACTCGTTGCCATTATCGTAATGACAGTGATTGCGATGCTTGCTGGGCTCGACTTGAGAACGGTGGGTGATATGGGTGAGATTACACGCGCGCTCCCCTTGTTTCACGCACCTAGCGTCCCTCTCACCCTGGAAACTCTTTGGATTATTTTGCCATACTCCTTTCCTCTCGCCCTAGTCGGAATTTTGGAGTCCTTGATGACGGCTGCGATTTTGGATGAAATGACCGACACACGCAGCAGCAAAAACAGAGAAGTAAAGGGACAAGGCATCGCCAATGTGGTAACAGGCTTTTTTGGCGGTATGGCAGGCTGTGCGATGATTGGCCAATCCGTTATCAACGTGAAGTCAGGCGGACGTGGTCGCTTGTCGACACTAGTAGCAGGGGTATTCCTGCTCTTTCTGATTCTCGTGTTAGGCGATGTCGTGAAACAAATTCCGATGGCTGCTCTTGTTGGTGTCATGGTGATGGTTTCTATTGGCACATTTGATTGGCAATCCATTCGGGATATACGCAAGATTCCGTTAGGAGACGCGGCTGTAATGATTACGACCGTTATCATCGTAGTTGCAACACATGATTTGGCCAAAGGTGTCATCGCTGGCGTCATTCTCAGCGCACTCATTTTTGGCTGGCGAATGTCTCGCTTAAGCTCCACTTCTTATGTGAGTGAAACCGGTGAAAAGGTGTATGTCATCTCTGGACAGTTATTTTTCGGGACGATGTCTCACTTCGTGGAACAATTTACGATTACCGATGATCCAGAGCAGGTAATCATTGATTTTTCACGCTCCCACGTGTGGGATCATTCGGCAGTCACAGCGATTTCTAAGGTCATCCTCAAATATAGACAAATGGATAAGCACGTCGTCATTACGGGCCTAAACGAAGAGAGCAAGCGACTTATAGACCGTATTGGCATCAGTGCTCCATCCAGTCATTGACGACAAATCCCCTCCTCAGCCTTGAAAGGAACGCACTTTCACTTGGCTGCTGGAGGGGATTTTTTCATTTTGCGTTTGCTTGTTTACTCGATGCGAAAGACTAGTTTTCCTACATTCTGATTTTCTTCCATGCGGACATGAGCGAGAGCGATTTCTTCAAGTGGATAGACTCGGTCGATGATCGGCTTAATCTCACCAGAAGCAAACAGAGGTAAAATATGTTTCGCCAAATCCCTGCTTAATTGTGCTTTGTACTCATCGCTACGTGGAGTAAGCAACGTGCCTGTCACTTGTAGCCTTTTCCCCATGAGCGTCATCAGGTCGATCGGTTCCGCTTCTCTGCCACCCAGGATGCCAATCAAAACAATGCGTCCATCTATGCTGGCACTTGCGATATTCTTTTTCCAGTAGGACGCCCCAATAAAATCGAGTATCAGATTAACGCCTTGGCCATTCGTAATCCTCGCTACCTCTTCTTCAAATGCTGCCGATTTATAATTGATTGCATAATCTGCCCCTAGCTCCTTGCAAAAAGCAGCTTTGTCGTCTGAGCCAACCGTCACGATAACAGTTGCCTTCGCTACCTTCTTTGCCAATTGGATTGCAGCGGTTCCTACTCCACTGGCTCCGGCATGAATGAGTACCGTTTCCTTTTCCTGTAGCTTTCCAATCCAAAACAATGTTTGATAGGCGGTTAAAAAAACTTCCGGAATCGCTGCCGCTTCCACAAAGCTGAGACTATCCGGTATCGCCATGGCTCGATTGGCAGGCATGACCGCATATTCGGCATACCCTCCAGTGACAAGGCCCATTACCTTGTCTCCGTATTTCCAGTCCGTGACACCCTTCCCCACCTGCTCGACGATCCCTGCGACTTCTACGCCTAATTGAGCCGTAGCTTTTTTGAATTCGGAGGCCCCTCCTTGTCTTGCGAGAATGTCCATTCGATTAATCGCACCTGCTTGTACTCGGATCAGAATTTCATCATCCCCTGCGAGAGGCGCAGGAATATCCACTAGCTTGAGCATCTCTGGACCACCTGGTTTATCCACCACGATAGCTTTCATCGGAGAAAAACCTCCTTTTTGTAAGATCAAAATTCAATCAGCATGATAGCATTTTTAACCAATTTAACAGAAAAATCAATACGTCAAGGTTTTCCCTTATTTCTTTTTTGCAATAGTGCGATCATATTTCTTTATTGGTCACCTTTTAGAACCAGTGCTAGAATGATCCATATGAATATCCCTGCTTTTTAACTGCAAAGGTTGTGAGAGAAATATGGATTTTTCTTGGAAACGTAATCTCATATTACTTTGGGTTGGAGTCTTTTTCTGTAGCACCGCCTACTCTATTTCCATACCATTCTTGCCGATTTTCTTGCACACAACACTCGGTGTCAATGAGCATTTGGAGGCATGGTCTGGGATCTCATTCGGCATTACCTTTTTGGCGAGTGCCCTGATTTCTCCTTATTGGGGTTCACTGGCGGATAAATACGGTCGGAAACCGATGCTGATTCGCTCTGGATTTAGTTTGGCCCTGTTATATTTTTTGACTTACTTTATCACAAATCCTTATTTGTTTATTGTATTGCGCATTTTTCAGGGTCTGCTTGCAGGATACGTACCTGCTGCGATTGCACTCGTCGCGACAAATACACCTGAAAAGAATGTCGGCTATGCACTCGGGGTCATGGCGACCGCAGGAGCCACAGGCGGGATCGTCGGTCCGCTGGTCGGTGGTGTAGTCAGTCACATTTTCGGAAATGCAGAAGCTTTTTTGTTCTCCGGCGTTGTTGTTCTGGTTGCGGCTATGATCGCTACCTTCCTCGTCAAAGAAACAAACATGAATCGCTCAGGTGTACGTTCTAATGTGCGGGAGGATTTACGTTCGGCGGTAGCCAATCGTCCTCTTATGTCCATTCTCGGTCTTAGCCTGATGGTTACTGTTTCCGTGATGCTGCTCGAGCCGTTGCTCACTGTCTACGTCCTGCAGTTAGGCGCCTCTCAGAGTGAAGCATCGCTTAGTGCCGGTATCATTTTCGCCGCAGTAGGAATCGCAACTGTGATTGCCGCACCGCAATGGGGAAAGCTCGGTACCAAAATCGGGTACGCAAAAATTCTTTTCGTAGGCTTGCTTGGCGGTGCTCTCGGAAATCTGCTGCAATTTTTCTTCACCAATTTGTACGGCTTCGGGATCTTGCGCTTTATGTACGGGCTATTTTTTGCAGCTGTGTACCCATCTATCAACGCAATGATTGTGAAAGTAACAGAGCCCGAGTTTCGTGGCAGAGCCTTTAGCCTCAATCAGTCAGCCACACAGCTCGCCACCATGCTCGGACCAGTCCTCGGAGGAGTTTTGGGTGGGCTCATCCCGATTCGAGTCGTATTCATTATCAACGGGATTGCTCTACTCGCGACAGCGATCCTCATTCACTATAAAAAGCCAGGTCCTGCCAGCCAAAATGTGAAGCAATCGGTTAACGATCCACAGCTGGCTACTAAGTAAACATTCTTTTAAGAAGCTCTCCGTAAGCAACTATTGCGATCCTATCTCGTAGTTGCTTTCACAGGGAGTTTTTTCATTTCCTCTTCAATTCCAAACTTAATCTCATCCTTCAGAATGTTTAGCAAATCACCGATAATGGGTAATAAGTATTAGATGACATACGTAAATTGGCACAAATCACAGTGATCAATGACCGTGACGATGTAGGAGGATTATCTTGGCCAAAATGAATGACGCAAAAAGCGAGCTAGGGAAATTCCTAGCGGTAATCGGAATCGTAGTTGGGGTAGCTGGAGGCTCTATCTTTTTGTTGAATCAGTTTGTATTTGACTCTAAAAATGCTCTCCCCGTGAAAACGACAGCTCCCAAGGACACAACGCGGGAAATTAGTACAGGAGCACCCCCTAACCTAGGAGAAGAATCCACTCAAGAAAGCAGTGATCCACAGACTGCCTCTCCTACTGCCGAAAAGGCGAGCACAGCTGCTGCAAATGCCTCGGACCCTTTTTATGCATCGCTTCAGATGGGCGAGTATGTAGCGATATACAATCAGGATGGAACAGAAAAGGTACTGTCTTTTGTCATGACAAAAGAAGAAGTGAAAACTTTGCTTGGAAAGCCTAAGTCAGAAGCCTATGTGGATGGTGAAACCAGAAGCTTGAGTTATAACTACGGACCGTTCTCCATTTTCTTCGATGAGAATGACCAATATATCAGCTACATGACTTACGAGGGGAAAAAGGAGCTGCTGGAAAAGCAGTGGCTGTCTAGTCTGACAAAAACGCTCGATACGGGAAACGTAGACTTTTATGAGTCCCCTACTGGTTATACTTCCGTAAAGGTCGACTATTATCCCGAATCAAATGACGTTGTTGTGTACATGCTAAAAAGCTATCCGCAAAATGAGCATATCGCCATGCCACAGCCAGAGCAATCGCCTGTGGCAAAAGCACCAGCTTTCGCACAGGCACCTCAAGCACCAAGTTCCGCTAAAGAAGAGCAGACGAATGCCAAGGGTGGGTACGTGATGTCTCCTGGAGAAGAAATTCTTATTGAAAACGTTCAGGTGACCAATAACAGCAAAGTTCACACCGCGAAATACACAATCGATGTCAATTATCACTTTGCCTTCAATAGTCCAAATATGGTAAAGGTCATCACCGATCCTGAAAAAAATCTGGAACTGATGCCTGGTGAAACCGCAACGGTTCAAATCAAGGTCAAATCCAGCAAAAGTGCGCCGAAAGCAAGCTATCGTTTTATCGTATCCTTGAAGCAAGGCTGGTCAAGCCAACCACTGAAGGACTTTACAGTTGAAGTGAAATAAAAGAAAAGAAATCCCCTCTCATTGCATCGGTGTCGAGTGGGGATTTCTTATCTCTAAATTGTCTGCAGGTCGGAAACCGTTCTTTCATTCACTTGATTTCCCGTATTGAGAGTCGTTTTTGGCTCAAGAAGCAGCACATGTACCTCTTCCTCGGCAACTGGCATGTGCTCGACGCCTTTTGGAACAATGATAAATTCACCTTCATCCAGCCAAACATCCCTGTCTCCGAACTTAATTAATAGCTTTCCTTTTACGACAAGAAACATTTCATCTTCGTGATCATGATGATGCCAAACAAACTCTCCCTTGAGCTTCACTAGCTTTACATGTGAATCATTAATCTCCCCAGCGATTTTTGGGCTCCAATAGTCGTGAAAAAGCGAGAATTTTTCCTGAAGATTCACTTTTTGCATGGTCCAACACCCTCTCTTTGTATGCACCGTGAAGTTTATTCTTTCTGATTTTGTTAAGAAACCGGGAGATCCTAACGTTTCCCCCGGCTCATCATGGCAAGCATTCTTATCTTACTTGTTCATCTTACAACAGATATTCCATCTGGATATCCAACGGTTCTCTGGCAAGGATTTCTTCATTTATCTCCACCGCATACGTGCATCCCACCCGGCGATAAAAATGCTGTGTTTCCTCTGAAGGATGAGCAGCAATGTAAAGCTTCTTGGCACCTAGCTGCCTCGCCTGGTCGCAGATCTGTTGAAACAGGCTTCTCCCGAGTCCCGCTTTTCTCCATTCATTTGATACATGAATATACGGCAGCTCGACGTATTGCCCTGCAGAGCCAAAGCGTGCGCCCTCTACGTTGGCAAAACCGATCAAGGCATTTTCCACAAATGCTCCCACTACAGCTCCGCCGGAAGCGACACAGGCTTGCAAGGACGAAATGACTTGCTGCTTTTTGTGTTCATCCCACTCGTCGATAAAGTGATCCTCTTTTAGCAGATACTCTCCATCTGTCTCATACCAGACGCGGGTCGTTTCTTGGTAACGGTGAAAATGAGCCAGCAGATCAGGAGTGAAGTCAGACTGCTGCAAGGTACGGTAGTAAATCTTTGTACGATCGGTCAATCGTCATCACCTCTGTTGAAGGGCTACCTTTAATCCCAATATGATATAAACGGAGCCGACTATTTTGCCACTCCAGCGCCCCAGCCACGAGACCCGCTTAACCAAATGCCCCAACGGACGAATACTCAGGGCGATCAAGGTCGTATAACCGAAGCCCAAAATGACGAAAATCAACCCCAGTACGAGAAATTGCATCACGGATGCTCCTAGCTCCGGGTGCACAAACTGTGGTAAAAACGCCAGGAAAAATAAAGCGGTCTTTGGGTTGAGTACCTCGGCGACAATGGCTTGACCGTACGATTTTAACGGTGACAATGGAGCAATCTTTGGCAGCTGTGGGTCTGTTGGTTTTTCCAGCAAAGCGCGAATTCCTAAATAAACTAGGTAAGCAGCGCCCGCATATTTCACGACATTAAACGCTAACGCAGAGGTCATCAAAATCGCAGAAAGACCAACTGCAGCAAAAATCGTATGGATGAAGTCACCTGTCGCAATACCAAAGCCTGCCATGATCCCTGCTTTTCGACCGCCCTGCACGGTTCTCGTGGCTGTTAGCAATACAGCTGGTCCCGGAATCAGGAACAGTCCTATTACAACCGCCAGAAAAGCACCCAATGTAGAAAAATCAATCATGATGTCTTCTTCCTCTCATTTCAACATCGACAGCAGACTTTCTCATTATAGTCCTTACAGAACATTGCGACAAGTTTTCACTACTCTACTGTCTCCTTGGCTACTACAGCTTTTTCTTTGCTGAATTCACGTTTTTTAAAGCTGACCCAAAGCTGCGCGGCGATGAAAATGGACGAATAGGTCCCGCTCACCAAGCCAAATATCAATGCCAGGGAGAAATGGTACACGCCTTCACTTCCGTACATTGCGATTGCCAAAACCGTAATGAATACAGTAAGCACAGTAAAAACAGAACGGCGCATGGTCTGCCACAGACTGACATTTACCAGCTCCTGCAGTTCATCAAAGGTCTGCACCTTTCGATTCTGTAGATTTTCACGAATCCGGTCAAAAATCACAATCGTATCGTTGATCGAGAAGCCCACAATCGTGAGGATCGCGGCAATGAACGTCAAATCAATCTCCAATTGAAAAACAGAGAAAAGCGCAAGCGGGACAAACACATCGTGTAACAGAGCGACGATGCAAGCAAGTCCAAACAAAAACTGAAAGCGAATCGCGATATATATGGTGATACCGATTGCTGCCAGCATCACCGCCAACGCCGCTTTCTGCACCATCTCATCCGCAATAATCGGATCAACGGTTGACTCTTGCATATTTACCTGGCTGCCGTAATGCTGCTGTAGGCTTTTATGAATATTCTCCAGCTCTGTCTTGTTTATCGGCTTCTCAAAGGTTGTCGTTGCCCATTCGTTATGTGTGCCGAATTTGGTTACAGGCTTGAATTTGCTATCAGGAACCTCCTTCTGGAGGATGGGACTGATTTCCAATGTCTGGAATTCTTTTCCGATAAACATATCAAGTCTAGTTCCAGCTTTGAAATCAACACCTACATGTAAGCCAAAAATGAACATTGAGCAAAGTCCCAGAACTAGAATGCTTGTGGAGAACAGATAGAAGCTGCGGCGCCGTTTGACAATATCAAATCGAATGACCTCGGCATTCTCCTGCTCACGTATGTCTCTCTCCGCGACGCCAAACCAGGTCGGTCTCTTAAACAGATTAGTCTTAAGAAGCCATGCAAGCAGCCAACGCGATCCGAAGACATTTGTAAACAAGCTTACAATTAACGTCATGATCAGGATGACCGAAAAGCCCTGAATAGAGCTTGAACCAAAAGCCATCAACACGAGAGCTGCAATAATCGTTGTCACATGAGAGTCAAGAATGGTAATAAACGATCGTCTTTGTCCTGTACGAAAAGCTGACAGTGCTGTTTTTTGGTTACGAAGCTCCTCTTGGATGCGCTCGTAGGTGATGATATTTGCATCAACCGCCATTCCCACTGACAGAATAAAGCCTGCGATCCCAGTCAGGGTCAAAGTGGCTTGCATCCATGACAGCACCATCAAGCAAATATAAGTGAAAAAAATAAGTGTGAGATTGGCAATCATGCCAGGCATCCGATAAATCCACAGCATGAACAATAGAACAACGCCAAACCCTACATAGCCGGCAAATACCGTCTTTTCCAGCGCCATTGCTCCTAAACTCGCTCCGACTGAGTTCGTTTGGAGCTCAACCAGCCTCGATGGCAATGCTCCTGAGTTCAATATATCCGCGAGCTGATTTGCTTCCTCTAGAGAATGCTGTCCCCTGATTTGGGCATTTCCTGAGGGAATCACTTCTTCTATCACCGGATTGGTCAGCATCTCGTCATCAAGGTATATAGCTACCTTTTTGTTTAGGTTCTTTTTTGTAACGTCGGCAAATTTCTGAGGATCTGCAAATTTTAATACGATCAGCGGTCTTTTTAAATCGTCAAAATCAACCGTTGCACCATTTGGCGCCAAGTCACGCCCTTCCATCACCGTCCTACCCTGCTCGTCTCGAAAGGTAAGTACGGCAGGTCTTCCAATCAGGCTCCGCAGTGTTTCCTCATTCGTTACACCTGCCAGCTTGACGCGGATTCGATCAGGATTTTCGATGGTGACTTCTGGCTCTTTGACGCCTCCGATATTGACACGCTTTTCAATCATGGATGCCGTTACCTTGAGTAACTCCCTCGTAACCGCTTCTCCTTCTTGCATAGGCTCGACCTTGTACAGTATTTCAAAGCCACCCTGTAAATCCAAGCCCAAGCTGATATTTTGCGTTATTTTCGGAGTAGTGGTCATCATTACCCAGCAAGCTGCCACGACGAAAACGATAAAACTGACGATTCTGGACCATTTCTTCACTCTCTTATTCCCCATTTCATCCTATTTTTCTAGATGAAAGGAGGCAAAGCTATGTACCGTGATTCAAATTTGATCGGAAATAATAGAAAGGTTCGTTTTAAGATCGGGATGGCTGATCGAAGAAAACGTTTGATGCTAGAGCGATAGCAAACATGAAAAAACGTAAGAACGATACAAAGTAAATAAAGAATGGTAAAAAAAGAAGTGATCTGATTGTTTTCCTTGAGGAATGTAGCGTGCTCCTCAAAAGGCAGATGCTCTATGAATAAAGATTGTCCTGTGCTTGTATCTGTTTCGGTTGGTAGCTGAATCGAATTCAAGCAAAACAAGCCAATCATCATGATCAAAAGAAAAATTTTTACAAATTTGGCCATTGTATACCCTCACCTCCTTCTCGAAGCCTCGACTATGCGATTTTTTTAATCGTTCCCCTTTTTACGAAAGCAGATGGAAAAAGTTTCACTTTTTGGTGGAACAAAAAAACACCACCTTTTGAAGGCAGTGTTATCCAAACTAATCTAATCTGATTTAATCCGAGCCTAGCCCTACTCCACGACGCCCTCCTCCATATAAATCAATTCCCAGAGGTGACCGTCTAAATCCTGAAAGCTCCTGCCGTACATGAAGCCATGGTCAGTTGGTTCATTAGGAGTCGTTCCTCCAGCTGCTAGCGCTTTATTGACGATCTCGTCAACTTGCTCCCGGCTGTCCGCTGAAAGTGCTACAATGACCTCTGTGCTTTTCGTAGCGTCGGCTATTTCCTTTTTGGTGAACGTTTTAAAGAAGCCCTCAACCAATAGCATGACAAAGATGTGATCGTTTATCACCATACATGTTGCATTGTCATCCGTAAACTGCGGATTAAATTCGAAGCCGATCTTGGAAAAAAATTCGATGGATGCTTGTAAATCCTTCACTGGTAAATTCACAAAAATTTTATCTGCCGTAACACCCACACTCGATCACCTCTACTATTGGATTGGAAGTCTAGCAATCCGATTGTACCATTTAAGAGGGATAGATTAGCAAGAATATTTTGAACGAATCAAGAGAGCATTTTTCGACATTACGTCTCTTTTCCATTCTCGTTACCACTTCCGCCCTTTTTCCAAAACAGGACCAGCACAAGCGCGCCTGCTATAAGGGCAAAGAGCAGCCGGAGCTTATTTTCTTCGAAGTAGATTAAATCATGACCGACAAACGTCTCGAACACCATCGAAGGAATTTTCCCGATTGTGGTAGCTAGCAGAAAATCTCCAAAGGACAGTGTCGTAAGCGCTGCCCCCAAATTAATCACACCAGATGGGATAAATGGATTCAAGCGGAGCAGTACTACTGCAAGGCACTTGCGAAATCGCGAAGAACCGTTTATTCGATGGACCCATTGGAACGACTCCATTTTTTGCAATCTCCTGCTGCTGCGAATCCCACGGCGATAGAGCAGAAAAGCTACAGCAGCCCCTGCTACCTCGCCAGTCAACGAAATCAAGAAGCCCCCGTAAAGTCCAAAGACAACAGCATTGGCCCCCGATAAAAAAATCGATGGAAGAACTCCCGCAACACTGATGAGGATATTTAAAAGAATACTCCCTGCAATCCCCAGAATCCCCCAGGAACGAATCCACTCTGCTAATCCGTCCACATTTGTCAACCAATCCATTCGTTCGTGGAACCCCTCTCTCCCATTACAGAGAAATAATACTAGTCTGAGATTTTACTTTAAACAATTGAGCGTAAAAAAACAAACTGTTATAGCCCGAAAGCTACAACAGCTTGTCTCGTCCCTGTATCTTATTCTACGGAAATAGCGATGTACACATCCACTTGTGCATGATTAGGATCAGCGCAGCGCACACCATCATACCGTTCAAAATCAGCGATAAACGTGCGTTTGTTTCCTGGCTGCTTCGACCACTCCCAAATATGAGCCCACGCTTCTTGAACGACTTCTATTATCGGACCCACGCGTGTGGTAAATACGGCGTATGTTGCTGGCGGAATGGTCGTCACAGACAATTCAGCTGGGAGCTCTTCACCTTTTTCCACTTCCGCTCCTATCAGAAGGGAGTAAGAACCCGTTTCATCACTTTCATAGTCCGAATAGATTCCGTAAACGACTCCTGGCTCTGTTTGGTGAGGTGTGCTAGACGGAAAGCCTTCAGCATAGTACCGCTGCCAAAGCGCCCCAATCTTGGCATTTGGCCCACATTCTGCCTCATTGGTTGTTATGATTTTTAAGCCAGCGACCCGTTTTTCATCGAGTTTGACAATAGTATGGTTCATGGGATATCAACGCTCCTCGTAAAAAGTTGCTTACACGAAACAGTATACCTACACTACCCTGACAACTATCTGTCAACGTTTTGATCCTTTTCGTATAGAAGATACATTTTTTTGATGGTTTCCCGCATCCGCTCCCTGATATAGACAGGCTCGACTACAAACAGAGCATCACCATAGCTGAGCAGCATTCCGTGCAGCCATTCGTCATCAGCCATGACGGTCCGCACCAGCAAAGAGCCATCCTCTTGCGTCTCAATCGCCTCTGGACCAAACATATCTCTCACTCGCACATGAACAGCGGGAGTAAAGCGAAGCACAAGTAGCCTACGCTGCCCAGTATCCCAATCCTCCTGCCACCGCAGCTGTTCAACATCGCTTTGGTGGGGTAAAAATTCCTCGGCGAGCACCTCCCACCTCTCAATCCGCGAAAGCCGAAACAGCCGATATTCCGTGCGTAGTAAGCAAAAGGCGTATACATACCAGACATAACCTTTAATGATCAGCGTAATAGGTTCTATCGTTCGTTCCTCGGATTGTCCACCTATTTTCGTGTAGGCGATACGCGTGCGCACTCTACGCTCAATAGCATCCCGGAGTGAGCTGACCTTTTGTGCGATAGCAGGTGTGCTGCCCCAAGGGTTAAAGTCATAGACGACTGGGTGCTGACTATCTGGAGCACCGGAGGGCGTAGTGGAGAGCAGCGCATTGATTTTTTCCAGGAGGTGACCGATTTGCTTGTCCTCCGTGGTAGAGTGCACTCCCTTCAGCGCAGCAATGACCGCCACCAGCTCCTCCAGTGAAAGGTACTGTCGATCAATCGTAAAGCTTTCCATAATTTCATAACCGCCGCTTGCTCCTGGATACGCCACAATAGGAATTCCTGCTGCGTTGATGGCATCCAAATCGCGATATATCGTGCGCAGTGATACCTCAAAATGGTCCGCAAGCTCACGTGCGCTAAGCCTCCGTTTGTTGAGTAGCATCATGATAATTGCTAGCAATCGTTCCAGCTTCACAATTCTCACCTCCCCACGAGTTGTTTCGAGAACAATGCAAAGAAGGAGATCTACAGCGAATCGATTCTGCTGTAAATCCCCTTCGTAATTCTTCCCATCAAAAATTGTTATACACCAGTACGTCTGCGTTGGTTGTTAGGTTTTTTTGTATGCTGGCTCTTCATCGTTTGATTTTTTGCTTTTTGATTAGCAGGATTATTGGCTTGCGCCTGTGCTTGCTTCTTTTCTGCCAATTTGCGTTTCATTGCCTCTTGCAGGCTAATTTTTCCAGGCTTTTGTTCTACGGTTTCTTTTTCGTTTTGATTTGGCTCCGTCATGCATAGCAACCCCTCATAAATAATGGTCTTCTCCCATGTATTCTAGAGCAAGATCAGAGGAACTACTAGCAGGGATCAACCCGTTATTTTGCACGAAGCTGCATGTATTTGACCCCGCTCGCCTGATATTTCAGAATATCCTCTAAAAGCTCCGCCAGATAAGCTCCTGCCTCGATCGGCAGGGTCCCTCCGCGATGAATATTGGAAATGACTGTACGATCTGATTCTACCGTATTCGCATCCGGTTTGTAAATCATGTAAGCACTGAGACTTTCAGCGGTAGCAAGGCCCGGTCTTTCCCCAATCAAAGAAATGACGACCTTGCAATTGACGATTGACGCTACCTGATCCTGGACCCATACACGTCCACGATGGATAAACACTGGTTTTCCCACACTGATATTGCGCATAGCTAGGCCCTGCAGCAGTGCAGGTAACAGGTCAGGAATGGTCGCTTCGCAGGCCGACGTACTGAGTCCGTCCGAAATAATGATTTGCACGTCCTTGCCTTTATCCGCGTTTTGTTCGAGCCAACGAACTGACTCATCGGAAAGCACGCGTCCGGAGTCCAGATTCATCAAGTAGTCGGACATGTCAGTGGCTTTTGTGTGCAGAGCTGGTAGCTGCAACGTTTCCAGCAGTGTTGGGCTAATTGTTTTCATGACGGCATCATGAGCGGCAGCCTGGTCAATCCGAAATTGTAAATAGCTGCCTGTCTTCATACGAGTGCCAGCGCGTCCGATTCCGATTCTGGCAGGTGTACGATTCATCGCACGCTCCAAAGCCTCTGGATTGTTCGGCTTCTCTATTCCCCGTTGTTTCTGCTCAGGAAATTGAATCACGTCTTGATCTTTCCGGGTAAGCTCCTCCAGTACGCGTTGGACCAGGTCATCCAAATTAATCTGCTTCATTGTGCTTGCCCCCATTCTCGCTAGTCAAATATCGTTAAATCTCCAGCCCGCTCTGTCAAGCGACCATTTTCCATAATCCCCATTTTTTCCAGCCATTTCTCAAATTCTCGCAGTGGTCGCATACCGAGCAGCTCACGATAGCTAGCGTCGTCATGAAAGCTCGTATCCTGATAGCTAAGCATGACATCGTCACCACCCGGCACTCCCATGTAAAAATTGGCGCCCGCGAGCGTGGTCAACATACCAGCGATCTCCTGATCGTTTTGGTCGGCATGCATGTGATTAGTGTAGGTAGGCGCAATTCCCATTGGCAGTCCATGCAATTTGCCCATAAATAAGTCTTCCAAGTCCGCACGGATCATCTGTCTGCCATCGTACAGTGTCTCAGGGCCGATAAAGCCAGAAACATTATTGACCATAAAAGGCTTCCAGTGACGGCAAAAACCGTACGTACGCGCCTCCAATGTTTGCATATCGACACCTTCATGGGATTCCAGAGATACCTCTGAGCCCTGACCGGTTTCAAAATACATGACGTTCGGTCCTGTAGCTGTCCCTTTGCGCAGCATTAGCTCCATCGCTTCGTCCAAAATCTCCTTGCTGACCCCGAAGGCATCATTCGCACGTTGGGAGCCTGCCAGACTTTGGAACATCAAGGAAATGGGGGCTCCACCTCGCAGTGCCTGCATTTGTGTTGTGATGTGTGCCAGTACACAGTTTTGCGTTGGGATTTGCCAGTGCTGCATGAAATCATGCGTCATCTTCAACAGCTTGGTTACGCTTTCAACTGAATCATTATTAGGATTAATCCCGATAACAGCATCTCCTGAGCCATAAGACAGTCCTTCTTTAATCGAGGCCAGGATGCCTTCTGGATCATCGATCGGATGGTTAGGCTGACAACGGAAAGCGAGTCGCCCCGGCTCCCCGATCAGTGTGTTGCAATAAGCCTGGTGCCGCATTTTTTGAGAAGCCATGACGAGGTCAATACTCGACATCAGTTTGGCGGTTGCGGCGATCATTTCACTTGTGAGACCTCTGCCGATCCGAGTCAGCTCAGGCATTCCAGTCGAAAAGGAAAGGATGTAATCGCGAAGCTCACCGACTGTCCAATTTTTAATTTCCTCGTAAACCGAAAGATTCATATCGTCGTAAATAATGCGGGTTACTTCGTCTTTTTCATAAGGAATAACCGGGTTTTCATAAATATCTGAGAGGCGCATCTCACTCAAAACAACCTTTGCTGCCATGCGCTCCAGTGCGGACTCTGCTGCCAGCTTGCTCATGCGATCTCCAGATTTCTCTTCGCTTGCTTTTGCCAACACTTCTCGTATGGACCCAAACTGATATGTTTGCTTACGAATCACACATGCCAACTTCATATTCAGCTTCACTCTCTTTCGCGTTTGAGTCATTTAATAACAAAACAGTCATGTCCAATGTTGTGAAAAACATCGAGACGTTTTTCAAAGAAAAAAGCGCTTTGAATAACAGACGAAATAACCGCCGTTCATCAAGCGCCTTTGCTTTACGTTTTCACTTTTCATATACAATGCTTTTTTTGGCAAATGCCGAAGCTACGGCCGGTAGAAGGTCTTCCTCCATCACGGGCTTTGCTAAATAGGCACAAATTCCATTTGCCTTGTCGTGACCCACCATATCCTTTTGGCTATAGGCGGTTAAAAGGAGTACGTCTACATCCGATTCCCTGCGAATAATACCAGTCGCTGTCAATCCATCCATGACCGGCATTTTCACGTCCATGATGATGAGATGGGGCTTCCATTTTTGCGTCAATCGAACGGCTTCTTCCCCGTTTTTTCCTTCAGCCACTACGTCGTAACCCTCCGCTTG
Organism: Brevibacillus reuszeri; assembly: GCF_002897295.1. Lineage (GTDB taxonomy): Bacteria > Bacillota > Bacilli > Brevibacillales > Brevibacillaceae > Brevibacillus > Brevibacillus reuszeri_A. The sequence continues at coordinate 47,377 of NZ_BEXF01000003.1, forward strand.
CAGCATTTCTATCAGGTCCATTCGGGTAATAGGATCATCGTCTACAATAATGATTCGATAATGATGACGCAAAATTCCACCTCCTGATCGTCAGAGAATGGACGTGCCAACACTGTTTGTCCCTGCAACAAAAATCGACGCCATTGTCGATCTTTCTTATTTCTTTCAGAATAATAACATTATATCCGTAATTTTTTACTATTTCCACCCTTAATCCAGCTCTGTTCAATTGAGAGAGTTCGAATTACGTGAGTGCCTACCAAACAAGCTACAGCTGATATTTTTTCAATTTTTCGTAAAATCCAGATCTGCTAATACCCATCATCCGAGCAGCCTTGGATTTGTTCCCGTTCGTCTTGCGAAGAGCGCGTTCCAGCTCTGTTTTTTCTGCAGCCTGAACGAGCGTTATGTGATCCCGTTCATCCGCTTTTTTGAGCAACTCATTAGGCAAGTCTGCAATTGAAATGCGTCCCGTTTCAGCCATAATCATACCGCACTCGATGACGTTGCGAAGCTGACGAATATTCCCAGGCCACTCGTATTGCTCAATCAGCTTTTCGACAGAATTCTCTACTCCTGTAATGGTTGTATCCAGAATGGGATTTAGCTGCTTGATGAAAGCGTCTGTCAATACCGGGATATCGCTTTTGCGTGCTCGCAGTGGCGGGATGGAAAATGTGATCACGTGGAGACGGTAAAATAACTCTTCCCGAAACTTCTTTTGCATAATCAGCTCTTCCAAAGGAGCATTCGTTGCAGAGATGATACGTACATCGGTTTGAATCGATTTGGTACCCCCGATCCGAAAAAACTCCTTGCCCTCGATTACACGTAGCAGCTTTGCCTGCAAATGCATGGCCATATCCCCTATCTCATCCAAAAACAAGGTTCCGCCATGTGCCAGCTCCAATTTCCCTATTCGTCCTGCCCGATCTGCACCCGTAAAGGCGCCATTCTCATAACCAAAAAATTCAGCCTCAAGCAAATGTTCGGGGACAGACGCACAGTTGATCGTAACAAAAGGACCCGAGGCTCTCGAACTCGCATGATGGATAGCGTGTGCAAACAATTCCTTGCCCGTTCCGCTTTCCCCACGAATCATGACAGCGGTATTTCGGCGTGCCGCCTTGTGAGCCGAGCTGATCAGATCGAGCATGACTTTATCTACAGTCAAAATATGCTCCCAATGATACAAGGCTTGCGGAAAATGTTTTTGCAATGCTTTATCTGCTTGGCGATTTGCCTGATCGACCTTATCGACGAGCAAGCGTGTTCCGATCTGGCTCATTCCTTTGCCAGGGTCAACCTTATCGACTGTTGTCCCGCAGTTTTGTTCCCGAGAGATTGTTATGCTCTCCGTACTCATATAGCTTTCGATAGCAGTCGTGGAAGGAGCTTTTTCCAGTATCATCCGATACAGCTCACGATGCGAAAAAACACCTACCAATCTGCCCTGGGTATCTCCCACAGGAAGCATATCCATCTGCGTCTCCAGCATCACGCGAGCGGCGTCTTCTAGTGTGTCGGTTGGGCTTAGGTAGGTGGTAATCGGTTGCATCATCTTTTGCATGGTCATACGTCCCCGTCCCTTTCGATACAATGAAGTCTCCTTCTTAATATCATACGACACGGCTGGATGTATCCCTTCTCGGGCATACACAGGTTGAGGTGCATCAATACACGAATATCAGACTGATTCTCCTATTTTCACGCGAAGATCGCAAACCAGCTGGGACATTGTCACTCCTCCTAATATATCTTCCATCGCATGCTGGGCGCGGGTCAAAATCAGCTCTAGCACAAACTGAATGTTGGCTCCAACTGGGCAATTCGGATTTGGTTGGTCATGAATATGAAAAAGCTGCCCTTCTTCTACCACCTCAACAGCACGATAGACATCGAGCAACGTAATCTGCTCCAAATCCTTGGCAAGTGTAGCGCCACCAGCGCCGGCACGAACATGCACGAGCCCCGCTTTCTTTAACTGACCGAGCACTCTGCGGATAATGACGGGGTTGGTATTCACACTTCCCGCAATCCATTCGGATGTGTTGTGAGCATGCGGGTCTACTGATAGTAGCGATAATATATGGACAGCTACAGAGAAGCGACTGCTAATTCTCATGAGGGTCACCCTTTCGTTGTAATGATTATAGTTACACCAGGTAAAGGAAGTCAAGTTAACCATTCCGTCACATCTTTTTCGTTCGTTCTTTCGTCAGTAAACTATAATTGCCTTGTCCTTATTCCATTTATTTGAAAAGGAGTGTCGTCTGCATGATGCATCCACAAATAGATGTCACACCGGCAACCGCCTTGTTAGACATACCTGTTCATATTACACTAAGCGGTTTTGCTCCTCATCAATTAATTACACTACACGCCACATTAAATAATGGTCTTCCGGGTGGAGAGCTGACAGCTTCATCCCATGCTATCTTTCAAGCTGATGAAGATGGAAATGTAGATCTGGTCTCGCAAGCCCCTCTATTTGGGACATACGAAGGCATTGATCCGATGGGGCTGTTTTGGTCTATGCACGTAAAAGCCCAGCGATTTTACAGTCCATATAGCCTCGATGATTTTGAATTTTCACCGCGCTCTACGGAAATCGTATTAACAGCAGAAGTTAATGAAAAAGCTATTGCTACAGCAACGGTCAAACGCTTCTTTGTCTCTCGCGATGTTTCCATCGTAAAGGTGAGGGAGAATGGTTTAATCGGTCAATTTTTTTACAAACAGCAGGCACAAGCCCGTCCAGCGATTCTCGTATTGGGAGGGAGTGAAGGCGGGATCGGTTCCTGCTCACAATTCGCTGCCCTTTTTGCTTCTAATGGTTATCCAGCTCTCGCCCTTGCCTACTTCCAATGTGATGACTTACCAGATGACATCCGTCAGATCCCACTCGAGTATGTACAAGAAGCGATCCAATGGCTCAAACGCCAGCCTGCTGTAGACGCGGACAAAATCGCCGTCTTCGGTCGTTCCAAAGGAGCGGAATTGGCACTCATCATGGGCTCCATCGATCCTGAAATAAAGGCGGTCATAGCTTCCAGCCCCAGCTCTACCGTGAATATTGGATGCGATCGCGAATCTACTGACTCCGAAACGTTTTCCCCTCAGTCCTCCTGGTCCTTCCGTGGTGAACCTCTTCCTTTTGTTCACTGGACACAGGAACAGTCGGAGGAATCACAGGAGCTGCTGGATGCGGGCGAAAGAATCGATCACATCCATGCTGCTGCCTGGAAAGCGTGCGAATGGCTAGAGGACGCGGCTATTCCTGTCGAAAGGATCAATGGTCCGATCCTCTTGCTCTCATCCGATGACGATCACTGGTGGCCTGCAGCCGAGCATTGCGAACAGATGGTTGCCCGGTTACAAGCGAATCAATTTCCTCATCGTGTCGTTCATCTCAGCTATACGGACACAGGTCACGCCATTCGTTTTCCTTATATCCCGACTACACGGACACGCTTAAACGGCGGTACTGCGAAAAACAACGCCTACGCTTCCGAGCATTCCTGGCGTGAGGTGCTCAGCTTTCTCGAAACGACTTTTCCATAAAACTACCGTCTACCCTGTGCTAGTCTTCGGGTTTATAATGGACAAGTCCCTACATACGAGGAACGGAATTGTCTACAAGATACAGGAGGCTAGCAGTCCATGCTTGACTATGTAGTAAAGTTTATATTAGGTGGCACGATTGTAGTCATAGCGACTTATTTTAGCAAGACGAAAAATATTTTTCTATCTGGCATTATCACAACTTTGCCTATCGTCACCCTGTTGAACATGATGCTCCAAATCAAATATATGAACAGCCAAGAGTTCCATTCCGCACAAAAAAGCGGCATCCTCGGAGCGATCGGTTTGGTCTTGTTCATATCCACCTGCTACGTGTTAACAACGTGGGTTAAACCCATCTATGCGATCGCCTTTGCAATTGTGACACTGTTTTTATATTTTTGGATGTATAAGCAATTTTCCGGATGAAATCATTCTCATAAGAGGTTGTTCAAAAAGTCGTCTTTTGATCACGAAGCAGTCCTGAAAGCGAGTTCGACATCGAAAATGGCGTTCACCTTCGAAGTCCGGTGCTCATGTAGTTTGCCTACATTCCGCTCCTCCTTCGTACGGTTCTCGCCATTTTCTCGGTGCTGAAAAGCCAACTTTTTGAACTCGCACTATATAGAAACAGGTAAAGCCTACTTTGATGACGAAGTAGGCTTTACTGCGTATTTCATATAGGAAAGGATGCTGACAAAGATGGACTGCATTTTTTGCAAAATCGTAAACGGGGAACTCCCCTCCAAGAAAGTATATGAGGATGAGCATGTAGTCGCCTTTCACGATATCAATCCAATTGCTCCCGTACACGTACTCATGATCCCGAAAAAGCATATTCAATCGGTCCTCGCGATTGAACCGGAAGACAAGGAGCTGATCGGTCACCTCCACCTCTCCCTGCAAAAGGTAGCAGAGGAGATGGGCGTCACTGAACAAGGATTCCGTATTGTAACCAACATCGGCGAGCACGGTCAGCAGACGGTCTTCCATCTGCATTATCACCTGATCGGCGGCAAGCAGCTGAAATGGACCATGTAAGAGCTTAATCTCGCATCTGTGAAGTGATGTGGCGGGCGATTCCTTCCCCGTGAAACCGGCCATTCTCAATAAAGATAGCATTCGCGTGGTGGCCCGCCGCGATCACACCTGCGATGTACAGATGTGGGACATTTGTCTCCATCGTATCTGCGTCATGCTGTGGTATGCCCGAATCCGGATCTGTTTTCACTCCTAGTGAATGCAAAAAAGTGCGGTCTGGACGATAGCCAATCAGGGAGAATACGTGGTCATTGTCCAAGCTGATAACCTCTGCACCCGTGTTTATATGGATTGTACGCTCTTCAATACTTGCTACGTTTGCACCAAAATACATGCGGATGCGCCCTTTGTTGATCAGACTCTCAAATACAGGTCTGGTCCACGCCTTCACCTTATCCGATAACTCTGGTCTGCGGCAAATGACTGTCACACGTGCTCCTGCCCGCTCCAGCTCCATTGCAGCATCGACTGCCGAGTTGTTTCCTCCGACAACAGCTACATTCATCCCCGCATACGGATGTGCTTCCTTGTAAAACGATGAGACCTTGGGAAGCTGCTCTCCTGGTACGCCCAAACGGTTTGGATTGTCAAAATAACCAGTGGCGATGATCAAATTCTTGGTATCGTATGCATGGGACGTCCCGTAGCGATCTGTTGTATTCACACGAAAGCCATCAGCTGTCTGACCAGCCCCAGTAACGGTCTCATAGACATTCACTCGGAGGTTTTCACGTGAAGCCACCAATCGGTAGTAGTTAAGAGCTTCTTGTCTCGTTGGCTTGTCATTCGCCGTCGCAAATGGAACGCCACCGATCTCCAAAAGCTCTGGCGTACTGTGAAATATCATATATGTGGGGTACCGATATATTGAATGAACAAGTGATCCCTTTTCAATAATGAGCGGATCAAGCCCGGCGCGCTTGCAGGCGATTGCTGCTGCGAGACCACAGGGTCCTCCCCCTACAATAAGTACGTCTTCCATTTCTCTCCCGCCTCGTTTCTTTTCGTTTCTTTTCGTCTCTCTCCTATCATTGCCCTCTTATCATACCATACCGCTACTTTTTCTAATGCCTTCACTTGGCATTGCTTTTACCAATAAATAGCCAATGAAAGACTGGTTATATCTCCTTATACTGGATGTATGATGAATAAACAACGCATACATATCTGGTTTGTTTCACTTGTATTTCTGATGTACAGCCTTACGCTGGCCATTGGGGTACCCGCTTCAACAGCATCAACGAACAACCTGCGAGACATCGGAAACAGCTACGCACAAAAGCAGATTCGCTCGCTTCATGAAGCAGGTGTCATTGCCGGTGATGAAAATGGGTATTTCCACCCTACCAGTCCTGTCACTCGTGCAGAATTCGTAACGATGCTCAGTCGTACAGTAGGAATCAAGCCCGTTTCAGGAACTGTCGTCTCCTATACAGATGTCCCGAAAAACTCATGGGCATACGGATACGTACAGGCTGCGGCTGCCCTGAATATCGCAAACGGCATCGGTCCGACTACTTTTGCCCCGAAACGTACGATTTCTCGCGAAGAAGCGGCGGCTTTTCTCGTTCGGGCATTGGAACAAAATGCTTCCACCACGACAAGCCTGAACGTAAAAGATGCGAAAATGGTTTCGAGCTGGGCACGCAACTCAGTCAGCAAGGCCATGCAAAATAATTGGCTGGTTGGCTACCAAGGATATTTCCGCCCGTCTGCAGCCCTCTCTCGTCAAGAGACGGCCGTTATCCTACAGCGAATTCTGGATGATTTGAATGCACAGACAACTGCTACTCGGCCACTCGTATCACTAGGCTGGCAGTACCAATCCACAACGGAGGAATTTATTGCTCAAGTAAAAAAGAGTGGCGTCAACACACTGTCTCCACGATGGTATTTCCTGCAAAAAGACGGTACAGTGAGTGACTTCTCTGATGCTTCACTCGTTAACTGGGCTCATGACAACGGAAAGCAGGTTTGGGCTCTCTTTGGAAACAAATTTGATTCCGCTGCTACGCATGCCGCGCTATCTGATGCAGGCAAACGCAAGGCAATCGTACAAAAATTGTCAGGCTTTATTGACAAGTATCAATTGGATGGGATCAATGTCGATTTCGAAGGCTTTGCCCCTGGTGACCGTAATAACTTTACGCTGTTTATTCAGGAGCTGGCTGCTGCCCTGCACGCAAAGGGCGCCGTTCTTTCAGTCGATATTCCACCTGACTCAGGTACGGATTGGAGCGAGCCCTACGACTTCGCAAAGCTGGCAAAATATGCAGACTATCTCGTATTGATGGCTTATGAAGAACATTGGGTCGGAGGGACCAAGTCAGGCTCAGTCGCTTCACTGCCTTGGATAAAAAAGATTATCTCTGATTTGCTTGCTGAAATGCCTGCGAAAAAGCTGATTGTCGGACTGCCGCTCTATACACGTGACTGGTATCAGTCAGGCAAGCAATTGCAGTCTGTCGATCTGAGTATCCCACAATCGTATCAGCTTATCTCACAATACAAGGCGAGTACGACATGGGATGATTCTATCGGACAATACCGTTCTACCTACAAAAAACAAGGAGTGACACACACGATCTGGTTGGAGGAAAGCCGATCGATGGGGTTAAAAGTACAAGCAAGCCTGCAGTGGGACATAGGAGGATTGGCTTACTGGTATGTCGGTTCTGAATCAACCGACATGTGGACAGCCATTGCCAACTCGATTACTCTCAAGCAGGCACGTGCAAGACTGTAAGAATAAATAAGTGAAGATGATTGTGGGTGCCCCTTACACTTGTTAACCTGGGCTCTCACAATCATCTTTTTTGCAATCGGCACGAACTGCTTGCAGCTTCGTGTTAATAAGTGCCAGATGAACCTGCTCCACCAGGATGTTTGGGAGGCTCGATGATCAAGTAGTTTGTCTCAAAAGTACGGATACTAGTCACTCTATAGCCAATAACCTCCTATTGTCTTACCCATAGCGCTAGCGTATATTTAAATGCTACCCCTACACTCCCATTATCGCATCCCTAGTCGTTTGATAAGATTAGCCACTGAATAGATAAGGAGGAATCAACAATGAAGATGGAAATCTTTGATAACCGGACCATTTCGATTTTTCTGAATGAGACCGAACTTTCATCTCGGGGTTATAGACATGATGATCATGAGGCGAGCCTCGCTCTTATCAATCATTGGATAGATGAAGCTCTCCTTTTTGCTGAGTCGACACACGACTTTCCAGCCATTGATATGCCTTGCCGTACTGAAGTAGCTTTTGTCCCTTCTCAAGGTATGTATATTACAATTACATTGACGGATCATCCTGAAGAAAAGGATGAAATTGCACCTGCAAGTCTTTTGGACAATTCTACTGCTTTCTTCGCATTTCGAGACTTCGAGGACATCACACGGTTCGCAGCGAAAATCCGTATGGAATTGCGGAAAAACGGAAAACTTTATGTCTTTCAGAATGATTACTTGCTTCTTTTGCAAGAATCTGAGTTTTCCTTAACAGCCAATTATGAAGACGCGTGCTCTATCGCAAGCGAATATGGTGAAAAAATTACGGATTATACCGCCGAGGTCGTCGATACCTACGGAAAGGTCATTTTTGAGAAGCATGCTATCTATGAGATATCTAGACTCTTCCCTTGTGACTGAAAAATTAAAAATTGAACTCTCTCTTGATTGGTTGTACTCATGAAGCCACCCTTATCTGGGCTGGCTTTTTCTTTTTTGGATGAATTTCTTTTTCCATATTCATACTGAAAAGGAGTAAAGGAGGAAGATAAAATGTCTGATATTTTAATGAGTAGCGAACTAAAAGCAAAAACCGATGAAGCGATACAAGGCCTAACCTTTACGAAAAATTTCCGTTCCGCAACAGCCGAGGAATGGTATCTTTTTCTGCCGGGATACCAAGATCCGCAAACAAAAGGGGCTTGCGGAAAAGTGTTCATTCATTACGATCTGTTTGGGAATCGAGATATATTCATTCACACTACCGTGATCTTCGATGATCCAACGCTTTACGACCCTATCCTGCATCCTCTCGTCTATGCAGTAGTAGACGAGATTGTCAATCGCTTGGTTGGATATGCCAATACGTTGCTTTCTGTGCATGCTGGTACAAATTCCTATACGGCAGAATACGTTAGTTAGGTACCCTTTTGCATAAATTATTACTAGGTATGTACGATTGCCGCTCTTGATCCATCGGGAAATCAACCCTTTACAGGAGGAACTGTGATGAAAAACAATCAGGAACTGTTCAATGCTACTGATGAGGTCGCCGAGAAAATGTACGAGCCATCCTATTACAAAAGCACATCTCAGACAGAGAAAGGGTTAGCTGTTACGCATGAACAAGTGAGCGATGTATATGCGGAAGGTACGAACGATGGAAACATTGATGAAAATACAGGGGAGAATAATATGTAGGTACCTCAACCAGTTGTAGGACATGCTTAAAGCACCAAGTGAGACTTAGAAAAAACCGTCCTGATCTGGGACGGTTTTTGTCTGATTAATCATTTTGGCGAACAGTGTCCGCATTATTCGTCCATCCCCAGCTCTCAACCTGTGGTTCCTCACGATCCTTATCGATTGAAGCCTGTGTGGGTTGAGTTTTTGCTTTCTTCATTTCTTCGTCCGTTTTCAAGCTAGCTCGCAAATCCATCGTTCCCCTCCTTAATCTTCTCATGATAGTTACTCGGGAGAATAACCCTCTGATTCGTTTGTTAAGCCCTGATATTGGGTAAGTGCTGAAATCAATTCTGGGCAGGTATCTCTATTTGCTTCTGCAATCTTTTTCAGATCGAAATACATTTCCGACAATGCAAACATAGGGTTCTTCGTTTCCGTGGACTGCTGGAGCGCCGATCTGGTAACGACACCATTTGTCTGCACAAAGAACGACTCTGATGAAGTCTCTTCGATATTCCGCCTCACTTCCTCCAACTGTGTCTGCAATTGTTGTGGGAACATCCCCTTGTGCTTTTCGATATTTTCCAAAAGCGTAAGGACATAATCTTTCTTGGTCATAATGAATGCCATCCTTTCATCCAAGCTACTCGACTATTTTGCCCGAATGAAGAAAAACACATCCGAGACCATAGAACACGAAACCAAATGGCTCGTCTTTTCGTATTTTCTAGGAGAGTTCTTGTTGTGGAGGTGCACAATGGGTTATTTTTCGCGATTGGTTGATAATTTTTTCTCATTTGAATGCATTGCCCCCTGGATAACAGAAGACGAACTACAGCAGCATCTTCGTTTACTGCAAACACAGAAATGGTTTCTGATGTGGCTTTTGGACGAGAAGAATCAATACTTGCTGCACCATAATTATCAGGTTGCCAATCTTTTAATTGATAAGGATTACGTTCAGCAGCTTCTATCGCAACCGGAGGCGCAGACACAATTTTTGCAGTCGATGGAGCAGCTGAAAAATACGTACGAATGGTAGTTAACGCTGGACAAGGAAGTGGCAATTTTTTGGTACAAAAAAACTGCCACCCTGTTAATTACAGGAAGTGGCAGCTGTACGTGCTACGCTATATGATTAACCGACCTTTTGCAGCAGCTTTCCCCGCAATTTCGCCAGCATGTCTTCTGTCATCTTATCCAAATCATACTCTGCTTTGAAGCCCCATTCCTGCATAGCAGCTGACGCATCAATCGAATTCGGCCAGCTATCCGCAATCGCTTGACGAACCGGGTCTACCTCGTAAGAAAGCTTGAACTCAGGAATGTGCTTGCGAATCGATGCTGCTACATCCTCTGGCTCGATACTCATGGCAGTTACGTTAAACGCATTGCGGTGAATGAGCTTGGATGCATCTGCTTCCATTAACCCGACAATCGCATTGAGCGCATCTGGCATGTACATCATGTCCATATAAGTGCCTTTTCCAATATAAGAGGTGTACTCTTTGTTTTGAATCGCTTTGTAATAAATATCCACCGCATAGTCAGTTGTTCCTCCACCTGGAGGTGCTACGTATGAAATGAGTCCGGGGAAACGCACACCGCGTGTATCTACCCCAAATTTTTGGTAGTAGTAGTCACACAACATTTCGCCTGAGACTTTATTTACACCATACATCGTCGTAGGACGCTGAATCGTATCTTGTGGCGTATTGTCTTTTGGCGTGGATGGACCAAAAGCACCTATGGAGCTTGGAGTGAAGAACTGGCAGTTCAGCTCACGTGCAGTCTCCAAAGCGTTAACCAATCCACCCATGTTCAAATTCCAAGCCAGAAGAGGCTTTGCTTCTGCTGTGGCGGATAAGAGTGCTGCCAAATGCATAATCGTATCCACCTGATGTTTTTTGGCTAGCTCAAACATCCGCTCCCCATCTGTTACATCCAAAATCTCGAACGGCCCTGCTTGCACGACTGGATCGTCTTCTTTTTTGCGAATATCGGTCGCTACAACTTGATCGGCACCGTACACATTACGCAGCTTTGTGATCAGCTCGGACCCGATCTGCCCCAGCGCCCCTGTTACCAGTATCTTTTTCATTTGAGAATCCCCATTTCTTTGCCTACTTTTTCATAGATGCTCAGGGCTTGATCCAGCATTTCTTTTGTATGTGCTGCCGTTGGCATGTTTCGTACGCGACCTGTGCCTTTTGCTACGGTTGGGAACACAATCGCTTTCGCATATACGCCTTCTGCATAGAGACGTTTACTAAAATCTTGTGTCTGCGACTCATCACCGATGATGCATGGTGTAATCGGTGTTTCACTCTCGCCAATGTTAAAGCCGAGCTCTTTTAAGCCTTTTTTCAAGTAATTGCCGTTATCCCATAGCTTGTCATGCAGCTCTGTACTGTTTTGCAAAATATCGATAGCTGCAATCGATGCTGCCACATCTGCAGGTGTCAACGCTGTGGAGAACAGGAATGGTCTGCTGCGAACCTTGAGCCAGTCGATCAGCTCTTGGCGGCCGGCTACATAGCCACCCACTACGCCAATCGCTTTGGAAAGAGTTCCGATCTGGAAGTCGATTTTGTCCGACAAGCCAAAGTGCTTCACAGTTCCTGCACCTTTACCCAAAACACCGGAGCCATGTGCATCATCTACGTACGTAATCAAATCGAATTCTTCGGCAACCTCCACGATTTCAGGGAGCTTGGCAACGTCACCATCCATGGAGAAAACTCCATCTGTAATGACCATCAATTTCTTATATTTACCGGACTCTTTTGCTTCTTTTGCTTTCGCGCGCAGATCATCAATATCGGAGTGATTGACGCGAATGATTTGTGCACGAGACAGTCGGCAACCATCAATAATCGAAGCGTGGTTCAACTCGTCGGACAAAATAGCATCATCTTTGTCCATGACCGCTGAGATCGCAGCCATGTTGCAGTTAAAGCCGGACTGATAAGCGATTGCTGCTTCTGTGTGCTTGAAAGCTGCAAGCTTTTCTTCAAGCTGTGTATGAAGCTCAAGCGTACCGTTGATGGTCCGAACTGCACCGGCACCTACCCCATACTTTTGTGCAGCAGCTACAGCCGCATCAATAAGACGTTGATCTGTTGCCAGACCGAGGTAGTTATTGGAGGAAAGATTGATCAGTTTTTTTCCAGAGATCGTGATGACCGGACCATTTGCACTTTGCAATGGATCGATGACATTGTATAGACCTTTGCTTTTCAGATCAGTCAAATTTTCTTGTAAAAAATGCTCCAATGTTTTGCTCGCCAACGTGAATCCCTCCAGCATTCGACCATGGGCTGTACACGTGCGGACTGACTTCGTAATTTCCACAAAAACAAATGTACACTCCGTATGGACGTTATATTTTTGATTAAAACGCTCTAAATCAACCTTATTTGCTATTAGGTTACCACCATTTTCATAAAATGTCCATATGACAAAGACATAAATGATCACGCTTTCACAAAAAAATTCTGTCCCTCCCCATAAAGTTCTCCTTCTCGAGCAATCTTAGACTTAGCGGTGAAAAAACAAAAAACCACTCTCCACCATTTCAAGTGGAATGTGGTTTTGCTTTATTTCTTGGCTTTTTCCGATTTTAAAATGCCACGTCTTGCCGATTCCGTCCGTGCAAAGCCACCTGGCATATAGCGATGCGTCATCAATGATTCAACTGGCTCATCATTACGCAGGTGCTGCTCGACCAAAAGGTCTGCATTCTCTGGTGTCACGTTTTCATACCAGATCCCCTCTGGATAAACGATCACTACACAGGCATCCTCACACCGCCCATTACAGCGTGTGCGGGTAGTATGTACGACATCATCCAACCCTGCTCTTGTGATTGATTCCCGAATTGCTGCCGTTACTTCTTCCCCACCTTTGCGCATACAGCTGCCGCCATTACAGATCAATACATGGTGCGTCGTTTGCGATAAATCCCAAGTTGCCACTTCCTGTCACTCCTCCCTGTATCAAAACGTAATGATAACGTTTATCTACTGTTTTACTATATCTTTTCTCATCATGCCTGTAAATAGCGCAATTAGCAATTCCCAGAACGTTTAGTTTTTGATAGAATATATGTTCGTACACAAATATGATAGATGGTGGTGAAAGCATGTCCGTAACCAAGCAACGCGATGCCTTGCAGCTACTAGAATTAATGGGCTCCTTTCCCTGGTACGTGGAGAAATTCATTGAGCATAAAAAAACGAAGAAAAATTCTCCCTCCACCCTGCTCGGTTATTTGCGTGATATTACGTTTTTCTTTCGTTGGATGATGACAGAAGGCTTGACCCCTGCCGCTGAGATGAAGCATATTCCCTTGCAGGATCTCAATGATCTTAAGAAGGAAACGGTAGAAAGCTATATTCTGTACTTACAGGAATCACATCTATATGAGCGCTCTGCTCTTTTGACCAAGCCTACCCGCAGTGCAAAAAAAGAGTACAGTGATCGGACAATCAGCAGAAAGATTTCCAGTCTGAAATCATTGTTTCATTACTTGGCTGCATTGGCTGAGGATGATAATGGCGAATCGTATTTAACTCGCAATGTCCTAGCCAAAATAGAAGTGGAAACGATCGAGCTCACCCCGCTAGCCCGAGCAAATGCTATTCGTGCCAAAATATTGATCGACGATGAAATTTACCAGTTCGTCGATTTTGTCTACAACGGTTACCTTGCGCATTGTAACACGGTGAAAAAGCAGCAATTTCATCTCCAAAACCGCGATCGTGATACCGCCATTGTCGCGTTGATTCTCTCGGGAGGCTTTCGTGTATCAGAAATCGTAAGCTTGGACTTGTCCGATATTGTTATGGAAAAGAATCAACTAAAAATGGTGCGCAAGGGCAAAAAAGAGGACGCTCCCTTTTTCAGTGATTGGGGAAAAGAATACTTGGGGCGCTATTTGCAAGAGCGAGACAAATATATGCCATCACACCAGGAAGATGCTGTTTTTCTTGCTGTCTCCCCGACCAATCCAAATGGTCATCGTATTGAGGTTCGCTCCGTTCAAAAGCTGGTGAAAAAATACGCCAAAGCTTTTGGAATCCCAGACTTGTCCGTACATAAGCTCAGGCACAGCTTCGCGACCCAGTTTTTGCGCTTGAACCCCGATCCTCACCAGCTCCAGGCGCAACTGGGACATTCCAAAATCGAAACAACCATGCAGTACGCTCATGTCTTAGAGGATGCTCTAGGCAAAGCCGTCAATCGAACCACATAAGCATCGTTGCACGACAAATACACTGACTGTCTGCTTTGTCTCGTCTACGGATGGTCAGTATTTCATTTTTTCATCGACTGAAAAATCCCCCCTGCCAAGTGACAGAAGGGATCATTATTCAAATTCATTTACGAAGCTGGTTTCACTGTTTTTGTCACACGGATGTTTTCGGTCAGAGCCTTTTGTTTCTGTGCCTGATCGATTACATCCATCTGAGCCATACGATTCAAGACGACGCTTTGCCGCTCTTTCGCTTTTTGCCAATGCTTAATGGGTGAGTAGTTTTCTGGCGCTTTCGGCAATGAAGCAAGAATTGCTGCCTCACCCAAAGTGATTGCGTCCTTCCCCATTGCTTTAGCTGACTTGCCAAAATAAAACGCAGTCGCTTCACCGATCCCGTTTTTTCCATGCCCAAAGTAAATGACATTTAAATACATTTCCAGCAGCTCTTTTTTACTGTATCGCTGTTCCAGCTGTAAGGCGATCGCCATTTCCTTCGCTTTTCGCAGCATCGTTTTATCCTGGGTCAAAAAAAGATTGCGGGCTAATTGCATCGTGATCGTGCTGCCACCCTGCACATAACCGCCCTGACGCACATCAATCCAAAGCGCCCGAGCCAGCGCGACTGGGTCAACTCCGCCATGCTGCATGAAGCGATGATCTTCAATCGCGACAAAAGCTTTCCACATGTAATCAGGCATTTCATCCAGCTTGACATACGTCGCACTTTTTGTGTCATGCAGCGCAGCCAATTTCTTTTCATCAATCCATAGATTCCCTGCCCAGCCTAAAAAAATAGGGGCAAGGACAACGCAGGCTACTATTGTAATCAGTACAATTCTGATTCGTTTTTTCCAAGTCGAGCCCTGTTGCTCTACTCGCTCTCTCTCGTTTGTCGCAACATATGTTTGCGCATTGCCAACAACGGGTATGGAATACTGGTTCATGCGCACATCCCCCTTGTCTTGCTTCTACTATCATTGTAGGGGGTGTGCGTGTTTGATCCCATCGAATCTAATTACAGTAACCTTACATTTCCGTAATCTTTGTTGTTTTAGGATTGATGCTGTCCTGATTCCTGCTGACGAAGCTCGATTCGCCTGATTTTTCCCGAGGTCGTCTTTGGCAGCTCCTGTACAAATTCGATTTTACGTGGGTATTTATATGGAGCCGTTAAGCGTTTGACATGATCTTGTAATTCTGCCACCAATTCATCAGAAGGCGTGTTGCCTTTCTTTAATATAATGAAAGCTTTTACGACATTACCGCGCTCTGGATCAGGGCTGGCGACTGCAGCACATTCCGCCACCGAAGGGTGCTTCACCAGCGCATCCTCCACCTCGAACGGCCCGATCGTGTACCCGCCAGAAATAATAATATCGTCGGAACGCCCTTCAAACCAAATATACCCATCCTCATCCATACGTCCTTGGTCGCCTGTCACGAACCAATCACCGCGATACGCTTTGGCTGTACGCACCGGATCATCCAAATAGCCTTTAAACAGTGCAACCATATTTCGATCGATGGCGATATCACCTACCTTGCCTACCGCGACTTCTTCGCCTTCTTCGTCGATAATGGCGATTCGTACTACTGGCGATGGTTTGCCCATTGATCCTGGTTTCGGCTCCATTCCAACAAACGTGCCAACCAACAGCGTACTTTCTGTTTGTCCGTAGCCATCGCGTACAGTAATCGAAAACTCCCGGCGGAATGTATCAATTACTTCTCGATTAAGCGGCTCACCTGCCGAACATGCCGAGCGCAATGCATGCAGCTTGTATTGATTCAAGTCAGATACTTTTGCCATCAGACGATACTCGGTTGGAGTCGCACACAATACGGAAACCGGGTAATCTTGCAAAATAGTTAAATAATTTTCCGCACTGAATCTTCCTTTATATACAAACGCTGTTGCACCCATACCAAGTGTGGAGACAAAAGGACTCCAAATCCATTTTGCCCAGCCTGGCCCTGCCGTCGCCCAAACCACATCTCCCTCGCGGACATCCAGCCACTGCGACGCTGCTACTGCCAGATGAGCGAAAGGCCAGCCGTGTACATGCATGACGCCTTTAGGTCCACCCGTTGTTCCCGATGTATAGGAAAGAAAGGCTAGCTCGTCAGAAGCTGTGTTCACAACAGTGAATTCGTCGTCCTG
Organism: Brevibacillus reuszeri; assembly: GCF_002897295.1. GTDB lineage: Bacteria > Bacillota > Bacilli > Brevibacillales > Brevibacillaceae > Brevibacillus > Brevibacillus reuszeri_A. Next base: position 63,825 of record NZ_BEXF01000003.1, read on the forward strand.
ATCAGCCAGCAGGCTACCGAGAGAAATCCAGCCCTCTTTGGCATCTCCGACTGTAATGAAGTGGCTAAGCGAGGCACAGCTCCCGCGAGTAGGCTCTACTTCATCCTGCACGCCATCAAATCCGATTACTGCTTTCACTTTTGCGTGATTGACACGGTATTCAATATCTTTGTGACGCAGCATCTCTGAGCCCGGCAGGATGACTGCCCCTACCTTTAGCAATGCCAGATAAAGACCATACGCCAGCGTTCCCCGTGTCACAAGGACCAATACTTTATCTCCGCGCCCGATCCCGATGGAGGAAAGACCGTTGGCAATCCGATTGGAATAACGGCGCAGCTCCTCGTATGTCAATATATGCTCGTGTCCTTGCTCGTCCAGCTCCCAGACTGCCCGTCTGTCCGGATTTTTCCTCGCCCATTCATCCACTTGTGCAGCAAAGTTATAAAATGCTGGCATGTTCAATTGCAAATGACACACCTCCAGTTTTTTCATATATACAGAAAAATAGTATTCGACGTTTTTTACATTTTTCCTCTATTCTGTCTATTTTAAACGCAAATTTATTAGCATACTAATGAAATAATTGGCAACGACTAATCGCGTAACTATTGCACACCATTTGCGTCTTACATAATAACAAAGACTCTCATGCTATGCACGAGAGCCAGATCATCGCGTTTCTTATGGAAGCAGGTTAGATAACTCGCTTGATTTTTACCACACGTTTCTCCCAGTTCGTGCCATCGAACTTGGAGTACGTTACGCCAGGACTGCCATAGGTATGTAGAATCTTACCGTTTCCTGCGTAAATGGCAACGTGTGTAATCCGGTCTGAAGAGCTATTGACGGAAGCCTTCATGAAGATCAGATCACCTTTTTGCAAGTCTTTTTTGGATACAGATTTGCCTACAGTCGATTGCTGACGGGAATCGCGTGGCAAGGTGATGCCTGCTTCCTTAAAGACGCGTTGAGTGAAGGATGAGCAGTCAAATGTTTTGGTTGTGCTGCTGCTTGAGCCATATTTGTATTTCGTGCCCATGTACTTTTCACCGTTTTTGATAACCTTGCTGGCAATGTCGCTTGCTGGTTTTTCTGGTGTACTGGAAGAATTGTCAGAGGAGCCAGACCCATCAAGGATACGACGTGCTGTGACGAATTTTTTGCTATACTCAGAATAGCTTTTCAGTACAACTGCGTCTTCCCCTTGCGAAGAATAAACGAATTGATCATTGCCTATGTAGATGCCCATAAAGGAAGCATTGCTGCTGCCATTGGATGAGAAGAATACTAGATCCCCTGGCTCTACACTGCTTTGGGAGACTTTCTTCCCTGCCTTGGACAGGTTTGCAATGGTGCTTCCGATGGAAATACCCACTTGTTTGTAAGTATAGGTTGCCAGTTCGGCTGAACCAAACTGTTTCGGTCCTTTTGCCTTGTACTCATAATCTTTCCCAATCAATGAAGTCGCAATGTCCACAATTTTTGATTGTTGTGAATCTTGTGTCTTAGCGGCCGCTTGTCCAATTTGACCACCCATTAACAGGGACGTACTCAGGATGACTGCTACTGTTGACTTCATTACCCAATCTCGTTTCGTCACTTTCTTTTCCTCCTTGCCATGTTGTGGAACCCGTCGTCGGGTACATGGACAGATTACCTCAAGAGGAAACGGGAGGATAAGACCGTAAAATTTACCAATCACGGATTTGGTAGCATCGGACTAGTCTGAAAACAAGCTGTAAACTATGCCGCAGTTGCCTTATAGTACCATAGAACCAGATAAGCTGATAATCGCTTTCAATCGCACTGCTTACCTAAAAAAGAACCATCTTCTGCAAGATCATGTCAGAAGATGGTTCTTTTGTTCCAATTAATAGTTGGGTCGCCTATTTCAGCTTCGCTGTAAATTGACCCCAGTTTTCCTCACCCCAAACGAGTGTCATGACATCGCCGTCTGCAATAGGTCCTACCCCTGCTGGTGTACCTGTATAAATGATGTCGCCTTGATCCAAACCAAAATTGTCTGAAATATACGCTATGATTGTCATCAAATCGAAAATAACATCGCTAATTTTCCCGCGTTGTACCTGCTCCCCGTTTTTCAACAATGAAAAGTCGGTATTTTGTAGAGCATCCACTCCTGGAAAGGCATGAAATGGTGTTAAAATCGCGGAGTTTCTAAAGCCTTTTGCCAGCAGCCATGGATGACCAGCCTTTTTCAAGTCACTTTGTACATCTCTAAGCGTAAAATCAATGCCAAGCGCAATCTTATCAACCATTTGCTCAAGTGTAACGCCAGCTTCATACGGTCTGGCAATATGTATAACGAGCTCTGCTTCATAATGTAGCTCTCCCCGTGTGCCTGGAAGCTCGATTACGTTCCCAACAGCCTCAGCCAATGCATGAGTCGGCTTGTCAAAAATCATCGGTTTCGTAGGTACGTCATTGCCCAGTTCAGCGGCGTGAAGGCGATAATTGCGGCCTACACAATAAATATTTTGAATCGTTTCCATTGTGTCCTCTCCTTTGGCAGCTATTCACTCATTGTTACTATATCATGGCTATGCCCTGTCTTTATGAAAAAAGTTTCGCCACTTGGCTTCGATGTGCTCTCCTAGTCTATCGCTTGGTATGCCAATGTCCAAAAATCTTGGTAAACGCTTGAAGGTGCTGTCGAATCCATGAGGCGCTGGGTCATCAAGATCCCAATCATGTCTTCTGCCGGATCAGAATACCCTGACGTTCCGATCCCTCCGTCCCACCCAAAACGCCCCGGAACAGAGAAAAGATCGTTACGCTGTATATTTACAGCAACACCGAAGCCCCAGCTGCTGCTGTCACCAAAGAATGTACGTGATGACATCCTCTGTGCTGACGTCAAGTGATCGGTGGTCATGAGCTCGACACTCGGTCGGGATAGGATGCGCTCGCGTCCATAACTACCCTTGTTCACCATCATCCGGCAAAAGCTGTGATAGTCGTCCACCGTTGAGACGAGCCCTCCGCCTCCCGATTGAAAAACGGGTATTCTGCCCCATCTGCTATGATTAGGATCATCGTGCACGGTCAGTTCGCCTGTCGTGCGATTTCGCATGTAGCTCGGAGGTAGTCTGTTCAGCTTTTCATGTGGCACATAGAAGCTTGTATCCTTCATTCCAAGTGGCTCAAAAATACTCTCATGGAAAAAATTCTCCAGCTTTTTGCCAGATGCACGTTCGATAACAATCCCAAGAATGTCGGAACCAGTATGATACATCCACGATTCACCTGGCTGGTGGATGAAAGGCAGCTTGCCAAGACGCTTCATCCATTCGTCTGAACGAAGTGTTGGTGGGTTTGGACCTGGGGAAAGACCAGCCTCGTCCATAGCTGTCTGAATTGGGTATGTATCGGGATGAGCCATCACTGCACCAATACCTAGGCGAAACGTCAGTAAATCGCGTAAAGTGATACTTCTTTTCGCTTGTACGAAGTCATCGAGAGGGCTGTTGAGTGATCTCAAAACCTTGTGATTGGCGAGTTCCGGTAAGAGATGATCCAGTGACTGGTCCAATCGCAGCTTGCATTGTTCTACGAGAATCATCGCCGCTACTGCGGTTATGGGCTTCGTCATCGAAGCAATACGAAATATCGTATCTCGGCGCATGGGCGCATTTCCGTTGAATGCATGCATACCGAGCTCCTCAACATGTACGTCTCCCTTTCGGCTTACTAACGTTACCATTCCAGGTAATTCTCCTCGATCTACAAAGCCTGTTAAAACATCATGCATACGCTGAAGCCGCAGCTTCGAGAAACCTTTTGATTCCATCGGTGCGCCACTCCCTCTCGGATCAACTCATTTTTTCTTTCATAATATCTTGCTTCCTCATTACCAAAACTTACCTTTATGATAGCAGATTCCAGTAATGCTCAACAAAAAAAGCTGCTATCAGCAAGCAGCTCTTCCTCAAAATAATCTTTCCTTTTTCTTGTACGCTTTTTTCCGGTATTGATTACGAACAGCTAACAATGCCCATAGCCAGGCCAAAGACGGGCATTTCCTTTCGCTTCGACTTCAAAAACAGTATCGCAAATGTCTTCCAGTGCTCTCTCTAAGTCAAGCTCCTCCTCCGTACTCCATGAAAAAGCATAGCGGATTTTCATGAGTTGCTCGCCCGTTTCACACGCGATCGAGCAAAAGCGCTCCTGCTGCTCAAGCGTTGTTTTTCGCGCGAGAACTGTCGCCTCCAAAGGAAATAATCCATCCCACTCCGAAACGAGATAAGATGAAGTCACATCAATCCAGAGTGCTGATGTTTCATTCCATCTGCGAAAAACGACAGTGTCTTCGCGATAAAAACCGTACCCGGAGGGAAGTGAACCAGCGAGTTTAAATCGAATTCCTATAGGCAGATCATCCGGCTTCAATGCGCGAACCAATCTGCCTGGCAAAAGATAATAGTCATCCTGTTCATGACGAATCAGAGGCTCTCCCATTACAAGAACCCTTCGATCCTCGCTGTCTCCTGTCACCTTTATATACATCACGGCACCTCCCTCTCCAAAGTATGGTCCGGAATGCTTGACTAAAAACCATCCATCAAAACTTTTTCATCCATTTTTTAGGAAGTTAATTCAGACATAAAAAAACAGGGCTTCCCTCACGGGTACACCCTGCTTCTTGGTCCATGTCTCGTTTTTATGCCCGTACGATCGCTACCACAACATGCTTGTCATCGTACGCTTTTGCTTTAATTTTCACAGGAAAATCATAAGGGTTAGAGAATTGGAAGTCCAGTAATCCGTAAGCCACGGTCGCATCTTGACCCGCTGGTACGTATCCGACCGACTTACTGTGATTATGGCGTTCGACCATCGTCATCTTCGCCTCTTCAGTGGCATTGAAAAGGGTACTGGAAACCTGACAAATCCCTCCACCGTAATCATCTGTAAGCTGACCGTTCAAGATCACTCCTGCCTTTTTCCATCCTTCATCTTCAAGATTCGCATTGCCGACCGACTTATTATAGGAGAATACTTCACTCGGCTTAATTTTCTCATTGTTGATTCTTCTCAGAGCTTTTTCGATATTGTGTCTGCGTGCTTCAGAGCTGGTGTCCATCGTCGTATGATAAAAGCCCAGGACATCTTTTTCATTAATCTCCATTTTCTTTAGATACTTGGCTCTCAGTTCCATCGGAGTAAGCTCTGAGGAGCTTTTGGCAGAGGCTGAGACTGGAAAGACTGATGTGCCCAAAGAAAACAGCAATGCTGTAGCAACGATGCAAGCCGCTAAAGACTTGAATTTCTTCATGTAAGTTCTCCCTCGCTTCTACGATTTTACTAATTGGGATGAGTCATATATGGAAACCGATTGATTTCGATCTTACACAAGCGTTTTTCACTTTACCTATATTATGTTACGTACGATTAAAATTTAGATCAACCTGAAAATGTTGGTCTTTTTACACAGGTACTTATGGTAAGAAAGGCAGGCATAGAAAAAGGAAGACCAACAATTCATTGGCCTTCCTTTTTCTATGGTGTTATTCCTCGTCGTCGATCACACCGAGTGCTCTGTCTTTTTAAAGCGTACATTATGAGAGGAAACGTAAGCCATTTGTTCTGCCGAAGGGTCGGAGCTCTGTGAACGCAACAATTGAACCATCCAACCCCTCATGCTCTCCTTTGCTTCCTCTAGGCCACTATTATTCGATACCCTCGTTTTTCAAATGACCGTAGGCAACCAATCTACTAAACTGCGAGGAAACTTCACTCGCAGAAAGAGGCTGATCGTTCTTAATCCACCAAATAATAACGCCCATGAAGGACGATACAAGATATTCAAGCAGCAATTCCTTGGTTATGGGGACAGGGGATTTTCCTGCATTAGGATGGACCCCCTCATTTAGTTTATCTTTTATGATATTCTCCATTTTCTCTCGAAACTGATAGATTCTATTCTCTTCAATTAACATAGCACGGTAAAAAGATGTATTACGCGTAATATGTTCCAATATAGCTCGCATGACTGTCTCGAGCTTCGAAATACTGTATGGATTCTCGTTGATCGGACATTGAACGATTACATTCTTCACTTCGCTCAACAGCCCATCTATACAAGTATGTAATAAGTCAGGTTTATTATCGTAGTGAAGATAAAACGTGTTTCGATTAATCATAGCCCGATCGGCAATATCCTGGATCGTTATCGCTTCATATCCTTTTTCTTGAATAAGTTCAAAAAAAGCCGTTCGAATCGATTGCTTTGTGCGCCGTATTCGTAAATCGACTTTCTTGTTCATTGTCTTCTCTCCTAGAAAAAAATTTGAGTCGTTATGCGACAAAGTGATCTGAATTGTATTTTATCCTTCAAAATCAAAATGATTGAATATTGAGCGTTGTATTCACTCCAATTATAATGAGCGAAAGATAAATAAACAACAGATGCCTATTATTTATCTAATGACCATTAATCCAATGAAAAGAGGTATGTCTAGATGAAGACAATTTCATGATTAAGCAAGTCCATCATTAGGTGTCAGCCTCTTAAATGAAAATTCAACCTCTGATAAATAAAGGAGCAATTCTAATGGATCTAAACACTCAGAATGAGCTTGTCAAAAAAGCAATTGCAGTACTGGAAAGCTTAGAAAGCGGCAACCCTGAAGCGATTATGAATTACGTTCATCCCGATAAATACATTCAGCATAACCAGGCTTTGCCCAATGGTCGTGCGGCCATGCTTAGTGCACTTGATCATCTGAAGGATTTGGGGCTAAAGGTTAGCATTAAGCGCGCTTTAGTCGATGGAGATTACGTGGCTCTTCATTCTGTATATGATTTTCACGGTCCCAAAATCGGCTTTGATATCTTTCGTTTTGAGAATGGACGAATCGTCGAGCATTGGGACAACTTGCAAGAGATGGTGAAGAAAACACCAAGCAATCATACGATGATTGACGGACCGGTCACGATTAAGGATATCGATAAGACGGATGCGAATAAAACATATGTCAAACGCTTTGTCGAAGATATCATGATCGGGAAGAATCGAGGACTGCTTACCACCTACTTTGATGGGGATCATTATATTCAGCATGATCCACATATTGCAGACGGCCTTTCCGGTCTTAGTGCTGCAGTTCGGGCAATGGAGGAGCAACATATTGAAATGCAATACACACATATTCATCAGGTAATCGGTCAAGGCGATTTTGTTCTAACGATAAGCGAAGGTCTCATTAATGGAGAGCCTAACGCTTTCTACGACTTGTTCCGCGTAGAGAACGGAAAGATTGCCGAGCATTGGGACGTAATCGAAGCCATACTGCCCCCAGAAAAGCGGAAAAATTCGAACAGCAGATTTTAAAGTTTGGACATCTGCAAGAAAGACATCGCCACTTTAAATAATGGTGATGTCTTTCGCATTGCAAATAAATGAGTGATAGCAGCCTAACTATTTTAAAAAACAAAAAAGGTTCCTGCTCTGCCATAAAAAGCAGATCAGAAACCTGAAATTGAAGAGATGGTGCGGTCGAGAGGACTTGAACCTCCACGGTGTTGCCACCACTAGAACCTGAATCTAGCGCGTCTGCCAATTCCGCCACGACCGCAAAAAATGGTGCCGGCGATAGGACTTGAACCCACAACCCCCTGATTACAAGTCAGGTGCTCTACCAATTGAGCTACACCGGCACGATTTACATATTTATTCTTCGCTCATTCTCGAAGAAAAGAATGGCGGAGCTGACGGGACTCGAACCCGCGACCTCCGGTGTGACAGACCGGCGTGAACTCCAACTTCACCACAGCTCCATGGTTTTCATGTCTTCCGTATGGCGTTTCTCTTAACGGGACTCTTGTAATATAGCATGATCGTAATTCAGATTGCAAGAGTTCACAAAAACTTTTTTAAAAGATTATTTTTTCATAGATTTACCAACCAAAATCCGCTAAAATTTTATCTAGATATGCAGAAAATAGTAGATTGGTGGAGACGATGACATGAAACGTACTTCGAAGCTATTCACCCTCCTCGCCCTCTTCACTCTGCTGCCTACAGCTGCCCACGCAGCTTCTCCCATGCATGTGGTGTCAGCAGGTGATACGCTCAGTAAAATTGCCCGCGAGAACCATACGACTGTGGACCAACTTATGCAAGTGAATCAGCTCCATACAGATCAGTTGTCGATTGGTCAAACCTTGTCGTTACCATCGACAGACTTGTCGGTCTCTGCGGATGAATCAGCGCCACCTGATGTGGCAGCAAGCAATAGCCATGCTCAAGGAGAAGTCGAAGCGATTACGGCAGGAGAAAAAGCCCGCGTTACAGGCGATGTACTGAATGTTCGGAAGAAGCCTTCCGTAGATGCCAAAGTTCTAGGAAAATTAAAATTCGGCGCGCTTGTAGAAGTTCTGGAAACGGGTAGTGAATGGACAAAAATTGAATTTGAAGATCGCGAGGCTTATGTCGCTACCGAATTTTTGAGCGCTAAGCTGTCTTCTTTGCCACAAATGTCTGGTGACGTAGACTCCGCTAGCCTGGGACGTCTGGAAACGATCTTCACCCCATTGCTCAAAACCCCTTATGTTTTAGGTGGTACAACTCCAAGTGGTTTTGATTGCAGTGGCTTTACTTCATACGTTTTTAACCAGCTCGGAGTTACACTTCCTCGCACATCAGAAGATCAGTTCAACAGCGGACAAGCTGTTTCCTTGGATGAAGCCCAGCCTGGAGACCTTCTGTTCTACGATGCACTTGGAAAAGGACGTGTCTCTCACGTAGCCATTTACCTTGGAAACGGAACCATTGTTCACGCAAACGGTGACGATGTTCGTTATGGAAAAGTCGAGTACATGCACAAGCTTTATCCATTTTACGGTGTAAAACGCTATATACAGTTCCAATAATCGAACGATCAGGCACTGCCATGCTTCTTCGCTGGCAGTGCCTTCCGTTTTCATTGTACAAGAAGAAGCCCGCTTCTCTTTTCGTTTGCAAAAGAGAATGTGGGCTTTTGACAGTGCTTTAATGGGTTTCTGTGCTCTGAGACGTTTGCTGTGCTCCCTGTTGCTGATTGGCTCCTATTTCAATTTTCCCTAGAGCCTGCTTCATTTTGTCGAGCTGAAGCTGATAATCTCTAACCACTACGGTCAGTACGCTGACGGACTCCTTGAAATCCGGTTCACTGCTCACCCTATCGATGGCTCTATGTAAATGCAGCATTTTGTTTTCCGTTTCCCGTAGTAGGTCGAGCAACTGCAATCCGTTTACCACGATATCACCTCATTCGTTTTTACTTACTTTCTCCACCCAGTCACCTGACTATGCGTAAAAAAACCGTCCGAATCGATCGGACGGTTTGGAAACTATTGCTGACGGGAGGATGCCAGCTCTACAAAGGTTTCGATGTCTTTGGCGACCAGCGCAAGAGAGTTACGCCAGAAATCCACAGAACGAACATCTACATCCATGATCGCAGCCACATCAGCGATGCTCTGCTTACCAGTCACAGAAAGAAGCTGGTCATACTGCTCGACAAAAGACTCGCCACGCTTCAAATACTCCGCATACAGTCCTTTTGCAAACAACAGACCAAACGCATACGGGAAGTTGTAGAAGTTATAATCAGCACTGTAATAATGAGGCTTACATACCCACATGTACGGATGAAGAATAGACGGATCCAATCCCTCGCCATACGCGTCCTTTTGTGCCTGAAGCATCATATCCTTCAATTCCTGTACAGATAACGATCCGTTTTCGCGGTTAGCAAACAGCTCCGTTTCAAACAAGTAACGGCTATAGATGTCCACAATAACCTGACTAGCACCAGAAATATCGTTTTCGAGAATGGCAAATGCTTCGTCTGGTGTGGCTTGCGCAAGTGCAGCCTTGGCAATAATCGTTTCACATAAAATCGATGCGGTTTCAGCGATTGGCATCGGATAATCACTGTTCAAAAACGCTTCATCAACCAGGCAATCGCCATGGTAGCCATGTCCGAGCTCATGTGCAAGTGTACTGACATCGTTATAGCTGCCTGTGTAGTTCGCCATGATGCGGCTTTCTCCTACGAAGTGCAGGTTGTAGCAGAATGCTCCTCCCCGCTTTCCTTCCCGTGTCTCGGCATCAATCCATTTGTTGTCGAAGGCATGTGCTGCATAATTCGCCAGTTTTTCGCTAAAGCTACCGAAATGCTTCACAATAAAATCGCGTGCCTCTTGATAGTTAAAGCGCATGTCAGCTTCCCCTACCGGAGCGAATAGGTCATAGAACGGGAGCTGAGAATTCTCATGTCCAAGCAGCTCTGCCTTTTTGCGGAAATAGGTATGAAATGCTGGCAGACTTTCGCGCATGGCTGTAAGCATCGCGTCCAAAGTCTCTTTGTCCATCCGCGAATCTTTGAGCGTTTTGTCCAATGGCGAGTCATAGCCACGCAGCTTCGCCACTGTGATGACTTCGCCTTTAATTCCATTCAGACTTGCTGCAGAAGATTCTTCAATCTTTTTGTATGCTGCAAGCTCTGCTTCATAGGCATTTTTACGTACCGCTGCATCTTTTTCATACGCCATGTTGCGCACAACTGGCAGTGGCAGCTGTTTTTTCTCACCGTCAACGGTGATATCCACCAAAAGGGTCGACGTCAACATTTCATGAAGCTTGGTCCATGCGTTTGAACCCGTATTTTTCATTTTCGCGAGAATGATTTCTTCTCTTTCACTGAGCATATACTTGCTCTTCTCGGACAATTCACTCAAATAAAAACGATGCGTCTCCAATAGAGTGGACTCGCTAATAAGCGCTTCCAAATTTTCCAAAGATCCTAACCATTTTTGGAAGAGTACCTCTGGCTCCACCAGCTCTACAGACTGATCCTGAATACGCTCAATCAGTTGTAGGGCATCTGTGTTTTTCGCGTCAACGCTCGCAGTCAGTTCTGCAAAGCTGTATAAACGTGCTTGTGTTTGCAAGGCGGAGGTCAATTTTGTGAGATAGGTCTCCATTTTGGCAACTGCATCTTCTTTTGACTGCAGATTTTGCCCGGCCCAGCTTTTTACCTCGTCCATCTCGCGGCATAATTTTTCCCAATCAGCCTTGCATTCAGGCGAGTCAAATGACGTATACAATACGTCCAGGTTCCATCGCATATCCATGGGCGCATACCTCCTTCAGCTTATGTAACCATTCCATTGTAAAAAAAATTGGATGGATTGAGCAAGTTTTTAGCAAAAAAACCCTGCCAGCAATTTGGCAGGGAATGCTTATTATGCACGCACAGGCTGAGTGAGGTAGGTTAAGGCAGACAAGGCAAATAGCTGTGTTGACTCTACGAGCTGATCGATGTCGACGTACTCGTCAGCATGATGCGGGATATGGCGATCTCCCGCACCCGTCGTCAAAATAGGGATGCCTGCTTTGTGTAAGAAGGTTCCATCAGTGGCACCAGGGACACCATTGTAGACAGGCTCCTTCTTTGTGATATCACGAAAGGAGCTGGCAACCGCTTGTACGACTTCCTCCTCCATCCCTGTCAGCGTCCACGGACGCTCTTCAATCACTTCAAGCGTAGCTTTAAAATTGTCATCCTCTCTGCCCAATCTCTCAAGCAGCTCCTGCATTTCATGACGCAGCTCATCATGATCTTGACCGGGCACTGTGCGTATATCCAGTGTCGTCATGCACTGATCGGGAACGACATTGATTTGAGCATCACCTTTTACTGGGGCTTGTAATATGGTCGGTGTGATACTCGGCCACCCCAGCATCGGATGCTGTCCGAGACGTGCCATTTCTTTTCGCTCTAGCTCTTCCAGTGCCACGATCGCACGTGCCATGCGTGTATTTGGGTTGATTCCAGTCAAGGGCATGGCCCCATGCGCCATTTTTCCATACGTTCGCAAAATTGCCCGCATCGCCCCTTTTTGCGTGATGCAAAGCTGATTTTCTTCTGGCTCACAAATAATCGCTGCGTCTACGTTGTTCGCCCAGCCTCGGCGAATAAAATCCTTAATGCCAATCATCATTCCTTCTTCATCGCATGGAATACACAAAAGAATTTTTCCCGTAAAGGTTTCTTTGGATCGCTGTATCGCCTTAACCGCACAGATCGCCGCAGCCAAATTACCTTTGGTATCGCAAGAACCACGCCCATAAATACGACCACCTGAAATCTGCCCGCCAAACGGATCGTAGCTCCATGCATCGCGGTCTCCTTCGGTAACGACATCCGTGTGTGCTTCGAACAGCAAGGTTTTTCCTGGTCTGCCTGAATCGTAAAAGGCGATCACATTTGGCCTGCCTGGCACTACTTCCTCGTAGAACACTTGCATCCCCATATTTCGTAAATAATCGGCTACAAAAAGAGCGACTCGTTCTTCGTTAGCTCCTGGCTGCTCAGGGCGGAATACACTTGGAATCCGAATAAGCTCCTGCGTCAAGCGGACAACTTCCTGTTCGTCTACAAAGGAAACAACCTGGTTCATTGGAAAATCCTCTCCTTTTGCATCCAATTGTGTGAAAGGAAAAGCGATAAGCTATTTGTGAATACTGCTGTGAGAAGGAAGTCCCCCCGCTGCTTCTGCCGATTTTACTGCCCTGATAACGGCCTCGGCGAGCACATCCGCGGATAGGGTACCGACGAGGTCTACAGAAGTCTCGATTCCTCCAGTCGCGACGGCAAAAATGGTGTCCCCATCAAACATCGTATGGATCGGTCTGATAGTACGGGCGAGCCCGTCATGAGCCATTTGCGCTACTTTTTTTGCTTCTGCCTTTGTGAATGTAGCATTACTGGCCACAACCGCAATCGTCGTATTCGTTCCTGGGGGGTTGGGGGAAAATGCGCGAGCCTTCATCATCTCCACACTGTCTTGAATTTGCCCTTCTTCATCGCGCGGTCCAGCCAAAATTTCTCCCGTCTGCGGCTCTACCACATGTCCAACTGCATTCACTGCGACTAGTGCACCCACTACCAATCCGTTTGGCAAGCTGATCGAGGCTGTTCCCACCCCGCTTTTCATGGCATGGTCAAATCCGTTCAGTTTGCCTACGGAAGCACCCGTTCCTGCTCCTACATTGCCTTGGGCGCAGTCTTCTCTGTTAGCTGCTGCTGCCGCTTCAAAGCCCATTGCGCGATCAGGACGAATCCGGTAATCACCGACTGCCAAATCAAACAGCACAGCTGCAGGCACGATTGGGACAACACCATACCCTACCTCGAGCCCAATGCCTTGTTCCTCCAAATACTGCATGACGCCTGTCGCTGCATCTAGTCCATAAGCACTGCCACCTGATAGGCAGATGGCATGAACTGCATTGACGAGATTCACCGGATCGAGCAAATCCGTCTCGCGTGTGCCCGGGGCAGAACCCCGGACATCCACGCCGCATACAGACGGTTGCTCAAGTATGATCACACTGCATCCTGTTAATGCTTCTTCGTTTTGAGCGTGCCCTACTTTTACTCCAGGCACATCAATAATCGTTCCATTCATCTACTTAAAAATCTCCTGAAATTTTCGACTTTTGCTTACCTGCTGAACCAATCTTTTTCCATGCTGCCACTACTGCCAGAGTGACGATAACAGAGACGATCGCTTCAGGCAAGCCACTGGTGACTGCTACAGTTGTCGCTACACCAAATGGCATATACCCGCGAATAACAGCCATTCCGAGCACCAAGATCGTATTCGTCATCGCGCCAATGAAGCCAGCAGCACCAATCGCCAGGTACTGGTTAACGTTTTTTAACCCCACATAAGTCAAATAAGCGGTAACCCCGATAAACAAGCGCGGCAAAATCGCTACCAGGGGGTCTTTAAACAAAGGAACGGTGGCGTTTAAAAAAGAAGATACTCCAAAAATAAGACCAATGATCATACCAACGCCCCAGCCCTCCATGATACCGCCGATTACTGCCGGAATGTGCATAATCGTAGCGTTCCCTGCTGCTGTCGGAACCGGGATGTATCCTAGACGCGTCACCCCTAGCAAAATCGCTATCGCTCCCAGGACACCTGCAATTACGATCCTTCGTACCGTCAAGCCCTTTTCCATGCGTACTCCTCCTTTTTCTTGATCTATGTGGAATCCCCAAAAAGGGAGAACTCCCGCTTATTAAAACGGTATTCCAAGCATGATAACAGAAATGACAATACTGAAAAGGAGAGCGAGATAATCTTTGCTGTTTGCTTTGTAATGTGCAAACCGAGTTCGTGAAGCCCCTGGCACGTAGCATCTGGCTTCCATCGCGAGAATTAGGTCCTCCGCTCTGGCCAGTGCAACATTAAAAAGTGGGATGATGATCGGAAACATGTCCTTGGTTCTGCGAACAATCCGCCACCATTCTCCGGTCCCAAAGTCTGCTCCGCGAGAGGCCTGCGCCTTCATCATTTTCTCCATTTCCATGGCAAACGTCGGCACAAAGCGAATCGCAATCGTGATGATCAGAGCGAATGCATGTACCGGAAATTTCACTTTTTCAAGTGGGCCCAAGAGTCTCTCCATCCCATGCGTAAGCTCTGTAGTAGACGTACTGAGCGTCAATACACTGGATAGAAAAATGACTTCAACAAAGCGCATCGCAGACACGACAACCAGCCGAATGCTTTCACTCGAAATGGTAATAAAACCGTATTTTAAATAAATCGTTCCCCCATTGGCGATTTCACCGTAAAAAAGAAGCTGCATGATAGCGAGGATTATAATGAACGGAACCGCTGGCTTAATTCCAGATATCCCATAGTGCAGTGGGATCTTGGAGACGGAGAACATCCAGATGCAGATCGCTAAAGCAAACAAATTGCCAACGTACGTATTGCAAATAGCGATAGCCAGGATCATGATGACAAAAGCAGCCAGCTTGAATCGTGGGTCCAGACGATGAACGACTGATCCTGTGGGCAAGTATTGGCCAATGGTAATATTGCGTGTCAATTCAAATTCCGCTGACATGTTGATCCCTCCTATCGCTTGATCAGCTTTAAAATTTCCAGAGCGGTTTCTTCAGGTAAATAGGCGCCTGGATCAATTTCATAGCCTTCCTCTCGCAGTCTGTACAAAATATGCACGGATTCGGGTGTGCCGATATGATGCTCGCGAAGCAATTCCTGATTCCCGAATATTTGGCGAGGAGTACCATCGAGGACGGCCTTGCCATTTGCCATGACATACACACGGTCAGCTAGCTGCGCCACTTCTTCCATGTTGTGAGAGACGAAAATGACAGTCAGTTTTTCCTCCTGATTCAGCCTGCGAATTCGCTCCAGCAATTCTTTTCGCGAGCGTGGATCGAGTCCCGCTGTCGGCTCATCCAGCACCAATACCTTTGGCTGCAAGGATAGAACACCTGCCAAAGCGACCTTGCGCTTCTGACCACCACTTAGTGCGAATGTGGGACGGTCCTTCATTTCTTGAAACGAAAGGCCAACCAGCTCCATCGCCCAATGGACGCGGCGTCTTACCTCTTCCAGCGGCAAGCCCATTTTGAATGGACCGTATGCAACATCATCGCCCACGAGTTTTTCAAAGAGCTGGTCCTCAGGATTTTGGAACACCAGACCGACCTGACGTCGCAAGGTGCGAATATCCAGTTTGGGCTGGGACACGTCCAACCCATTGATGATGACTGAGCCGGATTGAGGACGAATCAGCCCGTTAAAATGCTGGATTAACGTTGATTTTCCAGAGCCTGTGTGGCCGATGATTGCAAGGCACTCTCCTTCTGCGACCTCGAGATTGACCTCATCTAGGGCGCGATGCTGCAAAGGCGTTCCTTGCATATAGACATGCGTAAGATTTTTTACCGAGACCATCGGATTGTTTTGCGTCATGATCCACTCGCCTCCGCTCGTCTGATATATACGCGATTGACTTCGGCTACTACCTCTTCGTTGTGGATCAAATCGGGAGAAAACGAAGGATATTCTGAGTGAACCAGCGCTGCTACACGACTCGCATCCGGTACGTCCAAGTGCAGCTCCTGGAGCCTCTCCTGATGTGAGAATACTTCTCGTGGTGTACCTTGCAAAACGATTTTTCCACCCTCCATCACGATGACACGATCCGCTTCCGCTACCTCAGACATATGATGAGTGACCGTCACGATCGTCATCCCTTCGCTGTGCAGCTTGCGAACAACTGCTAATATGTCCTGTCGACCGTAGCTATCCAGCATACTCGTCGCTTCATCGAGCACCAGGCATTGCGGCTTCATCGCCAAAATACCTGCGATGGCGATCCGCTGCTTTTGACCGCCTGACAGATGATGAGGCGGTCGGTGGCGAAATGCACTCATTCCGACTGCTTCCAGAGCAAAATCAATCCGCTCCTTCATCTCTTCCTCTGCTGTTCCAATATTCTCCAACCCAAAAGCCACATCATCCTCGACAATCGTTGCCACGATCTGATTGTCCGGATGCTGAAACACCATCCCTACACGACTTCTCACTTCATGAATACGTGCCTTGTCACGGGTATTGATCCCGTTTACGAGGACATCCCCTTCTTTTGGGCTCAAAATTCCATTCAAATGCTTGGACAAGGTCGATTTTCCTGAGCCGTTATGACCAATAATTGCTACATACTCTCCGGGAAACACTTCGAGGGAGACGTTTTGCAGCACCGGTACCTGCTGATCTTGGTTTAACTGATACGCAAACGAGACGTTTTCAACACGAATGATTGGGTCTGTTGACATGTGCTCCCCTCACTTTGTACGGGATTATCGTGTGGTACAAAATCAATGGACTTGTTTCCATGTAAAAATAATAGCAACAACCATGCCAAGTCTGTATGTTTTAAATTTTCTGTTAATTATACTCTCTTTTTCCTTTTCTTTGTTGCATCGTGCACGAAATATGTTGCATGTGCAACAGGGTTATTCTCCTTTTTGCCGTTTGATCTTCCTCCATAGTGTTGATCGGTCCATTCCCAAAATCTTCGCCGCTTCTCCTTTGTTTCCTTTCGTTTCTTCCAAAACTTTCCTGATTAATTCGACCTCCTGGTTTTCTTGTCGCCTGATTTGTCTGCGTTGATTGAGCTTTTTCGCGAAAAAAGCAATGTCTTCGCTACGTATGTCGGTCGTCCGCTTTGCACAAGAGAACCATCCGTTCAACCACATTTCGCAATTCCCGAACATTCCCTGGCCAATCATGCTGTTTTAACAAATGCAGGACAGCCTCATCTGTGATTCGCAATTTTCGTGTTCCACGCTCAGCCAATTCCTCCACAATAGAAGCAACTAACAAGGGAATGTCTTCGGTACGCTCACGCAACGGCGGCAATTCCAAGGTCAATACATTCAAACGATAATACAGGTCGGAGCGAAACAGCTTTTCTTCCATCAGCTTTTCCAAATCGCGATTCGTTGCAGCGATTATGCGCACGTCAACAGGGACAATCCGCTCTCCGCTGATTCGCCGGACCTTTTTCTCCTGCAAAATGCGCAAAAGAAGTGCTTGTATCGGAATAGACATCTCTCCGATTTCATCTAAAAACAGCGTTCCCCCGTGCGCTAGCTCAAACAAGCCTGCCTTTCCTCCTTTGCGCGCACCGGTAAAGGCTCCTTCCTCATATCCGAACAGCTCGCTTTCCAGTAGATTCCCTGGCAATGCAGCACAATTGACCGCAATAAACGGTCCAGCAGCACGCTGGCTGCTCAAATGAATGCCTTGTGCAAACAGCTCCTTGCCTGTCCCTGTCTCTCCTTGGATCAATACCGTTGCATCCGTTCTTGCAAATGTTTCAGCCCATTCTTTTGCCTCGCGCATGGCAGGAGCTTGACCGATGATGTCCTCTAAACGATACTTCGCTTCCAATCCACTTTCCATGCTTTGTTTACGGATACGCAGCTCCATCTTTTGAATGTCTGTTATTTCCTTGAAGGTAGAGACCGCACCCACGATCTCTCCCTCAACAACCATGGGAAGCCGGTTAATAATAATTTGGCGATTCAATATCGTAGCAATATCGCCGATTTCGCGCTTTCCTGTGGCTAGGATACGCAGCATGTCCGAATTGGGGATATAACGAGTAATTTTTTGTCCCACTATGTTGGCTGGCAAACCGAGTATTTCCTTTGCGATGGAATTCACCCAGATGATATTCGAATCACGATCAACTGCAATGATCCCATCATGGGAAGCATCCAAAATGGCTTGAATGTGTATATCGTTGATCATTTACCAGCCTCTCCTTCCTGTGCCCGATCGAGCATGACATCGACTTCTACAGGTGGTTTGCGTGGTCTCCTTTTCGTTTTTCGTTTCTTCTTACGCAAAACAAACAAAGCAGTCAGCATGAAACCTAGAATGACGAGCTGAATCGGCTGGGTCAGCTTGGCTACGACCCAGCCACTCATGCTGAGCAGATGTAGGATGACCGCCATGTACAGTAGAATAGCGGCCACATTTTGTGCATTCACTTTTGATCACTCCTCGCGAGCCCAAATGTATGAAGGAATGGAGAAAAAAATCTCCCGTGAAACTAAATAATGCTTAGCTCCACAGGAGAGTCGGTTCGTGATGTCGTTATTAAATTGGGAGCAGCTCTACAGATTGTTTTGTTTCTAGCTCTGCCACCATGTCCAGCCACGCTTGCGGTTTTTGTGGAAGAACAGCGTAGTAGCGCTTGAGGAAGGTCACGATCAGATCTGCTTCCAGTGCCGTTTGCTCCTCATTTGTCGGCATGAAGCCCAAATCAAGTCCAGCTACTGCTTCCCCGTCATTTTGCCAGGACGGGTGAACGTACGTGAAGTTGGTACGCTTGTAGCCCAGATGGGAGAGCACTTCCCGGCGAACAAACGGGTCCATCGGCTTGATTCCACCAAATGCATGCTCTTCTACACGGTATGGATCATAGATTTCCGCGAACATACCGTACAGCTCTTTGCCGTTCTCAGCAGCGAGTGAGAGAAGATCCTTTTGACGCTCTCTCGCCAAAAAACGCCCTACTCCGAGTCCTTCCCTGCCGATGATCGTAAAATCCGTCATGGCTACATTCATATCTGTGTAATAACGATATTCGGTGGCCCCTACGACTTCTCCTTCATGGACTGCGACGAAAACGCGAATACCTGGGTCTTCCAACGGTTCCTTCCACAGATCGTAGTCGAGTACTTCTTCTGGCGGGAATACTTCTTGCATCAATCGGTGCATTTTTGCGAAAAGCGGGTTGTCAATGTGCGAAATACGTACGAATTCCATGAATAAAGCCTCCTATAAGGTATAAGTGAATTTGTCTATTTGTGCCGTTACTAGCTCTGGAATGGATTTTTCCATTCCATCAGCGCTGCGCAATTGCGTGACTCCTCGTCCTCCAAATAATTGGTTACAGCCTGAACAGGGGTTCGACCGCAGCGCATGAGAAAGGAGATCACCGGGTCTTTGAGCTCACCGGAAACGATTTTCTCCAAGTATTGCTCGGGGGTCAGTGTGGCTGCATGACGCCCGTAGCCTGGCATCCGTCCACCGCCTAGAAGCCGCTTCAAGCCTTTATGTATAACTAGCTCGTACATGGCCTGCATCATTAGCTGTCCCAACCCCAGCTTGCGATGGCTTGGTCGAATACATAGATCTACGATGTACAGCGTATCTCCGTTCGTATTGTGGTTGCGGATATAGCCATTATCCGTCACCTCTCCCCAGCTATGCTCCGGGTGCGAAGGGTCAAACGAAACGATCAGGGCCGTCATCGAACCAGCCAACACACCGTCTATTTCAACACAAATCGCTCCTTCTGGAAAAAGCGTGACATGATTGGTCAGCTGCTCTTTATTCCACCATTGCTCTGAAGGATACGGCGGTGGGAAGCTTTCTGCCTGTATCTGAATCAGCTCGAAAAAATCCGATTGTGTATAGTTGCGGATTATGGCCCGGCGAGGCTTTTCTCCTTCAAACACATACAGCTCTTTACGGTACATGACCATCCTCCTGTTCCCGATTATTTCTGTACGTAGCCTACTTCCAATCTGTGTACAAATCGGTGCGGCGGTCACGCCAGGTTGTTACCGAGCCTTTTTCCCGTACATCATACAACAGCTGGATGTCCAGATCAGCAGTAACGAGCATATCGTTGTTGATTTCTCCTTCAGCTAGTACTCCACGAGGCGGGAAAGGAATATCGTTTGGCGTCAAAATGGCAGCCTGTCCAAAATTCGCGCGCATAAAGTCGACTGTAGGCAGCGAACCTACCGTACCTGTCAAAACGACATACACCTGGTTTTCGATCGTGCGTGCATGGCTTGTATAGCGTACGCGATGGAAGGCATGGCGATCATCCGTGCAGGATGGGCAGAAAATCACATCTGCTCCTCGTGCTTTCGCAATCCGCACCCACTCAGGGAATTCGATATCGTAGCAAATGATCATCGCTACCTTGCCTTTGTCGGTTTCAAAAATTTGCAAAGAGTCTCCGGCTCCCATATTCCAGCCTTTGACTTCCCACGGTGTGATGTGAATCTTCTTTTGCTGGCCGACACGACCATCCGGGTAAAACAGGAATGCTGTGTTGTATAGCTTTCCTTGTTCTTCAATGATGTGTGTGCCGCCAATTAGGTACATCTCGTATTTGGCAGCAAGTGCTTTGAACAACTCTATGTATTGCTCGGTAAAGGTCGGCAAGGCTGTGATGGGCAGCGCATTGCCATTCTCATCCCCAATCGACATCAGCTGGGTCGTAAACAACTCTGGGAATAGAAGAAACTCTGTATCGTACTCTTGAGCATTTTTTACGTAATGCTCCACTTGTGCAGCAAATTCATCAAAGCTATGTATGGTGTGCAAGTGATACTGCACAGCAGAAACGCGCATTTTCATCCCATTTCTTCCCTTCCATTATTCTATTATTAAAATATATCAAAAACGAGCAGCAAAGTCGCCTTTCAATTGAACGAAAAAGTCACCCACCTTTCACAAGATGGATGACTCGTTTTTACTGATATTCTCGGCACGATATCTGCACTGCAGTCCTGTACAAAAGCTCGGTTCCGAGTGCGATATCCTCGTATGTGGAATACTCCTGCGGATTATGGCTGATTCCGTCCTTGCAGCGGACAAAAATCATTCCGTAATCACATGCATAGGAAAGCGCAAGCGCATCGTGGAACGGACCGCTCATCAGCTCTGGTGGCGTTATTCCCATGTCTTTGCTCTGTTCACGCATGATTTCCTTTATCCATTCTGCGCAGTAGCGCGGCTCACTATTTGTATCCTCTGTGATGGTATAGGTCAGCCCGCCCTCCATTGCTGCGAGTTCAATCACCTCACGAAGGGCTTGCTCGCGCGCATCGCGTCTTTCCAAATCAATATCGCGTAAATCTACGGTAAACCGGACCCGCTCCGGAATGATATTGCGGGAATCAGGAAACACCTGCAAATGTCCGACAGTACCTACTGTTGGCGCTGAAGCATCCAGCTTTGCCAGCTCATTTAAAGCCGTGATCACCTTTGCTGCCCCTAACAGCGCATCCTTTCTCATATACATCGGAACAGAGCCTGCGTGCCCGGCGAAGCCCGTCATCTCTACTGTCCACCACAAGGGGCCAGAGATCGCAGATACGATGCCAACAGGCTCTTCATCATTGTCAAGGATCGGTCCCTGCTCAATATGCAGCTCCAAATACGCTCCGATGCTTCCTTCCGCGTAGCAAGACTCCTCCAGACGCTCAGGATCGCAGCCGAACTCAATGAGTGCTTGTCTGCGCGAGATGCCATTTTTGTCTGTACGCTCCAAATCTTCTGGATCGATTTTACCTATCATCCCCCATGAACCGAACAAACCTTTTTGAAAACGACATCCCTCTTCATCACAAAACGCAACTAGCTCTATCGGCTGTTGGGGAACTACTCCCTGCTCATTCATGGTCTGAATGACTTCCAGTCCACCCAGCACGCCAATCACACCATCAAAGCGTCCCCCATAAGGCTGCGAATCAATATGAGAGCCAATCATGAGCACGGGCGCATCCTCATAGGCACCTTGCATACGTCCAATCAGGTTGCCAAAGTGATCCAGGCGGGTTTGCAAGCCGGCCTCCTCCATCCAGCCACGTACCAGCTCGACACCAGCCCGATCTTCTCTGGACAAGGCTAACCGACATACACCTGTTTCTCCGATTTTTCCGATTTGGGACAATTCCTCGATCCTGCTTTGCAGACGTTGCTCGTTTATCGTTAAATTTCTGGCATTTCTATTCACCTTCCCTGACCTCCTCACTTTTTTTGAGCCTTTTCCAAAATGGTATTCGACTCGTCCCGCTCCTAGCACCCCACTTCACTCTTTATGAAAAAACACATTCAGGATGGCTTCTATCCTTTGGGATTGTCCCAGGTACTGCTATAATGAGGGGGAAGAGTTACGTAGGAGGAACACGCATGCAAGAATGGTTAAATAAGCCAGTCAAAACCATCGACAGACCCAAAAAACGCGGTATTGTTGAATATATTGATGATCAATACATTGTTGTCTTTTTTACAATCCCTCGCAAGGAGCGTCTTATCTTTTCAAGCAAGGAGTCATTTCTGAATAAAATCGAGTTTATGGAAGAAAGACCGTAATACCTGATCTTTGCACTACAAAAAAGCCTTTGGCTCGTCGCTACATAGCGCTGCCAAAGGCTTTTTCTTCATCTTATGCTAGCAATTAAGCGTAATGCTCTTCACGAAGCTTTTTGATCTCATCGCTTTCCAGGTACTCGTCGTACGTCATCATTTTATCAATAATGCCTTTTGGCGTGAATTCAATGATGCGGTTTGCGATCGTTTGCACGAACTGGTGGTCATGGGACACGAAAAGCAGTGTACCGTCAAAGTCGATCAGACCGTTATTCAATGCTGTGATGGATTCCAAATCCAAGTGGTTCGTAGGTTCATCCATGATCAGCACATTGGCGCTAGCGAGCATCATCTTGGACAGCATGCAGCGAACCTTTTCTCCCCCGGAAAGTACGTTGGCTTTTTTCAGAGCCTCGTCACCTGAGAAGAGCATGCGACCGAGGAAGCCGCGAATGAACGTCTCGTCTTGGTCCTTGGAGTATTGGCGCAGCCAGTCAACCAGGCTCAGATCCGAGTTGAAATACTCTGCATTGTCTTTCGGAAAATACGCTTGTGAAGTCGTAACGCCCCATTCGAAAGAACCGCTATCTGGTTGAACTTCACCTGTTACCACCTGGAAGAACGTGGTTTTAGCCAGCTCATTTGGACCGACAAATGCCACTTTATCCCCTTTGTTGATGGTGATATGGAGGTTTTCAAACAGCTTTTCGCCCTCGATGGTTTTGCTCAGGCCTTCTGTAGTCAACAGGTTTTTGCCTGCTTCGCGCTCTGGCTTGAAGTTAATGAATGGATATTTACGGCTGGACGGACGAATATCCTCCAACGTAATTTTCTCCAGCAGCTTTTTCCGGGAGGTCGCCTGCTTGGATTTGGAGGCATTGGCGGAAAAGCGCGCAATAAACTCCTGCAATTCCTTCATTTTTTCTTCTTTTTTCTTATTCTGATCACGAACCATTTTCAGTGCCAATTGGCTGGATTCATACCAGAAATCGTAGTTACCCACATACATTTGAATCTTGCCGAAGTCGATATCAGCGATGTGTGTGCACACTTTGTTCAAGAAGTGACGGTCATGGGAAACGACGATAACGGTGTTTTCATAGTCAGCCAGGAAATTTTCCAACCAGCGAATCGACTCGATGTCCAAGTGGTTCGTAGGCTCATCCAGCAGCAGGATGTGTGGGTTACCGAAAAGTGCTTGCGCCAAAAGAACCCGTACCTTTTCCGTACCGGAGAGGTCCTTCATGAGCTTGTCATGTAGATCGGTCGGAATGCCCAGGCCGATCAACAGGCTCGCTGCGTCTGCCTCAGCCATCCAGCCGTTCAGCTCCTCGAACTCGCCTTCCAGCTGGGAAGCACGATTTCCGTCTTCTTCCGAGAAGTCTTCTTTCATGTACAGAGCTGTTTTCTCTTCCATGATTTCATACAGACGCTTATGACCCATGATGACTGTCTTCAACACTTCGAAATCGTCGAATTCAAAGTGATTTTGCTTCAATACAGCGATACGCTCTCCTGGTGTAACCGAAACGTGACCACTGGTCGGATCGATCTCTCCAGAGAGGATTTTCACGAATGTAGACTTCCCTGCACCGTTCGCACCGATGAGGCCGTAACAGTTACCAGGGGTAAACTTAATGGATACATCTTCAAACAGTGCGCGTTTGCCGTAGCGCAGCGTCACGTTCTGAGTGCTTATCATCGTCGCAATACCTGCCTTTTTTGAATCGTTCAAACACTTATCTTACCAGAGAAAGCCTCATTTTGCAAAAAGAAAGGACCAGGTTCCGAAACTGGTCTTGGGAGTGCTTACCTGAAAAATAGAAAGCCCGCACATAGGGAAAGCTACCTGTGAACAGTCATCCTTTGAGAAAAGAGGTCGAAGCAATGTCCAAGAAGAATGGCGTCAAAAACGAGATGGGTAATAAAGAAAATCCTTCCCAGACAAGGTCCTCCACAACGTTAAGCAAAGAAGAAACCCGCTCCAAGCAACGCGGAGAATAATCCATTCCATAACGACAAACCGGTCTTGGCATCGTGCTGACCGGTTTGTTCTTTTTGCTATGTCTTCTTTATACGCCGACCTGTAGGGGAATAAAGATAGGTGCCGGCGTGACAGACTGTCCTTCCTCTACGTAAAAGGATAAATTGTTTAAGGTTACGTACACGGTTCCGTTCTCGACTAAAGCCAATTCTGCGAAGCGCTGTCGACTCATTTCAGCCTCAAATACTTCGTTTGTATCCAGTCGTTTTAAATCGAGGCGAACGATTGGACCTAACAGAGAAATACGGCTGACTTGCGCCTGTACAGCCTGGATCGACGAATCAGCTGGAGCATGAAGCGATACTTCTACATCATGCGGGCGCATGTAACCAACCGCTGGAAGCTCGACTGTCTTGTTCTCCCACTCGGTTTCAAACTCTGCCTCTCCCAGCTTGATCCTCCCTTCATGAATTCTCCCGCGAAACAGATTAACGCGCCCCAAGAAGCTGTAAACAAACGGGTTCGCTGGATGATGATAAATCTCTTCGGGTGAACCAACCTGCTCCACCTTTCCTTCATTCATAACGACAACTTGATCCGCCAGCTCCATCGCCTCTTCCTGATCATGCGTCACAAACAAGATCGTCAAGCCCAGCTTTCCATGCAAGTGCCTGAGCCACCTGCGAAGCTCCTGCCTCACTTTTGTATCCAGCGCTCCAAACGGTTCATCAAGCAGCAAAAACTTGGGCTCTACAGCCAATGCCCGTGCCAAAGCCACACGCTGACGCTGCCCACCGGAGAGCTGTGACGGATAGCGATGGGCAAGACCCTCCAGCTGCACCAGCTTTAGCAGGGAGTGCACCTTTTCCCGGATTTCTTCTTTGCTCGGTCTGGTTTTACGAGAACGAACAGTCAAACCAAAAGCGATATTATCAAAAATATTCATATGACGAAAAAGGGCGTAATGCTGGAATACAAATCCTACTTGCCGCTCGCGCACATCACGATCTGTATTGTCTTCACCGTTAAACAGGATTCTTCCCTCTTCAGGCTGCTCCAAGCCTGCAATCAGCCGCAGCAGAGTCGTTTTTCCCGAGCCAGATGGTCCGAGAAGCGCCACCAGTTCCCCCTCTGGGATTTGCAGACTGACATTTTTCAAGGCGGTAAAATTTTTATACGACTTGCTTATGTTATCTACCTCAATGCTCATCCGGCTCTCTCCCCTGTCACGTCAATATAAGGTTCCTCTTCTACGCCTGACTGCCTTTCTGTCTTCCACTCAATGAAGCTTTTTACAATCAACGTCACCAATGCCAAGGCTGCAAGCAGGGTCGCTACAGCAAAGGCAGCGGCAAATTGGTACTCGTTATACAAAATCTCAACATGCAGCGGAAGCGTATTTGTCATGCCGCGTATGTGTCCAGATACCACTGATACAGCACCGAATTCCCCCATAGCCCGGGCGTTACACAAAATCACGCCGTATAACAGCCCCCATTTGACATTAGGCAGTGTCACTCGAAGGAACGTCTTCCAGCCACTTGCTCCAAGCGAAACGGCAGCCTCCTCCTCATCTTTGCCTTGTGCTTCCATGATCGGGATCAATTCACGGGCAACAAACGGAAACGTCACGAACGTAGTCGCCAGTACAATGCCCGGCACTGCAAAAATAATTTTCATATCATGCAGATCAAGCCACGGACCCAAGATTCCTTGGCTGCCGAACAGGAGCACAAAAATCAGACCTGCGATAACAGGAGAAACTGCAAAAGGCAGGTCGATCAAGGTCAGAAGCACGTTTTTCCCGCGAAACGAGAATTTAGCGATCGCCCAGGCAGCAGCTATCCCAAAGGTCACATTAAGCGGAACACTGATCGCTGCAACCAAGAGCGTCAGCTTGACAGCCGAGAGTGTCTCCGGATCAGCAATCGAGGCAACAAAAACACCTGCCCCCTGTTTAAAGGCTTCGGTAAATACCGCAATCAACGGCAGGATCAGAAACAGTGCAAGGAACAAGAGAGCTACACCAATCAAAATCCAGCGCACGTAGGCCGGTTCCGTCAAATGCTTCACTACAGGCGCCTCCTATCTGGCTGCATCAAATTTGTTAATTCTCCACTGCAAATAATTGATGATCAGCAGCATGATAAACGAAGCTACCAGCATAACAGTCGCAATCGCGGTTGCTCCGGCATAGTCAAACTGCTCCAGCTTCGTCATGATCAACAGAGGCACAATCTCCGTCTTTAGTGGCATGTTCCCCGAAATGAACACGACAGAGCCATACTCACCTAGCGCCCTGGCAAAAGCAAGAGCAAAGCCGGTAATGACTGCGGGCAACAAATGCGGCAAAATGACCCGAGTAAATGTGGTCCATCGGGTAGCTCCGAGTGTAGCCGCAGCTTCCTCCATCTGCAAATCCCAGTCCTGTAAAACAGGCTGAACGGTCCGGACGACAAAGGGCAAGCCAATAAAGGTCAGCGCTACCCATATTCCGAGCGGTGTATAGGCTACCTTAATCCCCCACTCTGCCAAATATTGTCCAATCCAGCCGTTCTCGGCATAAATCGATGTCAAGGCTATGCCTCCCACCGCAGTCGGCAAAGCAAACGGCAGGTCAACAATCCCATCAATGATGCGTTTTCCAAAAAACTGATAGCGAGCGAGAACCCAAGCCACCAACACTCCAAATACTGCATTCACGCAAGCGGCGAAAAAGGACGAGACAATACTGACGCGAATCGAGGCAAGTACTCGAGAATCTAAAATGGTTCCGATGAACTGCTCCCAGCTCATCGTTGTCGCTTTTAAAAACAGAACGGACAGAGGGATCAATACCAATAGACTCAAGTAAATGATCGTATACCCCATCGTCATGCCAAACCCAGGCAAGAACCCTCTGTTATGCAGTGATTTTCTCATGGAGATAACTCCTCTGATGGGATTGTATGTTTATGGCTTATATAACTGATCAAAAACGCCTTGATCGGAGAAATGAACCTTTTGGGCGTTGGTCCAGCCACCGAACAACTCGTCAATCGTAAACAGCTTGATTTCCGGGAATGCTGGTGTATGAGCTTTAAGTACTTCTACTGAGCGTGGACGATAGTAATGCTTTGCAGCAATCTCTTGCCCTTTTTTCGTGTAGAGGAATTGCAGGTAGGCTTCTGCTACCTCACGAGTCTTGTGCTTATCAGCATATTTGTCGACTAGCGTCACTGGCGGCTCTGCCAAAATGCTGATCGACGGGTTTACAATTTCAAATTTGTCTTTGCCCAGCTCGTTGACGGCCAGATACGCTTCATTTTCCCAAGCAATCAAGACATCCCCGATTCCGCGCTCAACAAAGGTTGTAGTCGAACCACGCGCTCCAGAGTCTAGCACAGGGACATTTTTGAACAGGCTGGTTACGAACTCCTTTGCTTTTACTTCATCGCCGTTGTTTTTTTTCAGCGCATAGCCCCACGCAGCGAGATAATTCCAACGAGCACCGCCAGACGTTTTCGGATTAGGGGTAATGACGGAAATGCCAGGCTTAATCAAATCGTCCCAATCCTTGATTTGTTTTGGGTTTCCTTTGCGCACGAGAAAGACGATCGTTGACGTATAGGGAGAGCTGTTGTCAGGGAGCTTCTTTTGCCAATCCGCCTGAATGAGTCCTCGTTCTGCGAGAGCATCTATGTCATAGGCGAGCGCGAGTGTCACCACATCCGCTTCGAGACCGTCAATCACGGAGCGAGACTGCTTGCCTGATCCTCCATGCGATTGTTTGATGGTAAGGTTTTGCCCTGTTTTTTCTTTCCACTCCTGTGCGAATTCCTTGTTCACATCCTGATAAAATTCCCTTGTCGGATCGTACGACACATTCAGCAGATCCAATGTGGGGCCAGCCTCTGAAGCACTGCCACCCCCATCTGTCGCTGCGGAGCATCCCCCGATAGTCGCAGCCAAAACAATTATTCCCAACCGCTTCAGTGTGGATTGGATCATGCTGGTTTTCTTTCTCATGTGGTTGTTTTTCACTCCCTTATAATCTCTACTAGTTTAATCGGAATACTTTGATATTTTGAATTATACATCCCTTTTTAACTCTGTCAACGATATTTCAATCTACCGTATGCCCAAGACGCGGGCTAGGTTCTGATGACACATGCCTAGAAGGGAAATTTGGGCACAAGCTGGATGTCCTAACAAAAAAGAAAAAAGTGTGCCCCGGATTTAGCCGAATCACACATTCCTCCATTTCGTTATTCAAGTGATTATCACGAGTACGCTCTCTTACTCAGCTGCAGGGCATCCTGCAAATCGGTAATTTCCTTTTGCAGCTTGGTAAATCCTCTGATCTGAGGCACATGCTTCATCGGGATTACTGCTTTTTGCTCAGCGGACTTGGCCATCGTCTCAAAAACCAGGAGCAGCTGCGAAAGCGTTTGGTCAGAGAGGATGGGACAATTCGATGATTTTAGGCATGATTCAAGCAAGTAGCCTACCTGTACGATTGAGAAAACGACAGGCCAGATCATATCTAAGGCAACTTTATTGCTCGGAATTTCGCCAATTGCTGTTTCGTAAACAAGCTTTAGGTTCGTGATGTTCGTCTGCATTTTCCTTCTCTCACTCGATTCGATTACATCCACGCCATTTCTATGCTCCGAGAACAGAGTAAACAAGTATTGCTGCTGACTGCGTATCGTTTTCGCAATCAAATGCGGGAGTAAGCTCGAAGCCTTTCTCCGTCCAATCAAAGAGGTGCCAATCAATCCGATCCCACTCCCAATGACTACATCAATCACTCTGGCTGTAGCAAAGAAGGCTAGGTCGTGAATCTGACTTGTGCTTTCAGCAAGTAGAAGTGCATTTGGCGTGATAAAGAAGGCAGCGATCCCATAGTTGACGACAATCGAAAGCTCTGTCAACGCAGTCAGGAAGAAGACGATAAGTGCGATCACCAGCCCTTCTGGCCGTACGGAAAGAATAATGCTTGCGACCATAATTCCTACGATCGTCCCAAAAGAACGCTGTAGCGCACGATGAAAGGTCGAAATAATCGTCGAGCCCGACATGACTGCTGCGCAGGACAACGTGATCCAGTAGGAGCGGTTGAATTCGAAGGAGTAGGCCACAAAGGCTGAAATCATCAGCACGACACCAAATCGTACGGAGGTCAAGAAGACGATCGAGTTTTTATCAAAAGCGCCACCGAAAATACTGGCAAGCGATTGTCTGGGGAGCGAGATTTCCCGATTCGTTTGGCCCGGCGGCATATCAATCATAGCGCTTGCCTCATTTAGTTTATCAATCAACGTTTGGACAACCCTATTTTCTTCATGAGAGTGAAGCAAAGCAACGTCCATCTCTTTGCGCTTTTTCGTCAATGAATCGGAAATCGCCCTTACATGATCAGCGAGTTCAGAAGGGAGCGCCGTTTGACATCCTTCAAAATGCTCCAGAAGATAAACAAAAATCGCATTCGCTTGGTCGTTTAACAAAAGCAAACGTTTATAATGCTCCCGGCTGTCCCACGGCACTTTTCCTGCCAGCAGGGTCTCTTCTGCAGTACGTAAGGTCAATACAAGCTTTTGCCTGACTTCCATCCAGTTGTCTGTACCCGTTGCCTGAATCAGTGCTGCTAGTTCCTTATAAACCTTTTGCACCGCGACAGCTTCAGGTCCATGCGGATTCGTAATCCAGCCTGCCATGCCCATTACCCACGCGAATGCTCCTCCTAAAAAAACAAGCCCTGCACGCAGGGGAGCAAGCGAAGGATCGAGTGGCATTCCTGTAGCCATCGTGAAGCCAAGTATGAAAAAGATCGCTGCAGGTCCCTTGATTTGCAGCGCGCCAAATACAAACGTCGCTACGGAACCGATAATCCCTACCATAATGGCTGATGCGAGTGGATGGGCGGCAAGAAGTGTTCCCAAGCCGACTGAGAGTGTCATTGCAGCTGCAACAAAAAACAGCCTTTTAGCCCTTTGCACGTACGGAATGTGAAAAACGTACAAGTAAGTAAAGCTCCCGATCCCTGATAACAAGCCATAGGATAGATTCCCGAAGATGACGCCAATGACGATCGGAAGACCCGCACATATGCCCGCATTGATAGCTCTTGTCCACGGAAGCGGATTGCGATTCATTTGAAAAGCTTGAGTAAACATCGAAAGCATCGCAGAAAATATCGACTCAGGGGACTTCATTACGGCGTCTTCCTCCCCGTTTTAAGCTGATAATCGGTACCCGTATACCCATTCACAGACAAAATGAATATGCCTATCATTACTCATTGCTTCTTGTTCTATTCGTTCGATTGCTTCTCCCAAAAATGAAAAAAGCAGTCATCGAAATGACCACTTTTTATCGCTAGAGCAACTGATTGATCACATTCAATTGCGGGATGGCATTCAGGATAGCTTCGTTTCCTTGCTTCGCCTCTTCAGCTATTTCTAGCGCCAAAAGAAACCAGCATGCTACGGCGGCTACCGAACATGCTGGTTACATAGTCTTGTTACACGCTATTCACGGACATGCTGGAATAAATTCCACGCAAATAAAATGATCCCTACCCCCAATCCTAACGAGCCGATGATCGTTCCCACGACGAAGGATTCCATTTGTGTAAAAAGCATGAGGAACAAACAGCCCTGCATAATTGGCAGACAAAGGTTGTGCAACCAAAAATGCCATTTTGCAAGTCCAGTCTTTGCCGCTTGCGGATAAGCTCGATAAATAAGGCCAATAATCGCAAGCGAGACCCAGCCCACTAAATTGAGATGTGCATGAACCGAAGCGTAGGCAAATGCTTTCGTAATACCCATTACAATCCCCAGAATAATCGCAATGACAAAATATACGGCGGCAATTCGTAAACAACGTGCTGCCACTTTCTCTCACCTCCCTTCGCCCTTCACTTTATGACTATTTTCCTACAGCTCATGTGAGTACTAAAAAACGGACTGTCTGCTCGACAATCCGTTTACATAATAATATTTTGGTTAACAATACTGGGGTTTTTGACTCGATCAAAAGCAAACAAATCTGCGTCAGAGTGGCTGCCTTTGGTGATGAGATCGGCAACAATCTGGGCGCCTATTGTTGCATAGACAGTTCCATTCCCCCCATAGCCAAGGCAAAACAGGCAGTTCGGATAACCCTCCTGCTCCCCAAACAACGGTAACCCGTCATGCGTGCCGCAAAAGGTCGCTGACCAATAATACTCTGCTCGTAGCGACAGCTGAGGAAACAGCGCCTGAATTTTTGCCAGCAGTTGATCGCGTTTGTTGAATACGGCGGCATCCCTTTTTCGGAGGTCCCTCTCTGTATCGTCGAGACCACCCGCTATGACTCTACCGTCCTGACTCGTGCGTATGTAGAGATAAGGGCGAGCCGTCTCCCAGATTAAGCAAGCCTTTGGCCAACCCAGAAACGCCTTCACTGGATTCGTAACAATCGCATGTGAGCTGGACATCATCGCATTGGAATTGCGTCTCATCGACTGTGTTTCGTATCCGGAAGCAAAAACGGCTTTTTTGCAGCGAATCCGGTGTCCTGCCTTTGTGATGAGCACGAGATCACCTGCGTCCATTTTGGTCACTGCCACTTCCGTATGCTCAAAGACCCGCATCCCTTTTTTAACAGCATCGGCTATGGTTCCATGTGTGAGCTTGTACGGGTTGAGCTGAGCATCGCCTGTCGCATAGATTGCCCCTGGCTTAGAAAACGAGAAACGCTGCTCAACCTCTGCCTGTGTCAAGTACGTAACCGGAAATCCAGCCCTCATCAAGCTCTCGTATTCTACACGCAAATCCTTAACATCCTCTGCCTTGCTAGCAAAATACAAGCTGTCACGTCGTACAAATTCAGGAAAATCGTCGAGCTCGCGTGAGATGTTTTCGAGGCGGTCAAGAGCCTGCCAGCACAGCTCATAAAATCGTCGACCTTTTTTCTCTCCAAAAGAATTTATGCACGAGGTGAGCGATTTGTCGTTGGCAAACTGAAGCAAGCCGGTATTGGCACTACTGCTCCCTTTTGCAATTTTTCGTTTTTCGAGCAAAACCACATCGACATCCTGCTTCAATAAAAAATGAGAACAAAGTGCACCTGCCTCCCCACCCCCAACAATGGCGACATCGCATGTGATATCTTCGGTTAATGGTGCGTATCGGTGCGGGTTTGGCAATGTTTCTGGCCAATACAGCTTTCCTGTCACCAGGTTCATGGACATGTCCCCTCATCACTGATTCCCAATTAGGGTATCCAATGAAATGTTGTCCATCCACGCTATATCCACGGGTGTTTGATTTGCGCTATGATGAAGAAGGAGGAGTGATGAATCTTGATTATGGTTTATGTAAAGCGACCACACGAAGACGCATATAAAACGGAAATTGCCGATACAGACGCTTTAACCGAGCTGGTGGATGGAGATTTTGAAGTGGCTGCGGATGACAAGCTGACTGGGATTTCCTTGATCGTAAACGAAGACGCACGGGGTGTACTCGCAAATAATTTCCCTATCACCTCGGAGGGCTACCTAGACTGGGTGTACGGTCCTTGTGTCTTCGTAAAAGCAGATGGGCTTTCGCTAACCGATAAAGATATTCAGCTGATTGATCAGTTTTTGGCTGCAAAAGTGTAGCCGCCAAAAAGAAAAAGACCCTCACCACCACGTAGCGTGCCGCATTGGCCGCTAAACATGATGGAAGGGTCTTTCTTCCCTTTTTTGGGGGAAGGGTTAGCCTTTTATTCCGCTGCTTCCGAAACCGCCAGAGCCGCGTTCTGTTTCATCCAGCTCATCCACTACTTCAAATCGTGCTACCGGTACAATTCCGATGACACCTTGGGCGATACGATCGCCTTTTTTGATCAAGTAGCTGTGTGCATCTACCTCTTGCTCGACAGCTACTTCCTTTTCACTCGCATCCAGGCACACATGGCCTTTTTGCTCAGAAGGAAAACGAATATTGTCAATCAATACGCATACTTCTCCACGATAACCGGCATCAACCGTACCAGGCGCATTGGACAAACGCAGCTTTGTTTTCGCACCGATTCCCGACCGCGGACGAACTTGCAGTTCAAAGCCTTCTGGCAGCGCAAACGCCAGCCCTGTCGGAATTTTCGCTGATTGTCCAGGCGCGATCAATGTATCCTCTACTGCGACAAGATCAAATCCTGCATCCATGGCACGCGCGTATTTTGGGATCACAGCATCATCATGCAGTTTTTTAATTTTCACCTGTGCTACCAGGCGTTCATTGGTCATTTTCATCTGAAGTCTCTCCCCTATCTAGCCTTTCATCCTCACCTAGTGTACAAGAACGCCTCTTCCTCATCAAGGTAATGATAAGACCCAATCCTATTGGCAATCACTCATTTTCATAAAAAGCTCACAATTCCCTTTCCTTTTCAGCGCTTTCTACGAAAAAATATGCTATAATCACCGTTGCATCTAAATTTAA
This sequence comes from Brevibacillus reuszeri, assembly GCF_002897295.1. Classification (GTDB taxonomy): domain Bacteria; phylum Bacillota; class Bacilli; order Brevibacillales; family Brevibacillaceae; genus Brevibacillus; species Brevibacillus reuszeri_A. Next base: position 97,809 of record NZ_BEXF01000003.1, read on the forward strand.
TATAGGATAAAGAAAGGGTGGATTGTACATTGCAAGTACAAAAACCATATCGCATTTTGTTATTTTACAAGTATACTCCTTTGGAGAATTATGAGGAGTATGCAGAGCAGCACTTGAAGTATTGCAAAGATAACGGATTGCTAGGTCGGATCATCGTTGCTCCAGAAGGGATTAACGGAACGGTATCCGGAACCATCGAACAAACAGAAGCCTATATGGACTATGTTCGCAGCGACTCTCGGTTTGCGGACATGTGGTTTAAAATAGATGAGTCGGAGGAGCATGCTTTTAAAAAGATGTTTGTCCGCGCAAAGCAAGAGCTGGTTACCTGGCGCTTGGAAAATGATGTTGACCCGAATGAAAAAACGGGCACGTATCTGAATCCAAAAGAATTCTACGAAATGATGCAGGAAGAGGATGTTGTCATTCTCGATGGACGCAACTACTACGAATACGATTTGGGCCATTTCCGCGGCGCAATTCGCCCAGAAGTAGATTCTTCCCGTGAATTCCCTGAGTGGATTCGTGAAAACATGAGCCAGTTTAAAGACAAAAAAGTCCTCACCTACTGCACTGGCGGCATTCGCTGCGAAAAGCTGACGGGTGTTTTGATGGACCAAGGCTTCGAGAACGTTTACCAGCTGCATGGCGGTATCGTGACTTATGGAAAAGATCCGGAAGTACAAGGTCGTCTCTGGGACGGAAAATGCTACGTATTTGATGAGCGTATCTCGGTGCCAATCAATCACACAGAGGAAGACGTTGTGATCGGTCGCTGCCACTATTGCGGCAAAGTGGAAGACCGCTACCTCAATTGCGCGAACCCGTTCTGCAACAAACAGCATTTTTGCTGCCCGGAATGTGAACAAACTTATAAGCGTTCCTGCTCGGACGAATGCCGTGAGCATCCTCGCAACCGTTTCGTAGAGGCTGAAAAGAAAGCAAAGCTTGCAGCAGCAGGAGCTAAAGCATAATAACAAGGTCAAAGAGCTGACTTCCCATACGGAGGCCAGCTCTTTTTTGAAATTCTTTCTCTCGACAACCACGCTCGTACTGTCTGATTACATCTATGTATATTTTTGGTAAACTAAAAAGGATCAAAACCATATGACAAAGGTGGAGTCCGATGGTACCCAATCATGAATCAACCATACTCGAATGGCAAGAGGCAATGGATGCGAATACGACGACCTCCCGCGAGCTGACTCTCGCCTTTCTCAAGCGAATTACAGCCCATGATAAGCAAGGTCTAACTATTAATGCGATCTGTGAGATTAATCCAGATGCCCTCGCAATAGCAGAAGCGCTCGACCGGGAACGGATCATATCAGGCAGTCGAGGTCCGCTTCATGGAATTCCTATCCTGCTCAAGGACAACATCGCTACAGGTGATAGTATGCATACGAGTGCAGGAGCATTGGCACTTGCCGATTCTTATGCTTCTGCGGACTCATTTGTAGCTGCTCGTTTGCGTGAAGCTGGTGCCGTCCTTCTGGGCAAAACGAACCTGACCGAATGGGCAAATTTTATATCTGATCACATGCCAAACGGATATAGCTCACGCGGTGGACAAGTTCAAAACCCGTATGGTCCGGGAATCTTTGATGTTGGCGGCTCCAGCTCAGGCTCTGCTGCTGCCGTGGCAGCCGGCTTTGCGGTGGCGGCAATCGGGACAGAAACATCCGGTTCGATTCTCTATCCGTCTGTTCAAAACTCATTGGTTGGCATCAAGCCTACCGTTGGCTTAATCAGTCGTAGTGGGATCATCCCGATCTCCCATACGCAGGATACGGCTGGCCCGATGACCCGTACCGTGTCTGACGCTGCAATCGTGCTCGGCACTCTCACAGGAGTAGACGTAAGCGATCCCGTCACAGGAAAAAGCGAAGGTCTTGGTTACACCGATTATCGCTCTTTTCTCGATCGCGATGGACTTCGAGCTGCACGTATTGGAGTCATTCGCTCCCATTTTCAAGCTGAATGTGATGCCGATGAGATCCAATTGTTCGAAGCAGCGATTGCCCAGTTAAAAGAAGCTGGTGCCATCCTCATCGATTCCGTCACGATTCCTTCTGAGAATGCTGCATGGGGTCGTAGTGTCCTTTTGCATGAATTCAAATCTGGGGTGAATGCTTATCTCAGGACCTTGCCTGCCTCCTACCCCATCCGAACACTTAAAGACGTAATCGACTTTAACCGCGCTCACGAGGAACAAGCGCTACGTTACGGTCAAAGCTTGCTGGAAAGTTCGGAGCAAACAAGCGGTACGTTGACGGAACCAGAATATTTGCAGGACTTGTTGTTCAATTTGGAAATGTCACAGGCCGGTGGCATAGATGCTGTAGTGAAAGAGCATTCGCTGGATGCCCTGCTGTTCCCGGGTTGTACGGGTGACGAAATTGCCGCGCGGGCAGGCTACCCATCCATTGCCATTCCAGCAGGTTATACCGGTACAGGCAAGCCGTTTGGCATCATGTTTACTGGACTTGCCTTCCAAGAGCATGTCTTGATTCGCCTGGCTTATGCCTATGAGCAGGCGAGCCAATTGAGGGTTGCTCCTAATTTGACCTCCTAACTTGTTTCCTAATCAATAAAAAAACGAACTCAAAAAAGGCCATCCCCCAAAGGATGGCCTTAAAACTTGTTATCAACATTGCTTCACTTCAGTAATCGCGTGCTGCATCGAACCAGCGTTGAGCCATCTCCTCCGCTATAGCCTGGCCGATTAGGTGGTCAGACTGACTTAGTTGCCATACGGCTTCACCAAGATCTTCTCGTTCAATGGTTTCGATGCCTTTGAGGTTATTGAAACGTACCGTGAAGGCGGTAATGGCTGCCTCCGCGTCAGCAAGACTGCGGGCTTGAGCCAAGGCTGCTTGTGCAGCGTCATAGGCTTCATTAGCCAGTTTGGCCAGACGTTTCGGCCACGACGAAAAGGGGCGGCCAAACTCTTTCGTCCACCACTCTGGCTTCCGTAATTGGCTCACTGAAGCGTAGCTCGTCCATGGTCGAGTGTTAGCTCGCGATTTCATTTGCTGCCTCAATCGCTTGCCCGTAATCTCCTCCACATTATAGGCGATAAATCTATCTAGCAACGGCCACACAGCTAATGACGGCAAGTCACTCAGATCAGGCATGAAGCGTAGCTCCAAATTCGTTAGCTGGGTCTGACGAGCTAGTAGTTCCAGATCGCAAAAATTCCCCCACAAACTCAGCGATGTAATATTTTGAAATCTCGTTAGACACTCCAATGAGATAGGCTGCGCCAGCGGTTCGTTTTGAAGGGTCAGGTTCGTGACCTGGTGCAGCTCGCCAAGATCCGGTAGCAAGAAGGGATTATCATTCTTGCGCCGGCTGGTGCGCGGCTTCAGTGTCAAAGAGGATGGCATGTCGCCATCGACAGAAAAGCGCTCTAGATCGCCATCTACACTCAGACGAAAATATTCAGAGACCTGCGATTTTGGGAGTTTCAAATGTAAACGACTTTCAAGCTTGTCCAAACTGATAGACAAGCCATACAATTTGGACTGGCTGGCGTCCACGACAATGTCCTCAGGGAGAATCGGAACCCATGACATTTCTTCAATGGGGCGTTCCTTGGCCCAATCAAAGAAACCAGTATCGCTCCCTTTGTAGTACAGAAATCGTGGCCAGGGAGATCCAGCCGGTGTTGCAAAGGAATCGAATACGTTCCAATTGATAGGTGTATACGGATCGACATGCAAGTCTACTTTAGTGTCCGATTGTGACGGCCCAATGGAGAGACTGCCTACGCCAGGCTTAATAACAAGTGTATGGCTGTGAGGACCAGTCAGATCGATAGGATAACGACCATCTTCACGAATAGAACCAGCTTGTGTATGATGTGGCATTTCCTTCATCCTTCCTTCTTAACTCCTGCCTTCTTCTCTATGTATCAACACCACTCAATACCTTGGTGCTTACTTAAAATATACCATATAAAGCCAGGCTTGTAGTTGCTTGAGGAATTTAGCCATAACCAAACAAAAAACGCATGCCTCATTGCTGGGGCCATGCGTTTTTTAATTCGTCCTTACATCGTTTTCTCTTGCTGCTCTGCTTTTCCTAGACGGTCCTGGAATACCTGCCCTAATTGACCGATGTCGACTTCCCACTTATCATCCTTATAGTAAACTGTGGCTTTCGTTTCCCCTTTTTTCCCTACGATTCGAATACTTGATGTTCTCACCTCATATGTGCCATCTGGCTGAAATGTAACATCCGCATCTTTCAGCTCGCTGTTGAGCACAGGGGTAATCGTTTTATCAACCACTTCTTGTGTAGCCACAACTGCTTGACGCCCCATTTGGATGACTTCATCAGGAGTGAATTGAAAAAAAAGCACCAGCACAACCCCGATGATTGCTGCGAGTGAAATAATCCGAATCAAGCTGCGAACGACCCATTGCGCAAGCAAAATTACCACTATGATACAAACTACAACCGGCCAGTAGTCTTTTACGAGTTGAAGAACTTGCTCCATCCTCACCACTCCTTCACCATTTCAGTCTCGCCAAGAAAGGGCAGTGCCTAATCATAGCAAAAGCGAAAAGGGATTGTTCCGTAAATCAGGTTTCGGATATGTGAGAGTACTCCGATCTGATTCCGCAAAAAAAACCGCTGCAATAGTGCGGGCGGCCCCTCCTGGAAAAACTTTCACGCTTCCCTATTTTACATCATTCGACATCGCTGTGTAAAATCCTGCCCTTAAGAGAAAGGGGATGTACAGTACCCAACATTCTCACGCCAACCTTTTTCAGCTGATCAGATATGCAGCTACACTTTGGAAAAAGCGACATTGGACATTCTGCCGGTCGAGAACAGACAACCGGTCACTTCACCGTCGGAACCTCTCGTGAAGGCAATGTTTATGCAGAACAGATTTTGTCCGACGTTTGCAATGAACTGATCGGGAGCGATCTGTATCATCAGATGCTTGCCATTTCTGTGGTGGGAGACATAAAGCTCCCCACCCTCTGTCAGCACCTCGTAGCTTGTCTTCACCTCTGTGCTCACATACTTGCCTGTATATCGTGAGCATTCTTCCATGTTGCCTGAGCCATGCTCCCTTTTCTCCATCTTGAAGAATCGGGGGCCGAAGCGCATGCCTGCACTTTTTCCAAGGAAAAGGTCGGAATCAAATGTGGATAGTCGGTAGCGATTTCCATCCAGATGAGTAAGCGGCGAGGCACCATATTCTCCCTGCATGTACAGTTGATCGCCCTGCTTCGTGACCTCCACGATAAACGCACTTTCTCCACGCGTAAAGTACAGACCCTCAGCGTCTCCTTCGTCAAATTCCGCACGATAAAACTCTGGTACTTCTTCAGCCACAGCCTGACTTGTCTCTACGCCCAGCACGATATCAACAATTTTATTTACGGCACTCCCCAGCGAAACAGTTTCTGTATTGCTGAAAATAATGATATCGAGGTCCTCTTCTGTAAAGCGTACAGCAGTGCTTCTGAAAGCGGCATCCGCGCCGTCATGCATGAAGAATGGACGACCGTTGTACATCTGCGGATCGTTGACGAGAATTCCCCCTGCATAATGACTTGTGCTTCCATTCAGAAGTGTCGGGCAAGACAGCATGAGAGAGAGCGTTTCTTTGTTACAAATGACCGGCGTCTTCAGATTTTCCATCCACTTCATAAAATCTGTTGTTGTCGTATTCAGTGAAGTTGCCCCATACGTCCCGTAGTTGAGCACAGCATGCACATACTCACTACCGACCACTTTATATGATTCAGCGCGATTCGGAATCATCTGCCAGTAGCGATCCTTGAAGCAGGTTTGCGACATGCCTAGCGGTGCAAAAATCCTCTCGCTAGCCAACTCATTCAAGCTTTTTCCAGAAACCCTTTCCGCGATTTCTGCGAGCAGCGTAAAATTGGCGTTGCTGTACATATAACGGGAAAGCGGCGGAAAATTCAGTTCAGTTTGCGAGGCAATGACATCCTTGGCGTCTTGCTGTGTGATGGTATCATCGATTCTGACTCCTTGTAGCATCAAAAGCTCCCATTGATCCCGGACGCCGCTTACATTGTTCATCAGATTGCGAATAGACACCGGCTCGGTAAAAGCAACGAGATCCGCGATATACCCTCTGATGTCATCATCAATGTCGAGCAGCTTGTCTTCATGCAGGAGAAGGACGCACATGACAGTTACTTGTTTAGAAACTGACGCAACGTGAAAAACCGTCTCGCCTGTGATTGGCAGCTTGTGCTCCAGACTCGCATAGCCAAAGCACTTGTCGTATATAATTTCTCCGTCCTTGCGCACCAAAACCTGCCCACCAGGACATACCCCATCCTGCCAACGAGAAAAAATAGAATCGATTTTTGCAGCCATCATCGCATTCATGCCAAGCACACCCTTTCCTCTCCACGTCTTTTTCCTAACTCTACCAATTCTGATTGAATCTTTCAATAAAAGCCACAATATCAATTGGACGGCGTTTTCCAGTTCATCCATATGTACGTTCCCTGTATAGCCAAAGAAAAAACACCATCGACCTGGGTGGCCGATGGCGTTCTCGCACTTTTATTGGAAAGTACAGCTCTTTAGTTGCTGGTGGTATTTTGCAGACCTTTGGCATAGTATTCTTCCTGGATATGCTCAGGTACCATGCTTCCTCCTGTCGCCCAAACGATATGCGTCGCGTTTTTCAGCTTGCCTTCAAGGCCCTGCTGCTTAATATAATTTTGTCCTGCCTCTTGTGTAAGCAAACGGACAGGCCCTGGCATCCCGGCCAAGGCAGATGGCTCCAGACGTACGGATTCGCTATCGCGCAGCGCCCGCAGCAGCGTATACAGCTCCCCGTCAGCAACGGTATAAATACCGCTGAGCAACGTTTCCATTACCTTTCCGACAAAGCGAGAAGGACGACCAACAGCCAATCCGTCCGCATCTGTCTTGTTGTCTATGCCAAAATCTTGGACAGCTAGCTTATCGTGGAGCCCAGTCATCAAGCCAAGCAGCATGCATGGAGAATGAGTTGGTTCGGCAAAAAAACAATGCACATTGTCGCCATAGACGAGCTTCAGCCCGTACGCGACACCCCCTGGACCGCCTCCTACACCGCACGGCAAGTAAACAAACAGCGGATGCTCGCTGTCCACTGTAATTTGCTCCTCCTCGAGTTGTTTACGTAGCCGTTCTGCTGCGACTGCGTATCCGAGGAACAAGCGCTTGGAGTTTTCATCATCGATAAAATAACATTGAGGGTCCGCTTCTGCCTGTTTTCTTCCCTCTTCCACAGCTTTTCCGTAGTCGGATTGGTATTCCATCACCTGTACACCTTTTGATCGAAGCAGCTCCTTCTTCCAGGTCTTGGCGTCTGCCGACATGTGAACTGTAACTTGGAAGCCTAGCTTGGCACTGATCACCCCAATGCTCATCCCCAGATTCCCCGTCGAGCCTACAGCAATGGAATAACGTGAAAACAACTGGCGATACTCATCGGAGGCAAAAACGGAGTAGTCGCCGTCTGATGGCAGCATGCCGTGTTTTTGGGCCAAATCCTCCGCATGCGCCAGTACCTCATAAATCCCTCCCCTCGCTTTGATCGAGCCAGCGATTGGCAAGTGACTGTCGCACTTCAGCCATAACCTGCCGGGGATCTTTATCTGGAAGCGAGACTCCAGGTATTCTTTCATCTGCTCGATCGATGCGAGAGGAGACTCGATCAACCCGCCGGCACCCTCTGTCTCTGGAAAAGCCTTCTGAATAAAAGGAGCAAAGCGTCGCAAACGCTCTTCTGCATCACGGACGTCCTCTGTTGTCACAGAAAGGGTAGCCTTTGCGAGCTGATCATAGCTGGGATTTGTCCAAAAAACTTCTTTTGTGTCCATCATTGCCTGTAGCAACGGATATTCCATTTTCCACTGCTCGATCGTTTGCCCCTCGACTCTCACACTGTTTTCCATCGTAACGAAGCCCTCCATCCTGCATTTGGAATCTCTTGACATGAGGGAATATTCCGTATCTTCCTTCATCAAAAGCTGCTTATGTCAACGAGACTTGTCCTCTGTATGATAGTGCAACAAGAACACTGGAATCAACTCCTAAACGATGAAAAAACAGACAAGGGAGATTTCCTTCTCACTGATTGGCATATTTTACAAAGTTTCGCAACGATTGCTATAATAGCAACAATACAAATTTGCTTTAGGAGATTGCCCCAGTCATTATCTCCCCTCGCTTGACGTGGGAGAGTATGCTCTGGCAAAAGGAGAATAACCAATGGAAATTAGAAAACTGGCTCCACACGAAAAAGCCCCCATGCATTTGTTACTGCTTGCTGACCCTTCGCAAAAACTCGTAGAAGAGTATTTGCAAAGAGGCGATTGTTTTGTCGCCGCAAAAGGAGAAGAAATCGTCGGCGTCTATGTTCTCATAAAAACCAGACCGGATACGATTGAGCTTGTGAACGTGGCCGTCGATGAAGGTCAGCAAGGACAAGGCATTGGCAAAAAGCTGGTACTGCACGCGATTGAAGAGGCAAAAGCATCCGGCTATAAAACTATTGAGATCGGCACGGGCAATTCGAGCCTGGATCAACTGGCGCTCTACCAAAAATGCGGATTTCGGATGACGTGGATCGATAAAGATTTCTTCATTAGACATTACAATGAACCGATATACGAAAACGGCATCCAGCTCTTTGACATGGTTCGTCTCTCCCAGGATCTATAGAGGCAAGACTGTAAAACGAAAAGCCATGATTTTCCTACTACTGCGTAGAAAAATCATGGCTCTTTTCAGTTTCCTTGCTTTTTTACATACCCCATGAAGCCGTGTAGTGTTCTGACGAAATCGCTTCCGCTCAAGTGGCCAAGGCCGCCATGCGCACAATCCAGCTCGTTGTATTGCGTAATGCGATCCCTGCGGATACTCGGTCCGTAAATGAGCACTGGAACCGGATCTCCAGTGTGCTCTCCTACCTCGCAAGGCGTCGAATGATCGGCTGCCAAAGCCAGATACACATCATCAGGCAGCTGCTGTGCAATCATTCCTACCATTTGATCGAAAAGCTCAATCGATTTTGCCTTCTCTATCGGCTTGTTATCGTGCCCCATCAAATCAGGCGCTTTAACATGCACATACACCATGTCCTTTTCTTTTATTTCCTGAATCGCCAGGCGTGCCTTCAAGGCGATATCCGTATCGATGTTCCCCGTCATTGCGGGATTGGTAAACGTTTGGAAGCCCGCAAGCTGGGCTACTCCCAATACCGTGCTTTCACCAGCGATACAGCTTCCTGTTATCCCCAGCTCTTCGGTGATCGGCTTCAGATCGACCATCTGCCCCGCTCCTCTGGTCAATATAAAATTAGCGGGCAGCTTGCCTTCTGCTATACGTTGCAAATTGACGGGATGCTCCGACAGCATGACATGTGTCTTTTGCAAAAAGAGATTGAGCAGAGAAGCGGTATGTACTGCTTCTCTAGAATCATCAAGCGGTTTTATCGGCAGATACGGTTTGCCGTCATTCGGCGCTTTCGGATCAGAGTCACTGACTCGATCACTCAAACCACTTCCCCGCAAAATAAGGACAGCCCGATGCTCGGTCGCCTGCTTGAAATGAACTTCCACACCGTCCGCAAGCTCCGTTCCCTGAATCGCAGCGGCAATTTCATCGGTTCTCTCGCGAATGCGCTGGGCACGACGATCGAGGACAATTCCCTCCTCATTTACGGTAGCAAAATTACAGCGCAGGACAATATCCCCCGGCATGACTTCCATCCCGACTCCCAGCGCTTCAATCGGTCCACGACCCGGATATTGCTCAGGCTGATACCCGAACAGGATTAAATGTCCCATGTCTGTACCGACTGGAATCCCGGCGCTGATCAAATTCATCATCCCCGTAATGCCTTCAGCAGCCAGCCGATCCAGATTTGGTGTGTGTGCATATTCCAAGGGGGTCTTGTTGTCTATGAGCGGATGCGGACGGTCACCTACACCGTCTGCAATAGCGACAATTACTTTTCTTCGTAACATACATCCTCCTACTGTTATAATCCCAGTACTTTAAACCAGGTAAAGTACGCCAGGCTGATTATCGAAGCCCCGATGAAGCAGGTAACAATCGCGTATTTGACCTGATCCAGCACGGAAAAATAACCGGTTCCAAAATAGATCGTATTCACTTTCGAATGCGGCGGCAGTGTAATTGTATACGTCATCGTCATGGCTGCAGCCAAAGCAAGTGGCACCGGGTCCATGCCGAGCGTCTTCGCGAGGGCAATAAAAGCTGGTATCAAGATTGTAACTCGCACCGTCTTGCTCGTAAAAATGAGGTGGCTATACATACTCAGGAAGATAACCACAACCGCAACCATGGCATGGCTCATCTGTTCCAGTCCTAATGTGCTGACCACATTCTTGATAATCCATTCCGCGCCCTTTGATTTATCCAGCGCGTTTCCTACCGCATACGCACCCGCCGCGAAGATCATAAGCTCCCATTTGATATTCGTATCTTTCCAAGTCAGAAGACCTACTCTCGGAAGCAAACAAAGCAATGCAGCCAATACTGCTGTCTGTTCCGTGCTTATTTCAAAGCCGAACCAATCCTTGTGATAGTCTCCTGTTGCCCACAGAATGACCGTCAAGATGAAAATGATTGTAGCTTTTTTCTCATCCTGCGAGAATTGACCCAGCTTTTTCAATTCATCATGCAGCGTTCCCATCACATCTTGGAAATTCGATTCATCCTTAATCGAAAATAGCTTGAACCCTATGAAAAAGGTGATGAGCATCGTGATGATCGCTGTAGGCATGGACGCCAGCAGCCAATCCATGTAGCCAATCTGTCCGCCTGCCAGCTCATTAATAAACCCGACCGCGATAATGTTTCCCGAGGTCGCTGTCATGACACCGGAAGTCGCGAGCGCATCTGCTTGCACGCCTTGGAGCATCATCACTCGTCCAAGATTGCTTCTTCCCGGAATTGCCTTGTAGACCTCGAGCAGAATCAAGCAAATGGGCACCATGAGCGTCGCTCTTGCTGTCGTAGAAGGTACGAAGAATGCCAAAATAAAGTTAATCGCAATTAAAACCAATAGCGTCATTTTCGGAGTTTTACCGAATTTCGTTACCATCCACAAAGCAAATCTCCGACCCAGATTGGATTTGATCATCGCGGAAGTAAGAATAAAGGCGGAAACCATCAACCAGATAACATCAAACCCTAATGTACCAAAGACCACTTCCTGATCTTCTACAGCACCAATCAAAGGCAGCAGAAGTATTGCGATGATGGACGTCAAGTAAATCGGAATAGGAGTGGTAATCCAGAGCACCAACGCCCCTGTAAAAATAGCGATTGATTTTTGTGCAGCCGGCTCCATTCCTTCTGGAGTAGGCATGAACAGTAGCAATAGCATGAGGATGATGGCGATCGGTATTCCCCACTTTTTCATGCGTTCCTCAAATCTACTCTTCTTTTTGATAGGTGGTCCTTTTCCTTCCTTGTCTGTGGCTGCCAGATTATCGCTCATGTAAATCCCCCTTGCCCCATGAAATGTATACGATTTCATCTTATTCAACCACATACCATAAAACAATTTGATTTATTTTCAATAATCATAAGATAATGTTATTGTTCGGAAAAATTTGATATCATACAAAAAAGAGCCCTATCTGTTCAGAGAAGGAGACGAAAACGATGAACCTGACAAAGCTCCAAGCCTTCCTCACTCTCTCGGATTGTCTAAACTTTACCGAAGCCGCAGAGCTGCTCTACTGCTCACAGCCCGCCGTCAGTATGCAAATCCAGAGCCTTGAACGTGATTTAGGCTTTCCCCTTTTTGATCGTATCGGCAAAAAGCTTTACTTAACTACGTATGGCGAGCATTTTAAACCGTATGCCGAGCAAATCATTAATCTCTACCATTCGTCAAAAGAGCACATAAAGCAGCTGGATAACCTGGCTGCTGGTACTCTCTCTTATGGGGCGAGTAATTTTGTCGGAGTCTACCTGCTCCCCGCTATTCTTGGCATTTTTACGAAAAAGTTCCCCGGCATCAAGGTCAATATGAATATTACCTCCTCCAGCCATTTGCTAGACATGCTGGAGTCAAACAGAGTCGAGTTTCTCATACTCTCTGACCGCATTCCAATTGATGAAACACGCTTTCAGTCGAAAACGTTCTATCAGGATGAGCTGGTTCTCATCGCGAGTAGTGAGCATCCACTGGCACAAAAAGAGCAGTGTACGTTGACTGATTTGGTCCATGAAACCTTGATATTAAAACCGAATAAATCGGCTACACGCGTCTATTTGGAAGGAAAATTCAAAGAGTATGGCATAAGCTTTCCACACTTTATGGAGATCAGCAATCTAGAGGCGATCAAACAAGGGGTCATCCATGGTCTTGGCGTGTCGATCGTTTCGCGATTTGCGATCAGTCAGGAAATCAAGCACGGATTACTTGAGGAGATTCCCATCAAAGGGGTACAATTTCTCAGAGGAATTCGTTACGTGTTTCATCGGGGGAAGCATCTTTCCCCAGCGGCCCAACAATTTATCACGCTGCTGGATGAGCGCAATGAAATGGCATACAAAAACAAGCTGCCAACGATTTGACCGTTAGCAGCTTGTTTTCATTTGCCTGACTTTTTACTTTGCAGCAACAGCACCAGCTGCTCTCAGTTGCTCATTCATCATGAGAATCTTAGTGAGTTTTGTGCCGTTTTTCTTGTCCAATCTTGGGATCATTGGTATCATGTATGTCACCTCCCTTCACCGTTTCTTCGGTCAATTCAGTATCGGTGCTTTATTCACTCTATTCAAGTAGCTCTGTAATCGTTGGAATTCACTAGAATATAGATTCTCCATTCCATAATTGCCCTCATGCTGACCACTTATTTGGGCAAATTTGGAGTAGAGACGATTCAGATACACGTTCTGCTCCTGTGCACGAAATTGAACCAGCTTGATGTGTGTATTCTCTCTCGCAATTTGATTAACCAAGTAACACAGCCCCGTTACAAACAAACGAGTGCTTCGATATTCTTTAGACACGATCACTGACTCCACAAATACGATCTCTCCTGCTGGATCGTGTTGGTTTTGTGTATTGACATAGCGGTAATGCCCCCAGCCGATGACGGTGTTCATCGGATCGAAAATCAAAATGATCTGGGATTGATCGATCGAATCAATGATATGAAACAAGGTATCGCACAAGGTGAATTCCACGCTAAAATCCTGTCGATTTCGAATAAAATATAAGGTGAACTGGGCATAGTCTTCAGCGCTTACACAGTTTCTAAATGTCGCCCGCATGGCTTAGTACCTCCGTCGTTCTACGTCCCTTCAGTTTTTCCCTAACGTATTCATCGATTGTTGGATTGCTTGCTAAAATGTACTGGAGTACTTTGCGCTGCAACGATACGCAAATACACGGCGTCAGAGCTGTAATGGTAGCGGTTCTCGGAATATGATCGAGTAGGGCAATCTCTCCAAAATGATCACCATCCTCCAACACAGCCACTTGGATTGAGCCATTTTCTGTTTCGGCTGTGGCTTTGGTGACTTCTACTCTACCCCTTACAATGACATAAAACTTCTCGCCTTTTTCCCCTTCACGAATGATCACCTCACCCGTTGAAAAAGCTTCTGTTTGAAATAGACCGGCGATATCATCCAGAACAGATTGATCCACGCCACGAAAAAAAGGAAGTCTTGAGAGTCGCTCGCCATCAATCGTAGCTTCCTTGCCGCTCTCGGAGATAGATAGACCATTTTGCTTTTCCCAAAGCTCCTGATAAAAACCGCCATTTGCAATCATTTCATGATGACTTCCACGATCGACCAGCTTCCCTTTGTCAAAGGCAAAAATTTGATCCATTTCTGTGACCGATGCGAGCCTGTGTGTAACGGAAATGACTGTCCTGTTCTGTGAGAGATCATGAAACGTTTGGTTCAGAGAGGACTCAGCGATTGGGTCTAAAGCAGAAGTCGCTTCGTCCAAAAACAAAATCGATGGATTTCGCAGAATGGCTCTGGCAATCGCAATTCTCTGCCTTTGCCCACCCGAGAAATTACTGCCCTCATCCAGCACTTCTGACTGATAACCATCTGGCAGGCTCGTAATATATTCATGAATTTCCGCCATTTTTGCAGCTTCCATGACCTCTTCCAAGGATGCTTCGGGACGACCCAAGTGAATATTTTCCAAGATGGTACCTTTGAATAAGAAGTTATCCTGAAAAACGATCCCGATTCGTTCGCGATATGTGCCTTGATCTATGTGTTGCATTTCCTTACCGTTGATTCGAATTTGACCCTGCTCCGGATGATAAAATCCGATTAACAGCTGAAGCAGAGTGCTTTTACCAGAACCACTCGAACCAACGAAAGCGACCTTTGACCCGAATGGAATATCCAGGGTGATTTGCTTGAGTACAGGATGATTCTCATCATACCCAAAAGTTACATTTTCTGCCGAAAGTACCATTTGCCCACTGTCGTTGTCGCCCATGGCATGAATTGAGCCTGTCTTTTCCTTTGGTTGGTCAAATACTTGCGCAAGGCGCTCCAAGCTGACAGATGCCTCCGTCACAGCCGGTATCGTATACGTCAGGTTAAAGACCGCATTTCCCATAGAGGTGTACATCGTGAAAAACCCGACCAAAGCGCCAACGGTAATATGGCCTTGCAGTGCCAAATACGATCCGAACGCGACGATAGCGAAGTTGACAAGAAGCAGGCTTGCCATCGGAAATCGTTCCAGACGTGCATCCATTACCTGTTTGTGATAATTCGCAATCGAGAAAGCTTGCAGCCTTGATTGAAACTTATGAATCATCGATGCCTGCAAATGATAGCCTTTGATTACCTTTTGGGCTTTTATATTTTCATTGACGTCACTCACTAAGAGGCCAACCTGCTCAAAGTAATGATTATTTGCCTCATGCGCTCGCCTGTTCAGGAAGTAAGGTCCGGTGAAAATGATGAAGGCCCCTGCTATAATCAAAAGTGCCATTCTCCACTCCAACGTAAACAAGACCGCTGTACTGAACACGACCACGACAAGTGACTGAATTCCCGTTGTAAGCACCACGGACAAGGCGCTTTCAATCGCCGGTAAATCAACGGTGAAATGCGAGACTAGTTCCCCTGACCGCTTTTTTTGAAAATATCCTACATGTATGTGCTGCAGGTGTTCGAATAAGCGTTTTCGCAAATCTGTTTGTACTTTTGTGATTAATTTGGCCAAAAATACATCACTAGCCAGCCCGGAGGAAATACAAATGACTGCGCAGATTCCAAACACAGTCAAGAAAAGATAAAAGTATTGGAAATCTCGGGGTTCGATTGCGTTGTCGATAATGTATTTAAAGCTAAGAGGCGCCAAAGAGACGAAAGCAAGATCGAGTAAAAGAGTAATTAAGAAGAAAGCTGTCAGTCTTTTATAAGGTCTGATGTAAGTAAGCAGATTTTTAATAACGAAGATCATCTAGTAGTCTCCTTCGAGCTAGCAATAAACCTTTATTGACGCATTTTCTGTACGAACGTGAGTAGATCGGATGGCGAACAGCGATATTCGTCCAGCATCCCATGCTCGGTGTGGGCGGATGCTGTTTTTGTAGCTATTTTTACAAAAAGCTTTTGTAAGTAAGCATCCGCAGGGGCCCAGAAATGCAATTCTTTTACTTCCCTGTCCAATTGTTCGAGGTATTCTGTGAAAAATTGAAGCGCTCGAGCGAAAAGAAGGGTTCCCCTATATTGGTTTGCTAAAAAAATTACCTGGATTTGTACAATATCGGTATCTTCATACCCCTTTTCTCCCGTTCCATAGATGCAGCCAAATGCTCCGACTACTTCATCATCGTCATTGAAACAGAGAAAGGATTCATGGGTCATCAAAATAGGACTGACAATATAACTAAGTGCCACAGGGAAAGCATATGGCAGCTGCAACTGCTCGTAATTCTCCAACAGAAATTCAACGTATTTCTGCTGATAAAACTCTGAAGCACAAATCGAAAAATAATAGCTCATCTCATTTCTACTCCCTCAGTCTTTCACTAGCCAAAGCGGTCATTTCTCCCTGACATGTTATTACCCGTTTTGTCAGTAGTTCCAAACGTACAGTGGGACTTAGGTACCAGATTCCACATTCTTCTTCGCCTTAGCCCATCTTGTATCCTTCCTGTTAATAGTATAATGGCAAATGTTTTTTGTTATTGTGATCCATGTTACATTTTTCGATTTTTTTGTAAAAAGGAAATGGATAGAGCTCAGATTTTACTGATACTCTACCCATTCTTCATTAGCGATTGGCTGCTTTCGCGGAGAGCCTGGTCTCACGGCTGTCCTGCCCTTTCGTTTTCGCCAAGTACATCGCATATTCAAGTGGTCTGGAAATGGCTTGCTTATACTGCTGCACAGCTCCCATCTCGCGGAATATTTCCCGTGCGGGCTTCGGATTGACTTCGATTAGCCAAGCTCTCCCATTGACGTCAATCCCGATATCCAACCCGAATTCCACCATTCTCCCAAAGTGGTTCTCTAGCGTCTCTGCTGTCTGAAAAGCAAGCTGTTCACAATCCTCTACAATTTGGGTAGAACGCTCCGCTCCAAACCTGGGCTGCAAAAAGGTGGCCACAGGAATGGCTTTGCCACCGCCATGCAGGTTGGAGGTTGCGCTGCGCTCACCGCCTACCCGAATCCCATGACCCGTAATTCGCCAGTCGCCTTGGCCATCCTTTTGGATCAAAAGACGCATGTCTACTGCACGAGCCGGAACGAGCTGCAGTCTCAACCCTTGCTGAACGATGTACTTCTCGCTTCTCGTCCAACGATCGACCCAACGCTGAACAGATGATGCCTGCTTTAACACCGTCGCGACCTTTGCCCGTTGTTTGTCCCTGCCTAACAAGCGATACCCCTCCGACGTCTTCTCAATGCTGAGGATGTTTCGCCCGCCTGTTCCATTCAAAGGCTTTACATAGAGGAGTGAATGCCTTCCCAGCATTTTGACCAGATTGGTTCGGTTGTACAGCCAGGTTTCCGGTAGCCACCGATGCATACGGGTATCACGATGAAGAACCTCATGGACCCGCCATTTGTTAGCCAAGCGGTTATTCGCATACAAAAAATTGCTCGTACGGCGAAAAGCTACATAATCTTTGAAAGCTTGGGTGGGCGTGTACCGATAGCGGTCAAAAACCGCATCCGGCCGATCAAAAATACGTCCCTTAAATTTTCCGCCAGCATCCAGTACATACCCCCTGACCTGCTTGCCTGATGCTAGCACATCTTTTGGGGAAAACAGGAAAACTGTACTGCCCAGCTCATGTCCTGCCCGGAGTAGACGCCGAAAGTAAGCTGGCTCTGCAAATTTTTTGCCTTCTCGCCAGGTCAGGATTCCGATGATGGGTCGTTTCATGATTGCACCCTCTCTCGTTTCCTCCCTGGCAGTTTATTCAGCTACTCACCAGTTGGCGCTTCCTACAGCTTATTTTCCAGGGCTAACAGGTCTTCTGGCAAAGGGGCTTGTGCTTCTACGACCTGCTGGCTAAACGGATGCTCAAAGCGCAGAATAGCCCCATGTAGCGCTTGTCTTCGGATAAGATCACGTTTGCCGCCATACAGGTCATCGCCCAGTAGTGGGTGACCGATATAGCTCAGATGAACCCGAATCTGATGGGTACGCCCTGTTTCTAGCCGACATTCCAGCTGGGTCGCTGTTTTATACCGCTCCCGAACCTGATAATGCGTGATTGCCTGGTCGCCATTTGGCGTAACCCGTCTTCTGGTCGGATGATTGCGGTCTTTTCCAATCGGCTCGTTGATCTTCCCGCTATCTTTTGACACCTTGCCATGAGCAAATGCCCAATATGTACGCTTGATTTTTCTCTCACGTAAAAGCTCATCCAGAAGAGCTGACGCCCACGCATGCTTGGCATAAAGAACAACGCCTGATGTGTCCTGGTCAAGTCGGTGTACGTGACGTACTTTTGCCTGCAAGCCCGTCCGAAAAAAATGACCTGCGACTAAATGATCCAGTGTGAGATGGTGATGCGATTCGGTCGGATGCAAAAGCAGCCCAGCCGGCTTGTTTACGATCAGCAAGTGATCATCCTCATACAGGATGTCTGGCACCTCACTCGCGGGATCTAGTCCAAGCGGCTCTGGCGGACACAAGCGCAAGCGAATTTCCTGACCCTCTGCGCCTTTTATATGCTGGGCAACTGGCTCACCGTCAAGCAGAACTTCTTTGTATTGAAATAAAAGATGGACCTGTTTACGAGGGAGCTTCCACTCCTCCCGCAACAGGTTCCCAATTGGAATGGTCGCATCCTCAGCACGCAAGTGAGTGATAAGCCATTCCCCTTCTTTTTTCATGTCTTGCATGGGCTTGTATCTCCCTGTCTTGTGGTCTCTTTCTTAGGCCTGTTCCAAGCCTTTGCTCACTTGAATGACCCGATCGAGAAAATGCTCGATTTCTTCGCGGCTTTTACCCAGCTTGCTGACGAAACGAATCAATTCCTTCCCTTCATGAAAAGCGATGAAGCTAGGAATTCCGAATACATCCAGCTTTTGAGACAAGTCAGGAAGCGTGTCACGATTTACTTCTATCATGTCCAGATCGTCCTTATATTTTTCCTCTACTGCCGGCATGAATGGATCGATGCGATGGCAATCTGGGCACCAATCGGTGAAAAATTTGACAATAACAGGTTTCGTGTTGGAAATTACTTGCTCAAAGTCTGCTTCGGTTTTAATTTCTCTCATGGTCGATCTGCCTCCCAGAATGATTTGGCAATAGTGTATCATAGCTTGTGCTTTTTTGTGTATCCAGAAGTGCAATGCCTATTTTCTGGGTGTGAAACAATTGCCATTACTAACAATTCAACTGTCGGAAATGATATGGCTTGTAAGAACAAGAACCCAAAAGGATGGTGTAAAGATGAAAAAGTTTGCTGCTTTTGTAATGGTTCTCTGCTTGCTGGGTACTGCTCTCCCTGTTTCTGCTGCTACTCACGATGATCACAAGAAAAAGCATCACAAGGTTCATACAAAATCTCACCATATGAAAACAAAAGCTCACAAGATGCACACGAAAGCTCTGCACAAAGCGCATATCAAGGCAATGCCGAAAACAGGCATGGGTGGCGCTAGCGAAATGGAGTAAGGGGGGCTTCCCCCCTTTTACTTCGTTTGTTCAAGGAGACTAAACACATGAAGAGCACCTTGTTAAAATTACTCCTGGTAGGTCTCGTCCTGACAGGATGTAGTCAGGTTACCCAGCCCCCTCCTCCTCAGCCCGTGCCAGAGCAACAAGTCATGCAGACGCAAGAAATCGAACAGGAGCAAAAGCAAAAGGTCGTTGTCTACGGACCAGCTGTACCGCCTAAGAAAAAAATGGTTCCGGCTCCTCCTCTTATAGATGGCCTTAATCCTAAGAGCATCGAAATTCCCTCCATTGATCTTCATGCTGTTGTGGAGCCCGTTGGCGTTTTGGCCAATGGCCAGATGGATGTGCCGAAATCATTTGACCATGTAGGAATTTTGTCGCCATGGACGAAACCGGGAATGAAAGGGAACGCTGTAATGGCAGGACATTTTGATCACTATACTGGACCTGCCATCTTCTATAACTTGCGAAAGCTACAGGCCGGTGATCACATCAAGATACTTGAGGAAACCGGGAAGCATTTAACCTTTGAGGTAAAAAGGGTTCTCAGCTATAAAAACGACGAGGCTCCAATTGAAGAAATTTTTGGTACGACTGATAAAGCACACCTCAACCTGATTACGTGCGCAGGTAAGTTCAACAAGAAAAAACAAGAGCATGCCCGACGACTTGTTGTATTCTCAGAGCTTGTACAGGAAGAATATGTGGAAATGGAAAAAGCCCAGTGATCGCAACATTCGCGACACGTTGGGCTTTTTCTACTTATATTTTACCACCCTGCTCAATCAAGCATCGGACAAACGTTTCTGCTGGGCGTGAAAGCGGTCTGTCCTTTCGATAAGCAACTACCAGTGTACGTGATGGCTTGGAGCTGATTCGGACATAAACAGGCGGCTCGACAGTACCAGGCGCCATGGTTATCATCTTCGGTGCAAAAGACAGTCCCATCCCGGAAGCAACCAGGGATTGAGCCGTTTGGATATTACTGCTCTCAAAAACAATGCGAGGACGAAAACCAGCCTGCTCACAGAGTCGCAAAGAAATTGTGCGAAAGCCCTGTCCTTCTTTTAGCAAAATAAAGGGCTGATCTGCAACCTCTGCCAAATCCACCTCATCCTTGTCAGCTAATGGATGGTGAGGAGGAACCGCTAAAAAGATTTCTTCTTTGATCGCTGGGACTATCTCCAGTGATGGATCACTGATTGGCATCGTCAGTAAGCTAACATCAATTTTTCCTCTTACAAGCAATTGTTCTAAATGGCTAGAAGTGTCTTCCATCAATTGGAGCTCAACACCCGGAAACTGCTTCGTAAATGTTGTCAGGACTCTCGGGAGCACATACGCTCCAGTAATGGGGAGGCTTCCAACCAATAATTTTCCGCTCTCTCCGACCGCATACGAGCGCATCTCTCGCTCCAGCCCTTCTGACATATCGACGAGCGTTTGTGCGACTTGCACAAAGCGCTGACCTGCATCCGTCAGCTCCACATGCTGCGGCAAACGGTGAAACAGGCTCACCCCGAGAATTTTTTCTAGCTTGGCAATTTGCTGGGACAGCGAGGGCTGTGCCAAATGCAGCCGGTTGGCTGCCCGGGAAAAACTGCGTTCTTCCGCAACTGCCAGCACATAACGAACTTGTCGTAACTCCATAAAAACCTCCCGATAGGCAAAAACTATCCTTCTCATAATTATTATATCTTTGAACTATTTTCTTTGCCATGTTACAACCGTTGTAAGAGTTTTCGCACGAAGGAGGAGGAATCACTATGAAAGCCCGTACTATGTTTGAAAAGATTTGGGACAATCATGCGATCCACGAAGAAGCTGGTAAACCGAGCCTCTTGTATATTGACCTGCACCTGGTTCACGAGGTGACTTCCCCACAAGCTTTTGAAGGACTCCGTTTGGCTGGTCGCAAGGTGCGCCGCCCAGAGCTGACTTTTGCAACGATGGACCATAACGTTCCTACAGCAGATCGCTTCAATGTAGCGGATCCGATCTCCCGTCAACAGATGGAAACATTGACTGAAAACTGCAAAGAGTTTGGTATTACGCTGGCTGACCTGAACAGCCCTGACCAAGGCATCGTACACGTTATCGGACCTGAGCTGGGACTGACTCATCCAGGAAAAACAATCGTTTGTGGTGATAGCCATACCTCCACGCATGGTGCATTTGGCGCCCTCGCTTTTGGGATCGGTACGAGTGAAGTAGAGCATGTCCTCGCTACCCAATGTCTCCAGCAGCTGAAGCCAAAAACAATGGAAGTGCGTGTAAACGGCGACCTGCCTTTCGGTGTAAGCGCTAAGGACTTGATTTTGGCGATTATCGCAAAATACGGAACAGATTTCGCAACAGGTTATGTAGTTGAATATACAGGCGCTGCCATCCGTAACCTGACGATGGAAGAGCGCATGACTGTCTGCAACATGACAATCGAGGGTGGTGCTCGTGCAGGACTGATCGCACCAGACCAAACCACTTTTGATTATTTGAAGGGCAAACGCTTTGTGCCACAAGGCGAAGACTTCCTCGCTGCTGTAGAAGCTTGGAAACAGCTGTGCACAGACGAAGGTGCACAATATGACACCTGTGTAGAGATCGATGCGACTCAAATCGCACCACAAGTAACGTGGGGAACTAGCCCAGGTATGGGTACGAATATTACAAGCACAGTTCCAGACCCTGAGTCCTTTGAAACAACAGCTCAACGCAAAGCTGCTCAGGACGCTCTTGCTTATATGGATCTGACACCCGGCACACCAATGAGTGAAATCAAAATCGACCGTGTTTTCATTGGCTCCTGTACCAATGGTCGGATTGAGGACTTGCGTAAAGCCGCTGAAGTAGCAAAAGGCCGCAAGGTGTCCCCTTCCGTTCATGCAATGGTTGTACCAGGCTCTCAAGCAGTGAAGCAACTTGCTGAGCAAGAAGGCTTGCACCTCGTTTTCCAAGAAGCTGGCTTTGACTGGCGCGAATCAGGTTGCTCCATGTGTCTCGCTATGAACCCAGACATCCTGTCAGAAGGCGAGCGTTGCGCTTCTACTTCCAACCGTAACTTCGAAGGTCGTCAGGGACGCGGAGGTCGTACTCACCTTGTCAGCCCTGAAATGGCTGCAGCAGCAGCGATTGCTGGTCACTTTGTTGACGTACGTGAATGGAAAAGCGAAAACGCAAGCAAGGAGGTATTCCAATGAATCCATTTGTCATCCATAACGGACTCGTAGCACCCCTGGATCGTGTAAACGTCGATACAGACGCCATTATCCCGAAACAGTTTTTGAAACGCATTGAACGCAGCGGATTTGGTCAATTCCTGTTCTACGAATGGCGCTTTGCAGTTGATGGCTCCACCATTGACTCATTTATTCTGAACACACCGGAATATAAAGATTCCACGATCCTCCTTGCCCGTAACAACTTTGGCTGCGGCTCTTCTCGTGAGCATGCACCGTGGGCTTTGATGGACTATGGCTTCCGCGTGGTGATTGCTCCATCTTTCGCTGATATTTTCTACAACAACTGCTTTAAAAATGGCATCCTGCCAATCACTCTCAGTGAAGAGCAGGTAGATGAGCTGTTCAATCGTGCTCAAGGCAAAAAGGATTATCATCTGACCGTCGATTTGCAAGAACAGGTCGTTCGTGACAGTGAAGGTCTCTCCTACCCGTTTGAAGTAGATTCCTACCGCCGTTACTGCCTGTTGAACGGTCTGGATGACATCGGCATTACTTTGCAGTATGAGGACAAAATCGCTGCTTACGAGGCAAACCGCCGCTAATTTTCACCGATTAATGAATAACCATAGAGAAGCGAAGGCATTCTGCATAGGCATGCCTTCGCTTTTATTTGTTCATGTAAGTTTAGTGCTACTCGTTTATCATCATGTACATATGGGTTTCGTCAACGTAACGATCCCCTATTTTCAATGCCTTTTTCTCAAAGCCATAAGGGAGGAAGCCCATTTTTTCATAAAAACGAACGGCTGCCGGGTTGGAAGTCACGACTGCGAGCTGGACTTGATCAACATCGCCAAGCTTTTTCAAATAGGAAATCTCTTCCTGCATCAGCCCTGCTGCAATCCCTGTTCCACGATGGGCTTCACTTACGTACATGGAGACGACCGAAACTTTGTGACGAACTTTTGTCCCCCTATTTCGGAAGAAGCCGATAATTCCTACAATTTCACCTTCAACAAAGGCTCCAAAAAAGCCGCTGTCCCCCGTGTGGGCATTAGAGAGTCTTTCTTTCCATTCTGCATCCGTCCGTTTGATCTCTTCTTCATACAAAGCTCCAAACGCATCTGGATCTTTCTGCAGCCCTTC
The DNA here is from genome assembly GCF_002897295.1 of Brevibacillus reuszeri. GTDB lineage: Bacteria > Bacillota > Bacilli > Brevibacillales > Brevibacillaceae > Brevibacillus > Brevibacillus reuszeri_A. Next base: position 121,317 of record NZ_BEXF01000003.1, read on the forward strand.
AAGCCTTACCTTGGAAAAAGCTGCTGCATCCTCTGGACCTAATAAACGTATCTCCATTTCCCTGCTGCTCCTCTCTGTACATGTCCACTCATCATAGTAGACACAGGAAGAGTTGTAAAGAACCCCTACGCTGTTTCAGTCGCCTCATTGGCAGACAAACCAAGCAACTGCAACGCGTGCTCTCTCAATTTGTATTTTTGGATTTTTCCAGAAGCCGTCATTGGATACTCGGTGACAAACTGTACATAACGAGGGATCTTGAAGTGCGCAATCTTTCCTTCGCAATAGGAACGGATTTCTGCTTCGGTCAAATCTGTATCTGGTTTTACGCGGATGCAAGCCAGTACCTGTTCCCCGTATTTCGGATCTGGTACACCAACCACTTGTACATCGAGAATTTTTGGATGGGTGTATAGAAATTCCTCGATCTCGCGCGGATAAATATTCTCTCCTCCGCGGATAATCATGTCCTTGAGTCTACCGGTAATTTTGAAATAGCCTTCTTCATCTACGGTCGCCAAATCTCCTGTGTGCAGCCAACCATCAGCATCGATTGCCTTTTCAGTCTGATCAGGCATGTTATAGTATCCTTTCATTACCAGATATCCGCGTGTGCACAATTCTCCCTGGACACCTGGAGGAAGGCTTTCTCCTGTTGCTGGATCAATAATTTTTGCTTCCACGCCTTCATGAAGCCGTCCCACTGTAGCTACCTTTCGCTCAATCGAATCCTCCGGTCTTGTCTGCGTAATTACTGGAGATGACTCTGTTTGCCCGTATGCGATCGTAATGTCTCGTATCCCCATCTTGTCGACGACATTTTTCATCACTTCAATCGGGCACAAGGAACCCGCCATGATCCCTGTTCGTAACGAGCCGAGGTCACGATCCGCAAAGGTCGGATGGTTCAATTCTGCGATGAACATAGTCGGTACACCGTACAAAGCCGTGCATCGCTCCTGCTCTACGATGGAGAGGACAAGTCCGGGATCAAATGCGGTTACAGGGACCATCGTCGCTCCTGTGGCCACGCAAGCGAGCGTGCCCATTACGCAGCCAAAGCAGTGGAAAAAAGGAACGGGAATACATACCCTGTCTTCGACGCCCAAGCCTTGGCACTCGGCTACCTTTATCGCATTGTTGACGATGTTTACATGAGAGAGCATGACCCCTTTTGGAAATCCTGTCGTACCGGATGTGTACTGCATATTGATCACATCGTCAGGATGGAGCGATTTCTGTCTATCGACACGTTCCTCTTCTGTAACCTGCTCTGATCGCTCCAAAAGGTCCTTCCAGAGGAACATCCCAGGTTGGCGTTCTTCTCCTAAAAAGATCACATTTTTTAAGTGGGGGAGTCGCTTTGATTTGAGCTCTCCTGGTTTGCACTCTGCCAGCTCAGGACATATTTCTCTAATCATCTCTATATAACTGGCATCTCGATACGATTCAATCAAGAGCAGCGTGGTTGATTCAGATTGGCGCAATAAATATTCCAGCTCATGTGCTCGATAGCTGGTATTGACTGTCACGAGCACAGCGCCCATTTTGGCCGTAGCAAATTGGGAAATGACCCATTCAGGAACGTTTGTCGCCCAGATTGCTACATTTTGCCCTTTTTCAATTCCCAACGACATGAAGCCTCTGGCTACCTGGTTGCATTTTTCCTGAAATTGCCCGAATGTATACCGGAGTGATTTCTCCTGGTAAACGACTGCCTCTTTTTCCTGATAAAGTCCGGCTGTTTCATCCAATAAATCACCAATGGTAATGGATCGCAGCATTAAAAGCTCCCCCTCCTTAAAAATTCAGACTATTCAGCTATATATCATCATGATTCTTCTTCCTTCCAGCCTATTCCTGCTCACCTGCAAAAAGAAAAGCGTCCCTCGATTGGAACGCTTCCTTCTTATTTGACCACAAATTTTTGTGTCGCTTCCACCTTGTACGGCAGATGGTTACTGTAGTTTAGCTCTACGCGAATTTCATGCTCACCCTTGGGCAGCTTTTTCAGCAAGAACTCTGGGTGATAGATCATCCCTTTTGCTTCCCCATCAATATACAGGTGCGCATGTCCTTGACCAAATACAGGCTTTTGGTTCAGCTCGCCATTATCTTGGACAAACTGAAAGTTCTGCGTGAGCAAGGAGACTTCTGCTGTAGTGCCGTCGACCTTGATATCCATGTTCAACAACGGTTTTTCCGTGCTGGTCGGCTGACTATCTAGCGCAGTAGCCGTTGTGGGAACACTCGCTTCTCCTGGTCGGTACGAGTCTGAGACGTGCAAAGGATCTTTCACCAATAGCACGATTCCTGCCACCAGGACCACGACGAAGACGATTCCACCTAAAATGAGATTGCGCATACTGATAATAAAGACCTTCATGTCTCTACTCTCCCTTTCGCAAGTGCTTGTCACCTATTAGTACATGCATACGCAAGGAGGTAGAGAGTTAGAAGCAAAACTTTTCTAGTAATTATCGATAGTTGATAAATTGTACGTCCAATGGCAAGTCTGCTTTGCGAATAGCGTGGATGACTTGCTGGAGCTCGTCTTTGCTTTTGCCAGTCACACGGATCTGATCGTCCTGAATTTGCGTTTTTACCTTTACCCCTGCTTCTTTAATAATATTGTTGATTTTTTTGGCATTGTCTTTATCGATGCCTTGAACCAGCTTGACGCGTTGACGTACAGTACCGCCCGCAGCTGGCTCGACTTTCCCGTAATCCAGGTTTTTGATCGGCACATCGCGTTTCACCAGCTTACCAAGCAAAATATCTTTCACTTGGGTCAGCTTGAAATCATCATCGGAAATCAGGACGAGTTCCTCTTTATCCAGTGATATGTTACTTTTGCTTCCTTTAAAGTCAAAACGATTTTCAATTTCCTTCAGTGCAGTCTGAATCGCATTATTTACCTCAGACATCTCTACTTTGGAAACGATATCAAAAGAGCTTTCTTTACTCATTCGTTCTTCCTCCTTCTCGTAATTTTTTTACGTGTCCTCTGCAATTAGATCGCCTTTACTATACCACCATCTACGAGAAGTGCCTGACCGGTTACGTAGCTATTTGCTGGAGACGCGAGAAATGTCACCATGCGAGCAAACTCATCTGGCTGACCGTAGCGTCCAAGTGGTATTTGTTTTTCCCATTTTGCGCGAACCTCATCAGCGCTGGTGCTTTGCGCCTCTGCACTCAGACCATCCAATTGTGCTACACGATCGGTTGCGATCCGTCCTGGTCCAATTGTATTAATCAAAATTCCGTCTGGCCCCAGCTCCGATGACAGGGTTTTCGCAAGTCCGAGAACTCCCGTGCGGAATGTATTGGACAAAATCAGGTTTTCCAGCGGTTGTTTAAATGACGATGAAGCAAAATTAATGATTCGTCCAAACTTGTTTTCGCGCATATGTGGCAACACAGCCCGAATGGCGCGAACATAGCTGAGCAAATTCAGCTCAAAGGCGGAAATCCACTGCTCATCTGTCAATTGATCAAATTTTCCAACAGCTGGTCCGCCGGAGTTGTTAATCAAAATGTGAACGGTGCCAAAGTGATTGACTGTCTCTTCTACTACGCGTTTGATATCCTCTTCTTTTGTCACGTCGATCGTAACCGCCAAAGGTGCCTTGCCAGTAGCCTGCTCAATCTCCGAACGAACAGATGCGAGTGCCGCCTCATCACGCCCACAAATCGTCACATTCGCCCCCTCTTGCGCGAGACATAATGCAGTTGCCTTTCCTAGTCCTTTGGAAGAAGCCAGTACGATAGCCGTTTTCCCTTGAAGCTGCAAATCCATGTCCATTCTCCCTTCAAGCGATCTTGTTATGTATGCTTATTCCTTTATTCTACCGAACTTTCAAACGAACGAAAAGAAAAAGAGAAGGGTTTTCGCACACTCCCCTTCTCCTCTCATCTTATTTACAAATCGGTATCTTGCGGAAGTTTCTCTTTGAGTGCCTTCTTGCTCTCGCGCTTTTCCTTCCGTGCTTCTTTGCGAGCAAGTCGGCGTTCTTTTGCCCCCTCAAATAGCGAGTACAAAACCGGCACGAGAACCAGAGTAACCATTGTATGGAAGATCAAGCCGGAGATAACGGCAGTCGCGAGAGGCGCTTCCAGGTCGGAGCCTTCCGCCATCGCGAGCCCCATCGGGAGCATCCCGAGGATCGCAGTCAGCTTGGTCATGATAACTGGACGTACCCGATCCTTCGTCCCTTGAATGATCGCTTCGCCTGTCTTCATTCCACGATTACGAAGCAGGTTGATTCGGTCGATCAGCAAAATCGCATTCGAAACGACAATACCAACCAGCATGATAATCCCAATCATCGCGAGCTCCCCAAACACCCGTTGTGTTATGACAAACCCAATCACCACGCCCACTAATGCCATCGGTATAGTCAGCAAAATGATAAACGGTTGGGACAAACGGCCAAACTGAGCGACCATGATCACGTAAATCAAGGCAAGGACACCAACGAATACAAAGATCCCTTGTGTCATGTTGGCACTTTGCTCTTTCAGCTTTCCTGCGATTTCGATTTTGAGTCCTGCCGGAACCGCTAATGTCGGCAATTTCTCATTGATTTCGCGGCCAACTGTACCGAGGTCAGTACCTTGCATCTCGGCTGATACTTTTACGATGCGATGACCTTTTTCATGAGTAATGGTCACAGGTGATTTGCTGTATGTGATGTCAACTAAGTCTACAAGCGGTATTTGCGCGCCATTTCTTGCGCTTACGGTAACATTGCGCAGTTGATCAGGGTGCTTCAGCCAATTGTCTGGCATCTTGGCGATCACATCTACCTCGATTCCATGCTTCGTAATGGAGGTGATTTGCTGATTTCCAATCATCATGCTCAGCTGTTGCAGCAAAGAACGGTGATCGACATCCAGACGAGCTAGTGCATCCTGCTTAGGTACGAGCGTTACTTTTTCTTTACCCTCTTTAAAGTCGTTGCGGATATTATCCAAACCTGGAATCGTCGCCAGCATGCCTTCGACATCTGTCGCGAGCTTGCTCATCGGCTCCATTTCTTCCCCGACAATATCCAGCTGAATCGGAGCACTTGCTCCTTGACTGCCGAACGATGTAGAAATGGAATCAACTTCAGGGACAGACTTCAGCTTCTCATTAATATCCAGCGTCAATGCATCCTTGTCTCTCTCACGCTGGCTCTTTGGCTTCAAGGAGATGAAGATTTCTGAGCTTTCCTTGGAGGAGAAGAAAAAGATGTCGTTTACTTCAGGAATTTGCCGCAATGCATCCTCAGCTGTCAGCGCCGCTTTTTGCGAACGCTCTAAGGTAGAACCGGTTGGCATTTGAATCGTGGCAAACACCAAATTTTCGTTCGGGTTAATCCCTTGCCCCATCTTCATAAATGGCATCAGGAATACTACGCCAACAAGCATCGCCAAAGATAGAATCATTGTTTTGACACGATGGCGCAAAGCTAATTTAAGTAAGCCATTGAATGCGCGATTAATCGCATTTTCTTTTCCTTCTCCTTCGATAGAAACATTTTTGTCCTTCTGCAAGAATCGGTCAGAGAACACAGGTACAAAGAAAAAGGCTGCAATCGTCGATGCAATAATCGCTGATGATACCGTAAAAGCAATCGTCGTCAGGATCGGCTTTAGCCAATCTTCAAAATCAGCGAAAATGAGTGGCAAAAATACGATGATGATTGTCAGCTGCGATGTAAAAACAGGGGTCAATACTTCCCTTGTCCCTTTTACAATCGCTTGAGAGAGCGGCTCGCCCTTCTCTCGGAAATGATAAATGCTTTCAAGTACAACAATCGCTGCGTCCACGATCAGACCGACCGAAAGACTCATTGACAAGAGCGTAATCATGTCGATATTGTAACCGCCAAGCTTCATTGCGATAAACGTCATAAATGCCGAGAGCGGGAGGGTTGTGGCAATTACCAGTGTCACACGCCAGTTGCGCAAGAAGACGAACAGGATAATGATCGCCAGCGCGCCACCGATCATAACATCGCGGCTCAAGTTGGAAACAGCGTGCTGAATGTAGGACACTGCTTCAAACATGACCTTCATTTTATACTGTCCGTTTGCCTCCGCATTGATTTCACGGACCACATCTTCTACCAAGCCTTGTGTCGTAATCAAATCGCTGCCATCAGCTCGCGATACACTCAAGTGAACAAATACGTTACCATTGGTGAGTGCAACGGAGTTTTTCACTTTTCCACGCAAATCCTCAATGGTTGCGAGCTGTTCCAGCGTGACTGTCCCGTTTGGCGTATTAATCGGCAGCACAGTCATTTCTTGAACCGTATTGTATGTGTTATCAATCATGACAACTGTATCAAACCCGGTATTTTCCAAGGTTCCGATCGCTTGCTTCCAGTTTGTTTCTTTCAGCTGGGAAATAACCGCTTCAGGTGTTGTCCGGTAAGCATTAAGGCGTTCTGGCAGTAAGCTGATCGCAATCTGATTTTCAAAGCTCCTATCGGAGACTTTCACTTCCTTTACTCCTGGTACTTCTTCAATTCTATCTTTTATCGTCGTTTTGGCGATACTCAGCATAGCTTGAGGATCTGCTCCAACCAACGCGTAGTCAATCATTTGTTCGTCACCGAAATTCATTTGGGAAACGTTGACCGTATCTACTGCTTTAGGAAAGCCGTTGCGCAGGCGATTCACTGCATTTTGTACATCCTGCTTGGCTTGCTCTCCTCTACCCTCTTTCGCTTTGATCGTCATGTTGACATAGCCCGTGCCTGTGTTTGAAGAATATTCCTTGATATCTGCCAGCGTCTTCAATTCCTGCTCAATTTTCTTCGTGATCTTCTCTTCCATCTCTTCTGGAGGAAGTGACCCACCTGAAATATTGACAGAGAGCATCGGGAAGTTCGTCTTCGGAACCAGCTCGATGTTAAAGCTCATTAATGAGCCTAGTCCCGCAATCACGATCAAGAACGTAAAGAGGTAGACGATTAACCGTCTTTTCAGCAAAAAGAGAATCATCTTGTTCATGCTCTATTCTCCCTTCGCCTCAACTTTTTGCCCCTCGACGTAGAACGTGATTCCACTGCGCAAAAGCTGGTCTCCTTCTTTGATTCCAGAAACAACTTCAATCTGGTCATCGACCATCTGTCCCGTTTTGACCTGTTTTTTCACAGTCAAGCCATTTTCGACTGCCATCACATAATGCTGCTCTTGACTTACGCCGACACTTTCAAGCGGAACGAGGAAGCCGTTGACTTTGCGTGGCATCTCCACAACAGCTGCCATTCCACCACGCCAGTACCCATCTGAGTTTGGAATCGTTACTTCCACACGATATTTACCTGTCTGCTTGTCAACGACTGGCGAGACAAACGTAACTGTTCCTTCGCTCTTTTTGCCATCATCAGATGCAGCCTGTACCTTTGCTTTCTCTTGGAACTGGCTGATCAAATCGTTCGTTACGTCCAAAGTCACCTTTACCTCAGATAGATCAACCAGATGGATAATATTCTCGCCACCTGATGCTTGCTCGCCTACCTGCTTGTAAACATCTACGATGGTTCCCGAGAAAGGCGCTTGAATCTTGGCATCATCCAGACTCTTTTTGGCCCGTTCAACCTGACCGCTCGCTTGCTTGATTGAAGCATTCGCCAAAGCAATATCCTCTGGCTGTGCCCCGCGCATCAACTCATCTAGCGCCAGCTGGGCATCTCGCACAGAAATTTCTGCTTGAGTGAGGGCACGTTTTCGTTCATTTATTTCGCTTTGCGAGATAGCTCCACCGGCTAATAGCTTTTCATCCGTTGCGACATCCTGCTTCGCCTTTTCCAATTTTTCTTGCGCACTTTTGACTTGCAGACGTTGTTTTTCAATCGCTTCTGCGGTTGCTCCTTTGAGTGTCTTCGTACGACGTGCTGTCGCCTCTTCCACCTGGCTTGCAGCTGCCTCTACTTCTCTCTGGAAGTACTTGGCGTCCAATGTTGCCAAAACTTGACCTTGGGAAATTTTCGTTCCCTTGATCGCTGAAATTGTAGAGATCGTTCCTCCGGTTCCGAACGGCAGCATGGCATCGCGTTTTGCCTCGACCATTCCCGTTACCCGCAGTAATACTGGGCTGCTTTCCTTTTTAACCGTGACTACCTCCACTACTTTTGCTTTTACTTCTGCCTCTGCCTGCTGTGGTGTTTCAGCAGCTGGTCCGCCGCATCCAGCCGTGACGAGCAAAAGTGAAGCCAAAACAACCGACACTCGTTTTTTCACAGTGATTCCTCCAAGTTTTACAATCATTCCCTTGCGTTATTGTGCCAGTTTTTCCCTACACTGCAAAACAGTCACCGGATGGAACTTCCCCTCCGTCCCAAGTCGGAGAATATGCGCAAGTCAAAAGTATATACGATGGAAATATGATTCAGTTACCGTTTTTTAGTCATTTTTCTATGAAAAGGTTAAACATGAAAAAACAGCCAAAGGGATTGTCCCTCGGCTGTCATTTTGCCTGACTATTATTTGACTCAGAAACCTATTCTCCTACAAGCTGCTCCATCTCTTCTAAGAGGCCTTTGAATACACTCAATGCCTCTGCGATTGGCGCGGCCGAGGTCATGTCTACTCCCGCTGTCTTGAGCAAATTCAATGGATAATCGGAGCTGCCGCCCTTGAGGAATTGCAAGTAGCGATCAACTGCTGGCTTTCCCTCCTCCAAAATCTGCTTGGAGAGTGAGGTCGCCGCTGAGAAGCCAGTCGCGTACTTGTAGACATAGAAGTTGCGGTAAAAGTGAGGAATTCGCGCCCACTCCAAATCAACTTCTTTGTCAACAACCATGTCCGGTCCGTGGTAGGCTACATTCAATTCCCGATAAATTTCACTCAGGGAATCAGCCGTGAGCGGCTCCTCCTGCTCTTCTTTTGCATGGACGATTTTCTCAAACTCAGCAAACATCGTTTGACGGAACACCGTGCCACGGAACTGCTCCAGATAGTAGTTAATCAAATACATCCGTTGCTTTTTGTCTGTCGTCGTTTCAAGCAGATGATTCATCAACAACGCCTCATTCAGAGTAGATGCGACCTCGGCAACGAAAATTTTATAGTCAGCATACGTGTATGGCTGTGCATGATTCGAATGGTAGCTGTGCAGCGCATGTCCCATTTCATGAGCGAGAGTAAACATGTTATTGACGTTATCCTGATAGTTCATCAAGACGAATGGATGAGTCGTGTAAGCGCCCCATGAGTAGGCACCACTCGTCTTCCCTTCATTCTCATGAACGTCTATCCATCCATTGGAGAACCCTTCCTCCAGGATGCGTCCATACTCTTCTCCGAGCGGATGCAGTGCTTCCTTGATCGTTGATACCGCCTGGTCGTAAGGTATGTTCATCTCCACCTCAGGTACGATTGGCACGTAGAGATCATACATGTGCAGCTCATCTACTTCGAGCAGCTTTTTGCGCAGCGCGATGTATCGATGCATCAGTGGCAAATGCTCGCGTACCGTAGCAATCAGATTGTCGTACACGGACAAGTCCACATTGTCAGCAAACAGAGCTGCATACAGAGCAGATGGATATTTGCGAGTACGTGAGTAGAACACATCACCTTTGATCGCTGATGTCAGCGAAGCGGCAATCGTATTGCGGAATTTCCCGTACGTTTCATACAATGCCTCAAAAGCCTCTTTGCGCACACGACGATCCTTGCTCTCCATAAACTGCGTATAGCGTCCCTTGGTCAGCTCTACCTCTTCCCCGTTTTCGTCTTTAATCATCGGGAATTTCATATCGGCATTATTGAGCATTCCATATATTTTGGAGGGGGAGGAAGCGAGCTCGCTCATGTTTGCCAGTAGTGCCTCTTCCTCTGAGGATAACGTATGCGGTTTAAAGCGCATGATCTCCTCCAGCAGAATACGGTAATGCGCAAGTCCTTCTTCCTCTTTGATCCAATTCTCCAGCTCTTCATTGGAGATAGCCAGAATTTCCGGCTGTATGTAAGAAATCGCACCGTATACTTGTGTGCTCAAACCTGTTGCACGGTCGGTTAGACCTTGGTACTTACTGTTGGCATTGTCCTCATCTCGTCTCATGCGAGCATAGACGTATACCTGATCGAGTGTCTTTAGCAGTTCATCTTGCAATGTCAATGCCTGTAGCAATTGCTTGCCCGATTGACCAAGAGTACCCTTCAGTGCTGCAATCTGATCAGCAAGCTGCTTGCTTTTCTGTACATCTTTTTCCCAATCAGCATCGCTTGGATAAATATCTTCCAAACGCCATTTGTATTCAGCGGGGACGTCACTGCGTTTAGGCAGTGTTTTGCTTTTGTTCACCGTGATCACTCCCTCGGATTCTTGTCTTTGATATGGCCAAATCATCCATATTCTTATCCTATCCTATTCTGTTATTCGGTTCAAATGAGAAGAAAACCTTTATCGCGGCTACTCAGGAATAAGAAGCCGTTTCATCCGGGAACAAGCAGTTTCCAGAAAAAAAGCTGAGCTCTTCCGGTTTGGAAAAGTCAGCTTCTGCCCACGCCTGTATAGTGAAAGCCGGCCTCCCTCACTTCTTTCACTGGCCATGCGTTTCGACCGTCAAAAAGTGCTGGATGAGCCATATTCGAATAAATTTCATCCCAAGGCAGTTGAACACATTCCTTCCACTCCGTTACGAGTAAAGCGGCGTGAGCACCCTGGCAGGCTTCTGCGGGGGTACCGAAATACGAAACGCCTGGAAATAACTTTTGAACTGCAGAAGATGCAATCGGATCGTAAGCGCGAATACTGGCCCCGCAGCGCTGTAATTCCTCGATGAGCGCAAGTGCCGGCGCTTCCCTGATGTCATCGGTATCAGACTTAAAAGCTAATCCGAGCAAAGCTATTTCTTTGCCTTTCAGCTCAGGAATTGCGTTTTTGACTAGCTGTAAAAACCACAACGGCTGGGTCCGATTGATTTCCCGTACTTTATCTAAAAGGTTCAGGGAAACTCCTTGTTCCTGCGCGAGCTGGAGCAAAGCAATCGTATCCTTTGGAAAACAGGAGCCCCCATAGCCTACACCTGCACGTAAAAAATCGGGTCCGATTCTGCTATCGAGTCCCATGCCGTGGGCAACTGTCAAAATATCCGTGCCAAGTACGTTGCTTAATCGTGCCAGCTCATTCATAAAGGAAATCCGTGTAGCTAAAAAGGCATTGGAGGCGTATTTGATCAGCTCTGCATTGGCCCTTGTCGTCAAGACGCGCGGCGCAGCAACTCCGTCATATAATCGCTCCATGACAGCCTTGGCTTCCTCATGATTTGCCCCGATAACAATTCGCGAAGGCTTCAATGCATCTACGAGGGCATTGCCTTCACGCAAAAACTCGGGATTTGACACTACAAAAAGTGATTTGAAGTCCCCCAATAAACCAGCAACTCGGTCTCCTGTCCCTACTGGAACCGTGCTTTTTATTACCACCGTACGAGCACGTGGTACACTGCTGTGCATCGTTCCGATTTCGGATACAGATGCCAGCAAATACGACAAATCGGCTGTCCCATCGGCGGATTCTGGTGTTCCGACACAAACAAAAAGAACTTCTGATTCCTTTGCTTCCAGTAGATCTGTCGTAAATGTCAAAACCCCTTGTTGCAGGACGGCAGCGAGCGCCTCCTCCAGTCCCGGCTCGTAGATGGGTGACTGACCTTGCCTTAGCATCTTTATTTTCGCCTCGACAAGGTCGATTCCCACAACCTCATGACCATGCATGGCCAAAGAGATTGCAGTCGTCAAGCCTACATAACCGGTACCGATAACGGCAACTTTCATTGTTTCACCTCATCATTTTTTCATCACGCGCAAATACAACTCTTCCAATTTAGCCCGCTGCTTGTTGATATCGTGGTTTTTTTCCACTTTCTCTCTCGCGCGTGAGACGATTTCTGCCCATTCATTTCGCTGCGACAGAACGTGGGTGATCATCTTCGCCAATTTTGTAGGAGAACGCTCTGGTACAAGGTATCCTGTCTGCTTGTTTTCCACCAATTCTGGAATACCTGAATGATAGGTAGAAATGACTGGACGTCCAGACGCCATCGCTTCCATTAACACATTGGGAATCCCTTCTTGATCGCCATTTCGCGCTGTCTTGCAAGCGATGACAAACAGATGACATCTCGCCAGCTCGTGCTGCACTTCTCGATGTGGCAAAGCCCCCTTAAAGACAACCCGTTTGCCCAAGCTATATTTTTTCACCAGTCGCTTCAGCTTTTTTTTCTGATCTCCCTCACCGACGATGATCAGCTTGGCTCCCGGATGTGACTTATGAACCCGTGAGAACGCCTTGATTAAGGTGTCCATCCCTTTTTTCTCAGTCAGCCTGCCAACACTCAGCAGTCGGAATTCGCCGTTCTCAACGGGCTGCGCGGGCAGCATCGGGAATTTTCGCAAATCAATCCCCGAACGAACAAGCGTAATTTTTCTCGCTGGGCATCCTAAACGAATGAGCCGTTTTTTCATGTGGTTACTTACAACTGTAAAAGCTTTTCCCCGTCGAAAAAGACGTTTCAAAGCCCGTCGGTACACAGGATTTTCCCTGACCCTTTTGGTCGCATCAAACCCGTGGAAGGACGTAATCAAGGGCAGCTTCGTTTTTCTTGCATACGGCAGCAATTCCAAGCCAGCCGGCCCAAAACGGGCGTGCAGGCATTTTATTTTTTTTCGTCTCAACCATGTGGAGAGGCCGGTCATACGCTTGCGCACATAGACCGGCGAGTATGGAAACTGTTTTCGATTAAATGGTCGTTGTCTCGTCAAGACCATCGTTTTGACCTGACGATGTCCAATCAATTGCTCATAAATAAAGGTTTCGCTCTTAGGGAGAAACTTTCTTCGATAAACGAGGACCCGATGCATAGGGCTGTCCTCCTGTATATGTCATGGTCCTTTTCTTTGCGAACGCATATCAGCTAACTGTTGGCGTAAACCATCCTCCAATGACACCTTCGGGTGGTATCCCAAACGGCTTTGTGCCAGAGTGATATCCGCACAAGTGCGCTTCGAATCCCCTGCTGGACCGTTCTGATAAACAATTTGTGGGGTCGTGCTGAGTAACCCACCCATGATATTTAATACATCAATGAGCTTTATTTCACGATCACCGCCGACATTGAATATTTCCCCTGGAGCTGCATGCTTGGCAGCCAGCAAGTTTGCCTCTACCGCATCAGTCACATAGGTGAAGTCCCTCGTCTGCTGGCCGTCGCCAAATACTGCCACCGGTTCTCCCTTCATCAGTTGGCGGAAAAAACGGTGAAATGCCATATCAGGCCGCTGCCTTGGGCCGTAGACCGTGAAGTACCTCAGCATCGTAATGGGTAACCCGAATGCTTTCACATAAACCAAGCAAATTTGCTCCATCGCTTCCTTTGTCATTCCATACGGGGAAACGGGACGAAGCGGTGCGCTCTCATTTGTATAAGAGCCTTGCATCGTTCCGTAGACAGAGGATGAAGAGGAGACGACTACTACAGGTGGTTTTGGGAGCTGTAGACATGCCTCCAGTAAAAATTGCGTTGCCAAAATATTGTGGCTGACATAATCGGTAAAAGCCTTACCCCAGCTATTTCGAACACCTGGTAGGGCGGCTAGATGATAGACAACATCAACTCCATCTAGCCAATCCTTCCAGCGTTGTGCTTGCAGCATAGTCGAGTGAAAGGTAAAGGCAGGGCGATTCCCGATCTCTGCCAAATTACGAAGCTTCGCAGCCACATCGTAATTGTCCACAAACCCATCAATTCCGATGACTGTTACTCCGTCATTCAGCAAGCGCTGAGTCAAATGAGACCCGATAAAACCGGCACAACCGGTAACAAGCGCTTTTGTCATCGACGACGCCGCCTCACTTTCTTCAGCCGTTTGATTACCAGATATCCATTTTTATACCCGTAAACTGCTTTGTACTTTTTCCCCCATCGTTTCAAGTAATGCTTGAACGTCTTTTTCCGGAGGTGATTGCGTCTACGCTTCATTTTGTTGTCTGTCAGCTGTCCTCGGTGTTTTGTCCGGTTATACAGCTTGCGATTAATATATCGGACTCGGTACTTTTCGATTAAACGCAGGACGATTCGTCTGTCCTCCATAATTCTACCTTCGTATTTATCGGACGTATCCCAGCCTCCTACTTCATGCAGGGCAGCTACCCGGTAGCAACGAGGAGCGACCATCCAGCGGTTGTACTTTAAAAACTGATATTTGTTGCGGAAATGTTTGTGTTTGACCAGAAACGGGTTGTAATACCTCCCCCGCTTTACGCGCCAAATTTTTATGTTTCCGTAAAACAGTGCCGTGCTTTTTTTGCTCTTCTTAATGTACTTCTTCAAAATCGCCAAGGTTCGCTTTGGCAACCAATCATCGGAATCGAGCTGTACGAGGTAGGGTGTATCCACCATGGACAGTGCTTGGTTCATCACTTTGGATATCCCTGAATTTTTCTCCATGCGATAGTACATGATGTTTGGATGATAGAGATACTTTTCTACCTTTTGCCTTGTTCTGTCCGTCGATGCATCATCCATGATCAACAGCTTCCAGTCCTTTGAGGTTTGCTTCAGGACACTTCTGATTGCTTTGCGGATGAATGAAGCACGATTATAGGTTGGGATAACAACAGTAAAGGTCGGAATCATAGCTCCTCCCTCTTCACAGCCGGAATGCGAATCGATGATTTGTCACTCAAAATGAACACGCCGCTGCTATCAGTAGAATGACCCTCTAAATTGGAGGAACGGCCGAATACACTATCGGTCAATTTCCAGGTGACGTCCTGCAACGAGCTGTTTTCAAGAAGAATGCTATTCTCAATATGTGTACAATTTTTGAGATGAACACCATCTTGAATGGAAACAAATGGGCCTAAACGGCAATTTTCAATTTTGCATCCTTTCCCGATTAATACCGGGCCGACAATTTCACAATTGACTACACTGGTTTCATCGCCAACCTGATGAGTGACACCCAAATCCCGTGTCAGTACCCACCGGTTAGCCTCCAGCCAACGATCTATGGTTCCCACATCCGAATACTTGCCACTTGTAACGGCATGAGCAATATGAAAACCGCGATCAATCAAAGACTGAATCGCATCCGTGATCTCATATTCACCACGGCTGGATGGCTGGAGTGTAGCAATCGACTCAAAAATGGATTTGGTAAACAGGTATGCGCCAATTACCGCCAGATTGCTCTTCGGCTGACGGGGTTTTTCCTCTACTGAGACCAGACGCCCTTCCTGTACTTCGGCGATCCCATAATCCTGTGGTCTCTCCACTTCACTTAGCATCACAACACCGTCTGAATTTTCTTCGGAAAACGCACGCTTCAGCCCGTGCAGCGAATCCATCAACAAGTTATCACCAAGTAACAAGATAAACGGTTCGTCTTGCAAGAACGGTTGCGCTAATTGGACGGCATGAGCTATTCCCAGCGGTTCCTCCTGCTCTATAAACGTAATGGCAGCCCCGAATTGACTACCATCACCTACGAACGGAGGAATCTGCACTTGAGAAGGGTGAATGACGATCCCGATGTCATGGACACCCACTTCACGCAATTTGCGGATGCAATAGTGTAATACCGGATGATTGGCCACAGGGAGGAGGGTTTTCGGTTGCGAATAGGAGAAGGGGTGCAGTCGCGTACCACGTCCAGCACACAAGATTAACCCTTTCACAAGTATCACTCCCCAGTTATGCTCTGCGATACTTATAAGGTATGCGTACCTTGGTTTCTGGACAGGGCAGACGTCCACACAGAAGTAAGAAAGGGCAACAACCTATAGGCCGATAGTGTTTCTCAACCGATTTTTTGAAGTGGCTGTTTTCCCAGATCTCGTTTTTCTATAGCATTTTCAAATACTTTTAGATACCCTTGTGCTGTAGCGTACCAGGAAAAATGTCTCGCTCGCATCAGTGCCTGTTTTCCCATTTCCGTGCGAATATGGGGAGCGCTCCATAATAACTCCCAAATGATTGGCAGTTCTTTGTTCCACTCTTTAGGAGGAATTAAGAAGCCGCTTCCCTGATGGGTCACAACCTCTTTGATCCCGCCACGTGGCGTGGAAATAACGGGCTTACCAGATGCCATGGCTTCCAGATTCACTCGGCAAAAAGCTTCTTTCCAAACCGAAGGAGTCGCAACGATATCCCCGATCTGGTAGTAGAGTGGCATTTTTGCACTGGGGACAAAATTGACGAACTTTACTTTGTCACCCAATGGTTTGGCCAGCTTCTTCAGTTCTTTCACATATGGGTTTAACCGATTGCTCCCGTATCCTGTACCACCGACAATGACTAGACGGGCCAATGGATCTTTTTCACTAACCTGCCGGAAAGCTTTTAGAAGGACATGCACTCCTTTTCCGCGCATGAGTCTCCCAGCGTAAAAGAGAACACGATCCTCTGCCTTGAGACCGATTTGCTTGCGCAGCTTTTTGATCGAATAGTGCTGCTTTGCTACTTGATACGGAGAGACATCGACCCCGAGATGAACCGCATGAATTTTGTGTGCAGGAATACGGCTTGCTTTCATAAAATGCTGCCGCAAAAATTCGCTGTTAGTGAAAAAGCCTGACGCCTGACGCACAACCTTTTTCATCTTTTCCTTGCTAATAATCGCGGTAGAGCCATATACATGTGAATGCATGTTGACGAACACAGGGATTTTTGGAAAATGACGCTTGAGTGCAAGCACATAAGTCGGTCTGTTCTCTACAAGAATGACATCTGGCTTGTGCTTGCGAATATGCTTGATAATTTTTTGCAAATACGGGGTCGGTCCATTATACGCATATCGAATAAACTCGCGATTTTCTTCCACAGAGGATTTTGGATAAGTGGCGCACTTGCGGGTATAGATCGTCACCTGATGCTCGGGATCAATCATTTTGGTCACTTCGTCAATATCATGCTCCACCGAGCTGCCTTTGACGGGTGGCACCGAGAATGGCCCGGGACTAATTATGGCGATGTTCATTCCGCTCGATCTCCCACTCCTTTTTCAGGGAAAGGACCACCTGATAGAGGTATTGCATTTCTTTTTTTTGACTCTCCTCCGCTTCCTTCCACTTCTTCTCCCATGCCGCGACCGTTTCTTTTAAGGAAGCAACTTCCTGCTCCAAGTTTTGTAGCTCTTCACTTGTCGCTACATCCGTCTCGCGCATGATGATCTCGAAGGAAGGCTCTAGCACCAATTCCGCTTTTGTATTGGGAGCTGCTTCCAGCTTGGCTTCTCCCTCCTGTACGGTTACCTTTATCTCTGCTTCTGGTGGCTTCTCTACTGGCTTCACGATGGAAATACGCTCTACAGCTTCATCGACAGCATAAGTACCAGAGAAGACACCAGGTGTTACCCAGTGAGGTAAATCCCCTTTTTTTCTTTTTTCCACAAGACATTCCCCTCCTGAAACTTGAATCTACGTAATATGGTATGACAGTCGCGGAAAATGGGTACGTGTACGTGCAAAACAGCAGGTACAAAAAAACCGCCTTGATTGTCATCAATCAAAGCGGTTGCCGATAATCCTTTGCACTAGATTGTCTACGGAAATTGAGGCTGTACAGGCGCGCCTGCTCTACACTGGTGATTTGCTGCTTTTGCCACTCCAGCAAGATCCGGTCAATATAACGAATGTGCAGCTTTCCTACAGTCGCGGCTTCTCGGAGTGCAGTCAAAATCAGCTCCTCCTGATAACCGTCCTGCTCCGTCCACATATGAATACTCTCCAGTTCAAACGGTGACAGTGGACGACCAAATGCTTGTTCAAAGCGTGAATAAATGGCCACTGGCTCCGCCTCGAGAGATGCAGCTGTTTCCAGATAAGGCTCCAAAAGCGGTTCTACAGCACGCGTATCTGTTTGCTGTTCACGCCACGTCTGGTACAGCTTTCGATACAACGGGGTCAAATTGTATTGCTCGTGCCGCATCCCTGTTTGCGGATCAATAAATTCATCAATGCTTAACCAGTCTTCTTTTAGCAGCTTTTGCAGCGACTGAATCAGTCTCATGCTAGACATGGACATGCGCTCCTCCAGCTCTGTCAGGGTAGGAAAACGATTCCCTTCCTGTTGAAAAGAGAGCAGTTGGATGAGCAGCATCATTTCGTCATCAGCCAACGACATCCGTTTGTACATTTTGAGTAGTAGATTCGATACGGATGTTGCACCTTCTTGCAACAATCGCAAAATATGTGAATCCATAAAGCATGTTCACCTCTGAGTTGGAATGGCTAGGAAGTACGATAGTCGCGCTGTACACACAATAGGAACACCCTGCTGCCCTATAGCAACAGGGTGTTTCGGTTACAAAATCTCTACGGATAGAGACGGTTCAGCATGCGTGGGAACGGAATGGTTTCACGAACGTGATCCAATCCACAAATCCAGGCAATCGTGCGCTCCAGGCCCAAACCAAAGCCGGAATGCGGAACTGTACCGTATTTGCGAAGATCCAGATACCAACGATAAGCGTCTTCGGATAGCTCATGCTCTGCAAAGCGCTTTTCCAAAAGCTCTGGGTCATCAATCCGTTGGCTGCCTCCGATGATTTCACCGTATCCTTCCGGTGCGATCATGTCTGCACACAACACCACTTCCGGACGCTCAGGATGTGGCTTCATGTAAAATGCCTTGATCTCGGTCGGATAATGCGTGATGAAAACAGGCTTGTCATAATGCTCAGCGATCATCGTCTCATCTGGTGCACCGAAGTCATCGCCCCACTTGATCTCGCTGCCTTTTTCCTGAAGCAGCTTGATTGCATCATCATATGTAATGCGTGGGAACGATCCTGTTACATTTTGCAGTTTGGTTGTATCGCGCTCTAATGTTTTCAGCTCACGCTCACAGTTTTTCAGAACAGACTGCACAACATGGGATACAAATGCTTCCTGGATACGGAGGTTTTCTTCGTGATCGACGAAAGCCATCTCCGGCTCAATCATCCAGAATTCAATCAAATGGCGGCGTGTTTTGGATTTTTCCGCACGGAAAGTTGGTCCAAAAGAATAAACCCGGCCAAGAGCCATTGCTGCCGCTTCCATATAAAGCTGACCAGACTGAGACAAATACGCGTCTTCATCAAAATATTTAGTATGGAACAGATTCGTCGTTCCTTCCGCAGAGGTTGGAGTCAGAATCGGTGGGTCCACCTTGTAGAATCCGTTCTCTTGGAAAAACTCGTACATGGCACGAATAATTTCAGAACGAACAGCCATAACGGCACGTTGACGCGGGGAACGCAGCCACAGATGACGGTGATCCATCAAGAAATCAACGCCATGCTCTTTCAACGAAATCGGATATTCCTGAGCGATCTGAATGATTTCCACTCCGGTTACAGTGAGTTCAAACCCGCTTGGCGCACGGTCATCGGCACGAACTACACCTGTTATGTATAAAGAACTTTCTTGTGTTAATTGGGATGCTTTCTCCCAAACGTCCTCAGCTACTTCTGCCTTCACTACTACCCCTTGAATGAAGCCGGAGCCATCCCGTAGCTGCAGAAATTGAATCTTACCGCTGCTGCGCTTATTGTATAACCAGCAACCCATACGTACTTCTTGTCCAACATGCTGCCCAACCTGGGCAATCGTCGTCAACATCGGATATTCCCTCCATTTACCATGCCACACAAATACAGACTAAGGATACAGAGCAATTATACTATTGGGTTGTCGCAAATTCAATGAAAGTCTCGTCATATATAGTTGACCATAACTTAATTATGTTACCTAAAAAAGATAAAAAAGGGAGTCCTTCGCTTATTAGGAAAAGCTCCCTTTATCAAGGCCCGTTTAAAGACTCATATTCTTCTTGCTTCCGCGCAAACATTTAGGAGTGATTTTCATCCTCTGAGGCAAGCCCTTGATCGTCTTCCTCTAGATAGGATTCATCTTGATCTTCATCATGGATTTCCAGTTCGAGATCCATCTCATCCTCGTCATCCTGATTCTCTTCCCATTCTTCCTCAATGACATTGTCCAAAAGCGTTTCCTCCACTTCCGTTCCCTTTTCACCGATAGCAATCCACTGGAGGACTCCTGCGCTTTCCTGTTCGCCTGCTAAGCGAGTTACAGTAATGATCGCCGAAGTACGCTTCGTATATTTTAACGAGGCATAGAAGCCTGCTTGATTCGTCATCGCTACTATACAGTAATGCGTATCTGCATAGGGCTGCGGTAATCTGACTGTGACATCTGTTGACTGCGTGTTGGCAGCCATCCGAAACGGAATAAAACCAAACTGCTGAAGTGTCACTCCCAAATGGCTAGTCGTTTCCACTGGCTGAAATGACAGCTTTTGCGGAGTAACTGAGTTGTCAGCGATATGGTTTTGCCCGATGGAACCAGGTGCTATCTTGGCCCCGTTCACTGCGCCGTTCGCGATTTTATCCTCAGTAATAGCACGAGTTACGAGATGCTGCGATTCTACACTGTTTTCAGCCAAATGCTCTGATGTGATCGAGCCTTTCTTGAGATGAATTCCGGTCAGGGTTCCTTTTACTACATGCTCGCCTCTCACCGATTGCATATCCAGCTTGGTGGCATCGATGCTTTGCTCTGCAATTTTATCGCGGGTGACGCTACCCTCTTGCAGCTTCTCCTTGGAAATGGATTTAGGCTGAATATGTTCATTTTGCACAGACAGACTGGCAAGATGAGTAGACGTTACTGCTTTGTCAGCAATTTTATCGCTCGTGACTGATGCTTTTCCCAAATGTCTTGTTTTGACCGCTTCTGTGGCCATTTTTGGGGCTGTAATAACGGAATCAGCCAGCTTGTTAGTCGTGACACTCAGCTCGGTAATTTTGTCCGTTGAAACGGACTCTGGCGCCAGCTTGGAGGTCGTAACGACATGGTCTGCGAGATGCAGCGTTTGAACAGCGTATTCAATTATATGATTACTGCCTATGAGCCGCTCGGTCAGATGCTGATCCTCAATCGATCGTTTGGCTATTTTTTCAGCGCGGACTGCACCATTAGTCAGATGCTTCGCTCCTACACTATCTTCCACAATCTGATGCTCGCCAACACTTCGATTTGCAAGCTTTTCTATCGTAACGCCCTTGTCTGCCAATTTGTCCGTTGTAACTTGTTGATTGCCAATTTTCTTCGTCGTTATAGAACCATCCTGCATATGGCTAGTCAAGATGCTGGATGCCTTAAGATGCACGCTGCTGATCGATTCCTTTGCTACCTTTTCTGCGGTTACGCTTGAATGATCCAAGTGTTCCGTCAAGATCGCATACGGACTGATCTTATCGCTGGTGACCGCCTCTGGATGCAGATGTTGACTGTAGATCGTTTGAAAAGCAATATGCTGATCTGTCACACTGCCAGGACTCAAATTGTTGCTGTCAATGACTTGCTCAGCCAAATGATGGTGAAAAATAGCTCCCTCTCGGATGTGCCGGGACTCGATCGCATCCTCATCAATTTTTGGTGCTGTTACCGCTCCGTCACGCAGTTTGTCATTCGTGACAGCTCCATCTTCGATTTTGACCGTGTTAATCGAATAGTTGGCAAGGTTTCTTGTCAGGATGCTACCCATTTTTATTTTATCTGATGTAATCGACTGATCTTGAATCAACTCACTTGTAATCGACTGATCTTGAATCAACTCACTTGTAATCGCCTGCTCTTGAATATGCTTACTCTGGATTGCTCCATCGGCAAATTTCATCGAGTCGATCATTTTGTCCGCAAGCTTTTCGGAAGTGATGCTATTATTGACTAGTTTTTGGCCAGAGATCGAATGATCCTGTATCATATCACTCGTAATTACATTTCTGCCTAAATGCTCGCCGTGAATGGAATGGGGTGCGATTTTGTTGGACGTGATACTCCTGTCAGCCAGCTTGCTGCTATCCACTGCATAATCCTTTAACAGGACGCTATCGATCGTTCCTGGTTTGATTTTGGAGGAATCAATGGCTCGATTTGCGATTTTTTCTGTGGTTACGGATTGATCCGTCAAATCATCGGTATATACAAATGATTGAACACGATCATCATTGCGCTCTTTTATTACTTTCGAGTACGTAGTCTGGTTGGAGGAAACACTTTGCTTAGGGATTTTTTGCAGAGGTGGGTAATGCTGTGCACCCTTCCCTGCATATGAGCTCGATTGCTGTATATTGCTCGAATCCGTTTCTAACAGCTCCGTTTCCAAATCATGCATCCATTCTACTTCGGGAGGTGATTGCATCAACGGAATTTCAGCCGGGGTCTGCCTGATGGTTTTCCCAAGGTTCTTGTTTAACTTACGTCGGTTCACATTCGCCATAGAGTCTCCTTGCCTCCTGATGTCTTTCCCTTATCATTTTGTAGGATATTCATCTGTATAGGCGTTTGGTACCGTCATAGGAAAAATGTTTAGCGGACGACGCAAAAAAACCGCAAGCCAGCGCTTTCGCACCAGCCTGCAGTCTACTTGATAAACGCTATTAGACAGCTACTTCTTCTTTTTTCACTTGCTTTAGCAATGTGCGGAACTCGTCACCTTGCAGCACTTCAGCCTCCATCAGTGTGTGCAGCCCAGTCTGGAATACAGCATCAAACTGTTTGAGTAAGGTACGAGTCTGTTCCAGCATATTATCTAGCAGTCGTTCTACCTCATCGTGAATGCGCGTTTTGTCTACGTATTGCAGATGGACAATCCCCAGACGAGACATCCCGCTTTGTACAATCTCTTGGGCCATACCCAGCGCTTGCTCAAAATCGTTTTTGGAGCCTGTACTGCGACCGCCATAGTAAATCTCTTCGGCGACCGCTCCACCCAGACAAACCATGATTTGCTTTTCCATCGCTTCCTTGGTGTACAAGTAACGGTCTTCCATCGGATTTTGGCGAACATATCCGAGTGCTTTGCCACGAGGACTGAGTGTTACCTGCGATACAGAACCAGGCCGAACCATTTCACTAGCGATGGCATGACCCAGCTCATGCAAAGCGACACGCTTCTTCTCCTCCTCGGACGCTTCCCGGTCTACCTTTTCCCCAAGCATGACCTTGTCGACGGCATACGCAAAATGCTTCGCTTCGATCTTCTCACAAGCGTCCCGCATTGCATAAATCGCGGCTTCATTGGCTACGCTTTCCAGCTGGGCGCCGGAGAATCCGAATGTCTCCTGTGCGACCTTTTCCAGTGTAACGTCGGAGCCAAGCGGCTTGTTGGCTGTGTGAATCGTCAAAATCTGTTCACGCGCCGGCTTATCAGGCAAATCGACAATGATGTGTCGGTCAAAACGACCTGGGCGAAGCAGCGCAGCATCCAGCATATCTTTGCGGTTAGTCGCAGCCATGACAAGGACACGCGGCTTGTCACTCGTGGCCACTCCATCCATCTCGGTCAACAGCTGGTTCAACGTTTGATCGTATTCCCGCTGCTGCTGGCCATCTCGTTTTCCGCCGATTACATCAATCTCATCAATAAAAATAATCGCGCTATCCTGATTGTTTTTTTCTGCCATGGTTTTCGCTTCTTTAAACAGCTCACGCACACGTTGTGCCCCAACCCCTACGTACATCTCCACGAACTGCGAGCCAGACGCTGCTACAAAAGCAGAATTTGTGTAATTCGCTGCTGCCTTTGCCATCAACGTCTTTCCTGTACCTGGGGGCCCTGTCAAAAGCACACCTTTTATAGGGCGAATGCCATACTGTGCAATTTTATCCTTGTAGACGAGAAAATCGAGCGCTTCTTTTAACTCCTTTTTCGCGCGCTCTTGGCCACCGATGTCAGCGAACTGTACATCCGATTTGGGAATCTCGTGTTTGTTTTGCTTTCGTTTCCCGCCGAGTGCAACGTTGCCGCCCCGGCCTCCCTGCTGTCTTATGACCATGAAGTAAATAGCCCCAAGTACCAGAGCAAAAAGCAGGAAAGGAGTAATGTTCACACCTAGAAACATCAAGAAAATCAGGACTCCGGGAACGACGCCGATCAGTAATTCTTTACCCACGAGCCGTCACCTCTTTTTCCTTGGAACGGGGTACGATCGTATAAAAATCCTCCGTTCCTTTTTTCATGTAAACATAAATATTGGCATCATCCATGAGCGCTGTCGCTTCATCCAGCTTGTTTTCCGCTTTCCATTCCGACACCATTTGCGGAATACGGCTGTATTGGTGCAAATCAATCGCTTCTGTAAACAAAAACTGTCCATTTTTCCAAATGTCGTTCATCGCTTGTGATTGGTTCACCACGCGAATTGCTACCTCTTTATCACCAGCAAGCTTGGATGTATTCGCTACCAGCTCACGATATTCTTGTGGAAAGTTTTCTGGTTTTGTAACCTTCAAATCTATCTCAATCTTGTCTTTCCCTATAATCAATTGACCCAGCGTGGCTGAATGAATCTGGCCTACCTCTGTACGGATCGGTTCTTCGATCTCCATCTTTTGATACAAGAACCATCCACCGAACAGGAGTACCAGTGTCGCCAGCAAGGACAAGCCTATCGCACTTTTTTTCAACTGCACAGCTACTCCCCCTATGTCATGTTTTCTCGTTCTTGTTTCTCTCTCTTCAACGAAACCAGTATATCATATGAGTATATCAATTTTTTATACAGTTATTGGCTCAAATGCCAAACAGACCTCTCCCACTAGGGAAAAGGTCTGTTCATAGCGGCGATTATTAGGTTGGAGATAGCGTGTAAGCTGTAATCAGTGTCCCACTAAAAAGATCGTAATGAAGGTAATGAAATCGTCCATCCTGATCTTTGAGGGTTACTTCCCAAAAACGCTTTTCAGCGTCCAATCCCGGAACGATATGCCTGATTTCAGCATTGGGAAAGCTCTTTTGCACAGCTGCTTCTACATTTTTCCTAGGCACGGCCCGTTCCATACTATCAAAAGCTGCCGTTTTATCTGTCAGCCAAGCGACAACTGAAGTACCTGCTTTATTTTTACCCAATACAACGGCATAGCTTTCTTTGCCACGATACTCATCTATGGATTCAATCTCGGTGATCGTGGTTCGATCTTGGACCCATTGACGAACACCCTCATCAAAAGCTTGTCTCTCCCCTGCAACAGAGGAAGTCAAATGGTACGCAAATCCCGCTCCTGTAAGCAGGATGACTGCGATTACTCCCACAACAATTCTTACAAACACTGCTAAATTACTCCTTTATTTGCTTGACCTTATAATCGGAAACGGAGCTGTTGCTGCTTTACTCCCGTTGCCGTCTGCATGCTCAGTTCAAGCTCCAGCTGCCGAATTTGCTTGGATTCAGAATCATACCAGAGCTGATAATCAACGCCAATTCCTTTCGCTACATCTGCCGGCAAATCGTTCATGGGGAAAGACGGTCCAAGCCACATCGACAGCAGAGAGGTCACCTCATGTGCAGGTACAGACAAACGATATCCATGCAAGCCTTGCCCACCTGGGTCTTGAATGCTTTTTGCCTTCACCGATTGCAATACCCCTTTAATCAAGGCTGCATGCTCATACGGCGTGAAAAGAGCATACGGCAGTGATGCATCATTTTGAATCTGTCCATCAATTTGAATAGCGATTCGCTGCTGCGCATCGCGTGACATCTCAAATTTGTGTCCACTAACTTCTCCATTCAGCTCAAACCGTTCATGCTGATATCGTCCATTTAAAGCACTGTCCTGCATATAAACAATGAAAGAACGCTCCTCATCTTGTGTCAATTGATCCAAGAGCTCAGACAATGCCACAGGATTGCGATCTCCATCTATTGCCTGATCAGACGATGCTGTTTTATCTGTCCCCATTTTGTTGCCGACCGCCCCGAGTGTAATCCCGATGAGGAATAGCCCAATAAAAATAGGAATGAGCCACCACATCTGTTTGGGCCTTATATACACATACCGTTCCCCCTGTCCCATTTTTGTCTTTAGCCTATGCTATACGGGAAGGTTTTAGAACGGCACGGAAAACTTGCTAATCATAGCATGGTGGCGGTCGGTCATACTACCTATACACCCCGAGGAGGTGAGCGCGTGAAATGGTCGCAACAAACCCCCTCTCCTGACATACTAGGGTTTCTGTTACAGGAATACCGCGTCTCATGGGCAGGTTTGTCCTCACCACTACGTCGATTGTCGCACACACCCACACTACATTTTCGCCATCATTCCCTGACAGAGCTATGGCGAAAATGAGCGAACGACCCGAGTAATACCCAATTTCCCCTACCTACACCTTTACTTCTTTTACTCCTGTCCACACCTGACAGGAGCCTTTTTACCGTTTCAACGATTGGAATACGCGATTTGCTTCGTAAATGGCACGTTCTTCATCAATCGTCAACAGCTTATGGTTACGCATGAGAAACTTACCTGCTACAATCGTATCTTTTACATCTCGTCCATTGGCAGCGTACACCACATGTGAAATTGGTTCATGAGCAGGGTGGAAATGGGCTTGGTGACTATCGAGAACGATGATGTCTGCCTGCTTGCCCACTTCAAGCGAGCCGAGTGTATCAGCCTGGAACACGCCATCTGCACCATAACGGGTAGCCATGCGCAAGGCTTCTTCGGCAGGCACTGCTACCGGATCGTTGTTCACGCCTTTATGCAGAATCGCAGCCAGCTTCAATTCTTCAAACAAATTGAGGTTGTTATTGCTTGCAGAGCTGTCGGTTCCCAAGGAAACACTTACGCCCTTTGCCAGCATTTTTGGTACAGGAGCTACCCCGCTTGCCAGCTTCAGATTGCTGACAACGTTATGGGAAACCTTCACGTTATATTTTGCCAAGATGTCGATCTCTTCATCCGTCAAATGTACTGCGTGCGCAACCAGGGTCGGACGTGCGAACATGCCCAGCTTTTCCAGATGAGCAACTGGTCGCAGGCCGTAATCTTTTTCATTTTGTCCCACTTCCCACGCCGTTTCTGACATATGAATGTGGAGAGGCAGGGACAGCTCATCTGCCTTTTCGATGATTTGGGTGATGAATTCTGGAGAGCAGGTGTACGGCGCATGGGGTGCCATCATCACGGTAATACGACCATCTGCCTGGTTATGCCATTCCTTCGCAAACAACGTAGCATCCTTCAGCTTGGTTTGACGCTCTTCTTCTGAGCAAAGACCAATCATACCGCGGCACAGACGCGCACGCATACCGGATGCTTCTACGGCCTTTGCCACCTCGTCCATATGATCGTACATATCGACGAAGGTAGTAGTACCTGTGCGAATCATCTCAATCAGAGACAGCTGTGTACCCCATTTAACGGAGTTGCCAGTAAATTGAGCTTCCAATGGCCACATTTTGTCTTCCAGCCATTGCTGCAACGGGAGATCATCCGCATAGCCGCGTAGCAAGGACATACCTGCGTGTCCGTGTGTATTAATCAGACCTGGCAGGATGAAGTCTCCTTTTTGGTCGATGACTTCATCGTAGCCGGCGTCAGACAGATCTTCTGGAGTCGGTCCTACATAAGTAATCTTGTTGCCTTCAAAAGCTACAGCACCATCATGGATGACTTCGTTTTGGTCATTTGCTGTGATGACAGTTGCATGAATGAGGATCGTTTTTTTCATGAGTACACTCCGTTCTCTACGTTAAATAATAGGCCAAGCTTTGCAGATTGGAAGTCACATCTGCGTAATGGATTCTTACATCCTTTGGTGCTCGGATCGTCGTTGGTGCAAAATTCAGGATGCCTTTGATCCCCGCTTGAGTCAACAGATCACATACGGATTGCGCAGCTGGCGCCGGAACAGTAATAATCGCCAGCTTGATTTGCTTTGCAGCAATGGTTTCTGCCAGCTCATCCAACGGCTGAATGGATAGACCAGCAAGCTCATTCCCTACCTTTTTGGGATTGCTGTCAAAAATAGCCGCAATCCGCATGTTATCTTTCAAATAAGCGTTATAGTTGCTGATGGCGTGTCCTAAATTTCCGGCCCCTACGAGAGCAACTCTGATTTCATCAGTCAATTTCAAAATTTGCCGGATCTTCTCCACCAAGTAATTTACATCATAGCCAATACCTTTTTTCCCGAAATCACCAAATGCAGCCAGGTCTTTTCGGATTTGGGCGGGATTTACATCGAGATTCCTGCCCATCTGCTGGGAAGAAACGGTTGTCACCTCGACTTGCTGTAAATAACTGAGGTAACGCAGATAAATCGGCAGGCGGCGGA
Source organism: Brevibacillus reuszeri (assembly GCF_002897295.1). GTDB lineage: Bacteria > Bacillota > Bacilli > Brevibacillales > Brevibacillaceae > Brevibacillus > Brevibacillus reuszeri_A. The sequence continues at coordinate 149,465 of NZ_BEXF01000003.1, forward strand.
CGACCGCTTCCGAAATCTTTTCGTGTTTCGCCACGTTCGGTCTTCCCCCCTTATTTCTTTTGCTTCAAAATACGGTAATCTTTCCCATTTGATAAAATCGTGATTGTTCCTGCATCACTTGTAATGTAAGTTTCTGCCCATGATTCCCCCAAACGCTCAAGAACCTCCGTTTGCCCTTCCTTCATTTTATCGCGCGGTTTCCCAGTTTGAATGATGGCAACCTGCGGATCGACTGCTGTAAGAAAAGGCTGAGAGGTTCCTTGGCTGCTACCCTCGTCTCCGACCTTGAGCACTTCCGCCTTGAGCTGGCCTGCATATCGCTCAAGCAAGCGTTCCTCCGCCTTTTCATTTACGCCACTGGTAAACAAAAAACGCAGATTGCCGTGCACAAGTCGGAAAACGAGTGAATTGTTTTGGGGTGATAAAAACAATGGTTCATCTGGAAGCAATACGTTCATGGATACCTCTTTATCGAGGGTAACCATCTGCCCCGCTTCTACTGCCAGCTGCCTTACGTCTGAACGAAAGGGTGTTACGCGCTGAATCGTTTCTTTCACCAGTTTGGGTAAAATGACGTTCTCCACCAAAATTTGCTTGGATAAAAGCGAGTATCCCCCTACATGCTCCGGCTGATCATTCGTCAGCACCAAGTAATCCAACCGCGTCAGCTTTTGCTCTGCCAAATACTCCGACAAAACAGGCCAATCCTCGGCAGTTCCGGTATCGATTAGCATGGTTTTGCCGTAAGGTAAGCGCACTAATGTGCTCTCGCCATGCGGCAGTGCCCAATAGGAGATCACGAGGCCAGAAAAATCCTGTTCGTTTTCACTTTCATAAGGGTCCTCTACTTTTACCGCTTCCTGCAAATGGCTGTCAATCGAACAACCAGCTAGAAGTATTACTCCAAAAACGAGCAACCAGCGCCACTCTTTTTTCCATAACATTTATTTTATCACCTAAATCTCTGCTAGACTATTGCTTCATTTTATGAATCTGGCAGGGATTGCATACTAAGGAATGGTTCTATCCGCTCACGAAGCATCGGCCACGGCCCACTCTCGATCTGATACGGCGGCAATGATTGCAGGAACGATCGGCCATACCGGGATTCCACGACACGCGTATCAAAAACGACTACGACTCCGCGGTCCAGATGATGACGAATCAATCGACCCACTCCTTGCTTGAACAATATGACTGCTTGTGGCAGTGCCATGGACATAAATGCGTTTTTCCCCTCTGCCTTCAACAGGTCAGCACGTCCTTGATAAACCGGATGATTAGGTGGAGTAAACGGCAGGCGAACAATCACCAGGCTGCTGAGAGATTCACCTGGAATGTCCACCCCCTCCCAAAAGCTGCTCGTCCCTAAGAGTACACTTCGATCCAAGCTCTGGAAGAGACGAACGAGCTTGCTGCGGTTGTTGCTGTCAATGCCGTGACCAAACAGCGTGTAAGCTTCTGGTGCGTCTGCCAGTCTTTCTTTAAGCGCCTGGTACACGATCCGCAGCATGGAGTGGGACGTAAACAGGATGAGCGTCCTCCCCTTTGTCGCAATCACAACATCCAGACAGCCCTGAATGATTGCCTCTAGGTAGGACTGGTCATTCTCCTTGCCGGGAGCTGGAAAGTCAGCGGGTATGAGCAAAAGCCCCTGCTCTTCGTACGCAAATGGAGATGGCAAAGCGAGCGTTCTCACGCGTTCCTCTGGCAGTTGGTCTAGGCCAAAACGACTTTTGACATAGGAAAAGCTGTTTTTAACGGTCAATGTGGCAGAGGTCAGAATCAAACTGTGCTTTTGTGCAAATAATGGTTGAGCGAGTGAATCAGCCACCTTCAAAAGCGCCGCAGACAGATGCACCTGTTTGCGAGCTACGCGGGACTCGACCTCCATCCAGTACACGTACTCTGGATCATGCTCCTGCAAAAAGAAATGCAGGTGCTCCATCACTTTTTGCCATTCGTTAACCAGACCCTGTAAATCCGTGCGCAAGCTGCGAACAGCAAAAGTCGGCTTCTCGTCTGTCGGAACTGCCCGAAGGAGTCCGTCCAGATGACTGGCAAAAGAACTCATGGCGTCAATCAGTTTTTTGGTGATCTTGCGAATTTTTTCATGCTTGCCCGAAAAAGATTCAATGCGATAGCGAACCGTTTCTCGCCCTGCATCCGTTGTTTCCTCTGCTCGATCAGATGCCCATGCGTACAAATGCTGCGTCCACTGCTGTGCTTTATCGCGAAGCGTTGGTAACAGCTTTTTCAAGTCTGACATTTGTTCTGTTACCACATCACTTATAGACGGGAGCCAGCTCTGCAATTCCTCCGCATAGCGTGGCACAACACCTCCATCGTCTAAAGAAGCCCGATCCAGCAAAAAGAGAAGCTGGGTCGTCGTAAATTGCTTGCCCAAATGCTGGGTTGCTGCTTCCTCCAAATGATGGGCCTCGTCGATGACAGCAACCTCGTAAGGTGGCAGTATCCGGTTTTCTGCTTGCAGGTCGCTTATGAGAAGTGCATGGTTGACGATGAGTACATCTGCATCGCGCGAGCGTTCCTTTGCCTGGAAGTAGTAGCAACGACTAAACCAAGGGCATGCTCGATTGAGACAAGAGCCGGTATCACTTTTCACCTGCTGCCAAAATAATTGGCCTGTAGGGGGCATACTAAGCTCCTCTACATCGCCAGTGCTCGTTTGCGTCAACCATGTCAGCATTTGGCCTTTAACAAGACGAAGCTCCTGGCTGCTTCCCTCTACTGGCTCGTCCAATGCCTGCTCCAGCTTGCGCAGACAGAGGTAGTTCCCGCGTCCTTTTAACGTAGAAGCGGAGAACGAAAACGGTAAAGACTGCTGCAAAGTGGCTATTTCTTTATGAAGAAGCTGTTCCTGCAATTGTATGGTATTTGTACTGATGATCAGCTGCTGCTGATTGTCTTTTGCCCAAATGATCCCCGGTAGCAAATATGCAAGCGATTTGCCCGTGCCAGTACCTGCCTCCACCAATAGATGCGAGCCCTCCTGCATCGCTTCAAATACTGCGTGCATCATGGCTTCCTGAGCATCTCTACGTTGGTAGCCTGGTACATGAGTTTGCATACTCCCCTGATCACCGATTACCTCATCCAGTCGATCCACGAAAGCTTTTTGCTCCACAAAAGCAAAATCAGGGCGCTGAAAGGAAGCCGTAAGCTTATCTGGACGCTTTTTCAGGGCCAACTGGCGGTAAATATCCCACATGTCAGACTCTGCATTTTCGTTTAGGTTAGCAGATTCGTCCAGCTCAGGCAACGAAGCCAGTTTTTCCATCTCCATTTGGCGTAAAAGCACTTCGATGTCTGAGCGAAAGGATGTTACAAGCATTTGCAAACGTTGAATCGTAACCAATGGCATATGCTCCAAAATATCTAACAAATGCAGATAGAGCTGCGCTGTTGCCATCGCGTCACTATCCGCCTGATGTGGGTTATCATGCTCGATCTCCAAGTCGGAAGCCAATTCTCCCAGCCGATAGCTGTTTTGCATCGGCAAAAGAATGCGTGACAGCTCAACTGTATCCAATACATAGCCGTCAAACGCGTAATAGCCCTGACTTAGCAGGGCTTCTTGCAAAAATTGGAGATCAAAGCTGGCATTGTGTGCAACAAAGGTGCGGCCATCTAACATGCGCAAGAAGCGGGGAAACACTTCCTCCAATGAAGGTGCGTCCGCTACCATCTCGTCTGTAATCCCTGTTAATTGCGTAATGAATGGCGGGATAGCCTGTCCGGGGTTAATCATAGTGGAGAAGCTGTCTGTAATCTGACCATCATCAATCGCTACCGCTCCGATTTGAATGATGCTATCTCCCTGACGCGGATGGCTACCCGTTGTTTCGAAATCTACTACCAGTAATCGTTTCAAACGTCTGTCACCTCGTAACCTGGCGGATACTGTTATCCGCACCCTTTCACATTCGTCAGTGAAAGGGTTTTTCCTGCTCCCGTCATACATTTAAGACTGCAAAAGCGGATTGGCAGATTCCTCTTCCCCCTGCTCGCCTAATTTAATGGCACATAATTGCAGATAGATCGGGATCTCACGGAACTGATTACTATGTGGAAGTGTCCGCTGAAAATACTGCTCCGCCAAACGCCAGTTTTCTTCTAAGATTGCGAGTCGCCCCAGATGGAAGTAGCCCAGAGAGCGGATGTATGATTGTTCATCCAGAGTGAACTGCTTGGCAAGTCTTTTTGCCTCCTGCAGATCACCCATTTTTTCGTATGCCGATATCATTCCTGACTGCCCCAAGCGATTGTCCTTGTCTTTTTCAAGAATGCTGCGAAACACCTGGACTGCTTCCTCCAGCTTCCCGTCAAACAACAGCATCCACCCATAGCTAAACGTAAAATCGTCATTAGTCGGAGATAAGCTGATGGCTTTTTTCACGAGTGTCAAAGCTCGCTTGGTTCCTGCAATCAACCAGGTGTTCCATGCTAAGCCGTGCCACGTCCATCCTTCTTTGGGCAAGCGCTCCGCTAAAAAGTGATAACATACCTGTGCGCGATGATAATTTCCTACCGATTCGTATAAGGACGCCATTTCCTGCAGGGTATCGCTATCCAAATCACGCGTAGGAAGGCGCAGCGACTCGGGTGGGACAAGTTCGACATCCTCATCCATTGTTTGAAGCAGTTGTGCAGCACGCAACCAGAGCATTTGCGCTTCCCAATCATGCTCATTCTTCACGAAATACGCTTCAATTTCATCCAATGCTTCTTGCGCATCGCCATCCATTAGAAAGCAGAGCGCCAAATTATACTTGGCCTCGAATTGATCCTCTTTGATTTCAAGAGATGCCTTGAAGGCTTGCGTAGCTTCGAGCCATTGTTCTTCTTCTGCCAGAATACACCCCATGGCATTGTAGCTGATTGCTATTACGGCGGGAGAGCTGGCTGATTTGCTCAAAAGGCGAAACTCCCGAAAGGCATTCTCAGGCTCCTCGCAAAACAATAAACTGTACCCATAGTACAAGCGACCGACTTCCCAATCGGGTGACTCGCCTACGAGCTCTGAAAAGCATTTCTTTGCGTCTTGATACATTCTCAGATGATAGAAGCCCTCGCCCTTGCGAAACAACGGCTCATACCCATTCAAATCGCTCTTTGTCTTTTCAGTCGCACCTTTAGTGGCTAGTTGCTGTTTTTGCGCAGTTCCCTTTGCGGAGGAAACAGCTTCCTCAGATGCGTCTGCTTTCATTTCTGACTTGTCTTTTTGCTGCTCGGGCAATTGCCCCTCATATTGTTTGATGGTACGAATTGCATTGGACAAGCGTTCTTCAAATTGCAGCCAAAGATCTACGACCGTATCGCTGACTTGGCGCAAATGAAACAGCTGATCTGCCATTTGATGCCGTTCCTGTTCGGAGGCATCTGACCACTTTTCTTCAATGATCTCAGCCTTTCGGCGTAGTGTTTGGAACCAATCTTCTATTTTCACGCAAAAGCCACCCCCTATGAGGCGTGAGTACTCTCATTGTCTCACAAGGCAGGTGGCTCTATGCAAAAGCATCTAATTGGGATTTACAAAATGGTCGCGTGTATTTCTTCTGCGATCAGTTCTTTAATTTGATTCTTCTCATCCATAATGGCAACCCGAGGCTTGTACGTACGAGCTTCTTCATCAGACATCAGCGCATACGCTATGATGATGACGATGTCCCCCTCCTGTACCAGGCGGGCAGCTGCTCCATTCAGGCAGATGACGCCACTGCCTGGTGCTCCTTCGATAACGTAGGTTTCGAGACGTGCACCATTGTTATTGTTTACGATTTGGACCTTTTCGTTTGGCAAAATATCCAATGCATCCAAAAGATTCTTGTCGATCGTAATGCTTCCGACATAATTGAGATTTGCTTCCGTCACGGTAGCGCGATGGATTTTTGCTGTCATCATTGTGCGCAGCACAGGTAATTCCTCCCCTTGGTTCTCATGGTTGACTTCACTTCTTACCGGCTTTGCGTAATCAGATTATCGATCAGGCGCGTTTTCCCAAAATAGACAGCCAGTGCAATGATTATGCCTTGTCCTGCTACCTCTTTTTCGATTGGCTCCAAATCAGGGAAGCCCAAAACTTCTACGTAGTCAATTTTTGCTAGCGGCATTTCATTTATTTTTTGTACGACACGTTCTTTAATCTCGCCCAATGCGACGCCTTCATCCAACCACTCATTTGCTTGCTTCAAGCTCGCTGACAACACAAGTGCTTGTTGTCTCTCTTCCGGTGACAAGTATACATTGCGGGAGCTCATAGCAAGACCGTCCGCCTCGCGAATAATCGGACAAGGCACAATCTGGATCGGCATAGACAAATCCGCTACCATCTGGGTAATGACCGCTACCTGTTGGGCGTCTTTTTGTCCGAAGAAAGCATAATCAGGCTGAACGATCTGAAATAATTTGGTGACAACCGTCGCTACACCATCAAAATGACCGGGACGGGAAGCGCCGCACAAAGGTGCCGTGACATTGGCAACAGAAACATTGGTCAATATCGGACGTGGATACATTTCGCTCACATCTGGAGTAAACAATAAATCCACTCCGGCTGCGCTTGCCAGCTCCGAGTCCCGCTCGATATTTCTTGGATACCGCTCAAAATCCTCGTTTGGACCAAACTGCAACGGATTTACGAAAATACTCATCACGACCAAGTCGCACATCTCTCTTGCTGCCTTGACCAAACTGATGTGGCCCTCGTGCAAAAATCCCATCGTTGGTACGATCCCAATTCGTTTTCCTTGACGTTTTGCTTCCTTTATATGAATGCGCATTTCGGCAATAGTAGTTATTTGTTCCATCGTTTTAATCATTTTTGACCCACACCTTCCCCGTACAGCTGTTTAATCGTGTCCTCCGATGCGTGAAATACATGCTCGGCAGCCGGGAAGCTCCTGGCTTCTACTTCTTTAACGTAGGCAGCAACGGCGTCGCGAATTGTATCTCCTACCTCGGCATAACGCTTGACGAATTTGGGTGCCAGCTGAGAAGCATACCCGACTAAATCGTGGAATACGAGGACTTGTCCATCACATTGCGCACCAGCGCCGATACCAATGACAGCAATCTCCAGTTTGGAAGCGATCATCGCTGTTACTTCTTCAGGTACACATTCCAGCACGATCGCAAATGCGCCTGCTTCCTCCAGCACCAGTGCTTCCTCAAGCATTTTTTGCGCTGCTTCTATGCTTCTTCCTTGCACCTTGTATCCACCAAGCTGATGAACTGCTTGTGGTGTGAGTCCAATATGAGCGACAACCGGTATTCCAGCCTGAACACAACGCGTGATGATCGGAGCGAGCTCGCTGCCACCTTCCATTTTCACAGCCTTGGCCAATCCTTCCTGCATCAATCGTCCCGCATTTTTGACAGCCTCGGCGAGCGTGCCATGATAGCTCAAAAAAGGCAGGTCTGCTACGACAAATGCCCGTTTTGCCCCTCTCGTCACCGCTTTTGTATGATGGATCATGTCTTCCATCGTGACTGGAAGTGTCGAGTCATACCCAAGCACAACCATACCAAGCGAATCTCCGACCAGAATCATGTCCACTCCCGCTTCGTCTACCAGTTTTGCCGAAGGATAATCATAAGCAGTCATCATCGTGATCGGTGTGCCAGTCTCTTTTTTCTTGCGGATGTCTGCAGTTGTTACCTGTTTCATTGCGTTAGCCATTTTCATTTCTCCCCGTACGCACCTAGCCTGTGGATCGTATGGAAAAATAAAACCTTCTCGCCGAATCGGGAGAAGGTTGTCCATGCCAAAGAGACATCTTGCGTCTTTACGGAATCCTTCTGTCTCGGTCCACATAGGCTCTGAGCAGATTTTTGTCCATACACCTATTGAATTAGCTATACACCAGAACTGAAAAAAATACTCCAAGAGTACCGTTCAGGAATGTGATACGGTCTCCAACTGGAGTATAACAAAAGATTCATTCATTTGCACGATAATTGACGTCAGCCGAGTACACTTTGTGAATATTCCCTGATCGATCCTCGACCATAAGCACGCCTTCATCATCTAAGCCGACTGCTCGTCCCTCAAATGATTGCGAGATGGTTTGGACAGTTACCCATCGTCCGATCGAATATGAGCGCTTTTCCCACTCTTGCTTTACCCGCTGGAAGCCATGCTGCAAAAAGTGGTCGTATTCCTCTTCAAAATTGCGGCAAAAATGCTGGATAAAGTCTGCTCGTTTTACTTCCTCGCCCGATTCGATGCGTAGTGAAGTGGCGATTGGCAATAGTTCTGTTGGGAAATCAGAATCCACGCTATTTGCATTTAGTCCAATCCCGATGACGAGGTAGTTTACGCGATCTGCTTCTGCGTTTAATTCTGTCAAAATTCCGCATAGCTTTTTATCTCCGCAAAAGATGTCATTCGGCCATTTAATTTTTACAGGGACCCCTGTCGCTTCGCGAATGGTTCTGGCCATCGATACAGCTGTTAAAAGCGTCATTTGAGGCGTTTTGGGAAGTGGAATTGCAGGACGCACAATCAGGCTCATCCATATCCCGGTTCCTTTGGGAGAGTGCCATGGTCGTCCCAGTCTCCCTTTTCCCCCGGTCTGCTGTTCAGCCAGAACAAGCGTTCCTTCAGGAGCACCCTTGACAGCTGCCTCGTGTGCGAGTGGCTGCGTTGAGATGACCTCATCGTGAGCAAAAACGTTTTGTCCGATTCGTTTTGTTTGGAGTCCCGCCATAATTTCCGCCGCCGACAGTCGATCTGGAGCCACGATCAGTCGATATCCCGACTTGCGGACTGCTTCCACCTCGTACCCATCCTTGCGCAGCTCTTCGATGTGCTTCCACACGGCAGTTCGCGAGCAGCCACAAGTCTGGCTTAATTCCTCTCCGGAAATAAAAGCTCCCGGATGATCGCGGAACGCTTGCAGTATCACCTGTTTAATATTCATTATCTGCAACCTCTTTCTTTGCAAACTCGATCAAGGCTTCCGGCGTATTGGGCAATCCATGTAAAGCTGCTTTAACTAAGAGAACGTTTAGTAATCGCATAATCCACTCCCCAGGCTTCTTTTGCAAAGCGATTTGCAAGTCCAAGCCTGATACAGCCAGATCTTTCACTTTTTTCACAGGCATTTGCTCATAAACGTTCGCGAGCGACTGTGCAGAGTGAACAGCTCCATGCTTTGACCAGCATGCCTCTAGCAATACTTCCAGCTCTTGACACACATCCCAGCCTTCTGCCAAAAGTAACTGACCCCAGTCTACGTCCCCAGGACAATCCCACTCTACGGATAGTTGACCAAGCAATCTCACAAAACCGACGATCATCTCTGTTTCCCGATTGGACATGCGCAAGTAAGTGCACACTTCTTTGGCTTCTGCATGGGTGTATTCTGCCGCATACATCAGCAATGACCATTTTTGCGCGCTGGTTATCAGTTGACTAAGTCTCCATGCCTGGTCACCTGCTCGGCTAAACATATCCTCTAAAGGCGGCGAGAAAGCAAGCAGTCTGGTATCGCAGAGCAGCTGACAGCCGAGCTCGACCCCTGTACTGTTTATGATTTTGTTCAGCTCTTCTCGTACTCGCTCAACTGCAATATGAGATAACAGTGGGGCTGTTTCCTTCATCGCAAAAAGCGTCTGGGCCTCAATCGAAAAACCAAGCTGTGCGGCAAAGCGAACCCCGCGTAAAAGGCGCAAGGCATCCTCTTGAAAGCGCTCAGACGCATTGCCAACCGCGCGTATAAGTCTGGACGACAAATCTGCACTTCCGTCAAATGGGTCCTGCAGGATTCGATTTCGGTCCATCGCCATCGCATTGATGGTAAAATCGCGCCGCTCCAGGTCAATGCGCAATTCCGACACAAACTGAACGTCCACAGGTCTGCGATAATCCTCGTACTTTCCCTCTGTCCGATAGGTCGTTACCTCAAATAGATGCTTCTCCATTTTCACAGAAACCGTGCCATGCTTGAGCCCGGTAGGAACATGGTCGGGGAATAGACGCATCACGTCGCCAGGATGGGCATTCGTACATATATCTATATCGTGCACAGGTCTGTTCAAGAGCCAGTCGCGGACACATCCACCAACGAAAAATGCTTCGAATCCGTTCTTTTCCAAGGTTTCCAGCACACGATTTGCCAATTCGACAACCAATCCTGCTCCCTCCTTCCGACGCCGTCCGCAACCGAAAAATTAGGAGGCGATTCGCTTGAGATTTTTATACGGATTGTTCATCTTTATATCCAAAGCCCTACAAATCGTAAAGGGGCATTAACCTAGCATCTGCTCATAAAGTGCTTCGTACTGGGAAGCAATTCGTTCATGACAAAACGTCGTGCAAGAACGCTCGATACTGTTCTTGGAAAACGTTTGATAAAGCTCGTTATTTTTCAGCAATTGGATCGCTGCCGAGGCCATGCCTTCTACATCACCGATCGGTCTCAAGTATCCGCACACACCGTCCAGTACTACCTCTGGCAACCCACCAGCTACTGTTGCCACGACAGGCACTCCACACGCCATTGCTTCCAAGGCGACGAGGCCGAAGCTTTCTTTCTCTGACGGCAGTAGCATGAGATCCGCCAAGGAGAGAACTTCGGCCACGTCCTCCTGTTTGCCAAGAAAACAAACATCATCCGTTAATCCACGCTCGGCAATCATCTTTCTTACCGCTCCCATTTCCGGGCCTTCTCCGATCAGAATCAGTCTGGCTGGTACTTCCTCCTTGACCTTTGAAAAAATATCAATGACATCCGGTACTCTTTTCACAGGACGGAAGTTGGAGATATGCATGAGAATCTTCTCACCGTTTGGAGCAAACTTTTTCTTCAGCTTACTGACCTCTTTTGGATAATAGCGACGTTTGTCCACGAAATTGTAGATAGGGACAATCTCTTTTTCCACATGCAGTAGCTCGTTTGTTTGCTGGATCAAATCATTGGAGACAGCTGTAACCATGTCGCTTCGCTCGATCCCAAATCGGATCATATCACTTAAATTCGAATCATATCCCAATACCGTGATGTCCGTGCCATGGAGAGTCGTAACGATTTTGAGATGGTCACCTACCATCTGCTTTGCCAAAAAAGCGCATAAAGCATGTGGTACTGCATAATGTACATGCAATAAATCCAGTTTTTCGTTTTTAGCAACTTGTGCCATCCGGTTTGCCAAGGTTAGATCATAGGGCGGATATTTAAACACATCGTAGTTGTTCACTTCAACTTCATGGTAAAAAATATTTGGGTGGAAGGCACCCAAGCGAAACGGCATGCCTCCAGTAATAAAATGCACCTGGTGGCCCCGTTCTGCCAATAATTTACCCAGTTCAGTTGCCACAACGCCGGAGCCTCCTAATGAGGGATAACAAGTAATACCGATGTTCATATCTGGGTGTCACTCCTTCTTACAGGCTGGTCAATACATATGGTGCGGCACTTACAAAGCCTTCTGCCAGGGCTACACCCGCCTGCTGACCAAATAAGCGTTCACGATATTCCACCATATCTAAATAGCCGTTGGTAAGTGGTGTCTGCACGCTGCCCTCTTCCAGTTCAAACTGGCTGCGGTAACAGCGAAGCACCTCCATTTTTTCCGGGTAAATAGCGGTAACATCTACAACAATTTGTGGAGTCACCGTAGAATTAATAAAATAATAAAGTAATTGCGAAGGTCGGTACGCTTTTGCTGCAGACTCCGACTGATATTTCCGGATGCCTGCGTTAAAAACAGCTTCGCGAACAATCCGGCTGACACTCTCATGATCAGGATGACGATCAGAAAAATAAGGAGCCAAAACAATGCGTGGACGTGTTTGACGAATGAGGTCAACAACACGGCTGATCGCCTGCTCTCGCACCTGCTCCAGTCCCCGATCTGGCAGTCCAAAATTAAAGCGTTCAGTAACGCCTATCAGTTTGTCTGCGGCTGCTGCCTCCTGCTGCCTCCGCTCAACGTCCCCGTTTGAAGACAGCTCGGCATAGGTCAAATCCAATATCGCTACTTTTTGCCCCTTTTTCGATGCTAATAACAAGGTGCCCGCAGCCCCGATCTCCACATCATCAGGATGGGCTCCGATCGCCAGAATATCGAGTGAACTCATGCTTCATTCTCCTTATGTACCACTTCACGCCAGTCCAGCTCTCCACGCGCCAAAGCCTTCAGCATAATTTCGGCCGAGCCTAAATTTGTCGCAACCGGAATTTTGTGGACATCACATAGACGAATCAGCGCAATAATGTCCGGTTCATGCGGTTGGGAAGTAAGCGGATCACGCAGGAAAATAATTAAATCCATTTCATTGCGTGCAATCATCGCTCCGATCTGTTGATCCCCTCCAAGAGGACCAGACAGAAAACGGGTGAGTTGAAGTGAAGTAGCTGCCATGATTCGTGATCCAGTTGTACCTGTTGCAAACAAGTCGTGCTGTGACAAGATGTTTTCGTATGCCATTGCCAGTTGTACAATCTCTTCCTTCATTCGATCGTGGGCTATCAATGCAATTTTCACGCAAACCTCTCCCCTGTTTTTCACTAGAGAACACATTTAAACAAACGTTTAATCAATCAAATGCTCCAGTCCGTAGATCAGTCCGTTCATATTCATCACAGCTTTAATCGCCATATTTACCCCTGGCATAAAGGATTCACGGTTAATTGAATCATGTCTGATCGACAGTGTTTGACCAGTGGCACCGAAAAGCACTTCCTGGTGAGCGACCATACCTGGCAGACGAACACTGTGAATACGGAAGCCTTCATAATCCGCACCACGTGCACCAGGGATCGTTTCCACTTCTTCAGGGTGACCCTGCTTCAATTCTTCTCGAACAGCAGCAATCATCTCAGCTGTCTTCAACGCGGTTCCACTTGGCGCATCCAGCTTGCGATCATGATGCAGCTCGATAATTTCAACATGCGGCATGTATTTTGCAGCCATCGCCGAAAATTTCATGCAGAGGATGGCACCGATAGCAAAATTCGGGGCAATAATCCCGCCCAAACCCGCTTCTTTATAGCGATCAGTCAGTTCTTGCAATTGCTCTGGTGTCAATCCGGTCGTTCCTACAACAGGTCGAACGCCATGCGCTAAGCATAGCTCCATATGACGAAATACGCTGTGTGGTGTTGTAAAATCAACGAGTACATCCGGCTTCATTTCATCTAGTTGGGCGATAACTGCTGCATCTTCTACACGGGTATCCAAATTCCCCGTAAAAACAAGCTCAGTATCTGTACCTAGCATCTTTACGACTTCCTGGCCCATTCGACCATTTGCACCCGCAACCGCTACACGAATTTGTTTGCTCATTGTGATTCGTTCTCCTCTATTCTCGTCCAGCGATCTTTATCGCGTGTATTAAATTTGTGCATAATACGATCAAAGGCTTCCTGCAAATCAATTCCGAGGGAATTTGCAAAGCAAATCACGATGAAGAGCACATCTCCCAGCTCCTCCTCAACTGTCTTTTCGCCCTCGTCCTTTTTCTTTGGTTTTTCACCATAAAAATGGTTAATTTCTCTGGCCAGCTCCCCTACTTCTTCTGTCATTCTGGCGAGCATAGCAAGCGGTGAAAAATAGCCTTCTTTAAATTGAGATATGTACTGATCTACTTCCTGCTGCATTTCCTGGATGGTCTTTTGCCGTTCCATCGGGTCACTCCTTTTCCTTCACTTACTTCTCTCTTTCACTTATCGTACCCGAAAAGGCTTCGTTTGCCAAATCTGAAGTACTGAGCCTTCCAACATATGGACAATTCAAGATTTGTTCCTATATAATGGCATTCGTTGGGCCTTTTTTGTGCTTTTTTATTTACCTGCATCTCATGTCGGTCGGGTCAGAATTGGCTTCGATCGGCGAACAGGAGGACATTATGAATCATCGTATGAAAAGCATCATCGCCATCATTATCGGTTCTGCCATTATGGGATTTGGCATCAATGCGTTCAACATCCCCAACCATTTGGCGGAAGGTGGAATTACAGGAATCAGTATTTTGATAAAACTGTTGTTTCCTGCTGTGGATCAAGGTGTCGTCTTTTTCGCACTGAACATACCATTATTTTTTCTAGGTTGGAAAATTCTTGGACGAACTGCTTTTTTTTACACGATTCTAGGGACCGTTTCGCTTTCGGTATTCCTCTCCGTCTTTGATGGTGTACTTCCGCTTCCGATGCAGGACCGCCTGCTTGCCTCATTGTATGCCGGTGTCGCTGTTGGTGTTGGCTTAGGAATTATATTCCGTTATGGAGGCACTACCGGAGGCGTCGACATCATCGCCCGCCTGCTGCAAAAGTACATGGGTGTAAGTATGGGGCGTACACTGTTTCTAGGTGATATTCTCGTAATTGGCGCATCCCTGGTTTATCTCAATTTGGAAAGTGCCATGTACACACTCGTTGTTGTCTTTATTGCCGCACGTGTTATCGACTTCTTGCAGGATGGGGCTTATGCAGGTAAAGCCTTGACGATCATTTCCAATCATGCAGAAAGCATTTCCGCACAGATTCTCGATCTAGGCCGCGGAGTTACCCTTCTCGCAGGAAAAGGGGCTTATTCTGGTGAAGAGAAAAAAGTCATTTATGTCGTCGTGAGTCGAAATGAGGTTATGCGCTTCAAAAATATCGTTCAGGAAATTGATCCACACGCCTTTGTCATCGTGAACGATGTCCACGAAGTATTGGGAGAAGGCTTCACGCTGGACGAAAATAAAAAGCCGATACATCAATAATTCCGGCATCACGATACAAAAAAACCTTGCCCAATACAAGCGGCAAGGTTTTTTCATACCCACGTTTTTGTTACGCGGATCGTATCTCTCCATCGTATTTTTTCCACGCAGCGTATGACAGGGCAATTAACAACGCAATGGCAACAGAAAGCAGCATAACCATCGGAGAATCAGGGCGCATCATTAATCTGGCAAACGTACTCTCCTCTGCCCCCACAAAAGCCAATTGCATGGAGCCGTTCAAATCGCGCAAGGCCTCTCGTACGACTTGCCAGTCCATTTTTGTATTTCTCATCTCTTTGTAAATCACATCATAAGCATTCGCCAGAGAGGACATCTGTTCTTCCGGCAACTGAATGCTCATCGCTGGCTTAATCGCTAAAAAAAGACGATAGTTTTCATCAAACTGCTCTCGGAATTGGAAGAAATTCCTTTCTACTGCCGATTGCTGCAAATTTTGCACTTGGTTTGCGAGGGAAGGATAGTAGCTACGCCACATCGGCTGATTCATATGCGTAAGCGCGTCAATGGCTACACGGACCTGCGTTGCATGCCAGAGAAGCTGCTGTTCGCTCACGTTTGTTGAAGCAAAGCTTTTTTTGGCGGCTAAAATGGACTGCGTGACTGCATTTAAACTTTCAATTCGAATCGGTACTGGCAAATGCTGATTCGGGAATCGATCCGCAAGCTCCATGATCCTTTGCTGTGCGCCCTCCAAATCACCCTTCTTCGCATAAGATAATAGCTCATGTGCAATTTGATCCAGCGCAGCCAGTTGTTTCTCCTCTATTGGTTGATCCAGCTTGGAATAAAGGTTGTGAATCGGCCACGATAAAAATAGACCAATGATTAGGAAAAACAGCAAAAATCGGATGTTTTTCTTCAACGCAAAAAACCTCCTTCCCTTTTACAGCGTATGGAAAGGAGGACAAGATTAGACCTTGTTTGTCGTATACTTCATATTCACTAACCAGATGACGGATATGGAAATCAAACTTAATAGCACCGTAAACAGACCTACAAACCCGTCGTAAGGGTCAAGTACACTCGGCAGCCACGGGTGGATTTTCATGACATAATCTAAAAAGTCATTGTTGAGCGTCCATAGAGCGGCGATCCCTACCGGCAAAATACTCAGCTTGTAAAAGCGTGCATACAGGACTGATTCTACAGCCATTCCTGTATGAGAGATAATCAACATTACGTCCGTAGAGCGCACTTCATTACCCATCATCCAGCCAGCCAAAATAATGCAGACTGCCCAGACACCGTACTTAAAATTGGTGATGCCAGCCAGGGCTTCCAGTACAGGAATGTGGCGACCCAACAAATAGGTAAGGAGTACCAAAGTAAAAAGTCCGCTACCTGTCGGGCTGTCCGGGACGAAAGGACGCAAGAACACTGGTGTTGAAGCCAATTGGTCGCCATACCAGATGAATCCGTATATGGTTCCTAACAGGTTTACAACAAGCAGTGTCCAAAGAAACCATCTTTTCCCCAATGAATGCCTAAACCACTCCCATATCCAGATCATGATTATCGTCTCCCGCTGTGTACGCCGCTAAAGAAAAAGCTGACCATTCGTCAGCTTTTTCTTCACTAGCTTATTTCAAGCTCGCCATGTATTCAGCCAGCTTTGCGATTTCTGCATCATCTTTGATCATACCGGCAGGCATTGCACCTTTACCATTTTTGATGACATCAGCAATCTGAGTTGCGTCTAATTGTGCGCCGATTTTTTGGAGGTTAGGACCCATGCCACCCTCCATGTTTTTTCCGTGGCATCCCATGCAGCTTGTCTGAGCTTTCCACAGAGCATCTGCTGTAAAGCTGGTGTCAGCCGGTGCAGGAGCTGCTGCACTGGAGCCTCCGCCACCTGCTGCTCCGCCACCTTTGTTTGCGGAGTGGTTCGCGGAATGCTCATGGTCTGCTGCCCAAGTCAGATAGAAAACGCCTACAAGAGCAGTCAGCATCAAGCCAGTTGCTACAGGACGTTTGCTTGGACGACGGTCTTTGCTCGTATCCAACCAAGGAGCAAGCATCAAACCACCGAAAGCAATACCAGGAATAATAATCGTACCAAGGACTACCCAATCACCAGCAGCCCAAGGATATTTCAGCATTTGGTACAGGAACAGGAAGTACCAGTCAGGCAACGGAACGAAGGATGTATCGTTCGGGTTTGCTTTGTCAGTCAATGGTGACGGATGAGAAACCGTCAAAATGAGGAATCCGACCAAGCAAACAGCTGCCACCATCCACTCTTTCAACAGGAAGTTCGGCCAGAATGGCTCATTTTTCCCTGGGAAGTCGGAGTAGGATGGAGAAATGTTAGGGATACGCTTCGCCGATACTCGGGAATCTCCGACGAAGGTAGCATCTTTATCTAGTTTTGCCATGCTATTTCCTCCTTTTTATCGAAGACCGATTATAGTGGACCCGAGATACCTTGCGAACGGATCATCACAAAGTGAGCTCCCAACAGTCCAAGAAGTGCACCTGGGAGGAAGAACACGTGAATCGCGAAGAAGCGAGACAGGGTTTGCGCCCCTACGATATCTCCACCAGTAAGCAGCATTTTTACATATGGACCAATGAGTGGTACGGAGTTTGCGATCTCCAGACCTACCTTGGTCGCAAAGTAAGCGGTGTTATCCCACGGCAGCAGGTATCCTGTGAAACCAAGACCCAGCATGACGAAGAAAATCAACATGCCGACTACCCAGTTCAACTCGCGAGGCTTTTTGTATGCACCTGTAAAGAAAACACGTAACGTATGTAGGAACATCATAACGATGACCAAGCTCGCGCCCCAGTGATGCATACCGCGAACGATTACCCCGAAGGCTACTTCGTTTTGCAGGTATTTTACGGATTCATAAGCGTTGATGATGTCTGGAACGTAGTACATCGTCAAGAACATCCCAGACAGGATTTGAATAACGGTAATAAAGAACGTTAGTCCACCAAAGCAGTAAACGAAAGCAGAAAAATGATGTGCCGGGTTCACGTGCTCAGGTACTTCGTGGTCGGCCAAGTCACGCCACATCGGAGTGATGTTTAAGCGCTCATCGACCCAGTCATACATTTTTTGCAACATTTTAGCCGTTCACCCCCGGACGAGGATTTGCTTTTACTTTACCCAAATACAATTTTCCGTCTTTTACTTCTGTCTCGTACTCATCGAGGGATGCTGTTGGTGGCGTTCCCAAGATGTGTTCACCGTTAATCGAGTAACGGCCCAAGTGACACGGACAGAAATATTCATTTGGATGCTCTGGACTGGTATTCCAGTCAACTGTACACCCTAAATGCTTACAGATCGGGGACAGAGCGAGAATCTCACCCTTGTCATTTTTGGTAACCCATGCAGACAACGTGGATTCGGATTCATACCAACCGTCCTTGGTATGGACCTTGAATTCAACGCGCTTTGGCTCGGCACTAAACTCGTCCGGACTGCCAACAGCTACTTGATCCCCACCTGCATGTCCCTGCAGAAGTGGGTCAACCGCGAATCGAATCATTGGAGTGATCATTCCCGCAGCTAGGAACCCGCCAGTTCCCATCAGTGCGTAGTTTAAAAAAGTACGTCTGGAAATTTCGCGTTTGTCTCCCATCTCTTTTTTCCCTCCTTATCCTGAAAAATAGCGCAACGATGGCGTTTTCACACACATACACTAGGTCAATCCCAATCATAGCTAACGCCTAATTAGTTGTCAAGAATGTCCAGTAGACATGTCTTCGTCCAATCCCTTATAGTGATGTGATTGTTGCCATTTTGTCAAAAATAGCAACTTGTACCTGCTGATTTTTTATAGTATTACCAGAAAACGCTTTCTCTATTGATCCCGTTTTTGTTGCCAAAGTCGAATGACTTCCTTATATAAAACATCGACAGTCACCTCAAAGCGCAGAGAAGAATCGAGATCCTCATCCCCT
This sequence comes from Brevibacillus reuszeri, assembly GCF_002897295.1. Taxonomy (GTDB): domain Bacteria; phylum Bacillota; class Bacilli; order Brevibacillales; family Brevibacillaceae; genus Brevibacillus; species Brevibacillus reuszeri_A. The sequence goes on from NZ_BEXF01000003.1 coordinate 168,141, forward strand.
ACCGGCAGCATCAGAACACCTGAATCAATTCCCTCCGCAAGCCGGATACGATCCCCTCTAAAGTGCAACAATACATGGTAGCCAAACGATTCGGGGATCGTCTGCGCCAGCTGTTCTTCCGCAAACTGATAGCTTATGGGAAAAAGCAATACTCTCCCTTTTAATCGTTGCTCAATCGCTGCAGCTACATTCAATAAATAGTTCATTCGCAGGACATGCTCTTCGACGGAGAAGCCAGGGCGATACAAATAAAGAGGGAGCAGTGCGGTATCCACAAAGGTCCGCAACTCCTCCCAGTTTTCGAATTCGTTCATATTCCACTGCATAGGGTCGTCTCCTCTTCACCTGTAGATTCTGGAAACTAGCGTACCATGAATCTGAGGAAACAAGCAATACAGCCTACTTCTATGCTTCCTACACTTTTTCGTAAGCCATAATCACTTTCAATTCATCTGTGAGCTTCAAGAACAATTCCTTGTTTTTCCCAACCAAAGCATCATCTATTTCTTGATACAGCACTCTTTTTCGATATTGCCTCATCTGTTCATCGATGACCATCTCAGACAATAGACCTGACACCATTTGATTGTTCGTTCCGTACGCGTTGGAATAGAAATTTGGCCACTCCATACCCATCCCTCACTTCAATAAAATAGTCGTTTCGGTAAAACCATTATATTTGTGAAGCCAAGTCTGGCTGGCGTAGGTGGCTGTGTACAACCACTGCTTCTGATCGTCTTGGCCTACTCTCAGCAGTCCTAGGTGCACCATCATCTTGCATACGCGATTGATTAATATATCTGTGGGCGAATCGTAATAAAACACCTTGATCCATGGTAGCAAAGCATCTAACAAAGCTTGCTGACTCACCCATCCACCTGAAGCGATCATTGGAATAAGCTGGACCAGCATCGGCAGGTTGGGTATTGCCCGTTTATACAGCCTCATCCAGAATCGGATGAAATCATGGTAGAGCTGATCATTGTATTGAAGCTCTATGCGCTCAGCCCCCTTGTCAGTGAGGGCAACTTTCCCCTCTCTCTCCTCAATCCACTTATGAAAATAGCAGAAATCATACAGCAGCGAAAATCGGTCAGGGTATAGATCAAAATGCAGTCCATAACCGAATCGCCATTTCTGTGGCAAAAGAGGCTCTTCCTTGACATGGAGAAATTGAAAAAGCTGCTGTTGATAGCGCTTGTACATGCCTCCCTCGGCTGTCAGAGGAATGGGCTCTTGGGAGAGGAAACGCAGAAACTGCATGATGTCGTCACAGAGCGCTGTGCCTTCGTCGCGATAAGCTTCTGGCCCATCCATCACCAGTGCATTTTGCTCTCTCCACTTTTCTAGCCATGCGTGTAAATACGGCTCACGAATATCGAGGGGAACCTGATATTGACCGACCGTCTTGCTTTTCACAGGAAAGAACCAGCCGCGTCTCATCGCTTGTGCTATGTACCGTCTTGCTTCTTCTTGCTTTTTTTCCTTCTGGTTTTCCAGTGCCACTCCGGCTTTTGCGAGTAAATCCTCCAATGACATGATCGTACGCTTGTCCAGGAACAAAAGCAGCATGAAATGGGTTTCTTCGTTTGTTAGCTGTTCAACCTCTTTTGTGATTGTCAACCGGTGTCTCAAGCTGGACAGCAGTGACGTGATTAGGTCATTTTTAGAATGAGGGTTGCATTCGCATCCATAGTGGTTGGCAATCTGATGGAGCTGCCGGATATCGGTATACACCAAGATCTCAGCCAAGTTCATCTGCGCATCCCTTCTTTACGATGGCTTTCTTGTATCCCTCATTCTTGCCAAAAAGCGGAAAAATAAACAGGAAGCCACGAGAAGTGACTTCCTGTTTGACTGATTTTATTCGGAAATGGTTCAGGTAAAGCACTTACTCTTCGTCGCTTTCCTCATTCCAGCTATCGTGCAATTGTTGATATTCTTTGGCTTCGTCATAGCGTCCCGACTGTGTCAAGAGAGCAATCAGCCTACGGATCTGATCGAGATCAAAACCGGATAGGGAAACGTACTGCTTCAAGGAGTCAATCGCCTCTTCTGTTTTCCCCAGCGACAAATAAATATCTGCAGCCAACGGATAGGAAGCGACATATTCTTCATCGATTGCTTGCAAATTTTTCACCAGTTCTACTGCCTCTTCCAGTCGTCCCACATGGAACGCCATCATTGCACTGCCAAACAGTACTTCTGGTGACCCGTCCAGAACAAGCGCTTGCCGGAACACTTGATACGCTTGCTCGAATTGGCCATTCTGTGCCAAGGAGCGTCCTTTGGTCAACAGCAAATCAAGGCTTTCCGCTCCTGCCAGCTCCAGCAGCTGCATCGCTTTCTCATCTTCTCCGATGCGGAAATACAGGTTACCGAGCGCTGCCATAATATCTTGATTATCAGGTTCTTTTTGACGAGCTTGCTCCAAATATTTGACAGCCACTTCATCCAAGTCCTGCAATGCATACAAATCAGCCAACAGCAGATCAAGCTGAATACCTTCAAAACCAGATTCCTTGCACTCATACAACAAATGCTGTGCCGTCTCAAAATCACTGGAATCCAGAGCAATCTCTGCCAGCAGCAACTGACATTCGCGACGCAGCGCCGGCTCCATGTCAGGATTTTTTTCCATGACGTCATTCAGTAAACGAACGGCTTCGTCCAAATGCCCCAGACGATACCATACTTCCGCCAAATACATCATGACATCGGGCAAATCTTTCCCGTGCTCTTGTACTTTTTGCAGGGCAGTCAGACCTAATTCCACCTCATCGTTTTCAATTCGCTTGATTGCTTCATCTATGACATATAGCCACTTCTTCGGCATTTTGTTCACCTCATATGTATAGTTGCTTTGACGACTCCCTTACAGAAGAGTCACAAAAGACCGTCCGCAGACGGTCTTTTTCTTTACTCCCCATCATATACCATTATGCTCTCGTTAGCCAGCTCATCGTAAGAACAGTAATTAAAATACCGAAAACACTGAGCACAATGCTGTAATTTGGCTTCGGCAACTCAGGCGTACTGGGTTTGCCATCTAGCGGAATGATGGATGCCGTAGCATTAGCTAATGGTTCTTCCTGGGAAGAAAGAGGTGTCGCCTCTACTACATATGTACCATCATCCGATTGCATGGACGAGGAAATCACCTGTGCTTTTGGTGTATTCATCGCCATTACTTCTCCATTGATAACTAGTGAGTTCGCTTGCTCTGTTGTACTCGTATTTACATATAAAGTAAACGTAAACAACATCAACAAAAGAACGGCGACACTTGCACCAATGCGTCTCATTCTGGCTGTTACGCTGAAAATTTTACGTCCAATCGGAATAGCCCACTTCTCTTCTGATAGAATCCGGGCCATTACAGCGTCTACAATAGAACGAGTAGGAGTCACAGAATGATATTCTTCCTTGTGTGTCTCCATCCACTCACCGCTATCCGACCACATCTCGTAATCGGCACGACAGGCGTAACATGATGCCATGTGATGATCAACACGGCGTTGAGTCATCTCTGGCAAAAGTTTATCGGCGTATTCAGGCAGAATTCCCTGAACTTCTTCACATTTCATCATCGATTCATCCCTTCAGCTTCATCCAAATGAGGGTCCAGGATGTAGGTTTCTAACTGTCCTCTGATACTTTGTCTCGCTCGAAACAGCAAGGATTTCACTGAGCTAACTGTCAAATCCAAAATAGTGGCGATCTCGGTGTAATCCATCTGCTCGTACTCTCTCAGGATCAAGGCTGAGCGCTGTTTTTCTGGCAAGCTGTTAATCGCCAGTCTCACCATGCTCTCCCGTTCATTGCGTAATAAAACCTGCTCGGGCAAGGTTTTCGGGGATGCCATAGGAACCTGAAGGGTGTCGTCCAAATAGACGTCAGAATTGCGGCTTTTCCGCAATTCACTAAGCACTGAGTTGCGAGCAATCGTATAGAGCCAGGTAGAAAAGGTGGCCTCTACATCTCGGAAAGAATGAATGCTTTTGTACGCCTTGTAAAACGTCTCCTGACAGATATCCTCAGCGATGTGCTCTAAATGTGCCTGACGCAATAAATGTGTAACAAAGGAGAGGATCTTTTTTTCGTATCGACGAATCAGTTCAGCATAGCATTCCAGATTACCTTCTTTAATCTCTCGGATAAGCTGGGAATCGGTCATAACCAGGATTACCTCCTTAGCGATTCCGATCCCTCAGCAGCCTTTGTAACATTAGACTGCTAGGGATGTAAAAAGTTGCGCTAATGTAACATTCTTTTTCTCGATATTTTCCATGAATCCTTCACGAAAAAACCCCCAAACCTGGGGTTAAATAACATATGTGTAGGGCTTTACGTCTCGAATGCACCTGCCCATCCCAATCGTAGAGAAAAACTCGCCATTTCGATATATCCACTTACCGTTCGACATAACAGAAGTTGGAAAAAATATTTCGCTAAAATTGAGAATAGTGGAAAGATCCTGCTTTGTCAACCAGTTTTCCTTTTTTAGGAAAACAATATCCGCATCTGCGCCGAGTGTCAAGCATCCTTTTCGCGGATACAATCCCAAAACCTTGGCTACGTTCGTCGAAGTGAGTCGAATAAATAAGCAGAGCAATTCTTCGGGTGTACACCATCTCCTACGATAATCGAACCGGACATCGTGCAAGGGAGCTGCGACTGGCCACATTTCATACCAATGGCGATACATGTGACGCAGTGCCTGGTCAGTCCAATCCTTATTCAACCAAAAAACATGATAAAACGGATCGTACTGCTTTGTGTCAAAGAGTAACGTTGGTTCGGGAAGCACCGTACGAATCTTCCAATACCGTGTCATGGAAATCCACTGCTGTAGGATCTGATCCCTGCGATCTTTTTTCACAGAGGCCTCTTGCGGTATGTGTAAATGAAATATCGTCTTATAAGACGTATGAAGTGAAGAAATCGTTTCCCAATTTAGGCTGGAAATTTCTTCTGGGCTTCGAATCGTGATATGAATGCCTGAATACCCTCTTCTGCTCCACTTGCATGCCTCCGTATCGCGCAGCTCAGAAGCCTTTATCCCTACATGCCAGCTGTAATCTATCAGGCTATTGTAATGCTGGGTTTGCTGATAATTCATCTGTGACGTACTCATCCAGCGATCTGGATAAAAAACATCCACGAGGCTTGTACAGCCCATTCGGATGAGCGAGCGAATCGCTTCTATGTATGGTTGCATTTCACGAATTTTATATAATGACTGATCTGAGAGCGTAATGAGTCCAGGCAAGAGATACATGCCTGTTGCATCCACTTCTGAAAAGGACGCCGTTTGTGATTCCCATGTTTTGTACAAGGTGTCTTTGGCTATCCGAATGATTTTACCTTGAGATATCCATATATCTGCTTGCCTGATCCCTTGTGACGTAGCGATTGATCCACCGCGAATAACCATACCTTGTTGTGACACAGCTCGTCCTCCTCTCGATCAGCACTATCGAGATTTACGATTAGTACGAGCTTATGCACAAGTTCGTAAAAAAGTACAAAAAAAAAGACCGCCGTTGATTGTAAGCGCATTCAAACGACGGTAGCACATTTGTGCTTTATTATATTGGATAGGAGTGGAGAGAAACCATACTGTAGTTTTATAATAAACGGAATGTAAGCGCTTGTCAAATCATTTTTGCTAAAAAAAGAATCCTTTACTATGTGAAAAAACCCGCAATCTTTTTGCGGGTTCCCTCCTCTTATTTACTAACTTTTTCAAGCAACTGTGCAAAGCCCGGGAACGAAACATCGATCGCCTCGTCATTCTCTACTACAGTTTCACCTGAAGCCGCCAGACCAGCAATAGCCATTGCCATCCCGATTCTATGGTCACCATGGCTATCAATGACAGCCCCGGTTAAAGACGTCTCGCCTTCAATTATCATCCCATCGTCTGTCGGTGTTATCTTGGCACCAAACTTGGACAGCTGGCTAACCACAGTTGCGATTCGATCCGTCTCTTTTACTTTGAGCTCCTCAGCATCACGAATGATCGTCTGTCCTTTTGCCTGGGAAGCCATCACTGCAATAACCGGAATCTCGTCAATGAGTCTCGGTATGATATCCCCAGCGATTTCAATTCCATGCAGCTCGGAATGTGTAACCAGCAGATCCGCTACGGGCTCTTCATTGACAATCCGTTCATTCAAAAGCTCAAGGCTTCCTCCCATCGCTTTGACCACATCGATAATTCCGGTGCGGCTCGGATTGATGCCAACATTTTCGATCAAAAGCGAGCTGCCTGGTACCACCATTACTGCCGCGATCAAAAATGCTGCAGAAGAAATGTCACCCGGTACAGAAATGGCACGGCCTTTTAGCTCTTGACCGCCTTCTACTGAAACAGTCAGACCATCCCGTACAACTTGAACACCAAAGGCTTGAAGCATACGCTCCGTATGGTCACGAGACAAGTGTGGTTCCGTTACACTGGTAACACCTTTTGCTTGCAAGCCTGCCAGCAAAATCGCTGATTTCACTTGAGCACTGGCAACTGGAGATTGGTACGAGATCGCTTGCAAATCGCCACCTCGGATCGACAACGGAGTGAACTCGCCATCTTTGCGTCCATCAATTTTAGCTCCCATTTGACGAAGAGGACCGATCACACGACGCATTGGACGCTTTGCGATCGATTCATCCCCCTCCATCACAACGTGGAAAGGCTGTGTCGACATAATCCCTGCCATCAGCCGGATCGTCGTTCCTGAATTCCCTACTTCCAGGTGCTCGGAAGGCTCCTCTAGCCCAAACCAGCCTTTTCCTTGTACCGTCACTTTGTCACCTTGCTGTTCGATCTCGATGCCCATACTACGGAAGCAGCTGATCGTGCTCAGACAGTCAGCTCCTGGCAGAAAGCCTTCGATGGTCGTCGTTCCGTTAGCTAGAGCACCAAACATAACCGCGCGGTGTGAAATCGATTTATCTCCAGGAACACGGATTGTTCCTTCTATTTTTTGGGTTTGTCTTACGCGAAGCACAGTTCCACTCCCCTTTTCCTATTGCTAGTCATGCTGTGAAGCGTCTTCGTTGTAAAGCACGCAGGCACAACAAATCTATTATCGCTTGTATACATTGTAATCGAAATACCGCAGTAATTCCTCGCCTTTTTCCATTTCTTCTTGGGATTGAAACGTAATTCGCAAAGCCCCATAAATATCTTCGCGTGTCTCCCTAATTTGCAGGTTCGTAATATTAATTTGTCTGGCTCCCAAAAGGGTAGTAATTCTGCCGATTTCCCCAGGATGGTCAGGGATATCAATGTACAAATCGTTTAGCGGAGGCAGTGCACCTGCTTTGCGTTCAGGCAATCCGTCACGAAAATCACGCGCAGTCTTGAAAAAATGCTCGATACCGTCTGGGTCTCCCTTTTCAACGAGGGCCACCACATCCTGCAGGGCATTCGACCAGTCATTGGCGATTTTCAAGATATGATCACGGTTTTGCAGCAATACATCACGCCACATGCGCGGATTACTGGATGCAATTCTCGTGATGTCACGAAAACCTCCTGCAGCGAGTCTAGCATGCCAAGCATTCTCGTCATCGTAGCCTGCGACCAAGTTGACCAAGGCAGAAGCAAGAACATGCGGAAAGTGACTAACCGCTCCCACTACCTGATCGTGGGTATTGGCATCCATATGAACAACCTTTGCACGGGTTAGAGCCAGCAGCTCTGTCAGACGCTCTAGTTTTTTCTGGTCGGTCCCCAGAGCAGGTGTCAGCACGTAGTAGGCATTTTCCATCAATCTGTCTGAGGCAGCTTCTACTCCAGATTTATGAGAACCAGCCATAGGGTGGCCACCAATAAAGGTCACATGCTCCGGTATAACAGCCAAAGCTTGCGAAACGATATTGGATTTGGTGCTCCCCACATCGGTAATGATCACATCATCCTGCAAATCCAACTCAGTCAGCAATCGCAGTGTACTAAAAATTTGCTCAACCGGCGAAGCAAGGAATATCACATTCGCTTCTCTGACAGCAGTTTGCAAATCCGTCGTTCCAGCATGAATAACTCCAAGAGTTAATGCTTTGTCTAAACAATCTTGGCGTACATCGTAACCGACGACCCGAATATTTGGATCGCGTCGCATCGACAGCGCGATGGAGCCGCCGATCAATCCGACACCGATTACAGCAACGGTGGTCTTTTTCATCTCCACTTTCTATCCTTCCTTCGTCTGCGTAGACAAAAATGCCGGGACAGATGCCCGGCATTTTTCGGGTTATTTCAATGCACCAGCAACAATTTCTTGAAGTACGGTCAGAATCTTTTCATTTTGCTCCTTCGTACCGACCGTAATACGCTGATAGCCTGGGAAGCCAAGCGCATTTCCGGAGCGAACGATGATTCCCTGACTCAGCAGCTTCTTGAAAACGGCATCTGAATCCTGCTTCAGGTCAACCAAGATGAAGTTTGTTTGAGTAGGATAATACGAGAGACCCCATTCATCAAAACGATCCGTAAATTGCTTCACGCCTTCTCTGTTACGGTCACGGCAGCTAATGACGAACTCTTGATCCTTCAGTGCAGCACGGGCTGCCACTTGTCCAAGTGCGCCAGTATTGAATGGCTCGCGCACGTGCTCCAGTTGGGAAACGAGCTCCTCAGACGCGACACCGTAACCGATACGCAACGTTGCGAGGCCATAGATTTTTGAGAAGGTGCGCAAGATGATCATGTTTGGATATTCAGCAAGCATTGGAATCGTTTGTGGGTACTCAGGGTCCACAACATATTCGTAGTATGCCTCATCCAACACAACAAGCACGTCTTTTGGCACTTTTTTCATGAAAGCTTCCAGCTCGGAAGTAGTAACGATCGTACCAGACGGATTGTTCGGGTTACATACCCACACGACACGCGTCTGTTCATTGATGGCAGCAGCCATTGCTTCCAGATCGTGAACGCCGTCTTTCAACGGAACCTCGATCAGCTCTGCCCCCTCAATAATGGCATTGGAGCGATACTGAGAGAACGTCTGGGATGCCATTACCGTATTTGTGCCCTCATTCAAGAAAGCGCGAGAAATCATCAACAGATTTTCGTCAGAACCGTTCCCAAAAATCAACTGACCCGGCTTTACTCCGAGAAAATCAGCTAGGTCCCAGCGCAGATTCAAGCTTGCGCCATCTGGATAAAGCGCCAAATTGTCCAATTGCTCGACGATAGCTGCTTTTGCCTTTGGTGAAGAACCATAAGGATTTTCGTTGGACGCCAGCTTAATCACTTCTGTCAAACCATATTCGCGCTTAACGTCATCAATGGGTTTCCCAGGCTGATATACCGGGGCATTGAGTATGCGTTGCTTCGGTTGCATCCACGTTCACTCCAGTCACATTTTTCCCATTATTGTAGCGCACTCGCTAACTGTTGTACAAACGTTTTTATTTTTTCAATTGCTTGCGGCATTTGTTCCGGGTCTTTCAATTGCTCGTTATGCTTCTCGATCTCTTGTACAATCGCACTTCCGACAATCACACCATCAGTATGCGGTGCTACTGCCCGCACTTGTTCCGGTGTGGAAATACCGAACCCGACAGCTGTCGGCGCATTCGTAGACGATTTTACTTTTTGTAGGAACACGGCAAGATCATCGCGCAAATCTGTACGTGCCCCAGTCACTCCTAGCGAGGAAACACAATACAGAAATCCAGTTGCTTGTTCTCCGATTTTTTTGATGCGTGATTCAGATGTCGGCGCAACTAGCGATATGACATGTATGCCGTTTTTCTTCGCAGCCTCTACAGCTGGACCATTTTCCTCAATCGGCAAATCTGGAATGACAACTCCATCTGCTCCATAGGCAGCCAGGTCCGCAAAAAAGCGATCAATGCCATATTGTAGCACAGGATTGACATAGGAGAACAGGACGAGAGACGCCTCGATCCCTGAATTTCTCAAGCGTGCTACCAACTGTAATGCATCCGCGATTGACACCCCATTTTGGAGCGCTCTCTCTGATGCGCGCTGGATTGTCGGTCCGTCGGCGAGTGGGTCTGAATACGGCACTCCCAGCTCAATTACATCTGCCCCGGCCTCTACCATCGCCGTTACAATCTGAAAAGTAGCTTCGATCGTCGGGTCTCCAACCGTAATAAACGGAATAAAACGTTTACGACTACGATCCTCAAACAAGCGGTCAATTCTGTTAGCTGTTGCCGTCATTATTGCTCGCCCCCTTTGCTTTGCTCTTCCAAAGCCTCCTGAATGGTCAGTACATCTTTATCCCCGCGTCCTGACAGGCAAATAACGAGAATCTGGTCACCTGACATTTGGGGTGCGCGCTTGATCGCTTCTGCTATAGCATGGGCACTCTCCAAAGCTGGGATGATGCCCTCTGTCCGACACAACAGCTGTACTGCCTCCAAAGCCTCTGCATCCGTTACAGATGTATACGTAACCCGACCATTGTCTTTTAAATAGGAATGCTCTGGTCCTACCCCCGGATAATCGAGTCCCGCAGAAATGGAATGGGCCTCCTGTACTTGCCCATGCTCATCCTGCAGCAAGTAAGTAAGCGAGCCATGAATAACACCCGGACGCCCCAAGCTCAGCGTAGCCGCATGCTTGTCTGTATCCACTCCATGCCCCGCAGCCTCTACACCACGCAAAGCAACATTCTCGTCCTGAATGAACGGATAAAACATGCCGATAGCATTGCTGCCGCCACCCACGCAGGCAATGACCTCGTCCGGGAGTCTGCCCAGCATTTGCAAGATTTGACTACGCGTCTCTTCTCCGATGATCTTCTGGAATTCACGCACAATGTACGGATAAGGATGGGGACCCACAACCGAACCGATGACATAAAACGTTTCCTCTACATGAGTAACCCAATGACGGATCGCTTCGTTCGTTGCATCCTTCAACGTACGTGAACCGGAAACAGCAGGGATGACCTCGGCACCGAGCAGCTTCATGCGAAATACATTCAGCGACTGGCGGCGAATGTCTTCTTCGCCCATGAAGACTTTGCAGGAGAGACCCAATTTAGCTGCTACCGTCGCACTGGCTACCCCGTGCTGTCCAGCGCCCGTTTCAGCAATAATTGATTTTTTCCCCATACGCTTCGCAAGCAAGGCTTGACCGAGAGCGTTGTTCAATTTGTGTGCACCAGTATGGTTAAGATCTTCACGCTTGAGATAAATCTGCGCTCCTCCAAGTGCCTCCGTCAATCGCTCCGCATAGGTAAGTGGCGTTGGTCGTCCTGCATATTCACTCAGTAGCCCACCCAGCTCCTGAACAAACTGAGGGTCACGACGCGCTGCTTCAAACGCTACCTCCAAAGCTGCTACTGCATTCATCAATGTCTCAGGGACAAACTTTCCTCCGAACTGTCCAAAGCGACCATTTTCATCAGGCACGACCGGAATCGTTGTTTGCTGCGTGTTCATGCGCTTTCACCCTTTCCACCAATGTTTTTATTTTGGAAGCGTCTTTCTCGCCATCTGTTTCGACTCCACTGGATACATCAATCATCTTGGCCTGATAACGTCCAACAAGCTCTCCCACATTGTCCGTATTTATCCCACCTGCGATAACGCACGCTGCCTCACCGCAGCTTTCCTGCAGCTTCGGTATTTGCTCCCATGAGAAGCGTTTTCCAGTTCCGCCAGCCATGCTCGGGTCGTACGTATCGAACAAAAACGCATGTACAACTCCGGCATATCGCTCAATCTCGCTTGCTGCATCTGACTCTCCCCCAACCGACAAAGCCTTCCAAACCGGAATGGAGAAGCGCTCCTGAACCTCTTGACAAAATGCTGGCGATTCCTGTCCGTGGAGCTGAACCACTGCAAGCGGAACCTGGCTGAGAATTTCATCCAGCTCCTCTATACTCGGATTTACAAACACGCCTACCGCTGGAGGATGGCCCGGTACCGATGCCAGGAGACTTTTCGCCGTCTGCGCATCTACCTTGCGCTTGCTTGGTGCGAAGACGAAGCCGACGAAATCAACGTCAAGCTCTTTGAGTAGAGCTAATGTGTCCGATCGCTTAATGCCGCATATTTTGATTTGGGTCATTTGCTCATCCCCATTGCAGACGCTGAACCGACTAGCGATAGCACTGCCTGCTCCACATCCTCTTGTCGCATGAAGTGCTCGCCGACCAATACTGCTCGTGCGCCTGCCTTTCTGACATTTTCAATATCTGCGGGGACCGATATTCCGCTCTCACTCACCACTGTAATCGTTTTGGGAATGTCAGCGATGACTTCATGTGTGACTGCTAGATCGGTTTGGAACGTATTTAGATTTCGATTGTTTATTCCGAGCAGTTTCGGTTCAATTGCTTGGAAAACCATGTCACATTCACTTCTGTTGTGTACTTCAACCAGGACATCCATGCCCAGAGCTTCCGCAGTTTGGGCGAGGTGACGCAGCTGCCCACGCTCCAGAATCGCCGCGATTAGCAAAATGCAGTCTGCTCCTGCCGCCCTTGCTTCCACTACTTGAATTTCGTCAATGAGAAAATCTTTTCGCAGCAGCGGCCGGTCAATCGCTTCATGAATGTGAGTCAGATATGACAGACTGCCTTGGAAAAATGCTTCGTCGGTCAAAACGGAAATGCACTCCGCCTCAGCAGCTTGATAAGCCTTGGCAATTGCAATCGGATCAAAGTCAGGACGAATCAGCCCTTTTGACGGAGATGCTTTTTTCACTTCCGCAATCACACTGACAGGACGAGCACTCGTTTCCAGTGCCTTCTGGAATCCTCGAGGATCTTGGACCGTCTTCGTATCTGCTAAAAGAGAAGCTATAGTCACAGCGGCTTTTAGACGCGCGATTTCTTCTTGTTTTTTCTCTACGATTTTACGAAGCATGAATCATTCCTCCTGCAATTTGACGGAACTGCTCCAGTTTGCGGAGGACGAGTCCGTCATCGATAAGTTCAGCCGCTCGAATCACACCTTCTCCTATGGTGCTAACCCGATCGGCGAGATACAGAATGGCTCCTGCATTAAGCAAGATGATATCTCGCGGGGCCCCGCGTTTTCCGGCGAACACGTCATGAATGATCGCGGCATTTTCATTCGCATCTCCACCGCGCAGAGCATCCTTTTCATGGCGACGCAGTCCAAATTGCTCCGGATCAACCTCATATGTGTGGATTTGACCGTCACGAAGCTCAGCGATATGACTGATTCCCGTCACTGTCAGTTCGTCGAGTCCATCCGAACCCGCAACCACTAGTGCCCGATGGACATCCAGCTCTCTGAGTACAGCAGCTACTGTAGGAAGCAGCTCGGCATCATAAACACCCATGAGCTGGTGAGTTGCCCCTGCCGGATTCGTCAGAGGACCCAAAAGATTAAAAACAGTCCGAATAGCCAGTTCCTTGCGTGGCCCTGCAGCATGCTTCATCGCCTGGTGATACAAAGGCGCAAACAGAAAGCACAAATTCGTAGCCCGGAGACAATCAGCCGCATCCTTTGGTGACAGATTGACCGGTACGCCCAATGCTTCCAGTACGTCCGCGCTCCCGCTTTTACTCGAAACGGCTCGGTTACCGTGTTTGGCGATTCTCACTCCGTCACTGGCTGCCACAATGGCACTCGCCGTCGATATATTAAACGTATTGCTGCCGTCTCCACCAGTCCCACATGTATCTACTAACCCGGGAAGATCGATCGGAAAACGAGTCGCACGCTCTCTCATCGCTCGAGCAAAGCCGATAATCTCTTCAACCTGTTCTCCCTTCAAGCGCAAGCTAGCTAGAAAAGCTCCGATCTGGGCAGGAGTTGCTTTTCCATCCATGATCTCGCCCATCGCTTCTTCTGCGACATTTCGGTTCAAATGGCTTCCTTTTAAAATTTGGTCCAATGCATGGGTTAGCATGGCAATTCCTCCTTCCGCGCGAATAGCTGCTCCGCCTTTTCCAACGCTGAAATCATCGCCGCTGCTTTATTAATCGTCTCCTGATATTCACTTGCCGGAACCGAGTCCGCGACTATACCCGCACCTGCTTGCACATGTGCATAGCCATCTTGGAAAAACAAGGTTCGAATCGTAATGCAGCTATCCAGTGAGCCATCGAACGACAGATAACCAATCGCTCCTGCGTATAGGTGTCTCGCATCTGGCTCAAGCTCAGCAATGATCTCCATCGCTCTCAGCTTAGGAGAGCCGGATACCGTCCCCGCCGGAAAAGCAGACAGGAGAGCATCAAAGGCATGGAGTCCTTCACGCAGCTTTCCAGTCACATGAGATACCATGTGCATGACGTGGGAATAGTTTTCGATCACGAGCGCCTCTTCCACTTTTACAGTGCCGTAGGAGGACACTTTTCCGACGTCATTTCGCCCGAGATCAAGCAGCATGTAATGCTCCGCCCGCTCTTTGTTGTCTGCGAGCAAATCAGCTGCCAGCTCAGCATCCTCTTGTGCAGTTGAACCGCGTTTGCGTGTCCCTGCTATCGGCCTCATCTCCACTTTTTCGTCCTCAACCCGCACCAATAGTTCGGGAGATGTACCAACGACTGTTTCGCCTTCGTATTCCAAATAGTACATGTACGGCGAAGGGTTCAGTGTACGCAGTAAGCGATAGACGGCAAACGGATCTACTTCAGTCTTTACGGAAAAACGCTGTGAAAGCACTACTTGAAAGATATCGCCTGCCGCAATGTATTCCTTGGCTTGCTCTACCATCCGCTCATATTGCTGCTGGCTCATGTTGGGTTCAACAGTCAGCGCTGATGGTGATTGAGCGGCTACCTGTATGCGACTGTCTACTTGCAGAGGTGCCGTTACCTTTGTTGCCAAAAGCTCGATCCGTTCACAAACTAGTTTGTATTTTTCAGCAATCCGGGCGGCTGAATCTCCTGGTTCCACATGCAGATTTACGATCAGCTGGATTTCCTGCTTCAAGTGATCGAATGCAATCATCTCGTCTACGAAAAGGAAGCGCATATCCGGTACACGCACTGCCTCTTGTCGATGTGGAGGCAGATTTTCAAAATAACGCAGCGTATTGTAGCCAAAAAATCCGACCGCGCCACCACTCAGTCTGGGGAACTGAGGGAGCTTTGGACTTTTATATCGATCTGTTTCCTCACGCAAAAAGTTCACTGGATTGCCTGTATGGACAAATCGCTCGCCATTCCGTTTCGAAACGGAAATTTCTTCTCCTTTTGCTTCGACGATTTGAAACGGGTTCATCCCGATAAATGAAAAACGTGCCCAACGCGTACCGCCTTCCACACTCTCTAACAGGAACGAATCACTCGTCCGAATCTTTTGGTACAAACGAATAGGTGTTTCTTGGTCAGCTAACAAGGTCATGCTTACAGGGATCATTGAATACGATGCCGAAAGTGAGTGCACTTCGGCCAGGGAGGGGAAATACATGGACTCTCATCTCCTTTTTAGAGGGAGTGAAAAGGGACAGTGCTCACCTTTTCTCTACCCGCTTCTTAGAGCGAGAGATAGGGGGAGAAAAATATGAAAAATAATCCAGTACGGACCTGGATTTTGGGTATGTGTATGTACCCAGCTTGCTCTTCTCTCCTCAACCTAACTCATCTCTACTCTGCTCTACTTGCTCTGCTCTCAGCCGGAATTTGCTTATAACCGGTAAACGAGGCGCTCTCGTTTCACTTATGGTAAAAGAGAGCGCCTCGATTGTCAACTGTGATTTGTTAAATCTGGACGTAGCTTAACTGCTTCACGCAGAAAAACGTGATTGATCTCCTTGGCAGTCTTGTCTGTATTTACATGCATCATGACACGCACACAAAGAGGCAGACCACCTGGGACCGGAATTTCTTGTGCACACATCAATGGCACGAATGCCCAAGCTTCTCCATCAATCATACGTGCAGCTTGAGCCGGAAAAGTCGCACACAGATCCGGTGTCGTCGTAATGATGATGCTACCGATGTCTTCCGGATTTACTTGATTGCGTCCTACCATCTCTTCCAGCAGCCATTTTGTTGCTGAAACAATTTCCTCGCGCGTATCGGCTTCCACCGTTACAGCGCCACGGATACCTCGCACTCCCATCGCTTATGCCTCCACTTCTTCTCTCATAACAGTCAAAATCAATTGTTCATCAATATCTTTCACGACTTCTACTTCTCCGATTGCACGTGGCAATACAAGAGCCAGCTTTCCGCCGATTGTCTTTTTATCCCGTTTCATCGCTTCCAATACAGCCTCTGGGGTTACATTGCCCGGCCAGCTGGTTGGGAGATGATAGAGACGGAGTACTCTCTCTGTACGCGCGTAAATTCCTTTTTCAGCAAAGCCGATACGCTCAGCAACCTTGGCCGCCAAGCACATGCCGATCGAGATTGCCTCACCGTGATTTAGCACAGAGTACTGCGATAACGCCTCAAACGCATGTCCAAACGTATGCCCTAAATTAAGCAGCGCTCGTTTCCCCTGCTCTGTCTCGTCCTCAGAGACGATTGCAGCTTTGACAGCACAGCCACGTTGAATTGCTTTCCCTAACAATTCTGAATCAAGCTCCCACAGCTGTGCTGCATTTTCTTCCAGCCAATCTACAAAAGACTCATCTGCAATGAGTCCATGCTTGACGACCTCCGCAAATCCTGCTGCCACCTCGCGCTTCGGTAAGGAGTGTAATGCTGCGGTATCGTAGATTACCACTCGCGGCTGATGAAAGGCACCAATCAAATTCTTGCCCAGCGGATGATTGATCGCTACCTTGCCACCAACAGAGCTGTCGTGTGCAAGCAGTGTCGTAGGCAGCTGCACAAAATCGATCCCGCGCATGTATGTGGCTGCCACAAATCCTGCCAGGTCTCCGACAACTCCACCGCCAAGAGCCAAAATGGCAGATTTTCGATCCAGACCAGCTTCAATCGCTTCCGTCATGATACGCTCGTAAACGGACAAGCTTTTCGATTGCTCACCTGCCGCAATCACGCTCGCAGAGGCTTTGTAGCCAGCTGCACGAAGAACATCTCGCAGCAAAGTCAGATAGCGAACAGCTACGTTTTCGTCAGTCACAATCAGCAGGCTGCTGGTGGAGGAAACCCCTGCCTCTTGCAGCAGTTTTGGAACTTGCTGCAAAAGGCCATTTCCAATCACGATCGGATAAGAGCGCTCTCCTAGTTCAACAGTCAGGCTCTCTGTAGTCATTAGTATTTCTCCGTGTAAGCGCGGTATTGACGCACGTTTTCCACCATGTCATCCATCGAGTCACTCGGGAATTTTTCGCACATGGCGTTTGCGATTTCCCAAGCAACTACCGCTTCCGCTACGACGCTTGCAGCAGGTACCGCACAGCTATCAGAACGTTCAATGCTAGCAGAGAACGGCTCTTTGGAATCGATGTCAACACTCATGAGTGGCTTGTACAAAGTAGGAATCGGCTTCATCACACCGCGAACCACGACTGGCATACCTGTAGTCATACCACCCTCAAGTCCACCCGCACGATTTGACTTGCGGCTGTAGCCTGTTTCTTCGTTCCAAATGATTTCATCGTGCAGCTTGGAGCCTGGCAAGCCTGCAGCTTCAAAGCCGACTCCGATTTCAACGCCCTTGAATGCCTGAATACTCATTACCGCTTGTGCGAGTCGTCCATCCAGCTTGCGATCCCATTGAACATGGCTTCCCAATCCGATTGGAACTCCTTCTACGATAACCTCGACGATTCCACCCAAGGAATCCCCGTCTTCTTTTGCTTTATCAATCGCAGCCATCATCAATGGCTCCGCTTCTTTATCCAGGCAACGAACCGGCGATTCCTCTGTACGTGCAATTAACTCATCGAGGCTAACCTCTTGACGTTTTGCCACAACATCATTGATTTGCAGGACTTGACCGCCTACGCGAATTCCGAAAGCTGCGAGCAGCTGACGCGCCACTGCACCCACGGCTACACGAATGGTAGTTTCACGCGCACTGGAACGTTCCAGAATATTTCGCATATCACGTTGATGATACTTAATCGCACCGTTCAAATCTGCATGTCCAGGACGAGGACGAGATACGCGTCTTTTTTCTTCCGCTCCCTCGACTGGTTCCGCATTCATGATTCCTTGCCAGTGAGTCCAGTCTCTATTTTCCACGACCAGCGTGATCGGCGCTCCTGTTGTATACCCATGGCGGACACCAGAAACAACTTTCACTTGATCCTTTTCAATTTGCATTCTTCTTCCACGGCCATGACCTTTTTGTCGACGTGCCAACTGCTCGTTAATCGCCTCAATGGAAATAGGCAAGTTACTCGGTACGCCTTCGATGATTGCTGTCAATTGAGGTCCGTGAGATTCCCCTGCTGTCAAGTAACGCATCTCTTTCCTTCCTCCATCCTCCAAGGCAGCTTTACTCCCTTAATATGGTTCAAAAAGGGTCGCTGTCCTTTATCACTTTTAAGCGCTATAATATCATACCTGTACCTCGGTGGAAACACCAAAGTGGCAAAACTCGTTGAAATCCTTTTAGCTGAATGAAAAACGCCCCTCCTGTTGGAGAAGCGCTTGGCTTTCACGTGGCGCTCATGAAAAGCGGTCCACCACCAAAAACGGATTGGAGCTGAGCGGTTGACGGAGGTGGTCGACACGCATTAAATCGTCTAATTGCGTCTTTTCCGCTCCTAGTATTTGTCCACATTCTTGAAGTGTAATCAGACCTCGACGATATGCTTCGATGACCTTGTGCTTATCCATCTGCTGCCTCCCCTGCAAGTAGGTATTCCTAGTCTTGGGAAAAAAGAAGAGAGATATACTAGAGCACTGGTGAATTATCCCATTTTCCGATAAAAAAACGTGTCTTCCGCCTCAAACTGGTATTGCTGAGGTTGGAAAATTTGTTCCGTACTGCCGACAAACAGCACGCCACCCGGTTTGAGTGCACGACTGAATTTGTGGTACAGCTCATGCTTCGCTTCTTCTGTGAAGTAAATCATGACGTTTCGGCAAATGATGAGATCGAATTGGGCGTCAAATGTATCCGCCAGCAAATTATGCTTTTTAAAGGTCACTCGTTTTTTCACTTCATCTGAAATGCGATAGCTGAGTGTATCCTTCGCAAAATACTTGCTGACCAGTTCTTTGGGACAATCCTGCAGGGAACGGTCCGTGTACACCCCTTGCTTCGCTTTGGACAATGCGCCTTCATCGATGTCCGAAGCCAAGATGGTCGCATCCAGTCTTTTTCGAAGCAAGATCAGAGAAAGCGTATACGGCTCTTCCCCCGTCGAACAAGCTGCACTCCAGCATTTGACACGCCCTGATTGTTTCGCAAGACGAGGCAAAATTTTATTTTCAAGCACATCCCACCTGCCAGGGTTGCGGAAAAATTCCGATACGTTGATCGTCATCCGGTCCAAAAACTCATAGAACAATTCCTTGTCCTTTGAGATGGCATCAAAATAATGGGCAAATGATTGATATCCCCGTTTCATTCTGAGCGAGGTAAGACGACGCTTCATTTGCGCTTCCTTGTAGAGGGCAAGATCAATTCCGGTCATTTTTTTAACACTCGCTATAAATTGGAGAAAGTCCTTATCTTCCATGAGAGCGGTACCCCCTTATGCAGTTACATTTCTACTTGATTCGCCATTATTCGCGTAAATTCCTATCAGGACTGACGGAGATTTTGACGAAAAAAAGAAAAAACCCCCAAAACGGGGGTTTTTTTGGAGTATGGCTTAGATCCAGCGTTGGATTGTTTTTTCGAAGGAAAGAACTTCTTCAGCGGAGAACCACAGACCGATTTCACGCTCAGCGCTTTCAGGAGAATCAGAACCGTGGATAATGTTCATGCCAACGGATGTTGCGAAATCGCCACGGATTGTTCCAGAAGCTGCATCTACTGGGTTTGTTTTGCCCATCATAGCACGAGCAGTTGTGATTACATTGTTACCTTGCCATACCATAGCGAATACTGGACCAGAAGTGATAAAGTCCACAAGTTCACCGAAGAAAGGACGCTCTTTGTGCTCTGCATAATGCTCTTCAGCCAGTTCGCGGCTAACAGTCATCAGCTTAGCGCCAACGAGTTGGTATCCTTTTTTCTCAAAACGGGAAACGATCTCCCCGATCAGGTTACGTTGTACACCATCAGGTTTTACCATAAGGAATGTTTTTTCCATTGTAAGTATGCCTCCATTAGAGCTATGTATTGGTGTATATGACACCAACAGAAATTTTATCAAAACTATGG
Organism: Brevibacillus reuszeri; assembly: GCF_002897295.1. Classification (GTDB taxonomy): domain Bacteria; phylum Bacillota; class Bacilli; order Brevibacillales; family Brevibacillaceae; genus Brevibacillus; species Brevibacillus reuszeri_A. Next base: position 188,319 of record NZ_BEXF01000003.1, read on the forward strand.
TGGTCAAGCAACAGCCTGACGGTCAAAAAATGATTAAAATTTGCGGTCAATGATAAAGTTGGCAATTCCTGTGAGAGAGGTCTTCGCTTGATTATTAGGTAAATCCGCTAATACTGCATGTGCACGCGCAATATAGCGCTCCGCCAGCTGCTGTGAAAACGCAATTCCCTCATCAGCACGGACTAGTCGAATCGCTTCATCAATGTGATCCCAAAATGTATTTTCAGCTATCCAGGTCTGGAATTGTTTTGCCGCTTTACCGTGATGAGCTGTATACAACGCTGGCAATGTGATATTTCCGTGAACCAGATCACTTCCAGCCGGTTTCCCCAGCTGCTTTTCTGTTCCCGTGAAATCCAGGATGTCATCGGTAATTTGAAAAGCCATCCCCACGTTATACCCGTACCAATACATTTTCCGAATCAGCTCTTCAGTAGCACCGCTGGCAACAGCACCGAGCTGACAGCTAATCGCTATCAATAGTGCCGTTTTACGTTTAATCCGACGCAAATAAGTCCGGAAATTTTGATCCCAGTTGTTTAGATCCTTGACCTGTTCAATTTCTCCCTTGCAAACCTCTACGATCGCATTGGACAAGATTTGATGCAGCTGTGGGATAGGCAGCTGTGAGGCAATTGCTAATGCACGTGCAAAGATATAATCCCCTGCATACATGGCGACCTTGTTGTCCCACTTCATCCGAACCGTGTCTTTCCCGCGGCGTTTGTCCGCATCGTCAATCACATCGTCATGAACGAGCGATGCCATGTGAATCAGCTCAAGTGGAACAGCAACGTGCTTCAAACGCTTGATATCATATTTTCCCCATTTTCCCCCGAGCAGCACAAATACAGGGCGAATCCGTTTTCCCCCTGCCTTGAGCAGGTGAGTAGAGGATTGATACAGCTCGCGTACATCTGTATCGATGGACTTTTCCAGTTCATCCTCAATATACTGAACGTCCTTTTTCATTTTGAAGTAAATATCGACCAGGTTCATCCGTTCCACCTATCTCGTCAACGTAGTTTTGGTCTGTCTGCCCCCTGCCTGCCACAGATCGACAGTAGTTGGTGCCGCTAGAAGTCCCAGCTCAGCCGCGCATCGGTAGTAGTACTCCAGTCCAATTCGCTGCACGTCGCCGAAATCGTGCTGTAATCCCTGAAAATAGCGGACCCACTCCTCTTTCTCTCCTCCGAAATGGGTGTGAACGTAATCAATCAAGGGAGCCGTGTTTTCTTTCGTCTTCCTTTTACTATCCAAAAAGGAAGCGTGAACTTCTGCAATCAAATCATGATGATCCGCGATCACAGCCTTACGCAGTGCCCATATCGCGAATGTCATGGAATATCCCGTAAACTGATGCCATAGTTCTCCCAAATCATAAACGTGCAGGTTACGACTATTTCGCTTTGCTTGGATTGCGTCATCTCCAATCAGCAGCGCAGCATCTGCGTCCAGCAGCATTTCATCTAAAACAGGTTCTTGTGTAACGTAAGAAATCTCATAATCGTAAAACTTATGGAGAATAATCTTTAGCAGATTGACAGTAGTTGCCGATGTATTCGTCAGTGCAATCCGAGAACCATTCAGCTGCTCAATCGGCTTTTTGCTAAACAAGAAAAGGGAGCCTACTCTCCCTTTGGCGCTGACGGACAAATCCGCAAGCGCCACGTATTGGGAAGCATGCTCAGCGTAGCTAAAGGAAGAAATCGGCCCCATATCAATCTCACCAGCAGCCATCGCCTGATTTAACTGGGCAGGGACTTGTCGAATAAATTGAATACGGTCCTCAAATTTGGGCTGATCAAAATAGAAGTAAACCGGGAGTACGTTTGTGTATAAAATTTGTCCGACTCGCAAGGACTTTTGCATGCTTCCTATTCCCCCCAACGCCGAAACAGCGAATGTGGCACATCAAGTGCATCCAAAGTTTTCCCTACTACAAAATGAATGAGGTCATCCATCGTTTGCGGTTTCTGATAGAAGCCAGGCATCGCCGGCAAGATTTTTACGCCTAAGCGGCTAAGCTTCAGCATGTTTTCCAGCTGGATCGCATTCAGTGGCGTTTCACGCGGCACGAGCACCAAGCGGCGTCCTTCTTTGATCATGACATCCGCCACTCGTTCTAGCAGATTTCCTGAGGCACCATGCGCAATTCCTGAGACCGTGCCCATTGAACAAGGGACGACGATCATCCCATCACAGCGATAGGAACCGCTCGCTGCTGGACAATTGAAGTCACGCAGTCCCCAGTAATACAGCTCCCCAGGAAAATCCTGCTTCAGCTTCTCCTGCACAAATCCTTCTCTATCATCTGTTTCCCAATCCAGCTCATCGTGAAAAACTTGCCAGCCTGCTTCTGTAATCATCAGGTGTACGATATGTCCTGCGGCAAGCAGCTCCTGAACCAGGCGTACCCCGTAGATGGCGCCACTCGCACCTGTTATCCCAACAGCCCATTTTTGCTGGCTCATGCGATCACCAGATCGATCATCGTGAAAGTAAACATCACGACACTCAAAATACCATTCATGTTAAAGAAGGCAACATCAAGCTTGGACAGATCCGTTGGCTTTACCAGGCTGTGCTCATAAATGAGAATCGCACCGGAAATCAACACGCCAATCAAGAACCAGATAGACAGGTCTGCTACGGCATACAGGGACATCAAACCAATGAAGGTAAGAATGTGGCATACACGCGCGACGATCAAGGCATTCTTGATTCCGAAACGGCTTGGCATGGAAAACAGGCCTTCTTTGCGGTCAAAATCAGCATCCTGGCACGCATAAATGATATCAAAGCCCGCTGTCCAAAACATCACAGATACAAACAACAAAAGGCCAATCGGGTCTACCTGACCGGTGGTCGCAACCCAGCCGCCCAGAGGTCCAAAACCGATAGCGACACCTAGAATGAAGTGACAGAGCCACGTGAAGCGCTTCGTATAGGAATACAGTACCAGTACAAAAACAGCCAATGGCAGCAGCTTCACAGCCAGATCATTCAATTGATAAGCTGCGATGAAAAGAACGGCAAAAGACACAACAATAAACGAAATTACTTCCAATATGGAGATGAGTCCAGCTGGAATGGCACGTGTAGCCGTACGCGGATTTTTCGCATCAATGACTCGGTCAATTACCCGATTCAGCGACATAGCCGCACTGCGTGCTCCAACCATTGCTACTGTGACCCAAAAGATTTGCATCCAAGTAGGCCAAGCCTTTTCTATAACAATACTACCCAAAACAGCTCCCATAAAAGCAAAGGGCAGAGCAAAAAGGGAGTGCTCAAATTTTATCATTTCCAAAATAATTTTCAATTTACGAAGACCCATGCGTTACACTTCCTATCCACTAAAGAAATACTGGCTTACCCAGTCAGCTTACGGGTACCAGTAATTGAAAAAACTACTGCTTTGTTCCGATGTGCAGAGCGGAGACTCCACCCATAAACAACTTCACCTGGACAGGATCCAGTCCTGCTTTTTGAAACATGTGTGCCAGCTCTCGACTGTCAGGGAAATTGGTCAAGGATTGTGGCAGCCATGCATACTCTTCATACTTGTTTACTGTCCACTTCGCAACTAACGGCAATATTTTATAGAAATAAAGATAAAATAGCTTTCGATAAGGGATAAAGGGAGGCTTGGATACTTCCAGAGAGACAACCTTTCCACCCGGCTTTACGACACGCGCCATTTCATCCAATACTCGCTGAACATCAGGTACATTGCGAAGAGCAAAGCCGATGGTCGCAAAATCAAATGAGTTATCCTCATAGGGCAAATTCATGGCATCCGCATTTACTAGCTTGATCCTGTTGCCTACTCCGGCATTCGCAACCTTATATGCACCAACATCCAGCATATTTTGGCTGAAGTCCAAGCCGACGACACGCCCTTCCTCACCGACCGCTTGTGCCAGCGCAATCGTCCAATCTCCTGTACCACACGCAACGTCCAAAGCAGTATGGCCAGGCTGGATATTCATCTGCTTCATCGTGTAGTTACGCCAAGCAACATGACTACCAAAACTGATGACGTTGTTCATCTTGTCGTATTCTTCCGCTATGCTTTCAAATACAGAGTGAACGTATTCTGCTTTGTCTTTCATTTGGATTTGGTCCACTAGGCTTACATCTCCTCAATAACCCTTTTCAAACGATTAATCCGATGGGAGTAACGAGCTGTAATCGTTGACAGCATGCTGCGGGTTTCTGCAGGGTGCAGGGTTCGCACCATCTGCTCGCACATACCGATCAATTCCATGGCTTTAAGCTCGACACTGGACATCACCTGCGCGAGGGTAGCACCTGGTTTTTGCAGCAAAAAACGGGCAAAACCAAAGGGAACTTGTTCTTGCCACTTTATTTGCTCCCATTCTCCGATTACACTCTCTACCTTTGCTGTTTGCTTCATGAGATCAATCCAGAAACGGCGATGGTCCTCGGAATCGGCGTATTCTTCTACGATTGCTACATACAAGCCTGTATCAATCATATTACGCAGCTCCCAGTATTCTTCGTCTGTCGGGAGCTTGCCATCTCGAACTGCCGTATACAGCCTCATTTTGGCTTCATTGACTCTTTGAATGGCACCGGATAATACTTGAATCGCTTTGATTTCACTGTTTTGAGCCAGCAGATGATAGTAACGCGCGCTGTAATAGTCCCCAGCAAGCACTGTCAGCTGTCTGCTGCGCTCTGCCGTTTGGGTCTGCTCATACTCGTTCTTTACATGTTCGTGCATGTCCAGTCCCAGCTGGACGAGTCCCGTTGCTGTGCAGAAAATCACTGCCCGTTCCTTGGTCATGCCCTGCTCCAGTAAAAACAGGTACAAAAGCTCAAGACGATTTTCCGCCATGGAAGGAACATCAACATAATATTCTACATAGGAATGGGTAGATCGCTTGTAGATCTGTTCGATAATCAACCGAACTTCGTCTACATAGGGGGTGTGTTCTTTGCTCATGCGTCCTCCTCCACAAGCTGCGCAACCTAAAGATGTCTGCCTGCTTTCGTACACTTCCGTCATACTTAGCCGTCCGGTCAAAAGGCCGTCCCTGCTATCATACCATACTTCTTTCGTCAGGGACTAATTCTCTCATAAAAATAGGGCTCAATCCGAACCGGAAACGTATTTGTTACATATGCTTCCACTTCGGACAATTCTGCTAATGGATGAGCAGGGTCGAGCAGATTTTCACCATTTGATTGTATCGCCACAAGGAGCTTTGACTCTTTGGGGGTATCGGTCACTTCTAGCAATCGAAAATACACCTGCTTCACATTGTCAGTAAGCGTCAATAACTCATGTGTCAAGCCATAAAAATCGTGATAAACATGAGGAAGCTCTACCTTTTGATCGGATTTTACCGCCAAATCGACATAAATTGACGAGTTTTCCCATTTTATACGCTTAATATTATAATGTGTTTCCACCCTTGTAAACAAATCCAACGCATTTTGCTCGCTTAGATGAATTGAGCGAGCAGCCTGAAATGTGGGTATGTCATTATTTTTCCAGCTATTACTCGGCACGAGAGATAGCAATAGTGCAATCAACGTGGAAACGGCGATGGCCATTACAAGTTTGCGGGGCATGGGCATCCCTCCTCTCCACCATTGTACAAACAAAAAAAGCAGGCTATGCCTGCTTTTATGTAAAAGAGAGACTTATTCAGTAGTATCAATCGTACCGTGCTGAGAGTAAATAACCGCCTTCCCCCGCACTTTAATCGCTGAAGTATGCTCCGTAAATTGAAAGATCATGACTTCGCCTTTGTCTAGCTTTTCTGTGTGATGGAAACGAGTGTCTGTACCTCGCGTAAGTCCGATCACATGAACGCCATTTTCTTTTGCTTTGACCACAAAGTAATCTTGATTAAAAGCAGATGGTTGAGACACGCTGTACCCTCCTGACGATTACGCAATCGCTGATGCCCTAGTATGTTGTCCCATTCGATTGTAATCGGTTCATGATTTTCTCTACATAACGCTGTGTTTCTTGCGGCAATTGATCATACTTTGCTTCTAATTCTGCGTCCGTATCAATTCCCAAGCGGCCAACCCGTCCAGGGCCAGCATTGTAGGCAGCCAATGCTACCTTGACATTGCCATCATATCGGTCCAGGAGAGACTTCAAATACTTCGTTCCTCCCGCCAGGTTTTCATCCGGATTATAAACATTGCGCACATGCATCGCTTTTGCAGTTTGGTCCATCAACTGCATCAACCCTTTTGCTCCTGCGTGCGAAACAACAGTTGGGTCAAAGTTGGATTCAGCTCTTACTACTTCACGCACTAAATCTGCGTTTACACCAATCCTTTGTGCCATCCGGTCGATTTTTTCCAAAATCTCTTTCGGAGCGATTGCCGCAGCTTTTCCGTCAGCTGCATAGGACTCAGATGTCGTGGCATTGCGACCATAGACTCCTGAAGAAAAGTCAAGATCAGGTGATCCGTCCAGCTCAGCTATTATTTCCTCTGAGGTAATCACTCTTTGTCCATTTGCTATCTTTTCTTGCAAAAGATTTGCAAATAGATCCTCATCACCGTATGGAAGAATAGACTGCTGCGAGCCACTATCGTTGTATTTCGACAGCTGGTTCAAATATGGCTGAAGTGATACAGGAACATTCATGGATACGAACAACCCTTCCTCGCTTGTCTTCCTCCCATTATAAAAAAGAAATATCAGGAAGCCAATAGTGAACTTGGGATCCACGTGAGAGTGAAGATAACGAATGTTGATATGTACAAAAAAAGAAGCCTAACGCTCAGGCTTCTGGTCTGTTCATGTACATGGTCGGAATGCAGGGATTCGAACCCTGGACCTCACCCACCCCAAGGGTGCGCGCTACCGGGCTGCGCCACATCCCGACGTCTTCACATTGAAGTGAAAGGGAAACCAAAATTTCAAGGTCCGAGTGACCGTTTTTCATTCAGCAATGAAACCGTTCTCTTCTCCTATGCGCTCAATTATACAGTACGTTAGCCCACCCTCGCAAGAGTAAAAAGCGAATTTTTGCCAATCATTTTTCCTCAGTGGGGCTTAGGTTTGTAGCTTCCCACAAGCGAAAGTAGATCTCTTTTGGCATGTACGAAAGAAACAGCTAGCTAAAGAGATCTACTTATGCCTTCCTGGGCTCTCGTCCGGATAACGCGCTATTTTAACAATGCATTTCCGAAAAACACATTCATTTTAGACTTCGTCTCACCAGAAACCATACGCGGTTCGAGTTGCAACGTCTTGACTCCAGCAACATTCACCTTTACTAGCTGACTTTGCCCAGCCTTCATCCGTGGACTTTCGTGAAGTACTTTTCCGTCACCAATGATCCTCCAGATGATTTCTCCCTGTTTATTTGGTGACTGATCGTCAATAGCAACAACACCAGAGAGCTCCTTGTACTTTCCACCTAGCTCAAACTTGAAAACCTGTCTCGTCGAATTGCTAAATTTATCTGTTGCTATACTTGTGATCGAGCTGTAACCCACACCATGAGAATATACAGTCCCTCCTGCAGAAAATACGCCCTTTTCCCAGTTATCAACAACAGAGTTGGCATGCTTGAGCCCGTATGTCATGTCGTACTTTAACGATGACAATCTCGTTTCGCTTCCGGTTCCTGCAGCAGGTCCTCCGATGGTTACTGTACTAGCGCTTGCATCCCAAGAAACCTTTTTCCCTGCCGCTTCCCCGACAAATGCTACCGGTGCATAGGGTACGCCATTATATAAAAAAGCATCGTTTGTCTCACGCAGCTTGCCATCTACCATAAATTTGATTGGCTGCATCGTAACAGGGATGGACCCCGTTGCCGCCAAGGCTATACCCGAAAAAAAGATCGACCCTAAGAAAAATCCAGACACAAAACCGAATTTGGACTTCTTCACCATATGAGCTCTCCTCCGAAATACAGAATATCCCAAAATTATAGCAGTACTTCCTTAATTCGGGTGCCAACTTAGTTACTATTTTTGCTCACATGTTCCAGGACTTTATTATCAGATTAGTCAGTTCTTTTCCTCCTGCAAAAGAAAAAGCCGATCGCAAAGGTAAGCGATCAGCTTTTTACTAAGAACGAATCAGGCTAAATACTTCTGCACGGGATGCTGGATCATTTTCAAACACGCCTCGTACAGCAGACGTGATGGTTTTGGAGCCTGGCTTCTTCACTCCGCGCATCGTCATGCACATGTGCTCAGCCTCTACGACAACGACTACCCCATGCGGGTCCAGCTTGCTGACGATAGCATCTGCCACGGTGGTTGTGATTCTTTCTTGCAATTGCGGACGTCGTGCTACCGTATCAACAGCACGCGCCAGCTTGCTCAGTCCGACTACACGGCCACCCTTTGGGATGTACGCAACATGGGCTTTTCCAAAGAACGGGACAAGATGATGCTCGCACATGGAGTAGAACGGAATGTCTTTGACCAGAACCATCTCTTCATGATCCTCGCTAAACACCGTTTCAAAATATTTTTGTTCGTCTATGTGCATGCCTTCAAAAACTTCGGCGTACATTTTTGCTACACGCTTAGGAGTATCGAGCAAGCCTTCACGATCTGGATCTTCCCCGACTGCTTCCAAAATCATTCGAACCGCTTGCTTAATTTTATCCAAATCAACGTTCATTCTTGTACCTCCTACTTAATGGCTTACCACTTTTGCAAGCCTTGTGGTACGCCAAATCCTTGTACCTGTCTGGCGATTCTCTCAACAGGCGAAACATGCTCATCTTATCACACTGGATACAAAAAAACAAAAAGATCTGACAAGATTTTCTTCTTGAAGTGTATATAAGCAGAAAAAAACCCACATTGAGACAATGTGGATTTTTTTATGTAAGTGCTTCGTTCGCAATCGTAACGATTACTTAATGGAGTCTTTGAGTTGCTTTCCTGGTTTGAAAGCAGGTACTTTGCTGGAAGCGATTTCGATCTCTTCACCAGTTTGTGGGTTACGACCTTTACGAGCCGCGCGCTCACGAACTTCGAAGTTACCAAAGCCGATCAGTTGGACTTTATCACCAGTTTTGAGAGCATCAGCAATTGCGTCGAGAACCGCATCAACCGCTTTGGTTGCATCTTTCTTGGTGAGCTCAGTGGTTTCAGCCACTTTTGCAATCAGTTCTGTTTTGTTCATTCTTGTTCACCTCCCCTCAAAGAACACCAAGTCCTAGCTATTATTTTTCTTAACCGAAACGAAGCATTTTATACACGATTGGTTGTTTTTACCGATCTGACAAGCTTATAGTAATACACCGATTTCTTAAATTCAAGCCCTTCCTGTCGAAATAAAACGAAATACAAGAAAAAAAGGCTTCCCGTCACGGCGGGAGCCCCTTCTGAACTCGCTATTCTTAGGACTTTTTACCTAGTCCTTAGAGTATAATGGCAATCAGTCCACCTGAACCTTCGTTGATGATACGTCCCAAGGTTTCTTGCAGTTTGTAACGTGCGTTGTCTGGCATCATCGTGATTTTTGCCTGAATACCCTCTCTCACGATGGAATGGAGGGAGCGACCGAAGATGTCCGAATTCCAGATGGATAATGGATCTTTATCAAAGTCTTGCATCAGATAGCGGACGAGCTCTTCGCTCTGCTTTTCGGTGCCGATAATCGGAGCGAATTCGGACTCGACATCTACACGAATCATATGGATGGATGGTGCAGTCGCCTTTAGCCTTACCCCAAAGCGTGGCCCTTGACGGATCAGCTCAGGTTCGTCCAAGGTCATTTCATGCAACGACGGAGCAGCTATTCCGTAGCCTGTACTCCGAACCATGTGCAAAGCCTCTGCCACTTGATCGTACTCTCGTTTGGCATGGGCAAATTCTTGCATGATTTTCAACAGATGGTCTTTTCCATTGATTTCAACACCCACAATTTCCATCAGGATGCGATCGTACAATTCGTCTGGCGCATAGAGATCAATCTCCGCAATCCCTTGCCCCATATGCATTCCTGCGAGGGACGCACGCTCTACGAAGTCATAATCATTGAAGAAGCCGACGACGCGGTCCACGTCGCGTAACCGACGAATATCCTGCACGGTTTCACGTACGGCTTCTTCATAATTCTGACGGAGCCAGTGTCCATTCTCAAGGACCATTACCCAGCTTGGCAAATTTACGTTTACCTCATGTACCGGGAATTCAAACAGCACTTCCCTCATGAGCAGAAGCACTTCTTGCTCGGTCATTTGATCCACTGACAGGGCAACTACTGGAACATCGTATTTTTCTTGAAGCTGTAGGCGCAGGTTTTGTGCTTCGTCTGAGCGTGGGCGTGTAGAGTTGACGACGATCACAAAAGGCTTTCCTACTTCCTTCAGCTCACCTACGACTCTCTCTTCCGCATCGATGTATCCTACGCGCGGTATTTCAGCGATGCTGCCGTCTGTTGTCACGACAATGCCAATGGTGGAGTGTTCTTGGATTACCTTGCGCGTACCTACCTCAGCAGCTTCCTCAAACGGGACAGGCTCCTCATACCACGGTGTATTCACCATGCGAGGGCCATTATCATCCTCGAAGCCTTTCGCTCCTTGTACTGTATAACCGACGCAGTCAACGAGGCGAACGTTGATGCTGAGTCCTTCGGTTACGTGTACATTGACGGCCTGGTTAGGAACAAATTTTGGTTCTGTCGTCATGATTGTTCGGCCCGAAGCACTCTGCGGCAATTCGTCCGTGGCGCGTATCCGCTCAGCTTCTGACTGGATATTCGGGATGACGACCTGCTCCATAAACCGCTTAATAAAGGTCGATTTTCCCGTACGAACCGGGCCAACGACACCTAGGTAGATGTCTCCGCCCGTCCGTTCGGCAATGTCTTTAAAGATATCGACTCGTTCCACCATCGATGACCTCCTTCTATTTGTCTATTTTTACACTATGACCGTTTTTCCGAATTATCCCTGACCGCCAGTATTTTCGTAGGGAATCTCGTACTAGTTTCGTGGACAGTACAAATATATGTATTTTTGGGATAACTAGAACAAAAAAAACGACTCTCCATGAGTCGTTTTTCTCTTTTCCCATATACGCTTTATATGCCCGACCCCTTGTGAATTCGGGCGCATGGAAGCTTCCCGCTCATGCGGATGTCTCGATTGTGGCTTGTTTACAATTTCAGCAATTTTGGTTCCCCATCGACCAGCTCATACGGAAAGGACTTCGCTGGCACAAACATGGACTCTCGTGCTAGTACATAACGTGGATCTGTATTGGGTGGCACGGTCACTTTTGACTCACGAAGCATCGTGGCGATATCGGCCCCGTAGTCGATCCCTACCTGGCCCTGTGCGTTCATCACCAGCGGCAACAGATAGTTCCCCATCGTGGATTGCACCTGCCACGCCTTTGCGCCAATTTCCGCGTGGTCAATGGAATAATAACCGTTCCCTAAATCAGCTTGGATCGGCAATTTATTAAAATAGTTGCGATAGCGATCAACCGCGCTCTGAACATCAGCAACCGTACTGACTGCTCCCAAATGAATCAGCTTTGCTGTTGGCTTCGTTTCCACATCAATCAAGACATACTTGAATACCCCGCCTTTTTCAAAGGCATTTCCAGGTACGTCCGGCATGTATTTCGGAATCATTTTACGGAATTCAATCTCGTATTTCTCAAAAATAGGAGTATCCAATGGCTTTGTTACGATAGGTAAAACTTGCGTATCCTTTTGAAATTGCTCAATTGCTTTTTGGGTCGCATCTAGAAAAAACGTACTTGGAACCTGATTTTCTGCTTTTCGTTCATCCGGATACATACAGCCTGATAGAATAACGGTCAAGACTGTAATACTAATAACCAGATTGAACGTTTTACGCCATGATTGCAACATGCTGTTTTCCACACCTCTTAGTCCCATTCTTCATTTTCCTTGCGCTGACGTTCCAAAGCAGCCTGTACGACTGATTTCAAACGGTTTTCGGGTATACGGATCGTACAATCCTTTTCCGTTGCCTTTGCCTGACATCCGAGGCGTATGCCTTTGACCAGATCCTGTTCAGGCAGCTTGCGCACTTCGAGAGCACTTGGATTTGACAGCTCTCCACTTTCCAGGATTACACGGCACATGAGGCAGGAGGCATGTCCACCACATCTCTGCGGGATTACGACTCTCGCCGCTGCAGCCGTACTCACAAGCGTTTGTCCTGCTCGCGCCTTCATACTCTTGCCACTTGGCAAAAACGTTACTTTTCCCATAATCGCTCGCTCCTGTCAATACGGCCGATGAGTGAGCGTTACATCTCCCTCCGAAACAATTTGGATCTGGCAGCCTAGACGAAAGCCTTCAGCCCGTTCCGCCTTGCGCAGACGCAATTTCTCTTCGGCAGTTACTTCGTTCAAGTATTCAGCTCCACCTACTACCAGCGTCCGACACTGTGCGCATACGCCCCGCTGGCATGCATGTCCCCAAGGCACCTTGTTTTTTTTGGCAATCGTAACAATCGTTTGATTCATCTCGACTGGCAATTCATGTGTACCCGCACGCGTATGTAAAGTTAATTGTGGCATTTTTCGCTCTCCTTATACAAATATCACAATCAAAATCATCACAAACACCGCTATTAACAGCAAAAAAGCGATTGTTTTTACTAGAAAACGCAATAGTGCATTGGTCATTTTTCGTGCAAAGATCATGAGTAAATTACAGACGAACATCAGGCCGATAGCCAGCAAGGAGATGTTCATCTTGGTCATAGGATCAATATACATCGGGATTGCAGCATCCTTTGCATTTTTTGCTTCATTATACCATATTTCGTAAGCCTGTCGCCTGACGCCCTTCGAACCTCCTACTGGACATTCGCATAGACTATCGTGATGAAGAACGCCCATTGGAGGGATGGAAGTTGAGCAACAAAACCAATAACCGGAAATGGCGGAATCCTTATGCTCCCATACCCAGCAAAAAACTAACGGATCAGGTGCAGGACGTCTCACTTGCTGTCACGCCAAAAAAACTGCTCCCTGCGGTTGACCTGCGTACATCCGTATCCAAAATGCGCAGTAATATCAAAGGGATCAGCACGACTATTCGGCAAGTAGAGGAAACCATGGACACCCTGTACGGTGCGATGGAGATGTTTGAAAATCTGGGGAAACGTACACCGGAGCCGGCAGTAGCTACTGAAAAGCCCGCCTCCAAACGTAAAGCAAGTGCAAGTGCAAGTACAAATGCAAGTGCAGAGGCAGAGAAAACTGTCGAGCAAGCATCTGAAACAGAGTCAGGTGGCGGCAGCAACCCGCTGGCCAATATTGATATCGGTCAGCTGCTAGGCCTACTTCAATCTCCACTCGTACAAAATTTATTAAGTCAGACCGTTGGCAACAACATCTCCAAGCAACGAAAAAAAGAGGGATGAGATCCCTCTTTTTTTCTTGGTTCTGTAGGTCAGCCATGTCCCTGTAGAGCCATGATTGTTCCTAGTCTTACTGTATGATCGAATTACCAGCAGGTAACGGGCATAATCGCCCATTTCTGCTACTTCAAGAGCTTGGTTAGGGATGACATGTCATGGAGGCTGATTTCTTGATTGCGGAACATCTCAATGATCTTGTCTTCCTTTTCGGTAGTGAGCTTCTTTCCGCTTAGAGCCGCAAGCGACTGGATGATTTGGCGCAGCTTTTCCTCGTCTTCAAAATCACTTCGCTTCACTTGACCTGCAAGCGAACGCAATTTGGCCTCATCCACCTGCTCACTTGCTTTTCCTTGTAGCTTTTTCAAAAAAAAGTTGTTCATACCTCTCTCCTCCTGCTACCTAGGCTTTCACCCTATGGTATGTGCAGGAGCCTAAATGTGTGAGGCAAAAAGCTACGCTCCATTCGGATCGAGATAACTCATCTCGAACGTCTTACCTCTCCCCATCAATTCCTCCACGCCTTGGCGAGGCTCTTTACCCTCAAACAAGATTCCGTACAGGACGGAGGTAATCGGCATATCAACACCCTCACGATGAGCCAGTGCAAAGGCAGCGTGTGTCGTCCGGACACCCTCTACCACCATCCCCATCTGCTCCAGCACGTCATCCAGCTTTTTGCCTTGGCCGAGCATATAACCTGCACGCCAGTTCCGGCTGTGCTTACTGGTACACGTCACGATGAGATCTCCTACACCAGCCAGACCTGCAAAGGTAGGTGGCATGGCGCCAAGCTTCATGCCCAGGCGACTGATTTCCGCTAGGCCCCTGGTCAGCAAAGCTGCTTTGGCGTTATCACCATAGCCGAGCCCATCGGACATACCAGCACCCAAAGCAATAATGTTTTTTAACGCACCGGCAATCTCGGCACCGATCAAATCTGGGTTTGTATAGACACGGAAATTAGCATTCATCAACAAGTCCTGAGAACGTAACATGCTCTCTTCGAACGCAGAAGAAACTACGACTGTCGTCGGTTGACGGCGAACCACTTCTTCCGCATGGCTAGGTCCAGAAAGCACAGCCAGCTTGGATGAGATCGAAAGCGGAATCTCTTCCATGATTACCTCAGACATCCGTTTTAGACTCTCCAGCTCAAAGCCTTTTGTCGCATGAATCAGCAAGACCTCTGGATCAAGAAACGGTATCAGCTGCCGACAAATTTGCCGCATCGCGTGAGAAGGAACCGCAAGCAAAATGACTGGCTTGCCTGTAACAGCTTCCTTTAGATCGACCTTCGCAACAATATTGCTTGATAGATTCACTTCAGGCAAATATTTTTCATTGACGTGCTTTGTATTAATTTGTTCCGCCAGTTTAGGATCGCGTACCCAAATCGTTACTTGATGCCCGTTATCCGCCAAAACAGAAGCGAGTGCCGTTCCCCAGCTACCTGCACCTATCACGGTTACGTTTTTCTTCAATACGTCCCCCTCCACATTTCTAAATCCATTCCATAGTTATTCACGATGCCGTTATGCTATCCCAACTTACGCTGAGACTTATCTCCGAGTTTACGCTCATTTCCTGCAAGAAGATTTCGGATATTATTATAATGACGAACATAAGCGAAAAGAGCGATGACCAAGCTCGTCCAAAAAAACGCAATCGGTTTGTCGAAAAAGTAAATCGCGATCGGCATTGCTGTTACCAAGACCAAAGATCCTAACGATACATATCGAGTAATCGCAATGACAAGGACAGCCAGTACAGCACCGATTAAAAAGGCCAGGGGCGAAAAGCCCAGCACCACGCCAAGAGTGGTAGCTATACCTTTTCCCCCACGAAAACCGAAATAAATGGGCCAGTTGTGGCCTGCAATCACAAACAGGCCTGCAACAGCATAGGCAGTAGGATCACCCGTCATCAAATGAGTGATCCCCATTGCCCCTAGCCCTTTTAACGCATCAAGTATGAGTACAGCGATGCCTGGTCCTTTTCCGAGTACACGTAGTGTGTTGGTGGCACCCGCATTTCCACTGCCATGTGAGCGAATGTCAATTCCTGCAACTTTTTTGGCGATGAGATAGCTAAAGCTGATGGACCCGATCAGATAGCTGATTACCCAAGACAATAACACCATGGCGGTTTTTCCTCCCTACGATTTCTTCCTCGTCCAGATTCGTACAGGCGTGCCCTCAAAGACGAACGCCTCGCGTATTTTGTTCTCTATGTATCGTTCATAGGAGAAGTGCATAAGCTCTGGATCGTTCACAAATAGAATAAACGTCGGAGGTTTAACTGTTGCCTGTGTAACATAGTTGATTTTCAAACGTTTTCCGCGATCCGATGGTGGTGGTGTCCGGATGGTTGCATCTGTAACCAGATCATTGAGAACAGAAGTCGGTACACGCATTGCATGTGCCTGAGATACTTCATTTACTTTTGGTAAAATGGTGTGTACACGCTGCTTGGATTTTGCCGATACGTACATGATCGGAGCGTAATCGAGGTATTTAAACTCTTCCCGAATCAATTCAGTGAAGCGTTGCATGGTCTTGTCATCTTTCTCAACGGCATCCCATTTGTTTACGACGATAATGACGCCACGACCAGCTTCATGTGCATAACCAGCAACCTTTTTATCCTGCTCAATAATGCCTTCTTCCCCGTTAAGTACAACGAGAACGACATCCGAGTCCTCAATGGATCGCATCGCACGCATAACGCTGTATTTTTCTGTGTTCTCATACACTTTTCCACGCTTACGCATCCCAGCAGTATCAACCAGAATATAGCTTTGTCCATCACGTTCAAAAGGTGTATCAATCGCGTCACGAGTTGTACCTGCGACGTCACTGACGATAACCCGTTCTTCACCCAGGATTGCATTAGTCAAGGATGATTTGCCCACATTTGGACGGCCGATGATGGATATGCGAATAACGTCGTCTTTGTTTTCCTCGTCGTCTTCCGAAGGAAAATGCAGAACAACCTCTTCTAGCATGTCCCCTAAACCAAGACCATGGCTTCCCGAGATCGGAAACGGCTCTCCCAATCCCAAGGAGTAAAAGTCGTAAATATCAGCACGCATCTCAGGATTGTCTGCTTTGTTAACAGCGAGCACAATCGGTTTTCCTGTACGGTTGAGCATCCGCGCCAGCTCCATATCGGCGTCGGTAACTCCTGTACGACTATCCGCAATCATGATGATGACCGTGGCTTCATCAATCGCAAGCTCAGCCTGGTAACGCATCTGCGTAAGGATTTCGTCGGACTCGCCAAACTCAATCCCGCCCGTATCAATCACATGAAAGGTATGGGTCAACCATTCCCCTTTTCCGTATAGGCGGTCACGGGTTACTCCCGGCATGTCTTCCACGATCGCGACACGTTCGCCGATTAATCTGTTAAAAATCGTGGACTTGCCCACGTTAGGTCTCCCCACAATGGCTACCACTGGTAATCCCATAATCAACAACACTCTCTCTCATTTTACGTTTTGACTTGCTAATCATACCATACACTACTTATGACGAACAATGATAAGGGTATCCTCCCTGATCTCATGAACCATAGCGTCCAAGATTTTCTCCAGCGTAAATGCTGTTTGCTGCATGCGTTCCTTGCTTGTCTCTACGAAAATTGGAGCACCTCCAGCGATGCGTTCCTTGTCCGTCGTAATCACTGCCAAGATTTGACCCATCATGATCGCCACCTCCTAGTGCAAGGCTTGTGTCTTTTCTGGCATCCGGAATACGCTCTCTAGTATCGGCACTGCTTCTATGACTGTTTTCGCTCGGTCATAATCCTTGACTTGCGGAAGCAAAAAGACACCGAGTCGCCCTGTATGCATATCCCGCTTAACTAGAGGTGTAAGAGATGGCTCCCCTGTATCTGTGAATACTCCAAGCTGTGCGGCCACGTCATGTAGGATCGCTTGCCGCTGACCAGGATGGGCAATTGTTACTTTGGCATTCGCGTCTTTCGGGCTTAGAATAAACGCCATCCCTTGCTCAGCAATTACTTTTTGAGCATCCTGCAGCCCCACGTTCATGATATAAATATCCCCGGCGTACAAATCTCTTCCCTCCACGCGCAGCTGTGCTGGTTCCACATCGACGATAAGCGAAAGTGTCTTGCCAGACCGGAGCTTGCGGGATATGAGTAACGCTATAAGCCCAGCGATAGCACCACCCCACCAGTGAAACAAAATCGTGGCTGTCGTCGTTACTAACGAGGTGAAGATTACCATGTAATTGCGTCCTTCAAAGACCATAGCTATTCCTTCGATATAGGGCCCACCACGCGGAACAAGCTCCTGCTTGTCGATCTCAGAGAGAGTCGTTCGTTCCATATTGCGAACATCGCGAAACTGCTGTGCAGCAATGGTCAAAAACGTTACTGCTGTGTAATTTTCCTTGAGTAAGGCCGGAACAGCCAGTGCTCCTAATCCAGAAGCAATCACTCCCAATGAAACGTGGATAATTTTTCCATGTGGATATGTAGGATATTGCCGATAATCTGTACGAAGCAGATGAATTCGGCACAAAATCCCGAAGAAAAAGCCTAGAGTAATCGGAAAGACAAATTCATTTGCAAGAAGCTGTTTGAGCACCAAGCATCACCTGCCAGCATCTGAATGGGAAGACTCCGGCTCTTTGTTTCGCGAAAAACGCCGGATCGTAGACCAAATCATAAGGATGAGACTTAACACGAAAACGCCAGTCCATAACAGATCCTGTGCATAATCACTTCCTAACACACAGGCTCCCGATAGCTTCGAGAAGTAAAAAGCGTGCAGGACATCGGCAAATGTCAGGGCAAAAAGCAGCTGAAAAAGCTGTGCTGCACTCTGACGGCTCATCGCAAGGGTCGCTGCAACAGCAAGCATCGGTACGATCATGCGCTCATCCCAAAACAACAAAATAGGATCGGTAAAAAATAGCCAACGCAGCCAAACCAGTAGTACCGCTGTAGCCATTGCGCCCAGTAGATGCAGCCTCCGTCTTTCTTTTCTCAGCCGAGTGTAAAGGACTATGCTTGCAAAAAGTGGAAGTATGGTTCCACTGAGACTTACCTGAACAGGAGCAAAATAGAGCTTCCAGCTAACAAAGGAACAGACCAGGAAGGCCGTAAGCACAGCCAGCAGTCGCCTACGCTGTATTCGCAATTCTCGCAGGAGCGAATCATAGCTCCCCATCCAGACTAGGCAAAGCAGAGACCATTGAAAGAGCATCGCAATGGTACCCTCGTTCATGTTCATCTCCTCAAAAAGTGGTTGTCTCCCCAAAGTATGCCTCAAGCGCTACTCTTTCATGAATGCGAGAACATGTCAAAATCTCTTTGTGCAAGCATTTCCAGATCGATGCCGCGCAGCCTAGCCTGAAAACCTGTTATACCCGAGACAAGAACAGGAGCTCGCCTACAGTCCTGAGGTTTTCTTAAACCTAGCGCAGTCATCCCTACTCTCAGCTGATGATGCCATTCATCCACAGCAACCAGACACTCCTCAACAGTGCTTGTCTGTACCAAACGGAGCAGCTCTCCCGCAATACCGGCTGCCGAAGCCCCAAGCACTAGTGCTTTTAGCACATCCAGCCCATGTCGAATTCCGCCGGTCGCCATGATCGACACTCCTGCCTGACTAAATACTTGCGCTTCAAGTAAGCTCTGAACGGTAGTAAATCCCCAATCCTCGAACATGCTCAACGGGCGGGTACTGCGTCTGTTTTCGACTCTGGCGAAATTTGTCCCTCCCCTTCCTCCTACATCGATGATTGAGATCCCTACCTCCGTCAGTCTTTGAATCGTCTCTTTTGCCATCCCAAAGCCGACTTCCTTTACCATCACTGGCACATCCACACTCTCTTTGATCGCCTGGATATTGTCTATGTATCCACGAAAATCCCTGTCACCTTCGGGCATGAGCAGTTCTTGCATGACATTTAAATGAATCTGCAAGCCGTCTGCATCGAGCATATTCACCGCTGCTTGGGCCTGCTCAACAGTGGCTTCAGCCCCTACATTAGCAAAAACGATTCCTGCCGGATGTTCCTTGCGAACGACCCGATAGCTTTCTGCTACGCTAGGGTCTCGCAGTGCTGCCATTTGTGAACCGACAGCGATCGCCAAATTTTTCTCTCGCGCTATAATCGCTAGCTTTTGATTGATTTGTGTTGTGGCCTCCGCCCCTCCTGTCATCGCATTAATAATAATGGGGGACCCCAATCGAAAAGTAGCCAAATCTGTATCAAGCGTGATTTCTTGATAACCAATATTGGGTAAACTAGTAGGAACAAAGCTCACCTCATCAAAACTGTTAAAGGGCCGATCTGATTTTTCCAGCGCGTGTCGTATATGATCCATTTTTCGTGTGGAACGATCCATCACAATGCCTCCTGTTTCAAAATAAAAAGGGATACGCAATAGAGCGTATCCCCAGGATTTCATCATACTATCTAGCTTACTTGAACTTGTCTTTCAGATCAGCGAACAGTTCTCCCAGCGTTACACCCATCGGTTGGTTGTTTTCTTGTTGGAATTGTTGTTGTTCGCGTTTGCTAGCGCGTTCTGCCTGTTCTTCACGATCTTCTTCAACAGCGCGAATGCTCAAGCTGATGCGCTGTTCAGCAGGTACTACATCCAGGATTTTAACCTGAACTTCTTGACCTTCCTTCAGCACCTCACCTGGAGTGTTCACACGGCGATTCGCGATTTGGGAGATATGCACCAGACCTTCGATTCCAGGAGCAACTTCTACGAATGCACCAAAGGATACCAGACGCTTAACCGTTCCAGTCGCAATAGAGCCTGCTTTGAACTCTTCTGCTACCTTCGCCCACGGACCAGCCTGCGTTTCTTTGATGCTCAGTCCGATACGCTCATTTTCGCGGTCAACTTTCAGTACTTTTACCTGTACCTTGTCGCCTTCTTTTACAACATCAGAAGGTTTGTCTACGCGGTTCCAAGCCAGCTCGGAAACGTGAACCAATCCGTCAACTCCGCCGATGTCAACGAAAACACCGAAGTCAGTCATGCGTTGAACTGTTCCTTCCAGAACTTGACCAGGTTGGATTTTGTCCAAAATGGATTGTTTCTTCACTTTTACTTCATCATCCAGAACCGCTTTATGAGACAGGATTACTTTGTTCTTTTCTTTATCCATCTCTACGACTTTCAAAGTCAATGCTTTGCCTTTGTAGTCAGAGAAGTCTTCAACAAAGTGGCGCTCAACCATAGATGCCGGAATAAAGCCGCGAACACCTACGTCTACAACCAGACCGCCTTTAACTACTTCTTTGACAGTCGCTTCGATGATTTCACCAGCTTGCATTTTTTGCTCCAAATCAGCCCAGGAAGATTCCATTGCAACAGCCTTTTTGGAAACAACGAGCTCTTCTTTCTCGTCATTGAGCTTGATTACTTTCACTTCAAACGTATCGCCTACAGCTACTTCATCGGAAACCTTCTCAACATGGAGGGGAGAAAGCTCACTAATTGGGATTAGTCCATCGTATTTGTAACCCACATCAACCAGCGCTTGTTTGTCTTCTACCTTTGTAACAGTCGCTTTTACTACATCCCCTACGGAAACAGTTGTTGCATCGGTTAAGCTTACGTTCGTTTCTTCCATCATCCTAAAGACCTCCTTAATACCATCCAGTCCCAGTCTATCTATGTAGAGGTGGATATCAACCACGTTACATGAAGCGGGAGCATGTATATTTTTAACTGCTGCCCGAGGGCCGCAGTTAGCCTTGACAGAGCCAGTAAGTTCCAGCTTTCGTTAGTATTCTTCCCTTTGACAATTCTATACAGGCAGTGATTGGCGATGCTTGGCATGAAGCTCCTTGATATGAGCCATGATCAGGTCGCTCGCTTCCTTAAGTGTATCGGAGCCTCCTTTTGTCTCGCGTAGTGAAGACAAATCAATCGGCTTGCCGTACACGATTTTCACCGGACGAAACAGACGATACGGTCCGATGATCGCCACCGGAACGACTGACGCCTGAGACTTCAGCGCAAACAGTGCTGCTCCCGATTTTGCTTCTCCCGGTTCACCCGTTTTGCTGCGAGCTCCTTCTGGAAAAATTCCTAAAATTTTTCCTTCTTCAAGCAGCTTTAACGTCGCACGGATTGCGGCGCGGTCACCAGCTCCCCGCTTTACCGGAAATGCTCCGAATTTTACGAGTAAAAAATTCAGAACCGGAATGCGGAACAGTTCTTCTTTTGCCATGAAATTCACCTGACGCTCGATGCCTGAACCGAGCAGAGGTGGATCCCAGTTAGAAATGTGGTTGGCGCAAAGAATCACTGGGCCTTCCTTAGGTATATGTTCTCGCCCGATCACTTGCCAACGATAGACAAGGGAAAATATAAATCGGAAAACACCTCGAAATAAACGATAATAGCTCACTGGGTAGACTCTCCCGTACGCTCGCAGATTTGTAAGATTCGATCTACTACCTGGTCAATGGACATCCCTGTTGTATCCACCAAAACAGCGTCATCCGCCTGGCGTAGTGGAGCCACATCCCGATTCATGTCACGCAGATCGCGCTCTTCAATCTCTCTTTCCAGCTCATCCAAGTCAGTCTGGATTCCTTTTGCGAGCAATTCTTTCCATCTTCTTTCTGCGCGCTCTCTGCTGGAGGCGGTCAGAAAAATCTTCACTTCTGCATCAGGAAGCACGTGGGTTCCGATATCTCGTCCATCCATAACCACATTCCCTTGTTTGGCAAGGTTCCTTTGTAGTACTAGCATTTGCTCACGAACAGAACCATAGCTAGCGACAATCGATGCAAACTGGCTTACTTCTGTAGAACGAATGAGTCCAGTCACATCTTTGTCATTCCAGAAAACTGCTTGTTTTCCATGCTCGCGAACCAGGCGAATCACATTGTTTTGCAATAGTTCGGAAACGGAAGGTTCGTCTTCGATGGAAAATTGATAATGGTGAACCGCCCAAGCTAATGCCCGATACATAGAACCCGTATCAATGTATACGTATTCCAGCTGTCCGGCTACTTTTTGGGCAACAGTGCTCTTCCCTGCTCCCGCTGGTCCATCAATTGCAATGTTCATTACTTCTCACCTGCTATGTACAGTAGTTCTGAAAGGGAATAAAACAAGAAAAGCTTCTACCGAAGCCCTTTCCCATTCATGTGATGCGTTTCTATGTTATCTATAATAGTACCATAGTATGGAAGCATTCGCAAACCTTTAGGGTATCCGCAATACCCCTTCCAGCCGTTCTGTCTCGATCAAAAGTACACGAACTGGTGCATATTGAATCAAGAACTCCCCCGCCACCAGCACAATCGCGCAGGCGACGATTCCTATCAAAATCCCCTTTTCGATCCGCTCTGAAAATCGCCGAAAACGCTCATTGTACTGACTGGTCATAGAGGTCACTTCCTTCGGTCAGTCGTCAGTCCTCGATTCCTTTTTTGCGAAGCTCCAGCTGTCTTTCGTAACAAGCCCGTACTACTTTTACCCGATCAAGCTCGCTCATTTTAATAAACTTTCCTGAAATCCACTGATGTAAACCTTTTTCTTCTGCTGGCTTTATTCTGACAATTTCCATCTCCGCAAATGCATGTTGGATCTGTCCATTTTTGGTGGGCAACGAAATCCAGACCTTCAGCATGTCTTTTTCTTGCAAGCGAAAAGATTCCTCACACGTAAAAGACAATCCGCCGCCGCTGACATCCATTGTCCGCGCCAAAAAGTGGTACTGACGAATCGGATCGTTCAGCTTTACTGCGATCTCCAGTGTGGTTTCAATTCGCAAATAGTTGCGGCGCTGAGTACGCGAGATAAATTCCTTTGCCGGGAGCTGCAGTAAAAGCACTGGTATGTGTTCGCTTTTTCTGCCAGCGATAGAAGAATTGAATTCGTAACGAGAACCATCTTCACCGACATACCAGACAGAACATTCTGTCCCCGGTCCAAACAAACCAGTACGTCCCGTAACTTCACTGGTAGGTAATTCAATGGAGGCTACATCATCCTGAATATCTGTAATTCTGCTTTTAAAGGAGTGTAGCTCAGTCTCTTCAGAGGAACTCATAAAATTGAGTCGTATGGTTTGTCCAATTCTGGGAAGCATCATATAGCCTTAGTTCCTCCTTCTCTTCCTCTCACGCTTCCATTATATACCCTTCCACGCGGAATCAGCAAATAGGGAAAGCCCCTAAAATCGAGCTTCCCCTCGTCCATTTCTCTTATTTCGGCCGTTCTGATTCGTTAGTTCCTCCGGTGTCCATTTTGACCACTTCTTCTTCCTCACCGGTTATTGCATTCACGTAGATCATGTAGGCGCTTCCTTCAAAGCTACCGGTTAGTTCCCACGTAAGCACTTCGTTTCCATCATTTTTCCCTTCGATCAATGCCAATCTCTGATTCGTTACTTTTACACTCGGATTTACTTTTTTTCGTGCCTCTTCTTTAGTCAGCTTTGGCTTGGAGAGAATCCGTTTTTTATGATTAAACAAGTATTCTGTGGCGTTAAATGCCGTCACCTCGCCATTATCGAGAGCGACTTCCACAATAACAGAATCCGGATATATACGGACATCATCCTGCATCGGAACAAAAGTGAACAGGGCGCTGCGCTCGTAGCTATCGATTTCACTCACAACCATGTTTCCATATCCATGTTTGTTGAGGAATGTTCTTCCATGCTCTTCAGCCTGCTTCATCGAAAGCTTTTCTTCACCGACATTTCGTTCATTCATCATCCAGACTACTTTGCCGCTGCGCTTGGTCACATCCATATTAATGGCAGATTTATTGTCTTTGGAAGGAATGCGAACGCTGTAGGCCGTGTATTCTTGCCCCTTGCCATTCTCATTGACTTCGACCTTCTTGTCTCCATCCTTCATTCCTAGAAAATCCAGAGCAGCTCTCTTCGCTTCATCAGGACTGATCGGCTTTCCGTCAATGCCCTTGATCCGTTGCTGCTTCTTTTTGTCCAAGCTTTGGATTCCGACTCCCCAATCCAAATCCGGATATTCCTGTACTTTTTTCTCTATCGTATGGAAGCCGTCGATGATGGTGTTATCGGACTTTTTGTCATCGGAGGCAAGCGCAGTTTCCACATCCATCCACCGCAGCTGCTTGTCGATTACATTTGCTTGTACACTTCGCAATTGATCCTGGATATCCGCTGCTTGCTTATGCAGACTTTTCAGCGTCCCGTATTCTTTTTCACTTAACGGTTCCTTGTTCAAATCCCGTACCGCAACACGATAGGAAAAGTCCGCTACTCGAGACAGCATCTCCTCCGTTTTATTAAACGGCATCAATGTAAGTGGCAGCTGCCCGACATCAGCCTGAGCGGCATAAGCAAGGCGCCATACATTTGTAAGCGTCGGTGTCATTTGTCTGCGAGAGTTAACAACTAGCGACTTGCCTAATTCGTCATGGAGCTTGTCGATATGATACGTAAGATCGTGGAAAGCTCGCTGGTACGAGTTTTCTGCTTTAATCAAGACTGAGTTTTTTTCATTGTGCTCCTGGTAGCCCCACATACCCGCTCCAACCAATGCAACAAGGGCAATGGGAAATAAAATACGTGCGGTTGCTCCGTAAACCATCCCTGTTCACTCCTCCTATCGTTACCGGCAAAATATATGCTTTCCGATTTTCTTTACCTGCGGCCTACCCCATATCCACTTGGAGGTTGCCGTTGCGGGATTGAAATAATAGGTGCATCCACCTGACGGGTCCCAGCCATTTAGCGCATTTTGTACAGCTTTACGGGCACTGTCGTTTGGTTCAAGCCAAATTTGTCCGTCCGCTACTGCGGTGAATGCCCGAGGCTCAAAAATGACAGCGGAGGGCGTATCCGGAAATGAAGGGCTTTTCACCCGATTAAGGATGACCGCCGCAATTGCTACCTGTCCTTCATACGGCTCACCTCTCGCCTCACCGTATACAGCATTTGCCATCAGCTTTAAGTCATTTGCGGATATTCGAGAAGGATGAAAGCTCTGTTTTGCTTTGCTGTTCTCTTTTGCTGGCGCTGCCATCTCAGCTCCTGGCGAGGTTGCAACGCTCTTTTCTGATGATAAAAGCCCAGTTACCCAAAAGACCGTTGCGACCAACAAAACGACCATTCCCGAAATCCACCATGAGCGCACGGCTGATACCTCCTTGGCATGTATTGAAATCTTTGCATAGTGTTGGTGGAGGAAGAATGGATTATGCATCGAATCTGGAACGAGAAAAAGACCGATGCGATGTGCACCGGTCTTTCAGGAATTATTCCATCTTCTTCGTCTCGTACTCAAACTCTTAAGATTCGTTAATACTAAAATGCTGATCGTTGTCGCACAAGCATTGTTTAAAGCCTGTTTCAACCTGCCCTTCAGGTTCCCTGCGACCTCTCAGGGTGAATGTTTCGCCACATACATTGCATCGAATAGTCACTTTTGCTCGCTCGGTTTTAAACACGTCTCGTCTCCTCCTCACGTCTATTGTGGACGGGAAGAGAGTTTTTTAGAACTGTATTCATGTGCTCTTTGCACCTTTTTCAAACCTTGCCACCATAAGAGGAGCATGAATGGCACGATGACGACGATCCAGTTTTGAATAGAGAGAAAAATGGCATTGTACAATGCATGCAGTCCGATTGGCAGACCAATGGACAGCCATAAAAATGTTCGCTCCTGCTTGCGGCTATTGGAGAATTTTGCACGACCGAGGTAGTAGCCCATCCACACTGCAAACAGTGCATGACTGGAAACAGGAAGCAGCGCACGCCAAAAAGCGATATTCAAGCCGTTAATGATTAAATAAAAAAGATTTTCCAAGGTGGCAAATCCAAGAGATACAGCGACAGCATAAACGATACCGTCATAAGGCTCATCGAACTCTACGTGCTTGTATGCGGTGAAAAAAATGACCATCCACTTGAAGAATTCTTCTACGACAGCGGACTGAACCACATCCGCAACAAGGCCTCCTCGCCAGTCCCACTCATTCTGCATGATGTACTGGAGAACCATAATCGGGATAACCAGCAGCATACCAAAAACGAATGACCGAATGACCATGGAAATAGGCTCGGGCTCAAAGCTGTCACGCAAGTAAAAATAGCTTAAGATGGCGATACCGGGGGCAATTGCCGCTCCGATCATAGCAATCATCTGTTTATTGCTCCTTTACACAAGGCTGTTAATCATCGTACCATGAATACTGATTCATGAAAACCCGCTACAGGAGAGAGATCATGTTGAAAAAAATATTGGTTCTGAATACAGGTGGTACAATCGCCATGTCAGTCGATGCTTCAGATGGTGTAAAACCATTAGATGATCAAGCGGTTAACAAGATTCTTCCTTTTTTGGAGCGTTATGCTGACGTTACAATGAAAAATGTCCTCAATTTGCCAAGCCCTCACATTACTCCTGCTATCATGAATCAACTGCGGCAACACATCGAGGAGGAGCTGTCCCTCGCCTCCTATGACGGCGTAGTCATCACTCACGGTACCGATACTCTTGAAGAAACGGCTTATTTTCTAGACCTAACCCTTTCCTTGAGTGTGCCGATTGTTGTTACTGGAGCCATGAGAAGCAGTAATGAATTAGGAGCAGACGGACCTGTCAATCTGATTTCATCCGTACGTACGGCAGCTGACCCAGACAGCCGAAACAAAGGGGTTCTGGTCGTCTTCAACGATGAAATCCATGCTGCCTGCCATGTCACCAAAACTCATACGAGCAATGTCGCTACCTTTCAATCGCCCCAGTACGGGCCGATCGGCACCATTGCAAAGAAAAATGTTCAATACCACCATGCCCCGCTGGATCGCGAGCATTATGCCATCTCCCATGCGAATGCCAACGTCCCTCTGATCAAAGCGGTAGCTGGTATGGACCCTGCTTGGCTCCAATTTTTACTGGAGCAGCCGATTGATGGCCTAGTGATCGAAGCTTTTGGGCTCGGAAATCTGCCGCCTGCCATCATCCCGACGCTTACACAGCTTCTGGACAAAGGCATTCCGATTGTACTCGTATCGCGTTGCTATAACGGACAAGTACAAGATGTTTACGACTATGAAGGCGGAGGAAATCAGCTCAAGAAAATGGGCATCGTATTCTCCAACGGCTTGAATGGTCAAAAGGCTCGCCTGAAGCTAATTGTCACCCTACAGCAAACCCGTGATTTTGCTCAATTACAGGACTTGTTTGAAAAGTAACGAGATGTTTATCGCAAACAAAAACCCTCCTTGAATCGAATCCAAGGAGGGCTTTCTTTTGTATATGGAGGTGGGTCAAAAATGTATTATACCCAGCCACGGAAGCGAGATGCTTCAGCCATTTTGCGTGCACCCACCATGTAAGCAGAGAGCCGCATGTCAATCCGGCGTGTTTGAGACAGGGAGTAAACATTTTCAAACGAACGTACCATTACTTTTTCCAGTTTTTCTTCCACTTCTTCTTCGGACCAGTAGTAGCCTTGGTTGTTTTGTACCCACTCAAAGTAGGAAACGGTTACACCGCCGGCACTTGCCAGTACGTCTGGAACAAGAAGAATTCCACGTTCAGTCAGGATTTTGGTCGCTTCCAATGTAGTTGGGCCGTTTGCCGCTTCTACAACGATGGACGCTTTGATATTGTGTGCGTTTGCTGCTGTGATTTGGTTTTCAATCGCAGCTGGCACGATAATATCGCAATCCAGTTCAAACAGTTCTTTGTTTGTGATTGTGTTGGTAAAGAGCTTGGTTACAGTACCGAAGGAGTCACGACGATCCAACAGGTAGTCAATATCCAAACCGTTTGGATCATGCAGCGCACCGTAAGCATCGGAGATACCTACTACTTTTGCTCCTGCATCGTGCATGAACTTCGCCAGGTAGCTACCTGCGTTACCAAAACCTTGAATTACTACGCGAGCGCCTTTGATGTCGATGTTGCGACGTTTTGCAGCTTCGCGGATGCAAATGGTTACACCTTTTGCAGTTGCTGTTTCACGACCATGCGAACCACCAAGAGCGATTGGTTTACCGGTAATGAAACCAGGAGAGTCAAACTCGCGAATGCGGCTGTACTCGTCCATCATCCATGCCATGATTTGGGAGTTAGTGAAGACATCCGGAGCCGGAATGTCTTTAGTTGGCCCCACAAGTTGGCTGATTGCGCGAACGTAACCGCGGCTCAGTCGTTCCAGTTCACGGAAAGACATTTCACGCGGGTCGCAAATGATACCGCCTTTACCACCACCGTATGGAAGGTCAACGATACCAGCTTTGAGGCTCATCCAGATGGAAAGCGCTTTAACTTCATCCTCTGTAACTTCAGGGTGGAAACGAATGCCCCCCTTGGTCGGACCAACTGCATCGTTGTGCTGTGCACGATAACCGGTAAACACCTTCACTTCGCCGTTATCCATGCGAACCGGAATGCGTACGGTCAAAACGCGTAGCGGCTCCTTCAAGAGTTCAAACATCGATTCTTGGTAACCTAGTTTCTCCAGTGCTTCCTTGATCACCGTTTGAGTCGAAGTCAGCAAGTTTAGACTTTCTTGCTTTTCTTTCCCTTCGGTGCTTTCGGTTACCACGTCTTGATTACCCATTACTTACCACCTCAAAAATGTTTTCGGTAAATGCAGCCTTTAGTATACACGCTTGTATCAAGGATGAGAAGCTTAAAAAAGTTTTTTACGATTTTGTTATGTTTTTTTACTTTTCGCTGCTGGATAAACATTCAAATTAGCAAAACCCCAGAAAAATCGAGATTCATTTTTCAGAAAATGTCTAACCAGCAACATAACGCCCTTTTCGAGTAACAATAGCATACCCAATGGGAGCTGTTTCATTACGAAAACAGTGAATATATGCCATAATAGTATCGAAGACTTTGGAAGTTTATTCATGGAGGTGTTTTTATGAAAAAAAGGTACATCTTGTTTATTTACGCCCATCCTGACGATGAGACGTTTGCCAGTGGCATTACGATCAGCAAATATTCCCAGGATAAAAACACCCATTCGCATCTGCTTTGTGCTACCCGAGGGCAAGCCGGAAAAGCTGGAGATCCTCCTATTTGTTCTGTAGAGGAGCTTCCCCAGCAGCGAGAGTCGGAGCTTCGCATGGCTGCATCCATCCTTGGTCTTGCCTCTGTAGATCTGCTTGATTATGAAGATAAGCACTTGGGCGAGGTACCCTCTACCGAGTTAGTCCATCATATTCACGCTGCGATTGAGAAATTTCAACCAGAGGTAGTGGTGACTTTTGCACCACATGGCATATCCGGACATCCGGATCACCGTGCTATCTCGGCAGCAACTACCCAAGCAATTCATACCCTACCAAAGGACACCTCGGTTCGTAAGCTGTATTACGCAACCCGGGCTTCGAATAGTACTTTTGGTGCAATCCAGCCTCCGTTCTCTGATCCAATCGAGAGTATTACAACCGAGATAGCTGGGCCTGAGTATCGTCCACAAGTAGCTGAAGCCTTGCGCGCGCATCGTACACAGCACTTATCCGTCGAACGTGTATTCCCTGGTGTCACGACTGGAGAATATGCCTCAGTTCCACCGCTCAATCAATACATCCTCGCTTGGACCAATCTTGCCGATTATAAGATCACCGGCAAGGAGGACGATTTCTTTTACGGAATCAAATAAGTCTCAAAAAAACAGCAAAAGCACCTAGTTGGATGACTAGGTGCTGTTTTATCTCCCCAGACACTCACCGCTCATCAGGTGAAATGCCTGCATATTTCTTTTACTGCATCGTCAGCTACGACAACCTTTCCATACTCTTCCAAAACATAGATCGTTGTCGGTGTCGCTTCCCCGTACTCAGAAAGGATCGCAATTAGTTTGTGATAACGCTCTTGATCCAGATCAACCTCTTCCAAAACCAGGTGATATTTGCCCTGGTAGAAGTAAGCAGATCCCCCGTTAGTCAAAAGAGCGTTTACACGATGAGCAGCTTCAACCATGTGCTCAAAATCGCGGAAGGCGTACATAATCAGATCGCTTTCTTCTAAAGTGACCTCTAGTTCATAGACGTCCTCGTCTTCGTATTCTCCCTCTTCCTTCCCGTCCTTTGAGCCGGTTTTGCCGCGTGTTACTATTACGACCATTCCCTGAGCTGGCAAGGCGAACACTTCAACTGCAACAGGCCCTGATACTTCAAAACCTAGCTCGTGATAAGCCTGCTCCATCATGTCGTTGAACAGTTCATGAACTTTAGGAATGTCACGCCACATGTCTTCTTTCTCTATCCCGCGCTCTGACAGGTCGTCAAACGTTAAAAAGATTCGTATTTTATCTTGACCAAGGCGTTCAACACGCATGACTGTCCCTCCTCGCCATCCAGTCGTACTATAAAATATGATGGTAAGCCTGTAAGAGTTCTCCGCATTTTCCGACGAATAGCTGGTAGCATTCATCCATTTTTTAGCACATTGGAAAATCCGGGGTAGTCCTATCATATCACATTTACTTACTGGAACATAGTCACGTGACACCCCACGCCCTTATTCGTGCACTTTCGCACGCACATGTCGATTAAGCCCACTGAAAAGAATAGTTTGTTGTACACTGTCAATTCCTGCGCTTTCCCAGGAAAAGCTGCCCTCCAGAGGACATTGCGTATACTCCTATCATTATCATCATCGCCATTGTTGCAACGGGCATTTTCACGATTTGCACCACGAGGACAAATACAGAGAACAAGCATAATAGGAGATGTGTCCACACATTTTGCGTATATTTTTGATAAAAATATTGACTGATGTGAAAGTGCAGTAAGCCAAACAAAAGAAGCGTGGCCATTACGAACATCAAGAAAGACAGAAATATTTCTATTGGTGAAAACATCAACATGGAGATCCAGTCTCCGACGCGGTTCAGGTGAAGACTTTTGGCAGGAAATATGAGTATTGCTCCATTACCCAGTATCCACGCGAATAGTCCCACCAACAAACTTCTTCCTACGATCACCATAAAAAAGACCTCTATCGGGGCCTCCTCAGAGAGGAGCGACCGCGTGTTATCAGTAGGTTATTCTTGCTAAAACAGGAGGCAGATTCGTGGTGTCCCCCACTACCGTTTCTTCTTCCCATTTATATTGATTCCTGCTAGTTCGGGTTCCTGAAACAAGTATAAGAAACCTCACACAAAAAAAACGCCGCTGCACGGCGCTAGCTTTTTGCTTGAACGAAACGATCACTTTCACGTAGCCGCTTTTGTATCCAGATGGCAGCCTGTGCTCCATCCCCCATCGCGATGGCCACCTGCTGGGAATGAAGTGTAATATCTCCGACCGCCCATATATTGCGATGATCCGTTTCCTTGGTTCTCGGATCGGTCCGCACATGCCCTTTTTCATTCACATGTACTTTAAAGCCTTGTAACAGACCTGTCTGGACAACCGCTCCAGGAACAGCGAGGAAGGCTCTCGTCACACCTAAAATCTCTCCAGATGCAAGCTCTAGTCCAGTCAACTGGCCACCATTATGTAACAGCTTCTGCACCGTCTGATCATAAAAAGCGAAGCCTTGTTTTTTTAGTCGCTCCAAATCGTCTGATGACGTCAGAGCACCCACGTGATTCAGAACCGCGATTTGCTTTGTATAATGAGAAAGCTCATCTGCCATCACTACCGCCTGCGGTCCTGCTCCAATCACAGCAATCGGTTCTCCAACGCTTTCATAGCCGTCACAATCCGGGCATAAAAAAATAGAGCTCCCCAGACACTCCTCTATACCCGGAATCGATGGGAAGGGATCACGAATCCCCGTCGCCATCACAATTGTCCTGGCCACTAGTGGGTTTGCTCCATTTTTCGTTTGGACAATAAACTCATCATCGCCTCTCGCCTGCAAAGAAACAGCTTCATCCTCAATCATGTGTGCACCGTATTGTGTAGCTTGCTCCCGCCCCAAGCGGCGCAGCTTGTCCCCACTCACATCTTTTGGATAACCGAGGATGTTGCGATACGTTTTGGCTACGGAAGACCGACCTCCGGGTATGTCCAAAACAGCAACACGTCGCAAGCTTCTGGCTAATTGGATAGCGGTTTGCAAACCTGCAATGCCTCCACCGATGATTACTGTATCATACATTACGAGCACCCCACCTGTCGCAGCCATTTCCTCCTAGCTTTCCCCAAAATGGCTGCACCATTACGGCGCTAACGGCACCATCACGATTTTTCCAGCGGTAAGCTGTGTATCGGCATGAAAGCCATTGTACTTGGCAATACGCGAAACATTCAAATTGTTCCCGTAATATTTGCGCGAGAGCATGTACAGGGTCTCGCCTTTTTGCACTACATGCCTGATTACTTTTGGCTTAGGGGCAGGAGCCGTTGCCGGAGCTACAGTCGCATTGTTATGCTTTGCCGGGACATTTTCAGTCGGTGAGGATTTTGGCTCGGCAGAAGGGCTTGGTTGCGATACTTGCTGGACAGAAGGTGGCGTTGAAACGGGCGGCACGTTGATTGTTGCATCCACTTTTGTCTCAGGAACGGTCTTTCCTTCCTGTACGGTTGATGTTGACGCTGCTGCTCCCAGGGCATTGCCAGCAGCATTCTCTGCTTGTCCTGCAGAAGCGATATTGTCAGTAGTCGGTTCACTTACCGTAAGATTTGGTGTACCGAGCTTCGCCGCTTGGTGAGATACTTGTGCTTGATATAG
Organism: Brevibacillus reuszeri; assembly: GCF_002897295.1. GTDB lineage: Bacteria > Bacillota > Bacilli > Brevibacillales > Brevibacillaceae > Brevibacillus > Brevibacillus reuszeri_A. The sequence continues at coordinate 221,374 of NZ_BEXF01000003.1, forward strand.
TTCGACCAGGATTACCCCGAAAAAAACGGCGCCAAACACGACCAGACCCGACCGGACCCATTTTGTAAACGAGAAATTGACTTTCCGTTGCGTATGACGGGAGCGTCGAGGTGGCAATTGATTCGGCTCTAGATTCACTTCTTCTCCCCCTTTTCCTTTTTCATGGTGGCCTGCAAATAAAAAGCCAATAGCAGATCAATTCCAATGTGAGCCACAATCGGTGACCATAGGGAACCCGAATAAGTAAAAAGCATGCCTAGTAGCCAGCTAGTACCGAAGACGCTTATAACCATCAGCGGTTTCGTAACATAACGGACATGCACAAGCGTAAACAGAAGACTGGTCCAAAAATTCCCGGCAAAAGAATGGATGACGCCTCTGAACAGCCATTCTTCCCCAAACCCAACCGCTATACATACAAGTAGGGTGGTCACAGGAGACATGCTGCCAAAAATCCGCATGTTCACACTTCCATCATCCTGCCAGCGCTTGGGCAAATACTTGTCCATCACGATACTCAAAAGGACGACAGCAGCAATGACACCCCCCGACCAAGTCAGGCTAGACCATAATGGGGACCGAAACAACTCCATGGTTCCTTGTATCCCATGTGCCCATAAGCTGCTGCCAGCCGCCACGATCAAAACCAGTCCTTGCGTTAGCCAGAGATTCAGCCGCAATGTAGCTTCGTCAATCTCTTGCCCTCCGTACTTCACTTATGTTATCGCTCCTTTATCTTTTCGGCAAAAGAGTTTGCAACGCCTGCCGTAAATTCCATGGTTTTTCATCTTTCTTTTCCTGCTTCTGGGGGATATCCCCGACGTAAGCCGCGCGATCCAAGCCGCAATGCACGCAGCACTGTAGCGTAAAGGAGTACTCGGCTTCCTCAAAATAATGATTGAGACTACGACGCAAGCACTGATTATTCTGTACATAGTCAAGCATTCCAAACAGCTTTTGATGCTTTTGCCTTTTTCTCACCTGGGTATCCTGCCAAATATCCAAAGCCTTCTCTTGATCGTATGGCATGGCGGTTCCTGGCTTTGAGATATATCCTGCTTTTTCTGCATAAAAGGATAGCATCCCTGCCATTTCATCTGACATGTCCACGGCAGCCAGCACCTCGCTGGTTATGGCGATACCTTTTGACAACAGCTGGCAAAATTGCTGAACCTGAAGCTGGGTCGGATATTCGCGCTCCAGCATGTGCTGATGAATATGTACATCTTCCATCGAACTGAAAAGAAGGGCATACCCTGGCTCACCATTCCTACCGACCCGGCCAATTTCCTGAGCATACGCCTCCATGCTCGCTGGCAGCTGATAATGGACGACAAAACGGATATCCGACTTATCAATCCCCATTCCAAAGGCATTCGTGGCTACGATGATATCCAGGTCCCCGGAAAGAAATTGCTGTTGAATCAGCATCCTCTCCATACTGTTCATACCACCGTGATATCCGTGCACACGTCTGCTGCCTTCGAGCTGATAAGTGGCAGTCAACACATCAACAGCCTGTCTGGTACTGCAATAAACGATACCTGGCCCCTGGAGGCTGTTCATTAGCTCTACGACTTTCTGGCGTCGCTCACCCTCGTCCTGCACCTCGGCGAGATCCAAAGCGATGTTTGCCCGATTCAAGGGCTGGACAACCACATCTTCTGCTTCGATATGCAATAAATCACAAATCTCATCCCGCACGGCTTTGGTCGCAGTTGCCGTCACTGCCAAAACAGGGGGACTCCCCACGTTTTTAATCACATCCGGCAAGCGGAGATAATCCGTTCGAAAATCATGACCCCACTGTGAGATGCAGTGTGCCTCGTCAATCGCAATTAGTGAAACACCTGCTCTCTTGAGGACATCCTGGACGTACGACTGTTGTAGCTTTTCTGGAGAAACGTACAGCAGCTTATACGCCCCAGCCGCAATCTCTTGGAGCAACTCTCTGCTTTCTGAAGGGTCTAGTGAGCTGTTTACGTAGGCAGCAGGAATTTTATTTCGTGCACGGAGCTGCTGTACCTGATCAATCATTAAAGAAATGAGCGGGGAAACGACAACCGTGATTCCCGGTAAAAGCAAAGCCGGCAGCTGGTACGTTACCGATTTTCCCCCTCCTGTTGCCAATAACCCAAGTACATTTCGTCCCGACATCACCTGTCTGATCATTTTTTCTTGACCCGGCCGAAAAGCAGCATGACCGAAATGCTTGCTTAACGTGTTGTGCAACAAATCGCTCACTTAGCCTTCTCCCCCTGTCTCCTGGCCAAGGCCAGACGAATCTGTAAATAGGAGACGGAATCATCAAGCTGATCCTTTATCATCCGCAAACGGCTGGTCTGCAATTGTTCACTCGTTTGAACAATGTGGTCACCGATCTCTTTTGATAAATAATTGGAGTAATCCCATTCCGGGCAGCGCAAGGCCATCTCAACTAAGTGGTCCTCAACTGTACTTTCCTTGATATTCCGCCGAATCGCCACCTCAGCCTTCCCCAATCCTCGTTGAATCAGCTCATACGTCTTTGCCGCACTGTCTGTGAGGCGTGAATCAAACTTATGGGTTTGAATGACGAGTCGGGACAGCAATGGAAAGGATTCGGGTTTCTGTTGTAATCTCAGGATGCATGCAGCAAGCCCGTAGCGAAATGGAAGCTGCAGGTAGGATGGCGTTTCTCTTTTTTGCTGAGCGATTTGTCCCAGCGTCTTCCCGACCTGAGCCGCTCCAGACAGCTGCGAGACAATCAGCTCCTGCACTTCAATCGGCAACGGATGCAGCAGTTTGAACAGCTCCTCCTCCAACTGATCCCGCCACATCTCTCTCGACACCTGATCCTGAAGCTGGGTGCGAACCCACCTCTGTGTACGCTTGTCCGAGACGATAGGAACGAAGCCAAGCTCTCTTGCAAGCAAATGGGAGACGGTCTGTACAAGAAGGTGCAGTCTCAACCAGAACAGGCCAAGCCGCTCTGCCATATCTGATTGGCTAAAAGGAGCCAGCCAAAAATTCAGCTGATAACGATCAGACTCCTTCTTTGCAAAATCCTTGCCTGCTTGTGTGACCCAAAATGTTGATTTCTTTGTTTGCTCGTCTCTTGTAACGGTCCGAATGAACCCTTTTTGTAATAAAGTTGAAACAATTTTATCCCAACCCTCTTTTGTAAAACGAGGAAACATCCGATAATACGGATAAAGGCTGTACAAATGCACGTCCTGCAGAGTTTGATTGGCTTTACGGCCTCGCAATATGTAAAAGGCTGCCTGAAGCGTTCGCTCGTTGGAAAGAGGAAGCATTGCATTTAAAGCAATTAGGCAAAGAAAATCCAGCTCCTCACCAGCACTGTTATGACTGTTCATTCGTACTCCTTTATCTCTCTTTCTATTATCTTTACGATTATGGCAGCATCTTCTATATGTTACACCCTACATATGGCTTAGACTACAAAATCGCTGCACTTTTTATTTGGAGGATTTTATGACAAAACGGTTGAATAAGTCAGAATTTATGATGGCGTACATGATCATCATAACACTTGCTTGCGGGGTTGGTGGATTTTTTTTCGGTGCACATTATATGAAGACAAAAATTGAAGCCGAACAAGCAGCTGTTTTAGAAGCCAAGCACAAAGAGGCTGAGAAGGAAAAACTTTTACGTGAGCAGAAGCTTTATAGTGAACAGGACTTTATTCGTTTTTATTATGCTGTATACGCACCTGTGCTAGATATGAAGCAGGCCCATTTCAATACCATGGAAAACTGGGGACAAATGAGCAAGAAGGAACAGTCTGAATCGCTCAAGCAATTAGTCAAAATAGCTGAGCAAACAGAAAAAGAATTGGAAAAGAACGTTCCTCTGCCTACCTCACCCTTGCTAATACAGGCACACAATCTCTTTACAGACAGTGTGCGGGCGTATTTGGATAGTATGGAGCATGTGCGTAGCGACCAGAATAGTAATGCACTAACGCCAACTGAAATTGCTGCCCGAATGACGCTATTCAACAACAATTGGCTGACTGCTCAAGAAAGGGTTTATCACTCTTTTGCAGTATGGGAATCGGCATACGTTACCAAACAGCCATTGCCAAAAGAATTGCCATCCTCGGTCAGCACAGATGAGTGGAAGCAGTATCCGTTTCACTTCCGTACGTATCTGGCAGCAGCTTCCATGTCAGCAGGCAAGCAGTGGCAGAACTATAATCCTGAGGATCTGACCGCGCGCCTCGATATGTTGGTTTCATCTAATGACGCGCAAACGCTTGGAATCAAAGATTTTGCGTCTGCAGTCAAGCTGGTAAACGCTACAGATGCCGTCCACGCGGGAGACTTTAAAGCATTAAATGGGAGACTTTATTCGGTGTTAAAGGCCCCAGAAATCCCTCTCTACAGGTAGTCGTACATTTTTAGACTGATTCTATCTTGAAATCTTGTCAGCAAGAGCATACAATGATCTATGATAGTGGACGTACCACTTCGTAATGGGAGGTGAAACCACGATGACAACATGGGTAGATAAAGATACTTGTATTGCGTGCGGTGCTTGTGGCGCGACAGCTCCTGACGTCTTTGATTACGACGATGAGGGCCTTGCATTCAACAAGCTGGATGACAATGCAAACAGCGTTGAAATCCCGGATATCCTTCAAGACGACGTCCGTGACGCTGCAGAAGGATGCCCGACCGATTCTATTAAAGTGGAATAGGATTCCTTCTACAATGACAAAAACTCCTCCGTACACTCGTACGTGAGGGGTTTTTCATTTTCTAGCTTTCCCATTTCCACTGAACATATGATCAGCATTTTCTCATTCCCTCTTTCATAAATTTTAGGTAAGATGAGGCTGTAAGGAAAACACGAACATTAAATTGACTTTTTCCCATTTCTTGTGAGATAAATATCTTAACGTTCGTGTTTTGGTGGTTTTTCTGTTATTCAAAGCTCATTAACACATATTATTCACGAACTATAAATGATATTTTTTTGGTAATGTTCATTTTTTCTTGTTTTAGTGCTTGACGTTACTTTTTTGCCGTGATATCGTAAGTACAAATCTTACGTAACACAAATACTCGAACAACGATGACGAAGAAAAGCTGTGTACATGGAAACCCTCAGAGAGCCGATGGTCGCTGCGAATCGGTGGTTCCACTCGCAGATAAGCACTTCCGAGTTGTTGCGTTGAACAGACAATTGACTTGTCCAGTAGACGCGAACGGTAGATCCGTTATCTCTTCAGGTCATGTACCTGCCAAGGCTCTTCTTTGAGAGAAGAAGGGCGAATGAGGGTGGCACCGCGAAGCAAGCCTCTCGTCCCTCACTGTTCCGTAATAGGAGCAGTGTGGGAACGGGAGGTTTTTTTGTTGCATGCTTGTTTAGAACTAGGAGGAGAGAAAGCTATGTTTACTGACAAAATGATTTTGAGAATTCCAGGTCCAACCCCTATCCCACCTCGTGTTCAGCAGGCGATGAATCAGCCAATGATCGGACATCGAAGCGGCAAGTTCTCTGCTTTGTTCGCTCGCACAGCTGAAAGACTGAAGCCTTACTTCGGAACGACGCAGGATGTGTATATTCTCGCCGGCAGTGGAACCAGCGCTCTCGAAATGGGCGTAGTGAATACGTTGCAGCCAGGTGATGAAGCAGCTATCCTCGTAAGCGGCGCCTTCGGTGAACGCTTCGCGAAAATTTGCGAGCGCTACGGTATCATCGCCCATCGCTTGGAGGTTGCTTGGGGCGAGGCTGTTACTCCTGAACTGCTAGAAGCTTTCCTCAAAGAAAAGCCACAAGTAAAAGCTGTCTTTGCAACCTATTGCGAAACCTCTACTGGTGTTCAAAATCCAATCGCTGAATTGGCACAAGTGATTCGCCAGAACTCCGACGCTCTTTTCATCGTTGACGCTGTTAGCTGCCTTGGTGCAGTCGCTTGCGAAATGGACGCGTGGGGCGTAGACATCGTCGTGACAGGCTCGCAAAAAGCTTTCATGCTTCCAACCGGTCTCGCCTTCCTCGCAGCAAGTGAGCGTGCATGGAAAATTATCGAGCAAAATAAAACATTAGCTTTCTACCTCGACCTCAAAGCTTATCGTAAAAGCTTGGCAGATCAAACGACGCCGTATACACCAGCTGTCTCGCTCATTTTTGGTCTCGCCGAGGTGCTGGATATACTGGACGAGGAAGGCTTGCCAGCTGTTATCAAGCGCCATGAGCTGATGCGCGACATGACTCGTGCAGCTATGAGAGCCTTGAACGTACCATTGATGGCTGAAGATGCTTACGGTGCTACTACAGTTACATCGTGTGATCCACAAGGCGCATTCGATGCGGAAGCGCTCCGCAAGGTTCTTACCAAGCAATACAACATTACCATTGCCGGTGGCCAGCAGCATCTGAAAGGGAAAATTTTCCGCATTGGTCACATGGGCTATTGCGAGCCTCTCGATGTACTACAAGTCATTTCCGCAATTGAAATGTCGCTCCATCAAATTGGCGCTCCAGTCGAACTGGGTGCCGGTGTCAAAGCTGCTCAGGAGGTGCTCATCGCACATGTATAAAGTACTGATTACTGACCCACTTAGCGAATACGGAATCCAACAACTGCTAGACGCATCTGATGTAGAAGTCGTTCGTAAAACGAACCTCTCCCCTGCCGAGCTGCTAGACGTCATCGGTGATTACGATGCCCTGCTCGTACGCAGCCAAACACAAGTAACGGCAGAAGTCCTTGCTGCAGGGAAAAAGCTCAAGGCAGTCGGCCGCGCAGGTGTAGGTGTCGATAACATCGACGTAAACGCTGCGACACAAGCAGGTGTCCCAGTCATCAACGCTCCAGATGGAAACACGATCTCTACTGCGGAGCATTCGTTTGCCATGCTGATGGCAGTTGCCCGCAATATCCCACAAGCACATAAAAAGCTCGTTGATGGTACTTGGGATCGCAAAAGCTTTCAGGGTGTCGAGCTGAATAATAAAGTACTCGGTATCATCGGAATGGGCCGCATTGGTTCGGAGGTAGCAAAGCGTGCCAAAGCATTCGGTATGACAGTCATGGGCTACGACCCATTCATGACCGAAGAGCGCGCACAAAAAATGGGCGTGACTAACGCAACTGTAGATGAAATTAGCCGCCAAGCTGACTTCATCACCGTGCATACGCCATTGACCAAGGAGACTCGCTACATCATCAGTACCAAGGAGTTTGCAAAAATGAAAGACGGTGTTCGTCTGATCAACTGCGCACGCGGTGGTATCATCGACGAGAAAGCACTGTTCGAAGCGATTACAAGCGGCAAGGTAGCCGGTGCTGCGCTTGACGTTTACGAAGTAGAGCCACCAGTCGATAATCCTTTGGTCGGACTGCCACAAGTGGTGACCACTCCACACCTGGGTGCTTCGACTGTTGAAGCCCAAGAAAACGTTGCTGTTGATGTATCCGAAGAGATCTTGAAGGTATTGCGTGGCGAGCCATTCAAAAATGCCGTTAACCTGCCATCAATTCCGGCACATGTGATGGAAAAAGTACAACCATACTTCACTTTGGGAGAAAAGCTTGGTCATTTCTTGGCACAGGTAACTGTTGGCTCTATCTCGGAAGTTCAGATCAAGTACAGCGGTGAATTGACTGAGGTCGATACTGCACCACTTACGCGTACGGTTCTAAAAGGTGTACTCTCCTTCCGCTTGGGTGAGGAAGTAAACTTTGTGAACGCGCCGCTGCTGGCTAAAGTACGTGATATTACCGTAACAGAGCAAAAAGCAGCTCAGAACAAAGGCTTTACCAACCTGCTGACCGTAACACTCAAAACAACGCAGGAAACACGTACGGTTGCCGGAACTCGCTTGAATGGATACGGTGCACGTATCGTGAAAATCGATGATTTCGCAATCGACGTAGCTCCAGAAGGCTACCTGCTGTACATCCATCACAATGACCGTCCAGGTGTTATCGGCCGTGTCGGATCTATCCTCGGTGAAAATGGCGTAAACATCGCAACCATGCAGGTGGGTCGTCGCGACATTGGCGGAGATGCGATCATGATGCTTTCCGTTGACAAGCCGTTGACAGCAGAGCTGTTAGACACCATGGGTGAGCTCGCTGAAGTGAAGAGCGTAACGCAAATCGAGCTATAATACGAGTAATTCTTTGACCCTCTGATATCTCGTTAGAAAAGACCTGGTTATAGACCGGGTCTTTTCCTTTACCAGCATTTTTATTATCGCTATAATTAGGACAAGGCACTTTAACGCAGGAAAGGAGTTTTACTGTGACCAATCAGGCTTTATTCGCTATTGGTATTTTTTTAGTTACATACGCATTCATTATTAGTGAAAAATTGCATCGCACGATCGTTGCCATGTGCGGTGGAATCCTAATGGTGCTATTCGGTATTGTAACTCAGGAGCAAGCGATTCATCATATCGACTTCAATACCCTAGGACTACTCATAGGGATGATGATTCTCGTTGCTGTAACAGCGCAGACAGGTGTTTTCAAATACGTCGCTATTCGGGCAGCAAAGGCTGCCAGGGGTAAGCCTATTCGAATCCTTGTCTACCTAAGTATTATTACGGCACTCGCCTCTGCTTTTTTGGATAATGTCACGACGGTTTTATTGATTGTACCCGTGACTTTTAGCATTGCGCGACAGCTACAGCTCAATCCGGTTCCTTTTTTAATCAGTGAAATTATATCGTCCAATGCTGGTGGTACAGCCACTTTAATCGGGGACCCACCGAATATTATGATTGGCAGCTCAGTTCCAGAGCTAGACTTCATGGCATTTCTTGTGAATCTTAGTCCAATCATTATCGTAATTATGGCTGCAACGATCGTCTGTCTGGTGCTGATTTATCGGAAACAACTCATTACCACACCAGAGTTAAGTGCAAAAATCATGCAATTGAATGAACGCGACGAGATCACTGATACGAAGCTGCTCAAAAAATCTTTAACTGTGATGGCTTTAACCATTATTGGTTTTATGCTGCATGGTGCCCTGCATCTGGAATCAGCAACAATCGCGCTAACCGGAGCATTTCTTCTGCTCTTGATAACAGGTGAGCATTATTTGGAGGACGCGATCAGTAAAGTAGAATGGAGCACGATTTTCTTTTTTATCGGCCTGTTTGTACTTGTTTCTGGACTTGTTGAAACGGGAGTTATCGCCAAATTGGCAGGCGAAGCAATCAAGCTGACTGGCGCCGACCCATTGAAGACATCCCTGCTCATTCTATGGCTGAGCGCAATCGCGTCTGCCTTTGTCGATAATATTCCTTTCGTCGCGACTATGATCCCGATGATTAAGGAAATGGGCGCACTTGGAATCACAAATTTGGAGCCGCTCTGGTGGAGTCTCGCTCTTGGCGCCTGTCTGGGTGGTAATGGTACGCTTATTGGAGCCAGTGCCAATGTCATTGTCGCTGGTTTGGCAGCAAAGGAAGGGCATCATATCGGCTTTGTCAGCTTCATGAAAATTGCCTTTCCACTGATGATCATGTCCATTCTCATCTCTCATGTGTATGTTTACCTGCGTTATTTTATTTGGTAAGGAGGAATTCACTTGCTCCACTATACATTTGATGAAAAGCTGATAACGATCACGGAGACGAAGCAGTCTAGTGACGTTACCTTTCAAATCGAGATTCATTCAGAAATAATGCGCAGCCGTTTGAAGCAGGTGCGCAGCTTTTTTGAAGACAACAAGGATTATACCGATGTGCTGTTCTACTCCCGTGAAGACGGGACCTATGAGGTCATCGTTCGAAACGATATGATTACCGGCTTTTTGATCCACGCCTTTCGTTTCCAATGCTTGACCTCCTTGCGTTGGGCATAAGCGCGAACAAAAAAAGACTCTGCCGAGAGCATACTCAGCAGAGTCTTTTTCATGGTTCTATTCTAAAATAGACAAGATTTCACGAACATCGTTCAAAATGTAATCTGCCTTCTCTTCTTCAAATTTGGCACGCGCGTCCTGTCCAGATAGTCCTGTTAGTGTCGCGGCGAATTTGCAACCAATGGAGCGTGCTGCCAGGAAGTCAGCCAGGGAATCCCCAACGATCAGCACTTCTTCTCCGTTTGCAATCGGCAAGGAATAGTTCACGACTTCACTGTTTGGCGTCGTTAATCCAAGTAGACCTTTTACATATGAAAACGGATGCGGCTTAGACATCGGTGCGTAAGCAGGATACTCTTCTTCTGCCTCGAGGACATGTGAAGCTGTCACCACACGATTCTGGTCAAACCATTCCAAAATCTGCATTTCGTTCAGAGGAACATGCGTTTCGATTGTAGGACGTCCTGTTCCAATACCGATGGTGTACCCTTTTTCTTTCAGGGTACGGAACAGCTCTACCATTTCAGCAGGTGGCACGATTGGAATTTCATCCGTTAAAAAGCCTTTTTTACCAGGCTGCATTGTTTCACGACCGATTGATGCTGCTACCCGATCATCACCTAAGTACCATTCCTGGAACGTTTTTTGAACCAGCTGCCATAAATCACTGTTGCGTGAGAACATTTCTGTTTTCACACCGCAGCGCTCTTCTGCAATGACATTCAAATAGAGCAGCATTTCGGCTTTTTGCGCAGAGCCCTTTGCAAAATCAGCAGTAAAAGCAGCGTAGTCCACTTGGAAATCAGGTGCATGAGCTGCTCCCCATTCTCTGATTTGCGCAAGCTGTGGTCGGTCAATTTGACCAGCCAGCATGTTGGTTGCTTCGGTACCCAATTGCGGCTTCAGTACCTCAAGCAAACGAATCAATTGATAGGAGAATGCCAGGAAAACCATGTCCCAGTTCGAATTGATTCCACGTGATTTAATGAAGTTCAGTACATCATCCTGAGCAAATACTTCAGCACGCACACGACGGATCTCCGCTTCTTCCGGAGCTGGTGAGAACTTGTCTTTTGTAAGTCCCAGGTATTGCGAGCTATAAAGCAGCTCCCACACGGTCAAAGCAGATGCATCAAAATAACGTTCTTCACTAAGCATAACCCCGTCAACATCAAAAAGGATCGTTTTGATCATTTCTCTCTACACTCCTATTTGTTTTTCGATTGCAACATCAGAGCAATGGTAAACGTTGTTCCTTCTCCCATTTTGCTTTGGACATTGATGGTTCCACCATGCGCTTCCACAATGTTTTTTGCGATCGCAAGACCTAAACCTGTACCGCCTTCTCGACCGCGCGTACGCGCTTTGTCAGCCTTGTAGAAGCGTTCAAATACAAACGGCAGATCTTCCTGTGGTATGCCACTGCCTGTGTCGCTGATTTCTAGTAGTAAGGTTTTATCTCCGCGCGCCCGGATAGTGACACTGCCGTGACTAGGAGTGTGCCTGAGCGCATTGTCGACAAGGTTGGTAAGCACCTGCTCCATGCGATCAGGATCGATATGCACATGACTATGCGCAGTAGACATCTCTAGCAGCAGTTGAATATCCTGCTCTCTCGCCAAATTCGTAAACTTGCGATGGATGCGCTCTAAATACGGTCGTAGTTCCAAGGTTTCCTGGAACAGCTCTACGTGACCCGCCTCCATTCGCGCTAGGCTCAGCAGCTCATTCACGAGCTTGGTCATGCGAACAGATTCGTCATAGATGATTTTAGCCAATTCTTTATGCTCTTCTGGAGTTGTTACGATATCATCCACTATGGCTTCGCTATAGCCTTGCAGCATAGATAGCGGCGTACGAAGCTCATGGGAGACGTTGGCCACAAAATCGTTGCGCATTTTGTCCAGCTTGCGTTCTTGTGTGATATCTCGCATGACTGCGACTGCACCACGGATGTGATTGCGATCGTTTAGCGGGACCATGACAAGCGCCCAGATTCGGCCTTGCACTGCAATATCCTCGATTACCTCTTCCCCGGTCTGAACCTTTTGATAGAAAGAGAACAGTGGTATCGGCTCATCCGCATGCTGGTATACCCAATCACGCAGGAAGCGCTCTGCAGGAGGATTCTTCACTGCAATTTTTCCAGTTTCATCGATCATTACGACGCCATCTACCATGCTCCGCAGTACACTCGCCAGCTGCTCTTTTTCCTTTGACAAGGCATCTACCAGTTGATTGAGCTTACTCGCCATTGTATTAAATGACGCAGCCAGCTCCCCCATCTCGTCAGTGGTTCTGATCGGAATTTCTGCGTGAAAATCTCCTTCTGCAATACGATGTGCCGTCTCTTTCATTTGGCGCAATGGAATCGTAATTCGAGAGGATAAAAAGAACGCAAATACCGTCGTTGACACAAAGCCGATCACACCTACAACAAAAATCAGAAATCTCACTTCACTGACCGTATCATCAAAATCTTCAATCGCCTGATACATGACCACTGATCCTTGTTTGCCAGCGGATATCTCCAGTGGTACCGCCACAGCTAACAGCTGAAGATTCCCAGAACGATCTGTGGAGCCAGCCGTATCAATTTGCACGTATAATCTCTCAGGAGCAGGATGTTTTCCTGCCAGTGCCTCACCCAGCTTCAGTCCCGGAGCACTCAGCAGCTGCTCTATCGGAATCTCTGGCAAACCTTTGCCCTCGCTCTTTCCAACGACCTCGCGCTTTTCATCCAGGACAATCATGCCTGTATGATGTACTACGCCAAATGTCGATGCCATCTCCAGTGCGGTCTGCTTATCCTTGCTTGCAGCCAACCCAGTGGATAAACCCTCTGCAAGCTCTTGCAAATTTTTGGTTTGCCGGGCGTTGTAAAAGGTGTCAAAGGATTGTACAAGCAGGAGACTGAAAATCGTTAAGACCAGTGCGAATAACGCAATAATGGTCATCCATAGCTTTCCAACTACGCTGCGAAAAATGACGTCCACGTTATTTAGGCACCTCTAGTTTGTAACCGACACCCCATACGGTCGCGATCATGTTCGCAGCCTGAGGAGAGACGCGGTTTAATTTTTCGCGCAAACGCTTGATGTGTGTATCTACCGTGCGCAGATCGCCGAAAAATTCATAGTGCCATACATCTTTCAAAAGCTCTTCGCGCGTAAATACTTTATCAGGAGAGAGTGCTAGGTAGTGCAACAGTTCATACTCTTTTGGAGTTAGACTAACTTCTTGACCGCTAGCAATCACTTTGTGCGCATCATGATCAATCGTCAGTTCAGGGAAAACGAGAACCGAATGGCTATTAAACGTCTCTGTTTTCAAATAGGCCGTAGCTGAAGAGCGACGAAGAATTGCCTTCACCCGATACATGACTTCACGAGGGCTGAATGGCTTTACAACATAATCATCCACACCTGCTTCGAAGCCATGGACACGATTCGTTTCTTCCCCTTTTGCAGTCAGCATGATGATAGGTGTTGCCTTGAATTCACGAATCCGCTGACAGACTTCAATGCCGTCCATACCAGGTAGCATAAGGTCCAGCAAAATAATATCGTAATCACTGCCAACAGCCATTTCGACAGCCTGTTCTCCATTATCTGCTTCATCGATCAAAAAGTTTTCTCTCTCCAGGTACATCTTAAGCAGTCGGCGGATACGTTCTTCATCATCGACTACGAGAATACGTGCCATTTTTTCCATTGTCTACACCTCTTGACATTATGATTTCAAAATCTAATTGAAGATAGTCCAAAAAGCTGGCAGCAAGACCAGCTTTTTTTAGTGAGGTTACACCCCTGCGTAAGAGTGCAGACCTGCGATGACCAGATTGACTACTACCAGTGTGATTAAGATAATGACAAATCCTATCACAGACATCCAGGCAGATTTGGCGCCAATCCATCCGCGAGACAGTCGCAAGTGCAGGTACGCGCTATAGAAGAGCCAAACGATGAGTGCCCAAACTTCTTTTGGGTCCCAGCCCCAGAATCGACCCCACGCCTCCTGCGCCCAGATCATGGCGAAAATCAAAGCTCCGAGTGTAAATACTGGGTAACCGATACTAATCGCACGGTAGCTGATTTCGTCCAATAGATCCGGCTCGATGCCATCAACGGATGGTTGAATAACTGCTCCCAACCGCTTGCGGAAGATGAGACGCAAACCACCATACAAAATAACACCTGTAATGACTGACCACAGCATCGTATTCAATTTGCGAGCCGCATCCTTGCCTTCCATCCACGTTGGTGCCGTGAATAATGGCGACATCGGACCAGCCTGGATAATCTTCGAATCAGCAGGTGCTACCAAAGCTGGCATCGTGTATTCCGCTTTTACTTTTTCCATTTGCCCAAATACATTTGGCTGCGGCTGATTCATTTCAAAAACAGTTTTTTGATCCATTCTGGCGAAGGTCGATTCCATCAGGATGAACCCTACCAGCATCAAAACAACAGCAAGTACAACTTCCAGCCATTTCGTGCTCTTGGTAGAAACCTGTTGAGGTACGGTGCGGATCAAATACATCAAGCCCGCTGCAAAGCCGACAGCAAGAATCCCTTCACCAAGAGCTGCCGTCGTTACGTGAATATGCAGCCAGTAGCTCTGCAAGGACGGAATCAGCGGTGTTACTTCTTTTGGAAAAACATAGGAATAGGCCAACATGATTACACCTAAAGGAAGTACAAAGGCTCCAATAACATTCAGCTTGTAAATCCGATAGATAATCAAATAAGCCAAGATAATACAGTAATCCAGGAATGCCATGAACTCAAACATGTTACTCGTTGGACTGTGTCCTCCGCCAATCCAGCGTGCAATTACATAACCAGTTTGAGCTATAAAGCCTACGACAGCCAATCGATAAGCAATCGTACCGAATCGTTTTTCATGTTGCTTAGGATCGCGCCCCGCCCAGTTTTTCCCAGTCATCGCAACGACGAACACGATGGACGAGATCACATAGAGCAAAAACGCAATATCCAATAACCAGTCACTCAATTGGATAAGCTGCACGTCGAGTGTACCTCCTTGAAGCTCTAGGCCTTCGATTTTTCTTCAATCGTCACAGGTAATTTCATCTGTTCAACGAGTCCGTCTACTTCCCGGCGCAAGCCAAACCAGTTTTTGTTTGTATGAGCTGCCATCATGATCGTTCCGTCCTGGATTTGAACCCAAATCCGGCGATGCTGCCAGAAGAAGCCCATCGCGACACCTATCATGAAGATGAACGAGCCAAAGTAAATTAACGGTACGGCTTTATCCATACGCACGTTGATCCCGGAAATATCGATCAGGTCAGGCATTTTAATCTCGATTCCATAGGTAGGGTCCGATTTTTGTGTAAGAATCGAGCCTTGCAAATAAACCATTTTCTCACTCAGCTTCCCTTTTTCGTCCAAAACCTCGATCGCGACCATTGGATTTTTAGGCAAATTGGTCTGAGTCGCTGGTTTACCGTCTTTCCCCATAATAAAGTCAGGGAAATAATCGAGCACCTTCACCTTGATCCCATCAGCAACCACTTGCTCTTGCGCTGGGTTGTACAAATCAACCTTTATCTTGCCTACTTCTTTGCTTCCGTTCTTCAGGTCGATTAAATTGAAATTGAGTGCACCGAGCTGCATTTCTTGCATACCCGACTGATACAAATAGAGAGATTCATGTACCATCGGATGGTTTACAACGATCGGGCCATTCTTAATTTCTACGAGATCAGGCTTGGCTCCTGGCAACTCTGCGTTTTTGTTTTCGTACAGGATGGCATCTGTCTGATAATTTTTCGCGATGACTCCGCCCTTCAGATCCAGCTTGACGGGCATTTCATCCTCAGACCAATATTCCGTCGTGTACTGCAGATTTTTGATGTAGTAAGGAGTATTCGGGATAGCAACCGTTTCTCCCTCACGCACCCAGACATATTCGTCCAAGAAAAAGCCCGGTATGCTGCGTGCCAAAACACCGACCAAAAATAAAATCAAGCCTATGTGATTCACATAAGGGCCCCACCGGCTAAAGCGACCTTTTTCCGCCATTAGAGCGCGGTCAGTCTGGAAGATCCGGTAGCCTTTCTTCCGCAAAGTCTCTGCGGAGCCAGCAAGTAATTCTGTTTGATCCGTTCCTTGTGCAAGCTCCCCTTCTGCAAACAGCTTTTGTCCCTTCAGGAAGGATTTATGCTGATTCAGACGTGGTTTTTTCAATGCTTTGTACAGTGGCACGACACGGTCGAGACTACAGATGACCAATGACGTACCCAGCATGACCAAAAGTGTGACAAACCACCAGGATGAATACAGGTTATGGAACCCTAATTGATAGTAAATCGTACCGAGTGTCCCGTATGTATTGGTATAAAAACGTGCGACATCCGCTTCAGTTGGGACGGGAACTGGAATGTATTGCTGCTGCGGAAAGACGGTTCCCACCGCCGAAGCGATCAGGATGACAATAATGATACCGATTGCAATTTTGACCGAGGAAAAATAGTTCCAAACCCGATCCACCATTTTTTTCGTGTAGGTCTGGGAACGACGCGCCATGCCCTCATAGCGCATATCAGGAAACGCTGTCTGCTCCGAAATTTCGATGTCTAGCGGCTTACCGCAAGATTCGCAGAGCAGCGTTCCAACGGGATTGGTATGCCCACATTCACATTTTCGCTGATCCATTTCAATCCTCACTTACGGCAAGATTTTGGACACTTTGTCCGCTATCATTGCTTCGTTTAATTGACCGATGAAAATCTCCTTTACTTCCCCTTCTGGAGAGATGAAAAACGTAGTAGGAATCGGTCCAATTCGATACAGCTTTGTAATTTGCGATTGGCGGTCTAGCACGATTGGAAACGTAACGTTGAATTGCTTAACGAATGGCTCAACTGCGATTGGCGATTCACCGATATTCACGCCCAGTACGACGAGTCCTTTGTCCTTGAACTTATCGTATTGTGCTTGCAAAGCAGGCATCTCTTCTTTACAGGGCTCACACCAGGTGCCCCAGAAATTAAGCACGACGCCTTTTCCTTTTAAATCACCAAGTGCCATCTCGGGTCCATTTAGCTGCTCCAGGCTAAAATTCGGAGCATTACTCCCTACTTTTACAGCTTGTGGATCCTTCACGAAGCTGGAATAGAGAGCAAAGACAAGTGCCACGAGCAAAAGGCCCAACACGGCAATCCGAACATACGTACGATTGCTTTTGTTCATGTTGCCCAAACTCCCATCTATTACTAATAGAAATACAAGGTTTTCCTTTCTATTATAGCGTTCCTAGTTTTTCCGCCAGCGCATAACTTATGAACAGATTTTGAACGATCAGCGCTTTCGACCTCCGTCCCGCTTCTTTTGAACCAGTCCTTGTTTGAGCCTATCTACTTCCGTCGTTGTCAAAGGACGAAATTGACCAGCCGAAAGTCCCTCCAATGTAAGAAACCCGAGCCGAATGCGCTCCAGTGTGATGACAGGATGTCCAATCGCGTCACACATTCTGCGTACTTGCCGGTTGCGACCCTCATGAATCGTCAGCTCGACTAAAGCTCTGCCCGTTTTTGTGTCTGTCTTCAGGAGCCTCGCTTCCCCCGGTGAGGTCATTCCATCCTCCAGACGAACACCCGTTGCGAGCTTCTTTACTTTCTCCGGCGTCGGAATGCCTTTTACCCATGCTCGATAGACTTTGTCGATTTCGTAGCTTGGGTGAGCAAGCTTGTTTGCCAGCTCTCCGTCATTCGTCAAGAGGAGCAAGCCGGATGTATCGTAATCTAAGCGGCCTACTGGATATACCCGTTCCTTGATCCCTTTTAGCAAATCGGTAACAACCCGCCTTCCTTGTGGGTCCGTTACACTCGTAATCACACCAGTTGGCTTGTAAAGCAACAGATGCACGTGCTGCTCCAGCTGAATTCTTCGTCCATTCACCACGATCTGATCGCTTTGCGGGTCTACTCTCGTTCCGAGTTCGCGGACCACGCTGCCGTTCACTTGTACCTTGCCTTGTACAATCAACTCTTCACAATGGCGACGAGAGGCTACTCCAGCATGTGCCAAGACTTTTTGTAAACGTTCCATTGTATGGATCACCTCTACAACATCATACCCATTCTTACCAGTGTGGACAAGAAAAAGGCAAAAACTTCCCCAACTGCAGGGAAGTTTTTTGTCGGAAGTGTAGCGTAATTGTCGAATTACGAAAATACGTAAGACACGATGATTAAGGAGAAGATGACACCTGCAAGATCAGACCAGAGCCCCACTTTTAACGCATAGGCCGAGTTGCGGATACCAACTGCCCCAAAATACACAGTTAGCACGTAAAGTGTCGTGTCTGTACTGCCTTGCATCGTGGCGGCCAAGCGACCAAGGAAAGAGTCTGGTCCGTACTGCGCAATTAAATCGGTAGCAATCGCCAGTGAACCGGTACCGGTCATGGGCCTAAGCAAAGCCAATGGAACAATTTCCTCAGGAAAGTGAATCGCATCCAGTGCCGGCCTGATGGCCCTCAAAAGCAGCTCCAGCGCCCCTGATTCTCTGAACATCGTTACGGCGACCATCATGGCGATCAGATGAGGCAAAATACGAATCGTGGTCGTAAGCCCCCCTTTTGCGCCCTCCACAAACGTCTCATATACCGGAACCCGTTTGCTCCATCCGTAGAGCAGCACAAAGGCAATCATGACGGGAATCGCCCAAAGGGAGAGCAGGGATACCAATTGGTACATGCGAAGGTCCCCCTTTACCTGTGGCGTCTCATGTGACGATACCGATACCAGCGATCAATCAGTAGTGCGACAATCGTTGCAGCAAAGGATGACAATAGGGTTGTACCGACAATTTCTACCGGATTGACCGAGCCGTATTGCATACGAATCGCAATCATCGTTGTCGGAATAATCGTGATACTCGCTGTATTGATCGCCAGGAGCGTACACATCGCTGGCGAGGCTACTTGTTTGTCCGAATTCAGCTTTTGTAATTCTTCCATCGCCTTCAGCCCCATCGGAGTAGCTGCATTACCAAGCCCGAGCAAATTCGCGCTCATATTGGACAAAATGTACCCCATGGCCGGGTGTCCTTTTGGAATATCGGGAAACAAGCGCGAAATAATCGGGGACAGCGCATGGGCCAACAGCTCCAAAAGACCTGATTTTTCCGCAATTCGCATGATCCCCATCCAGAATGCCAATATACTGAGAAGTCCAAAACAAACCGTGACACCTGTTTTGGCCCCTTCGAAGGCGGCTTGATTGATCGCTTCCATGCGTCCCGTTGCCGCCGCTACAGCGATGCTGATCACGATCAATGCGAGCCAAATAATATTAAGCACTCCACAGCCCCCCTGCCATCAAGTTCCACACCTTCTGCCAAAAGGTTTGTGGACTTGACTCAGCCTGAGATGTCCACGTTGGCTCAGTCACGTCTACTTTCAACGGTACCTGTCCGATCATGTCCTCTTTCAGATAAAATTGGAGAAAACCGACCAGCTGCCCATCCATTTTGGCTGTTACATTCGATTCCCCCATCACCACACGCGTACGCATGACGGACTCCTCAGATGATTGCAGCGGGTATTGAAAACCATTCATCGCGACCAAATGCGTACCCGCTTCCATCGTAATCGGCGTCTGCGGTTGTACATTCTCACCTAAGCTCACCAGCTTTTTCAGCGGGAAATTGGCAAATCCCCAGTCCAAAAGCTTCGCCGAATCATTCCAGTCATCAGAAGCATTCAGTGTGATCGTTGCGAGCTGTCTGCCATCTCGCGTCGCTGACGAGGCCAGACAACGCTTTGCAAGCTTTGTATAGCCTGTTTTCACTCCATCCCCACCATTGTACAAGTGCAGCATTTTGTTTTTGTTCAAAAGCCGCCTATCCCACTCTTCCCCTTCCCAGGAGATGTCCTTGACCTTTGTCGAGACGATTTGCCGGAACGTTGGATTCCGCAGGGCATAGGCTGAAAGCTTTGCCATATCTTCCGCTGTCGAGTAATGCATATTGCTATCATCCAGACCGTGGGGATTGGTAAAATTCGTGTGCTCCATTCCGATGAGCGCAGCCTTTTCATTCATCAAATAAGTAAAACCCGGCACAGAACCGCCGATATGTGTAGCAATCGTTACAGCTGCGTCATTACCCGAGCGCAGCATCAATCCATACAGCAGCTCCTCGAGAGTCAGCTTTTCCGAGCGCTTCAGATAGATCGAGGACCCCTCTACGCCCACCGCTTCCGGGGGAACCGTTACGACTGTGTCCAATTTCCCCATTTCAATCGCCACAATCGCTGTCATTGTCTTGGTTAGGCTTGCGATCCGCATTTTTTTCGTGCCATTTTTTGAATAAAGGATTCTGCCGCTCGTCACATCTATTAATGCCGCTCCCTCTGCAGATAGCCCAGGTGGAGAGCCAGCTGCTTTTGCCAGGGTACCCGGCCCGATCAATAGCTGTATCAAAAGAAAAACGACGAGCACGCCGGACAGCTTTTTTCGCACGTTCATAAACGTCCTCCCCATCACAAAAAGTACAACGAAACACAGGTTTGTACCATAGTATATGGGGACGAGTCGTTTGGTAGTACGAAAAACTGTCCAGGTAGCTAGTCGTTTGATGGTTCTTCTGCTTTGCCAAAAAGGGCGGATGCTTCCAAACGCGCCTCTTCGATGTCGAGATTGATGGGCGGCTCAGGTAGATCTCCCAGCTCCCGCAACCCAAAATGCTCCAAAAAATCTTTTGTTGTCGCATAAAGAATCGGACGTCCGATTCCTTCTGCCCTGCCTGCCTCACGAATCAGTTGCTTCGACAGGAGGGTATTGAGTGCCTTTTCACATTTTACTCCGCGAATTTCTTCGATTTCAGAACGCGTCAGTGGTTGTTTGTAAGCAACGATCGCCAATGTTTCCAGCGCTGCTTGCGAGAGTGTCGACTGTCCTGGTGCAGTTGCCAGTCGCTCGAAATATGGAACATGCTCAGGCAAGGTAGTCAGCTGGTAAGCCTTGGCGACCTCCACAATTTGAATCCCACGGCCAGCGCGGCGAAAATCAGCCTTCATGTCCTCGATGACATCAACAACCACCTCTTCGGATACCTCGGTGATTTCACTAATTTCTTTGGCGTCGATTCCTTCATCACCCGAGATGAACAACAAGCCCTCAATGACGCCTTTCAGCTTGTCATAGTCCATCATTTGAGGCTCCTTTCGATCCATTTTCACAAATCATAATATCTTGAAACAGTTGATTTTGAATACAGGTAATTTCTTTGGCCTTCATCAGCTCAAGCAAGGCGAGAAAAGTCGTAACGATCTCTGAGCGTGTAGCTCCGCCTGTGAAAAGCTGAGAAAAGCGAACCATCCCTCCGACTCCACGGACCATATGGCGAATTTCTTTCATCCGGTCTTTAATAGAGACTTCATCACGGGATACTTTGGTGATAGGCTCTTTTTCCTTTACCTTCTTCACCAGCTTCTCTAGTGCGTTTATCAAATCGTAGAGAGTTACGTCCTTTACCGTATGATCTTCTTCTCGTACATAAGGTGACAGATTCTCTGCCGGTCGAGTAAACACTTGATTACGCCCAATTTCCATTTCCCGCAATTGCTCAGCCAACATTTTATAGCGCTTGTACTCCAAGAGCCTAGCAACTAGCTCTTCACGAGGGTCGACCTCTTCTACATCCATGTCTAGGAACTGCTGAAAGACGTGTTCCTCTTTCTTTGGCAACAGCATTTTACTTTTAATAGAGAGGAGAGTAGCCGCCATAACTACGAATTCACTCGCAACATCGAGTTGAAGCTGCTGCATGGTGTCTATCGTTGCAAGATATTGTTCTGTAATCTCTGCTACTGGTATGTCATAGATATCCACTTCTGCCTTGTCGATCAAGTGGAGCAGCAGGTCGAGTGGACCCTCAAAGGAATCCAGTTTGATGCTGTATGCCAAAAGTAGTCCCTCGTTTCCTCTAAATAAACAGTGTTGCGATGCTATGCGCTATTTCCTGAACCCACATCAATACCATTCTGAATGGCGTTTCAAATATGATCGCGCGGACTCCCGGTATAAAGATGAGCAATAGCAGGATCCACGGTCCATACACTTCAAAATTGTAAAATATCCCGTCCCATCTACGCGGAGACAGGAACCGCAGGATTTTGTAGCCATCCAGCGGCGGTATCGGCAGCAGGTTGAACATGAACAAAGCTGCATTAATGATCACCAGATATTCCATCGTTTTCTCAATCGCAAATACGGCTTTTTCACCCATTCCCTGCGTGACGCCATAATAGTCCATTAGCATGAAGATGGTGTAAGAGATGATAGAGAGCACCAAGTTAATCAATGGCCCTGCAGCTGATACGTAGACGATGCCCAGACGCTTGTTTCCACGAAAGCGCAGTGGATTGATTGGCACTGGCTTCGCCCACCCAAAAGGACCAAACAAAATAAGAATCAAACCGAATGGATCAATGTGCGGGATTGGATTCAATGTCAGGCGGCCTTCGTCCTTCGCCGTGCTGTCACCCAACTTCCAGGCGACAAAGGCATGTGCCCATTCGTGCAAAGAGAAAGCGATGACGAACGCGATTAAGCGAAACGGCACCGTATTCCATTCAAAGTGAAAAAGATCCATTGGTTCCTCCTCTGAAAAATCGTCTACCTTATAGGATACCAGCACATGGATAGGCTTACAAGTATTCTGCTTTCTTGTTCGTCTAATAGACACTAAAAACCGGCACCATCTCCGGCGCCGGCTTTTTGGGTGTGCAACTGATTTACTCAGCTACAATTTTTACGTTGCTCATTTTGTCGCCTTGCTTGATCGCATCTACATGCTCCATACCGGAAGTGATGCGGCCAAATACAGTATGTACGCCATCAAGGTGAGGGAAGGAATCGTAGCAGATGAAGAATTGGCTTCCGCCAGTGTCTTTTCCTGCGTGAGCCATGGAGAGCGCACCGCGCAAATGCTTGTGTGGGTTTCCTTTTGTTTCACATTTGATTGTGTAGCCAGGACCGCCAGTACCTGTTCCGTGTGGGCAACCACCTTGTGCAACGAAGCCAGGGATCACACGGTGGAACGACAGGCCGTTGTAAAAGCCTTCGTTGATCAGCTTTTCAAAGTTTGCGACTGTGCCAGGAGCTTCTTGATCAAACAGCTCCAACTCGATTTCATTGCCATTATCCATGGTAATATGTGCTTTTTTCATATGTAAGCCTCCAAACCTGGTAAAGTTAACGTTCTCATTTTACCATGTGATGGAGTTGCCGTCCAATTTAACCCTGCAACCGGAGCCGATCCTCAAAAGGAAACTCGCAATCCTTGATAAATACGGTGCCTGCATACGATTTCGCGAGCTGCTTCATGACGGCTGCCTGTTTCGCGATTGCTTCTGCATTTGCATACATGCCAGGCTGTATATAAACACCTGCCATAGACATGGACAATACTTCTCCATCCCCCATTCGCCGTTTTTCGTAAATATCTGCGAAGTAAGGGGTAAAGGCATCCATGATAAAAGAGCCAAGCGCATCAGCGCACTGTACCGAAGTAATGAGAATGAAATCATCACCGCCGATGTGACCGATAAAATCAGCACCGCTTCCATATCGTTTCGCCGCCTCTTTTAACAACGCCGCCGTCCGTACGATGATCTGATCGCCGACGTCAAAGCCATATCGATCATTAAACCATTTGAAATGGTCGAGATCACAATAAATGACCATTTGATCAGCTTTTTGCTTCACTCGTTGATTGAGCTCTCTTTCAATCTGTACATTACCAGGTAAACCGGTTAGCGGATTTGCGGAGCTGGCCAGTTCGAGCTTGATCGAAGCCATTTTGTCCAATAGACTCTGCACGGTAACGATTCCGATATATTCATTTTTGTCTCCTATAATGATCACGACGTCGTACAGATGATGAGCATCCCGCGCCATCGCACGTCTTGCTACCTCTTCCAGCTTGTCGTCTTTTCCTGCGAGCAGCGGATTGGTATTCATGATTTGTGAAACTGGGCGATCATAGTATAAGGCGATTCCGTACTGACCCCCAAGTATTTGATAGAGCTGGAAGCGCATAAGAAGGCCAATCGGCTCTCCCTCTTCTAACACAACAATGCTTTCCGTGCGTTGATTTTGTTCAAAAATTTCATGTATTCGCCGCACTTTTGCATGCTTTTCCACACAAATGGTCTTCGCTAATATTTCGGTCATGGCAGGAGTAAACACCATCGGTTCTGCTTGCTCGCTGCTTCGTTTTTCTTGCATAAATCGCAAAAAGTTCATCGCTTGCCCAGACACCTGTGCCATCCCTCTGTCCGGCTTTCCGAGAAAGTACCCCTGTCCATATACGACACCAAGATCCATCAATGTCTTTAATTCACGCTCCGTCTCAATTCCCTCGGCGATGATTTTACAGCTGACCTTGTCAGCAAACTGCACGATCGTTTCAAGTAGCGCCTGCTTAATCGGATCTACATCAATGTTGCGGATGAGCGACATATCCAGCTTGATAAAATCAGGATAGATCTCTGTTATGGATTCCAGACTTGAATAGCCCGCTCCAGCATCATCGACCGCAATCAAGTAGCCTTTTTTGCGATACTCCTCTATGATTTTCCGGAAAATAGTGTAATTCGTGATCGCGTGTCTCTCTGTTATTTCAAATACGATATTGTGTGGATTCAGTCCATACTGCTCCAGTAGTGAGAATACCTTTCCACGGAGGAGAAATGGATCATCAATAGCTCGCGGATCGAGATTGATGAACAGCTTTTCTTGTGGGTTTAGGTAGCGTAATTGTTCCAATGCTCTTTTGCGGCAAATATGCTCCAAACGAAAAACCGTGTCCGTTTCTTCTGCGTAGGTAAATAAGGTAGAGGGAGTGGCGAAGGGAGTGTCTTGCGGACCACGTGCCAACGCCTCCCATCCAAGCGCTACACCATCTGGCAAATGAATAATCGGCATAAAATGCATCTGGACGTTCTCTTCTGCCAGTAATTTATGAAATTGCGTGACATGCGTATATTTTTCTGATGTGATACCATATTTCGCCATGTGCACGGCATGCTTCACGGAAGTATACATTTCCTTCACGACGTCCTGACCAGGCAACCAGGCATATCCGATATGAACGCGCAGGTCCTCCCTGTTGACAAAACTGACGTGTCGATTCAGTTGCCTTTCCGCAACCTCCTGAAAATGAATGGAGAGCATTCTGCAATCTTCTTCACTCGCACTGGCCCCAAAGGAGACATAAATAGCAAAATCGTCGCCCCATAGCTTTTGAATGGCAAGAATATTACCTTTTATCTCAAAAGCTTGACGAGATACACCTGGTAATATACGTTCAAAAATATGCAGAACACGCTTGGCACTACTATCGCCATAACGGTACTCAACATCAGTTAGTTTAACAATATCCACATAAAACATCACTACGCTGCGTCCCTTGTCTACCTCCTGGCCTATGACATTTTTCAGCCAAGCCCGTTTGTCCAGTGAAAAAAAGGGAAAGTGACGAAACCGTTTGATGAGCGTCGACAACATGCTGAATCTATCCTCCTCGCCACCCCCATTATTGCAAAGAAGTCTTAAGTTTCAGTGAATGGATTATGAAGATTGTAAGAATCCCATGCTTGCAAAAAAAGCCCTCCTGTATCGGCAGGAAGGCTTTGAAACGTGATGAGCTAGCGCTGAAGCTGCGCGCGTTTTGGGAGAAGATCATGTCCTACGACATCAGCATACGTCTCACGTTTTACGATCAAATCTGCTTCGCCGTCTTTTACAAAAACAACAGCAGGACGAGCAATGCGGTTGTAGTTGTTTGACATCGAATAACCATAGGCACCTGTACTTGGGACCGCCAAAATATCACCAGCTTCAGCTGGAGGAAGCTTGACGTCCCAAATCAGCATGTCACCAGACTCACAGCATTTTCCAGCGATCGAAACAACCTCTGTGGCTGGTTGATTCATTTTATTGGCAACGGCTGCTTCGTATTCAGCCTGATAGAGCGCTGGACGAAGATTATCCGTCATACCCCCGTCGACAGCTACGTATTTGCGCACATTTGGGATTTCTTTTTGTGAACCGATGCGATAAAGCGTCGTTCCAGAATCACCAACAATACTGCGGCCTGGCTCAATCCACAGCTCTGGCAACGGAATTTGGCGAGCTTCCAGTTCTCCACGCACCAGATCCGCGATCGCTTTAATATAAGTATGTGCTGGCTGAGGTGTATCGCCCTCTACATAACGGATACCGAAGCCGCCGCCAACATTGAGTACTTCTGGCAAAAAGCCGTGCTGGTCCTTTGCCTCTCCCAGTAATTCTGTCAATCGTTTTACGGCAACCAGGAAGCCTTCTGTTTCAAAAATTTGCGACCCGATGTGGCTGTGCACACCCAATAAATGAAGATGATTGCTTTCATGCGAAAATTTGATCGCTTCTAGCGCCTGACCGTTCTGTACGTCAAATCCGAACTTGGAGTCGATTTGCCCAGTAGAAATATATTCATGTGTATGAGCCTCAACCCCTGGTGTCACACGCAGCAAAACAGAAATCTTTTCGCTGCGCTCCTGTGCCAGCTGATCTAACAAATGGAGCTCATAAAAGTTGTCGACTACAAAGCAGCCGATGTTGGCATCCAGCGCCATCACAATTTCATCCAACGATTTGTTGTTGCCATGAAAGTGGATACGATCTACCGGAAATCCTGCTTGCAATGCTGTATACAGTTCGCCGCCAGAAACAACGTCAAGCGAAAGTCCTTCTTCCTCTACCAGCTTGCACATCGCCATCGTACAGAACGCTTTACTCGCATAAGCAACTTGAAAGGAAAAGCCTGTTTGGGAAAACGCGTCAATAAACTGTCGGCATTTGCTGCGAATCAAGGCTTCGTCGTATACGTAAAGTGGTGTACCGTAGGTTGCTGCCAGCTCTGTTGTTTCGCAGCCCCCAATTTCTAAAATTCCTCGTTCATTCACTCGACTTGTCCCGTGTAAAAACATATTTCGTTCCTCCCCAGTCTCTGACACCGAATCATTACTGCCTCTTTTTATCCACCTTAATCGTGGCCTGCTCACGAAAAGCGCCGCCTATTATTAGAAGGCTTTACCATATTAAAGCCCCGAGCCGTCGATAAGGCACTTAAACATTCAATCAGGAGGGTTTTAACCAAGCTGCCGTCCTCGTAAAACGAACGCAACCTCCATCCTGTTAAAAGAAAGGCAACCGACCTTGTGGTGTCAGTTGCCGAACATAACGAGCGTAGTAAGGCTTCCCCATCCAATTTACTACACGATAGTTTATTTGACAATGGGTGCCCGCAGTCATTTTCAGAATATTATTGACGGGACGTATTTTGCGAGCGAACAATGCTTGGTCGGTTGTTTTTTCGCGGTACCGCAATTCGCACAATGATATCTTTCATTGCTTTGTAATTGAAAGGAATGAACGGCCACAGATAGGGTGTGTTGAGGGAACGAGTGGAAGCAAGTCCGACCAAAACAACGAGGAGACCGATCATCAGACCTGGTGTCGAGAAGAACCCGACCATCAAGATTAAAAAGATACGGACGAGCCGATTGGCCAGGCTCAATTCATAGCTCGGTGTTGCAAACATCCCGATCGCCGCAACAGCCAAATACAAAATAACTTCAGGGGCAAACAAGCCGACTTTAATCGCAACGTCACCAACCAATATTGCCGCCAATAAGCCCATGGCAACGGACAAAGGTGTTGGTGTATGGATCGCAGCCATTCTCATCAAATCAAGCCCCACCTCTGCCATCAAAAATTGCGCCAATAATGGGATACTGCCTTTTTGCTTCATCCCGAGAAAATGAAGCGCGTCGGGAATCATTGATGGGTGCATGACCAACAGAAGCCATATGGGCAAAACAAACACAGAAGCAAAAATACCGAAGAAGCGTACCCAGCGCAAGTATGCACCCACCACCGGCGTCTGCCTGTACTCTTCAGCGTGTTGTACATGATGAAAATAGGTAGCAGGCGTTATCATGACACTGGGAGATGTATCAACATAAATCAATACGTGTCCCTCCAGCAAATGCACCGCAGCAACATCCGGTCTTTCTGTGTAACGCACCATCGGAAACGGGTTGAACGTCTTTCCTATGATAAATTCCTCTACGGTTTTTTCCGCCATCGGAATCCCATCAATCTGGATGTGTTGCAGTCTTTCCTTTAACGTATCGACCAGTTCTTGGTTTGCGACATCCTGTAAATACGCTACCGCCACATCTGTTTTTGTCCGTTCCCCGATTTGCATGATTTCAAAGCGAAGGCGCTCATCTCGTAGACGTCTGCGAGTCAAGACGGTGTTCATGACCAATGTCTCGGTAAAGCCGTCATGTGCTCCTCGAACGATTCTCTCCGTGTCCGGCTCCATAGGCGTACGCGTCGGATAAACCTTTGCATCCACCATGATTGCCGTATCATAGCGATCAAGGATTAATCCTACTTGTCCAACCAACAGCTTGTCCATGAATTCATCCGTGGTCGAGATTTTCGTGAGCTGAAAATAAGGGATATATTTAAAAAACAATTGATCGTATAAATGATCCTGAATGTCTCGTTCCCGCAAATCATTCAGATCCCGCATAATTTGTGTAACGATGTTACTGTCTGCAAATCCGTTTATGTAATACAAAAGAAGTCGTGTTCTCCCAACGAAAAACTCATGCACACCCATGTCAAAGCTAGAACCAATGCCTAGCCTGTCATTTAAGTATGCTTTATTTTCTTCAATTTGGTCCGAGATGGGGCGCCGTTTTTCCGTTACCTGTGTCATTCGGGTCGCTCCTTTCCAGTATCCATTGCACTGCTTTTTTCGTGATCGGACTGCCTTTTTGCAAGCTGTCCTTTCCAAGCATCTTGCCGATATCACCGATACCGATGACATTAGGAACGTGAAGGGTATTCAGAATATCGACCGTATCGCCGTATATACGGTTTTCAAGCTCTAGACTTGCATTTCCGTCTTTGTCTACAGCTTCTGTCACAACTTGCCCTTCATTATTGACGGAATAAGCTACCCGCGCTCCTTGCACCCATCGCGTATTAGAGGCAACTGCAATCGCACCGATTACCTCGATATCCGGGTGCTTGACCACATACTCGATGGCCTTCTCTCCCCGCCCCTTTCCGAAATCACCATTGTCGTCAAACATGACAATCACAGGATCGTAGGCAGCCATTTTGATGAGTTCAACCATCTGATGTCCTCGCAGAGGTGTCGGATTCCCGGCAGATAAGGAAATGCATCGCCCACCGATCTCTCTTGCTATCATTTCCAGCACTTTTTGTGCGACATGATCACCATCAGTTACGAGGATGACTCTTCTTCGTTCTCCCTCCATGTCGCCTCCACCGCCTTCACCCAGCGTCATAGCGGCTACCCTTTTGGCTTGAATATAAGGGAAGCAAAAAATCCAAAGGCAATAGCAGCGGATATCCCGGCACTTGTGACCTCGAAAATTCCGGTGGCTACACCAATCAAGCCATGCTGCTCGGCCTCACCTATCGCACCATGATACAAGGAATGACCAAAGCTCGTGATCGGTACGGTAGCCCCGGCCCCCGCAAAGTCGATGAATTTGTCATACACACCCAGAAAATCCAGCACAACACCGGCCACCACAAGTGTGCTCATCACATGTGCAGGCGTCAGTTTTCCCACGTCGAGAAGCAATTGTCCGATGACACAAATCAGCCCGCCAACGATAAACGCAATTACGTACTCCATCATATGCCTCCTTCCAATGCAACTGCATGAGCGATACACGGGATTGAATTGCCCTGCTGGTAGCTTACAGGACTAAGCAGTGCACCCGTTGCACAAACTAGAACCTTTTTGAGCAACCCCCGATTTAACTGGTCTAAAATATATCCGTAGGTAACCACAGCACTGCTTGCACATCCGCTTCCTCCAGCGAAAACATCTTGATCAGGAGTGTAAACCATGAGACCGCAGTCATTGTACACCTGATCCATATCGTATCCCTCTTGCAGCAACAGCTCTTTTGTAATCGGATAGCCTACCGAAGCCAAATCTCCAGTCACGATCAAATCGTAGGAGTCAGGTGTACGACCCGTATCATGAAAATGAGCCAAAAAGGTAGAGACAGCCGCCGGTGCCATCGCTGATCCCATATCAAACGGGTCCTTGATCCCCATGTCCACTACCTTGCCTATCGTCGCATAGGTGATCCGTGGACCCTTACCTCCAATACCAACCAGGCCTGCTCCCGCTCCAGTAACGGTCCATTGAGCTGAGGGAGGCTTTTGTCCCCCGTATTCTGTCGGATAACGATACTGCCTTTCCGCAGTTGCATTATGACTGCTGCAGGCAGCGATTGCTTTGTTCGCATATCCTGCATTGACCAAAGCCGCGGCATTGGCAAGCGTAAGCATGGAGGTCGAGCACGCACCATACATGCCAAGCAAAGGGATCGCCAGTTTTTCAGCAGTAAAGCTAGTCGTGATATTTTGATTTAGCAGATCCCCAGCAAGAATGAGATCAACATCCTGACCAGTGATGCCCGCCTTTTGAAGCAATGAAGTGATGGCATCCTCAAGCAATTGGCGCTCTGCGTCTTCCCAGGTTTGTTGTCCCGCGTACATATCGTCATGAATCTTGTCAAAATAGGCTGCCAAGGGTCCCTCTCCCTCTTTCGGACCAACGGCCACAGCCGACGCTTGCAATCTTACTTCTTCAGTAAAATGCCACGTTTGCCGGTTGATTCGAGACACCTGTTTTTGGCTTGCCACTGACACCCCTCCTCAAAAAATCATGTTCATTACGCTTTTTAAGATGCCTGCAATAAAAGCCGCTACCACACCAAAAACGATAACAGAGCCTGCCAGCTTGAACATGTTCCCTCCAACTCCCAGGACCAACCCTTCGCTTCGATGCTCGATGGCAGCAGAAGCAATCGAGTTAGCAAAGCCTGTCACCGGCACAGCAGAGCCTGCTCCGGCATACTGACCAATATTGTCGTAAATGCCGAGCCCTGTTAATAAAACGGCAATAAAAATGAGTGTGGCTACTGTTGGATTACTCGCTGTCTTTTCAGTAAATCCAAAGAAGTAAATGTACATGTTTTGCAAGGCTTGTCCCAACAGACAAATCGTTCCTCCAACCCAAAACGCACGGAGAGAGTTTAGCAGGACATTTCGCTTTGGTTGGAATTTGGCAGCTTGCTGTTGATACAGCTGCTTCGTCATTTGCATGGATGCCCCAATGGGTTTTGATTTCGTTTTGGTCGCCATGCCCTTTCACTCCTTCTTTTGCTAAATTACGCGAGCTTTCAGGAAAAACCATACCTATATCTTTCCTGTTTCAAAAGATACCTATGAATAGTGGTATTTACCAGTTTACAAATGAAGCAGCCATTGCAGGAGCGAACCCGTTACTTTGCCAAACACAACTGCCATTAACAAGAGGAGCAAATTTCCATCCATCGAAAGACGCTTGGCGAGTATCGGAAAAACGTTCAAGACCTCTGTTAAGCCTGCTGCAAGTGTTCCAACAAAAACCCCTGCAATCAGCCCATAAATGGCGGTGACGAGCACTGGCAATTGCATTCCCCAATGAAAGAAATCAATCAACGTAAAAACGAGAACCCCGCTCACCAGTGCCCATTCAAAACCGCGAATATAACGATGTGCATTCGTGAGTTGAGTGAGGCGAGGGATGATATCGAGTACGGTAATAAAGGCCACAAAGCCGCTTCCCACCGCCAGTCCTCCACCTAGCCCTATCAGTACCATGAGCAAGCATGCACCTGGGCTCATGTTTTCGTTCGCTGATTTTCCTTGTTTTCGTTTTGCAAATAGTACTGATCGAGATTTTGCTGGTACATGAACAACTCGACTTCCAGTGGGCTAGGTTCTTCGTTAATTTTTTTCTTGAATATATGGTTAAAAAACAAAATCATCCCTAGTCCAATCCCAATTGAGTACGGGATTTGCAACCAGAGCGGCTGCTGACTTTTTTGACCGGTGATGAGATAAAAAATCCGTTCGTGGACCTGAGTCATACTCACGTCAGTGTGAAAGTTCATAATGGCAAGCCCCGACCCGATAAACAACACAAGCCACACAATCGCAACGAGAAACGGATTTGCTTTTTTCCGTGGATTTTGCACCTCAACAATAATTTGCGGGGAGCCTTGAATATCTAATTCTGCTTCTGGATAAACCTGACGCAGCCTTTGGATCACTTGCATAATATCGATGATGATTAAATTACCGTCCTTTGGCTCCACGCGATAAATCGGCATTCGCTTAATCGCTTCTTCCCGTTCACCATCCCAGTAAATTTGGCAAATATCTCCCAGCGTGATCAAAGCCCCGGGCTTTACTGCCAAACGCTTTCGCAGGCGCAGAAATAACGCTTCCTTCATGAAAGCCCCCTCCTTTCCCCTTTTCCTGCGTTTTCCCCGCTAGTATGTGCCACCTCCTAAAAGCCATGCAAAAAAACACCAAAGCCATAGCGCTCTGGTGTTTCCTGAACTACCCTTAAAAAGCGGGCTAGTTTTCAATTTGATCCTTGATCGTTTGCAGAATTCGCTTTTCCAAGCGGGAGACCTGGACTTGGGATATGCCCAGCCTCTCCGCTACTTCAGACTGGGTCTGATCCTTATAGTAACGCAAGTACACGATCAGCTGTTCTCGCTCGCTCAGACGACTGATTGCGTCTTTCAGGGCTATCTTTTCAAACCATTTGTTGACACCTTCATCTGCGATTTGATCAATGAGCGTAATGGGATCCCCATCATTTTCAAAGACTGTTTCGTGGATGGAGGAAGGTGCTCGATTCGCTTCCTGCGCAAAAACGACTTCCTCCGGTGTAATCCCTACGGCTTCAGCTACTTCAGCAATCGTCGGAGCACGCCCGAATTGCTTATACAGCTCGTCCTTTGTTCTCCGCACCTTGTTTGCAGTTTCCTTGAGAGAGCGGCTTACTTTTACCGTTCCGTCATCCCGTAAAAAGCGTTGGATTTCTCCAATAATCATCGGAACCGCATAGGTGGAGAACCGTACATCGTAGGATAGATCAAACTTATCTACAGCTTTTAGCAAGCCGATACAACCGATTTGAAACAAATCATCCGCTTCGTATCCACGGTTGATAAAACGCTGTACGACAGACCAGACCAGCCTAATGTTGCTGTTCACTAGAAGTTCGCGGGCATGGGCGTCTCCGGCCTGGCTCTTGGCGATCAGTTCCTTCACTTGGTCATTGGTCAGAAATGGTTGACTCGCGTTTTTGATATCGGCACCCATTGGCACTACCCCTAATTTTGTAAGGCTTTGGCAAACGACAGGCGTTTGGTCAGGCGCACGGTTGTACCTTTTCCAATCGCAGTCGCCACTTCCAAAGAATCCATGAAATTCTCCATAATGGTGAAGCCCATTCCAGAGCGTTCCAGTTCCGGTTTGGTAGTGTAGAGTGGCTGCATGGCCTGCTCTACATCCTCAATTCCTTTTCCATTGTCTTCCACGACAACCTCCACCGTTCCCTCATCAATGCGCACAGAGATATGTACCACACCCTCGGGATTCTCGTCATATCCGTGAATGATGGCGTTTGTAACCGCCTCGGAAATAACAGTTTTCATTTCTTCGAGCTCATCCATCGTAATATCCAGATGAGAGATGAACGAAGCCACTGCCACACGGGCAAAAGCTTCATTTTGGCTCAATGCAGCAAACGATACGGACATGAAATTACGCTGTACTGTCATTTTTACGCCACCCCCAGAACAAGCAATGCGTCTGCTTCGTTTTCACGGAATTTGATTACCTTAAACAATCCTGACATCTCAAAAATGCGATAGATGGTTGGATTAATCGAGCAAACATACATCTCCCCGGAACGAGCAGAGATTTGCTTAAATCTACCCAAAATGACACCGATTCCGGAGCTGTCCATGAAAGCCAAATCCGCCAGACTCAATACGATATGACGGATCTTGGGGGTTCGTAAAATATCATCTACCTTGCTTCGCAGCTCTTCTGCCGTATGATGATCCAGCTCTCCTTGCAAGCGGATAACCAGCACATCCTGCCGGGTCTCCATCGCAATGCGCAAACTCATGGCTGACTCACTCCTTCTCCCGTATTAGCTGTCTCTTTCTTCTTTCGTTTAACCAATTCCTGCCAGTCGACAAAAGAACAAAAAAATCGAGTAGCCACATCTGCTTATTCGAGGCAACTCGATTCTTTTCGCGCTCATGATGTCCGCTAGTAGCTGATTAAAACATTCTTGGTGGTTCGCTTGAGAATCTCCCACATGCCTGCTTTTTCAATCGTTTGTTCGGGATAAAGATCGATTCTGTTTACTTCTTTTCCATCCTTGGTGCGGATGAAGATGTGTCCTACTACCTGATCCCTGTTTACAGGGGCATTGACTACCTGTTTGATTACTACTTCCTTGTTGAATGAATCCGCTGACTCTCCTCTTTTCATCAGAAGACTGACCGCGTGCGGGGTGACCACATTTATTTGTGGCTGCTTGCCTTTATCTACGGTGAGCTGCTCTACCGTTTCCCCTTTTTTGTACATCGGCATCACTTGATAATGGGTAAACGCGTAGTTGAACATCGTTGAAACCTCATTGTTTCGTGTCTTCACATCGGGCACACCCATGACGACTGCGATAATCCGCATGTTATTGCGTTTGGCGGTTGCTGTTAAGCAGTATTTGGCTTCCCCTGTGTAGCCTGTCTTGAGACCGTCCACGCCTTCATAAAACCTCACGAGTCGATTTGTATTGACCAACCAGAACGGGTTTGCCGAGTCCTTGCGCAAATAGTCCTGATAGGTTCCGGTAAATTTCGTAATTCCTTCGTGCTTCAATAGCTCTCTGGACATAATAGCAATATCAGCTGCTGACGAATAATGATTAGGAGCTGGCAGGCCATTCGAATTGACAAAATGGGTATTTTTCATCCCGAGTTGCTGCGCTCGTTCATTCATTTTGGCGACAAAGCTTTCTTCTGTTCCACTTAGATGCTCTGCCATCGCCACAGAGGCATCATTTCCTGAGGCAATGGCGATCCCTTTGATCATATCCTCTACAGCCATTTCTTCACCAGGCTGCAAGAAAATTTGTGAGCCTCCCATCGATGCTGCTCGTTCACTCGTCCGAACCTTATCCGTGAGCTTTAGCTCTCCACGTTCTACTGCTTCCATAATCAAGAGCATCGTCATTACCTTGGTAATGCTTGCGGGCGGCATTTTTTCGTTCGCGTTCTTTTCGTACAATACCGTACCCGTGTCAGCCTCTATCATCATGGCCGCTTTCGCATTGGGGGCAAAATTCATTTCGCCAGTTTGCGGTCCAGCCTTTTCTGCTGCGACAGCTAGTGGAGAAAAGATGGTGAAAAGCATGATGCAGCATAGAGCGATGTATCCATTCCGTTTCATAGCAGTCTCTTCCCTCCATTCATGATTTTATTCTCACCAACCACGGAGGAAAATATTCACAACAAAAATCCCTTCTGCACTCGTCAGAAGGGACTCTATATTAGATGACAAAACGACTAACATTTTGCGTGAGATCGTCAGCCATCTTTTTCAGTTGTTCTACGTTTTCATTAATGCGAGCAATGGAGTTCAGCTGCTCATCGACGGTTTCAACAACACCAGTGATGGAGTCACTGATTTCGTCTGACATATATGCAAGCCTACGCATCGAATCGGTAACGACCTGGTTGCCAGCTGCCATTTCTTCAGAGGTAGCAGTCATGGATTCGCTTTGCTCTGCTGCTGCTTGAATCTCTGCCACGATATTTTGGAAAGCAGACCCAACAGATTCTACGGATTGCAGGCCGCCACCCACCATGGTCACGATTTCGTCCATGTTCTTGCTCATATCCATAGCTTCATCGTTAATGGAATGGGCGATAGACGCAATACGCTCTGAGAAGGAGCTGCTCTCCTCCGCCAGCTTGCGAACTTCGCTTGCAACGACAGAGAAGCCACGACCAGCATCGCCTGCGCGAGCTGCTTCAATCGCTGCATTCAGCGCCAACAGGTTTGTTTGCGAAGCGATGCTTGAGATCATTTCTACGATGCTCGTAATTTGACGGGCACGCTCCCTAAGACTATGCATTTGCTGAGCTGTACGTTCCACTTCGTTTGTAGCTCGTCGTACCGTGCCGATAACATCTTCAACCAGCTGCAAGCCGCCCTGGGCACGCTCGAATGTACGTGTGGTTGCGACCGAGGTAGATTCAGCAGCGATTGCGACTTGCTCTACGCCTTGGGAAATCTCGGAAACGGTGTTGGCTGTTGCTTGTACCTCGTTTGTTTGGGTGGAAACACGCTGGGCGATCGTCGAAATATTATCTGTAATTAAGCTGATTGCGCCTCTGTTGTCCTGGGCGATCTGTGTCAGCTCATCTGTCGCTACATTAAGCTGGGTAGCTTGGCCCTGGACCAAAGCAATAAGCTTGCGCAATTCTGCAGCCATCTCGTTCATCTTACGTCCTACCATCGCCAGCTCATCATTGCCATTTACTTTTACATTTACGTCAAAGTGCCCAGCGCCGATTCGGTCCATATCCCTAGCAATCGCAAACAAGGATAGGCGAATCCGTTTCGCAAACCACCAAATCAACCAGACTGAAATAGCGATAATCGGCAAGCTGAACAGAACGAAGTAGATCCACATTTCATTGACTTCACCGTATACTTCGTCAACTCCTGATGTGAGCACTACGTCCCACTTCAGCATGGAGATCGGCGCGAATGCAGCAAAGGCGTCGATTCCTTGGTCTTCGTAGATCAAGCTTTCACTCGATTCTTTTTGCATCAATTCTAACATCTCTGCATACTCTGGCTGCTCAGCAAGGGACATGTTGTTATTATTCTCCGGGTTTTTATGGGCGACAACCAACCCGTCCGGACGAACGATAAACGCGTAGCCATTTTGCATAAATGGAATCTCAGGTATCTTTTGAATCATCTGATCAATCGTAAAGCCTACTACGAAAATACGACTTGTGTCTTTATTCTTTTCTCCTACGGGTGTCGCAATATAAAGAAAACTTTTGTTAATCCCCTTAACGATTTCTTCATCGGAAACGACAGTTCCCCCTGAGCTGATCGCCTGTTGGAAATATTGCTTTTGCTTGAAATCGATTTCATTTTTCCCGGTAAGCGAGTACAAGGATTTCCCGGTATTGGAATCAATCAGGTAGATTTTCGAAATTTCCCGATGGGCCTGACGCATCAAGCTGAATTGCTCCATAATTAATGGCTCTAATTCCGTCATCATGACCCGCTTGGAAGCAGCAGACTCAGAAGAGGATACGATATCTTCCAACCAATCCTCCATGTTTTCTGCGTGTTGTTCAGCCAACATTTTCGCTTGTTTGGATGTAATGCTAAAGAGCGTGGACTTTGAAAAAGAAATAGATATGTATTGCAAAGAACCAATAATGATAAGTACGAGAATCAGACCAAAGACGATCATTTTTGTTGCGAGTGAACCTTTCATCTGTTTAGACGAAAATTGATTCAATGATTTCATTTGTGAAAAAAATGATGATGCCATCCCTTTCACTTTCCATCTCGGCGACAAAAATTTACTCATGTTGCCTGCCTCCTTATTGTTTTCCACTATAATTTTACAATGCAAGTATAGTAGTAGACCCAACTTTGCCCTGCCCGCCATGCAAACCAAAGCCACAGTTGTATGTATGCCAGTATCCTGAAAATTTTTATACTATTTGGGTTCGTACAAAAACAATAGGAAACAGCTATCTTTCATTCTCTACCCTTTTTCCACTATCTGCAAACCTTTTTTTACAAAAAAATCATGTTGAGTGTCATGAAACCGCTATCGTGTTTTTAGTGTAAAAAAAGCGAGTTCCTGGCCACGCATAGCCTGGGAACCCGCTTGTCTGATGATTAGTTATACAAATGGCATGCTGCAAAGTGACCAGGCTCTACTTCTTTCCACACAGGCACCGAAGCTGCGCATTCTGGCATTGCTTTCGGGCAGCGTGTACGGAAATGGCAACCGCTTGGCGGATTCATAGGACTAGGTACATCGCCTTGAAGAACAATACGCTCACGATTGCGTTCAACCTCTGGATCTGGAATCGGAATCGCTGACAGCAGGGCTTGCGTGTACGGATGCAAAGGCTTCTCGTACAGGGCGTCGCTTTCAGCCAGCTCTACCATTTTGCCCAGATACATAACTGCAACACGGTCAGAAATATATTTTACCATGGACAAGTCATGGGCAATGAACATGTAGGTCAGGCCCATTTTTTCTTGCAATTGCTCAAGAAGGTTAACAACCTGTGCCTGAACAGATACGTCCAAAGCAGAGATTGGCTCGTCACAAACAATGAATTTAGGCTCTACTGCCAAAGCACGAGCGATCCCGATCCGTTGGCGCTGGCCGCCAGAGAATTCATGTGGGAAACGGTTCATATGCTCAGGATTCAAGCTTACCAAGGAAAGCAGCTCCTGGATACGCTCCTTGCGCTTTTGACCAGTCGCCAAGCCGTGGATGTCCAAGGCCTCGCCAATGATATCGCCGACTGTCATACGCGGGTTCAGGGATGCGTAAGGGTCTTGGAAAATCATTTGCATGTTGCGGCGCATTGCTTTCATTTCTTGGTTGTTCAAATTCATGATGCTCTTTCCTTCGAACAAGACGTCCCCGCCAGTAGCGTCGTACAAACGAAGAAGCGTGCGGCCGGCAGTGGATTTCCCACAGCCAGACTCTCCTACAACTCCCAATGTTTCTCCTCGTTTAATTTCAAACGAGATATCATTCACAGCTTTCAGAGTATTGTCGCCAATGGAAAAGAACTTTTTAAGGTTGCGGACTTCAATCAATGTATCACGGTTATCCATTGTGTACTCCTCCTCCTACGATCCTGCACGGTTCTGAGCAAGCGGATGCTGCAACCAGCAAGCTGCTCGTTGGGACGTGCTGACTTCGTTCAGCTCAGGATCAATCTCCTGACATACACGCATCGCTGATTCACAGCGCGCCGTAAATCCACAGCCAACTGGTGGACGCAGAAGATCCGGTGGCGTACCGAAAATAGGAGTCAGTGGCTCATCACGGTTCAGGTCGAGACGTGGTACAGAGCGCAACAATCCTTTGGTATAAGGATGCTGAGGATTGTAGAAAATGTCGTCTACTGTTCCGGTTTCAATCACTTTACCAGCGTACATAACGATAACACGGTCGCACATCTCAGCAACTACACCCAAGTCATGCGTAATCAGGATAATCGAAGTACCTGTTTTCTTTTGCAGGTCTTTCATCAAATCCAAAATTTGAGCCTGAATGGTTACATCCAAAGCTGTTGTTGGCTCATCTGCAATCAACAGCTTGGGCGAACAGGACAGCGCGATGGCGATCATCGCACGCTGACGCATACCTCCGGAGAACTCGTGTGGATATTGCTCCACACGTTTTTCCGGCTGAGGGATACCAACCATCGCAAGCAGTTCAATTGCACGATCGCGTGCAGCAGAACGAGACATGTTTTGGTGCTTGATTAATCCCTCTGTAATTTGGTTCCCAATCGTCATGGTTGGATTCAGAGAAGTCATTGGATCCTGGAAGATCATCCCGATTTCTTTACCGCGAATCGCTTCCATTTGTTTATTTGTCTTATGGACGAGGTCATCTCCATTGAAGAGAATCTCACCCTTTTTAATATCTCCTGGTGGCATTGGAATCAGTTTCATCAAGGTTTGAGCGGTTACGGATTTACCGCAGCCGGACTCCCCTACGATCGCTACTGCTTCTCCACGGTTCACGTGAAAATTAACGCCACGTACTGCCTTTACTTCCCCTGCATACGTATGGAAGGATACATGCAGGTCTTTTACGTCTAGAATGCGTTCCATAACGATGATCCCTCCTAATTTATTTACGCAGGCGTGGGTCTACTGCATCTCGCAGACCGTCACCAAACAAGTTGAATGCCAAAATGGTTACGGAAATAAAGACTGCCGGGAACATCAAGCGCCACGGGTAATACTTCATGGCAGGCAAACCTTCATTGGACATCGTTCCCCACGACGCAATCGGAGCAGCTACCCCCAAACCAATAAAGGAAAGGAAGGATTCTGCAAAGATAGCAGACGGAACAGTCAAACTGAGCGTTACGATAATTGGTCCCAAAGCATTTGGAATCAAGTGTTTGAAGATCAGACGGTTACTGTCTGCACCAAGCGAGCGTGCTGCTAAGACGAATTCCTGATTCTTCAGCTGTAGCATCTGACCCCGTACGATCCGGGCCATCCCAATCCACCCGGTTATCGTTAAGGCGATAATAATCGTCCCGACCCCCGGTTCTAACACAACCATGAGCAAAATAACAACAAGCAGGTAAGGAATTGCAAACAAGATATCAGCGATACGCATCATTACTTCATCGACTTTACCACCATAGAAACCTGCGATACCGCCCCAAATCACACCGATAATGAGGTCGATAAATGCTGCAGCCAAACCTACCTCAAGGGAAATGCGTGCCCCGTACCAAATACGCACGAACACATCGCGTCCCAAATCGTCTGTACCAAACCAGTGTTCAGCAGATGGCTTTTTGTTCTTGCCAGC
Source organism: Brevibacillus reuszeri (assembly GCF_002897295.1). Lineage (GTDB taxonomy): Bacteria > Bacillota > Bacilli > Brevibacillales > Brevibacillaceae > Brevibacillus > Brevibacillus reuszeri_A. The sequence continues at coordinate 261,848 of NZ_BEXF01000003.1, forward strand.
CAGATCTGTTGTAAAGTAATCGTTATGTGTAACAAGTGGTATTACAATCGCACAAACAAGCAACGCTACGATAAAAATCATAGAAGCCATTGCTACTTTATTCATTTTCAATCGACGCCATACGTCTGACCAGAAAGAGAGACTAGGACGCTTAATTGCTTCTGCTTGACGGAGGTCAACCGAAATCGGCTCGAAATGCTCTTTAGTCAATTGCTGCATGTCTCATTACTCCTTTCCTGTGTCCGACAGCTTGATACGCGGGTCTACCAAGGTATACGCGATGTCTACGATCAGAATCATCACTACCAAGATGATGGAGTAGAATACGGTCGTTCCCATGATAACAGTGTAGTCACGGTTTGTAATGGAAAGAACGAATTCACGTCCCAGACCAGGTACACCGAAGATACGCTCAATAACAAACGCACCAGTGAGAATACCTGCGATCAATGGACCCAAGTAAGTAATAACGGGCAGCAGTGCATTGCGAATCGCATGCCTGAATGTAATCGCAAAGCTATGCAAGCCTTTTGCTTTCGCTGTTTTAATATAATCTTGACCAAGTACCTCGATCATGTTGGAACGAGTCAAGCGTGCGATAAATGCCATCGGAGAAGCTGCGAGCGCCAAGGATGGGAGAATGGTATATGAGAACCCTTCCCACTTCGCAATTGGCAGCAGTCCCCAGTTGATTGCAAATACGTACTGATAAAAGGATGCCAAGATAAAGCTCGGAACGGATAGACCCAAAACTGCCAGGATCATTGCTGAAAAGTCTTGCCATTTGTTATGCTTTAATGCGGCAATCACGCCAAGAATAATACCACCGAAAATGGCCAGCAATAATGCTTGTGCTCCCAAGTGAGCTGAGACTGGAAAACCACGGTTGATCATTTCATTGACCGTCGAGGATTTTTCCGTAAAGGATGGACCCAAGTCCCAAGTAGCGACACCCTTCAAATAGTTGAAATATTGCTCGTGCATTGGCAGGTTAAGCTTGTACTTAGCCTCTAATGCCGCTTTAATCTCATCTGGAACATTTTTCTCCGAAGTAAATGGGCCACCAGGTACTGCTTTCATAATGAAGAAGGTGGCCGTTACGATCAAGAAAAGCGAGATGAGCATGAAGATGATGCGCTTACCAAGATAACGGATCAACTAACTTACCCCCTTGACAGATTTTGAATGCTTTCACGTCCCATGTTTACACTGCGGACGTTACCGACACAGTGCACACATCGGCTGTGTAAATAACCCTAATGATCTCTTGCGATACTATATCTCTCTATTTTCTCTTTGATGGCTTAAATGCCATCTGGTATATATGGGAAGGGTTTGCAAAGCAGAAGGTATATGGGCTTGCCATATACCCCCTGCTGCATGACCCGATTCCTTTTAGGAAGTCTTACTCAACGGCAGCCCATTTCCAGTCAACGTCACCCAAACCGCCAATTACTACACCTTTAACCTCTGGTTTTTGTACCCAAGAATTCGTGTAGAAGTAGATTGGCATGATTGGCATGTCGTCCATGAGAATTTGCTCTGCATCTGCCAGAATTTTCTTGCGCTTCTCCGGATCGGATTCAAGCGCAGATTGATTCAAAAGCTCTTTGTATTTTGGATTTTCCCAACGAGTATCGTTGTTTCCACCCATTTTTTCTTTATACAGCTCCAGGAAGTTGATTGGGTCGTTGAAATCGCCTAGCCAGCCCATGCGTCCCACCTGGAAGTTACCGTTGTGCATATCTTCTAAGTATACTTTCCATTCTTTGTTTTCCAGTTTTACGTCTACACCAAGATGTTTCTTCCATTGGTCTTGGATGGCCTCAGCAATTTTCTTGTGACCCTCAGACGTGTTGTAAGACAAAGTGATGGCAGGGAGCTTAGTCAAGCCAGCTTCTTTCAAGCCTTCTTCCAGGAGCTTTTTCGCTTCTTCTACATCGTTATCTTTGAAGTAGCCATTTGGATTCAGTACCATGGATGGTGGTACTGCACCAGTTGCAGGGATTTGTCCCGTTTGCAGAATATTATCAATCAGGGATTTACGATCAATTGAATAAGCGAACGCTTTGCGAATCTTCACGTTATTGAACGGCGCCTTTTCTGTGTTGAACTTGTACCAGTAAGTACCTGCAATTGGCTGAGTTGTGATTTTGCCTTGATCCTTCAGCGCTGGAATAGCGTCTGTTGGCAGTGAGCTCATTGGAGCTCCAGCCCAATCCAATTCGCCGTTTTCAAACATGGACAATTCGGTGTTTTCGTCCTCCACCATGGAGAATTCGATGCGATCTAGCTTAACAGTATCTTTATCCCAGTAGTTGTCGTTTTTCACGAGCACGAGCTTGCTCTTGTGCTCCCAAGTTTCCATTTTGAATGGACCGTTACCAACGTGGGTTTTTGCTTCGCCTGCCCACTTCGCATTGGCATCAATCACTTTTTTGTTAACTGGGAAGTACGTAGGGAATGCCGTCAGCTCCAGGAAGAACGGAGTTGGATTCTCTAACTTGACTTCCAGTGTCTTGTCGTCGAGTGCCTTCACACCAACATCGTCAAGTGATACTTCTTTTTTGTTCGCTTTTTCCCCGTTTTTCACATAGTAGAGCTGGTATGCGTAGTTGGAAGCTGTTACTGGATCCAACGCGCGTTTCCATGCATATTCGAAGTCTTTGGCTGTAACAGGATCACCGTTGCTCCATTTTGCATCTCTGATTTTGAAGGTGTAAGTCAGCATGTCTTCAGAAATGGTATAGCTTTCAGCAGCGGACTCATGAGCTTTTCCGTCTGCTCCAATGCGGGTGAGACCGTCAAAGGTAGCGCGGATGATTGCTGCTGAAGTCGTATCCTCAGAGATTCCTGGGTCAGCTGTAGGCGGCTCAGAGTGCAGATTCAATTTCAGCACTTGTGGCTTCGCCTCAGCCGCTGGTGTCGATGGTGCGGCTGGTTGAGAATTAGCAGGTTGTTCAGCAGGCGGTGTTGTTGCTTGTTGGCCTCCGCCGCAACCAGCCAGAGCCGTTCCTAGTACAGCAATAGAGCTTACCAATGCAAATATGTTCTTTTTCAACGCAATAACCCCCAGTACGTTTTCTTTTTTGTCTTTTTTCAGAAAATAAAGGACGAAAAAAACGAACTTAACGCGAAGCTTCTTGACTTCGGCTGGAAGGCATCAACCCCTTTCACTGCAGGGTCACCTCGTCATCCTGAACGAAAGAGAAGGAATCTTTGTACTGCTTCAGTTCCAGAGAAACATCCGCTGCTGCAATCCCTTCAATTTGAGAGAGTCGTTCGTTGACGAAAGTGATCAGCTCATCATTGCTATGGAAACACGCTTGTATAATCAAGTCGTGCTTGCCGCTGAAAGCGCCCACAAATCGCACTGCAGAAAATTTGCTCAACTCTTCTGCGACACTTTTCTGCAATCCCAGCTTTGTGGTTAACCCGATGATTGCCTGTACATGTAAGCCTAGTTTCTCCGGGTCTGGGTGAATCACGAATTGAAAGACTCCATCTTGTAACAGACGGGTGATGCGAGATCGAATGGTTCCCTCGCTCACGCCAAGTTGATGTGCGATTTCTGTATACGGGATTCGACCGTCTTCCTGGAGGATTTGCAGAATCTGCTTGTCAACATGGTCTAGCTTTTTCATAAATACGATTTTTGGGGAACCTCCATCCTTTTTTTACGAAATTCGAAAAAATCTTATAGATATTGTCTGTACATTAAAAGTAATCCGAAATGATAGCGGTGTCAACGAAATTTGACAAGTAGAATAATAAAACTTTATAAAGTCGATCCGAACAATAAAATATTTTTGATATTATCAACCACGCAGTTAATAACTATTATTGAATATGAAAATGCTGATTTAATCAACTATTTTTTCTCGGAAAACTGTATTTTTAAACATGGAAGGGGTATGCATATTTGCTATGCAACACCCCTTTTTTCTTTACTGATCAACAAAGAGCCACGTTCTATTAATCAATAATTTTGTAAATGAGTGGTTGCTCTTCTGGAGAATTTGTCGAAATCATGATGGCATCCTGCAACTCGTTCAGTGCGTTTTGTAACAATTGCTGAGCATTTGCATGGATCGTGAGCAGAACATCGCCTTGGCGGACCTGGTCACCACGTTTTTTGTGCAGAACCAGACCAACTGCCAGATCGATAGGCATCTCCTTGGTCAATCTGCCCGCACCGAGTACAACCGACGCATGACCAACCGCTTCCGCATCGATTTCCCCAATAAAGCCATCCTGTTCTGCTGTAATCGTGTGAATGATTGATGCTTGGGGTAAGCGTGCCAAGTCATAGACATCCTGTTTGTTGCCACCCTGCGCCTCTACCATCTGTGCCAGCTTTTCTACGGCCTTCCCAGTAGACATGATCTCCTGAAGCTTGCTTCGACCTTCCTCCACACTCTGAACGAGGCCACCGAGAACGAGCATACGTGATCCGATCGACAGAGCCAGCTCTGTCAAATCACTTGGTCCACGTCCTGCGAGGGTATCCACAGCTTCCTTCACTTCCAGAGCGTTGCCCACAGCAAAGCCCAGCGGCTGATTCATGTCGCTGATGACTGCCACTGTTTTTCTTCCAACCTGACTACCGATTGCTACCATCGCCCGAGCCAATGTCTCTGCCTCTTCAATGCTCTTCATAAAAGCGCCCTTGCCGACTTTCACATCAAGCAAGATCGCATCTGCACCTGCTGCGATCTTTTTGGACATAATGGAGCTCGCGATGAGTGGTACCGCCTCGACGGTGGCAGTTACATCACGAAGTGCGTACAGCTTTTTATCTGCTGGTGTCAGATTGCCTGATTGCCCGATAACAGACACACCAATATCACGTACCTGTTGCAAAAATTGCTCGCGTGTACGCTCTACTTCAAAGCCTGCAAACGATTCGAGCTTGTCGATCGTTCCGCCAGAGTATCCCAGGCCACGCCCAGACATTTTGGCCACAGGAATACCAGCAGCAGCGACTAGAGGGGCAACGACAAGTGTCGTTTTGTCTCCTACTCCACCTGTGCTGTGCTTATCTACCTTTACGCCATGCAGAGAAGACAGGTCAAGCTGCTCGCCTGACCCTGCCATCGCCATGGTTAAGTCGCCTGTTTCTCGCGCAGTCATTCCGCGAAAAAAAACTGCCATCGCCCATGCGGACATTTGATAATCCGGGATACTGCCATCTGTGTAGCCATCTACTAGAAATTGGATTTCTTCAGAAGACAGCTCGCCGCCATCCCTTTTTTTGGCAATGATATCGACCATGCGCATGCCATAATCCCTCCGCTCTGTCCTTTATAGTTTGGCTACGATGCCATTTACCAGCGCCAGGAACTGTGTTTTTACTTTTTCGGTTGTCTCCATTACTTCATCATGCGACAACGGTTGTTCCAGAATTCCAGCTGCCATGTTGCTGATGCAAGAAATGCCGAGCACATTTACCCTCATGTGACGCGCCACGATCACCTCAGGTACAGTAGACATTCCAACAGCGTCTCCGCCCAGTGTGCGCAGCATACGGATTTCTGCAGGTGTTTCGTAGCTTGGACCAAGCAAACCAGCATATACGCCCTCACGGAGCTCGATTCCTTGCTCCGCTGCTACAGCTTTTGCCACCTGACGCAGCTGTTTGGAGTATGCTTCGGACATGTCAGGGAAACGCGCACCCATCTCGTCATCGTTTGCCCCAATCAATGGGTTACGGAATGTGAGGTTGAGATGATCAGAAATCAGCATCAAGTCACCCGGGTTGTAGCTTTCGTTGATTCCACCAGCTGCATTCGTTACGATCATGGTTTCTACTCCCAAGAGCTTCATTACGCGAATCGGGAATACAACCGCATCAAGACCGTGGCCTTCATAAAAGTGAAAACGACCTTGCATCGCAACGACTTGCTTGCCTTGCAGCTTACCGATGACCAGTTGTCCCTTGTGCCCTACTACAGTGGACACAGTAAACCCAGGGATTTCATGGTAAGGTATGATGACTGGATTTTCGATTTCATCTGCCAATACACCTAGACCAGATCCAAGGACTAAGCCAATTGTTGGTTTTTCTGTCAATTTTGGTTGAATATACGCTACTGCCTCATGAAAATTTGCCATGATTAAACACTCCTCATTTCTGTTTCTTCTATATAAATGTTTATAAACATTTAACCTTTATACACGATTGAGGAAACTTTTCCCAATCGCAGGTGCTGGTACTCCAAAAATATCCGCAATCGTTGCACCCAAATCGGCAAACGTCTCGCGAATACCCAAATCGTCTCCTGCTGCAATCCCTTTATGGTAGGCAAGCAAAGGAACATACTCTCTCGTATGATCGCTGCCGTGATGAACAGGGTCGTTTCCGTGATCAGCGGTAATTACAAGTAGATCATTTTCTGTTAAGCCGGCTAGTAGCTCAGGAATTCGTGCATCAAATTCCATCAGCGCTTGTCCGTAGCCCTGTGGATCACGGCGATGACCATACTTGGCATCGAAATCAACGAGGTTTACGAAGCTAAGCCCCGTAAAGGACTCTTTCATCGTACCGAGCAGCTGATCTACTCCGTCCATGTTATCTTTCGTACGAATCGATTTGGTAATGCCTTCTTCTGCGTAAATATCGCTGATTTTCCCGATGGCAATGGACGTCAATCCTGCGTTTTGCAGTTCGTTCATGACTGTCGGTGCAAAAGGCTTGACTGAGTAATCATGGCGATTGGAAGTGCGCACAAACTGACCTGGCTCTCCCACAAATGGACGTGCGATGACACGAGTTACAGCAAATTCATCCCGCAAAGTCAGCTCACGGGCAATTTCGCAAATGCGGTACAGCTCATCTAGCGGTACTACCTCTTCGTGAGCTGCTACCTGAAATACACTGTCAGCAGACGTATAGACGATGATCGCACCGGTTTCCATATGCTCAGCGCCCAGCTCGTCGAGAATGTCTGTACCAGAAGCTACCTTGTTTCCAAGCACTTTGCGACCGATACGTTCTTCGAATTCACTAATCAGCGCAGCTGGAAAACCATCCGGGTACGTATTAAAAGGCGTAGATACATGAAGGCCCATAATCTCCCAATGTCCGGTAGTTGTGTCTTTTCCCATGGAGATTTCTTGCATTTTTCCGTAGTGAGCGGCTGGTTGTGAAGCTGCTGGCACATTGCGAAGCGGTGCGATATTACCAAGACCTAGCTTCGCCAAATTTGGCAGGTGAAAATGTTCTACGCGTTCAGCGATATGACCTAGCGTGTTAGCTCCCTCGTCACGAAATTTAGGAGCATCTGGTTGTTCACCGATCCCCACGCTATCCATGACAATCAGAAATACTCGAGAAAAACGCAATGATAACGCCTCCAGTTCAAAAATAATGGAATTACCTCAAGTCGTCAGACGTCTGACCTGATGTAAACAAGGTTACCCCGCCTCGCATCAGGGCGGAGTATGTTGTACCACTATCGTACTCTTTTTATTCTCAGAAGGCCACAGTAGACCTTGATGCGTTCGTTTCTAAGCTCGCGGATGTGTCTTCGCATAGATGTCCTTGATCCGTGTCCGCGTCACATGCGTGTAAATTTGGGTCGTGGAAATGTCTGCATGACCTAGCATTTCCTGAACGGACCGCAAATCCGCTCCATTTTCCAGCAAATGAGTGGCAAATGAATGGCGCAGAGTATGCGGAGTTATCTCTGTTCGGATATTGGCTTTTAGTGCATAGCGCTTAATAATTTTCCAAAAGCCTTGGCGGGTTATTTGGTTGCCCAAATGATTCAAAAACAGTGCAGTATCCCCTGAACCCTTCACTAGCTTTGGACGTCCTGCTTGCAAATAATGCTGGACCATTTGGATGGCAACCGAGCCCAGAGGAATAATCCGCTCCTTGGAGCCCTTCCCCATACATTTGACAAATCCCATATCCAGATTCACATCTGCCGTGTCCAAATTGACCAACTCAGAAACACGTATGCCGGTCGCGTACAAAAGCTCCAGCATCGCTTTGTCTCGAAGCCCGGCAGGATGATGAACAGGCGGACTTTCCAACAGTCTCTCCACTTCCTCTATCGACAACACTTTTGGCAAGCGTTTCTCGATCTTGGGTGTTTCCAGATGTATGGATGGGTCTTTGTCTATGTATTTATCTCGAACGAGAAACTGATAAAATGCCCGGATCGAAGCCATATTCCGGGAAAGTGTAGCTGTTGCACGTCCTTTTTCCCGAAGGACAAGCAAGTACTCAATGATGTGTGTTCGCGTGGATGCCTCTATCTGCGTGATGCCCTGCTCCTGCAAATAGGAGGTAAAAGCTACCATGTCTCGTTGGTATGACTCCAGCGTGTTAGGAGAGAGCCCTTTTTCCACAGCAAGGAAATGGATAAAATGATCAATCAGACTGTCCATGAAGCTGTCCCCTTCAGGTGATAAGTATCCCGTATTCCATTCCACATCAATGATGAAATTCCTCCTTTTATGCGGATAAAAAAGTGGAATTACTCACCAGTCAAATAAAAAAGCTGTAATCTCGCCAAATAGCCATCCAAGTCCTGCGTCTCGGGTGCATTCACGATTTTTACGACCTTGACCGCGTTTCCTTGCGGCTCTTGATAAGGATCAGTGGGCAGAAGCTTCTCGGACAATAACGTAATGATTCCGTAAGAAAGCAATGTGCACGTAATGAACAGCAGCAGGAAACGGAGCACATCCATCAGACGGCGATACGAAATTCCCATCTCTTTTCCTCCCCTTTGCTTCCCTCCATTATATGCACTTGTCCACTTCTCCATTCGGAACTAAAAAGGAAGATCCTGCATGATGTCTGTTTTATTACCGTTTTATGATGCCACAGGAAAACGATGACCATTACAGAAGAATTCATCTTAGGAAAAGAAAAAACTTCTCCGTTCCCAGAGAAGTTATCTTACTTAAAATCCTCGACATTCACTTTGTCAATGCAACGGCTGCAAATTCCGTAGAAGGTCAACCGATGGTCGGTAATGTAAAAGTTATAAACATTCTTGACCTTTTCTTCTGCTGTTACAAGCAGATCTTCAAAAATTTCATCCACAGTGCCGCAATTGAGGCAGATTAAATGATGGTGGTGATAAGCTGCATTGTCATCCCGCAGGTCATATCGGGCTACCCCATCTCCAAAGTTCATCTTATGGAGGATTTTCAGTTCGCTTAAAAGCTCAAGCGTCCGGTATACCGTCGCAAGTCCTATCTCAGGAGCTTTATCCTTTACCAACAGGTAAACGTCCTCAGCACTCAAGTGATCTTCTTCGTTTTCTAACAGAACGCGAACAGTGGCTTCACGCTGTGGTGTCAGCTTGTAGTTCTGTGAATGCAACTGCTGCTTGATTTTCTCTAATTTTTCTTCCAACATTAATGCCCCTCCCCGCTCGCATGAAACCTGTTCCTATTATAGTAGAGGGGCGTAGAATAAGTCAAATGCATAAGTTATTACCTGATAATTATTCTTAATTGAGCACAACCTGCATCAGTCTTGGCGATACAAACGTTTCGAACAGTGCCGCCATCGTCAAAACGCCCAGCATGCACATCACAAGCACCGTGTAGCCAATAAAATGCGGCATAATATCATCACGTTTGCTAACCAGTCTCGTCTTGATCAAGCGAAGAGAAAACGAAATTCCACTCACGCCGATGATGAATAGTGCCGGAACAACCAACAAATTTTGAGGCAAAATACCCATCATCGCAAACGTGACACCTTGCCATTGCAGTTGGTTTACCAAAAAGCCGACTGTGAAGCCGACAACAACACCTTTTAGGAACAGCATCAACAAAATCATAGGCAGTCCGATAATGGACAAGCCAAGTACCCACATGATTGCTACAGTCTTGGCGTAAAAACCAAAAGACTGCTGAAAATGAGTACTGGTTTCTGGAATCCCTTGTTGACTTAAGCTGTTAAAAAAATATTGCAGAAATCCATACAGCTCCTGCTTTTGTGAGAGTGGCAAGGAATTGACGAGTACGGCCCCGAAAATAATGCCCATCGTAAATAGGACAATCGTAAACCAATAGAGGGATTGGTGTTCTCGCGCATAGGTTTGGATGGTTTGTCCGACTCGTGAACGCACGCTACAGTCGCCTCCCGCTTTGCTGATTACTGTACAGCTTATGCGGACAAGTCTGCTACTATGACTGTTTTTGCGCCCCTTACGTCTTCACGATTTTCCCGTACGTACCCGCCCCGCCTGCTTGCACCTGCAGTTTTCCAGCGCGTGCATGAACGATCAGCCCTGCAATTTTTTCGCCGATTACCGTTGCCAGCTCCTGTTCACTGACACGGTGAAGTACATTCATTTGCGTTCCAAAGGATTGATACAGCTTCTCCAACATTTTGGGTCCAACGCCCGGAATAAAATCGAGCGGAATCTGCTCCACATAAGGGGGACGATGGTCGGGATGCTGACCAGGCACGCGATCAGCCAGCTGTTCAATCCGAGCTGCTACGCCTCGTACCACCCTCTTATGACCACACTCGGGACATCTGCCAGCTGCATCTGCCGGCAGCTTCGATTGACACCCCTGACAAGCTGTTTGATGGTATTTACCAAGCTCTGGATGCAATCCGTAGTTTACGCTGACGTGTCTGCCATCTATCCTGCGTATCGCTTTTTCCCATTCGGCAAATGATCTTTCTGCCATCATCAGCGCTTGATACTCGCGACCGATTTTTCCGAGAGAATGCGCGTCTGAGTTGGTCAAAAAGGTTTTGTCTTGCAGCTCCGAAAGGGTATCCGCCATTTCTGTATTCGCACTCAGCCCTAATTCCACAGCATAAATAAGGGTTGGGTCGAGTACATCTGCCATCGCATCTGTACAGCTTCCGTACAAGCCTTTGTGAGGAGTAAAAATGTGCGCAGGGATGACAAGGCCCCCTAGGTCTTTTACACATGCCTGCAGCTCTGATAGCTTTGCATGAATACGTTGAGAGCTTAGGGTGACGTTTTTACATCTAACAGATAGCCAGCGTGTAAACTCCTGCATTTCTTTGAGCCTGGGAAGATAGACCAAAAAATGCGCTTCTCCACGACCTTCTTCCTTGATCTCCACTTCGCAGCCAAGCAGCAGTACCGTCTCTTTGTAGACGATCCCCCCATCCTTATGCTCGCTTGCCGTGCCTCTTTCTAATAAATCAAGGAGTTCCTCTTGTACCTCTGGAGAATGAGAATCGATAATACCGATTACATCCATTCCTTTTTTCTCCGATGCCTCTTCCAGGATTTTAGTCAGCGTCATGTGGCGAGATGCTGTTATTTTTACGGGTTTACCGCTCCTTGTACCCCCGATGTGAATGTGCATGTCACAGAAATACGAATGTAGAAGGGCGTTATCCACGGTTACGCAGCACCATGTTTTCCCAAGCAAATAAGGCAACGACTGTTTTGGCATCGCGGATTTCCCCTGCGCGATGCAGCTCGTGTGCCTCCTCCAATGTCAGCTCCAGAACGTCGACGAACTCGTCCTCATCTGGACGGCTCTCTCCTTTTGTCAATTCTGTCGCGACATAAACATACAACAGCTCGTCTGCAAAACCTGGCGAGGTGTAGAACGAGCTCAGGAGCGAATAATTTTTGGCTACGTACCCTGTTTCTTCTTCCAGCTCACGTTTTGCACAAGTTAGCGGTTCTTCCCCTATTTCCAGCTTCCCTGCAGGAATTTCTACAATCGTACATTCCAATGGCTTGCGGAATTGACGAACGACAACCATTTTCCCATCGTCGGTTAAAGGCAAAACAGCGACTGCCCCCTGATGATTAACGATCTCCCGCTTGGCGGTGTTGCCATTTGGCAGCAGCACCTCATCTACTTTCACTTTAATGATCCGGCCGTCATAAATAGACTGACTTGCAATTGTCTTCTCATATAAATGCTCGTATTTGCTCACAACTATCATCCTTTTTTCTAAAGTAGTTCTAATCCGGTACTCTCCCCCATAAGTTGGGAGCATGAAGCTTGTCCACACTTATTGTATCGGAGGAGATCACAGATGAAAACCTATGTAGATGAAAAGCAGCTGCGCATGGTGGGGAAAGCATGGGAAATCAGAGCGGCTCTTCGCTCTTGGTCAAAAAAAGACTTATCTCTGCAAGAATATTTGGCGCGGAGAACCAATACGGGTCGCAGGAAAACGACTCTTGCTGCCATAAACGAAATCTGAGAACGTGGTCGGCTGCAAGAATAGCCGTTTGAAAAGGCACTGGGTCCTCCCTCCAGCTTCTTCCCATCGTTGAAAAGGACAAGCCATAGGCCCTTTCAAGCGCATTCAACCGGTCCAAACTTGCTATGGCTCCCCAGACGACGCCATGCTCATTTTGCTTGCACAATGCAGACACTTGCTGCTCTAAATGAAAATCTCTGTGATCTCCCAGTCTGGGTATAGAAAGCACGACAGGGCGAAGGGCGTAACGTCCCAGAACCACACTCGTGTGATGACTCAGCCCGTAATGGCGATTGCGAAGGTCAGAAAAGCTGATTCGTGGAATATAAAAAGGAATTCCTCCCAAAGCTGACACGGCATGAATCACCTCGGCCAGCTGGACTCCTGAAAAACCATAGGAGGTACCCGTTCCTGCAACACCAGGCCCGAGCATACAGACGATGATCGTCGCACTCTCGATATGCTTTGCTGCTAGTAAGGCACTATGTATCGTAACCGCCTCATAATCCCCACCCCACGCATGTCCAGCGGTCACAGTTGCCGCCAGCTTCTGCGTCTTCCTCAAATGATGGACATGCCTGCTGAGCGCGAGCGGCAATGATGCTCCATCTGGCATCACATACACGATCTGTTCCGCAGCATTCTTTTCTTTTATTGCCTGGACTGTAACAGGGAGCATACTATGGAGCTCACTGATGACAACTGGCGTTCCTTCCAAAGACAAGTCTTCCCGACTAAACAACTCATGGTAGGGGCTGTTCTGTTCTTCTACTGTATCTACAGCGAGCTGCCAGGGGGCATAGCGCATTTTCATAATATGTCCCCATTCGCTCGGTGCTACATCCCGTTCTCTCATCGTATTTTCTTTCCCTACTACGAGATGAAAGCCTCCTGTGCCCAGCTGCAAGCGAACAGCAGTCGTATTTACCAGCAAGCGATCTCCTAGCGAAAAGCTTTCTTCACCAAAGGAAATAGCCTGCTCAATATGCTGGCTTCCCTCGACCTGTACACGCAGGATTTGCATGCCCTCCCGTTGTTCCACTACTCCGGCGACAGTCGCTGTTACCAGTTGAAGCATTTTCTTCCCCCATTTCCCGTGCAGCTTGCCCCTCTCGTTTAGTCTATGTTTCAGATAGCTTGCCCCAATCATCAAAGATTGTCTTTGGTTAATAAAAAAGCCAGGACTTTTTAAGACAGTCCCGGCTTACACTTATTACTCTTGCACTTCAGCGATGATAGCGAGCACCAGCTCAGCTGCTTTGTTCAGCTCTGCAATTGGCATACGCTCGTTTTTGGTGTGGATCTCTTCGTACCCAATCGCAAAGTTAACGCTTGGGATGTTGTAGCCGTTAAAGACGTTTCCGTCGCTTCCGCCGCCACTTGCAACCAGCTCAGGATTGCGCTCAACGCGTTTTACAGCGGCAATTGCTTTTTTCACTACTGGCGTTTCTTCGTCGTACTTGTAGCCATGATACATGAAAATAACATCATTCTCGCAAGTAGCTCCGTACTCAGCTGCTGCTTCCTCGAAAGCCGTTGTCATTTTCTTCACTTGCGCTTCCAGCTTGTCCATTACAAGGCTGCGCGCCTCGGACCATACTTCTACATAGTCAGTGACGATGTTGTACGCTTTACCACCCTCGAAGCGACCGATATTTGCAGTCGTGTCCGCATCGATTCGGCCAAGTGGCATACGGGAGATCGCTTTACTCGCTACAGAAATCGCGCTAATGCCATCTTCGGGATTTACGCCAGCATGAGCTGCTTTTCCATGGATCTTGGTAACAATGCGGTATTGTCCAGCACCTGCGGAAGTAATTTTGCCAACTGGACCTTCGGAGTCAAGGATAAAGCCCATTTCTGCTTTTAGTAGGCTGGAATCCATTGCACGGGAACCAACCAGACCAGACTCTTCACCGACAGTCAATACGACCTGAATCGTTGGGTGCGTCAGGTTTTGCTCCTTCATGGTACGAATACCTTCGAAAATAGCAGCGATCCCCGCTTTGTCATCTGCGCCCAAAATCGTTGTGCCATCGGAATAAACGTAACCGTCACGGATTTGTGGCTTGATGCCATTTCCTGGAACGACCGTATCCATGTGGCTGCTGAACAGAATGGCAGGTCCTTTGCCTGTCGCTTCCAATGTTGCAATCAGGTTGTTGGCGCCATGTCCCGTTTTTGCGGCAGCATCGTCTTCCTCAACAGTAAAGCCCATGTCCACCAATTTTTGCTTCAGCACTTTGTTGATTTCAGCTTCGTTTTTTGTTTCGCTGTCAATCTGGACGAGCTCCAAAAACTCATTCAACAAACGTTCCTCGTTGATCTTACTCACACTCGTTACCTCCCAAATCAAAGCCCGATTTTGGTACATATTCACAAGTTCCAGTATACCGCAAAAAAATTTTTTCTACCATTGAAACACCAATCAATCTTACCGATTGCTCTCATTATGAATCCACATGTCAATACTCATGATCCTCTTGTGGATATTGGCAGAGCTCGTACAGGACTCCGCCTGCCGCTTTTGGATGCAAAAACCCGATTTGGGCATGATGAGCCCCTTCTTTAGGCTGCTCATGGATAAGCGGTACACCCTGTTCCTTTAAATGGATCAGCCGTTCCCGGACATCGTCTACATCAAGTGCGATATGATGGATTCCTTCCCCGCGCTTTTCGATAAACTTGGCGATTGGACTCTGATCAGAGAGAGGCTCTAACAGCTCAATTCGACTTTCACCAATTTGCAGAAAAGCGACCTTCACCTGTTCACTTTCTACCTCTTCCGTTCCTACGAGGGTTAGCCCCAAATGCTTCGTGTAAAAAGGAAGTGCTTGTTCAAGACTTTTTACAGCGATACCGATGTGGGCAATTTTGTTAGGAGCGTTCACTGTCATCTTCCTCTCTTTTTTACTCCGCTATTTGTATCTATGTTTGACCGTTTTCGTAAATATGGACAATCCTGTTGCCACTGCTTATACAATTCGGTAAAATCCTGATTGTAGAGTATAACCTTGTACGCATACGTGCGGCATAGAAATGGTCCTTATCGCCAATTTTATCATACGCACTTTATGTATAACTTCCCTTTTTCACAAGTTTGCAGATGTATATACAGAAAGGAGGCTGATGAAGGATGAAGCAATCCCTCGTCGCCAAAGTTTTAATTGTCATTCTCGTTTTCGCCTTGATCCTCCCCACCTTCTTCTATTTCCAATAAGCAGATTCTCCCAGGTAAAAAATAACCCCCTTCCGCCAAAAGCGAAAGGGGGTTTTGTTTGATCGATTTATTTATAAACGAACACGCTGGAGGTTTTAGCATCCCAGCCAACTTTGTAGCCCAGATTATCTGTTACGAAACGAACTGGAATCATTGGCATTCCGTTGTTCAATACTACTGGAGTTGGGAGAGCAACCTCTTGATTTCCAATTTTTGCTTTGTTGGAACCAACAGTAAACTTAATGACTTTGTTGCCACTAATAATCGCAACGTCCTTTGCGTTCCATTGTGTAGTCAAATACAAAGCCTCTTTGAAAAACTGTGCTGGAACCATCGTTGTGTTTCCACCCGCGATGTATGGTGCTACTTGCAATGGATATGTTTTGCCCTGCAAGGTGAAGTTTGCTGTGTTTACTTTAAACAGTGCTGCATTCGCTGGAACAGCTACTGCAGGCTGAGTCGCTGGTGTCGTAGGCTGTGTAGCTGGTTGTGCAGGTGAAGGCATACCTACTCCTACCGCACGAGCAAACAAGAGTCCTTTTTCTTCCGAAGTGAAAACGCTAATGCTGTACGCATTTTTCACAGACGGGTTTACGATATTGGCTGCAGCTGTAATTGTGATATTCGCAGCTGTTGCAGCAGGAATATCCTGCGCTGGATACACCAGAACGTTTTGTCCGCGAACCGCTACATAGTTTGCTCCCACTCCATTTACTGAAACGTTTGCAGGCGCGATATAAGCTGGCACTTTGTAGCCCGCTGGGAATACCAGCTCAACGAAGTCACGCTGCTTCATCAGACCAACACCCAGTCCTTTGATGGCAATATTGACACCTGTCGGTTTACCCAATGCATTTGAAGTGAGACCGATTGTAGCGGTGCTGTTATTGACCACGTTTGGATTTGGCGTGGTTGGATTAGTCGGATTTGTAGGGCTTGTCGGATTCGTTGGTGTCGGGTTCACGGAAGAACCGCCGATGGTAAACGACTTGGATTCCAGTGTTTTACCGTCAATGGAAGCCTTGAGTGTATAGGTTCCCGCTGTCTTTGGATTCGAGATCCAGGCAGAGAAGGAAACAACAACTTTTACCTCGCTGCTGGACGAGAATCCAGATGGAGCCGTGATATATACTTTATTTCCAGAAGCACTCGCTCTTTTTGGAGTTTTCCCGTTCAGCGTAAAATCACTGTAGGTCAAAATTCCAGGGACCATGTCAGCAGAGGGGAATTCCAGAATCAGGTCCTCATCAGCCATCAATTTTTTGTTACCGAAATCAGCGTCAAACGTATAGCTGGAACGAGCACCAGCGGATGGATCAGACAGGTTGACAGTGAAAGCGTCTGTAGAAGTGCTGGAGCTGCCAGAACCGGATTTCGTTACCTCAAACTTTTTGGATTCATATGTAGAACCGTCATATTTCACTTTGAACGTGTAATCACCGGTTTTAGGGTTTTCAATACCAGCAGATTTTGTGAATTCTAAATTGATGTAGCTGTCTTTATTCGCACCGCTTGGTACTTTAATGGTGACTTCGTCGCCTTTTACACTTACGGACTTAGCTACGGAGCCATTTACTTTTACATCGTCAGAATCGATCTTGGACGGAAGCATGCTGCTGCTTGGGAAAATGACTGTTATCGTCTCATTCGTTTCGAGCTTTACACTTTTCTTGAGAGAGATTTCGCCCAGCTTGATGCTTGTCGTATCTCCAGACGCTTTGCTACCAAGGGTAACAGAGTAATCGCCTTTGCTGCTGGAGCCGCTGCTGGAACCTGAGATTGAAACCTTTTTGGACTTAGCTGATTTCTCACTTGTAGTTCTTACCTCAACACTATAGGAGCCTTTACTATCAGGATTAGTGATCCCGTCTTCAATAGTGAAAGAAACATCATCATCCTTATCAAGATCTTCATCAATTCTGATCTGGATTTCTCTTCCACTTACTTTCACGCTCTTAATATCGAAATTCGCGTCAATGTCGCTGGTGGAAATATTCTTACTCACTGTATAATCGGAATCAAATTCCACATAGATGTAATCTCCAGAGTCAAGAGCCTTGTCTAACGTGAATTCGATTTTGTATTCACTATCATCCCCTGCACCATCTTCATCCGCCGAAATGTCCAAGCCAGAAATCGCTTGTGCATGTGGTACTGCAACAAAAGGTGTAGCTGCTAGCGCAGATGCGAGCACCAATGGCAGTGCTTTGTTTGTCTTCTTCATGTTCTTCCTCCCATTTTTACCTATAATCTGGTAATAAATCTCTAGCAGGTCGCTATCAGTCTACCATAAATGATATCTAGTGGGAATCTCTTCTACGGAATTTGATAGACTCCCTGGCTACTATTGGTAAGACGAAGGAACGCTCCAAAAAGTTACATATCCTTCTTCTGCAAAATAAAATTTTTTTTGCGTTTTTGACGCTTTTTTTTGATTCGTAATTTTACTGTGTCATACCGTATGTGAGCATCACAAAAAACCAGGACCGCACATGGCCTGGTTTCTTGCAAGCATCTCAACTACCGCAGATTAATACAGCTTTGTATCTGGTCCGACGTTTTCCAGCTTTTGCTTAACGCTCTGCAGGAATCGTCCGCAGATCAGGCCATCCAGCACGCGGTGGTCGAGTGACATGCAGAGATTTACCATCGAGCGCACCGCTATCATGTCATTGATAACCACTGGTCGTTTCACGATCGATTCGACACTGAGGATCGCTGCTTGCGGGGCGTTAATAATTGGTTGCGACAACACAGAGCCAAACGAACCCGTATTGTTGACAGTGAAGGTTCCACCTGTCATATCATCCATCGTAAGCTTCCCTGCCCGTGTGCGAGCAGCCAGATCGTCCACAGACTTGGCGATACCTAGAACAGACTTTTGGTCAGCATGCTTGATCACAGGAACGTAAAGTGCGTCTTCTGTCGCAACTGCAATCGAAATATTAATGTCTTTTTTGACGATAATTTTGTCTCCTGCCCACGTGGAATTAATCATTGGGTATTCCTTCAATGATTCCACAACTGCCTTGATGAAAAATGGCAGGAATGTAAGGTTGAGACCTTCTTTACGCTTGAACTCATCCTTTGCCTGATTGCGGAAATGAACGAGATTGGTCACGTCAACTTCAACCATTGTCCATGCGTGTGGAGCCTCATGCTTGCTTTGGACCATTCGGCTCGCAATGGTTTTGCGAATCGGTGTCACCTGGATGGTTTGGTCTCCGCTCGCTACTGGAATATCTACACTTGTCGCAGCTGGAACAGATGATACAGATGTCGCAGTCGCCGCTGCAGGAACTGGAGTCGGTTCCGGCTGGGAAACAGCAGCTGGTGCCGTATTTTGAGCGACAGGAGCTGCTGCTTGTTGTCCACCCGCGTCAATTATTGCTTGAACGTCCTTACGAGTCACGCGCCCCTGGGCACCTGTACCAACCACTCGGGACAGATCGATCCCATGCTCTTGGGAAAGGGCCATGACAGCAGGTGAATAACGCTGTTTCGGTCCATCCTGATTCGAGCTGGCTTTTTGCTGTGCAGGCTGGCTTGCTGCTAGTGCAGCGCTTGGTTGCAAAGGTGCGGATACTGGCTGCTGTTGTACTGGTGCTTCTTGTGTCGACGCAGGAGCAGCAGCGCCAGCCTCTCCACTTTCTTCTATATATAGAATCAATGTACCAATCTCTACTGTCTCGCCTTCTGGGACCACAATTTCCGTGATGCGGCCGGAAACCGTAGACGGAACCTCGGCATTCACCTTGTCTGTTGTCACTTCAGCCAACGAGTCATATTTTTTTACGGTGTCTCCCACATTGACCAGCCACTTGCTGATCGTTCCTTCGGTCACACTTTCTCCGAGCTGGGGCATTAGCACTTTCGTTGCCATGATCCATGGTCCTCCTCGCCTTAAAAGTTGGCCAACTCTCGCATTGCTTCCAAAACTTTATCCGGGTTTAGCATGAAGAATTTTTCCATAGGTGGGCTGTAAGGCATTGCTGGAACGTCCGGACCGCACAGACGCTTGATCGGTGCATCCAGATCAAACAAGCAATGCTCCGCAACGATTGCAGCGACTTCGCCACCAACGCCGCCTTCTTTGTTGTCTTCGTGGACAATCAATACTTTACCTGTTTTGGAGGCGGCTTCAGCAATCGCCTCTTTGTCGAGAGGGTAAAGAGTACGCAAATCCAGAACATGAGCGCTGATTCCTTCTTGAGCAAGCTTTTCTGCTGCTTGCAGGCAGAAGTGCAGAGCCAAGCCATACGAAATGACAGTAATGTCGGTACCTTCACGCTTTACATCTGCCTTGCCAATTGGCAAAACATAGTCATGATCAGGAACTTCACCTTTAATCAGGCGATACAAACGCTTATGCTCGAAAAAGAGCACTGGATCTTCATCGCGAATGGCTGCTTTCAGAAGGCCCTTTGCATCATAAGGGGTAGACGGAGCCACCACTTTCAAGCCTGGAGTATTGGTAAACATCGCTTCCACTGATTGAGAGTGGTAGAGTGCACCGTGCACTCCTCCCCCGAACGGAGCACGAATCGTAAGCGGGCAATTCCAATCATTATTTGAGCGATAGCGCATTTTTGCTGCTTCACTGACGATCTGATTGACTGCTGGCATAATAAAGTCGGCAAATTGGATCTCGGCGATGGGACGCATGCCATATGCTGCTGCTCCGATTCCTACCCCAACGATTGCGGATTCTGCCAGTGGCGTATCAATCACACGCTCTTCTCCAAACTCTTCAATCAATCCCACTGTGGCACGGAAAACACCTCCGCGCACACCTACGTCTTCTCCGAGGACAAACACATTTTGATCGCGGCGCATTTCCTCGCGCATCGCCATTGTAACTGCATCAATAAACGAGATGACTGCCATCAGGATACCCCCCTTATTCCCCGTATACGTGTGTCAGAGTCGATTCTGGAGACGGATATGGTGCATTTTCCGCATACTCCGTCGCTTCGTCTACTTCCAGCTGAACGCGAGCTAGCATATCTGCTTCCGTACTTTCATCCAGAAGGCCAACCTCTTTCAGATAGGTAGCAAACAGGATGAGTGGATCTTTTTTCTTTGCTTCTTCTACTTCCTCACGTGTCCGATATACACGATCGTCGTCATCACTGGAATGTGGAACCAGACGGTACATCACTGCCTCAATCAAAGTAGGACCTGCACCGCTGCGTGCACGTTCTACCGCTTCTTTGGTAACTCGGTACACCTCGATCGGATCGTTGCCATCTACGCTTACTCCCGGGAAGCCGTATCCGATAGCACGGTCAGCTACACTTTCGCACGCCAATTGCTTGTTGATCGGAACCGAGATCGCATATTTGTTATTTTCACAGAAGAAGATAACTGGGAGCTTGTGTACGCCAGCAAAGTTGGCACCCTCGTGGAAATCCCCTTGGTTGCTGGAGCCTTCTCCAAAAGACGTATACACAACAAAATCTTTTTTCTGCATTCTCCCCGCCAACGCCATGCCCACTGCATGAGGTACCTGTGTCGTTACTGGGCTGGAGCCGGTCAGGATATTGTATTTCTTTCCACCGAAGTGGCCTGGCATTTGACGTCCGCCGCTGTTTGGATCTTCAGCCTTGGCAAAAGCAGACAACATGCAGTCACGTGCACTCTGGCCAAATACAAGAACCAGACCAAGATCACGATAATACGGACACAAATAATCTCTTTCTGTCTCCATCGCAAAAGCAGCTCCTACCTGCGCTGCTTCCTGGCCTTGGCAGGAAATGACGAACGGGACTTTGCCCGCCCGGTTTAACAGCCACTGGCGCTCATCGACCTTGCGCGCGAGCAGCATGTAATAATACATGTCTAGCACTTGAGCGTCGGTCAAACCTACTTCTTCATGACGTTTGGTTGTCATCGCTTTATACCCTCCTCATTAATTGTGAATTGCTTTTCCATCAACTGCTTGCGCTGCTTCCATCATCGCCTCTGACAAGGATGGATGAGGATGAATCGTCTGACCAATTTCCCATGGGGTCGCATCCAGCACACGAGCCAGACCTGCTTCTGAAATCATGTCTGTGACATGTGGGCCAATCATATGAACACCTAGTAAATCATTGGTTTTAGCATCTACGACCAGCTTCACAAATCCGTCGTTCTCGCCGTGAATCAAGGCCTTTCCTAGCGGCTTGAAGCTGAACTTTCCAATTTTCACATCAAAGCCTTGTTCACGCGCCTCTTTTTCCGTCAAGCCAACATTCGCGACTTCAGGACGGCTGTATGTGCACTTCGGAACCTTGGTGTAGTCCATTGGATGAGGATTCAATCCAGCCATGTGCTCTACCGCTAAAATTCCTTCGTGGGAAGCGACATGTGCCAGCTGCAATCCACCAATGACATCGCCAATGGCATAAATATGCGATTCTGCCGTTTGAAAGAATTCATTCACAACCACTGCGCCACGCTCAACCTTGATCTCTGTTGCTTCGAGTCCCAGGTTTTCTACATTCGCCTGTCTGCCTACGGAAACGAGAACTTTTTCTGCTTCAAAGGTTTGTACGCCTGTTTGGGTTTCGGCCTGAATCACCACACGGCCTTCGCCTTTTTCCATGGATTCCGGGAGTACCTTTGCTCCGGTTACGATCGTCACCTTACGTTTTTTCAACAGACGCGCCAGCTCTTTACTTACTTCTTCGTCCTCCAAAGGCAGGATGCGATCTGCATACTCCACTACTGTAACGTCTACACCAAAATCAGTGAGCATGGATGCCCATTCAATCCCGATGACTCCGCCCCCTACGATTACGACTGATGCTGGAAGCTTTTCCCACTGCAATGCTTCGTCGCTTGTTACGACATAGGAACCATCAATCGTAAGTCCTGGCAGCGTGCGTGGTCGTGAACCTGTCGCCAGCAATAGAAAGCGAGGTACGATCATTTCCTGATCGCCGTTTTCCTTTTCGATTCGCACAGCTCCAGCCTGTGGGGAGAAAATGGATGGACCCATGACGCGACCGAACCCTTCAAATACAGTGATTTTTCCTTTTTTCATCAAATACTGAATTCCTTTATGAAGCTGGTCGATGATGCCTTGTTTGCGTTCTTGAATCTTTGAAAAATCGTAACCCACATTGTCAGCCAAAACACCGTACTTATCGGCTTCTTTCAAAGTGGAGAATACTTCTGCGCTGCGAAGAAGTGCCTTGGAAGGGATACAGCCACGATGCAGACATGTTCCTCCGAGTTTTTCTTTTTCCACAATTGCCACATTCATTCCCAATTGAGAAGCACGAATAGCCGCTACATAGCCTCCAGTGCCACCACCGAGAACGACCAAATCAAATTCTTGAGACATCCATGATCGCTCCTTTCAATAAAAACCTGTCGAGGTATGCTCACAAAAGAGCGAGCGCGCTTTAACGGAAAGTTGAACCGAAGAAAACTGGATGCAGATGCATAGGCACTTGCCCGGATGCTTCAGCATGTAGTTACGAGATAATGTTGCGAAGCTCGGATGAACGAGGTAAGCTCCCCCGTCTATTTCCGAGAATATGAATATTCAAAGAACATTGCTTATGTAGCCCCGACTGCTCGTCAGTAACGAGACAAGCAGCCTGGGTAACCAACCATCACTGAAAATTAGCGATGGTAAACAGTCTTACCGTTTTGCAGGAAAGTATTACGTGACTTGCCAACACTTGCGATACGTTCTTCAGCCATGCGGTCAGCTGCTTTGTAGGATGGCATGCCATCACGTTCAGCAATTTCGTAAACCTTCAGGATGGTATCGTAAATGGTTTCTACTTTTTTCAGTGCGCGCTCACGATTGTAGCCTTGCAGCTCATCTGCAACGTTGATTACGCCACCTGCATTGATTACGTAGTCTGGTGCGTAAATGAGGCCCATTTCATGAATCATGTCGCCGTGTTTTTCTTCTTTCAATTGATTGTTCGCTGCGCCAGCGATTACTTTTGCTTTCAACAGCGGAATGGTGTCATCGTTGATGATTGCACCCAATGCGCATGGCGAGAAGATATCGCATTCAACACTGAAAATGTCATTGACTCCCACCGCTTTGGCACCGAAATCGTTCACTGCACGATTTACGTTTTCCTGGTTGATGTCAGTAACGATCAAATGCGCGCCTTCTTCATGCAGATGGCGGCACAGATTGTAAGCAACGTTACCAACACCTTGAACAGCTACGACGCGACCGGACAGAGAGTCGCTGCCATAAGCGAGCTTAGCAGAAGCCTTCATACCGCGGTATACACCGTAAGCAGTTACCGGAGAAGGATTTCCGCTGGAACCAAATGCTGGCGATACACCTGTTACATAATCTGTTTCCAAATGGATCATGTCCATGTCAGCAACTGTTGTTCCTACGTCTTCTGCTGTGATGTATCGTCCATTCAAGCCCTGGATATAGCGACCGAACGCACGGAACAGCTCTTCGCTCTTATGCTCACGTGGGTCACCGATGATTACTGCTTTACCTCCGCCGATGTTCAATCCTGCAGCGGCGTTTTTATAGGTCATACCACGGCCCAGGCGAAGTACGTCGATAATAGCCTCTTCTTCTGTCTTGTACGGCCACATACGCGTACCGCCGAGTGCTGGTCCAAGTGTCGTATCATGAATGCAAATAATTGCTTTCAATCCGGAATTTTCGTCCTGGCAAAATACCAGCTGCTCGTAATCGTAGTTTTGCATGTAATCAAAGATGTTCATTGAAGAAACCTCCCTAGTGTCATTCATTCTCCATATTCTCGTGGTCGTACGCCATAGCTGGTACCACGAGGAGAATTCCTCGTCGTGAAAGATATGCAAATGTCATGCCAACTCACAACATCTTATGAAAGCGCTTTATCCACGTGCATGTGGAAGATTATTCAATCGGTCAAGTACGCAAATAATTGCACAATCACGCAAAGTATTGCATGCAAATATTTGCACACTCATCTCCTTGCTGAATCACATCTGCTCTTCCATAATCCCCAGCTTTTCCATTTTGTAATACAAGCTGCGAATAGCAATCCCTAACCGCTTGGCTGCGACCGTTCTGTTTCCGCGTGCAGCCGCCAGTTCACGCAAGATGTGCTCACGTTCTGCTTCTTCCACTGCCTCTTTTAACGTTTTGCCTGAGGACCCTTGCTTTTCAGGAAGCTCTTTTGCCGTGCCCACAATCCTTCGTTCCAATGGAGGCAGATGTTCTGGCAAAATGATTCGCTCATTGATCTTCATATGGATCATCGCTCTGCCTATGACATTCTCCAGTTCTCTCACATTGCCTGGCCATTGGTATTCAAAAAGCATTTGCAAGGTATCTGGGTGAATTTCTTCGACATTACGCCCGTACTCCAAATTTGCTTTGCGCAATAGATGCATCGCGATTGGCTGGATGTCTTCCAGCCTTTGTCTGAGAGAAGGAATATGGATTGGAAATACCTGAAGCCGATAGTACAAGTCTTCACGAAAACGCCCTGCCCCAATCGCTGACTCGAGATTGACATGAGTAGCAGCAATGATACGGACATCGATTTCAACTGGCTTCGTCCCGCCGACCCTCACGACCTCCCTCTCCTGCAAAACGCGCAAGAGCATGACTTGCATACTCATGGACAGCTCGCCAATTTCATCGAGAAAAATCGTTCCTCCGCTCGCTTCCTCAAACAATCCTCGTTTTCCGCCGCGTCTTGCACCCGTAAACGCTCCTTCTTCGTAGCCGAACAGCTCGCTTTCCAAAAGTGTCTCGGATATAGCAGCGCAGTTTACACGGATAAATTGCTTGTACTTACGTTCACTTGCATTGTGAATCGCGTGGGCGAACAATTCCTTTCCCGTACCCGACTCGCCTCTTAGCAGTACCGTTGCAGGGGTCAGTGCCGCTTTTTTTGCCTGCTCGATGGCGACTTTCATTGGATCGCTATACCCAATAATGTCTGCAAAGCTATATTTCGCCTCTAACGTTCGGATGATGCGGCGGGCTTTTTCCAATTCCTCGCTCAAACGCTTGAATTCCGAGACGTCATGGATGACACCAACGCTGCCCTTTAGTTCTCCGTCTACCATGACAGGAGCAACATTTACGACTACATCCTTGCGTTTTGGTCCCAGCTTCATCGGGACTCCCCTGACTGGCTTCTTCGTTTTCAATACTTGCATATGCATGCTGTCGCCTTCCGAAATATCGACCGTTGCAGGCTTGCCGATAATATCTTCAGGTGACAGTCCCGTAATCCGCGTGTAAGCCGGGTTGATCAATAACCCGTTCCCATCCTTGTCCACCACAGAAATAGCCTCATCCGACGATTGGATAATGGCCTGCATCATGCTTTGCAGTTCCTTCAAGTCCGTGACTTCCTCAGCCAACGCCATCACTTCTGTAATATCACGAAAAATGGCAACAGCCCCTACTACTTCATCGCGATCATTCCGAACGGGTACGCGATTGGTAATGATACGGGTCTGATTGGGTAGGATCTGCTCCTGATTCAACTCGGGAGAGCCCGTCTCTAATACGATATGTAGGCGTGTGTTAGGTATACGTTCTGATACTTTTGTATCGAGCACTTCACTCGCGTCGATCCCCATCAATCTCTCTGCTGCCTGATTGAACAAGGTAATGATACCCTGCCTGTTTACACCGATAATCGCATCGTGAGTAGAGTCCAGCATCGTCTCGCGCTCACGCTGGTTTTGCATCATTACGGCAATCAGCTTGTCGCGTTCACGGATCAGCTTCATTACGATGCGCGTAAAAGTGCCGGGGATCAGCACTGTTTTTTCCTTTTTCAAATGCTTGAGATGCTTGTATTCCCCTAAATCACCGGTCGCTTCCAAAATGACATCTAGGTCCGCTTCCAAATAGGGTCTGTAATCCGTGTCTACATGGATACCTAAGGAACGAGCCAGCGCGAGTCCCGGGGCATCTGGCCTGTGATCGACAACAGCTACGATTTTTAACCGATCCATCTGGTTCAGCATCTTAATAAGTGCTGTTCCGCCACGTCCAGCACCAACGATGAGCAACTTGTGCACGCACCGATCCCCTCTCTTTGCAATCAAACTCGATTCCATTGTACTCCAATGATTGGGATAAGGACAGGTGTTCTTAGCTAACGTGCGCTCGTTCAGGCGCTTCCAGACTGTGGACAAGGTACGTGGCATCCGATATGATGAAAGGACGAGAGAGAAAGGTGTGAAACACCCGTGGTTGTTCAAAAAGTAATCGCGCTGCTGATCATGGTGATTCCTGCTGCTATCGCGATGTATGGAATCAAGCTGATCCGTGACGCGTTCTTTCATTCCACCTCCCCGGACGTCGGCTTTTTGTGGGGACAGCTCATTCTTGGCATACTCGCTTTTGCCATTCCTGTATTGTTTATTGCGGGGTTTATCCTGCATCACGAACGCAAAAAAAATCGGGTACAACCCCGCTTCATGGTTCGTGAACCAGAAGATGATGAGTAGGCCAGGCCAAACATTCAGCCTGGCTCTTCTTATGTAGCGCTCGCTTATTACTCCGATTCCGCTGATCTGCCCCAGCCATCCATCCGTTTTAACCAGGAAAATCGATCGATCAACTGCGTAAAAGAAACGAACTCTGCGATTACATGCAAACTGATAAAAAACAAGAGGATCACCACTTGCACCTGTGTGGCTGTGTGCGTGACAAAGGCGTAACCAACCACGAAGCCCAAGGAATTCGCACCAGTATCACCAAGCATAATCCTGCCGCTCGCATCATGACGAAACAGTAATATAGATGCAGTAAGGACAGGTAATAGCCACACCCAGTCCACTGCCGACGAATCATTTGCAGGAAAGTAATAAGCAGCTAGAGCCACTAGACCTAAAAGCAGCCAAAAAACTTTTAGAGCACGCGCTGGCCTCACGTCAAACAGATTCAGGACGTTAGGTGTGATTGCTAGTAAACATACTACCAAAAACCATGCCCAAGCTGTATGTGTGATTGCCAAAGAAATGAGCAGGGCAGTACTCCCTCCTCCCCACGCCTTCCACAAGCCGCTCGTCACTTTGCGCTCCCGCCAAAGTGCTCCTAGATGTCCCCTGAAGCCTTTTGCAGACTCGTCTGTCGCTCGGTCATCCTGCCATCCCCATACAGCCAGGGTGATCATGCCAGCCATCAGCAGCAATCCATGATTCAGGCTCGACGGGGAGACACCGCTTACCTGCATGCACAGCAGCAAGGCTCCTATAGTGAGTGTGGAGGAAGCCACGACCATGATGCCACCCGCTGTCAGAACTTCTGCTCCTCTGTAATTCACTCTTTGCATACCCATGTCTTTAAGCTTTTTGGTCAAGTGTTTTAAAAGAGCCAGATGCAGCAAAAAAGGAAGCCCGATACTTACCGCAATAGCTATCATCCATTTTGTCTCCATCCTTGTCCCTCCCACCATTTGTGACAAAGTGTCCGTCCGATGGCCACAAACTCTTTTCCTCGATGAAAATAGCCTGACCAATCATTTCCTGTCTCGCGATGGGAAAACCGGACAGGTACCTCCAGCACACGATAGCCTGCCCGAATGGCATCTACAGTCAGGCCCACTTCTACCCCAAATCCGTTATCCAGTCTGCCTAATCGCTGAAGCACTTCACGCCGAAAAGCACGTTGGCCGGACAACGGTGCTCGTGGTTCAAAGCCTGTAAGTATGCGTATCCCATGACGAGCCAAGCCCTTTGCCAAGCCCATGCCTGCTTTTTGTCGTGGAGGAGGCAGAACAGCAACTGACATGTCACACGCACCCGCAATCACCGGGGACAATAAATGTGCTGCCTCAGCTGCACTCTCGCGAAGATCACTGTCTAAGAGCATCACGACATCCCCACTCGCATGTTGCCAGCCCGCTTGCAGCGCCGCACCCTTTCCCCTGTTTTGCGGTGTGGAAATGACTAGATCCGCCCACTGTCTGGCGAGCTGTGCGGTATCATCTACGCTCCCATCATCCACAACGATCAGCTCCTGACAAAGGATGCGTTCTCGAATCGCCCGCAGCGTCGAGCCGATGGAAGCCTCTTCGTTGTAAGCAGGAATGACGACGCTAACCTTTTTCACGCACACCCCTCGTTTCTGCGAGCAATTTTTGGACGTTTTCTAAAAGTGCCCACTGCTTGGCTACCGAGTCTGGCTCTTGCTTGACGAGTAATACGCGATTGTTATTCCCCCGCCCAATAAGCCATTCTGGATGCTTGTCCGCATAGATGAGCAGCAGACCATCTGGTGGAAAGCTTTCCTCCTGCAGAGCTGCAACCTCAACTCCTACCGACTGCAGTAATCGCGTTATTCGTTCCAAGGATCCTTCCTTCTCCTGCCATATAAAGACCTTGCTTCCTTTCAACTCATGGGCATAGCGAAGTGCCATAAGATGGACAACCTCTTCCTTGTTTCGCTCTACCTCTACATGCAGTCGATTCATTTGCTGCTTTAATTCTTGATTACTTTTCAATGCGCGGTCATATTTGGCCGACATATTCGCCAGAACTTCTTTTTCACCCCAGGAAAACCAGTTATGCCCTGCTGTTCCTCCGAGCAAAATTCCCACTCCAAGCGCAATGAAGACAGCAGCTAACGAGATCAAATGATAACGAAAATGAATCATAGCGACAGCGTCCTCCTTAAAATGCCCAGGTCCGCCACTGTGTCCAAAGCATTTGCGCTGCGTGACGTGCAACCGGATTGATCAAAATCGCTGATGTAACAGGAAGAAGCATGGCTCCGATGCATAGCCCCCACATTCGCCAGGACGAGCTCGGCTGATACAGCTGACTAACACCTTTGGCGTCAACCAGCTTCGTGCCGATTTTGGTTCGAACCAAAAGTGTGCTTGCCATGCCTTTTCTGCCTTTTTCCAGAAAATCGATCATATTGGTATGTGCCCCAATCGTAACGATGAGCTGCGCCTGTTGTTCAAATGCCAAAAGCATCGCAACGTCTTCACTTGTTCCGGGCGCAGGCAAGAGATGACAATGAATCCCCAGCTGGTCTACCCGTTTTTTCCCTGGAGCACTCCCATCAACGAACGCATGCACAACAACCTCTGCCCCGCATAGCAAGGCTTTGTCAGAAACACTATCCATATCCCCAATAATCAAATCGGGTGCGTATCCATATTGCAGCAGCGCATCAGCGCCGCCGTCCACACCGATGAGTACTGGTCTACATTCGCGAATATAGGAGGCAAGTGTATGCAAATCTTCTTTGTAGTGCTTGCCTCGGGCTACGACAACGACGTGACGGTTTGCCATTCTTGTCCGTAAGGGAAGGGGGCGCAGTGGCTTCAAGAAAAGCTCCTTTTCCTGACTGGCATACGAAAGCGTGTTGTCAATAAACAAGGAGAGGGTATCATCCAGTTTATCCTGTGCTTCCAGCCGTTTGGTAGCAATCAGGGAGGCGGATACCTTTTGTAAGTCACACTTGAATTGCCACCCATTTTCGGTGTGCACGAAAAGCTTGCTCTCGTGAATTGTCGTATACTGACCATCCAGAAGCTCGATCAAATTTTGTTCTTTTGAAGACGGATGTATTTCAAATAGGGACACCCCCGCATCAAGCAGGAGTCGAGCCCCTTCGGCCGGATAGTGTCCCGTCATAAACGAAGATAGATTAATTACGATCCTTACTCCCGAGTCCAATAAAGACAATGCTGCCATCTCATCCACATCGGGATGGTCAATCAGTGCAATTTGCTGGGAGTGGAGACGTTTGCACAACTGCTTGGTCATGCGGTCTGCTGCAATGACTGCCGTGCAAGTTGTAGCAGCAGGAAGCTTTCTCTTACTCACCTGTTCCACCTCCATCCCTAGTATGCTAATAATTTCCTTGATCATGCGCCAGAAAATGAAAAAGAGGCTGTGCAATCATGCACAACCTCTCTTCGCTACACTCTTTCGTTCATAACTACGCGCCCTTGGTTATGTAATAGATGATCAAACCATCAGCGAACAGGAATACTGCCAGGGATACAAGACCGAACCCGATAGCAAACTTGTTCTTTGCTTTGACCGAGTTAACACAGCCCCAAGCAATAAAGAATGTGAAGACAAACATCAGGAAATCAAACAAAATGATCTTCATAAACTACGACACTCCTTTACCAAGATGACGCATACCGGAATACAATGGCAATTCCATTATATAGCTTTGGCTATTACGAAACAAGCATATCCAAATTTGTGACAAACGATTTCACAATTGTGCGGATGACTACTTCCCTGCATTATTCCCAGCCGCATCAATGTTCATGCTGGTCGCCTGTTCGTAAACAAATCCAAATTGATACAATTGCGCCTCATCTCGATGCTTTCCAATCAACTGAAAACCGATTGGAAGCCCTCCATGTGAGAATCCGCATGGAATCGACAAGCCTGGATTTCCAGTAAAGTTGGTAGGGGATGTCAGTCGAAGCAGAGCTTGTCGCACGCCTTCTGCATGATTTCCGATCAGTACTTCACGCTGGTTAATATTTGTCGGGATAATTGGGAGGGTAGGTGTGAGCAACACATCGACATCCTGAAAGCTCTCATTGAATTGATCAA
The DNA here is from genome assembly GCF_002897295.1 of Brevibacillus reuszeri. Taxonomy (GTDB): domain Bacteria; phylum Bacillota; class Bacilli; order Brevibacillales; family Brevibacillaceae; genus Brevibacillus; species Brevibacillus reuszeri_A. The sequence goes on from NZ_BEXF01000003.1 coordinate 292,792, forward strand.
TCAGGTGCTTCCTGCGCTGCTGCACCTGCACGTACTCGTAACCACGCACCTCTTTGCTCATGACCAATCGCTCACGCACTTCAGGGTCCAGATCATCTGCGTGATCCCTCATCGTTTTTTCATGCACGGCATATGCTTCTGCTTGAATCGTAATTCGTTGACCTTCTGCAATTTCATCAATGCCTTTTACAGCAACCTCCCGTATCTCGGCACCGAGGCTACGGTACACATCAATCACCCGATCAACCGCTTTTCTGACTTCTTCCTCAATATTCTGAAAGAAAAAGCTAGGCAATCCGATGACTCTCCCCCGCACACTCTCACCGATAAGTCGGGAGTAGTCTTCACTTGCCTTCGCAAAGGAATACGGATCTTTTTCATCGTGTCCTACGAGAAGATTTAATAGCGCTGCATTATCCTTGACCGTTTTCGTCATCGGTCCGACATGATCAAGTGTATAGGCGAGATCAAACACGCCGTATTTACTCACAAGGCCAAACGTCGGCTTCATCCCTACAATACCGCATGCAGAGGCAGGAATGCGAATGGAGCCGCCAGTGTCCGTCCCTAATGCAGCGTAGGCCAGATTGGCAGCCATTGCAGCACCAGAACCGCCACTTGACCCTCCTGTAATCTTTTCCAAGTCATAAGGATTACGGGAAGGTCCAAAATACGATCTGTCCCCAATCGGACCGTATGCAAATTCATGCGTGTTTGTTTTGCCAATCAGGATGGCGCCTGCCTCTAAACATTTCTGCACTACGGTTGCATCGAGATCGGGTACAAAATTTTGATACACCTTTGACCCCATGGTGGTACGAATATTTTTTGTAAAAATCAGATCTTTGAGCGCAATTGGAACTCCATGTAATGGCCCCCGCTTCTGGCCAGCCATGATTTCCTTTTCTGCTTGTCTGGCAGCGGTAAGCGCCTCATCCTCGCAAACGGTAATAAACGCATTGCAGGCAGGATTTTCCTCTTGGATCTTGTTCAAGGTTTGCTGAACAATCTCTACAGGAGACACCTTTTTTTCATCGTATGATTGAGATAGGGTGAGCAAATCCACAGGCTTTAACCTCCACTTTTTATTGATCTGGAAGCAGCAGATGATACAACCCCAGAATACAACTGCACCCTTAAACAAGCAATACAAATGCTTCCTATTTCTTTTCAAGCGGTTTTTCCCCGTACCAAATGCTCCAGCAGTCCTGTTCTACGATTGGTTCGTGGCCCTGCAGTTTGTCTTTGATGTGGGAAATAAGCTCTTGCAGTTCATCATCCTGCAGCTCATGAAGAATCGAGCGACCTTTTCGTGCCAACAGATCTGCCTCTAGTAATAGCCAATCCTTGTATTCGCGTCTGACCTCCCAAAGCTTGATCGTCTCTTTGGAGATAAGTCCTGCTCGCTTCATGGACGCATGCACGAGGTCATCTGCTGGTCGTCTGCTCTGCTCACTGTCGATCAACCGCGGAAATTTTTCAAAAAAGTAACCCCGCAGATGTGTAGGCGATGCAGGCATAAGGACATCATCAACTGTACGATCCTGGATTAGACATATGCCCCCTGGGACAAGTACTCTCTGGGCCTCTGCAAAAAAAGCATCCAGGTCCTGCAAATGATGGATGAGAGCCCGGGCAAAAACGATATCGGCGCTAGCTTGTTCAAGACCAGTTGCAAGTGCATCCCCCTGAACAAACGTAATCGCTGGGTCTTCCTTGCATTGTTCACATGCCGCTTCGAGCATGACCTGTGAAAAATCGACTCCGATCACTTTGGAAGCCCCCAGACTAGACCATGCCTGTGAATACACTCCCCCTCCAGAGCCTATATCCACTACCCGTTTCCCAGACGGATTAACTAGAGTCTTTATCAATTGATACCACGATTCGTCCACGGTGCGTCCTGTATAGCTTTGCTGATTTTTAGGAGCGTGAAAGTCGATTCCCATAGCTACTTCGCCTCCATAAACTCAAGTCTGTTTCCGAATGGGTCTTCTGCAAAAAAGCGAATCAAATGAGGTATTTCGTCATCAATGCGGATCGGTACGTCATTTTGCTGCAGGTGCTCCATAAGGGACTCGATGTTTTGGACGACAAAAGCGGGATGTGCTTTTTTGGCTGGTGCAAATGCCGTCTCAATTCCAATATGGATAAACTGGGCGCCACACTGAAACCAGACACCACCGCGAACAAGCAGCTTTTCTGGTTTAGGAACCTCTGTCATTCCGAGCAGGTCACCAAAAAACCGCCGTGCTGCATCCTCCGCTCCTGGGGGAGCTGCGAGTTGTACATGATCCAAACCAACCCATTCATGCTTTTTATTTGCCATCTGCTTGACCTCCATTTTTGTAGCACAGTACCATCCACTCGTCGATTTGATGAGTGAGGACTCTGCCTTGTTCGATTTTCAATTCAAGAAAAGCTTGCTGGGCTTCTGTTGCCTCTAACAAATAGCGCTCGATCGCCTCTTCTTGTGCCAGTGATTCTGACAGCCGTTTCACCCATGGCTCGAATTCAAATTTCTTTTTGCGCTGACGCTGCTTGCTTTCTGTCAATCCGTTTGCCTCATGCAGCGCCCTCCATTCATTTACGGATAAACAACGTACGTGGCTTGGGTCGCGCATCTTCTCCACATGGTTGACGAAAGCAGCTAATTCAATATCCTCAGGTGCCACATTATCAATAAAGAGGAAAGCTCCCCCTGGACGTAAAACACGACTTACCTCTCGCACAAAAGCCGTCGGATCAGGGAAATGGTGTGCAGCAATTCGGCACGTAATCACATCTACCGATTCATCCAAAAAAGGCAACGCTTCAGCATCAGCTTGTACGTATATAATATTTTCTGCATTTGCCTGACGGTTAGCACGTGACGCCGCCTCCAGCATCTCACGGGTTAAATCAGCAGCAATCACTAAGTCCACATGTGGAGCCAGAGTCCTCGCGACATGCCCCCCACCAGTAGCGATATCCAGAACAGTCCAGTCTTTTTTAGGCTTTAGCCATTCCACGAGTAATTCTAAGTCACTTCCTTTGGCGTGGTTTTGGCTATGAACATAGTTTTCGGCATTCTTCCCAAATTGCTGTTGAACCGTTTGCTTGATTTCATCCTTCTTTTGCAAGAGGACCACCTCCTGCCATTATTTTATTCCACACATTCCCTTCTTTGTTATAGAATACAGTTAACTAGATATCAACTTTTTCGATAGGTGGTTGTTTGGCATGGATCAAGAAAGTCTTGAGGTATTTTTAACGATCGCACGGCATGGCTCCATTAATCGCGCAGCACAAGCATTGTTTCTCGCGCAATCTACGTTAACCCATCGCCTCAAGCAACTGGAGAGACGAGTGGGTACCCCTTTATTTGTACGTACCGCTTCTGGTGTCAGTCTTACAGGCGAAGGCAGGCGTCTTCTGCCAATCGCTGCTACTATCGTTGAGCAGATGCGGTCATTTACTCAACAAAAAGAACAGCCGCAGTCTATGAATATCGTAGCTGGCAAAGCTTTTGTCGCCTACGAGCTGCCAAGATTGATCGGGGAATATCGTCAAGCCAATCCCGGTTTTACCTGTTACGTGCGCTCAACACTGTACGAGGAATCCCTTAGTGCACTCCTGACGGGTACCGCGGACATCGCCTTTCTCGGGAGCGAGATGTACCATCCCCATATTCATCAAGAGTTTTTGCCAAGTGACCGTATCTTGCTGGTGATGGCACCCGAGCATCCATGGGCAAACGGCTTTCCCGGCTTTTCAAAATGGGGAACCGAGGAAATGATTTTGTTTGGCAATCATACAGCACCGTACCGTCAAAGAATTGACCGCTTTCTCGCTCAGCATGGTGTATTCCCGAATGCGATCATGGAGCTGGACAGCTTTAGTGCCGTAAAAAAAATGGTTGAGCGCCAACTTGGAATCACCATGCTGCCGGAGAGGACGATCCAGCACGAATTATCCGAAGGTAGACTTGTCGCACACGATATTGCTCACGGTCAACTGCAGCGCCCCACGTTAATTGCTTATTTACATCCAAAAAAAGAGGACGAAGCTTTTCAGCAATTCGTCCAATGGATGAAAGAATCTTATTAAAGTAAGGTAAGTACAGTTAGCTCCGGTCGGCAAAAAAGTCGAACCGGCAAAATAGTTGTTCCTATTCCTCTGTTTGTATAAACCTGCATAGAATGATTGCCTACACGATACATGCCCTGTACGTATTTACGAGCCAGCTTAGGTGTCAGCAGATGTCCAATTATGGGCAGCCTGACCTGACCCCCATGGCTGTGTCCTGACAATTGAAGCTGTACAGAATGATTGGCAGCCTCATCAGCAAAATCCGGCTCATGTGCGAGCAAGATCACTGTCTGTCCCTCTGGAATAGCAGTCATGGTTTGCCGCATGTTAGGCGCGCCATGGAGTACATCATCTACTCCAGCGACATAAAGCTTCTCATCATTTTTGGTAACAGATACATTCCGATTGTCCAATACTTCAAAACCGGAAGCCGCCCAAGCATTTCGCACTGCCATCTGCTCTCTTGCCCGGTAATCATGATTTCCCAGCACTGCGTATTTCCCAAGGGGAGCTTGTAGCTGGCTAAGAATGGGGACTGCCAGTGCCAGAACACGTGTATCTTCATCCACCAAGTCACCTGTAAAGCAGATCATATCTGGTTGTTCAGCCATAATCCGATCCACAATTCGTTGTAGATCTTGTGGCTCCAAAAAATGTCCCAGATGAACATCGCTGAAATGGACCAGCTTAGTTCCTGTGAAGCTCTTTGGCAAACCAGACAACGTGACCGATAGACGCTCTACTTGCAGCGTATTCCGCTCCCAGGCGTAGCCATACACACCTGCTCCTACCCCCAGACCGACCAGTCCCCCTACGCCTCGTATGACTTTGCGCAAAAAGGACTTACGCGAGATCGGTTGAAAGTGTGGATTAGCCACGGGCTTCTAGATAATCATAGCCATTGACTACGACATCCAGCCTGCCGGTTGCTGGATCAATCAGCAAGCCGTGAACAGCGACACTCGGTGGGAGTAGCGGATGATTTTTAATGGTCTCGACACTGCTTTTTACACTGTCATCTACACAGTCAAATCCACGGAGCCATTTATTCAGATTAATACCCGCATGCTGCAGGGTAGACAAGGTCTCTGCATTGACCCCTTTTTCCGTCATTTTTGCCATGGTCTTCTTGCTATCAAGTGCACTCATCCCGCAGTCGTAGTGTCCAACAACGATTACTTCCTCTGCGTTCAATTCATAAATCGCGACCATGATGCTGCGCATAATACTACCAAACGGGTGGGATACGATTGCTCCTGCACTTTTCACGTGCTTAATATCTCCATTACGCATGTTCATGGCTTTCGGTAGCAGTTCTTCTAATCGTGTGTCCATACATGAGAGCACGACAAGCCGCTTGTCTGGAAATTTTGTCGTCTGATATTTTTCATACTCCTGATTCGCTACAAATTCACGATTGAATGCGAGAATTTCATCTAAATTACGCAATTCGCAACACCTGCCTCACTCAGAGTATTTTCTTTTCTATTTTACATCCTTATCTCAATCCTTCAAGCGAACGCAGCACTATTTCTTTCAATTCTATTGATTATATATGCCCCATTTACACATTTCCTCTAGGATTGGCATGAGTGTGTTCCCTCTCGGTGTCAGGGAATATTCTACTTTTGGTGGGATTTGCGGATACTCCTCTCGTTTAAGAACTCCACTTTGCTCTAATTCGCTCAATTGTGAACTCAGCATCTTGTGAGTAATCTCAGGGATTCGCTTTTTGAGATCTCCATACCGTAGAATTTCGCTGTTCGCCAGCTGGTACATGATTTTCATTTTCCATTTTCCACCGATAATCGAGAGCGTGTAGTCAAAAGGAGCGAGTTTTTTCTCCGTCTGATGTGTATCGAGCTGTTTTGAACTCATCCGGTGTTACTCTCCTTTCTGTAAGTATCTCACGAATTAGCTACGCCGGCGAGTTTAAAATCGATATCGATGCTTTGCGACCACTCGCTAGCTTGGCAGGTAATTTCGCTGAGATTACCCCTGTATTTTCATTGGGGTAACCGATTTTTCACAAATCGAATTATGCCCTGCCTTTTCTTATTTTCCAAAATTCTGCGAAGTACGTAACGATTAACAGAAGCAGACAAAGCCACCAAAAGCCTGGTTGTATACTATACAAAACGCAGGGTAGAGCGCCCGACCCGATTAGGGTTAAATTGCGGTACCGCGGATATTTCACAGAGAAAAGCGTAATCAAGAGTCCGATGATCAAGACGACAATGGGAAATTTCTCCACATCCTGCCCTCCTATTCTGGATTGCTGTTCTTTTGTATGTATACTTCCAAGCTTCTGAAGATAAGTAATATCAATTCACAAAAAAGCTTCCACAAAATAATGCCCACGATAAAAACAATCACAACCGTCAGGAAGCCCAGGAAGTAGTTTGTTTCCATTACTGACGTATACATTCCGTAACTTGACGGGACCCATCTCTCTGCTAGGAAGGTCAGTGCGGCGATTCTGCCGATGACAATCGCATAAAAAGCAATCGGGACCATTCCAATGAAAAATAGCAGCCGAATACTTTCCTTTGCTGTTTTTGCTCCAAACTCGAAAAAATTAGTGAACATGTACTCCACTCCTTCTTCTCTCTATTCTTTGACTGTGATGCCAACAATGAATTGCAATTCCTTTCGCTAATCGTAGCAAATACTCCCAACCTTTATTCATGCTATTTCTAGGAAGTGAGCGAGTATTTGTGGTATCTTTATCTTGATAGTGTCCAATTGGTCAATTGGAGGTGAAGCGATGGAATTTTCCTTAGATATGTCGCTATTGCTGCTGGCACTGGGGTTGTCAGGTTATTTAGTCGCTCACCTGTTTAGCGGACCTGCAGCGCCCTTTGTACTTCGAGTGCCTTTGCCGTACGAACTGGCTTGTCCAAACCACGATAATGGCGCTGTACGTTTGAGCCGCAGACCGAGAATTCTGTTTGTTCGGCGCAAAGCTCCACCAAAGGAATATAACTGTTCTCTGGATGGCGCAGAGCCACTCTCCTTCTTGTATTGCTCGTGAGAAGCACCTATACAAGGAGGAATATGAATGTACTCATTTGTTCAACCCGTTATTGATATAATGGCGACACTGCTTCAGGTTTTCTTCCAATTCGCACAGGATTGGGGAATCGCGATCGTGCTTTTTACTCTGTTCGTGAGAGGACTGCTTTTCCCACTAAGCCTGCGAACAGCTCGTCAAACTGTACTGCAGGGAGTCATACGCCCTGAGCTGAAGCTGCTACAGGAGCAATATAAATCAGACCAAACCAAGCTAATGGAAGAAACCATGAGCCTTTATAAAAAAGCTGGGGTCAAGCCTTTTTCCATGTTTTCAACAGCGATTTTGCAAATGCCAATTTTCATGGCAATGTATGGCCTGTTCTTAACTCATGGAGCACAAATGTCGTCCTCCTTTATCCCATGGGTGGCGTCCTTTGCCCAGTTTGACCCGTGGCATCTCCTGCCCGCACTAGCTGCTGGACTTACTTTTGTAACGAGTATGATCCCGTTGACTGCGGAAATGGCCACCGACAGCTCGATATTCACTAGGATGCTAAACTCGCTTGTTATGGTCGTCGTTTTTCTGATGATTCTCTGGAAGGCCCCCGTTGCTCTGGGGCTTTACTGGACAAGTGGTTCTCTCTTTGGACTGCTCGAACGGGGATTTTACCGTTCTCGTCTGGGAAAAAGCGTGCTGATGCGAGGAAGCTCAGTTTTGGAAGCGCAGCAGGAATAAGATAGAAATGGTTGGATGAGACCCCTTGTTTATCAAGGGGTTTTCCTTTTGCCCCCAGAACCTCCAGCTATCCCGTGCTTTTCTCATAGCTCCAGTACAATATCAAATACCTTACGACTGATTGTATGATGCACATCACTGTTAAAATTAAGTAGCACAGCAACACCCAGCTTTTTACTTGGGATCATTGCTACCAGCGAACGGACTGCTAATTGACCTCCGCCATGTTCAATCACATCAAATCCCTTATACGTATCGACAAACCAAGCCAGTCCATAGCTTCGAACCTCGCTTCCCTTCCTCCATTCTTCCGTTACTCTTTGTACTGCTGTTTGCATGATTTGAAGCGATTCTGTATTCAATATTGCTGATTGGCTCATATGTGCAGCTGCATATCTTGCTAAATCATTGGAGGTTGAGTAAAGAAATCCGATAGGAGCAGATATCGGATTTTTCGGGTACGGCGTAAGCAACTTTTCATCATTTAAGTAATACTGAGCATGATTTCCGTCTGACTCGACCCTTTCATGATTGCAGGTCGTCCTAGACATTTTCAGAGGTCCCAATACATACTTTTCAAGATGAGACTCCCAAGACTGTCCACTGACCTTTTCAAACAAGTCACAAGCGATCACAAAGGCATCCGTGCAATAATCCCAGCTCGTACCTGGTGTGTAAGATAACGGAACCGTTGAAAACCATTTCGTTATGTCTTCACGGCTGCGGATCCCTGCTAGAACCTCTTCTGTCAAGCCATAATAATCGAGCGCTTCCTGAAATTCGGTCGGGTAATCGGAATAGATCTCCCTTACATTTGGCGCAATTAAATTGGCGATGCCCAAATCTGGTGGGAATCCAGCTGTATGACTTAACAACTGGCGCACCGTTATCCTGTCACTCATCTTTTTGTCCTTCGTGCGAAAATACGGTAAGTAATCTACAACAGGAGTCTCCAGATAAATAAGCCCCTGTTCTCTTGCCTGCATAATACTGGTTGCCATAAAGTTTTTTGATATGCTTTGAATACTCATTATCGTATCAGGCGTAATCTTTTTTGGTGTACTTCCTAATTGGGAATAACCAAATCCTTCTGCGTAAATGATTTCATTCTCATAGGTAATAGACACACTAATCCCGACAGTATGCTGCTTCTCACATAGTTCATTTATGAAATGAGTGAGTTCGTGTAATTTACTGTTTATGCTTTTCATCGGAAATGACCTCGAATTTCTATCGATATTTGTAATTTCGTTACTTGTTTCCCCTTCAAGTAATACGAAAAAACCCATATTTTGGACACTTCCGTTTTCAGCTAGTTGATTCCTTTCACTAACAAAAAAGCTGTCCCCATATCGGGAACAGCATTAAATCTTTTGACAAGGTCACCGCTTAGCCAGTAATCTCCGTACTGCTCCACAAATGCCTGATATAAAATATCTTCATAATCTGTTTCTTCTATATCCAATATCTCTGACAGTAGGTTTTTGTTCAAAATGGCACCTCCAATTTTGCCATATATTTCATTAAGTTTTCTTCCTACAATGTCGGTAACAGTTCCCGAGTATATGACAGACTTGGAATTATTGATGAAGATTTCATCCTCTTATTTTTCTTACCTCTACCAGAAGCTATAATGTGAGATGTATCTTCAATAATCTCTATCTTTATAAGATTTTCCGCTTCTAAAAGATCTCCTTGAATGGTGAATGAAGATATTTCTATCCCATTTTCAACAGCAGTCTGTTTAAGCTTTTCTAATTGAAAACTCAATTCATCATAAATTTTATCCTTGTTTGCCCCCTCTTCTCTTTCCTGAATCTCCAATATCTAATTCTAAAATATATCTCACCAAAATCATCTACATCCACATCTGGCTTCTCCTGTTGTCCACTTTCTTCACCATGGCTGATAATCACTGTCCCATGTTCTGGAAGCATCATGCGCATACTACCAATAGGTCATTGATCGTATTAGACATTCTAATCCACCCCTAAACAAGAACGTTCGTTCCCGTACAATGCGTCCAGAAACGAAATTATGCAAGAAAAAAAAGACCTTGCATGATGCAAAGTCTTCCAATCAAATGTGTATTTTATCAGATCAAATCTTAAAAAAATCAATCATAATAGATTTTTGTAATCTCTAGGGTGTCAAACGGGTCATTACTATCAACCACAAATTCTACCTTTTTGTATACTTTTTCACCAAGTCTGTTCGTTAACTCTAAATTATACAATAGGGTGATCTCGTCATACATTTCTCCTGTGGTGACTTCAACACTATTTAAAGTCATTCCTTCAAGTTTACCCCCGCCTTTGCGCTTATAGACTTCAATCATCGCTTCTGCAAATTCAGTAAAAGTTGGGTATTCATCTTTAAAGGACCGTTCCCAGATTTCTTGTGTTAAGTTGGCTTTTTTAGGCTTCTGTTTACTTCCTTTCACACTAATATATTCATAATCTAAAACATTAATAAAGTCACTAATATTTGAATCAATTCTAGTAAAAGGAACTGTACTAGCGCCTGTCTGACTTGCTTTTAGATAACCATTTACGACTTCCTTGGCCTTTGCCTCAATCGTGAAAAATTTTACGTACGCTAATACTGAACCTAGGACTAATAAGATTACTATTACACTCGCTAATATAATATTCTTAGAAGTGAATTTGTAATTTCTTATTGATCGTAGCTTATGCTTGGGTGTATCAGGATTATTTACATTTTCTAATTGGACCTGTTCATATTCTCTAGATATTTTGATTCCACATTTTGGGCAAAATTCAAAATCATCAGAGATAGAGTGATTACAATTCGTACAAATCAATTCCTATATCCTCCTCAATACAATATAGGAATATATTACCATACCAACTGAGCGTTTTTGAACATTTATCTAAACTGTAAATGTGACTTTATTCTCATTTTGATTTTCACTAAGAGTATCATGAAAAATATTTTTTTGGGATCATATGTATCTTTTATTATGTGCTTTTCCAGTACCCATCCACTGCTATTGCTACAGTCCTGAAATACTGATCTTTCAAATAAGATTCCTGTTCTTCTTTATCATGGGCCTTAAACCATTCCTCTTCCATGTCGCTATCTTTGAATATATTTGGCCTCCAAAAACACAAACCTAATTCTGGAAAATGATAACTGAATCCTAGCTCCCAATCATTCCGATCATATGGTGAAACAATATCAATCTTCTCAACAAGCTCTTCCGCTTTTGTTTCAAATATATCTATGTCCATTATAGAACATGTGAACTCTTGTTCACCTTTAATAGAGGACAATTCAATAAAAATAACCTTTCCCTCATTGTCATATTCAACTTTAAATGTACCCTTAAAAAATTCTGTACAACGATTTTCGTTAAAAAACATTGTATTGTATTCCTGTCTACATCTTTCTACTTCTTCTTTATTCATTCCTAACTTAATAAGACCAATCCCTTGTTTCGGCATTACAGTTATCATTTCCATGCTATTTCACCTGTCCCTAAATAATTCTAATATCACTTTAGTATACTTTATTTTCCTATATTTGGGACATGTGCTGCTTTGGATAAATTAACGATTATATTGGGTTTTTGATTTCTTGAAACATTTAATAGTCTGAAGGTATTCAATTATATAATCGCTTTAAACCTTCTACTATATATCTATGGTGTCTTCATTGTACCAAGTCACCGTTTTATTCTTTAAATCTGGAAGGCTTTTCTACGTAACTTTCAAGAACATAACCACAATTCGTACAAATTCGGTGGATTAGAACTGATCCAAGACCAAAGAACTTTTCAAACGGTGCTACTATAGCGTGTCCTGCCTGCCTACCTCTGCCTATTTCTGTACACCCACACTTTGGACATTTATCAATTAGATTTTCCATATACGTACCTCTCTAAAATCAAGTATTCATTTCCATCTATAGTCGATTTACTGTCAGTAACATAGGTTGAACAAACCAACTTACCTTTGAAATAAACAGTTCTATCTATGCTATTACAGATAACGCTGCAGGCTGATATTTCTTTAAGATCATCATTCCCCCATTAACGTAGATTTTTTCATATCTTCATTTCATTACTTCTTTCTTTTAAATACTGTAAGAACATCTCTAGTAGTTCCCTGAGACTGACTAGTATCAAAACAAGAAATTAGTTCCCATCCCTCATTGCCCATTTTATTTAACGTCAACTCAAATTCTTTAGTGTCTAACTTTCCTCCGAGGAACCCTCTCGTTTGAAACTTGATTGTTTTATACTCCATCTTTCCATAATAACCATCTTCTTTTTGACTTTTAAAAAAACCATCTTTTAACCGATTGGTCCAAAGTATTGAATGACCAGTAACCAGAAGATTGAGCCTTCAATGGCCCTCGAAGAATCTCCGATAACTAACAGGCTTGAGTAGAAGCCCGCCATGATGCTAAATCCGACTGCAAATAGTCTAAGAATCCTAATTACTCCATTTTCAGAATCAAAATCTTCTCATTAGATTATTCACATCTTGTATTTTCTCTAATATGTCTTCTTTCTTGTCTCGATTTAGCGTGTACACCTAAATCGCTGTGCCATTTATAACCCCATTAGTCATTATCTAAATTGGTAAAAAGTGCTGAGTCAACTAAACTTCTAGTTAAAACTAGTTCTCCATTATTTCAAATCAAATAAAAGTTGTTCTCTTTTGGACTAAATTCCGAATACTTATTGTCTGGAATACGTTGAATCTATTCTTTGCTTGCTTAAAAAAATATCATCCGCCAATAACACTAAAATACTATCACGAGGCAATTTGAACCATTTTAAAGAAATCGATCAGGGAACAAAGAATAATCTTACATACCTTATACCCACTCCTTGAAAAATATTGATTTCATTCAGCTGTGATTATGAATTACACTCAGTACCAGATAGGCCGAGTGCAAAATTACTCCAACAACCCCTTGCCATCTTCCCTTATGTATATCTTTTCTGTATCGAATCAAACCTATAATACTCACAATTAATCCAATCAAAAATATAAAACCGATATCATAAATAAAGAATGAAACAATTGCTGAATAAAAACCAGTTAGGCAGAAACTGTTAAATTTCCTTTTCCTTTCAACTGTTACTTCTTGCACTGACACCACTCACTTCTGGATGAAATTAGACTTTGATTTACCTTCTTGAGCCAAACACAGGTAAGTTATATACGATATTTACCCATTCCCCTTAAATGTTAATATGTAACAAAAACAAGCAGTATGGCGGCTTATAATTAGAACACATGGAGGTGAGACGATGAAGCTTACACTTATTTCACTAATACTAATGTTTTTGTTAAATGGCAACCAATCATATAGCCACTCGCAACTAGACGAAGTTGCAACAAACTCCAAGCAGAAAAATACAAAAGACTGCTTCGTAGTTGATGAGTATGGAGATGAACTTAGACTAAATGACATCCGATATCTCCAAAATCCTAAAGCAGATAATAAAGGATTAGAAAAAGGAAAGAAAATTGGAGAGGTCATGTTTAAGGTCAACGGTAATGTTTGTCTTGGGTACAATATTAAGAATGGTGATGCAACTTGGGTTGAAATTGGCACTCCGATATATCAAGTACAAGGATACGCTGAAACATATCGTCTATTTGCTGATGGAAAAATTTACGAGGCAATTGACAGTCCAAACACAAAAAAGTTAGGTGATATTTTTGACGTAGCTGGAAAAGTGAAAAAGGTCACCTTGGAGTATTACAAGGATAATGACAATACAAGTAATTATGACATATATTCCGCAGATTTTTCTGAGCAGGACAGTAAGCTATTCGCTGAAAATTTTTTAACGTTAGAATATGTAAAAAAGAACGAGATTGCTGAAAGAAACGAATATGTGATACGGTTTCTTCTTCAAGACAACACAAGCTTCCACGTTCTTTATTGGCCTGAGCAAAACGTATTCTTTCGCAGCAATGGGAATGAAGCGAGTCTGTAAAATATTCTGTGTAAACTCTCAACCTCTAAACTACAATTAGTCTTAGAAAGGTTGGGAGATTTTTATGATGTCAAAAGAGCAGATCAAGCAGTGGATCAAGGAGAAAAACATGAAGTCTGTGGACGACGTTCAGTCAGCCTTGAAGGATTTGTTTGCTGAAACGATCCAAGAAATGCTCGAAGCTGAGATGGAGTCCTCACTTGGATATGCCAAGCATGAGATGAAAAACAAGCGAACAACCAATAGCCGAAATGGTTATAGCAAAAAAACGGTTCGCTCCGAGTATGGCGAAGTCGATATTCAAATTCCTCGTGATCGTGAGGGAGAATTTGAGCCTGCCATCGTAAAGAAGCACCAGTCCAATGTAACAGGGATCGAAGATCAAATCCTCGCGCTGTATGCAAAAGGCGTATCCACACGTGATATTCAAGATCATCTACAACAGCTCTACGGCATCGAAGTCTCACCAACACTCATTTCTAATGTCACGAATAAAATCGTTCCACTGATTAAAGAGTGGCAAAATCGCCCCTTGCAATCGGTATATGCCGTTGTTTTCTTAGACGCTATTCACTTTAAAGTAAAACAGGACGGGGCTATCGTCAACAAGGCTGCCTATATGGTCATTGGCATTGACCTTGACGGTCATAAAGATGTCCTTGGTATATGGATTGGCGAGAATGAATCGGCTAAATTCTGGCTACATGTACTCAATGAACTGAAAAACCGTGGAGTCCAGGATATTCTCATTACGAGCGTCGATAACCTCCGAGGCTTTACGGAGGCCATTTCAGCATGTTATCCAAAGACAGAGATTCAAAAGTGTGTCATCCATCAAATACGTAACTCTATTAAATATGTTTCCTATAAGGATTTAAAGAGAGTGACAGCTGAATTAAAACCTATTTACAAGGCTCCAACGGAGCAAGCTGCACTGGAAGAACTCGATCAGTTTGAGCAAACTTGGGGGAGTAAATATCCCTTAATGGTACGCACCTGGCGTTCCAACTGGGAGGAGATTGCGACCTTCTTTAAATATCCTCCAGAGATTCGAAGGCTGATCTATACAACTAATGTTATTGAAAGTTACCATCGTCAGCTTCGAAAAGTAACGAAGGGAAAAGCTATATTTCCGACAGACGATGCCCTTCTAAAGATGTTATATCTCGTAACCATGGATGTCTTACGAAAATGGACGGGAAGGGTCCACAACTGGGGACAGATTCTCATGCAGCTATCTGTTTTCTTTGAGGATCGCGTACGGTCACACATCCGTTAACAAGTAAAAAAAGGCTTCATCCCCGAAGGGATTGTCTTTTTCTACACCCACGCGTCAAGGGTTCGCTTCGCCTTACGCACTTGACCCTGTTGGCTTCGAAAAAGATGTCCTCATTAGGGGATGAAACCTATTTATATCAAAGGTTGATTGAGTTTACACAAAATTCTTGACAGACCCAATGAAGCAATTAAAAACCTAGTTAAGAAGTATATGCCAAAGATGCAAAAGGTTCCCCATAACCTAACTCAATTTCCAATCCTGAAATTCCCCTGCTCTATAGAAAGTCCCATACGTATCTCTATTGGGGAATCCTTCAGGGTGAGCTGACTTAACTGGCATAGTCGCTCTACAGGAATTGCATCTTACATCAACAGAACCTTCAAAAACATAATGGGTTGCTTGATTGCTGCAAATAACACAGTGATACCTACATCTGTATCTTTTACGTCCATCACCGTCTATCTTGATGCCTGTCAAAACAAACTCTGGAACCTCTTCTGTTGCTCGATATACTTGCTTCAATTCTTCTGTATTGCTAAATCCTTCAATCATCTTGTTTTTAATATCATCGCTCTTATGTACAATCTCATGTGCCTCTGCATTAACTTCCAATGGCTCAACCTTCTCAAAGAACTGCAAGTAGGTCTTTCCTATTTTCTCAAACTCTTTCGTCTGATCCAATATGTCCTTTTCAATACCAAACAGGTTAAATACATTTTGAATGATGACCAATTTGCTCAAATTATCAGTTTCATTGATTTCTAATTCTGCTTCCTTACCTTTGCTATCTTTAATGTTCATCTTCACTGTCAATGACATATAATCACCTCTTTGGTGCTTATATGATAAAGATCTACTCTGGAATAGATACTGGCATTACCCACGATTCTCAATACGCTCAATCAGATGCTGCAACTTCTTAGACACAATTTGATCTACACTCTTCATCTTGTTGGCTAGGTCACTAACAAACGTTATGACCTCTTCAGTCCTTGCCATATGTGCTATGGCAAAATACATTGCAATTAGCAATTCTTTGTAATCCATAACGCTTCCGGAATAGATGATTGATGTACCATCTTTCTCGATTACTTTTCTAAGTTTATCAACCGATTCATGGGTGGTTACAATTTCAAAAGAATGTGGATAGGACTCTCCTTTGAACTCAGAGCAAATAGTAACCAACACTTCCTCAATTTCAAGTTCATGTAATATCCGTAAGAATGCCATTTGCTGGTTCAGTATCGCTATAGACTCATTATCCTGCAACAAATCATTCCAGATGATATGTAGATACATTGTGAGATCTCCTTTTGTTGAGATACAAATGCGCTCAGGTTCAGATATAGTTCACATTTCAAATAGTTTCCTCGTATTCAATCAGCAGATCTACTTTCTTACCATTCTCGACATTTTTACCAAATATTAAGTTTATCACCATAGATATTCCAGTCATATATGTCATCCTCAAGTTATGCAGTTATACCATGTTGCAATTTCGGATTATCCAAAGTCCTATCCACCGGATTTGATTTCCTCAATCTTCGGCATGGCTTGGAAACCGTCAGTAGGCATTTATCGGACTACTCTAACTTTCATGTAAACGTAGACACACCATGTAAAAGAATCACTAAGTAACCAAATATGATTTCCCTACAACCAATACAAAAGGACACTAGCCGGTGTGTGCTAATGCCCAAAAGTAATACAAACATTGACACCAAAAGAAATTAAAAAGGTATTGGATACTTTCGAAAGTTCTACGCTGCATGGTTATCGGAATGCAACGATCACACGGCTGTTATTTGACACTGGAATGAGGGTAGGAGAATCGCTCAGGTTTAATGGATTCAATGCTTTTGATAGTATTCTTGTTTATCTCCTTTTCAACCTTGTGAAGATAATTGAAAAACACTTTTATATTGCGAACATAGTTAGCGATTGTGGTTGAAGAAACGGGTTTCTGATAATCGGTACGGTTATCAGGATGGTTGATTTTTTCTTAGCAAGGTTTTTTGAGGAGCAGTAAAGGATGAAATAGTCGATTTGAAACTCTACATCAGTCATAGAAAAAATCCCCTCATTTCTCTATCCAATGAGGGAACCGATAAATTTGAAAATTGGTTGATTACACCCACCTCAATTAGTCGCTTTAGAAAGAAATTAGTAGCTAAAATCGAGAGGGTGGGGTAATATTCCATAAGCTAAAACCCTTGTCCTGCCTACTCTCAGCTAATCTTCGCCTCAATCCGCAGCTTGTCCGCCACCATGGCGATAAACTCGGAGTTGGTCGGCTTCGCCTTGGTGTTGGAGATTGTGTAGCCAAACAAGCTGGAGATGGAGTCAAGATTACCACGAGACCATGCTACCTCGATAGCGTGGCGTATAGCGCGCTCTACGCGGCTTGCGGTAGTGTTGAACTTTTTGGCAATGTCCGGATACAGCACCTTTGTAATGGAACCGAGCAGCTCCACGTCGTTGTATACCATCGTAATCGCTTCACGCAAATACAAATAACCTTTAATGTGCGCAGGAACTCCAATTTCATGGATGATGCTGGTAATGCTCGCATCGAGATTGCGCCCTCTGACTTGCAGAGTTGATTGAGGCTTAACAGAAGAAACGAAGGATGAGGCCGGTTTGGTCGTAATGATTTGACGGATGCGCTGAGCCAAAACTTCCATGTCAAACGGCTTGAGAATGTAATAAGCTGCACCAAGCTCGACTGCTTTTTTCGTGATTTCTTCCTGGCCAAAGGCAGTAAGCATAATAATCTTCGGCTGTGGGCTCAGACGCATCGCCTGGATTTGCTCCAAAACAGCCAAGCCATCTAAATGAGGCATGATGATGTCAAGAATCAGGACGTCAGGTACCCGATCCTGCAACAAGCGTACTACTTCGTTGCCGTTGTATGCCACACCTACTACATTCATGTCATACTGGCTGCTGATGTACTCTTCTAACAGGTTTACAAATTCTCGGTTATCATCTGCCAACAACACTTCAATCTTGCTCAAAGTCGTTCCTCCTAACAAATGGACGGTCTTTTGGAAAGAAGGTGGCAATCTAGAGGTTGAAAATTTCTAAATGGATAAGTCCATCCCATCTTTTCACTACAAAAATAATTCGACAAACGCATATCCATTCCTGCTAATGACGAAAGATTGAATGATTTAAGTGATATTTCGACAAAGAAACCTTCTTTCATACTATATTCGGCAAAGTTGACGACAAAATGGAAAAAGCCGCCTCGCTTACATGCGTGACGGCCCGTCGTATTCAGGCAGGCTTATCCGTCTTGGCTTTGGACTCGGACTGAGGTGTATTCCGGACATTGATTCCTGCATCCTGGAGCATCCATTCGATATAACAGCCATAGCCAGACGTTGGATCGTTTACAAACACATGGGTAACTGCACCGACGATCTTCCCTTTTTGAATGATAGGACTACCGCTCATTCCTTGTACAATACCGCCTGTTTTTTCTAAGAGCCGACTATCGGTTACTTTGATAATCAGTCCTTTTGTAGCAGGAAAATGCTGCTTGATCACATTCATGATTTCGATATCGAACTCTTCCACCTTCTGCCCATTTACTACGGTCAAAATCTTTGCAGGACCTTCCTCGACCTGCTCCGCAAGTGCAATCGGCAGCGGTCGATTGTAGTAGCTACGTTTAGGCTCGTCCTTCATCTTTCCAAAGATGCCAAAAGGAGTATTCTTGGTGATGTTCCCAAGTACTTCGCTCTCATTGTAAAAGCGAGCAAACTTCTCACCAGGATTCCCACTTTGCCCTTTTTCAATCGAAGTAACACTCGCCTGTACGATCTGACCATCTCCAACCACGATGGCTTGTCCAGTATCTACGTCTGAAATGACATGCCCCAGCGCTCCATATGCTTTGGAGCCAGGATCATAAAAAGTGAGCGTCCCGACACCCGCTGCTGAGTCGCGGATGTACAAGCCCATGCGATACTCATTGTCCTTTTTATCCTTGGTTGGCTTCAAAGTAAGATTCAGCTTTTCCTTACCACGTACGACGAGCAGTTGAACGGGACTGTTCTTCTTTCCTGCCTCATTGATCAGCTTTTTTACATCATTCATGTCATTGATGTATAGATCATTCATTTTAATGATCATGTCGCCCGCATGAATGCCAGCTTGCTCTCCAGGAGAGAATTTGGAAGTCCCGTTGTCCACCAAATGGTGACCAACAACGAGGACACCTGCTGTTTGCAGCTTTACCCCGATTGATTGTCCACCAGGGTATAATCGCAAATCCGGCAATACGTTAACTTTGACAGCTGTCAGCGGAATGTTTCGCCACTTTACCTGTAAATTGGCTTCACCGGCCCGACGCGGCTCAACGGACATGGGCTTACTTAAATCAACGGATACTTCACGTGCCTCTGTCCCATTGACGTGTAAGATGTCGGGATTGCTGTTGATCAGAGTGCCCATGACTGGCATGGAGACGCGCAACTGTTCGAGGGACCCTTCCATGATTCGCAATTCTCGAGGAAAGGATGACAGATCGCGGAACGGGGTGGAACTCACGACAAGCGCCGTGATGAGGAGAACGAGACTTCCCATCCATTTTCTTTTGTTTTGTCGGATCACCAGCAATCACTCCTACCGTTCCCTACCTACACCTAAAAGACACCTCCACCTTGTGTACTTATAATGTTGCCTGCCGATCAACGGATTATGTCAGGAAAATAACCACTTGGGGATGCTTTTTGCTTGGCATAAAAAAACTGTCAACCTGAATTAGTTGACAGCCTTTCTCTCACGACCGAGGAGTATCATCTCGCGCGCATGTTCTTCTGTTTTAGCTGTTACTTCCGCCCCACTCAGCATTCGAGCCAGCTCGGTAACACGATCATCATCCGATAATCTGCTCACGATCGTCTTTGTCTCGTACTCACTCATTTCTTTCTTGATCAGAAAATGAGCATCCGCCATTGAAGCAACCTGCGGCAAGTGAGTAATGCACAGCACTTGTCGCTGTCCAGCTACGCGAGCGAGCTTTTCGGCAATAGCCTGAGCCGCTCTGCCGCTCACTCCTGTGTCAACCTCGTCAAAGATCAGGGTTTCGACCTGATCCGTACCTGCCAGAATAGTCTTTATCGCCAGCATCACACGTGACAGCTCACCGCCTGAAGCGATTTTCGCCAGCGGGCGCAGAGGCTCACCCGGATTCGGCGAGATAAGGAATTCGATCTGGTCCATTCCGTTGGCATCGACTTGCCGCTTGATTCCGTCAATTTCGACCCCGTCTTCATCTGGCGTTTGTCGCACATCGATGGCAAAACGGGCACGCTCCATATGTAATTCCTTTAGCTGCTGCTCGATCTCCTGTGCCAGCTTGCCTGCACACTCCTGGCGAATCACGGACAATTCCAAAGCCTCAACAGCGAGGTCAGCAGCAAGCTCTGTCAGACGCTTTTCAATCTGCTGAAGCCGATCTTCATAATGATGCATGTCGTCCAGCTCATCCTGAATGGTGGCCGCGTATTCCAAAATATCGTCCACACTTTTCCCGTACTTGCGTTTCAAGAATTGAATCTGGTCCAGTCTACTCTCCACTTCGGCCAATTGCGCCGGCTCGAAGTCCATCTGATAGGAGAGCTGTCGCAATTGATGCACGACATCCTCAATCTGGTAATACGCTGTTTGCACGGTTTCAAGGATCGGGGCCAGCTGCTCTTCATAACCGACAATCCGCTCCAAATCACCCATAGCATGTCCCAGCCAGTCCATACCCTTTTGATCTCCATGCAGGGAACGATAGGCATCCTGCATGGTGGAGTACACCTTTTCTATGTTCATCCACTTCTTGCGCTGAGCAAGCAGCTTTTCATCCTCGCCGGGCGTCAGTTCTGCTGATTCGATCTCGTTTAACTGATACTCCAGAAGATCGATTCGCTGCACCAGCTCCCGTTCATTGCGTGCCATCCGTTCCAAATCCTGCTTCGTTTTGCGAAAAGCCGTGTACAGCTGAGTGTACTCGTGCTTGGCAGAACCCAATGCCGCTTCGCCGTATGCGTCCAGCCAGTTAATATGCTTGTCGGCCTGCATCAGCATATGCGTATCATGCTGCCCATGAACGGTCACCAGCCAAGGCCCTAGCTCTCGCAGCATCGCCAGAGTCACCAGCTGCCCGTTTAAACGAATAATGCTCTTCCCCTGATTAGAAATGTCCCTGCGCACCACCAGCATGCCGTCCTGCTCGATCTGCACGCCTACATTGGCGCAAACGGCCAGGGCAGGGTGCCCCGCAGGCAGCTCAAACAGTCCTTCCACTTCCGCACGAGATTCCCCATAGCGGACGAAATCGGCAGAAGCGCGTCCTCCGAGCAGCAGGCCCAATGCATCGATGATGATTGATTTTCCGGCTCCGGTTTCCCCCGTCAGTATATTCAAGCCTTTTTGAAAAGAAACGGTCACTTCTTTTATGATGGCAAAATTTCGGATAGAGAGTTCTACTAGCATCGCAAGCGACCACCTTTACAGCATTTCCATAAAGCGTTTGGTCACTTCATGTGTATTTTCTTTGGAACGACAAATAATCAGGATCGTATTGTCGCCACTGATCGTTCCCATAATTTCTTCCCATGGGAGATTGTCAATCAGCTCGGCAACGGCATTGGCGTGTCCTGAGAGTGTCTTCAATACGATAAAATGGTCAGCTTGATCAATACTGATATACGAATCAACCAGCATGCGTCTCAGCTTTTGTAACGGATTGAACTTTTGTTCAGCAGGCATTGAATACTTATATCGACCATCAGGAAGTGGCACTTTAACCAGATGCAATTCCTTGATGTCTCGGGATACCGTTGCCTGGGTTACGTTAAAACCTGCCCCACGCAGACGCTCCACCAGCTCATCCTGAGTTTCGACCTCTTGATTACTGATGATGTCCCGAATTCGTATATGTCGTTGCCCTTTGTTCATATGGATTACTCCCATTCCCCTTGTAATTTCGTTCGAATTGCCTCGAAAAAGCCGCCTTTTTTCCACCTGATTAACGGCGTAACAAATGGAGACTTTTTGATGTAAATATGGTCGCCGCCCTCGAGTCGATAGCCAAACTGTCCATCAATCGATAAGCCCATCTCCTGATGAATCGCATCTACTTCTACGCGAATCACCTGATCACTGGACAAGACCATCGGGCGTGCTGTCAACGAATGCGGAGCAACCGGCGTCAGTAATAGCATGTCCACATTCGGTGCTACAATCGGACCACCTGCTGACAACGAATACGCGGTCGAGCCGGTCGGTGTTGACACGATTACACCATCACCGCTAAAAGTAGCAACGTAGGCGTCATCCAGATATACCGCGCACTGAATGATGCGACAAAAAGAGCCTTTGGCAATTCCAATGTCATTCATTGCTGTATACGTTCCCAAAGTCGAGCCTTTGCGGACGAGGGATGCCTCCAGCATCGCGCGTTCTTCTATATCGTACTTCCCAGAGAGCAAATTATCCACAGCATGCGGCAGGTGCTCCGGCTCGGCTTCTGATAAAAAACCGAGAGTTCCTAAATTAATCCCAAAGATCGGAATGGATCTGCCTGCAAGCTGACGTGCGATTCCGAGCAGGGTTCCGTCACCGCCCAAAACGCAGACCAGATCAGCTTCTCTGCCTATTTCTTCAATGGATGCTCCCAATTCAGAGCGCCCCAGATCCGACGCAATATTCTCATCCAAGAAAACGCGTGCGCCTCTGACCTCAATTAAATAGAGCAGCTCTCTTGCGACAATGCGCGCTTCTGGTTTTCCTTTGTTCACGATAATTGCAATTTTTTTCATATGGCCCACCCCAAACTCGTTGGTTGGAAATCCTTATACAAGTATACAACTTTTCTTGCATAAATAAAAAGCCTCGAATGTAACTTTACGCCCGAGGCTTTTGTTTTCTTTTTTATTTCAGCTTTGCATGTGCAGCAGCGACCACTTCTGTCACGCATTGTAGCCAGCTTTCCGAATCCATCCCTGCATTGCTTTTTTTGAGATGCATGACGAATTCGATGTTGCCCTCTCCTCCTGTTATCGGAGAAAAATCCAATCCTTTTAAGGCAAAGCCGAGACTACTGGCAAATTGTCCAATATCCGTGAGCACAGCTTCGTGGATTTCGGGCTCTCGAACAATGCCGTTCTTTCCAACCTTCTCTTTACCAGCCTCAAATTGCGGCTTGACCAAAGCCACTACATCCCCGTCTTGCTTTAAAAAGCGATACAGCACAGGAAGAATCAGCTTCAGCGAGATAAACGAAACATCGATGGACGCCGCATCAGGCAGCTCTCGTTCAAATCCAGCCGGGTCCATATGCCGGAAATTGGTCCGTTCCATTACGACTACGCGCTCATCCTGGCGCAGGCTCCATGCAAGCTGGCCATATCCCACGTCAATCGCATAGACGAGCCTTGCCCCATTTTGCAGAGCACAATCTGTAAACCCGCCGGTCGACGCCCCAATGTCCATCATGACCCGTTCAGTAAGGTCTATATTAAATACCTTGAGTGCTTTTTCCAGCTTCAATCCACCCCTACTTACGTAAGGGTGGACCTCGCCTTTCACCGTAATGGCAACATCCTCGGGAAACTTTGTACCTGGCTTGTCGCAGCGTTCATTCGCTACTTGGACCAGACCAGCCATTACCGCCGCTTTTGCTTTCTCTCTTGTTTCATAATGTCCTCGTTCAACCAGGAGGACGTCAATTCTTTCTTTTCTTATGCTCATGCTTCCACTACGCCCTTCGAAATTGGTAACAGGGTACGCACACGAGAAGCAATATTCTCCGCTGTGAGTCCTACTTCCTGACGTTGTTCCTTGACACTGCCATGCTCAACAAAGTAATCGTCTACTGCGATGATCTGTACATTCATGCCATGGTAGCCCGCTCGGTTGTAGCATTCGAGAACAGCACTACCAAAACCGCCCATCTCTGAGCCTTCCTCGACCGTTATAATATCGTAGCCTTCCGCAGCCAGGCGGAACAACAGCTCCTCGTCAAGCGGTTTGCAGAAGCGTGCATTAATGAGCATCGGCTTGATTCCTTCAGCTTGAAGCAGATTGACTGCCTGCTCTGCGATTTCGAACACGTGACCGAAAGAGAGGATTGCTACATGCTTTCCTTCTCGCACGATCTCGGCTTTACCGATTGGCAGCACTTGAAGCTCCTCATCGAGTGGTACCCCGCGGGCAGGGAGACGAGGATAACGATACGAGATCGGACCTCCCTCATAAACGGAAGCCGTTTTCATCATGTGACGCAATTCATTTTCATCTTTGGGAGCCATAATGACCATGTTCGGGATGGCACGCATGAAAGCGATGTCGTACATGCCCTGATGTGTTTCTCCATCCGCTCCAACCAAACCAGCGCGGTCTACGGCAAACGTAACATTGAGCTTTTGTCGCGCAACGTCATGAATAAGCTGATCGTACGCTCTTTGCAGGAATGTAGAGTAAATGGCTAGCACCGGTTTGAGTCCTTGTGTTGCCAAACCCGCAGCAAACGTACATGCGTGCTGCTCGGCAATCCCGACGTCGAACAGACGATCTGGGTATTTTTGACCAAACGGAATGAGACCGGAGCCAGCCGGCATCGCAGGAGTAATCGCGACAATCGACTTGTCTTCACCCGCCAGCTTTATCATCGTATCTGCAAAAACAGATGTATAGGTCGGTGCAGACTTTGGTGTATCGCCTGATTCGATCTTGTAGGTTCCGATTCCATGCCATTTGACCGAATCGGCCTCCGCAGGCGCGTAGCCTAATCCTTTTTTCGTAATCGCATGAATCAGAACAGGACCTTTTGTCTGCTTGGCTGTCTTCAATGTATCAAGCAAAAGCTCCATATTATGACCATCAATCGGTCCAATATAGGTAAAGCCCAGCTCTTCGAATAGAACACCTGAAACGAGCAAATACTTCATGCTGTCCTTGAATCGCTCCGCCATATTCACTAATTTGCCGCCAACAGCAGGAATGGATTTGAGCAGGGCTTCTACCTCATCCTTTGCCCAGCGGTAATTTTCAGTCGAGCGTATTTTTCCCAAGTAATTGTGCAGCGCGCCGACGTTAGGTGCAATCGACATTTCATTGTCGTTTAGGATGACGATGACGTTTTTGTTTTCATGTCCAATGTGATTCAAGGCTTCCAGTGCCATACCGCCTGTCAAGGCACCATCGCCGATGACCGCAACGACATGGTTTTTTTCCTTTTTCAAATCACGAGCAGTTGCCATTCCCATCGCAGCGGACAAGGAAGTACTGCTATGACCGGTTTCCCAAACGTCATGTGGGCTCTCCACCATTTTGGGAAATCCACACAAACCTTTGTACTGGCGCAGTGTCGGAAACATCTCACGACGACCAGTCAGCATTTTATGTACATATGCCTGATGTCCAACATCCCAAATCAGTTTGTCCTTTGGGCTATCAAATACATAATGCAAAGCCATTGTCAGCTCGACTACTCCCAGATTTGGAGCAAGATGCCCCCCTGTTTTTGAGAGTGTCTCAACAAGGAATTGCCTGATCTCATTCGCCAGCGCATAGAGCTGCGGCATTGTACATTTTTTCAGGTCCTCTGGATCATTTATAGAAGTAAGCAGCATTGGTATTCCTCACTTTCAACTGTTCGTTCTCCGGCGATTGTGCATGCTGCAAATCAATCTAGCCAATGGAAAACTCGGCTCTCTTTTCTTTCAATAAAGCCTTTACTCCGCTTATTTTCAACTTGATTCATTATAACGGTTTCTTATTAAAAACACCACTTTTCCTACATACCTCGTAACAGACTGCGCAAAAACACCAATTTCTGTTAAAATAAACTCGATCGACAAAAACGCGTAAGTGAGGTGTGATCGCTATGAAGTTCACAGAAATTACATACAGCCGTGTAGACATGGATCAAATCGAAAAGCAATTCACAAGCCTGTTGAATGCATTTCAGAACGCGGCAAGCTTTGAAGAACAGGATAAGGTAATGGGACAGTTGAATGAGCTGCGCCAAGAAGTAGAAACAGCTCGGGAGGTGGCGCAAATCCGCCACACCATCAATACTGAGGACCCGTACTACAAAGCTGAGCAGGACTATTGGGATGAAGCTGGTCCCTTGTACCAAGGAATGATTTCCCGGTACTACGATGCGATCGTCCACTCTGCTTTTCGTACCGACCTTGAGAACAAATGGGGAGCACAGCTGTTTCGGCTTGCTGAAACAACCTTAAAAACGTTCTCACCTGAAGTTGTGGCTGATTTGCAGGAAGAAAATCGGTTGACGAGTCAATACACAGCGTTAATTGCTTCCGCCAAGATTATGTTTGAAGGCGAAGAACGCAACCTTCCACAGCTGATTCCTTTTCAAAAATCTACGGATAGACAGATGCGCAAACGTGCATTTGAAGCCAAGTATCATTTTCTAGAGCAGCATACCGAAGAACTGGATCGCATTTACGACAGCTTGGTAAAGGTACGCTCGCGAATCGCGAAAAAACTCGGCTTTAAAAACTTCGTAGAGCTTGCCTACGCCCGGTTAAATCGAACTGACTACAACGCAGATATGGTAGCAGCCTTCCGCTCCCAAGTACATGAGCACATCGTACCTGTTGCGACAAAGCTGATCAAAAGGCAGCAAGAACGCATAGGCGTTGATACTATGAAGTATTACGATTTGGACTTTGATTTTGCTACAGGCAATCCGGCTCCCAAAGGCTCCCCCGAATGGAACGTGGACAACGGGAAAAAGATGTATGCGGAGCTGTCAGCCGAGACTGACGAGTTTTATACCTTCATGCTCGACAATGATTGTCTGGATCTAGTAAGTAAAAAAGGAAAGGCAAGCGGCGGCTACTGTACCTATATGAGTCACTATAAGCTGCCTTTTATCTTCTCCAATTTCAATGGAACCTCTGGCGATATCGATGTGTTGACGCACGAAGCTGGTCATGCTTTTCAGGTGTATGTGAGTCGTAGATTTGAGGTGCCTGAGTACCACTTCCCAACCTACGAGGCATGCGAAATCCACTCAATGAGCATGGAATTTTTGACTTGGCCGTGGATGGATCTCTTTTTTGAAGAGGATACGCAGAAATACAAATTTGCTCACTTGAGCGGGGCACTCCTGTTCATCCCGTACGGTGTTGCTGTAGATGAATTCCAGCATGCCGTTTATGAAAAGCCAGAGATGACCCCACAAGAACGGAAGCAGACGTGGCGTGAGATTGAGCACAAGTACCTGCCTTATCGAAACTATGATGAAAATGCTTTTTTGGAAGCAGGGGGCTACTGGCAGCAACAAGCCCACATCTTCCGTGATCCGTTCTATTACATCGATTACACGCTTGCTCAAATCTGCGCCTTCCAGTTCTGGAAACGCTCGCAAGATAATGCCGAAGAGGCTTGGTCTGACTACCTTGCTTTATGTAAAGAAGGCGGCAGTAAATCGTTTACAGAGCTGGTTGCCTTCGCTAAGCTGTACTCGCCTTTTGAGGATGGCTGCATTGAATCTGTGATTGGCGAGATTGAAAACTGGTTAAACAGTGTTGATGACAAGCAGCTGTAAAGCTTTGTTACAGGGTCATACAAAAAAGCTGGCTTTCCACTTCTGGACGCCAGCTTTCTCTTATTTTTTTCGATTGCGCACATAATCAGCAAGCGGACTCAGCGCCGAGTGCTCGATTCCAGCATCGACAAGTGCTGCTCTGGCCTCATCAATCAAGGCAACGAGACGTTCCTTGGATTCTGCCAAGCCTAACAACGAAGGATACGTTGCTTTTTGACGATCAGCATCACTGCCCACTGCCTTGCCAAGCTCAGCTGCGTCTCCCTCTACATTCAAAATATCGTCTTTAATCTGGAATGCCAGTCCGATGCAGACACCGTAGCGTGTCAAAGCATCCATCTGCGCTTCTGTAGCTTCAGCGAGGTACCCTCCACCCCGCAGTGCAGCGATCAGCAGGTCCCCCGTTTTGTGACGATGAATGAACTCCAGCTGCTCCAGGTCGAGCTTCTTGGTCTCTCCCTCGATGTCAGCCATTTGACCCCCGACCATCCCGGTAGCACCGGCGCGTTTGCCAAGCTCGGCGATCAGGCTGACCGTAGTTTTTGCAGATACATCTGCTCGCTCACCGTATTGTTCCGCAATATAAGAGAAGGCACGTGTCAGCAACGCATCTCCAGCCAGGATAGCCGTAGCCTCACCAAACACCTTGTGATTCGTTGGCTTGCCGCGTCGCAGATCATCATCATCCATCGCAGGCAGATCATCATGAATTAACGAGTACGTATGTATCATTTCCAGGGCGACCGCAAAAGGAATCCCCCGCTCAATCGGCTTGTCCAGCGCCTCCAATACTGCGAGCACCAGCATCGGACGCAGTCTTTTTCCACCCGCCATCAAGGAATACTTCATGGATTCGTAGAGGGAAGAAGGAACACCTTGTTGTTCCAGAGCAGGAACGAGTTTGTCCTCAATAAAATCGATCTTCTCTCTCAGGTAGGTTTGGAATGTATCCACGGTAATCATCATTCCCCTTCCACCCGAAAAGCCTTTTGCTTCAACTGTCCGTCCTCTTCTACCAGCTGAACGATTTTGGCTTCAATTGCATCCAGTTTCTGGCCGCAAATCCGGGAGAGGGTTACCCCTTCCTGATACAGAGTGATTGCTTCTTCCAAAGAAATTTCTCCTTCTTCAAGACGATTCACAACTTCCTCGAGCCGTTTCATCGCTTCTTCAAACTGCATGTCATTCTCTTGGTCTGTTTTCTTGCGAGCCATTATGTTTCTCCTCCCGATTAATCTGTTCCACACGTGCAGTCGCACTACCATCTTTTAATCGTACCATGAGCTCGTCTCCTGGAGCAAACTGCTCTACGGATTTCACTAAAGTTTCACCTGTATACACCAAGGAAAATCCCCGCTGCATGACCTTCAGTGGACTGAGGGCATCGAGCTGTGCAATGCGAGCCGCAAACGACATTTGCTTTTGTGTGAGATGTCCCCTGATTCGCTCATCCAGTCGCGCCCGGAGAGTGGATACATTATTACGCCGCTCGCCGATCCGATCTACGAGTCTGTACCGCTTCAGCTGTCCGTCGATTCGTTCGAAGCGCTCGCGTCTTCGGACGAGGAGATTCTTCATCGCTTGACTCATCCGCAGATGTGCCCTGTCCAGTCGTTCGGCTGATTCCTCCAGCCTTCTCTGTGGCTGACGCATGGCATAGGAGTTCGCTAAACGCTCCAACCGCTTACGCTCTGCGCTCAAGCGATTTTGTACAGCGCGGGATATGCGGCTATCGAATTGCTTGACTCGCTCTACCCATTCCAAGTAGTGCGGTACGGCCAATTCGGCTGCGGCGGTAGGAGTAGCTGCTCGCACATCCGCTACGAAATCTGCAATCGTTACGTCCGTTTCGTGTCCGACAGCCGATATGACAGGGATGACCGAGGAGGCGATAGCCCGCGCTACCATTTCGTCATTAAAAGCCCATAGCTCTTCGATCGAGCCGCCGCCTCGCCCCACGATCAGCACATCGATATCCGTCTGCTGATTCATGATGCGAATCGCTGAGATGATAGAAGTAGGTGCGTCCACTCCCTGCACGACAGCCGGAGCCAGTACGATCTGGGCTTGCGGGTATCTGCGCCTGATCGTTGTGCAAATATCCCGAATCGCTGCCCCGGTAGGTGATGTAACCACCCCTACCTTTTTTGGGAAACGTGGAAGCAGCCGTTTTCTTTCTGCCGCAAACAAGCCTTCTGCCGCCAGCTTTTCTTTTAATTGCTCAAACGCCAAATAAAGAGATCCCAGTCCATCCGGCTGCATCTCTTTGGCATATAGCTGATAGGCGCCATCCCTTTCAAATGCAGAGATCGAGCCTCGTACGATTGTTTTGGTACCATCCTTTGGCAGGAAGCGCACGAATCGATTATAGCTGGCAAACATCACCACTTTGATCCGCGAAGTCTTATCCTTGAGGGTAAAATACATATGCCCGCTGGAGTGGTGGGTAAAATTCGAGATTTCTCCTCTCACCCATATATCCTGCAAATACGCTTCCTTTTCCAGCACATGCTTGATGAAGCGATTCAGATCACTGACAGATAAAATGTTTTGTGCAGCCATACGCCCTCCTATAGAAAAGAAATGGATAAAGCAATGAGTGCCCTATCCATTTCCAAGTAGCAGGTACTTTTATCGTTTTGCTTGCTTTCTCGCTGCCATCACCGTGTTTTTCAAAAGCATCGTAATGGTCATAGGTCCTACGCCGCCAGGAACTGGTGTCAGGAAGCTTGCCACTTCCTGCACTTCGTCAAATTTGACATCTCCGACCAGCTTGCCTGTTTCGATGCGGTTCACCCCGACGTCGATTACGACCGCCCCAGGCTTCACGTGTTCTTTTCCGATCATGTGAGCACGACCAGTAGCAACTACGAGAATATCCGCTTTTCGCGTGTACTCCTCCAGATTTTGCGTGCGCGAATGACACATCGTGACCGTAGCGTTTTCTTGCTGCAAAAGTAAGGAAACTGGTTTGCCTACGATGTTGCTGCGGCCGATGACAACAGCATGCTTGCCTGCAATTGATGTACCTGTGCGTTTGATTAATTCAATAATCCCGTGCGGTGTGCAAGGAAGCATCGTTTCATTCCCCAGCACCATGTTGCCTACGCTGATTGGATGAAAGCCGTCCACGTCTTTTTCTGGATGGATCGCTTCGATCACAGCAGCCTCTGAAATATGAGCTGGCAGAGGGAGTTGAACCAAAATCCCGTTAACGTTCGGATTTTCGTTCAATCCTTGGATGATCGAGAGCAATTCTTCCTCTGTAGTCGAAGCATCCTTCAAAATCAACTCAGAACGGATACCGACTTCCTCACAGCCTTTAGACTTTCCGCGTACATACGAATGCGACGCAGGATCATCGCCAACCAGCACTACCGTCAAGCCTGGGACGATCCCTTGTTCTTTCAGATCAGCAACTTCGTTTGCCAATTCGAAGCGAATACTTTGTGCTACTTCTTTTCCTTGGAGAATGGTTGCAGCCATGGAGAAAAAGCCTCCTTCATTTACGTCGATACATCCAGTGTACCGATTTAGTGAGTAGCTGTAAAGCCGAATCATAAAAAGTTTATCATTATTTAATGTTCGTCTTTTGCTTCATCCACCCAAGCATAGCCACGCCATAAGCGTTATCTCCTGAATAAACAGGGTCGCAGAAGTATAATTTCGCTTTGACTGCAGGGTGCTCCAATCGTTTGATCAAGCGCTCACGCATGTATTGATTCGCAGCGACACCGCCGACGATCAGGATATCTTTCGGCAAGCCTTGCTCTACTGCACGGCGCAATGACTTTTCCAGTGTATTGGCGATGCATTGCTCTGTTGCACGGGCAATATCAGCGTGGCTTGCCGCCCCCGCCTGAAGTGCGCGCAGCAGCGATGCTTCCGGACCAGAAAAGCTGAACGATAGACCATCCACCGCTGAGGAAACCCGAAATTCTCCTGATGCTTGTTTCGCTAGCTCCTCCAATTGTGGACCTGCAGGAAATGACATCCCAAGAGCAACGCCGATGCGGTCTACCAATTGTCCGGCATGAAGGTCAATAGTTCCCCCTACCTTTTCAATCGAGTAGCCCGTACTCAATCGTTCACATACTAGAAGCTCACTCGTACCTCCGGATAGATGTACAGCCAAAAAACGGTTCTCTTCGGGACGTACATCGGCGGTATATTCCCCTGCGGCAATATGTCCTTCCTGATGGGTAGTCAAATGAAGGGGAACACGCAAATAGGTTGCAAGTGATTTCGCGAGACCCTCTCCTACCTTAAACACTGGCATATAGGATTGATCTACAGGACGCGGCTTTTCACTGACACATACAGCTTCAATCTCATAATCCATCCATTTCATTTGCTCACTTAGTTCTGGCAAGTTCATCACATGCTGAAAGACGGCTTCAGACTGTTGCAGACCGCGCTTTCCTTCCTTTACTTTCAGGAGGCGTTTTGCTTCTGCCACAATCCGGCCGTCTTCTTGAGCCAAGCACAGTGAT
Organism: Brevibacillus reuszeri; assembly: GCF_002897295.1. GTDB lineage: Bacteria > Bacillota > Bacilli > Brevibacillales > Brevibacillaceae > Brevibacillus > Brevibacillus reuszeri_A. Next base: position 324,955 of record NZ_BEXF01000003.1, read on the forward strand.
GTCCGGTAATTGCTCGTATCAATGCCTAACATTACCTTAGTCATGCTTGTATCTCCTGCCTGTTACGCCTGTGCCGTCTCACGAGTCTGCAAGAAGCTGGACAAGACGCCGTTAATATATCGATGGGATTGCTCATCAGAAAACAGCTTGGCAATCTCGATGGCTTCGTTCATAACGACTTTATCGGGAGTTTCTGCTTCAAACATGATCTCATAGAAAGCCAGACGAAGAATAGCGCGATCAACATTGGCAATTCTCTCTAACTGCCAGCCACGCAAATACTTTTTGATTTCTGCATCAATCTCTGCCAGGTTTTTTAATACACCATCGAGGAGATAACGCAAATACTCGGTTTTTTCTTCGGATTCTTCCATAACTAGTGCAACTGCTTCCTTAACTGGGACTTCAGCCATGTCAATCTGGAATAGACATTGGACTGCTTTTTCTCGTGCTGTTCTTCGTTTCATTCCATTCACCTACTAATTAAAGTGAGCTCGGAGTTCATCTCTCCGAACGTAATCACCGGAACTTGCCTGGCAGAATCCGATCAAGGATTTCCCGCAAATCTTCTTTATGATCCAATTTACGACCAATATAGTAGCCGGTTCCGACAAACACAACAAACACCAGTGTATCCCAAAAGCCGACAAGAAGGTAGATGATACCGAAAAAAAGTCCGGCAATAACCCCCATTAGCTTCCCCTTGTGCTCCCACAATAACTCCCATAACATGGCGTTCACCTTCTATTCCACACGCTTGCGAGCCGCGTAGTTTTCTTGCTGAGCAACTTCCGTAACAACGACTGCTACTTCAGAAATAACAACCCCAGCAATGCCTTCCACTTGCTCCTTTACACCGGCCTGCAATTGCTGTGTCAAATCAGGCAAAGGCGTTTCCCCATCCACAGAAACACGCAAGGTAATAATATTTCCGCTTTCTAATGCTTTCACAGTCGTCTTCATATCACGAACGCCTTTTACCCGTCTCGCAGCACGCTCAGCAATGGTTTGGATCGTCTGAATCGTAATATTAACTTCACCGAGATCATTGCGCTGGCGAATACCGCGTTCCACTTTAGGCTTGTTTCTGCGGAAGGAACTGAAAAAGAAACGAAGGCTGACAACGAGGAAAATAATCGCAACGATGAGATACGTGATGTTGGTCCCAGCTAGCATTTGATCTACATATGGCGTAAATACATCTGGTGAGACCCATCCGCTAAAAGCGGTTATTGCAATGCAGGATAGGATGATCAGAGCAAAGCTGTAAATCGTCAAGATAAAGCGGTCAAACAAATTCACATGCATCTCTCCTTTAAGCCAAGTTTGCAGTGGAGACAAACATGGCACGTATGACAAAAGCTCAATTTGAATGAGCAAAATGCCCCCTGTTAGTAGGGGGCATCCATCCGCTGCATGTTAACGCACGCGCTGGTAATCTTCCACTACAGCAGCAGGCGCTGGCGCTTTTTCTTCGGCTTTCAGCTCTACGTCGACGATATGTACGTTAACCTCAACCACCGAAAGACCAGTCATGCCCTCGATCGCATTACGCACACTATCTTGAATATTTCGAGCAACATCCGGAATTCGATGTCCGTATTTCACGATAATAGAAACATCAACCGCAGCCTCACGGGAACCTACTTCCACGCGAACGCCTCGTGCAATATTTTTACGGCCTAGTCGTTCAGCTATTTCTCCTACGAAACCGCCGCTCATTTGTGCTACGCCTTCTACCTCGGACGCAGCCATGCCAGCGATCACTTCCAATACTTCGGGAGCGATCTGGACTTTTCCCAGCTCCGTTCTATCTAAATCTGGAGTAAACTCTTCCATGCTTCGCACCTCCCTTTAGATTTGTTATTCATTATAGCAAGAGCACCGTTTTTTTACAAATCAGCTCTTACTCACCAAGATTCAGATCATACAGCTCCAAAAACTTGGTGTCAAAGTGCCCACTGACAAACACTTCATGCTCAAGAACCTTCAAATGGAAAGGAATCGTGGTTGTAATTCCTTCGACCACAAATTCTCCGAGTGCTCGTTTCATTCTCTCGATCGCTTCATCGCGGTCTTTTCCCCATACGATCAGCTTTGCGATCATCGAATCGTAGTACGGCGGAATAGCGTATCCGGAATAAGCTGCGCTGTCCACTCGAACTCCGAAACCACCTGGGGCCAGGTATTCTGTAATCCGTCCTGGAGATGGCATGAAGTTTTTCGCAGGGTTCTCAGCATTAATCCGGCACTCAATCGCCCATCCGTCCAACTTGATGTCATCCTGAGTAAATGACAGCTGCTCTCCCGCTGCAACAGTCAGCTGTTCCTTGATCAGATCGATTCCTGTTACCAGCTCTGTTACAGGATGCTCTACCTGAATACGTGTATTCATTTCCATGAAGTAGAATTTGCCATGCTTATCCAACAGAAACTCTACTGTACCCGCTCCGTGGTAGGAAACAGCTTTCGCTGCTGCCACTGCGGCTTCACCCATTTGCTTGCGGGTCTCTTCGCTCAATGCAGGCGATGGTGCTTCTTCGATCAGCTTTTGATGACGGCGCTGGATGGAGCAATCGCGTTCGCCCAAGTAGACAGCATTGCCATGCTTGTCAGCCATGATTTGAATCTCTACATGGCGAGGGCCTTCTACGAATTTCTCCAGGTACACCCCGGCATTACCAAACGCTGTTTTCGCTTCATTTTGTGCCTGACGAATCGCTTTTTCCAAGTCTTCGTCGTCTACCGCAACGCGCATTCCACGGCCGCCACCGCCTGCAGTTGCTTTGACCATGACTGGGTAGCCAATTTCATTCGCTGTTTTGATTGCGTCAGCTACATCTTCAATCAAACCCTCTGTACCTGGTACTGTCGGTACGCCAGCCGTTTTCATCGTGTCTTTGGCTGTAGACTTGTCACCCATTTTCACTATCGCTTCTGGATCTGGACCGATAAAGGTGATATTGCATGCAGTGCAAATCTCTGCAAAATCAGCGTTTTCAGCCAAAAAGCCGTAGCCCGGATGGATCGCATCTGCTCCCACCTTGGTCGCTACGCTCATGATGTTTGCTATGTTCAAATAGCTTTCTTTGGATGCCTTTGGACCAATACAATAGGCTTCGTCGGCCAGTTTGACATGAAGCGCCTCACGATCCGCTTCGGAGTAGACAGCGACCGTACGAATGCCCAGCTCGCGACATGCACGGATAACCCGTACGGCAATCTCACCGCGATTGGCAATCAATACTTTTTGAAACATTTCGCTCTCCTCCACCTTATTCTGGCTTCACCAAAAACAACGGTTGACCATATTCTACCAATTGGCCGTCTTCTACGAGTACTTTAACAATCTCGCCCGTTACTTCTGCTTCAATCTCGTTAAACAGCTTCATCGCTTCTACGATGCAAACTACTTTGCTTGCGCTCACTTTGTCGCCTGCTTGGACATATGCTGGTTTGCCTGGCTCTGGAGAACTGTAGAAGGTTCCTACCATTGGGGAAACAATTTTATGCAGGTTAGCGTCATCTGCTACTGGCGCAGCTTTTGGCGCTTCCACAGCCACTGGGGCCGCTATAGGAGCTGGTGCAGCTGTTACGGGAGCTACTGCCACTGGTGCTGCTACCTGAGCAGCTGCAGCAGGTTGTGCGACTACTACTGTCTCTGTACCACTGGATTTTCTCACGGTGACTTTTGTCCCGTCGGATTCCAGCTTGAATTCATTAATGGAAGATTGATCAATCAACTTAATAATTTCGCGGATTTCATGAATTTTCATTACGAACAAGCACTCCTTCGTTTGTTTCGATCAAGATTCAGGGAGTCAATTATGTATCCTTTTGGCAAACCATAAATCCATGGTAGCTTGTTGCCCAGACCACGTCAAGAAAGGATTTCCCCTCTTCTTTCCCAGAAGAAGTGAGGAAATCCTTACAATCATGCCCGTTTTGAGTGTGGCTTATAACGGGAAGTCGTCCACAAGCTTCACCTGCATTCACTCAAGAAGTCTTAAACTGGACGTTAATATTCGTAGCTGGCACATTCAGATGCTGCTTGACATGCGCGATGATTTCAACAGCTTCATTTGCGCTCAGTTTATCCTTTTGTACAATGACCGTTACTTTATCGTCCTGTACAAATACGACTGCATCCTGGTAGCCGCTCGCTTTGAGCATTTCCTCGACATTCATCGTGGCATTGTCCTGGGAAGAAAGCTCTTCGTATTTTGCTTTTGCTTCTGCGACTGCTTGTGGGGAGGAGTCTGCATTGCTCATGATCGCGAGCTGTTCATCCTTTTGCTGTTGTACCTGCGCTTCTCTCTTCATTTTATAGCCTTGGAAAATCTCGCTCGTAGTATCTGCTACTGGTAGGACTGCATTACCTGCTGTCTGCTTGGCTGGATCAGGAGTCATGGGAGTATTTGCTTGTGGTGCAGTAGCTTCTTGATTGTTGTTTTTCGCATCGACTGGTGTAGCTTGAGGAGCTTGCTCGACTTGCTTGGATTCAACCACGACCCCTGAAATCTGCTCCTGCTTTTGAACAGCCTGCTGATTTCCCGAGGTGGGCACTTGGTCCACAGGTCCTTTCACTAAATAGTACCCAGAAAGCACCACCATGACAGCCAGCATTGTCAACAACCACACTGTTTGTTTCCGCAGAATCATTTGCCATTACCTCCTACCCTTTTTTGGGCAAAATGGATATCTTGTAAGCGGGAACATCTAAAACCTTTTGAACAGCTTCGGTGATCCACGCTTTCACCTGAATGTTATCAGCACCCTTTGCTACCACCAGGACGCCGCGAACGCGAGGCTTCAGCGTTTTCACGACGACGGGTTGGTCTTGCTTGCCGCCTTGGATGATGACCAACTGCTCATCGCGGGACTGGTCATTTTGATTGCGAGTCGCTTTTTCCTTGTCCATCTCCTGATTCGTGGAGGAGCGTATGTTTCGGTTCTTTTCTACTACCAGCTCAGGTGTGGATTCTAGATTGACCATGACGTCCACACCCCCTACACCGACCACGCTCCCCAAAATATCCCGCAGCTGTGATTCGTATATGTTTTCGTACTCAGCGATGATGTCCGTAGCGGGTGAGCTTCCCAGTACGGGAGTCGATGAGTCGCCGCTTGGCGTGCCCCCAGATTCATTCGTGGAGACACCAAATCCGAGGGGGGCCTGATCTTTTTCTACAGCGAGAAAGTCCGTCAAGATCATAGCTGCAATTCCTACTCCCAATATGACAATCAAGTAATGGAATGGCCTCAGCTTTTTACTTCCACTATTGCCTTCCCACAGCTTCTTCAGCTTTTCCAGCATCTCTCTCACCTCGCTTTCTCGGACACATCCGTTATTGTTTTTCCCCTCTGCGAGACTCGTCCACGACGACAACCTGTTCCTTGGTAAGTCCCCACTGCGTGGCAATATCCATCGAAATTTGTGTGAGCATCGGGTCGCTCTGCTGCGCTGCTGCTGCAATTTCCCGTTTTGGCTCGACAGAAGACTTCTCGCCGATGACTATCTCTACCGGTTGAATTGGTTTAACGGTTTCGATCGGAATCTGCCCTTCCTGCTTTTCCTCTCCTGGCTCTCCCAGTACAAGCTCGATTCTTTCCAGCTTAGGCTGGTCGGGATTTTTGCTATTTACGATGACTGCCACATCCTGCACCTCCACCCCATACGCTTCCTCTACCCTTGCCTTCACTCCCGCTGCAACCTGTTTTTGGACATAGGCGGTCATTTGTACATCCTGCTGGCCTAATAGTTTGTCAGTGATCCTTTTCCACTCTGCATCGGCTGGCTTGTTCAATTGCTGCTGATAGCGATCCAGTCGAAACGCAAGGTCCTCCTGCGAAAGACTAAACAGAGAAAAGACCGGAGAAATGATCGTGAGCAAAAGAATCAGGCCCATCACCATCTTGACGTAGCGCTGGAGTGTCGTATTCGGGAGAATTAAATCGAGAAAGGCCGCCAAAAGGACGAGTAGGATGATTTTTTTCAGCCATAAGGTTAACCATGTCATTTCGATCACCTACCGAACCATCATAGAGATGTTGCCCGCTGCGATAATGATGGTGATGGCTAGAAAGAACATCAGCCCGACCGTTGCCAGCGCGGCGAAAACGAACAACAGGCTTTTGCCAATCGTGCCTAGCGCACTAATAATTGGACTGTTCCCGAGAGGCTGCAGTACGGCAGAGGATACGTTGTAGATCAGTGCCAGTACCAAAATTTTTAAAGCTGGAAAAGCGCATAGCGTGATTAAGATCAAAACCCCAGCTAAACCAACTGCATTTTTGACGAGTAACGATGCATTCAACACGGTATCCGCTGCATCAGAAAACATTCGCCCGACAATCGGAATGAAGTTTCCGGTAATATATTTGGCTGTCCTGAGCGTTACTCCGTCTGTTACTGCCGAGGTGGCCCCCTGAATGGAGATGACCGCCAGAAAAATGGTTAGAAAGGAGCCGAGGACACCCATGGCAATATTGCGCAGCAGTGTGGCGAGCTGTGTCACTTTATATCTTTCAGAAAACAGGCTGACGATGGAGAGCATCGCTGAGAGAAACAGTAACGGAAACACCACGTACGAGATCATCATCCCGCTGATGTTGATCATGAAAATGATGAGCGGGTGAAACATGGTTGCTGTGGCCAGATTGCCAACTGATGCGAGAAGCGCTATCACCAGAGGAATCATAGCCAGCATGAAATCCGACATGTTTGCTATGGCGTCCTTGGCGTAAGTAATGGCGACATGGAAGCTGTTGATAGCTAGAACCATCAAGACGAGATAAGCAATGGAATAGGCAACGGTCGAAACGGCATTTCGTTCAAAAGCATTTTGCATTGTTTCCAAAATCATGGCGAAAACGGTAATGATAATAATGGAGCTGAGCAATTTTCCATTCATCAAAATCTCATGAAAAACGAACTTGCCCATTCCTTTGAGCACACCTGAAATGCTGAATTCTCCCTGATTCATGAGCAGTTGAACAAAGCCTTCAGATTTGATGTCGGGCAAATAGCCTTTGTACTCTTTCTGAAGCTGTGTCCAGTATTGCTCTACTCTCTCTAGCTGCAAATGGCTTACCTGCTGCTGGACGATCTCGTTTATCGGGTCAGCAGTGGGCGTAGCAGAAGCGAATACACCTTCAATCGGTAGGAGCATTAGTAGGAACAAGACGAGGATCAACTTGCGTGTAAGCGCCACTGACATCCCACCTCCCCTCACGCCGGCAACAAGTCGATGACTGTCTCAATGATGATTTGGATAATCGGCACGGCCATGACCAAAATCAAGACCTTACCCGCCAGCTCGATCTTGGAGGCGATGGCCCCTTGCCCTGCGTCTCTGGTCATTTGTGCGCCGAATTCAGCAATGTAAGCAATTCCGATTATTTTTAGAATGGTTTCCAGGAACACCAGGTTCAAATCTGCTTGGACTGCCAGCCGTTCGAGAATTCGAATGACTTCGGCTATTTTGCCAACGAGAAAATAAAAGATGATGACACCGCTGGCGATAGCCAAAAGGAAGGCGAACATCGGCTTCTGCTCTTTGATGACCAAAGCCAGAATCGTTGCCACCAGCCCAAGCCCGACGATTTGCACGATCTCCATCTGAAGCCCCTCCTCAGTTGAACAGGAAGACGCGTTTTACCTCGGTAAAAAGATCGCCGATGTAGTGCGACACCATATACAGGACAATGATAAACCCTACGAGTGTAGCCCAGTGCGCGATATCTTCCTTGCCCGCCTGCTTCAGGACCGTATGCAAGATGGCTGTAATGAATCCTACCGCTCCGATCTGGAAAACAGGTGTCAAATCAAAATCCACTGTGAACACCTCACCTTTAGAACATCAGGATGACGACCAGCAGACCACCAAGGAAGCCAAGACTCTTATACATTTTTTCGTACTTTTCCTGTTCGAAACGAGCTTCCTGGGCAAGTCCCTGAAGATGGGTTACAGCCAGGCGCAAATGCTTTTGCTGGTCTTCCCGATCAGATGAACCTAAAACCTGGCCCAAGCTTGTCAGCACATCTCGTTCCTGTTTTCGCAAGGCCGTATGCGTCCACAGCTTCCCCATCGCTTGCCTCAGAGCTTCCTCAGCGGATTGTGCCTTCTCGGTATTCAGTAGTTCCGCAGCAAAGAGAAACATTTTGCCGACGTCCTCCGAAACACGTTGACCGACCTTTACGAATGCACGATTTAACGGAGTTAGACCGTACACGATTTCGGTTTCAAGCATTTGTAGGGCAACCAGCAGCGCTCGCAGCTGAACGGGGCGATAAGCGTAATAGCGACCAATCTGCCAGCCAACCATAGATGCGGAAAAAAGGATCAGTACGGCGCCGATCAGCTTGATCATACGACCTGCTCCTTTTTAAGCGGGTTCAAGCCTTGATCGTAGATGGCCTGGATCGTACCTACCCCTTTTGTCCGACTGAGGACAATGTAACGTGAGAAAGCACCCTGTCGGATCAGCTTTCCCAGCATTGGTCTCTCGGCAACCTCCGTCACATCCGCTCCGTGTGCAGAGCAGATGACAGATACACCCGCATGTATCGCTTCCCACACGGCATCACCGTCTTCGGGGCGGCCTATCTCGTCCACGATCAAAACATCCGGAGACATGGAGCGGATCAGCATCATCATGCCCGCTGCTTTGGGACAAGCATCCAACACATCCGTACGTGGACCGACATCTCGCTGCGGTACGCCTTGCAAGCAGCCAGCCAGCTCGGAACGCTCGTCCACAATCCCTACCTTCCGACTCGAAGACCACTCGCTGCCGTAACTGATGGACCTGGCCATGTCACGTAACAATGTGGTCTTTCCGCATTGAGGAGGGGAGATGAGTAGCGTGTTGAGCAATTTACCGCTCTCAAAGAGAACCGGCATGACCTTTTGTGCCGCTCCTTTTTTCTCGCGGGCAATCCGGATATTGAAGCTGGTGACATCGCGGATTCCTTTTACCTCTCCCTTGTCCAGCACCACTTTACCCGCGATTCCGATCCGATGACCGCCAACGACAGTGATGTAGCCCCGTTTCAGCTCTTCTTCCAATGCGTACAAGGAGTGCTGGCTTACCTGGTTCAAGAGCTTGACTGACTGTTCTTCGGTGAATTCCCACCCTTGGCTCGCTATCGAAGTGAGCTGCCCAGAAGCTGTGACATAACTGGACTGCTGACCATATCTGACTTCCAAGGGCTGATTTTGCCGAAGACGTATTTCTTCTAGTTGCTCTGTTACCGTGGGAGGAAGGGCGTGTAAAATAGTGCGTATGCTTGCCGGCAAGATCGCCATGATCTCCTTCACGGCTGGTCCCCTCCTTTTTGGCTAAAGGTTGCTTTTTTACTCACCTAGCCTTTGTCCACATTGAACTTACCTCCATCCTATGCAGAGATGGACGAGATTTATGCTAAAAAATAAGTCAGTGGATTGCTTGTACCAAAAAAAAAACAAAAAAGCTTGCCCTCACATGTATTCATGTAAGTCGACAAGCTTATGTCTTCTGGCACTACCTGGTTTAGGTCGGATTAATCGGCTCTGTGTCCGCCCTACTATCATGTTGTTCGATGACATAGTGGGTATAGCCCTCATCATCCTGTCCTTCGTGTAAAAAAATCATTTCATGACAGTTTGGGCAGGAAAACTCATACGTCGTTTCGAGATGATTATCGCCCGCTCCTTCGTATACATACGCATCCTCATCATCGTCGAGATCGTAGTATGTCGCGTATTCGTCCTGCTCATCGTCGTCGTAATCTCTTACTGTTTCGTACAGCTGTTCGTCATCATCAAACAAGTAAAGCTCGATGTCTTCCAAATCTTCGTCGATAGCCTCTACGTAATCTTCCGCTTCTTCTACTCGGGTCTCCAGTTCATGAAACTGGGCAGTCACATCGTCGATGATATCGATCAGCTCAAGAATGATCTTGCCCTCAGAACTTTTTTCACTTATGTCCATTCCTTCTGCCAAACCACGCAAATAAGCAATTCGATTGGTCAACGACTCCACTTTTTCCACTCCCCTATCTAGTTCCTGACACTATCTTTCCCAATAGTGAGCAGCGATACCAGTGGAAGGAATTGGAGATTATTTTCGCACCCCAATCAAAATAAACGAAACGCCAACCATGATCCACGCAATTTTGGCAAAGCTGATCCGATCTGACATCCCGAGCAGACCGATCGCCGTCGTCGTAATCAGAATAGCGGGTCCGACAACCGCCAGTCCGGAATTGATCATGAGTGCCTTTTCCACCTGGTTTACCTTTAAAATGAGCAGAGCAGCCAATATTTCAATACTTCCGGACAATATTCGCAGAGCAGCCATCCCCATGATTGCTTTTTCCCACATACCGTCTCGTCCTCCTCTCGTTCCACTCTATGCCTGTACCAGACCATTTAAGCACTATATGGGTAAACGCCTATGCTTTTCACTCCTCCACCCAAGAGGGCATACACTGAACCATACGCCTAGAAGAAATGAGGAAACTGCCAATGCTAGACTGCGAGTATCCGTTTGTGCCCGCCAACTGGGCAAATCCGTCCGGGCTGACAAGGAGCAAACCTCGTACAAATGGAATGACAATGGTTATAGACAAAGGACTTGGGAGTACTGCCTTTTGCGATTTACTGGAACTGGCCTCTCCCTATATGGACATATACAAACTTGGCTTTGGCACGACTGCCCTGTACCCGCTAAACCTGCTACAGCAAAAAATCACGCTGGCGAAACAACATGGACTTACTGTCATGCCAGGCGGAACTTTTTTCGAAATCGCTGTCCGACGAGCACCCGTAAAGGATTATATGGCACATATTCACGCACTAGGCTTTAACGCAGTTGAAATTTCGGACGGAACCTTTGCTCTGCCTGCCTCGCAGCGCCGGGAGGCTATTCGGATAGGGGTAGAAACCGGACTTGTCGTCTATACCGAATTCGGTAAGAAGGCCGCGGACTACCGCGCAGAACGTGACGAGCTCATCGAAACTCTATTTGCCGATCTAGAGTCAGGTGCAAGCCACGTAATCGTTGAGGCAAGGGAAAGTGGAACTGTAGGTGTTTTTGATCCTAATGGCCAGGTGGACGAGAGCTTTGTTCACGATATCGTCCATACGGTAAAAAGCCAGGCAGCTCGCCTCATCTGGGAAGCACCCCAAAAGGAGCAGCAAGTGAACCTGATTCGTTCCATCGGAAGTGACGTAAATTTGGGAAATATCGCCTACACGGACGTTTTGGCATTGGAAACACTCCGGCGTGGCTTACGCAGCGATACAGCCCTCATTATGGAAGAGGGGAGGTCAGATCCGTGCGGATAGAAGTGGTGCCTACTGTGGAGGAAATTCGTTTTGACCAAATCAGTAATCGTGTAGTGATCGTTATCGATGTTCTCCGTGCGTCCAGCACGATCGTGACTGCACTCGGGAACGGGTTTCTGTCCGTCATACCCGTAGAGACAATTGGTCAAGCCAACTCCCTTCGCACACCTGACAGCGTCCTGGCTGGTGAACGGCACTGTCGAAAAATTCCTGAGTTTGACTGTAACAACTCTCCAACTGAAATTGCCACGCGAGCAAATGGCAGGTGCCACCTCATCCTGACGACAACGAACGGGACACGGGCTATCCAAAAAGCAGAACGAGCCTCTGCTCTGCTTATTGGCTGTTTTCTCAACGCCACGGCGTGTATCCAGCACGCGCTCACCCATCATCTCGATATCACGCTTTATTGTGCTGGCACACGTTCTGAATTTGCCTTGGAGGATGGTTTGGCGGCGGGCTTGATGCTCGTGCAGGCACAAAAGCTGAATGCTCATTTCCAAGTATGTGATCTGGGAGAAGCATTAAAAGCGAGCTACCTCCATCTCTCTGATAGACTGGCAGCACAACTGCTCCAAACGACAACTGGAAAACGGCTTGTACAGAACCACTTTGGGAGTGATCTGCACTATTGCGCCAGGGTCGATCACTATAAACTTGTCCCGTTCGTTAAGGAGAAACGAATACTCCCACACCTTGTCTCATAAAGTGAAAGGAGAACAGGGACAGGGGTTTTGAAGATGCCAATGATGTCTGGAGAAGTGATGCTCGTCATCCTTATCGTCATAGGGTTAATTGGCCGGTCACCGATTATTGCTACTGCCGCGAGTATCTTACTGGTACTGAAACTGACGGCATTGGAACGATTTTTCCCGACAGTCGAGCGACGGGGCTTGGAGCTTGGTCTGCTTTTTTTAACCATCTCCGTATTGGTCCCATTTGCGAGCGAAAAGATCTCGTGGAAAGACGTCACCCCTCTCTTTACGACTGTCGTTGGTTTGACGGCTCTCGCAGGCGGAGCGATTGCCACCTGGATGAATGGAAAAGGTCTTGATTTACTTCGGACCGAACCGCATATGATTGTCGGCTTAGTTATTGGCTCGATTATTGGAATTGTGTTTTTTCGAGGTATCCCTGTCGGTCCGCTGATGGCCGCTGGGATTACGGCATTTGTATTGAAGCTATGGGAATGGTTCGGCGGACGATAGTTCTGATCAACTACGGCAGTGATAGGGTAGACGATGCCCCCTTCCTTGTTTCCTGAGGAGGGGATTTTTCTTGTCTATCTTTTGATATCAGCTTACGATGTGCTTCTCATCTCCACTAATTTCTTTCATTTGAGAAATTCTCTTGACATGTACCGAAGAACGGGGAAAACTGCCCTATTCCTGCGAGAAATTTTTATTTGAAGTAGGCGGTCGCTGCCTTGGATCGTTCCTTTTACCGCCATCCTCGCATGAATGAGAATGACTACAAACATTCGTAATGGTTGGACTTTTAATTTTCAGTAATTTTAGCATTGACTGAAATGACTGAAAATCAGTAAGATTAGACACATAACCGGGACAGGTGATGATGGCTTGTGAAGAAACATGTTTCAGTTAGTGCAGCACTCTTATTTTTAACATTACTTGTGGAGGTGATCGGAGTTACTGGCATCATCATGGCTCTCCCCTTAATTAGCGAGGAATTTGGGCTCAACTCGGTTGAGCTGGGGGCAATTGTAAGCGCTTATTTTCTCGGCTATGCCATCTTTACGATTCCTGGTGGGGCTTTTGCTGATAAGGTCGGTTCGAAAAGGATCATTGCTATTGGGCTTTTACTTTGGGCTATCTTTACTTCACTCACTGGCTTTGTAAATGGTTTTCTCACACTATTCGTTGTGCGTGTACTTCTCGGAATCATCCAGGCTCCTTTGTCCCCTGCGATCCTTAAAGCTGTAGCGGAGCGTACCCCTGCCAAGATTCGCACAACAACAAATGCATTTGTCCTCTCTGCCGACCCGTTCGGCTCCGCGATTACACCACTAATTGTAGCCCCGCTTATCGTTATGCTGGGCTGGCACAACACTTCAATCCTGCTCGGTGTGCTAGGGCTCTTAATAGCTCCTATCATTTGGTTTTTGCTGCCCCGTCCGCTTCCTCCAGAAATAGCTAATCCGGTAGCGGAAGCAGTGCCAGAAAATGTAGCCAATACTACGCCACAGCAGCCTGGCATGAAATTGACTGATGTGCTGCGCAACCGCCAAATCTGGATGCTGACGATGATCATGTCTGGCATCAGCATCGTTGCTACAGGGTTTCTCACGTGGGTACCGACTTATTTGACGACCGAGAAGCATCTTGATTTGACGCAAACCGGCTTTGCCGCTTCGCTCCCGCTGTTCGCCGCCATGGTCGCAAACCTCACAGGCGGTTGGTTGTTTGACCGCTATCTAGGGAATCGATTTCATCAAATGGTCATTCCGTCCTTATTACTCTCCTCTCTTTTTCTTGTTCTGATGATCACTTCCGGCTCCGTTTTGCAATTCGTCCTCTATGAAGCCGCCGCACTCGCATTTCTTTCTATGACGAATCAGCCGGTTATGGGACTGGCCATGCGAATTATTCCTGCGAATGTATTGGGCATCGGCAGTGGCATGCTCCTCACTGGTATAAAAGCAGCCAGCATCATTACACCTGTCGCCATGGGTGCCATCATTGCTCACATTTCGTTTGAGGCAAGCTTTGTATTTCTCTTGGTGGGCTTATTGCTGTCCATCGCTGCAACAATCGGCGTACGAATCAAGCCTGTCGCTCGAAGCGATAGTATGCTGGCCGAAAGCAAGCTCCCCCCTGGAGTATGAACTCATTTTTAAAGGAGGTGAGGCAAGAATCTCATTTTGATAAAGGAGTTGATCATGATGTCTAATCTCAACCACCGTCAATCAGAAAGGATGATTCCCATGAACAAGGAAAACTGGACCTTAGTTTTTGAAGATTACGCCAACAAAATCCTCGATCCCAAAATGGTTCCCGGGGCGATTATTGCGCTTGCCAAGGATGGCGAACAAATTTACGAGCATGCCTTCGGATACAGCGATGTCGAGCTTCAGCAAGAGATCACATTGGACACCGTATTTGGTATTGGCTCCATCACCAAGTCATTCAGCTGCATCGCGATTTTGCAATTGCAGGAGGCTGGCAAGCTGTCTGTCACAGACCCGGTTGTTGCCCATTTGCCTCATTTCCGCTTCGGAGATGAGGAAGCAAGTCGGCAAATTACCATCCATCACTTTATGAGCAATTCGTCAGGAATCCCACCGCTTGCATCGCTGTTCGGTGCCATGCGGAGAAGCATTGAGGCAGATCCTGATCACTCCTATTTTCTGCCTCCCTTTGATACAAAAAGCATCCAGGAGCTTGCATATATTGACACCTACGATGATTTGCTCGCCTACCTCTCTGCATCGGACCTCTCGCTTTTGGGAGGAGCAGGAAGCCAGTTCAGCTATTCGAATGACGCCTTCGGACTGCTAGGTGCAATCATCGAGAAGGTCAGTGGAATGCCTTATGAAGTGTATGTAAAAAAGCACATTCTCGAGCCCGCCGGAATGACGAACACAGGTTTTTCGATATCCGATTTACCTGAAGATACTGCCATTTCCACCCTCTATACCAAGCGATTGACAAATGGTAAGCCGGAGCTGTTTGCTTCCCCTTATTGGTTGGATGCACCAGCACAACGTGCAGCCGGTTTCTTGAAATCAACCGCCCGCGACATGCTCCGCTTTGCCGAAATATTCCGGACAGGTGGCTGCGCCGGAGATGTGCGGATTCTCTCGGAAGTGAGCGTAGCACAGATGATGAAACCTCATATCGGGATTGATTCCTTTATTCACTACGGCTATGGGTTGTTCATCACACCATCCCCGCATTATCACGGCGGTTCCTTAGTTGAGCACTCGGGCGGAATAAAAGGCGTTTCTGCGCAAATGCATATCCTGCCTGAAGCAGGAATTACCGGGATCGTCCTGATTAATGCAGACGGTGCTTTTGCAGTAAGGGGTCTGTTAGCGGCGGCACTCAATGCTCTACATGAGCGGCCGGTGGATACATCTGAGTTCCACTACCCCAGCTATGTGCCAGAGACAGCAGCTATGACCGAATACTGTGGTGATTATTCATCCAGTGAGGGGAGCCGTGTCTCAGCCAGCTTATCTGGTGAGACACTTACCATTTCCGTCAAGTTGGGAGAGATCGAAAGCGCTATACCACTCCTTCCGGTCGGCCCCGATCAATTCATTGCAGAGCTAGGTCCCGGCATGAGCAACTCAGTAATATTCTACCGGGATGAAAATAGGCGGGTCTGCCGAATATTGTTCGGGTTCCGTCAGCTGACCAAAGCAGACAGAAAAAGCTAATGTTGCTATAATGATGAAAGGTCTAGGCTCGTTTTCAAAGACGGGTCTAGCCAAGTTACTTGAGAAACGTCCTGACGTTTTTCCAAAGGGAGTTTTGGCGTTGAATAAGTTATCTCCAGAACTGTTGGCTTATATCGAAGAGATAGGCCTATATCACGAGCAGCAAGGCGCATCCAGAATCGCGGGGAGAATTTTGGGCTTGCTAATGGTTACTGAAGGCACACTGTCGGCTGAACAAATTGCGACAGCACTCCAGGTTAGCCTTGGTAGCGTGTCGACCAACATGCGTTTACTGCTACAGTCTGGGCATGTAGAAAAAAAGAGCATAACAGGTGACCGCATCACCTACTACATATATTCAGAAAATGCTCTGGAAAGAGAGTTCCTCGCCTCCATTGAGCGAGTTCATTCCTTGAAAAAGACGATTGAAAAAGGAGCGCAAATTCAAGACGTGAATGAAAACGAGATAATCTCCAAGCGCTTTGTAGAAATGGACAGAGGCATCGAATATTTTTTGGACTCGCTAAACGAACTGCTGAACCGCTGGCGTGCGCAGCGTTGATGACAAGTAAAAAGGATAGAATACAACAAAACCCCCTTCAGGAGATGAAAGAAGGGGGTCATACGTATTTAAAGGATGTTTTCAATGTAAAGAACGAGTGACTGGTTTAATGCTCTAATGCCCGTTATTTTTCTATTTCAAATGGGACTTCCCAATGCAGGTCGCGATATTGTTTCTTTTGGAGCATATACGAAAGAGTGAGCGTCTTCGGTTGCTGTACCATGCCCTCGATGAAGAATGCTCCTGTAACGTGGATTCGACCGTCTTCACCTCTGTTATACTTTCTGTCGTATGATACTTCATACACTCTTCCTGACTCATCCTTTGCTTTCCATGCGAGCGAATCAATCACTCCCTCCGGCAATTTACCTGTGAACGGAATTACCACACCTGGTTCATCATAGAATCCGCCCTCTATCATTTCTTCCTTATCTGTGTTTTTTACATGAAGGCTTTGCAAGAGAAAGGAGGCTCCGTCCTTTTCGACCGTAACGGAATGCTTGCTTAAAGCATTTGCGTCTACTGTCATCTCAAAATTTGCTGGTTCATGTATATAAAGTGAGTGCAGCTTCATGGTCAGCTTTTGATTTTTTGCAAATGGCGAGAATCCATGCCGAATCGTATATACCGAGCCGTCTTCAGATCCTTCAACAATGTTCATGTTTTTGAGGTCGTTCTTTTTCAGATTGTTAATATCGGCATGCAATACATCGTCATATCCGGCTACTGCATTGCCCTTCTCGTCGAAAATTTGAACAGCAATACCCACATCCTTTAAATAACGGAGCACCATATCGGCTTCTTTGTTTTTTCCTTTTTCTAGTGTAGCCATGTTCCAATTGTGCTCACTCATGATTTGATTCAACCGCTGAGTCCACTTATCTGTTGCTGTCCGCTCCATCTCAATAATACTGGCGCTTGGTGTTGTCATGATATTTTTGAACGAGAACGAGATACCTTGTGGCGTTGTATACTGCTGATTGATGTCCGTTACAACAGCGACAGCTCTTGCCTTTTTCATATCCACCGGGAACGTTACCTCCCAGTTACCGAGTCTCCCATCGAGAGAATTTGTTTTAATATTGATTTGGATTTCATCTGGGATTTTACTTGGCTCTGGCCAGTCCTTGAAGATTTCGCGCTCAAAAACAAAATACTCTCCATCCGGACGTTGAGATTGGCCGCCTTTACGTTCAATTTTGTTTCCGTCCTTATCCATAAAAGTAAGGATAAATTTTTCGCTGTCTTTCAATTTGATTTGTTTTCCATCCCGATCTACTAGTCTGGAAAAGATCGCGATACGCGTCGGATCGGCAACTACTTCTTTCACAGTAAAGGTAACGCCTTGCTGCGTGTCACTCTTGTTGATTACCTGTACATAACCAGTTTCTACCGCTTTTTTTATTCCATTGTCCACTCCTTTGATCGAATCTATGACACTGGTCACGTAGCTGGCAAACGTAGGGGACACAATCGAACCAAAAGTAATGAGAGCAGTCACACTCGCAACTGCTAATGCTGTTTTTTTCATAATGGAAATACTCCTTTTTTTCCAGTTTGGTTTCGGAACGGGAATCGGTACATTCTCTAATGAACGCATGACCTGCTGGGTGAAATCAGCCGGGAGCTGGGTTGGCGGCAGCACAATCTCCAATACGAATTCATCTTCCTCAGACACCAGGCGACTGCAATGCGGGCAGCTGTCCACATGTTTCTCTACTTGTCTGTTTTCTTTTTCAGGAAGCTCTCCACGAAAATAGGCTCGCACTGCATCAGCTTTAGAACAATTCATAGATGGCAGCACCTCCTGACATTTCGTGAGCAAAGCCGGCCCGCAGCTTTTTCTTAGCATGATGAATCCGCATCTGTACAGTGGTCATAGGTAGATTGAGGATTTCGCTGATTTCCTTGTAGCTGAGCTGCTCCGTATATTTCAACAGGAATGCCGCACGATATTCTTCCCCTAATGCCATGATCTGGCGCCCTATGACGTCTTTCTTTTCTTTTTTGAGGTATGCTTTTTCCGGCGTGTTGTTCTCAATAAGCATCGCCTCTTCCAAAGGCTCCCTGGAGTAACGCTTGTTTTTACGCCAGACATCTATACAAAGATTGGACCCGATTCGGTATAACCAGGCCAAAAACGCATCTGTTGGTCTGTATTTGTCCAACTGACAGAATGCTTTGAAGAAGACCTCTTGCGTCAGGTCTTGTGCATCCTGCGTCTGTCCAGTCATTCGGTACAGAAAGCCGTACAATTTATCCTTGTACTTGTCAACGAGGTGCGCATAAACTTCCCTGTCTCCCTCACGCACTTGTTGTATGATCAACCAATCGTCCTGCACTTGATAGATCCTCCTATCCCAAAAATCAGTTCGCTGCGCAGCGCTCTTTTTGGCAGGCTCACTTGGTTTAACGGATCAGATTGTATTTTCTTTCAAGCTTTTCAAAACTTTTTATCAAACACCTGCTTTTGGCAACAAAAAAAGCTGCACCCAGATGGGCACAGCTTTTTTTGTACTTTCGCCGTTTACGCGCGGGAAACATACGCTTCCGAACGAGTATCGATGATCAGACGCTCTCCTTCTTCTACGAAAAGAGGAACGTTTACTACGAAGCCAGTTTCCAGGGTAGCTTTCTTCGTTACGTTAGAAGCTGTATCCCCTTTTACACCTGGCTCACATTCTGTTACAACGAGTTCAACCGTGTTAGGAAGTTGAATTCCGATCGTCTCTCCGTTGTATTGCATGATTTGTACGTTCATGTTTTCCTTGAGGAAACGCAGCTCACGCTCGATTTGGCTACGAGTAAATGTCATTTGCTCGTAAGTTTCCGTATTCATGAATGTGTAGTCGTCTCCACTCGCATACAGGTATTGCATGGTGCTAGACTCGATGCGGGCTGGGTTCACTTTCTCTCCGCCACGGAACGTCATTTCAGTCGTATTTCCGTTGCGCAGGTTGCGCAGCTTGGAGCGCACAAATGCTGCACCTTTTCCTGGTTTTACGTGTTGGAATTCAAGCACGGTATAAATATTGCCATCTACTTCGATTGTCAAGCCAGTACGAAAATCGTTTACAGAGATCATGGTAGTCCTCCCGAGAATCAATCAATAACAGAAATAGTATAAATTAGACGGGCAAAATGATCAACTCTTTCGTAGACTTGCCTAGGTTCTCATGGCCATCTGCTGTGATGAGCACATCGTCCTCAATACGCACGCCACCAAGCCCGCTAACATAAATGCCTGGTTCCATCGTCACGAGCATCCCTGGCTCCAAGACAAAGGTGCTTACAGTCGACAATCCTGGCAGCTCGTGCACTTCAATGCCAAGTCCGTGCCCAGCACTGTGGCCATACGCGTCTCCATAGCCTGCAGCTGTGATAATGTCACGTGTTGCAGCATCCGCAGCCTTGGCAGATACGCCGGGCTTCAGAGCTTGTACACCCGCAAGCTGTGCACGCAGGACAATGTCGTAAATCTCTTTCATTTTTGAACTCGGCTCACCAACAGCAAGCGTACGGGTAATATCTGAATTATACCCATTGTAAGCGGCACCAAAATCAAGTGTAACCATTTCGCCCGCCTCGATAATTTTCTCACTTGCACGTCCATGTGGTAGTGCCCCGCGAACACCAGAAGCCACGATCATATCAAATGCAGAACCTGTCGCACCTTGCTTGCGCATGAAGTATTCGAGTTCAAGCGCCACATCTGTTTCACGTACTCCTGGTCTGATATAGCCTTGAATATGCTCAAATGCCACTTCGGCTATTCGGACAGCCTCGCGGATGATTACCATTTCGGATTCATCCTTGAACATCCGAATTTTTTCCACAAGTCCACTCGTTGCAATCAATTCAACATTTTCAAATGCCCGATTCCATTCTTGATGTGTGCCAAATGAAACACTGCTCTCAAACGCCAAACGCTTGATTCCTTTGTCTGCTAAAAGCTTTGCGATTGCTTCAATTGCTTTGCGCTCATTGTTTACGACCGTAAAATCTGGGGCCTGCTCCTGTGCTTGTTCTACATAACGGAAATCTGTTACCAGAAAGGCTTCGGATTCGGTTACAATCACCCAGCCAGTTGAGCCAGAGAAACCGCTCAAATAAAAACGATTCTCTGCTTTTTCTGTAATGAGCGCATCCGCTCCCAAATTTGCTAGTGCTTCTCTTAATTTTGTCAGACGTTGTTTCATCACAACCGTCTCCCCTTTCATCTTTGGTCCCTTTATTTCTTTTCGATTTTGCGGACAAGGGCACGCAATGCCCACTCATAGCCATCCATTCCCAAACCGACAACTTGTCCGATCACAATAGGAGCGAGAACAGAATGATGTCTAAATTCTTCTCTGGCATGAATATTGGAAATATGTATTTCGATAGTTGGCAGGGCCACACTCGACAGTGCATCACGTATCGCATAGCTGTAATGTGTGAAAGCACCTGGGTTTATCAGGATCCCGTCATGAACGCCTCGTGCTTGATGAATCGCATCGATCAGTACGCCTTCGTGATTGGATTGGCAATGTTCTAGCTTGCCTCCCAGCTCATCCATTACCTTGCTTAGATTCGTGACCAAATCCGCAAGTGTTTCCCTTCCATATACGTCTGGCTCCCGTGTTCCCAATAAATTGAGATTTGGGCCATTCAGCAATAGGATGGAAGTCATTATGCATCCCTCCCCAAATAGGTTTCGATAAAAAAGTTTTTTTACTAATGAAACATTTTACCACAAGCCCTGCAAATGGAATAGAGATGAAAGAGTAGTCCATACGATTAGAAAGATTTGCACTTATTCTTCCGTGGGGATGGTTCTCCATCACCCGATTTGCGTGTCAGTGGATTTCATCTGATTCCTCCAGGGTCAAAGTCATTCCTACGAACAAACCAAAGGATAAATACCAAGCCCCTTCACTAGACAAGGTGTCAAAGTCCCAGTTCCCCATCCGGAAAAAAAATCCTGCAATCATGAGCATAACTAGTCCAAATAACAAGCCGCTCCACCATACCCGCTGTCTGCTAAACAGCATGGAGAACAAGAATGTCGCAACGAGAGCTTCGATAAAAAGAATCACTGCTCCCAAACCAATACCGGCTATCGAATTCTCATCCACACCCACCAGTGGACGTGCAAAAGCGCCCAATCCGTAAGGGGTCAGATTTAAAAAGTGGGCAAGCAAACGAACAATACTCCAAATAATCGTGCCCCAAAAAGCAATCTCAAGCACTTTGGATGTCGACGACTGCTTACTTGTTTGCTGTCCTTCCTGCTCTGCTTTATTTTCTCGATGCCTACCTCTTGTCTTAGTCGCTTCCACATACATCACCTCCTTTGTAGTATGCGCGCCCTGCTTGTTTTTCACTAATTGTTGACTTTTCTAACCAGATCGTGAACTGCTTGTAGCCTCATTGCCTTATTTCCGTTAATATAGGAGGTAAGGAAGGTGATTCACGTTGGCAGAGCAAAAAGTACCCAGCTACGGTGGTCAGGCCGTTATCGAAGGTGTCATGTTCGGCGGCAAAACTATGACCGTTACAGCTGTTCGCAAAAAAAATCAAGACATTGAGTATTTTGAAGCCCCCCGAACGGAATATAAATGGATTACTCCCTTGAAAAAAATTCCGTTTTTGCGCGGGATTGTCGGATTAATTGAGGCAAGTGCGAACGGGGCCAAACATCTCAACTTCGCCTCCGAGCGCTACAATACGGAATCTGGTGAAGAAGTATCGGAAGGCCCATCCAAACTTACCATGATTCTTGGTGTTGCGGTCGTTGGTGTCCTCTCGTTCTTGTTCGGCAAATTCGTATTCACGCTCGTTCCCGTATTTCTTGCCGACTTTCTATTGGGTAAATGGGTTCCAGATGGCGTACCTCAGACCTTGGCAGAAGGCGGCTTTAAGATTCTTCTACTCCTCGGCTACATTACTGCCATAGCGAAAGCCCCCATCATCAAAAGGCTGTTTCAATATCATGGGGCTGAGCACAAAGTGATTAATGCCTTCGAGTCCGGGGTAGAATTAACAGTAGCGAATGTGCAAAAATTTTCCACCTTGCATTACCGTTGCGGCAGTAGTTTTCTCATTTTCACGGTATTCGTCGGTGTCGTGATTTACTCACTGTTCAGTTATGACTCCCTGACGGAACGTGTCGTGCAACGCATTGTTCTCTTGCCACTGGTGATTGGCGTTTCCTATGAGGTTCTACAGTGGACAAACAAGCTTCGTGAAACTCCAGTCCTCCGTTATCTTGGCTACCCAGGATTGTGGCTCCAAAAGATCACAACGAGAGAGCCAGACGACAGTCAAGTGGAAGTAGCGATCGCTTCCTTCCAAAAGATGCGAGAGCTTGATCAGAAGCATGTGCAAGAGAGAATGGCTACGACCGGATAACGTGAGGCACTTTTAATCTCATAGAGGTGAAGCCCTATGTTACGCCGCATCCCACCAGTGATTCTGATTGTGTTGTTGCTTGCAATCTATGGATTTATGACTAAACTCATCGCTGACCCCATTAACACCTTGATTATTTTGGGATTGTGTGTGGTACTCTTTTTGGTGGTTCGAAATTACTTGCAAAGCGGCTCCTTCTTTCCCCGGGCATCTGAGCAGCGAAAGCCTAAGCACGCAAAGCCAAAAACCAAGGGGAGTCCCAAAACACCGGTCATCCGACAAGCGTTTAAAAAGCAATCTGCGTCGCCCAGGAAAGATCACCCATTCCGAGTGATTGATGGCAACAAAGGGAAATCCAAAGAAAAGCAGAGCGATCAGAAATCGCAAGACCACATCTCTCATTGAAGAATGCGAAACGAAAAAGAAACAGGTTGCCCGAATAAGGCTGCCTGTTTCTTTTTTGTACAAAGGTTATAACGTTTCACACGGGTATTTTGGGAGAGGTATTGCGAAAGACTTTGACATAGTCATCGAAATCCCAATGTTCTAAAAACACACGTGCTGCCGATTCCCCGGACGAAAACAGCTGCTGCTTCATTTCAGGTGGCAATTGGAATTGAGTAGTTCGAACACCGAGCGTGTTGATAAAAATAGTCCGCACTGCTTTTGCTTTTTCGACGTGAAGGCGGTCATGGGCATCCAGCATGGTGGAAAGAAGGCTGCTCGCAAACGAGAACAGCCCTTTTATGCGGTCCTCATTCCTTTTCCCTTGGTCGTCCTGGAGACGAAAACCGATCGTTGGCCAGCGGGGCGTACCGTCCACATCAAACAGCCAGACAGGGTAGTTGCTCAGTAGAGCACCGTCTACGATATAGTGAGTTTGGCCTGGCTTTTTTAAAAGCGCAGGTTGAAAGAAAAAAGGAATAGAGGACGACATTCGAACAGCCCTAGCAATCGGAAAATCTTCAGGGTCCAAATCGTATCGCACCAAGTCATCCGGCATGACGAGCATCTTGCCAACACTGATATCCGAGGCAACGATGCGCAGCTTGCCGATGGGAAGGTCCCCAAAGGTTCGTATTCCTTTTCTACGCAGCAAATCTTCCACAAACAATTCAATCCGATCCGCACGATAAACCCCTTCTCGGACAACCAGCTCATAAATCGGGCCCACAACTGGCAGGCGACCCATTCCGCTTCGCTGAAGAAAATAGAGGTAATCCAGTTCTTCGTAGATCGGTTTTAGCTCCTGACTGGTGTATCCAGCACTAAGCAAGGCTGCTACGATAGAACCGGCGGAAGTACCAGCCAGCTTTTCCCATGTGTAGCCATGCTCTTCCATTACCTGTAAGGCCCCAAGAAAAGCAATCCCCTTCACTCCGCCACCCTCAAAGACTGCGTCTGCTTTCATGTCAGCCTCCTTAAAACAGCCTTTTCTATGCCTGTTGACCGAAGCACGACAGCATCTTGCCCGAAAAAATGCTCCTCTCTACAAATATAGGGTGATGGCTAATCCCTTACGACAGCGAAAAGCGCAAGCCTGGACGGCTTGCGCTTCTTTACATGTCATTGTTATTCTTCTTTTTGCTCATCTTCCTGGCGGATGCGTCGAAGCTCTTCCATCCGGGCAGGATCAGCCTGGAAGTATTGCACGAGGTATTCCAAGCACGTGATGGATTCCCAGCTGAGGTGATGCTCGATTCCCTCAACATCCTGATACACATGCTCCTCTGCAACACCAATGACTCGCATGAATTCCTCAAGAAGGCTGTGGCGGTCAACTAACCTTTTGCCAATCTTTTTTCCTTTTGCAGTCAAAACCAGCCCACGATATTTTTCATAGACGAGGTACTTGTCCTTGTCCAGTTTTTGTACCATCTTCGTAACCGAAGAGGGATGTACTTCCAACGCTTCAGCGATATCGGAGACACGAGCATAGCCCTTTTCTTCAATTAAGCTGTAAATGCGTTCCAAATAGTCTTCCATACTCGGCGTCGGCATGTGAACCCCTCATTTCCAAACCGTATATTTCTGACGTCCAAAAAAGGCACGTAGAAATATAATACCGCTTATTGAGAAGCATTTGCAAGATAAACCTGCCCTAATTCGGTTGTTTTTCACGATTTAGGTTCATCATTTGGACAAATTGGACCAATTGCTTGCCCAAGCCCTCCATACGAGCCTGTAAGCGTTCATCTTTGAGCTTGCCTTCCGGTGTGAACGCATTGTATGCGTTTGGAACACTCGGACTAGATGGGAGTGGCCATGCATGCAGATTGCGCATGATCAATTGCAGGGTGTTGACTGTATTTGTCGCTCCCATGCTCCCGCCCGCTGTACCAATCAAAGCTACCTGCTTGTCGCGAAGATGCCGGCCCTCCAGAAAGTCCATCGCATTTTTTAATGCTCCACTGATAGTCCCATGGTATTCAGGTGATCCAATCACCAGTGCGTCCGCTTCTGAGATCGCTTTTGTAAATGCATGTACTGCCTCAGGATAAGTGGATGAATCCTCTCTATCATCATAAATAGGCAGTTTCCATTCAGCGAGGTGGATCATCTCGACAGTTGCTCCTGCTTCCTTCGCTGCGTCCAGTACGATTTGTACCGCTTGCTTTGTCGTCGAATTTGCATTCATGCTTCCAGCAATTCCTACGATTTTCATTTGTATCACCCCATACGAAAAATCAATGCTGATATTGTAATTATAACCAAATAAGTATAATTAGTAAATAAAAATGTTTGTTTTCTATCTACGGTTCTGAACAAGCCCACTTCTCTCATACACTTGTACCAAGTTGGATAGAAGGATGATGCCTATGGACAAAGCCGCATGGCAGATCGCTATTGTATTTGCCGGGTCTGCACTTGGAGGAACCTATTTAGGCGGTTATGAATGGCTACGCTTTTTCACATATTTCGGCTCATGGGGAACCATTGGCATCGTGCTTGTCAGTCTTGGGATGGGCTGGCTCGGGTACTCCCTACTCGCTTTATGCCATCGCATCGGCGCGCGCTCGATTTACGATCTCTATTTGTACCTATTTGGCGAAGCAATTGCGTCTACTCTATCTGTTGTCACTCATTTTTTATTGATTGCCTATGTCGGAGTCATGATCAGTCAAATGGCGAGTAACCTCATCCAAGGCTTGTCTCCTATTTGGTTTATCCTCCTTACCATTCTCCTTTCTGTCGTTTTTATTTTGCGCAGCTGGAAATGGATTGTATCCGGCTTAGGTATCTCCTTGGCCATCGGCTTTTTCTTATTCGGTCTCATTTTTATCGAACAGTTTCATGTGCCTATTCCCGGTCTAGGCTATCAAATGAATCTGAATTGGCTTATACATTCTCTTTTTTATCTCGCTTCGCACACGCTGCTTTGCATCGTTGTCACGATCCCACTCGCGGCTCGAACAGGCAGTGAGCATACACTATGGCGTGGTGTTGGGATTGGGACCGGCTTCTTCTTTTTGACTACCCTGCTAGGCCAAGCGATCCTACTGGCATATTGGCACGATGTTCACGCTCTGGCTTTGCCCACGAAGCAGATCCTGCTGCAGCTTATTCCCATGGGAGATTGGCTACTTGCCATACTTTCTCTCGCACACGGAGCGCTTATGATCGCTACGCTTACGTACGCTCTTGCCGCCCCTGTAGCGCAGCGCAATGATTTACAGCTTGCTCCCCTTGTTTTGGTCATTCTGGTTACTCTGTTATTAGTTGCCCTGGTTCCGCTTGCTATCCCCTGGAGCACTACGGTGATTGCCAGTGCTGCCACTTACTGCGGCATGCTCGTTTTGGGCAGATACATTTGGAAACGACAAAGCTGAATCAAGAGCTGGCTGAAACAGGCAACAGGATGCTTACTGTAGTCCCCTGTTGCCTTTTGCTTTCAATTCGGATACTGCCTCCGTGATCTTCCAAAATACGCGAGCTGATCATTAGACCGAGTCCAGTCCCGTTTTCCTTGGTGGTGTAAAAAGGCTCCCCGAGACGCGGTATATGCTCAGAATCTATACCACAGCCAGTATCCCGTATAAGCACTTGCAGGTAGGCAGACGATTCACGTACGACCTCCACGTAGATCTCACCGCCATCTGGCAATGCTTCAATGGCATTTTTGCAAATATTCAGGAGCACCTGCTTCAGCTGATTCTCTTCGCAGGAAACGAATGGCAGCTGTGATTGGATCGAAGTATGTATTTGAATGTTATTTAAATTCGCTTGGCTAGCCAAAAAGGAAATAACGTCTTCCACGATTTTGGCAATATCCTTTTGCTGGTATTTTACTCCTTGTGGCTTTGCCAAGACGAGCAATTCACTGACAATAAAATTAATACGGTCCAGCTCCGCAAGCATGATCTCGCAATAGCGCTTTTCATTGTCCTCCAGGGAGGATTGCAACAGCTGAACAAATCCACGAAGTGAGGTCAACGGATTTCTGATTTCATGGGCAATTCCTGCCGCTAATTGGCCAAGCGCCGAGAGCTTGTCCGATTGGCGTAGTAATTCCTTTGCACGGATCAGCTCGGTTACGTCGCGCGAAAGGATCATGATGCTGTCGACTTTGCCTCCATAGTCTTTGATCGGTTTGTAGCGTGATTCTACATGCAGCCAATGTCCGTCCCGATGGAGCATGCGGTATAAAATGGTCGTCACGGTTTCTTTTGTCCAGCTGCTGGTAAACACTTTTTCGACTTTTTCCAAATCCTCAGGATGAATCAGCTTGGACCTATCCTCCATCTGCATAAGCTCATCTGCCGTGTAGCCCAGCAGCATTGCCAGCGATGCCGATATATATTTAGGAACTCTATTTTGTCCATACACGAAGACCATATCTGTCATATTCTCCGTGATCAAATGGAAGTTCGCCTGGCCCTCCTCAAATGAGAGCTCTGTATGCTGACGATTGTCCACTTCCCGTGAGCGCCATACGATACCAACTACTTTTTTTGTTTGACTGTATAACGGGACCAGATCAAACAAAATACGCACAGTTGTGCCATTTGGGCGACGCCGCACCATTTCCAAACCGCTAATTCCTTTCCCCTCTAGAACATCAATGTAATGGCGTTCTACCAAAGCGGTTAACTCTTCAGAGCCGCTCGAAACCCGGCGGCCGATCAGTTTTTCTTCCTCGTATCCTGTCAGATCCAAAAAAGCCTGATTTATCAGCACAATTTTTCCTTGCTGATCCAAAATGGCCACCGCATCCGTCATTTGCTGCACAACGGCAATTGCCAGATCCGTTTTCTTTAGCTGATCGTTTCCAGCTCCTACTAATGCATCCAATTCTAACGTAGTCTTTTTCAAAACCCGAACTTTCTTCAACAACCGGTTCATCCAAAATACGACAAAGAACGTAAACAGCAGTTGCGTAAGAATAAAATAGCGTGTGTCTGCATAGTTGGGGGACAAACATAAAATAACGGCTTGAATGGGTACCCACCCAACTAAAAGAAGAAGGACATAATCAATGGAAAAAGAGCTTACTTGTTTCATCACAACCTCCACTGCTTCGATGATGTCATTACATTAACTAGGTGCTGGGATGACTTGATTCGTTGTTTTACATTGGATGGAAGTGAAGCATGGTCGCAAGTAGCAAAATGATTTAAATCGAACAAATTTTTAAGATTCTTAAAAATTATACGATTTTTATCGAAATGTGACTATTCCTTGTCATTCGACATATTACGACATTATTCCCTCAAAAAAAGCGCCCCTTTGCTCAGGACGCTTTTTCACGTTTGATGGTAGCAAGTGCCTAATTTTCCTCTTCCGCTTCAGGCTTTTGCTCGGGCATTTTCTCTTTTCCTCGCGCGTACGCGGAAGTACTGGTATCCGTAATTTTCGTGATGGCTGTAAACATCAGCTGTGCGGTTTTGCTCAATTGCTCCAGACTGATCTTCTCACGTGTATCCTCTGCCTGATTTCGCAACTGATTAACAGGTGGACGTGTGATGAGTGCGGTAGGGATTCCAGCCAAAGCCAAAGTTCTGTCCTCCCGATATCCACTCACCTGATCCTCTGCGGCGCTCGAGAAACGCGCTCCCGCCTTCTCTGCCAATTCTACAGGCAGGTTCTTTGTCCGTAGAGCCGTCGTCACCAGTAAATCACCAGCATCCTCGCTTCCCACTCCATCTAGGCTGTACGCTGCGATGATTCTTTCTTTTTCCCCAGCAGATAAAGAGCTAACGTATGCACCCGCTCCCTTCTCACCCGCCGATATTGCTCCTAAACTGACGAAGCGTATCTCTGTATCAATCGGACGCTCTGCCATCGTGCGCGCAAGCTCCAATAAAACGGCCAGGCCAGCAGCACCATGATTTGCAGCAGGTGAAAAAGGTACGGAGTCGTGATGAGCAGTTACCATCACGATTTGCCCTGTTCCCCCTTGGGTCGGCTTGCGAGTAGCGACGAAATTTGCAGAGGTTTGCTTGCTGGAGTAGCTACCCTCTACCTTCACCGTCGCCTTCAGCTGTTCATTGGCCAGAAGCAGCTTTTGTAAAAGCAGACCCTCTTCTTTTGACAGCGCAATCACTGGCACCGACATGTCCAACGGCTCCTTCAGGGTACCCTTCCATTCTCCTTCCCGATCATTTCCAATAACGACGGCTACCGCACCAGCAGCCGCAGCCTGTCTCACTTTTTCTGCGAATGGAATCTCGCCCCTTTGGACAAAGGCAATATTCCCCCGGGCTTTTCCGTTTTCAAAATCAGCAGCAGTTCCCTGCCCGCTGTTGACAATCCGGGCTGTTCCCACCCCGTTTGGTCCATAGGTCAAGCCATGCGGATTCCAGCTTACCTGCACTCCCTCCACTTGAAATGACAGGGTAGAGGGCTTTTGATAGGTGTAATAGTAAAAGGGCTGCAACGATGTCTGATACCCGTAGGAGCGCAGTACTTCCTCCACGTAGGCTCCAGCAGCAAACTCTGTTTCAGTAGCAGGTGGCCGAGGCAATCTGGCGAGATGATCCATATGTCGAGATAAATTGTCTTCATCGATCCACTCTGGTATATCTATCGCACTTACTGTAGAGGAGAACGGCAATGGCAAGAGCGTCATTCCCCAAGCAAGCAGTGCGCTCATGGCATAAAATCGGACGGATCGCATAGCATTCTCCCTTCTCATTCGCTTTGTTTATTTATTATGGGCTGTTTTCTCAAACAGCGTCTAGTCAGAATAGTTAGTCAAATACCATCATCTGGCGTCAATGGACGACAGCTTTAGTTTCTCTTCTTCCCAAATCTTTCTGTACCCCTATGTACATACCTTGGAAAGCGTCGATTTGTCGATTCCTCCACCGCGTTTTGCCTCCATATGAAATGTTTATAGAAGGGTGTCCCAACACGCAAAATTATTGATAACCATTTTGCTATTTTCAAATTGACCCCCTCATACCGATGGTGCTAAGGTTGATTCATAAACCGTTGTTAGAAAAACTTGGCTTAACGGTACAAAACGTGGGCCTTCGTTTTTCGGGTACTTTCATGCTTCATAGCGTTAACGGGAATGATCTGTTCCGAAAGTAGAACAAGCGGATTGCACTGAAGGAGGATTCACCATGCTATATGTAGACGGCAATTGGGTGGAAGAGGGTCAATTAGCGGTGCACCCTGAAGACCGCGGCTACAACTTCGGAGATGGTATTTACGAGGTTGTTCGTATCTACAAGGGGAAGATGTATCAATGGGAGGGGCATCTGACGCGCTTGTACAGAAGCGCTCGGGAAATCAAGCTAGATTTGCCTTGGAGCCCGGAAGAACTCAGTGAAGTGGCTTTGCAGCTCATTGAAAAGAACAATTTGACCGATCAAGATGACGCCAGTCTTTATTTGCAAATTTCTCGTGGAGCAGCCCCTCGTGTACACGATATTCCGAGTGGCATCAAGCCTGTTATCATGGCATTTGTGCGTAAAAAAGCTCGTCCTCTAGAAGATATGAAAAAGGGCTGGAGCGCACAGCTTGTTGATGATATTCGTTGGCTCCGCTGTGACATCAAAACTCTCAATCTCTTAGGTGCTGTGCTGGTGAAGCAGTATGCAAAGGATGCCGGCGCACAGGAATCCATCCTGCACCGCAACGGCACAATCACAGAGTGCAGCTCCGCCAATCTGTTTGCTGTAAAGAACGGCGCATTGTATACGCATCCGGCAGATCACATGATTTTGCATGGCATTACTAGACAGAGTGTGATTGATCTCGCCAAAGAAAACGGCATCGCTGTCCATGAGGAGCCTTTCGATATCACGTTCCTCAAGCAAGCAGATGAGCTGTTCCTGACCAGTACTACGGTTGAGATCATGTCGTTAATTTCTGTGGATGGCCAACCGATCGGTGACGGAAAAGTCGGTCCAATCGTGCAAAAGCTTCAAGCCTTGTTTGAACAGCACATTAACGAAAGTGTGCTCGTCTAACTACTAAAGCCTGACAGCGCTAATTATTCGAAGATAATAAAGTTATAGATAGACCAATCAATACAGCGGTAGCCATGGACCAGAAAATAAAGTCCTCGGCTCCCGCTGTTTTTTGAACTATCGCCCCGTTAGCTCAATATCAAATGAATGAAGTCATTATTTCTCCCAAAGCTCGACCAGTCGACCTTCAGGATCTTCAATCCAAATAAACTTTCCGAATTCACTTATCTCTTTTTCCCTTGCAAGAGGTACTCCAATATGTTCAAGATGCTTAATCGTCTCGTCTAGATTATGTACTTGGAAATTTAACATCACTTGTTGTTCTGTTGGGAAATAACTGTCATTCTCAGTAAAAAAAGAAAAAATAGTCTCATTTCCTAATTGGGGTTTTATCACAGTCCCATTCCAATTATCTAATTCAATCTTCAAGACTTCACTGTACCACTTTTTTATTGTTTCAAGGTCCTTCGTTCTCCAAAATATTCCTCCGAAACCTTTTATCATCGTATCTAACTCCTGTCTTTCGTATTTTTAGCTATCCAAGTACATTTTATATTCGAGTTTTACATGTAACTTCTTTTTCAACTATACTACCCGTTAACGTAATGACGTATCGTCAGTATGAAAGCAATACTTACACGGTCTACAGTGTCGCGACTGTATTTATTCGCTCCTGTACAAAAAGCTCTCAACGGCATCTACTGCTGTCCGCTGAGAGCTTTTGCATTTTGATTACGTTTCTTTGTGTTATCGGCGCAGATTCCACTCGTCTGTCGCGTAGCGAGTTCGTGCCAGCTCTTCTGCCAGCGTGCGCTCTTCGCTCGTCAGCTCAGTTGGAACCAGCTCAACTTCCAGTCCCGATGCAAAGCCGCGGCCAAATGCATCTACAACTTCCTGCAAACTGATCGGTCGTGAGCTTACCTCGTTGATCGTGACCGCCTTTTGACGGAAGCTTTCCATCATCCGTTCCTTGACTCGTTCGGATGGGAAATTCAAGAGTGAAAACAACAGCTCTACATCCATATCGAGCAAAATGGAGCCATGCTGCAGGATTACGCCTTTTTGACGCGTCTGCGCGCTTCCAGCAACCTTTTTCCCTTCGACAACCAGTTCATACCAGGATGGCGAGTCAAAACATGCAGAAGAGCCTGGCGAGTTGTACTTTTCTTTTTCCTCTTCGCTTGCCAGTGACACCATTTCAGCTTGAAGTCCCAGATTTTGAAAACCATGCAGGAGTCCCAGGCTAATGATCTTGTATGCCTCCGTCACACCCGTCGGCATTTTGGGATGCTCCTCCGATACGATGACGCTATAGGTCAGCTCCTGATCGTGCAGGACAGCTCTCCCCCCCGTTGGACGACGAACAAAGCCTAGCCCTCTTTTATGTACCTCATCCATGTTAATTTCCTTAACTGCCTTCTGGAAATAACCGATCGACAACGTTGCGGGATCCCATGTATAAAAACGAACGGTAGGTCCTACCTTGCCTTCGCTGTGCAATTGCAATATCGCTTCGTCTACTGCCATATTCATCGCGGGAGACATCGGCTCCGTCACGATATAGCGCCACTGTTCCATAGTAAAGTACCTCCTCTTTGACAACGCCTTCATTGTACGCTGGTCTGGCAAAATACTGCAAGCTTCTAATGGGCTAAATCAGTTGGCGACCTCTTGTAAAACCGTGATCACCCGAGTCAAGGCATCATGCTGCTTTGCTTGCTGCATCCGCTGCACGATCGCCCCCCGCTTCTCCATCAACGCGGTGATCGCCTGCGTAAATGCCTCGTCCGTGATGTCCTCTTCCTGAAGCACATGGCAAAAGCCTTGCTTCTCAAAAGAACGAGCATTCACAATCTGGTCTCCCCGACTTGCTGCCCGTGACAACGGAATCAGCAGCATTGGTTTTTGCATCGTTAAAAATTCAAATATGGCATTGGAGCCGGCACGTGATATGACCAGGTCTGCCATGGCGATAAGATCCGCCAGTTCTTCCTGAACGTATTCATACTGGCGGTAACCTGTTAGCTGAAATCCTTCGTCTACTTGCCCTTTTCCACAAATATGTACAATCTGATAAGTCGCCAGCAGCTGTGTGAGATTGTTCCGGACAGCTTCGTTGATGCGACGTGCCCCCAGGCTTCCGCCCATCACAAGTAAGATCGGTTTATGTTTGGTAAACCCACAAAATGCAAGTCCTTTGTCGTTTCTCCCACGCTTCAATTCTTCGCGTACAACCGCCCCTACGTGAACCCCTTTTTCCTGCGGCAAATGATTGACCGTTTCGGGAAAGGTAGCACAAATCTTGTTTGCAAAGGGCGTAGCCAGGCGATTTGCCAGTCCTGGGGTCAAATCCGATTCATGGATGACCACTGGTTGGCGATTCAGCCATCCTCCAAGTACTACCGGTACAGAGACAAAGCCGCCTTTGGAGAAGATGACTTGCGGCTTCCACGTCCGCAAAAAGCGATAGGCTTGCCAGATTCCTTTCGTTACACGCACAGGATCTGTGATATTTTTCCAGTCAAAATAACGGCGCAGCTTGCCTGAGGATATCCCCACGTAGTGAACACCGGACATACCTGATACCAGATCTCGCTCGATGCCAGCTGTCGAGCCGATATAAGCTACCTCCCAGCCCGCCTGAATAAAATGAGGAATCAAGGCAAGATTGACAGTCACATGCCCTGCCGAACCTCCACCTGTAAACGCAATACGCTTTTTCATCCCGCTCTCCTCCCACATCCCTAGGGAATCGCTATCCTCATCCATGATAGCACCATCTGGAAAGAAAAGCCGCCCATAACGAACAGGCGGCTTGGCAAAAAAAGTATTACGCTTGAGGTTGGTAACGAAGGATTGGTTTTCTGGCAGCTGTTGCCTCATCCAAACGCTTTACAACAGTTGTATGAGGTGCTTCCTGTACGATTTCCGGATTCTCTTCACACTCGCGAGCGATTTGCAGCATGACATCGATGAATTCATCCAGTGTTTCTTTCGTTTCTGTTTCCGTTGGTTCAATCATCAAGCACTCATCCACGATGAGCGGGAAGTAGATGGTTGGTGGATGGTAGCCGAAGTCGAGCAAACGCTTCGCAATATCCAATGTACGAACACCCAATTTCTTCTGGTTCACGCCAGACAACACGAACTCATGCTTGCACACACGGTCAAATGGCAGGTTGTACGCTGTAGCCAGACGACGCATCATGTAGTTTGCACTGAGTACCGCATTTTGGGAAACCTGGAGCAAGCCTTCTGGCCCCATCGTACGGATGTAGCTGTATGCACGAACGAGGATACCGAAGTTTCCGTTATAGCCTTTTACACGACCAATGGAATTCGGGCGATTGCTATCCCAGTAGAAGGTTCCGTCTTCTTTCTTAGCTACGATCGGAGTTGGCAGGAATGGCTCCAGTACCTTTTTAACCCCTACTGGACCCGCACCAGGACCGCCGCCGCCGTGAGGACCTGTGAATGTTTTGTGCAAGTTCAAGTGCACAACATCAAAGCCCATGTCTCCAGGACGAGCAATACCGAGAATTGCATTGGCATTTGCTCCATCATAATACAGGAGACCGCCAGCTTCGTGGACGATTTTCGCCATTTCCACGATGTCTTCCTCAAACAGTCCGAGCGTATTCGGGTTTGTCAGCATCAATGCTGCCGTATCCGAGCCAACTGCATCACGCAGAGCCTGAATATCAACCAAACCGCGCTCATCAGAAGCAATAGTGACTGTATCCAAACCTGCAACCGCTGCAGAAGCAGGGTTTGTTCCGTGGGCGGAGTTAGGTACGATAACTTTTGTACGGTGGTCTTCTCCACGGCTTTCATGGTAAGCGCGAATCATCATCAGACCAGTCCACTCACCTGCTGCACCTGCTGCCGGCTGCAATGTAACTGCGTCCATCCCAGTGATTTCAGCCAACTCGTCTTGCAGATTGTACAAGAGCTCCAGCGCACCCTGAACCGTTTCTTCCGGTTGATAAGGATGTGTTTGAGCAAAGCCAGCATAACGAGCGATATCCTCGTTAATTTTTGGATTGTATTTCATCGTGCAAGAACCAAGTGGGTAAAAGCCGTTGTCTACCCCATGGTTGCGACGAGACAGCTCTGTATAGTGACGTACCAGTTGCAGCTCGGATACTTCCGGCAGCTCAGCCGGTGTTTCACGAATCAGATGCTTTGGCAGCAGAGAGGCAACCTCTACTTCAGGTACATCAAGCGCAGGCAAATTGTAGCCCACACGGCCTGGTTTGCTCATTTCAAAGATCAGTGCTTTCTCCTGGTCGTTACGCACGTGTGATCGCCTCCAATTCAGCCGCCAGTGTGTCGATCTCTTCTTTGGTTCTCAGCTCGGTTACTGCGATCAAGGTATGCTGTGCCAGCTCTGGATAATCCAGTCCGAGATCGTAGCCCCCGATCATGCCTGCTGCAAGCAGTTTTTTGTTCACATCAGCAACTGGTTTGTTCAGCTTTACGATGAATTCGTTGAAGAACGGGGATGCATTCACTACCTCTAGTCCTTTTGCTTCCAGGGCTTTTTTAGCGTAATGCGCTTTTTGCAGGTTCATCATCGCCATTTCTTGAACACCATTTTTGCCGAGTGCTGTCAATGTAATTGCAGCCGCCAGTGCGAGCAATGCTTGGTTTGAGCAAATATTCGATGTCGCTTTTTCACGACGGATGTGCTGTTCGCGCGCTTGCAGTGTCAACACAAAACCGCGCTTGCCATTCTCATCCTTGGTTTGACCAACGATACGGCCTGGCATTTTGCGCATGAGCTTGGTTGTTGTTGCAAAGTAACCGCAGTGTGGTCCACCAAAGGATGCCGGAATACCGAATGGTTGCATATCCCCTACCACGATGTCTGCTCCGAGCTTGCCTGGTGCTTCCAATACGCCCAGTGCGAGTGGATTCGACGAAGCAATCAAGAGAGCGCCTTTTCCATGTGCAATAGGCTCAATCGTAGCCAGATCTTCTACGTTACCGAAGAAGTTTGGATACTGAACAATAACTGCCGCCGTATTATCATCGATGAGTGCTTCTAATGCAGCAGGATCGGTGACACCGTCACTGTTCGTCCCTACTTCTATCAGCTCAACGTTTTGACCATATGCGTAGGTTTTCAGCACGCCGCGTGCTTCAGGATGCACAGCGCGAGACACGATTACGCGTTTCTTGCCTGTATGACCAGCGGCCATCATTGCTGCCTCTGCCAAAGAAGTCGCTCCGTCATACATCGAGGAGTTTGCTACTTCCATGCCAGTCAGCTCGCATACCATTGTCTGGAATTCGAAAATCGCCTGCAGCTCTCCTTGGCTGATTTCAGGCTGGTATGGGGTGTAAGCAGTGAAAAACTCACCGCGCAAGAGCATATGATTCACCGTGCTCGGTGTATAGTGCTGATAAACTCCTGCACCGAGGAAGTTTACATGTGTGCTGAAATTTACATTCTGATTGGCCAGACGTGTGAAGTACTTCACCAGGTCAGGCTCAGACAACGCCTCTGGAATATTGAGAGCACCTTTGAAGCGTACTTCCTCAGGGATGTCAGCGAACAGCTCATCAATGCTCGAAATTCCTAGCGTTTCCAGCATTTCGCGCTTGTCCTGATCGGTTTGTGGCAGGTAGCGGTATTTCACGAACGTTGTCCTCCTCTAATAGGATGTTTGGTGGGTACAGCTTAGTTTTTCGGACGTTTGTAGAACGGAGCAGAAACAACCTCTGCCTTTAAACGTTTACCTCGAATTTCTACCTCGAGTTGCGTACCAATAGCCGCGTGCTCGGTTTTCACGAGTGCGAGACCGACGTTCTTTTTCAAGGTTGGTGACTGAGTACCTGTCGTCACTTCACCAATGAGCTCTTCGCCTGCGTATACAGGATAGTGCGTGCGCGGAATACCGCGGTCGATCATTTCAATACCGACCAGTTTGCGAGGCGAACCGTTTTCCTTTTGTGCCTTCAACGCTTCTTGACCGATGAATGCTACTTCTTTATCTACCTTAACTGCAAAGCCAATACCCGCTTCGATCGGAGTAATGTCCTTGCTCAGCTCTTGGCCGTAGAGTGGCAGCTTTGCTTCGAAACGCAGCGTGTCACGCGCACCGAGTCCGCATGGCAGAAGACCGTCTTCCTGTCCTGCGAGAAGAAGTGTATCCCACAGTTTGACCGCTTTATCTGCGTCTAAATAAATTTCAAATCCGTCTTCACCCGTGTATCCTGTGCGAGATACAAGTGCCGAAATGCCATCGATGACGACATCACGCTCAAAGCGGAAAAACCCGATTTGGGACAAATCTGTCGTTGTCAGTTTTTGCAGAATCGATTCAGCCAGAGGGCCTTGAATCGCAATTTGAGCCGTTTGTGGAGAGATATTTTCAATGGTCACACCTGGAATCAAATGCTCCTTGAGCCAGGCATAGTCTTTGTCAATATTTCCAGCATTAATAACTAGCAGGTAATGGTCATCTGCGTATTTGTATACAAGCAGATCATCAATGGTCCCGCCATCTGGATAACACAGAACACTGTATTGTGCCTGCCCTACTGCGAGTTTGGACACGTCATTTGTCGTAACGTGCTGGAGGTAAGCGAGAGCATTCTCCCCTTTTACATCCACCTCTCCCATGTGGGAAACATCAAACAGACCAGCTTTTGTCCGAACTGCCTCGTGCTCCTGGCCAATACTTGAGAACTGCACAGGCAATTCCCATCCGCCGAAGTCGATTGTCTTTCCACCATACTTTGCATATGAATCGAACAAAGGCGTTCGCTTCAGATTGGACATGTGTGGCACCTCCTGTTAACCATGCGTTATGGCATTTTTCCCCCTGAACTAGAAAACCTGGCTACGCCATGCCTTGTGGCGGAGCCGCGGCTGTGCATATACCGATAAGAATTTCTCATTCCTACCTGCACAAAAAAGACAGAGTCGAAAAAACGGTACACCAAAATAAGGGTGCCCATTTTTCCTCCTCTGTCCTTGGTACCTGAGAGTTACCTTGCGAATCAAGTGAGTCGGGGTTCTCCTCACTTGCAAGTTTCCCCTTTGGTGGCTCCTTGCGAGCTCTCTCCAGAGTTGCGTCCAGTAGAGGTACTTTTGCCTGAGAGATTCACCGTTTCCGGCTTGCTCCTTCGGCGCTGCAGTGGTGCTCGCAGTCTCTCCCTGCTACTATCATTCGCGGTGGTTAGATGGTCATACATAAGTTATTGATAACTTTTCCATACTAGGAAAGGAACTTTCTCCTTTATCCTACCACGAGACTACGCAGTTGAAAATATACAAATTAACAGTCAGATTAAGAAATACTTAACAAAATGTTATTTCATATAAAAAACGTTAAGTTTTTTAGAGAATGACTTGTAACTTATGGCAGAGCTACGCAAAGGAGTAACCAATATGCCGAATGTTCCTGTTTCATTTGATACGAGCTGGATAGATCCGCTTTCAGAACGTCTGCAGCAGGATGGACCCTGGGACAAATGGGAGCTTTGGAAACTCGCGTTGGAAGCAGAGGAGGCCATGGCTGTCCATGAGTTTGACCAGTTGCAATGCCTGAAGTATTTACCCCTCTTGTCTCCTTTTCCCCATCAGCTTCAAACGGCTGAGCGTGTGCTTTTAGATATGCGCGGGCGAGCCATTCTCGCTGATGAGGTTGGCCTCGGAAAAACGATCGAGGCCGGCTTGATCATGAAGGAGTATATGGTTCGTGGATTGGCCAAAAAAATTCTCATTCTCGTCCCAGCCTCTCTCGTCATTCAATGGACGAAAGAGCTGCAGCAAAAATTCGGAATTCCTGCCGTTGCCCAGAAAAAAGAGTACATGTGGCGTCAGCATGAGGTCGTCGTCGCCTCAATCGATACCGCCAAACGTGATCCTCATCGCCGTCACGTCCTCGATATCGATTACGATATGCTCATCATCGATGAAGCGCACAAGCTCAAAAACAAGCGAACCCGAAACTATCAATTCGTAAAAGAAATTCGCAAAAAATATTGTCTGCTCCTAACTGCCACTCCGATTCAAAACGAGATGGATGAGCTGTACAATCTGATCAATTTGCTAAAGCCCGGTCACCTCGGCCACACGACTTCTTTTTCCTCCAATTATGTAGAGGGCAAGCGTCAGTCCAAAAACAGCGACAAGCTGCGTGAGGAAATAGAGAAGGTGATGATCCGAAATAAGCGCAGCGACGGCGGTATCCAGTTTACGAGTCGTCGCGTGCAGTCCATTCCGATTGAGCTCTCGGTAGAGGAAATGGCTCTTTATGACGGTGTTACCCGCTTTGTTCGCGAGCAGTACCAGTCTGGCATCGGCGGCTTCAATTCACTCGCACTCATCACCTTGCAGCGTGAGGTCTGTTCCAGCAAGGAAGCTTCGTTCATGACACTGTACAACATGCATCAAAGAATGGCGGAGGATTCCCCGCTACGCGAGCAAATCATCCATCTGGTCGAGATGATTAAAAAAATCGAGACACATTCCAAAGCAGCCAAAACCGTTGAGCTGATTCAACAAATTAATGACAAGGTCATCATTTTCACAGAATATCGCGCCACCCAAAATTACTTGCAAAAATACTTGCATGATCACGGCATCACCTCCGTACCATTTCGCGGTGGATTTAAGCGCAGTAAAAAAGACTGGATGACGGATTTGTTCCAAAATCGCGCACAAGTATTAATCGCGACAGAGGCTGGCGGTGAAGGCATCAATCTCCAGTTCTGCAATCAGGTAATCAATTACGATCTTCCGTGGAATCCGATGCGTGTCGAGCAGCGAATCGGTCGTGTACATCGTTTGGGTCAAAAACGGGATGTGCATATTTACAACATGTCGACAATCGGCACAATCGAAGAAAACATCCTGAGCTTGCTCTATGAAAAAATTGATTTATTTGAAATGGTTATCGGTGAACTGGACGATATTGTGGAGCGGCTTAACCTGAGCCAGTCACTAGAGGAAAATCTGATTCAAATCATTATGGATTCACACTCCAATAAAGAAATGGCCCTGAAGCTGGACAATATGGGCCATGCTATACGCGCGGTGCGGCAAACACGATCAGAGACTCCGTTAACGGAAGCTGCTGATCAATAAATAAACATAAGCACGCACTCTAATACAAGAAAAGAGGCTCTCTCATGCAACAGCAACAAGTGCGGCAATTCATCGAACGCTATCTTGCCACTTTTTCGGCTCATATTGTAGAAACACATCCCGATTATTTGACTGTGAAGCTGCCAGTAGAAGTAGATAAAGACATCGGCAATCGCCCATTTTACTGGAGCTGGGTGGAAAAAATGAATCTCGCCTATCAGCCTCTGGTGCTGACATTTGCCTTCAACCCAGATC
This sequence comes from Brevibacillus reuszeri, assembly GCF_002897295.1. Lineage (GTDB taxonomy): Bacteria > Bacillota > Bacilli > Brevibacillales > Brevibacillaceae > Brevibacillus > Brevibacillus reuszeri_A. The sequence continues at coordinate 365,423 of NZ_BEXF01000003.1, forward strand.
GCATGCCGGATGGAGTACGCGCCGAGCATATGCATCTGGGAGCGGCGCGGATGCAGCAAATTTTCGATTCAACGAAAAAGCACGGGCGATTTCTCTGTATGTACGAGCAAAGCCCGCTGGCGCTGGGAGCAGGTGGGAAACGCCGTTCTGCCCCACTCGTTCCATGGCTTGCACTGAATCTCAAACTATCACTGCTGTGTGACAAGAAGCGCGATATTTTATTGTATCTGGGGATTAACCTGCATAACCCGCGGATCGTACACGATTTTACCTCCTTCCTGTTTCAGTTGCCTCTTACGCCCGCCATCCCGGATTACTTTTACACGTTGGACCGGAGGATAAGTATCGAGCAAGCGCTGGAGATGGCAAAGCAGGAAGTCAGTACTGTGCTGGAAAAAGAAGATCAAAAGTGGGCTGAGGAAGCACGGGAGCGCTTGATGGAAGAGCTGGCTATTCTTGCTGCGTATTACGAGGAGCTGGCGCGGCGCGAACCCGCTGCTGAGGACGATGCATCAAGAGAAAGTACAGAAGAAGAGGAAGAAGCTCCGACACAAGAAGTGACTGTCGAAAATAATATCCCGTCTGCTCCTGCGGTCTCACTTGCCAGTACCGTTGTCGAACAGCCGCAGACACTTGACGAATATCGGTCCTCCGGTGGGCGAATCCTCGACTTTTTACGTGCAAATGGCATTCAGACGACACCACGCGAACAGATCGATCATGGGGAATGGCAAAAAAGCACGCCAGAAGAGGAACGAAAGCGTCGGATGGACGAGCTCAAATGGCAGTACGAACCACGCATTGAGGTGCAGCTCATCAATGGCGGGCTTTTCTATTTATACTCCGCCCCTGCACCATTCCCTATGACACCGATTCTAAGCAAAGCTAATACCCCCGTTTCACGGCGAATCATGTAAAAGAACAACGAGAAATTATGAAGCGGAAAAGACAAGTTGCAACAAATCTTTTTGGTATACCTGGTTACAATAGGAATAGGATAGCCTTATTAAAGGTGGTGCATGCTTTGTGACCAGACGATTTTTCCCGCTCATCTCTGCCCTGCTCTCGATGCTGCTGCTTCTCGCCATGCCTGTAAATGCCGAGGACACCAGCTGGGACAAGCAGTTCCAAACACAAATCACGGAGTGGAAGGACGCAATCGCGAATCGGGACCCGGGCTTCAAAGAATGGCAGCATTCACAAACCGAGGTCCAGACGCTGGGTGCCAATCAACGTCAATGGCTGGTAAGCATCAAAAAATCAGGCAAGCAAGTCGGGTATTTGGTTGTCGGAGAAACACCTGACTCTGATCCTGATCCAAAAAGTAAATTTGTTTTGCTGGAATACGGGCTAGGAGAATACATTCTGTTTGATGATGCTTTTGCGCCAAGGGAAATCGCAGCGGAGCCAGTCTATGACGGTTTCGCTTCCCATTGGCTCCTTACCCAAAACCCTGCTTCGCATATGGTGAACGCCAAAACAGGCGAGCCTTACCCGACTGCATTCATCGCAAATGAACCAGTAATGCGCACTTTGCCTCCCAATGAATTGGTTCATAGCGGCCAGCGCTTGACCCAGACGCGCCTCCTGAAGCAGCAGGAATCCGATCCTTTTGATCAGATTGGCTGGGTCCATCAGCTGCAGTCCACCTCTGATATCACCTGGAAACAGCTCTGGCAGCAGCAGGAAGGCTCTTCTATTACCCTTACTGTTCCTTTGCATCATTCGAAGGTGCTTGCTCCCTTTGTCGTCAGCTCGCTTCATTTATGGGATGACCAAAATGCGTATGTCGGCGTCTGGGATGAGGGCTTGCGCTTTGTTCCCTACACCTATGCCAAAAAAGTGGGACATTTTTATCTAAATCAAACAAGCTCTCCTGCCGAATAACCGGTCGGAGAGCTCGTTAGTTTGTAGCAGCCGCTGTTCAATGATGGTCCATCGGAGACAGTCTTACGTTTACCGCATGGAAAACTTCATTTGCTGTCATGCCTTCTGCGTTGATCACAGGTGCACTCGTAATTGTTTTGTTTTGATCACCAAGTACGTTTATGTCCTGGCCAGTGATGACGATTGCATCGACCACCTGCTGCCAGTTCCCTAAATCAACGACCTCGTAACCATTGTCACGCAGCATTTTGCTAATCTCAGAAAGGGAATTTTCAACTGCTACTCTCGCCATCTTCATCCTCCGTCCACAATTTACTTACGCCACAATAGACGAATAGACATCGGAATTGCCCCGAACCAACGCGACGACCAAGATTCTTTTGGCGTCTTGCGTTGACGACGTTCATCTTTTGGGGTTTCCATGTACGTGACAAACAAGCGGGTCAGATATTTCAAATACTCCTGAAAAGACATCGTACGTGACCTCCTTTATACCCTGCGGATTCACGCCGTTTTGCCTGCGGCGGAGCGCTTCACTTCTAGTCTGTCCCGTCCCCTCAGATTTCAACCGTATGGCTAGTATTTTCAGCTTCAGTCGCTTCGCAGTCTGATCCCCATCAATTTCCTGCTGCTCTTGTATAAATTTTTACCGTTTTCTCTTCCGGTTCATAGATGGTTTCAAACCCGAGTGCCTGGTCGAAAAAGGATAGCGGAACCATCGTGCGTTCTTTGATTTCCAGGAGTGGTTGGCCAAGATCCAAACGCTTTTCCCCAACCATAGCCATCTGTTCGCGCTCTTTTATAAATACTTCCCGACCATATCCTTTTACCCGAATCATTTGTTTCTCTTTATCCCAGCTAATCCCAAGTCCCATGCGTTCACCTACTTCTCGAAGCGGAATGTAGACGGTATTTTTGGTGACTCTTGCCGGGATTGTTGGATAAAAGCTCATGCCGTTAATTACCGTGGTGATATAAGGTTCAAAATAAACGGGGGCAAAGCCTTGGGTATGCGGATTTTTCGTGTTGGTGACGAAATATTTGGCTTCACCCTGGAGCGCTTGCCCCAGTGCTTGATCAAGATGCTCGGCTCCAATGACACTGCCATGGTAGTTTTGTTGTACACGTTTCAAAAAGCGCTTGTAGCTGTCATCCCCAATTTGCCGGCGAAGATTGTCAAACAAAAGCGCGCCCTTTGAGTACCACGTCCAGTGGAACTCTTCTTCCGTCGCAAAGGTTTGCAGTGGCTTGTCCAGCTTGCCCGCAGGATACTTCTCCCGCAAACGCTGATTGTCACGTGTATACTCGCTTAGCAGTGTGGATGCTGACTGATCGCCATAACGATTTTGCAAATAATGATATACACTTAATTCCACCAAGCCCTCATCTAGCCAGCCATGCGATGCTTCCAGTGTTGCCACGCTGTTATACCACCATAAGTGGGCGATTTCGTGCGGCAGCCAGTGGTCGATCAGATTTCGCTGGTACATGTCCCGCTTGAATATGGCGAGGTTGGCATACTCCATCGCATAGGTCGTACCTGTGCTTGTTTCTGCAATAGACACATGTGGATAAGGCAAAGCCCCGTACCAATCCGTGTACGTAGGGAAAACAGATTCGGCAATTGCCTTGATTCGCTCTATATTTCCTTTATCTACCGAGGCAATATCAACCGTCAAATTAGGTGGAAACGTAATCGTTTCAATGTGATACAGCGGACTTCCTACCAAAGCAAAATTGAGCAGCTTTTTCCCGTGATAATGAATCTCCTGTTTACTACCTTCCAACTCGCGGATCTGCCCTCTCCCCGCGGAGCTAACCCACTGATAGCCTCGTGGGGAAACAAAGGATACATCATAGTCGCCATAGTGATAAATAAACGGATCGCCAAAATCGATACGCTGCGGTGGATCATACCAGTTTCCTTGTTGATTTTGTGCTGCCAGCATCGGATACCATGTCGTTAAGGTCCAGATATCGTCCTTAACCCCGAAGCGCGTACCTCTGCGCGGAACCGGATTTTCAAATTCGATCGTGAGCTCACCGCGCAGTTCATTGCCAAATGGATTGTCCAGCTTGACAACGGAAATCTCCCTGTTGAACGGCAATGCCCTCTCTTTGTAGCGGATAGATTTAACTGACATTTTGTTCCATATGTAATCGTACACGTACAACCTGACATCTTTTGTTTTCGGGTTGTCAAACTCCACAGTCATCTTGCCTGATATTTTGGCTTCGGATGAATGTAATTCTGCCTGTATCTTATAGGCTGGATGCAAATCCTTTACATAAGACGGCAAGGGTGGATCATAGGAGAACGGGTCTACTCCCGTCTGCTCGGATACGGCAGTCTGACTTGCCGCAAGAAACTGTGATATCGCCGGCCAATAAGCGATTACTCCAGCTGAACCAAAGAGGACCAGGATCGTTAGACAAACTAATAGGCTCGTTTTTTGCAATTTTCTCATGACAGCCCCCAAATCGCTCGGCGGCAAGCGTTCTTTTTTTATCCTGCTGCGCCTGACAAAAGGCAAGGCGTAGCCAGAATTCTATTGTACCAAAAGTTAGTAAAGCTGAGTAAAAATTCGCAGGGCTGGCAAGATGCTTCACGTGATCCTTGTTACCACGTTTCGTATACGACTTGTCCAGTGTGACGCAAATCGTAGCCCCCGATCGCTTCCAGCTCTTTCTGGAAGGAAGCAGATTGCAGCACCTCTACTATGTATCGGATTAATGACTCATTTTCTTTTGTCTTCATCACAACTAAATCATAGCTTTCGCGCACTACTGGCAAAAAATCAACGCCTACCAAGCTTGCTGCCTTCTCGATTCCGACCCCCACATCCGCTTCTTTTCTAGCGACAGCCCCCGCTACTGCCAAATGATTGGCCTCTTCCCGCTCGTATCCGGGCACATCCTTGCCTGCGATGCCGTGGATGCGAAACTGTTCTTCGATGAGTGTGCGTGCTCCTGAGCCTTTTTCCCGGTTAATCATCCGAACCCCCGGCTTGGTCAAGTCCTTCCACGAGCTTATTTGCTTCGGATTCCCAGGCTGTACGTAAAAGCCGGCGAGCCGAGATAGCATGTTCACGATAATAAAACGATGTCCGGACAAAATTCTGCGAACATAAGGAACATTGTATTGGTCTGTATCCCCATCGTACAAATGCGTGCTGACGATATCTGCTTCACCATTGTACATCGCTACCAAGCTGTTCAGGCTGCCGACGTAAGAGCGTAGTGGGCGAATCGTTTTGTCCTTTTGCGTTAATTGGGTCGCTAGCATATCGAGGCTGACATCCTGACCGCTTATGATAATATTTCGTACGGCACTTCCAGCAGTGTTATTTCCGTTAAGAATAACTTGCTGAATTTGACTGGCTTGAGGTGAAGGAGAAGGAACTTGACGATACTCTCCTTTTGCCCGTGTTTTATACGCTTCCAGATCGCTTGCATCTACACGCATCTGCCTGCCGACTCGATAAGCAGGCAATTCTCCTTTTTTTATCAAGTCATAGACGGTCAGCTTGGAAATTCGCAAAAGCTTTGCGATTTCTTCTGTCGTATAGGAATTTTCATTACTCATAGCCGACCTCCTATTAGTTCCACTCTATTTCATACTCATTCCATTATACAAAAATCGCAATTGATTATTAATGACAAATCACTATAATCTAATTATATCCAGTTATAATTAATTATAACTAAACATAACATTGGGGGTCTTATCGAAATGAAGAAGCAACTCCTGGCTATTGGGGCCGCTCTTTGCCTCATAATAACAGCCTGCTCCACCTCGCAACCAGCGCCACAGCAAAGCGCACCGCAGCCAAATACGCCGGCAGTCTCCGAAACAAAGCAGCCTGAAGCGGAAAAGGTCGAATTAATGATCTCTGCCGCTGCGAGCTTGACTGATGCACTGAATGAACTGAAAACATCTTTTGAATCCGATCATCCGGGAACCACACTTACTTTTAACTTTGGCAGCTCTGGTAAATTGGCTACCCAAATTACGCAGGGTGCTCCATCTGACGTCTTTTTGTCTGCGAGCAAAAAGGATATGGATGGATTAGAAGAAAAGCAGCTGATCGACAAGGCGACTCGCCAGGATTTCACCGGCAATGCACTCGTTCTAGTGGCAAATGCGAATAGTACGCCAGCAATCTCTTCCTTTGAAGAGCTGAACAATCCAGCTATCAAGCACATCGCAGTTGGCGAGCCTGAGACGGTCCCTGCTGGCCGTTATGCCAAAGAAACACTTGAGGCATTGAAATTGTGGGAGAGCCTCTCTGGTCGCATGGTATATGGTAGTGACGTGAGACAAGTGTTGACGTTTGTTGAATCTGGCAACGCCGAGGTGGGTGTTGTCTACTCCAGCGATGCGGCTATCTCCAAAAATGTAAAAGTATTGGCGACAGCAAAGCCAGAATGGCACAAGCCTATCGTTTATCCTGGTGCTGTAGTTACTGCAACCCAGCACGGGGATGCAGCAAAAGCTTTTCTTACCTACTTGACAAGTGACAAGGGAAAAGAGATCTTGAAAAAGTACGGATTCCAATAACGACACATTGCACGTAAGAAAAAAGGAGGTGGTTAGCGATGATCGAAACAAATCTCACACCATTACTGCTTTCTCTAAAAGTAGCTGCGCTCTCCACCTCCCTTGTTTTTATACTCGGGATGTTAGCTGCCAGATGGATGACTCAAAAGGACTTTTGGGGAAAGCATGTTTTGGAATCTCTTTTTTTATTGCCACTTGTTCTTCCGCCCACAGTCGTTGGCTTTGGGCTGTTAATGCTTTTTGGGAAAAATGGCTTTCTTGGACAGTTGCTAAACGAATGGTTTGGCATTACCGTCGTTTTTACCCTGACAGGAGCTGTTATTGCCTCTGTCGTGGTTTCCTTCCCCTTAATGTACCAAAGTGCTGTTGCCGCCTTTACTGGCGTAGATCGACGCTTTGAAAACGCGGCTCGGACGATGGGAGCTTCGGAGTGGCGAGTCTTTTGGACAGTGGCGTTTCCTTTGGCGTGGCCAGGTCTTTTAGCCGGATTTGTCCTGTCCTTTGCCCGTGGCTTAGGTGAATTCGGCGCTACTCTCATGCTGGCTGGATATATTCCAGGAAAAACGGATACAATTCCTGTCGCCATCTATTTTGCAGTCGAGGCAGGCCAAATGGAAAAGGCTCTGTTCTGGGTTGTTATCATTGTTTCGCTCGGGATGGGGACTACCCTCTGGCTCAACTGGTGGAGCAGGCGCAATGTACGCCGATACGCCAATCAAAAGTAAGGCAGGTGGACCCATATGCTTACGGTTGACATAAAGAAGCGATTGCCTGATTTTTTATTGGACGTTCGTTTTTCCATCCAGCAAGAGGTTGTAGTCTTGTTTGGTCCTTCCGGTTCTGGCAAAACGACGATCTTGAACTGTATCGCAGGACTTGTCCATCCCGATTATGGGCATATCAAGCTCCATGATCAGTTTTTTTATGAACAGGGCAAGAAGCCACTCCCGGTGCAAAAGCGAAATATCGGTTATTTATTTCAGGACTATGCGCTTTTCCCGCACATGACGGTAGCCCAAAACGTCCGTTACGGACTGAAGGAAGGTCATGAGCTGCACCTGGAGCCTTTGCTCTCTTCAGTTGGAATTGATCAGCTGATGCAAAAGTACCCGCATCAATTATCTGGCGGGCAAAAGCAACGCGTCGCCCTCGTCCGCGCTTTAGCCACAGAGCCAGATATTCTCTTGCTTGACGAGCCTTTATCTGCTCTCGATGCTGAAACACGAAGACAATGCCAGGATGAGCTTTTGCGACTGCACCAAATGTGGAACATCCCGTTTCTATTGGTCACCCATGATCGGGAAGAGGCTGAGAAGCTGGCTGATGTCATCTTGATGATCGAAGACGGCAAACTCATTTCGCAAAAAAAGAAAGAGCCTCTTTTAAGTCCTTCAATCAGCTAAACAAAAAAGCCATACAGGTACGCCTGAATCCTTGGTGGACAGGTCATTCCTGTATGGCTTTCCTTTTTTAGTCAGTTACCTAGCCATAATCGGCTCAATCGATACGCCATTCTGCTTCGCCCAGCGATGCAAATCGCCCAGGAATTGCAGTACATCCGGTCCTTCCTGAAGAACACATAAGGTATCCGCTGCCAGGTCAATATGCTGCCCATTTACTGTCAGCACCTTTTGCTTCAGCACCAGCTGACGCGTTTGCTCCATGCGCTCTTCCTTGCTGATCAGGACACTGCCTTCCAGCTCACGTGGCGCCAATCGCCCATTTGGCAAATAGGCACGCTCGGCAAAAACCTCTTCGGCAACCTGCAGGCCATGCTCCAAGCCCGCTTCAACCAGCTTGCTACCCGACAGTGCATACAGAATCAACTCTTCATCGATATCTGCAATCGCTGATACAACCGCTTCTGCCAGCTCAGGACGCTCTGCCGCCTCATTGTACAAGGCGCCATGCAGTTTCACATGGTGAAGCTCTCCTCCCATCGCACGGGTCATACCAGACAATGCAGCCACCTGGTACAAAACCAGCTCATACACTTCATTCACCGAAAGGTTCATCGAGCGTCGTCCAAAGCCTTGGATATCCGCATAGCCCGGATGAGCTCCGATTTTTACATCGTGCTTGAGAGCTGCCTCAATGGTTCTGCTAATGAGGTGCGGGTCGCCCGCATGCAATCCGCACGCGATGTTGACGGAGGTAATCCACTTCATAATTCCTAAATCCTCGGATTGTCGGCTGCGGCTAAAGCCTTCTGCCATATCGCAGTTAATGTCTAGTTGAATCATGGATGTATGCTCCCACCCTTCCTCTTACTTATATGTATGCATTTTGAAAACGCATTCATTCGCATTGTCACTCATTTTTTCATCTTTCATAAGCATATCATGAACAACGTTTTAGCAAAAGCAAAAAAGCTGCCGAAATATGGCAGCCTCTAGGCACTTATGTCGAAACGACAGTGACCGGAGTTCCTTCCTCTGTCATCAGTGTTTCGGCGAGCGCCATTACTTGATTCTTTTCCTGCTTGTAATCGTATTCCTTCGCTTTATCCGGTCTTGCATTATTATATTCTACCGGTATCTCGTGGCGATGAGAACGTTCAATCTTGGTTACAAAATGCAGCTTTTCCATAATGCGAATCGTCTCATCCAACTGATTGGCATCCACATACATCGAAACATAGTTTAACCGCTTGGAGATGTAATGAATGGTGCCAAATTTGCGTAAATTTTTGGCGGCTCGCGTGTTCTTCACCCACACCGCTACCCCCAGTCTTCGCTCTCTCATGTTTGGCAGTCGGTCTCCTTCCCAATTATGTTATTATGACCGTTAGTGGAAATTTGTTACAGAAAGGAATCGAGGCCTTATGTTGGCAACTTTTTATCAAAAATTTGAAGAAAAGCTCCATCAGCAAGGCATTGTGACAAAAACCGGATGGCAAACCCATGCCGGACAACGCTTCTTCTATGTAAGCAGTACGCTCCCCGCTCCGAGTCTGACAAAAAGACTGATGGAGACGGGTGAGCGTCTGACCACGGATACTAAATTAAAGCTAGAGTGTATATATGTGCGTTCACACGAAACCCAGCATGTTTATCGCTTTCGCTTTCTCGTACCGAGTGAAAAGCAATTTTGTTGTGGCAACCTGTGTGAAGACTGCTTTTTGTTGCGAGAAAAACAAACGCCTTAAATCATCCCGTCGGGTACTTAGCTTGGACGGCTTTTCACGCTGCAGCCGCAGCTTCCGCCACTTCCACAACCGCTGCCCTGCACTTCCAAAAACGGATTGTTGCTGGGGACCTTGATCGTATTGGAAACGGCATGAGCAATGGTCCGACTCACTTGATACAACAGCTCGTCAAGCGTGTCTTCCGCACGTTTGAAAGCCTGCACAGAATCCCGCAGCTCTATCGTGCGCTTCAGCTCCCTGACTTCTTTGGATATATGATTGTAGTCGGGATGGTATTTCCCGAAACGTTGTACATCCTCGTATTGCTCTTTTTTCTTCTCGAACAAAACAAGCAAACGCTGAACTTCTGTATCCAATTCCATCTCGCGCTTAGCCTGCAGGTATTCTGAGACCTCGCGTGATTGGTTAATCATTGAGGACAATTCATGGGATTCCATCATTAATTGCGTGATGTCCGCGGCTTCCAATGTTTCCATAGAGCGAGACCTCCTTTCACAGTAACGCCATAATTACCCCCTTGATTGTACCATGATCCACTTTCTTAGTACAGATATTGAGGCACCACAATGCGCACTCGCTCTATTTCCTCTAGGCGGTACTTTTGTTTACCACTCGTCGTCTCCATGGTTACCATCCAGTAACCAAGCTCAATGCGAACCTCCAGTGGTGTACCACGCAGCTTTTCCTTGTCTCGCGGTTGAAACTCGACTTCGAGCTGCAATTCAGCGGACCGTTTAAACAAATCGCGCATCGATTGTGGATGGTATGATTGAAAATGCTGGGTCCACATTTTTGGCAACGAGACAATCTCCGTAATCCCTTCCATTTGCTCAGGGAACGTATTTTCTACGGCATACCCATCCCACGGGCGCTCTACAAGAAATAATCCGTTCCGCCCCTTATCATCCGTCTCCATTTCCGCATCAGCAGGCTTCGCAGGAAAATGGGTCAACACCTGCGGCTCGTAGCCAAACTGGCGCAATGTCTCTACCAAAGCTAGTTCTTGACCCTGGGGAATGAGAAAATCTGTTGGTGATATGATTTGGGACAAGAACGAGTGAAATTCGGGAATCTGCTTCCATTCCTCGATGAATCCGGCATGAGCCGTACGTACACGAAAGCAAGGCTCGATCTGTATTTGACGTGCTGTTTTCGCCCACTGATGGATCATCTCAGTAAGGCTATCCGGCAGTGGATGTGCCGATCCGGAGCACAGGATGTCCATCGCCTGCTCTTCGGATGCGCCAGCCGTGAGAAAGGATTGGAGCATTCTTGCATGTAATTCTCCGCGAATCAAGGGTCCATCAAATTGAAGCTGGCACAGTTTGCTAATCTCCCACACATCCTGCAGCGGTACCAATGGAGGAATTGTAACAGCACCAGTAGGATCGATGAACCAGCCTTCCTCAGCTGTCAACCGCGGCAAGCTGTTCCAGCGCCAATACAGCTTCTTATCGTCGTCCTCCCCCAGGTGAATCCAGCCGAGTCCAGCAAGAAAATGCAGCCACTGCTCTGTAACAAGATTTTTTGCTTCTGCTGGCAGAGCAAATCCTGCTTTCTCTAGCATGCTCAATTGGCTCTCAAGAAAACACCATTGATCGAGGGGCACCGCTTTCATTTGCTGGGCAAACGCATCCCACCAGCTGCCATGTGGCAAGTATTGCGTAATGATCAATTCAAATAACTGCTCCCACCTTGCAGGAGCCGATTGTGAAAGCCACATTTTGATCTGGTGCGGCGAGATGACCAGTCGTCGCTCCATGATTTGTACCAGTCCCAGCCTAAGCGCAAGGTCAAGAGCGACGGTCAAAGCCAAGCCCTCCCTCGGCTCCTGATCCAACGGAGGCAGTGACAAGCCTTTGACATGTTCGTCTGAAAGAGACAGCAGAGGCTGCATCTTTTGAAACATGCGACGGTGAATCGTTCCTTTTTGCGTCACCGAAACTTGATTCTCACGGATAAAAATCAAAAGCCCAAAAAGATCCAGCTGTATACCCCTACCTGCTGATATATAATAAGGGAGCGTTTTTGAAAGAGAGACATATGCCTGGGAGGCTTCTGGCAGCAGATAAACAGTCATCTGCTCCCGCACTTCCTGCGGCATGAAATAACCGACTTCACTCCACATTTTTCGTACAGTCAAGATCAGTCCCAGTCGCCGTAACTTTGTTAAACCGACTGACAGATGTCTGTGCTCTTTTGCCGTTTCACGTTCCCAGGAACGTTTGCTAAAAAAACCTCTTGTTGCACTCGTCACGAATAGTCTGATCACTGTTCGTTCCAGCTCGCCTGCCTGTTCCCACACCTGACCCAAGAAATGAGGGTCTTGCAATCGTGAAGATAGATCCATGTCGTCAGCGATCCCAAATCGCCTCGTTTGTTCTACCAAAATAGCTTGCTGTGTTGATTCGGACAGGTATTCCAGCGAATCCTGTACGCGCACGCCCGTCACCTCTGCTTCTTTCATGAAAATGATTGTAAATGATTGCATCTATATAGGAGGGAAATCGTTAATGATAAACACAATTCCTGGCTTGTTGCTTGCCGCTGCTTTGACGATCACGGGTACACACGCTTTGCCTACTCAACATCCTACCGTATCCACTCCTGTGACGGAAGTGGCTGCTCAAAACGATGTACAATATGAAGCTGTGGCAGCACCGTATCCACCTGCCGTGCAAACTGCTTTGACAAAAGTACGGAAAAGTGGTGGACATACAATCGTTCGCGCAAACGGAAAAGCGTATGTCGTCATAAGCGCAGGACAGCGCCCAACTGGTGGATATCGCATCGTAACGGATCAAATCCAGAAAACTGGAGCACATGGCTATACGGTTCGCGTTCATCTGCAGTCTCCCGCTCCTGGGTCCATGAAAATCCAAGTTATTTCGTATCCAACCTTGGTGATCGCACTTCCTGACCAGCAGGCACAAGTAAACGTTCAGTTCCGCTAATAAGATTGAGCTAATCCATTATACAAAAAGCCGACTTCGAAGCGCCACACGGCACTCGGATGTCGGCTTTTTTGCATGAAACACCACGCTTTTCGTATGTAATGTTAAGGCGCTACCTCAACGGAAAAGCGTTCGGACACACCGTACGACTCGTGGTTGTTATGAGCAAGCTCCACCATGACTTCATGCTTACCGCTCGGAATATCCTTTAGAACGTACGAAGACTCAAATACCTTTGCTACCTTTTTTCCATCCAGATAAAGGTGGACATGACCTTCTCCGTGCTTGTTTTCTTTTCCCATGTTTTCAAGAGAAAAAGAAAAGTTGGTTACAGCAAGCTGCAGCTTCAGGTCATCTTGCTCCAAGGAATGTTTGACTGCGAGCGTCGGAGCGACTTGCTGGGTCTGAACGTTCTCCACATCAGCCCCTGTTTGTGTCTCTTTGTTCGCATACAGGAACCACTCGATGCAGGCTGCAACAGCAATCAGCAGCAGCAAACGAAATATCAGTCTTTTTGCCTTCACCGGGACAACCCCTTTCCAAATTCAGTCATCCCACATTGTGCCCGATTGCTCGAGCGTTCATTCATAATCATTTCTCCAGCGCCATGACTTCTTTTCTTACTCAGGGCATTACCTTTATTACTGCTGCGAATAGTTGCCGAAACCTGTTTCAAGTTGGTTTGTATTTGCAAAAACTGTGTTGGTAGGCAAAGCCGAATGGGCAACCTGATTGCAAATAGTTGAAACATGCTGCAATTGTTGGATGGCTTTTTGGTGGCCCTGAAGCGCAGTCTGAATGATTTGAACAGCCTGTTGTTCACGCTGAGCGAGCTGCTGCAGCTGCATAGCATTTTGCTGTTCCTGCTTTAACAACTGTTGGTATTGAGCAGAAGCTTGTTGAGTTTGCTGTACCAATTGTCCGATTAGCTGCTGGCAGTGTGCAAGCTGTTCGTTTATGTGTCGTGTTTGGGAAATCGGTTCCATAGAGGCCTCCAGTCATCATGTTTGTTATTTGACTTGGTTATCATGCGACTTTTTCCTGCCAATTATTCTCACTAACCTACGGTGTCTGTTACATAATCCATCTAACTATCGCAAAGATTAACCACATTATGGTGTTGCAAGGAGGTCCACTTCACAAATGTCTGCTTCGCGTGCGCTGTCCATCTTTGCCTTAGGTGGCGTTTATGAAATCGGAAAAAATATGTACGTCATTCAATATGATGACGATATTGTCGTAATCGATTGCGGCTCGAAATTCCCGGATGAGAGCTACTTGGGAATTGACCTGATTATCCCAGATATCACGTACTTGTTGGAAAATCGTGATAAAGTACGGGGGCTCATCATCACTCATGGACATGAGGATCACATCGGCGGGATTCCTTATTTCCTAAAACAGTTGAACATCCCTCTATACGGGACACGCTTAACGTTAGGACTGGTTGCTGAAAAGCTGAAGGAGCATCAGCTGCTGAACGATTCGGAGCTGATCACGATTCATTCCGACTCAGAAATTCAGCTGGGTTCTTTGCAAATCCGTTTTTTCCAAACCAATCACAGCATACCTGATTGTCTTGGGGTTGTTTTTGATACACCGGAAGGCACAGTTGTCCATACCGGGGATTTTAAATTTGATTTGACCCCCGTGAACAATCAATCGCCAGACCTATACAAGATGGCGGCAATCGGGCAAAAAGGAGTCCTCGTATTATTGTCTGAGAGCACTAATGCAGAGCGGTCCGGCTTTACTCCATCCGAGATTCATGTTGGCGAGCATTTAAAAGAGGCGTTCATGAAAGCAAAGCAACAGGTTTTCGTATCGACCTTTGCCTCCAATGTTTATCGCCTGCAGCAGGTAATCGATGCAGCACAATTGACAAATCGAAAGCTCGTCTTGCTCGGACGCAGCATGGTAAACGTCGTACGGATCGCTTCTGAACAAGGATATTTGTATATCCCCGAAGGAATGCTGATCGAGGCCGATGAAGCAAATCAGCTCGATCCCAGCCAGATAGCCGTTCTGTGCACTGGCAGCCAAGGAGAACCGAATGCCGCACTTGCACGCCTGTCCACTTCTGGCTATCGACATATCAAGGTACGGCCAGGTGACACCGTTATTCTTTCCTCATCCCCGATTCCTGGAAACGAGCGAAATGTATCACGCATCGTTGACAATTTGTTCATTCTCGGTGCCCATGTCATTTACGGGTCTGGAACAGGTATGCATGTTTCTGGTCACGGCAGTCAGGAAGAATTGAAATTAATGCTTACACTCATGAAGCCGACCTACTTTATCCCGATCCATGGCGAATATCGGATGCTGCAGCAGCATCGCATATTGGCAGAATCGCTCGGAATCGAGACCGAAAATATTTTTATCTTGAACAACGGTGATGTCGTTGATTTCCAAAACCAAGAAGCCTGGCAAGAACGCAAGGTGCCAGCAGGAAGCACCCTTGTCGACGGGCTAGGTATCGGCGATGTAGGAACTGTAATCCTGCGGGATCGGAAGCATCTTTCAGAAGACGGTATTCTCGTAGTAGTGATCACCCGTAGTAAAACGGATGGCAAAATTCTCTCGGGGCCCGATCTCATCTCGCGTGGATTTGTTTTCGCATCAGAATTCGAGGGACTACTGGAAGAAGCGACTCGAATCGCCGCGGAAACCTTGGCGACTTTATCAGCAGAAAACGTGAATCAATGGAACCGTTTGAAACAAGGCATCCGGGAATCCATCGGACAGTACCTGTATGCGCGTACGAAAAGAAGACCGATGATTCTTCCCATCATTATGGAAGTGTAAGAAACGGCAGCGCAAAAAAGAGAGCTCTGGAGGCTCTCTTTTTCTTTTGGCTGCTAAAAAATTTTCTTGGTTTCCTGATCTTCCTTTAAAATCTCGACAGCCTCTCTGAAGCGTAGCGAGTGTACGACTTCACGTTCGCGCAAAAATTTCAGACTGTCTTGTAAATCCACGTCATCCGTCATATCAATCAGCCACTGGTAGGTAGCCCGTGCTTTTTCCTCCGCAGCAATATCCTCATACAAATCTGCGATTGGATCGCCCTTGGCTTGTATATAGGTTGCTGTCCACGGCACCCCTGCTGCGTTACTGTAAAACAATGCCCTGTCATGATTCGCATAATGCGCCCCAAGCCCCGCTTCTTCCAGCTGTTCTACTGACGCATCCTTCGTCAGCTTGTAAACCATCGTCGCAATCATTTCTAGATGCGCAAATTCTTCTGTAGCGATATCGGTGAGCAGCCCGATTACCTTGTTTGGAATGGTATAACGTTGGTTCATGTACCGCAGGGCTGCCGCTAATTCCCCGTCTGCTCCTCCGTATTGCTCCATTAAAAATTTCGCCATTCTAACGTCGCATTTGCTTACACGCACCGGGTATTGAAGCTTTTTCTCATAAATCCACATGGTTACGATTACCCCTCATTTCTACACTTGCCATGGCCATGGCTCTTCGTTCCACTGCCAAGGAAATCCGGAATAACTGCGCCCAAAATTTTGCAACGGGCCATACAAAGCTTCGTATTCGTTTGCCAGACTCCAACGCTTTTGGGTTAGCTGGTTGAACTGTTCGATAGCATTTGCATCCGTAGGGTGTGTGTCCAGATACAGATTGAGTTCAACCAGCACGAAGTCGATCGCCTGTAGTTCTTCGAGCAACGCGTAATAATGCTGCTGATCGAAAGAGTTGTTCGCAGGTGTCATCCTAGCCCACCTGCCCTATCTGCTGCAGGATTGTAAGGACTAAACAGCGCAGGCCATAATGTACCTAAACGCAACGCTTCACTTGGCGAATATTGCGGGAGATTTGGTGGTTGAAAGGTGATGAATAACTCAGGTGGAACCTGGTACGTCTTTACACGTTTAGGTGGGCAGGGGTCGAATGGGCCAACATAAGGAAAGTAGACCCTTGTTTGCGATTGCAAAGCAGACATCCTCCTTCAGATATAGGTATCTGACTACTCACCACTACACTATGTCACCAGTCTACTAGGCGTGATTCGTGCACAAGCTTTCCTCAAAAAAAGACCATTGCTCGTTAATTCCAGACGCGGTGAGGATCCACCCACTTTAGTAATGTGAAGCAAAAGAGAATTTCTCTCAAATAGAATTGACACAAGGCTCTTTTTCGCATCATAATAGACGTCATAATGTATAGAGGCAATCATCAAGACGATGGAAAGAGAGTAAAAAAATGACTGAAAATATAGAAATATCGTTTCGTGAAAAGAACATTGTTTTTATCGGATTTATGGGTGCTGGAAAAACCACGGTCGGACAGCTTGTCGCCAATAAATTGTCCCGAGATTTCATTGATATTGACCAGGAAATTGAGCGAATCCACCAAATGCCTGTTTCGGCGATTTTTCAAGAGCTTGGTGAAGCCAGCTTTCGTAAAATGGAACGTGAGCTGATTGTGTCGCTTTGCTCAGAAACTCACTCGAAAATCATTTCCCTCGGCGGCGGTGCTTACATGCAGGAAGAAGTGAGAAATATTTGCCTCGCCAATTGCATCGTTTTTTTCATCGACGTATCGTGGGAAGCCTGGAAGGAACGCATTCCACTGATTATCGACAGTCGTCCGATTTTACAAAATAAGTCTTTGGATCAGATTGAGGAGCTTTTCAAAAGTAGAAAGTCCGCCTATGCCTTGAATCACTACAGTATTTCCAGCAGTGATATAGATGCAGAAACTGCGGCAGATCAGGTCGTTGAATCATTACGGCTAGCCTGGGACCTCAATGATACGAAGCGCAATCTTTTATAATCAAATAAAAATCTCCCTTGTAGGCAAATGCAGCTTTCTGCATCGTCCTGTAGCAAGGGAGATTTTTTACGTTCACTGGAAGTACGTTTCATGTCAAGCTTTGGCTTCAACTTTTTGTATATAAAAGGTCTGTTGCTTCTTTGTACGGCAATGGCTTGCTGTAAAAGTACCCTTGAACCTCTTTGCACATTTGTCCTTTTAGAAAATCCACATGCGTTTGTGTTTCCACACCTTCTGCTATGACTGCGATGTTCATATTATGCGCCATATCGATGATTGTTTTTACGATGGCTTGATTGCTTGTATTCAGGTTGCGCATAAAGGATTGATCTATTTTGAGGCGGTCGATTGGAAACTGGCTCAAATAACTCAGGGAGCTGTAGCCCGTCCCAAAATCATCGATGCTGATGCTAATGCCAAGAGCTTTCAGCCTGTTCAGCATGCGAATCGTATACGTCGCATCCAGTGCCATGCTTTCTGTAATCTCCAGCTCCAAAAATTTCGGTTCCAAAGCCGTTTCTGCGAGGATACTCTCAATCATTTCAATCAAATTGTTTTGCATAAATTGACGCAAAGAAATATTGACGGCTACAGACAAGTCCTTGTACCCGGCTTCTTGCCACTCTTTGGTTTGGTGGCAAGCTGTCCGCATCACCCATTCGCCAATTTTGACAATCAATCCCGTTTCTTCAGCAATCGGGATGAACTGGATCGGTGGTATCAGCCCTAGTTCTGGATGCTCCCAACGAATCAATGCCTCGGTGCCAATAATTTTACCTGTGTTAATGTTGATCTTCGGCTGATAATACAGGATAAATTGCCGCTCATCCAGCGCTTTTCTCAGTTCACCCTCAAGCTTGAGCTTTTTCGAGATGGACCGATGTAGTTCCTCTGAAAAGAATTGAAAGTTGTTTTTCCCCTGCTCTTTGGCGAGATACATAGCAGCGTCTGCGTTTTTCAGCAAGACCTCGATATCTTCTCCATCATCGGGGTACAAGCTGATGCCGATGCTTGGTGTTATGTACAGCTCCAAATGTTCCAACGTGACTGATTCCGCCATCATATCAATAATGCGTTTGGCGATATCTGCAACTTCCTCACGTGTAACGTCTGTCAAGAAAATC
Source organism: Brevibacillus reuszeri (assembly GCF_002897295.1). GTDB lineage: Bacteria > Bacillota > Bacilli > Brevibacillales > Brevibacillaceae > Brevibacillus > Brevibacillus reuszeri_A. Next base: position 383,888 of record NZ_BEXF01000003.1, read on the forward strand.
GCAAACTCATCACCGCCTTGCCTAGAAACGGAATCTCCTTTGCGTAAACAACCAAGCAATCGCTGGGCAACCGCCTTGAGCAAAATATCTCCGATTGAGTGACCGAGCGTATCATTTATATTTTTAAATCGATCCAAGTCGATGAACATAACTCCGATTTTCTGTTTCTTTTGCTTCGCCTGCTGCAAGGCCAATCTCAGTGTTTCATTGAACAACGTACGATTTGGCAAATTGGTCAACGAATCATAATGAGCCATGTAATGTATGATTTCAGCTGCTTTTTTTCTTTCAGTAACATCCATCATGGAGCCTACTACTTCTAATATTTGATCGTTTTCTTCAATAGGGGATAGTGTAATGTATAAAAATTTATCTAAATAGGCCAATTCAAAATTGACAATCTCCCCATTGAATGCAATCTGAAATTGCGTTTCCAGCTGATCGGCAACATCCTCAGGAAAAACCTCATGAGACGTTTTTCTCATCGTTTTCTCTGTTGTTAGACCGAGTTCCTCGGCAATTTTGCCTTCGCATAACGTAAACGTAATGGTACCTTTTTTGTCCGTGACAATTTTAAAGACGCAGTTCTGCAAATTTTTTACTGTCCTGCGGAAATCATTTTGCATCGCTTCCGCCAATGCGGTTTCTGCTTTTATGCGGTCCGTGATATCTGTACGGATGGAGACATATTGATACGGCGCGCCTTCATCGTCCAGAAACGGAACAATCGTTGTATTCATCCAATATTCACTGCCGTCCTTGGCCCGATTCTTCACTTCTCCCTTCCACACTTGCCCTCGTCTGATTGTCTCCCACATCTCCCTGAAAAAGGTTTTCGGATGATAACCAGAATTAATGAGTCGATGTGTCTTGCCAACCAGCTCTTCTATGTCATATTTTGAAACCTCACAAAATTTATCATTAACATAAGTAATAACGCCCTTCTCGTCCGTGATCGCCACAATGGAGGATTCGTCCAGCGCATTTTTAATATCATGTAAATCCTTCATCGTATGACCCAGCGATTCTTCTACCTGTTTGCGCTCGGTAATGTCCTTTCCGATTGCCACGTATTGATAGATGAATCCATCATCATTGCGAAATGGTACCAAGGTGATATCCAACCAATAAATCGTACCATCCTTTGCCTGGTTTTTCATTTCACCCTTCCATACTTTTCCATGAATGATCGTATCCCATAAATCCTTAAAAAATGCCTTGGGATGGAAGCCCGAGTCGATTTTGTTATGCGTTTTTCCAATCAGCTCATGACTCTCATACTGAGATATCTCACAAAAAAGGTGATTAACATAGATGATTTTTCCTTCATGATCTGTGACGGATATAATAGAAGACTCTTCCAGTGCGGATAACGCATAAGCAACGTCGGTGATTTCTGTAAACATGTAACTCCCCCATCTGATTGCACATTACATTTGAAACATACCAGTATATTTTTGCTCCAATATATCCAATCACCTTTACTTACATTGTTTACTACAGGACATATGTCATCTTTTACTATACAACATCTATTGACAATATGTTGAAATCTTCGACAAAATATACAAAAACCCTATCCGTTAGAAACAGATAGGGCCAACTTTTTTTATTGATTTCGTTGCAGTTCATTGGAAATCTACCGCTTTGGTGCGCGGAAGCCCGCCGCCTGCGCTTCTTCTTCCGTTGCGAACCACATCTCGGCGTTCGTCTGTTCGTAGCTGGCGGATCCTGGAACGTGATAGATTTTGTCTCCCTTGGAGTTAATGTTGCCTTTGATCAATTTTCCTTCTGGAGGCTGCTCCGCTTTATTCGCAGACTCCTTTGCCGATTTCTTTGGCTGATTCTCTTTCTTTTTGGAGTCTGCTTTATTCTCGTCTTGCAGCCCCCATAAACCGCGGTTCTGTTCTCTCGCTTCCCTCTCTGCCTCCAAAAACAAATCGGCCTTGGCCACGTTTGGCGGAATCGTCATGATGTGGGCATACCCATCACGAACCAGCTTTTCATTCACAAAAGTACCATCAGACAAGTAAACGTACGCGAGCAGCCGCTTGTATTTGTCATACGGTTCTACGTCAAACTTCAATGTGACTTTTTGCCCCGTCAAAAGCTCCTTTGTAAAATTACTTGCTTCTTTTCCATATGGCTCTACAGGATGGTTGGGCTTGACTGTCTCGGGAGTATCCATCCCAATCATCCGCACTTTTTCTCCATTTTCGAGTTCAAACGTATCTCCATCGACCACACGTTTTACTGTGGCCTCCATCTGTCCATTTGCCTGCGGCTGTCCACTAGAAGCACAGGCTCCCAGCATGATCGCCACCATCATCAGGCAGATCCAAAACGTCCAACGCTTCATTTCTTCCCTTCCCCTTTTCATTGTTGCATTGTTTTCCAGAGTAGTGGAAGAAAAGGCTTCGGTCAATACCCGGAGGAAATGACACGAGGAAACCGAAAAAAACGACCTTGCTCAAGGTCGTTTTGTCTATACGAGCACTCTTAGTCGCGATCGGAGTTAAATAAGAACAATAGAACGACCACAACGATAATAATCCACAATAGCTCATCATTATCTCGGTCAAAGAAACCGTCGAATAGACCCATAGCGGAGTCCCCCTTTCCTTCTCGCTACAGCCTATGCAACAGACTAGACACGTGTCATTACATGGAAGAGCCCAAATATGAAAAGGATGTTCTACCCGAGCCTCGCCCAGATCAAGTGGACATATGTGGTTAACTGCCTTACCTCCGTAACGAAGCCCAATGAATCAAGCTCTGCCAGCATACGTGATCGATCAGCGTAGCATCTGTCTAGGATTTGCGAAATGGCTTCTTCGTTACCCTGCTGGCGCAAATGATCCAAATGAGAGCTGCGATGCTCCTGATCCACAAACATCAAGTCCGCAATAATCAGCCTGCCCCCTGGCTTTAAAACCCTGCGGCATTCTGCCAAGGCAAGCTGCTTCTGATCATCTGTCAAATGGTGCAGGGCATAGCTTGTAGCCACAAAATCAAAATCATTTTCAAGAAACGGAAAAGCAAAAAAAGTGCCGAGCTTGGTTTCCACCTCAGGAGATTTACGTCGACATTGTAGGAGCATCTGAGGGGATTGATCAAAACCACTCATGTGGACTCCTTTTTTAATAAAACGACTAGCGAGATTCCCCGTCCCCGTTCCCGCATCCAGCCCAGACTCACCGGGCGTCGGGGCAACTGCCTCGACTACTTGATCTAAGATTTCATTATAAAACGCGTGTGTATTGAATCCATCGTGTTCACGGGTCACCAGTTCGTCATACTTGTCTGCGATGTGATTAAAATTCCAGCGATCCACCCAATTATCCCGGGTTTCACGAAGCCGCTTGTTCGCTTCTGCCAACTCGTACAAGGCACCTGGATCGATCCTGTCATCACGCTTCACTCTTTCAATCATCGCCTCGGTAGTCGATATCACCTTGCTCATCTCTACCCATCTACTGTACATAAAGGAGCGCTGTAGCTCCAAATAATGAAGGAGGCTGCCTTCCGTTTCATTTTGCTCCTGCAAAAGCTCCCGGATATCATCGATGGGCATTCCCACTTCTCGCAATGTAATAATCGTCTGCAAACGCCAAACATCCTCTTCTGAAAAATAGCGATAACCAGATTCATCCGCCTTTTTGGGTTGAATCAGTCCTTTTTCTTCATAAAAACGGATGGCGCGCGGTGTAATATGCAAACGTCGTGCAATGTCCTTGATTTGCATGAGGTTCCTCTCCCGCATGATTTCTTCCTTTGTATCATAAACCTTACCGTTACGTGAATGTAAAGTCCAAAAAGAAAAAGCTGCTTGGATACGTCCAACAGCTTTTCCGCTTGACTTGTATAGTTATTTTTCCTTAATGAGTCGCTGGCTCGGAAATTTCCTGCAGCGCATCGCTTGCCTCGTCATGGTGGACCTGGCGAATCGCCATGTCAGCAAGAGCTACAATCCCCACCAGCTTGCCATTTTCCACAACGGGTAAACGGCGAATTTGGTGCTGAGCCATAATCTTCGCTGCTTCATCCACAGTCATTCCTGGTTGACCAAGAATGATATCACGTGTCATGACCACTTCTGTCGCAGTAGAGCCCTCATGCTTTTCAGCAAGTCCACGAATAACGATGTCACGGTCTGTAATGACCCCGATCACATCTTGCTTCTCATCCACTACAGGGATGACACCGACGTTCCAGTCGCGCATCTTGCAAGCTACCTCGTACACATTATCCTTAAGCGTCACAGTAGCGACATCTTTCGTCATAATCTCACGCAATGTGCGGTTTTCTACTTTCGCCATGTCAGTCTCCTCCTTTTGCTAATGAACGATTGTAGTGTGTCCTGCTACCTATCGTTTCATGCGCCAACCGGGACGTGTGTCATGATTTTTCTGACTAGAGAAGACACACCCCCTATGTTAAGATGGAAGCATGGTTTCTGTGAATGTAGCCAAAAAGGCCGCAAGGGTGCCTCATCACCCCTACGGCCGTAAGCTACAACAGTCGTTCCTACATGGGAGTCGGCTCACAGTACCAGCTCGTAGACCTCCTGGCTGTCTAGCTCAAGGGAGGTCTACTTTTTTCGACTAGAAGACAGCATCACTACTAAAGTCCCAAATGTCAACATTAGACTTAGTGCCTCGAATACTGTCATGGTATCACCCCCTCTCATTCGGGGATGCCGACCGCCCTTGAGAAACCGAACTATTGTAGTAACAAATTATACCATATCTAACCAATCATGGTCATCCATCCACAATACCGAGTTATCCATTGCGATTCTTCCAAAAACAGACTATGATGAATAAGTGAATATCACCATTTGTAGGAGGAAATAGGATGGTTATTAAAGACACTGGGGTTGGCACTAAAGAAGTCTTTTTCGCCGATCTGGAGCACTACATGAGCGAGCTCGGATTTGACCGCGGCGCTTGGGATTACAAACACGCTACATACGACTATAAAATCCAAGATAAAGGAAACGTTTTCTATCTGCGTATCGAAGCAAACGTGACCCAAGGCAAACTGGAAGATACCCATGCTGTTCTCAAGCTGGAAGAGCCTTACATGGGTAAGCACCTGTTCCCGCACGGACTGGACTATGACTTCCCGATGCCTGACTCTGCTGTGAAAACGGCGAAGCTCAAGCTGCAAATGCTGAAAGAAAAACTGTCTTCGCACTAAAATTCAAATCGAAAATGCACTGCGTTACAGAGAGGACTCCCCTCTCTGTTTCACGTAGAGGGGGGTTTTACCATGAAGACGAGGGGCGTTCCTGATTTTTTGCTCCTGTTTTTAACCGCCCTGATTGTCGGCTTTGGCATCACGATGGTACTCAGCTCCAGCTCTATTTTTGCTTTGACCAGCTTTACCTCCAACGGCTGCTCTTACTGTGGTGGCGATGAGCTGTATTTTGTCAAACGGCAAATCCGCTTTTTGCTGATTGGTGTGGTCGGGATGCTGATTGCGATGAACATCCCCTTCTCCTTTTACAAGCGCAATTTTTTGCTGATTGCCATGGTTAGCTTCCTGGCCTTGCTTCTGGTTTTGATTCCCGGGATTGGTCAATATATTAACGGGGCACGCTCCTGGTTTAAGATTGGTTCGTTCAACTTACAGCCTGCCGAGTTTGCCAAGCTGGGACTAATCCTGTATTTGGCTGCAATCATCGCGAAAAAGGGGGAAGGTGTGCGCAAGCTAAAATCTGGCTTGATGCCACCCTTGGTCGTTACCGGGATCTTTTTTCTTCTCATTGCGATTCAACCTGACTTAGGGACTGCGGCCATTCTTCTCGGGAGCTCATTGATCGTGATGATCTGCGGAGGCGTCAAGATTCGCCACCTCATCTTGCTTGGTGGACCTGCTGTCACCATTGCCCTGACGGGGTATATCTCTACCAAGCAGCACGCCCTGGATCGTATTAACTCGTACATGGACCCTTGGAGCGATCCGATGCACACCGGGTACAACATCATTCAGTCATGGATTGCCATCGCCCACGGGGGACTATCAGGTACCGGATTCGGAAAAAGCATTCAAAAGTATTTGTACCTGCCGGAGAGGCACACCGATTTCATTTTCTCCATCATTACAGAAGAACTTGGATTTATCGGCTCCTCCCTCTTTTTGCTGGTATACCTCTTGTTTTTGTTGCGCGGCATTCACATTTGTCTACGGGTTAAAGACCCGTTTGCCAGCCTTGCAGGGATTGGTGTGGTCAGTATGATCGGACTTCAGGCCATCCTGAATATCGGCGGCGTAACCGGATTTATTCCGCTTACAGGGGTACCTCTTCCGTTTATCAGCTACGGGGGCTCTTCGCTTCTCGTCTGTCTCATTTCCACAGGCTTCCTCCTGAGTGTTTCTAGGGAAGTAAGCAGGCAAAAGGTGGACGAGCAGCTGCAGAAGCAGCCATATTCCATGTAGTGTGCGGATGAAAACTGCAAATGAAAAACGACCTGCCAACTACGCAGGTCGTTTTATTTTAACGTGAGAAAGCGAACCCATTTCCATTGACTCGTTCTTGCTTATGGATTTTTGATTTCTATCGTTTCGACACGGACGTTTACCGCCTCTACGAAAAGGCCAGTCAATGCTTCCACAGCTTCCTTTACCTTCTCCTGCAGCGTGTGACACACTTGGTGAATCGGCGCTCCGTATCGCACAGACACTCGCATATCAATGGTGACTCTATCGTCTGTGACAAACACCGTGATCCCTTTTGCCCCTCCATTGATTTTCTTAGCCAAATCCTGATACAGCCCACCGGATCGAACAGATACGTCAAGCACTTCTTCAACCGCCACTCCAGCAATGACTGCAATCACTTGATCTGCAACTCTAATATCACCGAGCCTGTCAGCCATCTGGACGTCCTCCTCTTCGCCCGAATAGTTTGCTTTCCCTATCTGGGTCCATTTACCTTTTTACTCATTATAAACAAATCAAGCTTGGGCTTGGAAGGGAATTTGTTTTTTTCTCTCGGTCAATGTCGGTGCGCTGCAGTGTACATCAAGCAGCGTCAACCGCCCGCTAGAAAGCGCCTGCTTCAATTGCTGTTCTAGGGACGACACACTCTCCACGATCTGCCCCTGGACACCGCAAGCCGCTGCCCACAACACAAAATCAGGGTTGTGCAGTCTTACACCAAATGGCTGATATCCTGCCTGTACCATTTTCATTTGTTCTAGACCAAGAGTCCCGTTATTCACGACGATGAGCACAAAGTCCGTATGCTGTTCCACTGCAGTCATCAGCTCGGGAAGATTCATCTGGAATCCGCCATCGCCAGTCACGCAAACCACCTGTTTTTCTGGATGCGTGAGCTTGGCCGCAATGGCAGCGGGCAGACCAAATCCCATCGTGCGCCATTTACCAGAGAATAGAGGAACTTGCTGTGTCCCACGAAATGCCCGGTTAAACCAGATAGTATGCTCCCCAGTATCAAGCACGATGATCGCATCCTCCTCCACCACTTTTCCGAGTGTATGGAACAATGTTTCTGGTTTTACCAATTCATTTGGCTGTTGCTCTGTAATCTGCTGTGTTTCCTCCCAAAAGCGGGCATGCCATCGCTCTACCTGTTCTTCCCAAGCTTGGTCTATTCGACGAGATTCTAAACGCCTCAGCCATAAAGACAGCACATCATCCAAATCTGCCGTCACCGACTGCAGCTTGGGGTGGGCGTGAATCGATTCAGGATTGGTATCTACATGAACAATCGCCAGCTCCTTTGGCAAAAAAGCTCGCGGGAACCAGCTCGCCCCTAAAATCAACAGAACATCAGCCTCTGCCAAAGCAAGCAGTGCTGTCTCGCTTCCCCCTTCACCCAAGCCACCCAAAACGAGCGGATGAGAATCCTCCAGAATCCCTTTTGCCCCAAGCGTCAGCAAAATACCAGCCCCCAGTTGTTCAGCCAGTTGGCGGCAGCCTTGTGCTGTGTCTCTCGCCCCGATCCCAAGCAGGACGAGAGGTCTTTTCGCATTCATAAGCTGCTCTTGTGCATATTCCATTTCTAAACGGTCTGGGCGTACAGCCGCAGTTACACGTGGCAGCTCTGGAACAAGTGGAGCATCTGTCATCCGTTCAAAGACATCCTTGCAAATGGCCACATGTGCTACCCCTTTTTGGTGCATCGCACAAACAAATGCTTTGTGCATAACTTCCCCTATTGCCTGCGGATGGACGACGGTAGTCGAGTAACGCGCGATGGGTCGTATCACATCTTCTAGCGGGATGTATTGCTTATAGCCTCCCCCCAGCTTTTTCGTCTCTACGTGTCCAGTTATGGCAATGACCGGTACGCGATCAGAGTAAGCATCTGCCAGCCCGTTCAACAGGTTAATTGCACCTGGCCCCATCGTAGCCGTACAAACGGCTGGTCTCCCCGTCAATTTTGCCTCCGCGCTTGCCATCATTGCGGCAGCAGCCTCATGCTTGCACGCTATGTACTCAAGCTTGTCCTGGCGTCCTAAAGCATCCAGCCATGCAAATATGGCATCTCCTGCTACACCGTATACCCGCGTTACTCCCCACTGAACCAACTGCACGGTGATAAACTGGGCTACCTTCATCCGTCTGCCTCCCTGTTATTCAAGTGAGTTTGTCATCCGCTAGTCTACACAATCCCCAGCTTTTTACTAAGGCTGGCTGACGGAATTTGGGTAACCTAACAATTATCATCTGGGTGTTGTTGCACCCTAAAGAAGGAGGATTTGCCATGAAGCAGCCTTTCAAATGGCTGATGGCTGTTGTCGTTGTTGCAATTTTAGTCACGACTGCTGTAGTGGTTTTGCCAATGCGCTCTGATGCCTTCAGCCAACAAATCGTCAAGGTAGGAGCGGAAGGGAAGGACGTCCGCGAAATGCAAGGACGACTGAAATTTTTGGGCTTCTATACCGGAAAAGTGGATGGCATTTTTGGTTGGCGCTCTTACTGGGCATTGCGCAACTTTCAATACGAGTTTGGGTTGAAGGTAGACGGAGTGCTTGGTCCGAAAACAAAAGTAAAGCTATACAATGCCACAACACAATACAAACCAACCGCCGCTGAACTAGGCGTTCCGGAAACCTCGCAGGCAGCACCGAGTGCACCGAGCGCACCAAGTGCTCCCAAAAAAGAAACCTATCGTGCCGCGGGAATCTCTGAGAATGATTTACGTTTAATGGCCAATGCTGTTTATGGTGAATCGCGTGGCGAACCGTACATCGGCCAGGTGGCTGTTGCCGCTGTTATCTTGAACCGAACCAAGAATGCGGCGTTTCCAAACACGCCTGCCGGTGTCATTTTTGAACCGCGTGCCTTTACAGCAGTGGCAGATGGTCAAATCTGGCTGACGCCAAACGAGCAGTCCAAAAAGGCCGTGAACGATGCCCTGAAAGGATGGGACCCTACCGGAGGCGCCATTTACTACTTCAACCCGGATACCGCTACCTCTGGCTGGATTTGGAGCCGTCCACAAATCAAAAAGATCGGCAGACATATTTTCTGCCGCTAGAATCAAACAAAAAACAGGCACGGTCGTCATTGACCACGTGCCTGTTTTCTTTTTGTGTCTTTGCCATGTTAGGATCGTTGATTCTGCACGTGCTGAGCCATTTTTACGAAGCGTTCTTCCGGCTCTGTCGTCCCGCATACCCCACATTGAACCATATAGGATTCACCTTTGTACGGCTGGTGAAACATGTCCAGCTGTTCCGAGCTTAGCTCCGCTACCACTTCGCCCGATTGTGGATCGAGGCGCATATAGCGTGGTGTTTGTTCGATGACGGTAAATCTCATGCGATTTGACTTGCACGTCGGGCACAGTAAAGGCTTTGTCATACGAGCCACCTCCCAATTTTTCATTCACTGTTTAGTTTCTTCCACTAGAGGAACCCTATACCTACCTGGACAAAAATCCAGAAGGATATGGTGATTTTTTGTGCATAGGGTAAACTATCTACTCTGCCCTTATCCAATCAACCATTCATACAGACGAGGTGATCGAATGAACTTGCGGCTCTTTTTTACACTGGTGGGTGCCTCTCTCCTTTTGGCTGCATTCGCCCATTATTTCACCGAAAATGAGATGTTTCAATTTGCAACCTCCTCGCTCGCCATCATCTTTTTGGCTGCGTGGTTAGGCAAATCAACCGAGAGCGTAGCTCACTACGCGGGAGATCGCATTGGTGGCTTTCTCAATGCCACCTTTGGCAACGCAGCTGAGCTGATCATCGCTTTTTTTCTCGTGAAAGAAGGGCTTTTTGACATGGTCAAAGCCTCCATCACAGGGGCGATTATCGGGAATATGCTGCTCGTACTTGGGCTTAGCGTATTTTTGGGTGGTCTTAAATACAAAGAGCAGACCTTTAACAGCAGACTGGCTGGACACAACGCGTCGCTGATGACGCTGGCGATTGTTGCCTTGTTCATCCCTGCTGTCTTTATGCAGGAGCTGCCACCAGTCAAGATTGAGACCTTAAGCATTGTCATTGCCGCTCTACTCATCATCGCTTATGTTCTGTGGCTCGTATTTTCGATGGTCACTCACAGTGATTTTTTATCAGACATCGAACCGCATGGCAGTGAAGCCGTATGGTCCAAAGGCGTTTCCATTATCATGCTGGCCGTCTCTACCGTGTTCGTTGCGATTGTATCCGAATGGCTTGTACATGGGGTCCAGCACGTTTCACAGTCACTGGGGTGGTCTGAGCTGTTCGTCGGTGCTTTTGTGATCGCCATCATCGGAAACGCTGCTGAGCATAGCGCAGCCATGTTAATGGCTTTGAAGGGCCGGATTGGCGCAGCCGTTGAAATTGCGATCGGCTCCAGCTTGCAAATTGCTCTCTTTGTGGCTCCTACCCTCGTGTTAGTCAGCCTGCTGATTGGCAAGCCTATGGACATCGTCTTTTCTCCATTTGAACTCGCTGCAATCGGAGTCGCTACCTTTATCACGATATCCATCACCAAAGACGGGGCCACAAACTGGTTTGAGGGTGTCCTCCTCCTTACCGTCTACATCATCCTAGGGACCGCTTTTTTCTTTGCCTAGGCATTTGGTCACGCATGTTTAAAAAAAGGACTGCAGGTGGCTTAGATCAAGCCCAGCAGTCCTTTCTACTGTATATCTCGCTACAGAATCCCCAATGTATTCAAAAAGACGAAAATAATTGCCAGCGGAGCTACGTATTTGAGCAAGAGCAGCCAAACTACAAACAGCTTTTTGCCCAAACGGGAATCCGCCTGCAATTCTGCGATCAAGACCTCGCGTTTCATTTTGAATGGAACGAAGATCGCAATCAGCAATGCTCCGAGCGGCATCAACAAATTGCTGACCAAAAAATCAACCGCATCGAAGATCGACTTGCCGAACAGAGTAAACTCGCTCCAAATACCAAAGGAAAGCGCAGAAGGGACTCCGGCAGCGAAAATGAGCAAGCCAATCAACCAAGATAGACGCTTTCGCTTGGCTTCATCTCCTTTGGCCAGAGACGCCACAATGATCTCGAGCATGGAAAAGGCTGAGGTCAAGGTTGCAAACAGGAACAGTGCCAGAAAGATCAGCAGGAAGAAGCTACCGAATGCAAGCTTTTCAAACACAGATGGCAGAACGATAAAGAGCAATCCTGGCCCTGCTGTAGGCTCGACTCCAAGTGAAAAAACAGCTGGAAAAATCGCAAGACCCGCAAACAAGGAAACAAATACGTTCAAGCTGACAATGGAGCCAGCAGAACGCACGAGACTTTCATTTTTGGCCAAATAAGAGCTGTACGTTACCATTACGGATACCCCGACACTCAGGGAAAAGAAGGACTGTCCCATGGCATACAAAATCGATTGGGCATCCAGCTTGGAAAAATCAGGTCGCAAAAAGAAGGAGACCCCTTCCATTGCTCCCTCCAGCGTCAGAGAGCGAACCATCAACACCACAAATAAAATAAAAAGTGCAGGCATCATGTATTTGTCGGCTGATTCAATCCCGCTTTGCACTCCACGAGCTACTACCCAGGCTGTGATCAGCATAAATACCAGTTGCGCAGCCACAGCGCCAATCGGGTCAGCAATAACCTCTCCGAATAACGTGTCATAGTGAGGACCTGTAATTTGACCAGTCAGACCGCGCAGCAAATAGGACAAAATCCAGCCCCCTACCACACTATAGAACGAAAGCAGTAGAAAGCAGGTGATCACACCCAGACGCCCTACCCAATGCCACAAAGTACCTGGGGCAATCGTTCGATAAGCGGAAATGGCCTCTTTTTGGGTACTCCGTCCAATCGTGAACTCCCCGAGTAGCAGCGGAAGGCCAATTGCCACAGTAAACAGCAAAAATAAAAGAAAAAAAGCCCCGCCTCCGCTCGTTCCTACGATATAAGGAAACTTCCAGATTGCTCCCAGACCGATTGCTGAACCTGCTGCAGCTAGAATAAAGCCTAGCCTGCTCGTCCATTGCTCGGTTTGTTTCATAACCATTTTCACTCCTCTGTAGGTCTATCATGTTGTTTGTAGAAAACAAAAAAAACCCGTCCACAAAAGGGACGAGTTTATTCGCGGTACCACCCTGATTAAGCATAGAGTTACTTCTTTCCATGCCTCACTTGATCATCGATAACGGAATGACCCGATTTTCTCCTATTGGTCAGAGACTTTCAGAGAACTGCTCTGGAGGGAATTCTACGGTCACACTTCAAAGCTGCTTACAGTCTCTGGCAGCCTCTCCCTGTCAAGTGGACGATCCGTGTACTAGTCTCCATCATCGCATTTTCCACAATAAAAAACATAGTTACAAATTTAATATACACACAAAAAATAATCAAGCTCTTTTTTTAGACAAAATGAAAAGCGAGGAATATCGCTTGCTCTCCTCGCTTTTACTTCTGATTATACAATTCATGGAGATGAGCCAATTTGCGTTCCAGGGACCCCATAATTTCCCGGCCGATCTCTTCACCAATAAGTCCTAGGCGTACTGCATACTCTACTTCACGGGAAAGCCCGAACATCTGAGTATCTAGTACCTCTTCATACAGTGGGCACTGCGGCATAGTCAGGTTCTCCATCTGTACGTCGATCAGTTTATAAATCTTGTCTGCGTCTGCTTGAAGCAACGCTAGCGCTTTTTGTTCCAGATCGGGAACCTTAATTTCTGTCAAAACCTATCCCTCCGTTTGCCTCCATCCTTAACATACATAGTACGTTATTCTGGGCCATTTGAAAAGGGGCGAAGAACGAACAACTGCAAGAAGCTAAAAGATACCAAGTTTCCACTCTTTTGAGAGTAGCCTGAGCAGCTCGACTCCAGCAACCGAGTTTCCTTTTTCATCCAAAGTAGGTCCAAAAACCCCAATTCCCATTTTCTGAGGCACCGTCGCCATAATCCCGCCAGCGACGCCGCTTTTTGCTGGTATGCCAACATCAATGGCAAACTCTCCCGAAGCGTTGTACATGCCACAAGTTACCATGAAGGTCTTGCAAATACGTGCAACCTCCTCAGGGAAATACCGCTCCCCTGTTTGCATATCCATTCCGTCTGCGGCGAGGACCATTCCCAGCCTGGCAACATCCTTGGCCGTTACCTCTATCGCACAGTGACGGAAGTATAGATCCAAGGTCTCCTCTACATCCGTGGTCAAAATGCCGCTATCCTTTAGGAACCAGGCGAGTGCTCGATTGCGGTCAGCTGTCCTTTTCTCCGAACAGTAGACTGCTTCATTCACACAAATGCTCGGATTTCCCGTCATTTTGCGAAGCATGTCCAAGACACTATTCAACCGCTCGTCTATATTTTTTCCTTGGATCATACCCGCAACCGCGATAGCTCCTGCATTGATCATCGGATTTAACGGCTTGTGCGGCTTGATCGTCTCTAGCTTGATAATAGAGTTGAACGGATCTCCCGTAGGCTCTTTTCCCACTCGCTCGAACACATGCTTTTGGCCATTTTGGCAGAGCGCGATGATGAGCGAAAAAATTTTGGAGATACTTTGCAGCGTGAAGCGAACATCTACATCCCCAACTGATAATAACGTTCCATCCGAAAAACAGACACTGATACCCAATTGCTTCGGGTCCTCTTTGGCTAACTCCGGAATGTACGTTGCGACACTGCCTTTATTCGTATAAGCGGATGCCTGATTCAAAACATCTTCCAATTGCTTTGTTGCCAAAGCTCTGTCCATAAGCTCTCTCCTCTTGCCACTCACAGTTGTCATATGTAAATTGTAGATATCAAAAGGGTCACTGTCAAATGCTGGCACCCTACTTACGAATTACGCTCGCGAGCCGCTCCATGGCTTCGATCAGAATCGATCTGGGGCAGCCAAAATTAATTCGTTGGAAGCCCTCTCCCTCGGGACCAAATGTGACACCGTCGTGTAGCCCCAGCTTCGCTTCCTGACGAAGCAGCTTGTTTAGCTCTGACTGAGACAAGCCCAATGAGCGAAAATCCATCCATCCGAGATAGGTAGCCTCCGGAACTGCCATCGAAACTTCTGGGAGCTTGTCTGCTAAGAATCGATTCAGATAGTCTGCATTTCCCTTCAAATAGACAAGCAGCTCCTCCAGCCACGCCTCACCATGTCGATACGCCGCAATCGTAGCTTCCATTCCGAACAAATTCAAATTTTCGTAGCCCATTTTGGAGGCTGTCCGTGAAAAATCTCGCAGCAGCTGGCTATTCTCTGTTAACAAATAGGAGGTGAACAATCCGGCGAGATTGAAGGTCTTGCTCGCTGACAAAAAAGTAACGCTGTTTTTGGAAAGCTCAGGCGACAGGGAGTAGTACGGCGTGTGGCTGCCCTCTTTGAGTATCAGGTCTGCATGAATCTCGTCTGCCACAACGATCACTCCCTGCTGCGCACATAGCGTCCCCAGCCTTTCCAGCTCTTCTTTGGTCCACACACGTCCAACCGGATTATGCGGACTGCACAAGAGCATCAGCTTTACAGCAGGATCACTTAATTTTTTCGCCAGATCGTCCCAATCCATTTCGTAGCGCCCCTCGTTCTGAACGAGAGAGCTGGTAACTACCTGACGCCCTCTATTTGTGACTGCATGAAAGAAGGGGTGATAGACTGGTGACTGAATCAATACCTTTTCACCCCCTTGCGTAAAAGCCTCGATCGCGACATGCAGGCCTGGCACCACTCCCGTTATCCCCGTCATCCAGCTCTGTTCTACCGTGACGCCAAAACGCTTCTGGATCCATTCCTGCAAGCTCTGATAAAAGGCTGCCTGCTTCATCGGATAGCCATAAATCGGGTGGGAAGCTCTTTTAATCAACGCTTCCGTCACTTCTGGCGGGCAGGCAAAGTCCATGTCTGCCACCCATAATGGCAGCATTCCCTCCGCATTATAATCCGGGTGATTTGTCTCCCACTTTACACTATTAGTACCTGTTCGATCGATTCGCTCATCAAAGCTGTATCTCACTCGCTTTCACCTCTTCATCGTTTTCTACTTTTCAGAATATACTTTTTTTCATTCCATGGACAAGTGTAATCGCTGTTTGCCTCCTCTCTACCCCTGCGGTACAATAAATCAGGTACGCTACTACATATTGGAGGTTTGCCTCATGTCTGACGTAATCGTGTTTAAAGGGGCCGTCTCTTTCCCTATTACCTTAGATCCGACTGTCTGGGTTTTTGATGAGAGAAAATTTGATCTTTCCACCTATACGGGTGAAACTGATACAGATTTGTCCAAGCAAGCCAAATATCTGCAAGGAACCGGTACACAATGGGACAAGGAGCTTCGTGAGGGCGCAACCTTGCCACAGGAGCGACGTACGCTGGCAGAAGAGCGTAAAGTACTGGAGGGCGAGTACGGCATCCACTTGGCCCCTTTTATTACAAATGCGCAGCCACTGCCAGAAGCGACACATGTTCGTCTTCACCGCGAGAATCAAGAGTCCGTCATCCTTCCTCTAGAGGAAGCGAGACGTGCCATCTTGCAATTTTCCAAGGACGGTAGGCCGATTAAAGAAAACGGTCCCGTATACTTCTATCTGCCTGAAACACTGCTCGCAAAGGAAGAACCGTTGACTGGAATCACTGCACTTGAATTCATAACAGCTCCATAGCTGCTTTCTTTTTTAGGAAAGAAAAAGCCATCCGCTAAGAATAGGGATGGCTTTCATGTTAAATTTCAATTGAATATTTTTTGGAGTTAAGCACTAACCTGACCAATTCGAATCTCTCGATGCTTTAATTCTGCTTTGAGCAGGTCAATAAAAGCAGAATCTAGTTGAAGGTCGATAGCTCGATGATATACTTCTATCAACATTTGGTCGCTCAAGTATTTCACCTTTGCTCACCTCCATCTCGTTTATGAGCCCATTGTAACAGATGCTTATAAAACGAACAACCGTTCTGATATCCACAACTCATGTGGACATCTTGTTAGTAACTTGTGGGCAATTTGTGTGTAACTGATCAAAAGCGAGAGGGGACGATGTGGATTTTTCTTCCAGTCTTATCCACATGTTGTCAAATTTTGTCGAACGATTCTCAAAAACTTTTTGACATATTTTTGTCATGAAAAAAGCCATTCCCTAGGGAACGGCTTTTTCTCATCTTCATTGATTAGCTCAACACTTTTTTGATGCGTTCGATTGCCCAGTCGAGATCTTCCTTGCTGATCATGAGTGGTGGTGCGAAACGGATCGTTGTTTCATGTGTTTCTTTGCAAAGCAGTCCCAATTCTTTCAGTTGCTCGCAATAAGGACGTGCTGCTGTTGTCAGCTCCACACCGATGAACAGTCCACGACCACGGATTTCTTTGATCACTGGGTTATTGATTTCACGGAGTTTACCAATGAAGTACTCACCCATTTCAAGGGAGCGTTGAACCAATCCTTCGTCAGCCAATACATCCATAGCAGCGATTGCTACCGCACAACCCAGTGGGTTTCCACCGAATGTAGAACCGTGGGAGCCTGGCTCGAATACACTGAGGATTTCTTTGTCAGCTGCGATTGCAGAGATTGGGAACACACCACCGCCAAGAGCTTTCCCCATGATGTACATATCTGGTTTAACATCTTCCCAATCGCTTGCGAACATTTTACCTGTACGGCCAAATCCAGTTTGGATTTCATCACATACCAAGAGTACGTTATTGGCTTTGCACAGCTCTTGTGCTTGTTTCAGGAAACCATCCTGAGGAATGAGGATACCCGCTTCCCCTTGAATTGGTTCCAGCATGAATGCTGCTGTATTTGGAGTGATCGCTTGTTTCAGTGCTTCGATATCGCCGTAAGGAATGATTTTGAAGCCAGGTGTGAAAGGACCAAAACCACGTCTGTAGCCTTCATCAGAGGAGAAAGACGTTACAGTTACTGTACGGCCATGGAAGTTACCTTCACAAACGATGATTTCTGCTTGGTTTTCAGGTACTTTTTTCACATCATATGCCCAACGACGAACGGCTTTCAGTGCTGTCTCAACAGCTTCAGCACCTGTGTTCATTGGCAGAATCATTTCTTTTCCAGTCAGGGCAGACAGCTTTTCGTAGAATTCACCCAATTGATCGTTATAGAAAGCACGAGAAGTCAAGGTAACTTTGTCTGCTTGATCTTTCAGCGCTTGGATGATGCGTGGGTGGCGGTGACCTTGATTCAGTGCGGAGTAAGCACTGAGCATATCGAGGTATTTGTTGCCCTCTGGATCTTCAACCCATACGCCTTCAGCTTTGGAGATAACAATTGGGAGCGGATTATAGTTGCGCGCACCGAATTTTTCTGTTTGATCAATAACAACTTGTGTTTTTCCCATGTGAATGTCCTCCTTCAATGTCACTTGCCATTATTTACTTTGCAAGATCAATGCCAACTTAAAACCCACTAGAAATCACGCAGATTCAGCGAATTTAACGCAAAATATTTTTGCATGCAACATTTTCTGATTAACGCGGTGCATAAACATTTTGCACCATCTTTTTTTCGTGTTATGATATTTCTATGAGGAAAGGCTGGTGAATTATTGTGTCGTCTTCGATGTCCCCTTCTACACTCGACACGTTTTTGCGCATCTACGAACATATATTGGACAGAATGAATGAAGGCGTGCATGTCATTGACGCTCTGGGCACTACGATTGTTTACAATCAAAAAATGACGGAATTAGAATCCATGGCGAGACAGGACGTCCTGCACAAGCCTTTGTCTGAAGTATTTCAGTTTCCAAACGGTCAAGAAAGCACGCTGCTCACCTGCTTACGAACTGGAAATAGTATTCGCAATACAAGACAAACGTATTTTAATGACAAGCAAAAAGAAATTACAACCATTAACAATACGTATCCCATCGTGGAGAACGGACAAATCGTTGGCGCTATGGAAATTGCCAATGACGTAACCAAAATGGAACGTCTCATTCGTGAAAACCTGTTGCAAAAAAATGGCTCCAGGTACACGTTTGAGCAAATCATCGGGAAAAGTACCCCCATTCTCGATGTGATTGAAAATGCCAAACGGGCTGCGCGAACCTCATCCTCCGTATTGGTTGTAGGTGAAACGGGCGCGGGCAAGGAACTGTTTGTGCAAAGCATACACAACGCTAGCCTGCGGGCATCCGGGCCGCTCATTTCCCAAAACTGTGCAGCACTGCCTGACAGTCTGATTGAGGGTCTCTTGTTCGGGACCGCTCGTGGTGCGTTTACTGGGGCGGTTGAGCGACCGGGCTTGTTCGAGCAGGCTGAGGGCGGGACGCTTTTTCTCGATGAAATCAACTCGCTTAGTATGCCACTGCAAGCAAAATTGTTGCGTGCCTTGCAGGAGAAGTCCATTCGCCGGATTGGCGACACAAAAGACCGTTCCATCGATGTTCGCATCGTTGCCGCTATCAATGAAGACCCCGTGGAGGCAATTGCCAATCAGCATTTGCGAAAAGACCTTTATTACCGTCTGGGAGTTGTCACGTTGTTTTTGCCACCTCTGCGGGAGAGAAAAGAAGATATTCCTGTGCTGACTTCGCACTTTATTGAAAAATATAATGAACTGTTTCAAATGGAAGTGACTGGTGTAAGTGATGATGTTTTGCACTTTTTCCGGGAGCATGATTGGCCTGGAAATGTGCGCGAGCTGCAGCACTTGATCGAAGGCGCAATGAATTTAATGATCGATGAAACAACGATACGCTACGATCACTTGCCTCTCCATTTTTTGCGACGCGCTCCCGCCAATTCAGTCGTCATTCCAGAGCAGCAGACACCAATCCTTTCGTTCACCGAGGACGGCCGCTCGTTAAAGGAAACAATGCAGGAATTTGAAACTGCCTACATTCACCATGTCGTTGACCGTTACAATGGAAATATTTCACGCGCTGCCAAAGAACTACAAATCAGTCGGCAA
Organism: Brevibacillus reuszeri; assembly: GCF_002897295.1. Classification (GTDB taxonomy): domain Bacteria; phylum Bacillota; class Bacilli; order Brevibacillales; family Brevibacillaceae; genus Brevibacillus; species Brevibacillus reuszeri_A. The sequence continues at coordinate 403,236 of NZ_BEXF01000003.1, forward strand.
AGTCTTCAATACCGTTTGCGAAAATTAGGTATGAAGGGATAAAATTCAATCTTTTTTCATAAAACGCCAAATTATTTGGCGTTTTTTTAATTATTTTGCACAAGAACGAAAAATTTTTTTGCACTTTATCCATAAACTTCCACTCCACGCTTGATTTCATCTGCGTCTTTCTTTTGGTATCATTCTTGCTATGCATATATCACGCTTGAAAACGTATTCATTCATGCTATATTTTTTGCGTTAGGAGAGGGTTATATGAACACGAGCCATGAACAACAAAATGAACTAAAACGCAGCATGAGTAGTAGACATCTCTTCATGATTTCTCTCGGAGGGGTTATAGGAACCGGATTGTTCCTCGGTTCTGGCTATACAATCAGTCAGGCTGGACCTATTGGAACCATTCTTTCCTTTCTAGTTGGTGGCTTTATCATGTATCTGACGATGCTATGCCTTGGGGAATTGACCGTAGCGATGCCCGTGTCCGGTTCGTTTCAGACCTACATGACGCGCTTCGTCAGTCCTTCTCTCGGTTTTGGTGTAGGCTGGTTGTATTGGTTAGGATGGGCGGTAACGGTCGCTCTTGAGCTGTTGTCCTCTGGATTGTTGATGCAGCGGTGGTTCCCTGACTCTCCCGTCTGGATGTGGTGTGCTATTTTTGGTGGTGTTCTTTTCCTGTTGAATGCGTTGTCAGCGCGAGCTTTTGGTGAATCCGAATTTTGGTTTTCCAGCATTAAAGTAAGCGCTATCATCTTGTTTATCATTTTAGGTGGAGCCGCGATGTTTGGTCTGATTGATTTGAAAAACGGACAGCCGGCACCGATGTTCTCGAATTTCACGAATTCGCCTTTGCTGCCCCACGGAATTACGGGTCTGTTGATGACCATGATTACGGTGAACTTCTCCTTCCAAGGAACAGAGCTTATCGGTATCGCTGCTGGGGAAAGCAAGGAGCCTGAGAAGACGATTCCACAATCGATCCGAAATACGGTTTGGCGTACACTCGTGTTCTTTATTCTTGCAATTTTCATTTTGGCTGGTATGATTCCACACGAGCAAGCTGGTGTGATTGAGAGTCCTTTTGTTGTCGTATTCGATAGTATCGGTATTCCGTATGCTGCTGATATTATGAACTTTGTCGTTCTGACTGCTCTGTTGTCCGTAGCAAACTCAGGACTGTACGCAGCTACCCGGATGCTCTATGCCCTTTCTAATGAAGGAATGGCTTCCAAAAAACTCGCTGCAGTAAATAAAAAAGGCATTCCAATGAATGCGCTTTCGATTACGTTTGCCATTGCGCTTTTGTCCCTGTTGTCCGGTTTTTTTGCAGAAAACACGGTGTTCATGGTTCTGCTGTCGATTGCGGGACTAGGTGCACAAGTAGGCTGGATTTCGATATCAGCATCTCAGCTCGCCTTCCGTCGCCACTACTTGAAAAATGGCGGCAAGCTTGAGGATCTCAAGTTCCGTACACCGCTTTATCCGATCGTCCCTATTGTTTCTTTGGTGTTGAACCTGACAGTGTTGGTCAGCCTTGCTTTCGATCCAGAGCAGCGTATTGCCCTCTACTGCGGTATTCCGTTTATGATTATCGCGATCATCGTTTACCAGCTTCACTATAAGAAAAAGCTGGAGCCAACGAGCTAATTCACGCTCTCGAACATGATCTTTGGAACCAAAAGAAAAGCTTGCAGCTCTTTGTAGAAGCTGCAAGCTTTTTGTATTCTATGCTTTTCCTATCGCTCGTGTTACAAGGAAATTCGTACAATCTCTGTAATCACTACCATCGCAAATACAGCGAATCCAAGGGAACTTGTTACCAGTAACATCTTTTTTAGCTTCTTCATATCTTCCATATCTGATTCCCTCTCTTTCATACGCCAGTCATCTCTACCGTTATATACGTACTTCCGATGGAAAATGTTTCAATTCCGCCCGATTTTTTTCGGTGTCAATTTTATGAACGTGCAATCTTTGGATAATCATTTCCGATCTGCCCAGTATCGCGCTCCATCTGATACAGCATCCACGCCACCACCAACCCGACAACGAGACAGATGGTCCATGGAAGCCATGGGGTCTGGAGCCTGAAGCCAATGTCGTATACCCAGCCGCCAGCAACCTGCCCGAGCGAACCTCCGATTGCAATCGAATAGCCATTAAACCCGTAGTACGCACCTACAAGCTCTTTGGGAGCAAAACGCGGAACAACATCAACCAAATTCGGCACCGCAATCATCGTACCCAATGCGTAGAGGAATACGTCAACCAAAAGCATCCAAAGCGAGTCAGCAAAGGTAAAGAGGAACAGTCCCATGCTCATCACAAGTGTACCTATACCGATTAACGTCAGTCTTTGCTGGTAGCCCTCAAGCCACTGTGTCACTTTCATTTGAAACAGGATGACAAACAGTGATAGGGCAGACAGTACAATCCCGACGTACGCTTTGTTATGGGTCACATCCTCTACAAGCATCGGAATTGTTAAGAAAACCTGCATATTCAGGTAGTAATAGCCCATCAATATAATCGTAAAGCGCACAAAGCGCCGATCTTTCAGTACGATAGACATGCTCTCCCACACACTATGCCGCGTATTTGTTGCTGCGATTGGCGGCAGTAGCACAAAAGAGAGGATGGCATTAATGGCAAACATTCCGCCTGCAAATAACGATAAGTACGTAAAATCAACGGCAGACAAGGCAGTCCCTACAATTTGGGAGCCGACGACTGCAATATTCATTAATACATTCCGAAACGCGAATACCTCTTTGCGAATGGAATCAGGAGTCAAAACCGCAAAAGCCGCCGATCCCGCTGGATCAAAAAGTGCTCCGCCCAAGCCTGACAAGATAGCAGCTACAAAAAATTGCCATGTTTCTGTACAGAAGGCAAACATGGCAAATCCGACGGCACGAATCCCCATACCAAGAACCATTGCGCCTTTGTATCCAAAAACATCTGCCATCACTCCGCCCAAAAAAGCAAAGCCCTGCTGGGAAAATTGTCTCACACTCAAAACAAATCCAGCCATGGCAAGTGTCCAGCCGATACTGCCAGTTAAATATAGAGTGAGATATGGGATTAACGCATAAAATCCTAAATTCATTAAAAAGGATGTAGTTAACAGCAATTTTACTGAAAACGGCGTTTCTCTCCATATTTCCCGTTTCATCGTAAATACCCCTCGCTCTCTCAATACCCTACATGAAATAGGGATATCCCCAGCTTAAATAACAGGGTATAATTTGAGAAACGAACAATTTTGTATATTGTAATCAAATATTTAGATAAGAGGGATTCTCACCTTATGGACTTCGAACAATTGCGCGCTTTTTACACGTTGGCCCAGACGAAGAATTTTACCAAAGCGGCGGAAATGCTCCATTTGGTTCAGTCTACTGTGACTATGCGCATAAAACAACTGGAAGAAAAAGTAGGTAAGCCTCTCTTCATTCGGGACAAGCGAAGTGTGGAGATCACTCAAGCCGGGTTGACGCTGTTGCCCTACGCTGAGAGAATCCTCAAGCTTTCTCATGAAGCACTGAATGAGGTAGCATCCCTACAGCCTTATGAAGATTATTTGTCTATCGGCAGCCTGAATGCCATCTGGACCTCCACCCTAGAGCCGATCCTAAAGGAATACCACTACCGTTACCCACAAATTGCGATAAGTACAAAAACCGGACATTCCTCAGATGTTATCCAATACTTGCTGGACAACGTCATACAAATCGGGATTGTCTATGTACCACCATCTCTCCCCACATTTGATGTAATCCCTACCTGGGAGGACGAGGTTGTATTGGTCTGTGCTCCGGACAATTCGATCACCTCCGCGACTCATGTAGATTCCCGCGAGCTGCGCAATATGCCTCTTCTCTATATGAATTGGGGTCCCCCGTTCAACGAATGGATCAGACAGACGCTGCCGCGCAACTATGTGCCTAAGCTGACGGTTGACAAAGCGGAGCTTGCGATTGATTTGATCAAGGAAGGTGTTGGCGTAAGCCTTTTGACCCGCTCAGCTGTCAAAGCTGATCTGGCTGCAGGAACATTAAAGGAATTAATTATTACCGGAAATAAGCCACCGAAACGGTCTGCGTATATCGTTCTGCCCAAAGACAAAAAGAACAAACCCAGCGTAGAAAAATGGCTGGGTCTGATGAAAGAATGGGGATATTCGACTTAGGTTCTATTGAGATTGCTGCAATGGATGGGTGAGCGTATGGCGTCTACCCTCCCACCTCGCAAGTCCGATACGCACGACAAAATACCAAAACATCGAAAGCGCAAAGCCCGTTAATACATCGCTTAAATAATGGACGCCTAAATACACACGGCTGCCAGCTACCATAACGATAAAAATCAGGGCAACAGGCTGCACATAGTGTGACCAGCGCTTTTCCTGCCCCCAGCGACTTATCAAATAGGCGAGCATGAGATAAAAGGCTGAACCGACCATTGCATGACCGCTGGGGAAGGAGAACGAGGTTGGCAAATCGATCAGATGTAATCCGTCTGGGCGAGTCCGAGCAAACATCAGCTTCATCACTTCGTTCACTAACTCGCATACCCCGAGTGTCAGTATGACCAGCATCGCTTTATCCCGATGTCCTTTTATGAAAAAAGCAATGACAAGCACTACCCCCAATGGAGCCAATACAGTGCCACCGCCAAAATGCGTAAGAAAATGAAATAATACAGTTAAGCCATCCGTACGAATATCTGCTACCAGCGCAAAGGCTGCCTCATCCATTTTCGATACGGCATTTCTCGTATACAAAATGAGCATGACCGCTGACAAAATCGCAAACAAAAAAGCCCAAACGATCAAGCACGTCTCGTTTTTTCTCGATCTCATATTACTCTCCTTTACCCATTACTAATTGGAGCGACTCTGCAAATCGCTCATCATCCTCTCTCGTCCTAGCGGCAGGTCCTCTCGTGCGTCCTCCCCCCCGCCGAAAACGAGCCTTTTCGTTACGTTCTTCTAAATGAAAGGTGATTCGTTGTGGGTCGAAGATCATTCCATGTGGTGTTAGCGCCAATCCTTTTTTTCCAAGAATCAAAGCAGCAAGGCCGATATCCTGTGTGACCACAATGTCTCCAGCACGTGTCTCATTCGCCAGCTTCATATCGACCGCTTGCGGGCCAGCATCCACCGTGACGTGGTTATCAGAGCCAATTTGATGGTTGTAGCTGGCAAACGTCACACATTTCCAGCCAAGCTCCCTGCATAGCGTTTGTGCAATGATAAGTGCTTGTCGCGGACACGCATCTGCATCAATGAGCACGCGTTTTTCCTGCATTGTTTTCCACCTTCCGCGCGCTTTTTTCTCTCCCCGTCTAGCTCCATTTTTGGTATGATGGTTGTGGAGAGGAGTGAGATTACCTTTGCGCTATCAGTTTATACTTGATGAACGACTGGGCATTCGCCTTCCTGCGCTTGGCCTGGAGTGGGAAGAATATTCTTCCGCAGAGAGAGCTGACATTTTGCTGGAATGGGAAGAAATCCGTGCGACCATCCCTGACCAAATCATTCGAGTGGAAACCGTGATTATCGATAAAACCAAGCAAATGTCTGAAGAGGAGAATTTTGCTCGTTCGTGCGAATTGAACAGTGAAATTCACGAATTGGCCAGTGTCATTAATGATCTTAATATATGGTTCCGTGTCCAGCAAGACCACGAAACGAAAATGCATCAATGACAATGTGACCACCCTATACGAATATGTATGCAAAAAAGCCCCCGGAGCAGTCCTGGGGCTTTCGTGTATGGCCGGATGAGCACACGTCGTTACGACGTAGGTGTTTTTCGTTTTCGTGATAATTCAAGCGCCATCAGCCCTGTAACATGCGGAGCTGCCATCGATGTGCCATTTAGTTGTTTAAACTGATTCCCTGGCCACGTAGACAAAATTTCAACTCCAGGAGCCTTTGTATTTGCCCCCGCACCGCGTGCACTAAACGACGCCAGCTTTCCCTTTTGATCGATCGCACTGACACCCACAACATTTTTGTATCGGGCAGGATACTCCACTTCTCCTCCATTGTTGCCTGCAGATGCGACCATGACCACTCCACGCTCGCTCGCCCTATCTACCGCCCGCGCCAATGCCTCGCTGTATTGAGGCATCCCGAAGCTCATATTGATAATATCCATTTGATTTTCTACTGACCAATCAATCGCACGCAAAATCGTGGACAAGGATGATTTTCCGGCTTCCCCAAACGCCCGCACGTCATAGATTTCTGCTTCAGGCGAAACGCCAACGATGCCCCTCTGATTTAATTCAGCGACGATGATCCCTGCTACATGGGTACCATGTCCGTTTTGTCTGCCGCGTACAAGATCGACGCCGCCTCTTATCTGATCCCTCAAATCAAAATGCTCCCGGGAGATACCTGTATCAATAACTGCCACCTTCACACCTGCTCCACGGCCTTTGCGCCATAGCTTTTGTGCACCTACATATTTCACACCCCATGGCACTTCATCTTCTCCTTCGGCATGGACACTGATGGTTACATTTTCCTCGACCGTTGCCTGATATTTGCTGAAGTGCTTGTGATGGCGTTCATACACATTTTGATTGACACACATACAGGATAAATCATGGAAGCAGCGCCAAGGCAGCTTCTCTGCTTTCCCCATGACATTTGCTTTTATTTCGGCGACAATCTCTTGAAACGGCATATTTTTTTGAAAGCTGATTATTTTCAATTCTCTAGCCTCCTGTCATGCAATGCTCTGCCTCATCCTATGTTCGTACTGCCTTGGTGGGTTTGGGCAAATACACACGCCTGCCAAAATAGGCGAAATACAGTAGCCATATGTCCAAGCAAATAACAGCACGCTCCCATATAACTGCATAGGGCAGGCGTATTTCATAGGATGGGAGCGATCTACTATGGCAAAGAAAAAAAGCAAAGGCAAGACAAGTGATCTGTTGAAGAAAATCAATAAAAAAAGCAAAAAGAAATGGAAAATGAAGGATATCAAGTCGCTGGCCAAAGGCTACTCGAAAAAAGACTTGAAGGATGATAAAAAATTGAAAAGCCTGATAAAAAAAGTGAGCAAGGCTGTAGGAGTTAAATTATCCGACAAGCAAATTTCCAGTGTCCAAAAACAAGTTCATGAGAAATTAGGATAAAAAAACAAAAGGGAGAGCGGCTGCTCTCCCTTTTGCTTTGCCAAACTAAGAACGATACAAGATTTTAGTCGCAAGCACATCCAACAATTGTCAGCAATACGAACAACACCAGTATTAAAGCAAAGTCGTCAAAACCGCCGTTAAACAGGCTACTCATTCGCTTTCCCTCCTTTGTCAGCAACTAGTTATACTGTATGTGCGCATAACCAATCATGATTGGACGATTGCCCATACAAGCACCCAAATCGGGATATTCGTTGTATTGCTGACCGAGGAAAGCCTTATCCAGCCTGCCGTTCTACCGGTTCAATCAAGTCGTATTGTTTTTTCATAACCATTTGCCAAAAAGGAATGGTTCGTTGGATCAGCGGACCCGTCAGAACAGCAATGAGGACCGTGCCTATCGACACTGGCCCGCCCAGAGCTGCACCAGCAAGCAAGACAGTGATCTCAATGATCAAGCGCACTTTTTGGATGCTCCATCCCAAGCGCTCATTCATCGCAAGCATAAAGCTGTCTCGCGGACCTGCTCCGAGGCGAGGCGACAAATACATGCCGATACCGATCGTCATCACCACAACCCCGATCAAAAACATCACCAGGCGCGTCCAGATTGATTCAGGCTCAGGAACCAGATTCCACCACAGAATCAAATCGAGAAAGCTGCCAAAACAGATCATGTTTAAAAACATGCCAAACGTCGGTTTGATTTTCGCAACGACATAAGAAGATAAAATAACAATAACTCCCACGATTTGCGACCAAATTCCGATCGTTAGTCCAAACGTTTTTTGCAGACCAATGTGGAACGTATCCCACGGCGCTACACCCAGATTTGCTTTGATGGCGAGAACACAGCCAAAGGCACCGATGAACAGCCCCAAAATAAACATGAAGTAGCGAACAACGATTGACCTGCGAATCCGTATACCGGACACTGCCTTTCACCTTTCCTCTCCAGTAAAGCTCTCTTTGTATAAACTCGATTACTTCCAGCCCACTACTACTTCAAAAAATATGCCGTCCTTGCGGTAATAAGCCTCAAACTTCGGACGACGCAAATACTCAGCTGCTTCTTTCAAGCGCTCACCCGCCAAAGTAACCTGCCGCTGTTTATTATCATCGTCCCGGTATTCAATTACCAAGCTAACTTCTTCATTTTCACAATGCGCCACCAGCTCTTCTGGTGTCAAAAAGGTAACCCGTTTCATATTCCCCCTCTTTCCTTGTTGATGATCATTCATTATAACAGGCTTCTGCTGCTTCTCCCACCGATTTTCGCACACGTTTTACGGGAACGCTGCCTAAATCCTCCGCCAGCAAGGTGCATGGAAAGATCTCCTGTGCCTCTGCGAGCAGATCCTCCATCGTGAAATCCCCTTCCTCATCTTCATACCGAGGACTAAAGTGCGTCAGACAAAGCATTTTAATTCCCGCTTTTTTCCCGATTTCTGCTGCTTCCTTTGCTGTCGAATGACCACTGCGCACCGCTAGGTCTTGATCCTTATCGGCATAAGTCGCTTCATGCACCAACAAATCAGCACCTTCCGCCAGCTCCAATACAGACTGACACGGCATGGTGTCTCCACTAAAAACAATTTTGCGCCCTGGCTGAGGCTCTCCTACAAAGTCCTTTCCGTCCAGGACACGACCATCCTCAAGCGTAATCTGCTCTCCTCTCTTGAGAGCACCGTACAGAGGGCCAAACGGTACACCCGCTGCCTTTGCCAAATCCACTTGGAAGGCACCTGGCTTTTCTTTTTCCACGACAGAATAAGCATAGGAAGCCACTCGGTGATTAGCCAAACGGCATGTCACGATGACATCCTCATCCTCATAGACGACACCTTCACTGACGATTCGCAGCTGCAAGGGATATTGCAGGTGCACGGGGCTCGTTTCCATGACAGCTTTAAAATAACGATCCAACCCAGGTGGTCCGTACAGCTCCAAAGTGGACGCTTCCCCATTTCTCAGAGACCTGCTTGCCAGTAAACCAATCAAGCCATAGAGATGATCCCCGTGAAGGTGGGTAATAAAAATTTTCTCCAGCTGACTGATCTTCATCGGAGCACGCAGCAGCTGATGCTGTGTGCCTTCTCCACAATCAAACAGCCACCACTTTCCTGCCTGTAAAAATCGAAGCCCGATCCCGCTAACGTTGCGTCTGGTGGTAGGTGCTCCTGATCCTGTTCCTAAAAATGTAACGATCACAGCAGATACATCTCCTTCATTACTTCCTCCTCAGCTGCCAATCTGGTGCCTGTTCGCATTGCTGGGCATTCACCCTTTTTTGTCTGGGCGCATAGCCTACAACAAACACCAGTCATGGAGGAGGGACATTGGATATGAAACGACTTTTCTCGCTGGGGCTAGCCACCGGCCTTGCTGTTATGACTTTCTTGGCCGGATGCTCCAGCACACCTGAAAAAATAAGAATTGGCGAAGTTACTCGCTCTCTTTTTTATGCGCCGCAGTATGTCGCACTTGAAAAGGGATTTTTTAAAGAAGAGGGTTTGGATGTCGAGCTATCTACCATTCCCGGTGGCGACAAGGTAATGTCTGCCCTATTATCCGGGGGGATTGAGGTAGCACTGGTCGGCTCTGAAACCAGTATTTATGTATCTCAGCAGGGGGCAGCAGACCCCGTGATCAACTTCGCCCAGTTGACTCAAACAGACGGTACTTTTCTTGTCGCACGAAATAAAGTAGACAATTTTTCGTTCGATCAAGTGAAAGGCAGCGTATTCCTCGGTCAGCGAAAAGGCGGCATGCCGCAGATGGTTGGAGAATACGTACTGAAACAGCATAATATCAATCCGCAAAGCGACCTTACCCTGATTCAAAATATCGAGTTCAAAAATATAGCTGCCTCGTTTGCCTCCGGAACAGGTGAATACGTCCAATTGTTCGAGCCAGAGGCATCACGTTTTGAACAAGAAGGAATCGGTCACGTCGTCGCTTCTTTCGGAAAAGAAAGCGGTACGGTGCCATACACCGTATTCATGACGAAGCAAAGCTATTTGGACAGCAATTCAGCCGCTATCCAAAAGTTTACCAATGCGGTCTACAAAGGGCAACAGTGGGTTGCGAGCCACAGTCCAAAGGAAACGGCTGAAGTCATCAGCAAATACTTTGAACAGATCAAGCCCGAAATTTTGGAGAGCTCCGTAAAACGCTATTTGGAACAAGGCTCTTACGCAACAGATCCGATTTTGGACGAAGCAGAATGGAACCAGCTGCAGGAGATCATGGACGCCGCCGGAGAGCTCAAACAGCGCGTGGATTATACCAAACTGGTCAATACCAGCTTTGCCAAAACAGCCAAGGAAGGGAAATAGACTATGAACAAGATTCCTTCTGCGCCGGCCAAGATCGAGCTCGGCCACGTGACCCATCTCTACTTATCCACGACCAGGGCATTCATGGCGGTCAAAGACATTAACCTGCGCGTGGAGGAAGGCGAGTTCATCTGTTTGGTCGGTCCCAGTGGTTGCGGAAAGACGACGCTACTCTCCCTGATTGCCGGATTGGAGAAGCCTACAGCCGGCAAAGTCCTGATTGATGGTCATGTCGTATCTGGTACATCACGTCAAGTCGGTTACATGCTGCAGCAAGACTATTTGTTTAACTGGCGTACAATCGAGGACAATGTCTTCCTCGGTTTGGATATACAGGGCATCAGAAGCAAAGAAACAGAAGAATATGCGCTTCACCTGCTAGATGAAATGGAGCTAGCGGATGTTCGCAATTCCTCTCCGATGCAGCTCTCAGGCGGTATGAGGCAGCGAGTTGCCCTCGTTCGAACTCTTGCCTGCCAGCCTGATGTATTGCTCTTGGATGAACCATTCTCCGCTTTAGATTATCAAACCAAGCTAAAGCTGGAGGACTTGATATTCTCAGCTTTACGCCGTCATAAGAAAACCGCCATTCTGGTCACTCATGACCTCTCTGAATCGATAGCGATGGGTGATCGTATCTACATCCTTTCTCGGAATCCTGGTCGGATCAATAGCGAGATCGTTGTTCCTCCCACGATTCGAGATACCCTTCCATTTGACGCACGGAATCAAGAAGGTTTTCAAGACTTGTTCCATCGCGTTTGGAAAGAGATGGAGGTAGTATCTGATGCAGCCAAAGGAACTTGAATCCGTCCATCGACGCTATTTGAAAGATGTACGCAAAACACGTACATGGGTGTTTACGACCCAGGTCATTTTGTTCCTCTTGTTTCTCGGACTTTGGGAGCTTTTAGCCCGCACGAATACGATCAACGCGCTGATTTTCAGCTACCCCTCAAAAGTTTGGGCTCAATTCTGGACGCAGTTACTAGATGGTAGTCTTCTCCCCCATATTGGAATGACCGTTTGGGAGACAATCATAGGTTTTTTACTCGGAACGATTCTTGGGACCGTGCTCGCAGCCATCATCTGGTGGTCCCCTTTTCTTTCACGTGTACTGGAGCCCTATTTAGTCATCGCCAACAGCATGCCCAAGGTGGCGCTTGGTCCGGTGTTTATCGTCAGCTTTGGACCCGGTTTGTTTTCCGTCATCGCCATGGGCTGTGCAATCTCGGTCATCATCACCACGATCAACATCTACACCAGCTTTAAGGAAGTCAATCAAAACTACATCAAAGTCGTGCAAACACTCGGTGGCAACAAGCGGCAAATCTTTTCCTTGGTGATTCTACCCGCTACCATTCCCACCATTCTTGCCACATTGAAAGTAAATGTCGGCCTTTCCTGGGTAGGCGTCATTGTCGGAGAGTTCCTCGTATCCCAGCAAGGTCTTGGCTACCTGATCATTTATGGATTCCAGGTCTTTAATTTTACCCTGGTCATGATGAGCCTCGCTATCATCGCAGTCGTCGCGACTCTGATGTACCAAGGCGTCGCTTTCTTAGAACGGCGGCTCACCAGCCAGTTTAAATAGATGGATTGACCAAACGGTACTGGAACGCTACCCGGGGCGGCTAGTACCGTTTGCTTATGCTATACTACAAAAAAAGGAAAGGAGTCAAAACGTTTCGATGAGTACGCCTACGCCTGCTGTTACACCGATTACATACGAGCTGATGACGATGTGCATGATCCGTGACCATGATCAGGTTCTCCTCATAAATCGCCCCAACTCCAAAGGCTTCCCGGGATTTATCGCCCCTGGTGGGAAAGTAGAATATCCCGAAAGCTTGACGGAAGCCGCAATCCGCGAGGTTTACGAAGAAACAGGTTTAACTGTAAGTGATCTCGTTTTTAAAGGTATTGACGAATTCATGGTGCCACAGACAGGCCTGCGCTATATGGTGTTTAACTACTTGGCCACCCTCTTTGAAGGAGAGCTTTTGACGAATCCTCCAGAAGGTGAGCTTCATTGGGTTCCGATCGATAAAATTGACGAGGTTCCGATGCAGCCGTGGTTTCGCCGCAGATTCCCATTGTTTTTTGAGCCTGGTACCTTTGAGATATCCATCGTCTGGGATGAGGACAAGCAAGATAAGATATCCGAGAAAATCAAGCAGCTGGGATAGACAATCAACTCAGGGCGCTACAATCTCGCCAAAGTAAAAACGCCCGACGCAATTGGCCGGGCGTACTTTTTGCTTCCTAATCATTGCTTCCAGAACTTCCACCAGCTCTTTTTGCTTGCTGGGTCAGCGGATTGACTGTCTGCGACTTTTTGCTGTGCAGCAGCCTCGACTTCCTGTGCGCCGGGTACACGTGCGAGGAAGTGATCGATCATGGGCTTGTAGTTGTCGGGCAAATGCTCTTGCATGTTTCGCAAAATCGCGATTGCTTTTTCTTTTTGATCGGTTGCGAGCAGTGCGTTGGCATAGTTAAAGCCGGCATAAGGAAGTGGGAATTCAGGGGTCCAGAACTTTTCACAAATCTGAATGAGCTGGTATACATAGCCTGCTTGTCCCAATTCACCAGTTACCGTCATGACGACCTCGAAGCGGTCTTTTGCTCCTTCGATCGCAAGCGTATACCAATGCATGGCTTTGAGCAGATTTTCCTCGGTCAAGGCGAGGCGTGCCAGATGCAGTTGTGGGCGCCATGCCCCTTCTTTGCCTGAAAGCGCCTCCAGCTGTCCACGCAGCTCTTCCTTTTTCCCACTATGCAGAAAGCTTTCTACATACATGTTGAGTCCATTTTCTTGGTTCGGGTCTTTATGTAATCCCGTATTCAGCGTCTCAAACGCTTTTGCCTCGTCCCCCTCGTACGCATAAATCTTGGCGAGATTTGTGCAGGCAGTACCTGACGACGGGAATCGTTCCAGGCAATCCGTCAAGATCGATTTGGCACGGTCGAATTCTTTTGCTTGCATATGTACGACTGCACGGAAAATCAGGGCAGACTCAATCGGACCATATAATTCGAGAAGCCTGTCCGCCGCAACGGCAGCCTGCTCATGAAATTGATCCTTCACCAACTCCATCGCGAAATCGCGAAGCTTTTCCTTCTCATCCCAGTACATATCCAGGTTATGTGGGATCACCTTCTTCTGATAATCCTCTCGGGACATTTCGATGGAATGACCAAATTCATTGGTAAACGTCACAAAATCAGACATGAAACAGCCTCACTTTCATTTCCTTCGCAATAGTTTCAAGGTACCGGATAAGTTCGTGCCTCAAATCCAGGCTTTCATGTTTACTTTACGAATAAAATCCTCCATTGATTCCTTCGCGGGTTCGTCATTCGTCTCCTCGACATCCTGCATACCCATCAGTTGTCGGAACAGAGCCTCGTTGCGCGTGGCCAAAGCATAGTCGAGCAAAGCTTCGTGTGATACACGCGCTGCTTCCTCCTCCAGCAGACGTTCCTCTAGATCAATATCATCTTCTACAATAGGAAACTGCTTATCTATTTTGGGGATGCGGATTACCCACGCAAACGCGCTGTCCGGATTACGGTCACGAGCGATTAAATAACCGTACTCACCGAGTGGCAAACCTTGCTCAAAGGAGTCGGCAACGATGACGACGCGTTGTCCAAGCTTGAACATGAGCGTCAACTCCCTATAAAGATTAATTCTAATCATACTAAATTGTATGTGTTCTTGGGAAGAGTAAACCCCAAGGATAGCCAAAAGCACAAAAAGTTTGTTGCCAGAACCAAAATACGGTACACTTTTACTATCTATTCCTTTTTTCATGAAAACGTTACGGTAAAAGAGGTGTTCGCAGATGGCTGAAATGTCCACGGGGTTTTCCCTGTTCATCGTTTCCTGGACTTTTATACTGGTCGGCCTAATGGGCATTGGTGGGTATTTTATGTTTCGCAAGTTTTTAAAATCCATGCCGAAGAAGGACGGTAAATCCGATCTAGACTGGCAGGATCATTACATCGACCAGACCCGTTCTCTCTGGACAGACGAGGGACTCACTCTTCTGAACGAGCTTGTAGACCCAGTTCCCCAGCTGTTCCGCGACGTGGCCAGACGCTCAATCGCAGCGAGAATCGGTCAAATTGCGCTGGAAGAAAAAGCGACTACGATCACGACAGACCTGATCGTCAAGGGCTATATCGTAGCAACTCCCAAGCGTGATCATAAATGGCTGATCGCCCATTTGAAAACGAAGCAAATCGATTATACGCCATACGAGAAATATTTGAACGCAGAGGGCTAATTGCGAGGGCGACATCTTTCTCGAAACTTCTAGAAGGGATATCCGTAAACAATGGTAGACCTTTTATTGAGGAGCGATGTGGATGTCAGTTATACTTACCATCTTGGGTATCGGTTTGGTCCTGTTCATTATCGCTATTATTATTGTGGTAGCCTTATTGAAAAAAGGTGTCAGCTTCTTATGGAAAAGCGGCAGGCACGGTTATCGAAGGTACAGTAGTAGCGATTACAGACACCATAACCCATTTTGGAAGCAGGGTAATAAAACATACGGTCACCGCCACTATCGTCGCAGACATTCCAGTCGTAGCGGGTTTTTCAGTAGTTAATAGATCTCTTGCAGAAACAAACAAGCTGCCCGTTTTTGGCAGCTCGTTTTTATTTTCTTCTACTTTTCAACGTTGGTTGTTCATGTTCATTTTACAGGGAGTAAGGTGCGATAGTGCTTCTGTACGAACGTTATGTACTTTTTCAAATATTTATTACTGATATAGGCAATCCACCCAATAATGCCGCCAATAATGATGACGTATGCCATGCTCCATTCGATCGGAACGGTGTAATTTGGCCCGAGATCCATCTGAATCCAAGTTACTCCAAAACTGCGAACGATCCCTGCTACAAAAACAAGAATAGCACTAAAACCGAAGCCATAGGCAATTGTTGCTAAAACCGGGACTACGATGACACTGAGTAAGCCTGTTGTACAATAAAATCCAATTATGGTCAGAACATCACGAATGGAACGCGTGTTGCCCCTCTGCATGATGTGCTCACTGCGATACGCTTTTGCAAGCAGCTTGGGATCTCCCAGCTTCTCTAATATATCAGCTTCTTTTTTACCGTTCCTGATTCCATCTATTATATGAGTCTCGATTTCGCGAACGGACTCCAAGCGATCCTCTTCTGGCATGATTTTCAATTGCTCGTACAATGTGTCCAGGTATGCTTTCACCGTTGGACTCATACTTGTCCCTCTCCTCTTTGTATCTGGTTTTGATGATCTTTCCAGTAATATCCTATCACACGGTACTATACATTGCAAGGTACCTTGTCTTCACTATATTTGACTGCTCAGAAATAAAAAAAGCTGCGCATGGCAGCCTTCTCTTACTTTTTCTCCTCACTTTTATCTGATTTTTTCCCTGAGACTCCACCGGATACGAGAAAAGCCATTGCTTCGGCGCTTTCCACGTCTAATGGCTGTACCTGCTCACTTGGAAACAGCAGCAGATTCCCCGCGAAGTTATACGATTGCGGAACGTATACGGCTACATGGTCAGTAAGCCCGTATGCTTCCAGGCTTTCCTTTGTAATAAAGCCGATGACCTTTGCGTTTCCGTCTTTAAACAGCGTTACCAGTACAGGCTTGTCGAAGCTCTTTTTGTCCCCTACGAATGCTCCAATCAAATCCTTGAGGGACGAATAGATCAATTTGATAAAGGGTACTTTTTCAAATACTTTGGACACTAGCGATAAAACCCCACGTGTCAGCACATTCGATGCCAGAAAGCCAATGATTGTGATGCCCAAAATCGTCAGGAGAAACCCTACTCCGGGTATCTGGAGATTCAACCAGCTGTCTACCGTCGTGAAAATGTAATACAGGATGTAAATGGTGACCGCGAGCGGGATCACATAAAGCAAGCCCTCCAGAAAATAACGTACGATGCGCTTCATTATTCTTCTCCTTCCCCCTCTTTACCAAAGCCTATACAAAAACGATGGTCACATTCCTCTACCAGAAATATTGTACCTGATTCCCGGGTCATCTGCTATGATGGAGGAAAAAAGGGAAAGTAGGGAGATACATGCAAGCACTCGTCACCCCACAATGGCTCAAGGATCATCTCGATGATGAAAACGTGGTCATCGCCGATTGCCGTTTTGCACTGAGCGCGGCAGAAGCCGGTGCCGAAGATTATCGGGTTGATCATATTCCTGGTGCCTTATACTTTGATTTGAACCGCGATCTCTCTGGACACAAAAGTGAACATGGCGGACGTCATCCATTGCCTGATCCCGCTAAACTCGCTTCCCTGTTTTCACAGGCAGGAATAGATGAAAATGTTACCGTCATCGCATATGACGATCAGGAAATGGCGATGGCTGGACGTCTGTGGTGGCTTTTGCGCTACCTCGGTCATGACAAGGTAGCCGTGCTGGACGGCGGCTATGCTGCCTGGAAGCAGGCTGGCTTCGCGTCGACAGCAGACGTGCCAACACCAAAGCCTCGTACCTTCACGCCAAACGTGCGGCAGGATATGCTGGTGGATATTCAGGGAGTGCGTGAGCGCAGCGAGCAAACCGTACTCTTGGACTCACGTGCAGCAGAACGCTATCGCGGGGAAGTAGAACCACTGGACCCTAAAGCAGGCCACATTCCTGGTGCTCTTAGCTTCTTTTATAAAGAGAATCTCGCAGCAGACCTGACGATGCTCCCGGTAGAAAAATTGCAAGCGCGCATTGCTGACTTTGCGAAGCAGGACATTATCGTCTACTGCGGCTCTGGCGTGACTGCTTGCACGAACCTGCTTGCCTTTCATGCAGCGGGACGGACAGATGTAAAACTGTACGCGGGTAGCTGGAGCGATTGGAGCTCATATGATTTGCCTGTAGCCAAAGGTCCAACCCCAGCTGAAGTGATCGAAGAGTGATCCGGTTTATACGCCTCCTGCTACATTTTGGTTATCAGGAGGCAATGTCCTGCATCTTTCCAGTCTTTATTTTTGCTTCGCTCGCTTTGTCCAAATTCGTTACCGTCCCTGGTCTAGCTCGCTACGATTTGCTGCTTGTGCTTTGTCTGCTCTTTCAAATTTTTATGGTAAAAAGTGGACTGGAAAGCGTGGATGAGTTGAAGGTCATCTCCGTTTTTCACGTGATTGGTCTGGCACTTGAGCTATTCAAGGTGCATATGGGCTCTTGGGGGTATCCAGAGGCAGCACTCAGCAAGTTTTTTGGAGTACCACTGTACAGTGGATTTATGTACGCAAGTGTTGCGAGTTATCTATGTCAAGCGTGGCGAAGACTAGACGTAAGCATCACAGGCTGGCCAAACCCACTGTTTGCCATTACACTCGGCGCGGCCATTTATCTCAACTTTTTTACCCATCACTTCCTTTGGGATATACGGTGGGTATTGATGGCAGCAATCTTTATCGTGTTTTGGAAAACGCGCGTTTATTTTCGTGTCACACATGAGCGGTTTTTCATGCCGCTTCCTCTCGCCTACTTTTTGATTGGCTTTTTCATCTGGATTGCGGAAAATATCGCTACCTTCCTGGGGGCATGGTATTACCCGAATCAACGGTCGGGCTGGGAGCTCGTGCACCTCAGTAAAATCAGCTCGTGGTTTTTGCTTGTAATCGTCAGCTTCATCATTGTCGCTGAGCTGAAGCATGTGAAAGCCGGAAGAACAGGGGCAATTGACAGTAAGCAAGTCCCGTAAGAAAAAATGTCCGTTCGTTTTCGCATAGCAAAAAGGCAACGAAGGTCTGTTGCCTTTTTTGCATTGTTCAACCAGCCAGTCTGGAACATCTCCACCTGGGAAAGCATGTGCCTCATAGAGAGCCCTCCCTGCCTAGTTCATAACGCTTTTCACCACATCATCGATGATCTGTCCATTTGCAATCGTTCCGGAATAGAGCCAGCTCGAGTCTTTTGAAAACTCGTAGACATGTCCATTTTTCACCGCTGGTATATTAGCGTAGACCGGATCACTTACGAGCTCTTTCAAAGGCATGCCTTTGCTGTTCACGATGAACAAGTAGTCAGTATTTAGGACTGCCAATTTTTCCAATGTAATTTTGCTCCAGTTTGCATCGCTGGCTTGGGTCACTTCCTTCACGATTTCTGGAACCGTAAATCCTAAATCCTTGTAGAGAACATCGCCGCTAGACATGGTCTCTTTTACAACAAAAGTGCTTTTCGGTAGAACCCATAGCGCGGTGGCAGATTTGGTCCCTATCCCTTGCTGCAGCTTTTCCTTGGCTTCCTGTGCTTTCTTTTCATAGGCTGCCAGGACGGCTTTGGCTTCATCCCCTTTATTTAGAACCTCTCCTACCGCTAGCAGTTCTTTTCGCCAATCCGTATTTTTTTCGATTCCAACTGCATAGGTCGGTGCGATTTTGGCATATTGATTGTACTTATCACCGGCAGCAAGCTCGGCGCTTTCCAAAATAATCAGATCAGGGCTATGGCTCATGACGACCTCTAGCGGTAAATCGTAAGGGATCGCTGGAATTCCTGCCAGCTCCTTTTGCAAATAGCCTTGGACAGAGCCTTCTCCTACAGACCATTGGGCAACAGGCTTTACTCCCAATGCTACGAGATGGTCTTCTAAATATGTAGCAATCACCTTCTGGGGATGTACTGGTAGTGTTACTTTATTTCCCATTGCATCTGTTACTACGCGTTCCGTAGCCGCAGCTTGCTCGGGAGCAGCTTTTTCGGGAGTTGTACCTGTATTGCCAGAGCAGGCGCTGACGAGAAGTGCGGTAAATACCAGCAGGGAAGAAGCTATTTGCAGGGTTGACCTTTTTTTCATGCGTAAGTTACCTCCAAAACATAATTGATAATAATTATCATAATCATTTATGTATTATAGGTGAAAAAGAACAGTCGGGCAATGACTATCTTGGCATTTCACACTTCCACAGCAAAAAGACCTTCTGAACACGAATTGATATGCTCCCCTTCGGGTAGACAGTTGAAATAATAAAACTGTCTACCTGCAAGGAGGAGCATTTTTATGTCTCACAGAGCAAAGATTTCCGGTCCGGTAAAAATTACGGCTATTGAACAAATCCT
>NZ_BEXF01000004.1 GCF_002897295.1 Brevibacillus reuszeri
CAGCGAATGTCATCCTGTACGCACAGTGGACGCCAGTTCAAGTGCCGACTTACACCGTAACGTATAACGGCAACGGAGAAACGAGCGGAACAGCCCCAACAGATAGTGGCACCTACGAACAAGGAGATACCGTAACGGTACTGGGAAGCGGCTCTCTCGCAAAAACCGGCTATACCTTCGTAGGATGGAACACAGCAGCAAACGGAAGTGGAACAGCCTACGCAGCAGGCTCCACGCTGACCATGGGCACAGCGAATATCACCCTGTACGCGCAGTGGACGCAAGATCAAGCCCCGACCTACACCGTAACGTATAACGGAAATGGTGAAACGAGTGGAACAGCCCCAACAGATAGTGGCACCTACGAACAGGGAGATACCGTAACGGTACTGGGAAGCGGCTCTCTCGCAAAAACAGGCTACACCTTCGCAGGATGGAACACCGCAGCAAACGGAAGCGGAACTCCCTATGCGGCAGGCTCGACGCTGACCATGGGTGCAACAAATGTCATCCTGTACGCACAGTGGACGCCAGTTCAAGTGCCGACTTACACCGTAACGTATAACGGCAACGGAGCAACGAGCGGAACGGAACCAACAGATAACGGCACCTACGAACAGGGCGATACCGTAACCGTACTGGGAAGCGGTTCTCTCTCAAAAACCGGCCACAGTTTCGCAGGCTGGAATACCGCAGCAAACGGAAATGGAACAGCCTACGCAGCAGGCTCAACGCTGACTATGGGCACAGCGAATGTCACTCTGTATGCACAGTGGACCCCAGTTCAAGCGCCGACCTACACCATTACGTATAACGGAAATGGTGAAACCAGCGGAACAGCCCCAACAGATAGTGGCACCTACGAACAAGGAGATACCGTAACGGTACTGGGAAGCGGCTCTCTCGCAAAAAACGGCTACACCTTCGTAGGATGGAACACAGCAGCAAACGGAAGTGGAACAGCCTATGCAGCAGGCTCCACGCTGACAATGGGTACAGCGAATGTCATCCTGTACGCACAGTGGACGCCAGTTCAAGTGCCGACTTACACCGTAACGTATAACGGCAACGGAGAAACGAGCGGAACAGCCCCAACAGATAGTGGCACCTACGAACAAGGAGATACCGTAACGGTACTGGGAAGCGGCTCTCTCGTAAAAACCGGCTACACCTTCGTAGGATGGAACACAGCAGCAAACGGAAGTGGAACAGCCTACGCAGCAGGCTCCACGCTGACCATGGGCACAGCGAATGTCACCCTGTACGCGCAGTGGACGCAAGATCAAGCCCCGACCTACACCGTAACGTATAACGGAAATGGTGAAACGAGCGGAACAGCCCCAACAGATAGTGGCACCTACGAACAGGGAGATACCGTAACCGTACTGGGAAGCGGTTCTCTCTCAAAAACCGGCCACACTTTCGCAGGCTGGAATACCGCAGCAAACGGAAGTGGAACAGCCTACGCAGCAGGCTCCACGCTGACTATGGGCACAGCGAACGTCACTCTGTATGCACAGTGGACGCCAGTTCAAGAGACGACCTACACCGTAACGTATAACGGAAATGGAGAAACGAGCGGAGCAGCCCCAACAGATAACGTAACCTACGAACAAGGAGATACCGTAACGGTACTGGGAAGCGGCTCTCTCGAAAAAACCGGCTATACCTTCGTAGGATGGAACACAGCGGCAAACGGAAGTGGAACAGCCTACGCAGCAGGCTCCACGCTGACTATGGGCACAGCGAATGTCACTCTGTATGCACAGTGGACGCCAGTTCAAGAGACGACCTACACGGTAACGTATAACGGAAATGGTGAAACGAGCGGAACAGCCCCAACAGATAGTGGCACCTACGAACAAGGAGATACGGTAACGGTACTGGGAAGCGGCTCTCTCGCAAAAACCGGCTATACCTTCGTAGGATGGAACACAGCAGCAAACGGAAGTGGAACAGCCTACGCAGCAGGCTCCACGCTGACTATGGGCACAGCGAATGTCACCCTGTACGCGCAGTGGACGCAAGATCAAGCCCCGACCTACACCGTAACGTATAACGGAAATGGAGAAACGAGCGGAACAGCCCCAACAGATAGTGGCACCTACAAACAGGGTGATTCCGTAACGGTACTGGGAAGCGGCTCTCTCGCAAAAACCGGCCACACCTTTGCAGGCTGGAACACCGCAGCAAACGGAAGCGGAACTCCCTATGCAGCAGGCTCGACGCTGACCATGGGCACAGCGGATGTCATCCTGTACGCGCAGTGGACGCCAGTTCAAGCGTCGACCTATACCGTAACGTATAACGGAAATGGAGAAACGAGCGGAACAGCCCCAACAGATAGCAGTCTCTACGAACAAGGAGATACCGTAACGGTACTTGGAAGCGGCACATTGACAAAAACCGGCCACACTTTCGCAGGCTGGAATACCGCAGCAAACGGAAGCGGAACTGCTTATGCAGCAGGCTCCACGCTGACTATGGGCACAGCGAATGTCACTCTGTATGCACAGTGGACGCCAGTTCAAGTGCCGACCTACACAGTAACGTATAACGGCAACGGAGCAACAAGTGGAACACCTCCAACAGATAACGGCACCTACGAACAGGGTGATACCGTAACGGTACTGGGAAGCGGTTCTCTCTCAAAAACAGGCTATACCTTCGCAGGGTGGAACACAGCGGTAAACGGAAGTGGCACATCGTATGCAGCAGGCTCCACGCTGACTATGGGCACAGCGAATGTCACCCTGTATGCACAGTGGAATCCTGTCCAAGCGCCAACCTACACGGTAACGTATAACGGAAATGGAGAAACGAGCGGAACAGCTCCTACTGATAGCAGTGCGTACAAACAAGGCGATACCGTAACAGTACTGGGAAGCGGATCTCTCGTAAAAACGGGTCACACCTTCGCAGGCTGGAACACCACAGCAAACGGAACCGGAACTTCCTATGCAGCAGGCTCCACGCTGACTATGGGCACAGCGAATGTCGTCCTGTACGCGCAGTGGACGCCAGTTCAAGTGCCGACCTACACGGTAACGTATAACGGCAACGGAGAAACCAGCGGAGTAGCTCCAACAGACAACTACACCTACCAACAAGGAGATACCGTAGCGGTTCTGGGAAGTGGAAACCTTGCGAAGACAGACCACACCTTCGCAGGCTGGAACACCGCAGCAAACGGAAGTGGCACATCGTATGCGGCAGGCTCTACACTAACAATGGGTACAGCCCACATCACACTATACGCCCAATGGACCTACACACCCGTACCAGTCTTCGATGAAATCGTGTCTGTCACACAGCCGGCGGAAATTACAGACATTCCAAACGGTACGGCGAAAACTTCCTCTGCTCTCGGACTGCCCTCACAGGTAGAGGCAAGCTTGTCCAATGGCAGCACAATCAATATTGATGTTAGCTGGGCAATAGCAGATGCGAACTACGACCCTGCGGTAGAGGAGGAGCAGCGTTTTACCGTAACCGGCAGATTAGTCAATTTGCCAAGGGATGTCCGCAATAGCCAAAAACATTCGGCAACCATTCGTGTCACAGTAAATGCAGCAGATGATGAAACAGAACCGAAAGACATTGTTTCAGTCCAGACGCCTGAAGCGATTACAGGTGTGGCAAATGGGACAGCGAAAACCGCAAAGGCACTGGGTTTGCCTCAGCTGGTAGAAGTTATTCTGGATGACGAAAGCAGCATGGATATTCGTGTGGATTGGGATGTAGAGGGCACAGACTACGATCCCGAAAATGAAGAAGCACAGACATTTAGGGTACGTGGACAGCTGATCCTGCCAAAAGGGATTACCAATACCAAGAACCAGCGGGCAAGCATCCAAGTCAGTGTTGACGCAGCAGATACAGAGGGTGAGAACAGGGACATCGTCTCTGTAACAGACCCTGATGACATTACAGGTGTCGAAAACGGGACCAGGAAAACTGCATCTGCACTGGGTTTACCGGATGAAGTAGAAGTCACGCTGGATAATGGCAAAACGCTCTTTGTTGGTGTCAACTGGGATTTGGATGAAGCGGACTACAATCCTGGCAGCACCAAAAGGCAACGCTTTACGGTTGAGGGAGTACTGACGAAGCTTCCAACTGGAGTAAGTAACAGTAAAAAGCTGAAGGCAAAAATCCAGATAACAGTAGCTGCAGCGCCTCGGGATCATGACCGCGACGACGATGAAGATCAGGGTGGGAAATCTGGAGGCAGCTCGGGAAGTTCAGGTAGCAGCTCGGGAAGCAGATCTAACTCCACGCGTTCAGCTGTAGTAGAAGCAGGGACGTCCAATAGTTTGCGGGAACAGATCAAAATTACGAGAAAGGAATCTTCCAACGGCAAAAAGATCGATGAAGTTGTGTTGGATACAAACGATGCAAAAGAAATTTTGAATCTTGCCGAGGAAAACAAAAAGGAAACCATTCGAATCGTTGTAGACGATCTGCCGAGAGATCCAGCTGATGAAGTGGTTATCAATATCATGAAGAGAGCACTCGACCGACTACAGAATGAGGTTTCACTGGAAATCCAGACACCGTCTCTGATCATTACGATTTCCAAAGAAATGTTAGCAACAATTTCGACAGACGAACTGTATTTCCACATCGTTCCTGTTCCTGATAAAAATGAGCAGCAAGAGGCTATTGAACGAGCTATCAACGCAAAAGAAGTGAAGCAAGCAGCAGGAGGACAAGACATTCAAGTCGTAGGAGCTCCGATGGTGATCGAAGCCAACTATCAAAACAGAACCACATCGATCCTGTTCCAGTTGAAAGACGCCGACTTGCCTACCAACCCTATTGAGCGGCAAGCCCTTCTCGCCTCCTTGTCCGTGTATGTGGAGCATAAAGATGGAGAAACAGAGCTGCTAGATGGCAGGCTTAAGTACGATCAAAATGGAAAATTCTTAGGAATCGAAATTGAAATTGACAAGTTTAGTACGTTCACGATTTTGTCCTTGAAGGGGAAGAAGCAGCAGCCTTATATAACAGGATATCCTGATGGAACATTTCGACCAAACAGCCAGTTGACTCGAGCAGAAGTGGCAGCTATCCTGTACAAATTACTACAAGCAGAAGGAAAACAAGCCTCAGCTCTGGTGAGTTATCGTGATGTAGGGCCAGAACATTGGGCAGCTGATGCGGTCTCGCTGGCTTCTAGTGAAAAGCTGATGACAGGAGATGCAAACGGTATGTTCCAGCCGAATGCCAAAGTCAGCCGGGCAGAGATGGCAAGCGTCATCGCAAGGTGGAAACAGCTTACTAACAGCGGTAAGACGGTAGTCTTTACAGATACAAAAGGTCTCGCACAAGAAGCGGGCATCGCTGCGGTAGCTGAAAAAGGGTATATGATCGGTTTTAAGGATGGATCATTCCGTCCGAATCAGGTGCTGACTCGTGCAGAGGCTGTCACGATCTTAAATCGCTTGACCGGAAGAGCGCCATTCAACGAGACTGCAGAGCAGAGCTGGTCAGATGTTCCAGTTAGTTTCTGGGCGTATGCTGATATTATGGCAGCGACCGGAAACAAGAAATAAATGAGTAATGAACAAAACGAATACGGGTACGATTCTCGCTCAGGTGAACCGATACGGCTGCCTGAGTGATTTTTTTGTTTATGGAAGCAGCTCCCAAAAGTAAAAAACAGCGGCAGCCAAAGGACGAAACAATATCATCCTAGGCCAGTCGCTGTTCAATGGAATGGTATTGCCGTTACCGACTCTACCATTTCACAGTGATATTGCTAATATTGCCAATGTCCAAGCTTTCGAGTGTTACAGAAATTTCCGGTTTGCCCTGTTGCTTTAACACATATCCGCCCCAGTCTCTCCCGCCATAAGCCGTATACCCCGTGATATCCAACCCAAATATGTTTTGGATAAGTGGTTTGGTCACAGAGATAGCCTCATGTATGGACTTGATTTTGTAATCCGATACATAACGGGTGTAATAGATTTTTCCGGATGTTGCTCCTACTTTAACGGAATATTTGTCTTTTGTATTACCGAGCGTCCAAACCTCTTCTTTCTTATCTGTTGATTTTGTCGCCTCGGAAAAGGAGATGCTCTTATTATTTGACAGATGCATCAGCGATTTTTGAGCGATGGATACAACCTTTTGATCGACATCCGTAGGCTGGTAATGGATCGAGAAAGAGGTCACTTCATTTGTTTTCACGTCGACGCTAACATGCTGATTGTTGATCTTGCTCGGGTCTTTTGGATAAAAAGAAAGGGTTATTCCTTCCGTGTCTTTAAACAGATGAGCCTGCTCTATATACACATCTTGCTTCGCTTCCTGAAAAGCAGCTCGTGCAGTATTCGCGTACGATTGGTACATTTCCGGTAATTCATCGCTAGCTACAATTACGGAGACAGTACGAACATCCTTCGTATTCGGTAAAAAAGTTACGATGGCCTCGCGATTCTTTGTCCGTACGACAAAGAAATCTGTATCTTGTTCCGTTTCCTCAAATTGAAATTTTTTAGTAATGCCAACGGCTTCAATCGCCTTTTGGGCAGCTATACTATACACTTGGTCCACGTTAGAAGTGCTTCCCGTTGTTTCAGCTGGAAATGAGAATGGCTTCATCCAGATAAACACAAAAAACAGGGCACATGTGACTAGTCCGTTTGCCACCCATACTAAATATTTTCTCTGCTTTTGCTGTGAAAGCATTTTTCGACGTTCCTCTCGTATGTTCTCTAGTATTTTTTCGTTTCGGTCACCGGACAGAACCTGTTCGGGGAAATCTTGTAGTTCATCCCAAATTATTTGCTTATCTTGTGACGGCATCTGTCATCGCCTCCGTGGCAGGAGCATTCTTGCTGTTTTGAACAGCTTTCAACGCCCTATGCAAAGTAATATGTACCTTGGCTTCGCTCCATCCCAATACCTCCGCGGTTTCCGTGCTGGATAAGCCTTTGATTCCGCGCAGGATTAACACGTCCCGATACGACCTTTTCAACTGATTGATGGTGTCATAGAGAATCCGTTTGTTCTCACCAAGCTCCAAAGACTCTTCCGGTGTTTTGTCGCGTGAGACAAGATGCTGCAAGAATAGGTCGGGCAACCAGTTTCGCAGTTTTTTCTTGCGCTTCTCATCGATGGCGACATTTCGCGCAATGGCAAAAAGCCACGTCTTTGGGTTCACAATCTCGGTATGCTGGTGAGCTTTTAGAGCTCGGATAAAGGTTTCTTGGACAAGATCATCTATATCCTTTCGCCCTGTGTAGTAGACAAGAAAACGATATACATCATTGCTGTATGCTCGAAACCATTGTTCGATGCGATTGTCATCCAATTGTTTTCCACCTCCAATGTCCACTGTAAAGACGCATAAGGGTATAAGCATCTTTCAGTTTTATGAGGAAATTTTTTGACTTCAAATAAAGAGTTGACGAATCCGGTTTGGTACAGTAAAGTATTTCATTATTGTTAACCGGTTAACGATGTTGAAAGGTGGTTATATATTTGTCACCTAGTCAGAAAGAAAAAACGCTACAGGCAATTCGGTCATTCATTATACTACGAGAGAAAAAAACGAAAGAGCGCACGACGCAGCTGAGCTCTCTTGAAAATGAGTGGACAATGACACAGCTGCACATCGTCTCACTTATAAAGGAGCATTCATCTTCGGCGAACAACACTTTTCTCGCCTGTCAGTTACGTCTATCCAAGCCAGCGATTACGAAAGCTGTTAATGGTTTGCTGGAAAAGGGGATGGTCGTATCAGGCAAAAAAGAAGATGATCAAAAATGCGTATATTACTCGCTAACAGAGGCAGGTCAAAGGCTTGCTATCCTATATGACGAGCAGCACCAAAAAGTAATCCGGCGATATGAACAAATGCTGGACTCTTTTCAAGATCATGAATTAGAAGTCATTACACGATTTATGAATGAGTGGACTGGGCTAATCGACAAGCCATTGCTTGTGGATGAAAAAGCAAATTCGGTGAAGGGTGATTGTTTTGAAGATCAATAAAAAATACGAGCATGTTTTGTTTACCTTTTTCATGGCATTCGGGATGTCTTGCCTTATCTCTTTCTTCATGATGGCAGTTAATTTTGGATTCAATTCGCTTTTACTAGAAAAATGGCTGCACGCTTGGCCTATGGCGTTTGCACTGGCTTTTCCAACTGCCTATTTCTTGCCAAAGGGAATTAGGAAGCTCATGAAGAAAATCACTTTCGTAGAGAGCGATTGACTAGATGCCAGTTTAATAAATGTTATCTCATGCATGGCGCTTGGATTTCCGAGCGTATTTTTTTTGCACAAAGTGCTGTTTTTATAAATCCAACTAGTCGAAAATTGTTGAATCGCTCCCAATCTATAAGTAAAATCGAGAAGAAATAGAAAGACGCATCCTCATTAAGGGGCGATACGATTGCTCAAAAGGACTTTTATCATCATATTTATTAGCCTGCTGTCCTTTTCGCTTCTACCATTATCCGTTTTTTGGGATCTTGATGAACCGATGAATGACTTGGTTGTTCGACATGGTGTCATGGATTTGACGGCATGGGATTATGAACACGATAAGCGAATCAAGCTGGATGGCGAATGGGAATTTTATTGGAATCAGCTGTTAACCCCCGAAGACTTCAAGCAAAGAGACAAGCCCTCTCCCACTACTTTCATGACGGTACCCTCTCAATGGAACGGAAAAATAATCGATAACAAGCCATTGCCTGCTTACGGTTATGCTACCTACCGGATGGTCCTCAAAAATGTACCCTACAGTGGAATTTTTGCATTGAAAAAAACAAATATTCGTTTTTCAAGTGCGGTCTATGCAAATGGACATAAACTGTTTGAGGATGGCAAGCCTACTAGTGATGTCACTACATATCGTGCTGGAAATGTCCCGAAGTTCGGCTCTTTTTCAAGCGAAAAAGGGGACATCGAGATCATTGTTCAAGTTGCCAATTATGATTACATCAATTCAGGCATTCCGCTATCGATTTATTTTGGCGGGCAAACGGATATGAACGAAATTCAGCAGAGAAACATGGGGTACGAGCTGGGCACTTTTGTTATTCTGGGGACGCTGGCGACGATTTACTTCATTTGCTTCATAACCGCGAGCCTGTACGGAAAAAAAGATTATTCCCTGCTGTTCTTTGCTATCGTTTGTTTCCTCTATGCCATATACAGCGGTTTGATCAGTGAGCGGCCGCTTTTGCTGTTTTTCCATCAAGTTTCATTTGAAGCCATGTACAAATGGAAGGATATTGTTTCCACGATCTGCTTTATTGTTCTCGCCATTTTTTTCTATCAATTGCAAAAGAGCATTATTTCTTTGAAATTTGCACAAATCGTTTCAGCCATTTTAGGAGCCTATCTTCTGCTCATTGTTTTCCTGCCGATTCACGTTTACATGGAATTTCAGGGTTATATTATGGTCTTGTACGAGCTGATGTTATTTTGGCTATTAATGAGAACAGCCATTTTATATATCAAAAAAACAAATAACAACTCCTTTAAATCATTTTTGATGTTCATGGCGATTCTTACGATTAATCTGTATTCCCTTGACCTTATCCTATTTGCTTTTTCAATCAAGGATAATATTTGGTTAGGGCAGCTTTATATCGTCGCGTTTAATATCATCATGGTCTTCTTGATTGTGTTTCGCTTTTTCGAAGCCTATCATACTATCGATGAGATGAAGGACCAATTGCTTCAATTAGACAAGATTAAGGATGATTTTCTATCGAATACTTCACATGAACTGAAAACGCCGCTCAATGCAATTGTGAGCATTACGGATACGCTGATCAAGGGTGTTGAAGGACCTATAACAGAAAAGCAAGCGTCCAATCTGGCAATCGTCTTAGAAAGCGGGCGAAGACTGACTCATCTCGTCAATGAATTGCTTGATTACTCCAAAATGAAGCATGGCGATATTTCGTTGTATAAAAGCCAAATTGACCTGAAGGCTGCGGTCGATTCGGTCATTGGAATTCACATGTTTTTGCTGGGGGGAAAGCCAATCACGCTGGTAAATAAAATAGCGGAAGATGCTCCACAGGTGTATGTGGACGGGAATCGCTTGATCCAGATTTTGCATAACTTGCTCGACAATGCAATCAAATTCACGGAAAAGGGTATCGTTGAGATAAGTGCCGTTGCTGTCCGTGAGATGGTAGAGGTTCGAGTAGCAGACACAGGAATCGGGATTGAGAAAGCTATGCAAGAACGGATTTTCAATGCATTTGAACAGGAAGACGCTTCGGTAACGAAAAATTATGGCGGAACGGGCCTTGGGTTGAGCATAACTAAAAAACTTGTAGAGCTACACGGGGGTGAGATTCGGGTAGAATCCAGTCCGGGTCGGGGCTCGATATTCATTTTCACGATACCCGCAGCCAAAAAAGCAGATCGCACCATCAGACGGATTACGGAGCAGCGCTTGCACCAGCTTCCCCCGAAAACTCACGGAGCCTATCCGATCTCTATCAAAGGGATGCGGGATGAAACGATTTTGGTAGTGGACGATGATTTTGCTAATCTGCAAGCGATGATTAATTTGCTCAAGCTGGAAGGGTATTCGATTGTTGTCGTCAATCGCGGGCGATTGGCGCTGGAGGAGCTCAGCAAGAAAACGAATTTCTTTTTGGTTATTTTGGACATTATGATGCCAGACATGTCGGGCTATGAGGTTCTGAGGTTGATTCGCGAGCGATATTCTACCTCTGAGCTGCCTGTGCTGATGCTTACGGCAAAAAATAGAGTATCTGACATGATCGTAACGATGGAAAATGGCGCTAATGAATTTGTCGGGAAGCCATTTGAAGCCGAAGAACTGATGGCGCGGGTGAGAAATCTGACCCGATTGAAAGCATCCGTAAAAATGGCCAAGGATGCTGAAATTGCTTTTTTGCGCTCCCAAATCAAGCCACACTTTTTGTTCAATGCCTTGAATTCGATTGCGGCACTGTGCATGGATGAACCGCAAAAGGCGGAGGAGCTAACTCTTCAGCTCTCTGAGTATTTGCGAGGCAGCTTCGATTTTAAGCAGCTCGATTCTTTGACGACGATCGAAAATGAATTAAGTCTTGTAAATGCATATATTATGATCGAAAAAGCGCGGTTTGGAAGCAGGCTACAAGTGGAATATGATATAGAGGCGAATTTGGACTTTCAACTTCCACCGCTGATTTTGCAGCCATTGGTAGAAAATGCAATCAGACATGGGCTGATGTCGAATTTCCGGGGTGGGACTGTAAAAGTATCAATAATGCAGTCGGCGGACAATGCAATCAAATTTACAGTAGAAGACGATGGATGCGGTATGGGTGATAAGAAAATCGAAGAACTCATGGCCGCCGATGTGCGCAAAAAAGGAGTAGGGCTGTGGAACATCAGTCAGCGTATCAAGCTTCTTTATGGCAGCAGTATTCGGATTGAAAGCAAAGAAGGAATAGGCACAAAGGTTTCTTTTGACATACCCGCTCTGCCAAAGGTAGAAATGGAGGGGTGAAGCATTGCTGCGAGCAATTATCGTGGATGATGAAGAACTGTCCGTGAAGCGTTTGAAGAAAATATTGTCTGACAACGATTTGATTGACATACGAGAAACGTTTCAAAACCCACTCGATGCGTATGAATATGCCAAGAACAACAAGATTGATCTTGCCTTTTTAGATATTTCCATGCCGGAAATTAACGGGATGAAGCTTTCTAGTTTGTTGCGTGAATCATACAGGGAGCTTGACATTGTTTTTGTAACTGGGTTCGATGAGTATGCTGTTCAAGCCTTTGACATGAGTGCACTGGATTATTTGATGAAGCCCGTTTCCGCTTTGCGTATGTCCAAAACGCTAGACAAGCTTCGAGCAAGGCATCGGATAGAAAAGGCCACACCGTCCTTGGCTGTTCAGCTGTTTAACGGTCTAAAAATTTATTGGAAGGGTCAAGAGGAGCAGTCCATTAAATTGAGAAGCCCGAAAACGGAAGAATTGTTTGCTTTTCTTATTTTCAAAGGCACGGTTAGCCGTGAAGAAATTATCGATACGCTGTGGAGAGAGCTTGAGCATGAAAAAGCATTGAAAAATTTGAACTCCACCTTGTACTATATTCGAAAGGCAATTGGCACAAGTGAAGTGGGCGAGTGTATCCAAGCTGGCAGAAATGAGATTCGGATTGACAAGAGCGTTGTATCCTGCGATTTGTATGAATTTGAACAGGTGATGAAGCAAATCAGGCTCCAGCCATACGCTCGAGCGGATTTGCTGGAGCGCATTGAAGTGCTGTATACAGGACCGTTTCTAAACGGAAAAGCTTATGAGTGGGCGAGCGAAAAGACCAGACGGCTGGAACAGGAGTACATCTCCTTGTTGGAGGTTGCCGCAAGAAGTCATCTCAACCAAAATCAACTGCATAAATCATTACATTATTTTCTGGAAATTTTAAGAGTAGATGGACTAAGAGAGGATATCAGTCATGAAATCATCCTCTTGTACATCGAATTGGGGCGAAAGAATGACGCGATTAGGCAATACCGTTTGCTAGAGGAAACCTTGCAGCAAGAGCTGGGGACGCAGCCTGATCCGTATATTCAAGACGTTATGATGAGCCTGACTAAGTAAATACGAGTACAAGACCCGAGCCTTAGGAATCGAATGGGATTCCAAGGCTCTTTTTTTCTACCATGCGCAGCATTTCCACCAGCTTCGAAGCAACAATCTCCTTGTGTGACCAATGAATATAATGCGCAGATGCGGGAATGGTTTCTTGGACGCTATTATTGGACCAATGCAACAGCTGCTGCTGCACCTCTCCCCATTCCTGGTCACCATCCGAGGATAGAATCAGGAGTGGAATATCGTGCAGATATCCTCCTTCGACTACCGCTTGCGCATTTTCATTCATATGGGTAATAAACGATAGATTGCTAGCGTCGCCAAGATGATTGTAGTACATAGCTGCATCCAACTCTTTCATTTCGACAGGCAGTAAAGGATAGCGTAAATTCTCGCCGGAAAAAGGAAGAAGGATGCCTACATTTCCTAATGCCCTGACAAGACCTGTCACACGTAACCCAGCCATTATCCGATTCAATACATAGGACTTTGCTTCCGAATCATTAGCGTAATATTCAGGACTGCCTCCATCAAGTAACACAATCCCTTTTACTTCATCAGGATACTTCTGAGCAAACCGTAGTGCCTCCAGAGATCCTAAAGAATGAGCAGCTAATAGATATGGTCCGGGTTCATTTGCTTTTTCGAGCAGCGCATGGAGTTCTTCTGTGACTGTGTCGATCGTCCTTGGATTCGTTGTTTTTGCGCTCCAGCCATACCCTGCACGGTCATAGCTGACGGTTCGTGCGTAGGGCTGCAATTCCTTTTGCAAATAGTAGAAGTCGCTAAAAGCGTTCGGCGTACCCGAGCCGGGAATGAAAACAATGGTGGACTTACCTGTGCCTGTACCATAAAGGTGCATGTCATGTGATTGGACGTCAATGATCTTTCCTGGCGGAGGAAACAGCTGTGACTCTTTTTCTTGCATCACATTTTGCCAAATGCCTCCGATGATTAGGGGAAGTATACTTAACCCCAAGCGTTTTATCCATTTTTTGGCGCCTTGCTTATGTGCGATTTTTTTCATAGATGATCCTTTGTTTTTTTAAAAAGAGAGTTATATGATGATATTCCATATTTTAACTAAAACCCCTTTTTTGCTCTTAAGCTAGCATAATTACATCTAGCGCCGATAAAAGCGAACGAATGAAATGTTGTTTGTGAGAATCGTTATCAATTACAATGAACCTAGTTTTGTTAGACCGGAATGATAGCTGAAGGGATGGTCTTTTTAGAGCCAGATTTGATTATCGGTTCAAAGGAAGATGATATCGAGAATTACCAAAAAATAGGAATCATCGTCTTTTTGCCATATTGGACAGGCAAAACAACAGCCGGACCATTAGAGAAATTCAGGAGCGTCAGTGAAATTTTCGGGAAAGAGAAGGAAGCAGAAGCATGGATTACGGAATATGAGAAGAAAGTAGCGGAGGCGCGGAAAAAGATCGAGGGAATCATTAAAGAGGGTGAAACGTTTCGATCGTGCAGCTTTCTGAAAAGGCTACATACGTTCTTGCAGCTAAAGACGGAAATTATGGCTCTGTTACGATCTATCAAATGCTCAGGTTGCCTCCGACACAGAGTGCATGGAACATGAAGGATGGGTTTGAGTCTGTCTCGATGGAAGTCCTGCCGGAATATTTGGGAGACCATATCTTTGTTTACAACGGGTTTCCAGAAGTAGTGAAGCAAGTAATGAGCACGGAGCTGTGGAAGAACCTGCCTGCTACGAAGAAGAATCAAGTGTATAGATACGGTGATCAGTTCCATGATGAGTTTGTAATGGAAGATCCGTACTCCATGGAGCTTCAGTTGGACACAATCGTAAATACATTATTAGCAAACAAGAAATAGTATCACGTTCAGTATAAGCACGGAAGCAGGGAAGAAGTCTGTCGCAATACGGCAGGCTTTTTCTATTTGGATGTGAAATAAGGCGGTGACTTGTTATTACATCAATCTCATGTATAATGAAATTAATGTATTGTACATATTATGTATAACACACTAGTTAAGGAGGTAATTAATTTCTTATGAATAGAGAAGAAGCCTTGAAACTAAGAACAGATATTAAAAAATTTATTAGAATGACTGGAATTCTCGAACCAGAAAGAATCCCAAAGGATTTGTTTGAAAAACCTTTATCGGTTTCCCAAATGATGGCGTTAGAAGAACTAGAGCTCAAGAAATTAACTATTTGGGAATTAGCTAATAAGCTTAAATTAGAACAATCAACGGTAAGTAGATTAGTAGACAAGCTGGTAAAAAATGAGCTTATTTGCCGTGAAGTAAATGAAAATAACAGAAGGGAGGTTTATCTGCATCTTACAGAAAAGGGGCAAATAACTGTTAATTCTTTACGGGAGCAATCGATAAGTTTTTATCAAGGAATTCTTAATGATTTATCAGAATCCGAACGGAAAACAGTTGTCAATGGCTTTGAACTCTTAATCGAAACGATATCTAAATCCGCTGCCTTAAATAGGAATGGAAAATCGTAGTATATGGAGGCAATGAATGAGTTTGGATTTTGAAGGGCCAATTATAGAATTAAAAGAAAAAATCGATGAATTACAGAAGTATATGGAAAAAAATGATCTCGATTTATCTTCAGAAATCCATGCATTAAAAGAACGATTAAAAGTAATGCAATGTGAAATTTATACTAATATTTCACCATTTCAACGAGTTCAAATTGCTCGGCTTCGTAACCGGCCTACAACATTGGACTATATTCCGTTATTGTTTACAGATTTTATCGAACTTCATGGCGATCGGCTATATGGAGATGACAAAGCAATAATGGGTGGAATCGCGAAATATAAAGGCATGCCAGTTACGATTATTGGTCACCAAAGAGGTAGGAACACAAAGGAAAGCATAGAAAGAAATTTTGGAATGGCACACCCAGAAGGTTATAGAAAAGCTTTAAGACTTATGAAGCAAGCTGAAAAATTTAATCGCCCTATTATTACATTCATTGATACATCAGGTGCTTATCCCGGGAAAGAATCTGAAGAACGTGGAATTTCCGAGGCAATAGCTCGTAATTTATTTGAAATGGTAACACTTAGAGTACCGATTGTTTGTATTGTAATAGGAGAGGCATCAAGTGGTGGAGCCCTTGGTATTAGTATTGGCAATCATATTCATATGTTAGATAACTCATGGTACTCAGTTATTTCTCCGGAAGGAGCGGCATCGATATTATGGAAAGATGCTAAGTATGCTCCAAAAGCGGCTGAATACATGAAAATTACAGCAAAAGAATTGAAGCACTTAGGAATTATTGATCAAATCATCCCTGAAGTGAAAGGTGGAGCACAAAATGATATAAAATGGCAGGCGGAAATGGTTGAATCTGTAATCGAATCATCTCTAAAAGAATTGGTACGAATGTCTCCAGAAGAGCTTACGCAACAGCGATATGAAAAGTATAGAGAGATGGGGAAAATTGGAATCATAAACGGAACTGATGAGGAAAAATAGAGAAGAATGAAAGGAAAGGTAAATGAGCTTTCTATGGGGTGAAAGCCCCAAGTATAGTCTACTGATAACCAAGAAGCTGGTTGTGTTTTATCCTGCACGTTTGAAACGAAGAAAGGATGTGGCGGGAGAATGGATTACCAAAAATTAAGCAAGGAGCTGTCCTATGCGCTTCGTCACGCGCCGCATGAATACGAGCTTGAGCTGGACGAATACGGCTGGGTAGATATCCAGCAGCTTCTCTATTCTTTGCAGGAGCAGCACGTGTGGCGCCACTTGAATGAGAGCGATTTGCACACAATGATCGCCCAGTCAGAAAAAAAGCGTCATGAAATGAAAGAAGGAAAAATCCGTGCTCTCTACGGTCATTCGATCCCGAAAAAAGTCGTCAAAGAGAAAAGCGAGCCGCCCGAGCTTCTTTATCATGGAACTCCAAAAAAGTTTGTCGATTCGATTATGAAGCAAGGGCTTGTTCCAAAAGGAAGACAATACGTCCATCTTTCTGAAGAAACGAAGACGGCTCTGCAAGTCGGTAAAAGAAGAGATGACGTTCCAGTTATTCTGCTCATTCAGGCAAAAAAAGCGTGGGAGGATGGCGTCAGCTTTTACCACGGGAATGAGATGGTGTGGTTAGCTGACATAGTGGACAGTCGGTACATTTCCATTTGGAAATAAGGTCGCACGTCTGCAGCTAAACAAAAAAAACAGACTCTAAAAATAGAGTCTGTTTTATATGTGTGGTAATTAAACTTTTTGAACGTTAGAAGCTTGTGGGCCACGTTGACCTTGCTCTACGTTAAAAGTTACTTTTTGACCTTCGTCAAGAGATTTGAAGCCGTCGCCTTGAATAGCGGAGAAGTGAACGAATACGTCTTCTGCTCCTTCGCGCTCGATGAAGCCGAAACCTTTTTCTGCGTTAAACCATTTTACTGTACCTTGTTCCATTGTTGTTGCCTCCTAGTGCAATACGCACATGTGTTACTATCCTTGCTCTTCAGGATGTTCAAGACGAATGTGTTATCTACGCTATCCTTTTCTGCGAACAAAAATAATTCTCTACAAGCATAACAGGATTTTGAATGGATAGCAATTTTATTCGACGAGATTACGAAATAAAATTGTTGGGATGAGCATCGTGATATGATGAGGGGGGGGTCATTCGATGAGAAGTGAAGAAGACATGCTTGATTTGATCCTTGGAATTGCTGAAAAAGATGAGCGTATTCGGGCTGTTTACATGAATGGCTCTAGAACAAATGCAAATGCACCCAAAGATATTTTTCAAGACTACGATATCGTGTATGTTGTGACGGAAACAGCCTCATTTATCAACGATGAGCATTGGATCGAGCAATTTGGCGATCTGATTATGATACAAGAGCCTGATAAAAATGACCAAATGGTTGGCATACAGATGGATTTTGATCGGTCGTATGGATATTTAATGCTGTTTACCGATGGAAACCGGATTGATCTACATATCGAAACAAAAGAAGCCATGCAGGAGAATTACATCAAGGATAAGCTCACCATGCCCCTGCTCGATAAGGACAATTGCTTGCCGCACATCCCTGCCCCGACAGATATCGACTACCATGTGAAAAAGCCAACGGAGGCGCTTTATTTTAGCTGCTGCAATGATTTTTTGTGGTGCCTGCAAAACGTGGCGAAAGGGATATGGCGGGATGAACTGCCATACGCCAAAAGGATGTATGAATTAACGAACAGAGAATTTTTGGACCAGATGGTTTCCTGGTGGATCGGCTCGAGACATGACTTCCAAATTTCCACCGGCAAGCTGGGAAAATACTTCAAGAACGATCTTCCCGAACCTTATTGGGAGCTGTACAAGAAGACCTACTCCGATAGCGATTACGAGCATACGTGGGATGCCTTGTTTGTCACCTGTGAATTGTTCCGCCGATTGGCACTCGATGTGGCAGATTCTCTCGGATTTACGTATCCTGCCAAAGACGATGCGAGCATGATGGAATATTTGAGCTGCGTGCGGAATTTGCCTTCTGACGCAAAGGAAATACGGTAGTAAGAGCGAGCTCGGTTTGTTGCCGGGCTCAGAACGATTTGTATATGAAAATGATTCAGTTTAGAAAGAGGGCTTGCAAGATATGGAAACATCATTCGGCGCGCTTCGGTAACAGCCCTGCTGGATTGGCTAGAGAAGAGAAATTGGATTTCCAGAGAGCAGAGCTCAACAGACCGCCGTATGGTTCATGTCAGGATTACGACAGAAGGGCGAGCACTGGTAGAAGCCGTTCTTCCTACCTTTTGGTCTACCTCCTCCTCGTTAGTTAGTGAGCTTGAGCCAGATGAACAACAAGTATTCGAGAAGGTTCTAGTAAAATTGAACAGCGTGATAGAGAATCGGTTAGGGGTAGGAAGATAAATTTCGAATAATAATTAGATTGTCTAACTATATTTCCGGGTACTTTTTCTCATACAATTAAGCGAAAGAGGTGTGTTTTATGCTGCGTTTTGCCCTTGCCGTGGCGATTGTCGGACTTGCAGCAATGGGGTTAACCACATCTCTTCCTCTCTTAGTTGCCATAAGCGTACTGTTCGTCGCCGGAATCGCCTTGGCTGTACCGTCTCTCGTAGCACTTGTGGGGCAATTGGGAGGGAAGTCTCGCGGGATTGCCGTGTCCGTTTATACGTTTATCCTATTTGTGGGAACGAGCCTAGGTCCGATCATCTCGATTCGCTTCATGGAAGTAGGGGGCTATACACAAACGTTCATTTTGCTGGCTTTGATCTTGACTCTGGGATTAGTGGCAGCGTCGTTGATAGGTGAAAAAGCTTCGGTAAGTAAAAGTGTTTGATATATACTATAGTTATGCTGGTATATGGGAGGAAATATAAATGCCAAAAGAGCTTTGGATCAACCTGCCCGTGAAAGACCTGAAAAAAGCAAAAGAGTTTTACGCTGCACTAGAATTTTCGTTTCATCCTCGCCATGAAAAAAGTGACGAGGTAGCGGGACTCATCATCGGAGAACATAAAGTATTGGTGATGCTGTTTCCCGAAAGTGCTTTCAAAAGCTTTACGCGAAACGAGCTGGCTGACACCAGACAAGGCACAGAGGTATTGCTCTCCATTGACGCACAAAGCAAAGCAGAGGTTGATGAGTTGATTCAGAAGGCGAGGCAGGCAGGGGGAGCAATATTTGCCGAGCCAAGCGAACAAGGCTTCATG
Organism: Brevibacillus reuszeri; assembly: GCF_002897295.1. Classification (GTDB taxonomy): domain Bacteria; phylum Bacillota; class Bacilli; order Brevibacillales; family Brevibacillaceae; genus Brevibacillus; species Brevibacillus reuszeri_A. Next base: position 19,308 of record NZ_BEXF01000004.1, read on the forward strand.
TATGGTGCTGGCTTTGCAGATGTGGACGGTCATCGCTGGAATGTATTGTATATGGACATGAGTCAGATGCCACAGGCATAAGCAGACAAAGGATAGACGAGACCCTTGGATATTTGTATACCAAGGGTTTTTTGTTTGAAAGATAGCTAGAATGCGTCAATAAAGGTTTTTTGGCAGAGAGGAAGGGGAATCGCGAGGGTTGTGGAAAAATATAGAAAAAGGAGAGGGGTTAGGAAGGGGAGGAACTACGGGTGAGAGTTTTGTTATCCATACAATCGGCGCTATTAGTTCTATTCGTATTGCTGACTGGCTGTTCGACGAATACCAGCGTAACTCAAAATATCGTCTATGAGAACACTGCGCACAAATTCAAAATTGAGCTTCCAGCAACATGGGCTGAAAAGTATGAAGTCATCGAGACGGAAAGCAGAGTCGTATTTGTAAATAAAGCGAATAAAGAAGCAGCAGGCGGTGAGCTGTTTCAAATCGAGGTTTGGACACAGGAAAAGTGGAAAGCAGAGGGAGAGGAGCTCGCCCAAATCATCCGTTTAACCAAGTTGGCAGAAGCAAACGGTGAGGTCTACACGTTTCGTACACCAACTGATGTGCAATATACGGCTACAGATGAAAGCTTGAAAAAAGCGTATAACGATATGTTTCAAGATGTCGAAAAAATCAAAGAGACCTTTCAACTAATCAAATAGCAGCCTAGAATAGCATTGAGGGGACTGGTTGAAGCGCTCGGATTCCAAGGAAACAAAACGAATTGTGGCGAGAGCAAAAAGAAGCCTGGATAAGAAGTGAAAAATTCAACTGTTGACAATATAGATCGCATGCCATATAATTTCCAATAAATTAAGACTTTCGCAAATAAATCAAAATGTTACGATTAGAAATAGTAGAAGTGCAATGATCTTTCAGAGAGCCGTTGGTTGGTGCGAAACGGTAGTAGAATTCACTTCGAACTCGTCTATGAACAGCTGCCTGACAATGTAGGGTAAGCCGGAATTCCACCGTTACAGGGATAGATGGTGATGGCCATCGAATGAGCTCATTTCTTAAATGAAATGAATTAGAGTGGTACCGCGGGTTCAACCTCGTCTCTATACGTAGAGACGGGGTTTTTTTGTTGGTTAAATTCCGGGTTTAACCGACCCCGCTTGATATATAGGGCTTATAAAGAAAAAAACATGGTCTAGGAGGAAATGAAGATGAACCGTAAAATTATCGTTTTGGATACGACTCTGCGCGACGGGGAGCAAGTTCCGGGCGCCAAGCTGAACGTCAATCAAAAGGTGGAGTTTGCCCAGCAGCTAAAGCGTCTTCGTGTAGACATGATCGAAGCCGGTTTTCCTGCCTCATCTGAAGGCGATTTTCAAGCGGTACAGGAGATTGCACGCAGCGTTGGAGACACGGTTTCCATTACTGCCCTCGCACGCGCTGTAAAAGGCGATATCGATTCGGTATACAATAGCATCAAGCTCGCGCAAAATCCGTTCATTCATATCGTTTTAGGGACATCCAACATTCACGTAGAAAAGAAATTCAACCGCTCCAAGGATGCTGTTTTGCAGCAAGGGGTAGACGCGGTAAAATATGCGAAAACATTACTCCCGCATGTGCAATACTCAACAGAGGATGCATCGCGGTCGGAGTTTGAATATTTGTGGAAAACGATTGAGGCGGTTGTCAAAGCTGGCGCAACGATCATCAACGTGCCAGATACAGTTGGCTACGCGGTTCCTGAGGAATTCGGGGATTTGATCCGCCGTATCAACGATCGCTTGAAAAACCTCAATCCAGACGTGATTCTCAGTGTCCATTGTCATAATGACCTCGGGATGGCGACAGCCAATACACTCAGTGCGATCAAAAATGGCGCAGAAAAAGTAGAGTGTACGATCAACGGATTGGGTGAGCGGGCTGGTAATACATCACTGGAGGAAGTCGTAATGGGCCTCAAGGTGAGAGAGAACTTCTACCAAGCGTCTACGGGTATTAAGACGCCAGAGCTGCTGCGCACCTCCCGTTTGCTTACATACCTGACAGGTTTGGATGTTCAGGTAAACAAAGCGATTACAGGTGAAAATGCTTTTGCCCATTCCTCAGGTATTCACCAGGATGGCTTGCTGAAGGATAAGCAGGTATACGAAATTATCGAGCCAGAAGAAGTCGGAGCAGAGAGTATGGAGCTGATTTTGACTGCTCGCTCTGGACGTCATGCCTTCAAAAATGCAGTTGAAAAGATGGGCTTTGAAATCGGCGACACCGAGGATTTTGAGGTGCTGTTCGATAAGTTCCTCAAATTGGCTGACTCCAAAAAAGAAGTATACGACCATGATGTGTTTTACCTGGTGACGAATCACCGGATGATGGACGTAAACAGCGGTCATCTGTATGAGCTGGAAGCCTTCCAGGTCGTCACCAATGACGTCTATCCGACAGCAACAGTAAAGCTGCGCAAAGGCGGAGAAATTTTCAAAGACAGTGCTGTAGGCGACGGCCCGATCGATGCCCTGTACACCGTCATTAAGACGTTGGTAGGAATAGATGTAGAGCTGAAGGATTACAAAATCAACAGCTTGTCCAGAGGCAAGGAAGCGATTGGACGGGTCAATATCCGCATCGCTTACCAAGACAAGATTTACTCTGGCCGGGCGATGGACACCGATATCATCAAAGCGAGTGCAATGGCTTTCTTGAACGGAATCAATGCTGTCTTGCTCGATGTGACGAACGAGAGCCTCAGCGCAGTGAATTAATTTCGTAATAGCACACATGATAGGACCCGAAAACCCGTTGGCATGCCAATGGGTTTTTGCCTTTTGGAAATGAAATTGAACCAGAATATTTATCCAATCGTAGCGGCAAAATATGGCTTGTAAATGCAAATGTTCAACTACATCGATTCAGGAGGGCTACAGGTGACGAAGGAATCGCAAGACAACCATATTTTGACGAATCGGCAAGGGCATCCCATCACGAATAATCAAAACATCAGAACCGTCGGCAATCGCGGTCCGGGTACATTGGAAAATTACGATTTCATCGAAAAAATCAGCCACTTTGATCGCGAGCGGATTCCCGAGCGTGTTGTTCATGCCCGTGGTGCTGGGGCGCACGGCTATTTCGAGGCGTATGGAGCTGTAGGTAACGAACCGGTGTCCAAATATACACGGGCGAAGCTGTTTCAGGAAAAGGGCAAGCAAACCCCGGTATTCGTCCGCTTTTCTTCAGTTATACATGGAGGTCATTCTCCGGAAACCTTGCGCGATCCACGTGGCTTTGCCGTCAAATTTTATACAGAAGACGGAAACTGGGACTTGGTCGGCAATAACCTGAAGATTTTCTTTATCCGCGATGCAATGAAATTCCCGGATATGGTCCATGCCTTTAAACCAGACCCAGTGACAAACATTCAAGATGGCGAGCGCTTCTTTGATTTTTGTGCCAGCTCCCCCGAAACCTTTCACATGGTGACCTTTGTATATTCGCCTTGGGGGATTCCTGCGAACTATCGGATGATGCAGGGCTCAGGCGTGAATACATACAAATGGGTAAACAGCGAGGGAGAAGCGGTCCTCGTGAAATACCATTGGGAGCCGAAGCAAGGTATCAAAAACTTAACGCAAAAAGAAGCGAGTGAAATTCAGGCGACGAATTTTAATCATGCCACACAAGATTTATACCAAGCGATTGAGCGTGGTGAATATCCCGAATGGGAGCTGCTCGTCCAAATTATGAGCGATGGAGAGCATCCTGAGCTCGACTTTGATCCACTCGACGATACAAAGCTATGGCCAGAGGATCAATTCCCGTGGCTGCCAGTCGGGAAAATGGTGCTGAACCGAAATCCGGAAGACTATTTTACAGAGGTGGAGCAGGTCGCATTCGGTACGGGAGTCCTGGTAGACGGTCTTGACTTCTCAGATGACAAAATGCTGCAAGGCCGGACGTTTTCTTATTCCGATACACAGCGCTACCGCGTAGGTCCGAACTATTTGCAGCTCCCGATCAATGCCCCGAAAAAACAGGTGGCGACGAATCAGCGAGGCGGTCAAATGCAATACACAGTCGACCTCGCACCAGGGCAAAACCCGCATATCAATTATGAACCGTCCATTTTGGGTGGGCTAAAGGAAGCGACCCAGCCTGGAAAAGAATACACCCCGTTCATTGAGGGTGAGCTGGTTCGCGCATCGATCGATAGGCAAAGCAACACGAAGCAAGCGGGTGAAACCTACCGCAAATTCGAGGCTTGGGAAAAAGACGATCTGATCTCCAATCTGGTTGCTGATCTCGCTTCCTGTGACGAGCGGATTCAAAAGAAAATGATCGCACTCGCAGAGGAAGCCGACGAGGAGTATGGAAGACGACTACGAGAAGGCTTGGAAAAAGCGATAAAGAGCGGCTCCAGCCAAAAGCCGCTTGGGAACCGTGGCGGAGATAAAGCGCCACAGGAGGCTGTACAGAAGGGGCATGAAGCAGAGCCTTATTAAGCAAATAGGTAGCAGCCAGGAGGAACAAGGGCAGTCCTCGTGGCTGCTTTTTATTTATCCGAAGCGGTACTGACAAGATGCCGAACCCAGCCACGTGTGAGGATTGCCTGCCCAACACCAGCCAAGCTTCGGCTTGCCTTCACTGATCCATAAAGCAGTCACCCTCTTATCACCACAGCGAGAGGCGAGCAAGGAAAAACCGTTATTTTTCTTTACTACCTCGGGAAAATGGGTGATCAGGGCAACTCCTTCTTCGATTGTTAACGGAGAGCGATTTTCGTTTTTGATCATCTCCATCGCTTGTATTGGGGTGACATTTAGCGTTTCTTGTCCTGTATCAATATCGACGAGCAAATAGGCGAACCCTTCTGGCAGTTCAATTCCTTCGATTGGTGTAAAACGGTTGAGTTCCTCAGAGGCCATGATGCTAAACCCGGCTTTATTTTTCCTCTCGACTAGCTGCATCGCCCGTTCCGCGTCGATCCACTCACGTTTGATAACAATGACAAACGGAACCTCCCCTTTTTGTGCGGATACCCCGATATGCTCCAGCTCCACAATCTTTTGGCGGAGAGGTTCAAGCTGTTTTCGGAAGTCCTCTTCACTCTTGTCCGTAATACTGGGATAGCCTTTTTGAATGAGATTGCTGATTTGACGCTCAAACTCTTGCTGTAACATACGGCAGGTACCTCCTTCAATTCCCGTTATGCTCTTTTTCTGTAGCTTTGTTGCGAATACGACTTTATCTTACAACAGTGAAGCGAATTGGAAGCTTTGATGATTGAAAGTGTTTAATTAAAGCGCTTATACTACCAATAACCTTATAATCTTACTTTAATCTTTTGTAGATACGTGCACGAGGTGATCACGATTGATGAGACCAATCGATATCGCAAGGAGACTTGGGCTGAGCACGAGCACCTTACGCAATTATGAGCGACAAGGACTGGTTCCACCAAGTCAGCGCTCGTCAACTGGCTATCGGATGTATACACAAGAACATCTCGCTTATTTCGAATGCATCGAGGCAATGTCTCCAGGCTTCGGGATGGAAATAACGGCACAGGTTGTTCGAGGGCTGCAAGCAAAACAGGTGGATTCAGTCCTCTGGATGGTTACGAAATCACAAGCGGATTTGTACCGTGATCGACAGTTAGCTGAGAAAAATATTCAGATGCTGGAAAGCCAAGAAAAGGAGACGAGCAGCAGGGAGGAGAGGACAGAGCTAGAGTGGATGACGATCGGTGAGGCTTCGGCAGAGACCTCGATACCCGCCTCAACCATACGGCACTGGGAAAAGATAGGGCTGATCACATTGGAGCGTGACCCGCAAAATGGCTATCGCAGGATCAATCGTTCTCAGCTGCGTAAAATTTCACTTTTGCGCACATTACGTTCGGCTGTTTATTCGGATACAGTTGTCCAGCTCAAACAGGCTATCGCAGAGCTGAATCATGAAGATGTAGCCCACGCGAGAAAAATTGCCCAACAGACAGCACAATATTTGGACAAGATGAATCAAAAACAGCTGCGTGGCATGTACTATTTGTATGCCTTGTGCCGATCCCTTCAGTTGTTAGAGTAAAGACACATATTGACAGAAAAATGGAAGACTGCTATAAAAAATAATGAATAGCACTCTCGGGGTGAGAGTGCTAACATAAGCCTATGACCATAAAACAAACTCTTTTATGACGTAGCTGAGAAGGGAGCAATTCGAATGGAAAAGAAGCAGTTTCAAGCAGAATCTACCCGACTATTGGATATGATGATCAACTCCATCTATACGCAAAAAGAAATCTTTCTCCGTGAGCTCATTTCCAATGCTAGTGATGCGATTGACAAGATTTACTACAAGGCCTTGACTGATGAGAGCTTGGTTTTTGATAAAGAAAAGTATTTCATCAAGGTGAGTGTGGACAAGGAAAACCGGACGCTGACGATTCGCGACACCGGGATCGGTATGACAAAAGACGAGCTGGAAAATCACCTCGGTGTGATTGCCAAGAGCGGCTCTTTGTCGTTCAAAAAAGAGAATGAATCCAAAGATGGCTACAACATCATTGGTCAATTCGGCGTGGGCTTTTACTCAGCTTTTATGGTTGCCGATGTTGTTACCGTAATCAGTAAAGCACTTGGCAGCGACAGTGCCTACAAGTGGGAGTCGAGCGGAGCAGACGGCTACACGATTGAACCATGGGAAAGTGATTTTGTCGGTACAGAAATCACACTGAAAATCAAAGAGAATGCTGAAGAAGAAAGCTACGACGAGTATCTGGATGAATACCGCCTCAAAGCGATTATTAGAAAATACTCTGACTTCATCCGTTACCCGATTAAAATGGATGTTGTGCAAAAGCGACCAGTCGAAGGCAGCGAGAACGAATTTGAAGAGTATGTAGAAGAACAAAACGTCAACAGCATGGTTCCGATCTGGCGTAAAAACAAGAGCGAGCTGACGGATGAAGACTACGAGCAATTCTACACCAGCAAGCACTATGGCTTCGACAAGCCGCTGAAGCATATCCATATCAGCGCGGATGGAGCAGCGGTCTATCAGGCAATCCTCTACATTCCGGAGAACATTCCATTTGACTACTATTCCAAGGAGTTTGAAAAAGGTCTGGAGCTGTATGCCAATGGCGTGCTGATCATGAACAAATGCGCCGATCTGCTCCCGGACTATTTCAGCTTTGTCAAAGGGATGGTAGATTCGGAGAGCTTGTCTCTGAATATTTCCAGAGAGATGCTCCAGCATGACCGTCAATTGAAGCTGATCGCAAAAAACATCGCCAGCAAAATCAAGAGCCAGCTGCAAAGCATGCTGAAAAATGAACGCGAGAAGTACGAGCAATTCTACAAAGCATTTGGACGCCAACTGAAATTCGGAATCTACAGCGATTTCGGAGCGCACAAGGACGTCCTGCAAGACCTGATCATGTTCTACTCTTCGAAAGAAAAAGCACTGGTCACGCTGGATGAGTACGTATCCCGTATGCCAGAGGATCAGAAATACATCTACTACGCATCTGGAGAGTCGATCGAACGCATCGAGAAGCTGCCGCAAACTGAGCTTGTTGCGGATAAAGGCTACGAGATTTTGTACTTCACAGAGGACATCGACGAATTCGCGATCAAAATGATCATGAACTACAAAGAAAAAGAGTTCAGATCTGTATCCAGCAGCGATCTTGGAATAGAAGCAGACGAGAACGACAAGGACGCCGATGCAAATAACGAGGACAGCAAAGAGCTATTTGACTACATGGCGAGCCAGCTGTCTGGCAAAGTAACCAAGGTCAAAGCATCCAAGCGCCTAAAGTCACATCCGGTATGCTTGTCCACCGAGGGTGAAGTCACGATTGAGATGGAAAAAATCTTGAACGCGATGCCAAATAACCCGAACGTAAAGGCTGATAAGGTGCTTGAGATCAATATTCATCACGATGTATTCCAGTCGTTGAAGGACGCCTATGCTAACGACAAGGAAAAGCTCAAACTGTACACGAATCTGTTGTACAGTCAGGCGCTCTTGATCGAAGGCTTGCCACTGCAAGACCCGGTTGAGTTTACCAACGATATTTGTAAAATCATGGTGTAAAAGCGATAGAAAACACGCCTGCGAGGAAGCGGGCGTGTTTTTTCGTGTTGTACGCTAATTCTATGGCAAAATTGCAAAGGACCGCGCAGGAAACCCGGATGCTTTTTCCGGCTTGGGAACGATATTAAAAATAATGGCTCCTTTTGCCGGGACTTTGTCCAAATTTTTCAACAGCTCCACCTGGTATGTATCTTGCTCCAGTACGTAATACTCGCCAAGCAATGCTCCATTTTTCAAATAGTCGATGCTCGCGTCCGTATCAAACGTCTCATGACCAACCGCTTTGATTTTTCTTTCCTGGAATAAAAACTGGAGGGCTTCAAGCGACCAGCCAGGCGCATGGTTATTGCCATCAGCGTCTTTGTTGTTGAAGGCTTCTTTATCCGGCCAGCGTTTACTCCAGTCTGTACGCAGGGCTACAAACGTTCCTTCCTCGATCTTGCCGTGCTCATCCTCGAATTTCAGAATATCGTCCACGCTGATGGAATAATCGTGATTCGCTTCGGCTTCTTTAGATTTATCGATCACAACGAGTGGCAGCACAAGCTCTTTCAAATCCAGTTCATCCAAAAACCGTTTGTTCCGCACAAAATGAATCGGAGCATCTAAATGAGTGCCATACTGCCCCGCAAATGAAAAGCGTTGAGCAAAAAAGCCGTCATCATGATTAAACAACGTCGTAAATTCAGCATCAGCAAATGCGGCAAAATGAGGAGATTCCGGACCAAATGTATGTGTCAGGTCCACCCACTCTTTTTCTTTCAATAATTGGAATGCTCTGATTAATTCGTTTGCCATAAGCTCACCTCATCCTCGTTCCTTGTAAGATTGCTCGAAAGTGATTCACATGCTCGTTACCATTATCTTACACGCTTTTATATCCGAGTATCAAGGTGTGAATTTAGAAAGTATCGGAAAAATATTATGTAAATATGTGGCAAATGGTCATCGGAATACGTCTTAGTAAGAGAATGTACGGAGGTGAACGAATGAAATCTGCTCTCATTTCATTGACGCTCATGTTTTTAGTAGAGGGGACAGCTTACGCGGAGGAGCCGCAGCAGAAACCCCGAAAAGTGCCAATGCTAATCCAGCTTACGGAAAACTGTATCAGTAAGATAGAGGAATATGATTACGAGCTAAAATGGAATGACATCAGGTATATGTGGAACCGGGAATCAGACACGAGTGAGCTTGAGAAAGGAAAAAAAATCGCTGAGGTATCACTTAAACTGGGTGGTAATGTCTGCCCCGGATATCGAATCCAAAATGGTGATGCGACTTGGGCAGAAATTGGAACTCCAATCTCTCAAGTGAAAGGCTACGATGAAAGGTTCCGCCTCTTTGTTGGCGATGATCTATACGAAGCCATGGATGGTCCAGATGCAAAAACGATGGGAGATTTATTCGATGTGGCTGGAAAAGTAAAAAAGGTGACGTTGGAGTATACAAAAGAAAGTCAGGATGCTCCTTATGACTATGATCGCTATTCGGTTGAATTCTCGGAACAGGACAGTGTTCAATTTGCTGAAAGCTTTGTGAACCTGGACTATGTTCCCTTTGAAGAGATGTATAAGAAGCAATCGAGGAATCGTGAATCAGATTATCTTGTCCGTTTTTATCTTCATGACAACTCCAGCTTTTCCGTTTTGTACTGGCTCGATGAGAATGCTTTTTCACGAGGGTATGGGAATGACATGATAAAAAGAATCGTTGAGAATTATGCAGATAAGTTTCAAAAAGTCGAAAGTGACTCCGAGCTATAAAAAAAGCATCCCGTTATCACAACCTGATGTGAAAACGGGATACCCACGAAACGAGCAGCTGCGGTTATTTTGCTTGAATAATCCCTTGCTGCATAAGCTCGTTTACATTCAAGGATTTTGCATAAGGCACTTCAATCTTGCCATTGTTCACGAGCTTGATTACTTCATCCCGGTATGGACTGCTGAGGTCGATTCCGATGATTTCCCAGTTGTTGTCGACCTCTGGGGAGACTACCTTTTGCTCCTGGATGTATTCAACCAAATAGTCGCGAATGCTGCGCGGAGATTCCCAGTCGCGATTTGCGCTCACGAGCTTGAGAGCCTTAAGTCCACTACTGTAGCGATAGTTGTTGACAGCGAGCTTCAGCTCTTCGGTATCAGACAAAGGTTTGCCTTTGTACATGACATCAACGATGCGCTCTCCGGCAGGCTTGGACAGATCAATTTTATAATCTACACCTGCAAACATGTCATACAGGTAGCCCGGTACATCCGGATTGAAGCTGATGGAAATATCGCCTTCCTTCCACTGGTTGTAGTGGCTAGCAGACCATTCCATGTACGCCTTCAGTTCTTTGCCGGTTACTTTTACGGTATACAGGGTGTTGTCGAATTTGTAGATATCGAAAATGTTGGCGTAGGTGATATCGCCTTTTTTCAGGTTGGATGTATCTTTGAACAACGCCGCAGCAGAAACATCTGCGCCAGTTGCTTTTAGCTGTACTTTATTGATGAGGTCGACTACCGCTGTATCTTTCAGCTTGCCCTCAGGAATTCCGTTGATCTCATTTTCAGGCTGGAAATCTGCGCTTGCTTGTCCAAAAAGACCGCCACTTCCGCCTGCCTCACCAGCGCCGCCGCCACCAGCAATGAACGAAATCGTTGCTTCATGGGCGTCTTTGATGATATCTCTGATTTTTTGATCAGGCTCGTAGCCCGTCATATCGATGACTTCTACCTTGCGATCTGTGACAGTTGCTTTGTCAGCTTCTTTTTTCACTGTCAGATCAAAGCGAACGATATCGCGTCCCAGATTGCGAGGACCGCCAACAACAGTTTGTCCCACTTGGTCTTTTACGATAATGTGCATGTGTCCTACGAGCAGGGCATCGAGATCAGGAACCATTTCGATGATTTTGGCTGCCGCATCAGATCCGCCGTCTTCGTCAAACTCGGCAATCATGCCAGAGTGGGCGCTTGCGATCAGTACGTCTACCTTTTCAACTTCCCGCAGCTCTTTCGCATACTTCTTTACAGTTTCACCCATGTGCTGGAAGGAAAGGCTGTCTACCTTTTCACCGTCCCAGCGCGGAACGTTCGGTGTCGTTACGCCAATAATCCCGACTTTGATTCCATCTACAACGGCGATTGTGTATGGTTTAACAAAAGACTTTCCATCCTTGGTCGAGATATTTGCGCCGAGGACAGGGAATTTTACTTCTTTTTCGATTCGCTTGATCAAGTCGAGACCAAAATTGAATTCATGATTTCCTAAGGTCATGGCATCATAGTTCATAGCATTCATGGCTACCGAAACAGGGTGCGTAACCTCAGGTTTTTTCCGATAAATATCATCTGTCAAAATATTGCCTTGGTAAGTATCGCCATTGTCGATAAGAAGTACATGTGGATTGGATTTCTTTACTTCATTTACATAGGTTGCGATTCTAGCAAGACCATTGTTTGAGGTCTCTTTTCCATCCTCATAAACATAGCCGTACAGGTTGCCGTGAACATCAGATGTACCGAGAATCGTGATGGTGGTTGTGTCTGCTCCTGCTTCTGTTGTAGCGGCTGGAGCAGGTGCGACCGGTGCAGGCGCCACAGGTGGCTTGGTTGCCGGTACGATAGGTGCTGCTGGCTTTGAAGTATTTGCTGTTTGCGTCGTCGGTGCTTGTTTTGCCGCAGGAACTACTGCTGCCACAGTCCCCTCAGGCAATTGAAGGACTTGTCCGATACGCAGGAAGTTCACATCAGGTAGTTGATTAACCTCTTGCATGGCAGCTACAGTCGTTCCGTGATTTCTTGAGATGCGCCACAGGGTATCCCCTTTTTTCACCGTATAGGTTTGGGCGGCAGCCATACTCGCAAAGAGCGTAGTGAATAGCAGGAAAAACGATAAGAGCAGTGTAACGTGTTTTCTTTGCCTCATGAAGTCCTCCTAAAGTGAGTAATTTGGTTACCTTTCCCATTATAAAGAAAAATAAGTATCAGACGAGTAAAAGTAATAAAAAGATAACGAAATATTTATAATAACAACCCAAAAAATGGAAATATAACAAAGTGGGGCTGAGCATCGTGAAAGTAAACTGGCTAGAAAAAATACTGATGTGTATTATTTTGCTCTTTTTCCTTGGGCTCATGGGGTTCGTAGCCATGATATTCTCGTTATTTTCTGAGGATACGAAGTTCTACACGCTATTTGTCATAGTCGCAACGAGTGTGCTTGCTATATTTATCATCTGGCGAATTTTCATCCCGGTCCGCGCGCGGATATTTAATCGCTCGCTCATTGCTTTTTTCTCTCTAGCAGCACTTACTGTAGGGGGATACGAGATCAAGGAAGCCTATGTAAACAGCATTCCGACCGTAAGCGAGCAGGATTTTGTTTTGGATGAATACCAGCCATACCGTGAGAATACAAAGGCAGCGAAGCTGGACGAGTCGTCAACGCTCAAGCTAGAGGGAGATCTGCCGAAAATGGACGGAGCGACTGCGCTGTACCCCTTGTACGCAGCCTTTGCCCAGGCGGTTTATCCGAAGAAGCAGTACAACCAATTCGATAGTGAGGTTATGGCGAGTACTACTCCAGAGGCCTATAAAAATTTGATGGACGGAAGCGTAGATATCATCTTTGCCGCGGGACCGTCAGAGCAGCAGCTGGAAGAAGCGAAAAGCAAAGGCGTGGAGCTGAAGCTGACCCCGATCGGACGTGAGGCATTCGTATTTTTTGTCAACGCTTCAAATCCGGTAAAGGGACTGTCGATGGAGCAAATCCAAAGTATTTATGAAGGGAAGATTACAAACTGGCAGGAGGTAGGCGGCCAAAATGAAAACATTCGTGCCTTCCAACGCCCAGAAAATAGTGGCAGCCAGACGATGCTGGAAAAAATCATGGTAAATAAAAAGATCATGACGCCGCCTAAGGACGATGTGGTGGGAGGAATGGGGGGAATTATTGATAGAACTGCCAACTATAAAAATTACGACAATGCAATCGGGTATTCATTCTTGTTTTTCGCTACAGAAATGGTGAACAACGGGAATATCCGGCTGCTTGAAGTGAACGGAATCAAGCCAGAAAAAAGGGCAATCGTGAGTAAAGAGTATCCTTTCGCAGCGGAATTTTATGCGGTGACAGCGGGCAGTAAAAACCCGAATGTCCCACGCTTGATCGAGTGGATATTGTCCGAGCAGGGACAGTCTCTCGTAGAAAAGACTGGATATACACCTGTTGCCGCAACGAATACGAACTAGTGAACAGAAGAAAGCGAGAAAAACCAATCTTATTTGATCAGGATTGGTTTTTTTCGTTATTGTAGGCTCTTCAGTGGTGACGGTATGCGTACTTGCTTTACAATGAAAAAAAAAAGAATCGTGTTTATATCGGAGGGTACTGACTTGGAGTGGTTTTACGATTTTGATTGGAAAGTCGCTTTTCCAGAAAAGCGAATCTATCTCATGCGGCAGCATAACTGGGCGTTTGCGGCGTGGGAGATCGAAAGGCTAAAAGGAAATTTGCAGCCAAAGTCATTGCTCGTGCATGTAGATGCTCATTTGGATGATACCCCGGATGGTGTTTTTGTTCCGGGCTTGCATGAGGCACAGAGTGTGGAGCAGCTGATCGCCGTGGCACAAGGACATGACTATGCGAGCGGGCGAGTATGTCCGCCCGACTGTATGCAAATTGATAATTTTATTTGGGCAGCGGTAGCAAGAGACACGATCGGAGAAACGATTTTTGTGTCTCATCAGGATGACGAGGTGCTGTCATTGGATATGCTTCGCCATGATGCCGTCCAAAAACGAAATGAAAACTGCCAAAATATTATTGCCAAGCTGCCAGAGGGCTGTACATACAAGCATCAGCGCTATATGGATGTGCCTTCATTTTTAAGCAGCTGTGACTATCAGAGGTGGAGCACAGAGCAAACGAAGATTCTTGATCTCGATCTTGATTATTTCAATGTGTCCGAAGAGATAGCACCCAAGCTCATGCAAGAAGCACAGATTCGCGACGAACTGCAGGCCTTGCGGAATCTATATCAATGGGATGTGGTTACTGTTGCTCTTTCTCCCGAGTATTGCGGTGGGAAAGAGGAAGCGGCTTATTTGCTGGCATTATTTTTGGAGATGTTCGAGCTAGAGCTTGCAGCAAGCGAGAGGTGGTAGTGCTTCCTAGCTTTTCTCTCCAATCGCCAGAGAGATGAAAATCACGACAAGCGCGGCAATGGAGTTCCATGTTACCTGATCCCCTAAAATGAGCGTTCCGAGCAGGATGCCGAACAGCGGGACCAAATAGTTCGTAAGCGATGCAAATGCGGCGTTCGTGCGCCTGATAAACGTGTTGTAGAGCATGTAGACAATCCCGGCCTGAACCACACCCAAGATCAAGACGTCTATAACCTGCTGCCTGCCCAAGCTCATGTGAAAGGGATCTTCAAAGAGAAAGGCAAGCGGCAACAACAGCACGGAGGCAACAAATAAAACATTGCGCATGGCTAAAGTCGATGAAATGGGTGGCAGGTGCTTCAGTAAAATTAGAGAGAGTGCAAAGCTCATGGATGCTCCAACGAGAGCTAAATAGCCCATTACATTTCCGCTAAAAGAAAGGGAGGAAAGGGTAGGGCCAAACAGCAGGCACAAGCCTCCAAAGCCGCTGAAAATGCTGACCCATTTCCAGGGTGACAGCTTTACGCGTGGTACTGCTATTTTCATGAAAATCAGGGTGAAAATCGGCACCGTGCCAAGCAAAATGGAAGCTGTGCTGCTATTGACGTACTGCTGCCCCCAGCCGATTAAAATGAAAGGAATAACAGCCTCAAGAAGTGCAATCCAAATAAATAAGCTCCACACTTTTCGACCAAGGCCAGCTGACCGTTTTTCTTTATTTCCATTGAACATATAGAGGACAGCAAGGGTGACAGTGCCAAGAATGGCTTTGTACGCGGCGAGCGTAATTGGCGTGATAGAGCCGATGACCAAATCGACAAAGAAAAACTGCGATCCCCAGATGATGCCGATACCAAGCAGGAGCAAGTAGTTGATTGTATTCATAAGAAAGATCCTCGCTTTTTAGTGGTGGTTTGCAAATGTATCAAAGCTTTTCACAGGCGCCTTGACATCATCGTAAGTCGAGTGGGCTCTATCATCAATGTAGAAAAAGACTAATTGTACCGGTACAGAAATTTAGAAGGAGGGCTTTCAAACAAAAAAATCCCGCTTTCACCATTTCAAGTGAAAGCGGGATGCTTGCGTTTTTACTAGCTAACAGATTTGTTATCTGCTACGTCACCATGATTGATTTGATCAGCATTTGGCTTGCGCATTTTGTAAATCGCTACCAGCATAATAAACCATACCGGAGTGACGAACAGTGCCACACGCGTGTCTTCTGCCAGTGCCAGAACGACGAGAATAAACGCGAGGAAAGCAAGAATCAAGTAGTTGGCGAAAGGATACAGAGGCAGCTTGAACTTGTTTACTGCCGCCAGATCCGGTCTTGTTTTCCGGTATTTCAGGTGACAGATGACGGTAATTCCCCAGATAAATAGGAAACAAACCGTCGATACGCTTGTGATGAGGGTAAATACGCCCTCAGGCATGACATAGTTCAATATGACAGAAATCAGGATGACAATCGTGGAAAAGAACAGTGCATTGGAAGGTACTTTTCCTGCTGTCAGCTTAGTAAATGGGACAGGTGCATTTTTCTCTTTCGCAAGCGAGTAAACCATCCGGCTTGTACTAAAGATGGCGCTGTTACATGCCGAAGCTGCCGATGTGAGCACGACGAAGTTGACGATTCCAGCAGCTGCAGCGATACCGATCACTGCGAATACTTGGACAAATGGACTTTCTGTTGGAACGATAGCACTCCATGGATAAATACTCATGATGACGATCAGCGCCCCGATGTAGAAAATTAGGATGCGGATCGGAATGTTGTTGATTGCTTTCGGAATTACTTTTTCAGGGTCCTTGGTTTCCCCGGCGGTCAGACCGACGAGCTCAATCCCAACGAAAGCAAACACGACCATCTGGAATGAGAGTAGGAAGCCGTTTATCCCATTCGGGAACATACCTCCGTGGCTCCAGAGATTGGAGAAGCTCGATGGGCCTGAATTAGTAGAGAACCCTTTGATAATCATGAAGAGTCCAATCACAATCAAACCGAGAATCGCAATAACCTTGATTAACGCGAACCAGAATTCCATTTCACCAAAAAGCTTGACCGTTGCTAGATTCATGATGAGCAAAACAACAAGTGCGATTAATCCAGGCATCCACTGTGGTACTTCCGGGAACCAGTATTGCGTATAGAGTCCAACAGCGGTCAAGTCAGCCATGGCAATCGATATCCAGCAAAACCAATACGTCCAGCCAGTGACGAATGCTGCCATATTGCCCAAGTAGTCTTTTACAAAATCAACGAAAGAATGGTAGTTCAAATTCGATAGAAGCAGCTCTCCTAGAGCGCGCATGATTAAAAAACAAATAATCCCTGTGATTAGGTAGGCAAATAAAATAGAGGGCCCAGCCAAATGAATGGATTTACCTGCGCCGAGAAATAATCCGGTACCAATAGCTCCACCAATCGCGATTAATTGTACGTGTCTGTTTTTCAGACCTCTTTCTAGTGTTTGTTCTTGCATATGATCCCCCACTTTCTCGTTTGTGTAAGCAGTTTGCAATTAAGATGATTTTATATATGTTAATAATAAATATAAATCAGTGAATTGCAAATTAAATTTCCAATAAAAGTTATTTTTCTGTCTAATTTTTATTGGAAAAAACGCTTACAAATTTGAATATAACAAAAATTTAGTTTAATAAGAAATGACTTAGTCCCTGATTTGCTCGGGTCTTTTGATGCGAATGAAACGTGTAACCCCCCTTCTGTTTAAGTGATTCCTATCTTTCGCTGATGATACTTTCATCCGTTATCGCGTTATCGTAAGTGAAGTTTATGAAATTACAAAAAAAGGCAGAGAAAAATAGGAGTAGTCCCATTTTCTCTGTCCTTTTACCTGAGAGTATAACTCCTTTGGTGGCCGCGAAGGCTCTCTCCAGAGATGCGTCCTATTGTGGTCCTTTTACCTGAGAGATTTGCCCTATGATCAGGACTTGCTCCTTCGGTGCCGAACATTACGTCCAGTCTCTCCCACAATACTCAACCGCTTATGTTTTTCATATGCGTCCCTTACATATTAATGATTGGAAAGATGAAAGTCAAACGAAAAATTATGAATTAAAAAACTATTTAAAATATATCTTGCTAGATTCATCAGCTATTTATGTAAAACGTAATAAAAAGACAGCAGGGAAATTGAGGCACCTGCTGTCCTTGTATTAGGCGTATTTTATGCATGGCTTATTCAACAAAAAGTGAGACCTTCTCGAAGCCAGCATCCGAGATACGAATCAACCCGGTATCCGAAATGTGGAGGGTAGGGATGACGACGAGAGCGAGCAAGGATAGCGTCATAAACGCGTAATTCATCGTGCAGCCAGCCGAAGCAAGTGCACGGCTGATCGCCATCGATTGCTCCACGACCGTTTCGTAAGGCTCAGTCGACATCAAGCCGGCAAGACGCAGCGGCAGCTCGACCAGGTCGTTGCCGGAAGACGCGACCGCAATTCCTCCCTGCATGCCGATAACAGCATTGGCTGCTCTCGCCATTTGTTCATCGTCGTTTCCGATGACGAGGACATTGTGGCAGTCATGTGCAACCGTCATGGCAATCGCAGCGGGCTGATCGAATCCGACGTTGCCTACGATCCCGATAGCAGAGCCTCCTGTTTTCCCGTGACGCTCAAAAATAGCCATTTTGCACAGGGTGCTCTCAGGAGTAATAGCGAGCAGACCATCCTTCACAGGAACATCGGCGAATATTTCCTCGGTTTCTACATGGTTTTCTCTCACCATCGCGACACGCGTTTTGATCGTTCCGAATTGATTCGGTGTCTGGATGTGGAAGCTGGCAGGAGTAAGCTCAGGGGTGAGCTTTACTGAGTTGATGGCGTAATCGGGATAATGAAAAGCGGCCAGCTCTACCGTCATGGTTCCATTTTCCGCAACGACCTCGCCACGGGCAATGGTCATCACCACATTCACATCCGCTAAATTTCCGTCGAGCAAAATAATGTCCGCAATCGTGCCAGGTGTAACCGAACCGACATCTCTTGCTACACCAAAGCGCTCAGCCGTATTGAGGGTTGCCATCTGGAAGGCAGTTACTGGCTTTACTCCCTGAGAAATGGCATGTCTCACGATAAAATTCATGTGGCCTTCTTCTTTTAACGAATCGCAAATACGGTCATCTGAAACTAGCATCATGCGCCGAGAATCGAGTCCTTGCTCAGTATGCGCTTTGATTGTAGCAGCTACGTCATGCCAGGCAGAACCACGGCGCATTTTTGCGTACATGCCAAGGCGCACGCGATTCGCGACATCTTCCTTTGTCACACACTCATGATCGCCAGAAACACCAGCGGCAGCATAGGCAGACAGACGTGGATCGTTGGACGGCCAGGTATAGTGACCATCTACGACTTTCCCAGCACGCAGAGTAGCTTGAATTTCTCCAATCATTTTCGGATCGCCATAGACGACACCGGGGAAGTTCATGACCTCTCCGAGCGCAATCATGTCTGGTCCCCAGCTCAGTGCTTCTGCCACTTCAGCGGGACCGAATTCTGCTCCGGCTGTCTCAAAGGTCGAATTCGTTGATGGAACACAAGAAGCTACTTGCATATAAGCAGCCATTGGCGTTTGGCGTGCTTCGTCCAGCATGATCCGCAGCCCGGGAAGTCCGAGAACATTTGAAATTTCATGTGCATCAAAAAAACCGCCAGTCGTTCCCAGTGGGAGGACCGCATTGGCAAATTGTGTGACCGACAACATACTGCTTTCAATATGACAGTGCCCGTCCAATAGACCAGGTGCAATGTATTTTCCGTTTGCATCAATCACACGGGTGGAGTCATCGATCATTTCCTCCATATATGGACCGACGTAGGCGATACGGGTGCCAACAACTGCTACGCACATGTCGGGCAATATTTCTCCTGAAACAACATTGACCAAGGTACCATTGCGGATAAAGAGCGTTGCTTTCTTTTCCCCTCTGGAAAAAGTCACAAGGTCGGGAATGCAGTCTGCCAGTGGCGGACGTGAGAAAACAGATGCAGCATTAGTCATCGTATGTAGTCTCCTCTCGAAACGATTTGCGTTATATCATATCGTACATAGGCAAAGAAACATAGTCTAGTCGATGAAAAGGCTATTCCCTCACATAATGCTCTTTCAAATACTCAACAAATCGATCAACGACATTCAAGTGCAAGGAAGCCTTCCGGTAGAGCATCCATGTTTTTCGGGTGATAGCTTGCCCATCTAAAGTGATCAGGTCCGTGCAGTGTAATCCGTCTTCGGGCTTCACAAAGACGCTGGGAACAATGGCGTATCCCAGCTGATTTTTGACCATTTCCGTACAGGTTTCGTAGCTGTCTACTTTCATCGTAATGTTGGGGGGAGCGAAAAATCGTTCGTTCCACCAGCTTTCGATGGTTTGGTGCAGGGAGGAGTACGTATAGTTTTTGTATTTGTGTGCTGCCTTTCGTTCTATTTTGGGAATGATTCGCGGCAATTGAGGCAGTTGATCCAACCGAATGTCTTCATTGGAAATGACGCAGATTCGTTCTTCGTCAATTAGATGTTTTTGGTCAAACCACTTGTAATCTCCTCGTATAATCGCCACATGTATATCTTCACTCAACAACAATTCGAATATTTCTGAACTTAATCCTGAGTCTACGTTAATATCAATTTTCGGATAGAGATGGATAAATTCTTTTAAAAGAGGCGGAAGCTTGTAGCGGCCAAAATAACTGGTGAAGCCTATTCGTAGAGAGCCTTGCACCTCGTTTTGCATGTTGGCGAGATGATCTTTCGTTTTTCGCAGGTCGATCAACAGCTTGTTTGCGTACGTAACCAAATATTCACCTTCGGCAGTGAGCTTGATGCTTTTCCCCCGTTTGGAAATAATCGCAACCCCAAATTCTTTTTCAAGCTGAAGAATCCGATAGGTGAGTGCTGGTTGGGTAATGAAGAGACGTTCTGCTGCACGGGTCAGATTTTGCTCTTCGTAAATGTATTGCAACAATAAACAGTCACGCTCATTCATCTAGTTCCCTCCCTGAAGCCAGCCTTCTATACTCTTTGTTTCGTCAGCGCCCTTCTTTTTCCTCTCGTTCTTCTGATCACGAATAATGATGAAGGAGTATATACCAAAAAATTTTTTTGGAAAAAAGCAAAAAAACTAAAATATACAGCTGGTATGAACGGGTGTATATTTTGAATAGGTGAAATTTTTAGAAATTAAAACCGCCCTGATTAGGTAAAACTTACGTGATGAATGAACAAAAGGGGGAATTGTCATGAGTTCCAAGCGCTACGGAAGGTGGTTTAGTTTTGCAAGTCTAGTAGTGGCTCTCGTTTTTACCGGCTGTAGTCCGCAAGCCCAAAGCCCAATTCCAGAAGCTGCCAAAGAGCAGTCTGCCGCGACAAGCAGTCAAGAACCGCAAAAGGGCGGGATTATTAAAGTTGCCTTTGATTCAGACCCGTCTACGCTTGATTGGATGAGCACCTCTTCAAGTGCAACCAAGCTTGTTGCCTTTCATATGTTCGAACAGTTGTTTTCGCTGGATGAGAGCATGATGGAGAAACCGATGCTGGCAAAAGAGTTCCAACTGAGTGAAGACAGGAAGGTATATAAAATTGTCCTGCGCGATGGGGTCAAATTCCATGATGGGTCAACGATGAGCGCGGATGATGTGGTGGCATCTTTCAAGCGGTGGGGAGAAATGTCGGCCGTCGGCAAGCGTTTATTTAAAAGCATGGAAGCGGTAAAAGCGGTAGACGCTCAAACAGTAGAAATTGCGTTCAAGGAGCCATATGCCCCGCTGATTCGTAATTTGGCTGATCCTACGCAGGCGATGGTAGTCATTCCAGCCAAGATTGCAGAGTCGGCAGGCACGGCTCCGTTGAAAGGTGAACACCTCATCGGCACAGGTCCCTATCGCTTGGATAGCTGGAAGAGGGGCCAACGAATTACATTGAAACGTTTTGACGAGTACGCAGCCAGAGAAGAAGACTGGGGCGGTCTGAGTGGGAAAAAGGTCGCTTACGCAGATGAGGTTCGCTTTGATATGGTGCCGGATGCTCAAGTACGGATCGACGGAGTACGAACTGGTCAATATGACTTTGCACTGAGAATTCCACAAGATTTGTATTCACAGCTCAAAGATTCGACAGAGCTAACGACACGAGTATCTAAGCCAGATAGCTGGATGGCTGTTATTCCAGACAAATCGGAGCCCCCTTTTAATGACATCCGCATGCGCCAAGCCATTCAATATGCGCTGGATAAGGAAAAAATCGCGATTGCAACGTACGGAAATTTTTATGAGATGGATGGTGCGATCTTCTTCCCGGATCAGCAAAGCTTGTACACCAAAGAAGGAACAGACGCTTATCTTTCCTACAACCCGGAAAAGGCCAAGGAACTGCTGAAGGAAGCGGGATATAAGGGAGAGCCGGTGCGGTTGATTGCAACAAGCAGCTACGACGACCATTTCAAGACAGCTCAAGTGGTTGCAGCACAGCTCCAGGATGTTGGCTTGACGATTGATTTGCAAATTTATGAATGGGCGACGCTGCTCGAGAAGGAGAAAAATACAGCCAACTTTGATTTGGAGATCCAAGGATTTTCACCTAAATACGATCCAACCACAATTCCTTGGTTTTATCCGCAGTTTCCAGGCAAATATGAAAGCCCCAAAATCATGGCGCTGTTAGATGAGTGGTCAAAATCAAGCAATGAGGAAGAGCAAAAAAAGCTGCTCGGGGATTTCAACAAGACCATGTATGAGGAATTACCAGTCATCAAAATTGCCAATGAAGTCGGCATGAGTGTTATCGGAGCAAAGCTGGACGGTTTTGGCGAGCGAAAAAACGTAACATTCTGGAACACGTGGCTGAAAGCGAAGTAAGAAACGGCGGAGAGGAGGGAAGCAATTGCTACAGTATATCGGACGTCGGTTACTTGCTTTAATACCTGTATTAATTGTGGTTGGGGTCATCGTTTTTACCATTATTCATCTGACTCCCGGCGATCCTGCATCGGTCATTCTGGGAGAGTCTGCGACACAGGAAGAAGTAGACCAACTACGGCAGGCGCTCGGGCTCGACCAACCGCTGATGTCCCAGTTCATTACTTGGATAGGTCAGGTCGCTACAGGCAATCTCGGCACATCCGTTTTTTCGGGCGAGCCGGTAGCTCAAACGATTATAGATCGTCTCGGTCCAACGGTTAGTTTGGCCATCGTAGCCTGTATGGTGAGTCTGTGCATCGCGATTCCAACTGCTATTTTGGCTGTGTGGAAACGTGATAGCGTGCTAGATCCAGCCTTTATGTCGGTGACGCTACTCGGTGTTTCCATTCCGAATTTTTGGCTGGCGCTTCTGTTGATCCTTTTGTTCGCGGTTGTTTTGAGGTGGCTGCCTGTTGCAGGGTACGTTCCGATTTGTGAGGGAGTGTGGCCGTGGCTTAGCCATTTGATTCTCCCGGCGGTAGTGCTGTCGGTTCAACAGGCGGGGATTATCTCCCGGATGCTTCGCGACGGTATGCTAGACATTATGCATCAAGACTTCATCCGGACCGCGCGTGCAAAAGGGCTGAAAGAGCGTGTCGTGCTGATCAAGCACACCTTGAGCAATGCGATGATACCAACGACTACGGTGATTGGCGCGAGTATCGCGGGACTTTTGGGGGGAGCGGTCGTTACAGAGACGATTTTTGCCATTCCGGGGATTGGTGGACTGATTGTCGAGTCAATTGCACGGCGGGATTATCCAGTGCTGCAAGGGACTGTATTGTTTGTAGCTACTGTGTATGTGATCGTCAATCTTCTGGTTGATTTGGCATATGCCGTTCTTGATCCGCGAATCAGATATGACTAAAGCGAAAGGAGGGCCGCGGATGGAGAGTAAACATAAAAAGGGCAAGGGACACAGTATCGGTGTACTGGCAGGGGTGGTACTGCTGCTGCTCGTCCTGATGGCAGTTTCAGCGCCACTGTGGGTTAGTGCTTCCCCCGTTGAAATGGCACCTGATCAACGGCTATTGCCACCCTCGAGAGAACACTACTTTGGTACCGATCACTTTGGGCGCGATATTTTCAGCCGGGTCGTCTATGCAGCACAGATTTCCCTCAGCATCGGCTTCATTGTTGCCCTTTGTACAACCATTTTGGGAACGGTTACCGGATTGGTCACGGGCTATTTTCGGAAATTAGACAATGTGTTGATGAGGATTGTGGATGGTGTCAGTGCCTTTCCGTCTATTTTGCTGGCGATTGCTTTGGTAGCAGCACTAGGTGGCAACATGCTCAATTTGATCATTGCGTTAGTGTTTGCCTTTTGGCCTTTCATGACGAGAGTAGTTCGCTCCACTACATTGCAGTTGTCCAAAATGCAGTATGTAGAGGCAGCGCGGGCTGCTGGAACCAATCATTTTGGTGTCTTGTTCTTCCACATCTTGCCGAATGCGATGACACCCATTATTGTGCAGGCTACGTTTATCTTTGCAGAGGCAATTTTGGCAGAAGCGGCACTGAGTTTTTTAGGCTTGGGGATCGTGCCGCCTACACCGACGTGGGGGAACATGCTCGGAGAGTCGCGGATTTATTTGACGGTCTCCCCGTGGTTTTCCATTTTTCCCGGGATTGCCATTGTCATTACCGTATTATCTCTCAATCTATTTGGTGATCTATTGCGTGATTGGCTCCATCCCCATTCGAGAAGAAGGCGCAGACCAAAAACATCCCTATCGAATCGAGAGCAGGAATCGACTCACCGTTTGCCTATGGCCGTCAAGATAACAAAGTGGATGGAGAGGTGATACCAGTGGATCTACTTAAAGTGACGAATCTGAAAACGTACTTTCATTCCCCGGACGGATTGATAAAGGCAGTGAATGGCATCTCGTTCACATTGAACCGTGGCGAAATACTTGGAATCGTCGGCGAATCAGGCAGCGGCAAGAGCGTGATGTCCCTCTCCCTGATGCGTTTGAACCAAACCCCACCTGCTTTTTATCCAGACGGTGAAATTCTGTTTGAGGGGAAAAATCTGCTTGAAATCAGTGAAGACGAGATGAAAAAGATTCGTGGCAACGACATTGCCATGATCTTTCAAGACCCGATGACGAGTCTGAATCCCGTCTTTACGATAGGGGATCAGATCATGGAAGCGATCAGGGCTCATCAAAGGGTCTCCCGACAAGAAGCGCGAGAACGAACGATTGGGGTGCTGAGGGATGTCGGTATTGCCAATCCCGAGACGCGGATGAATGAATATCCGCATCAGTATTCGGGAGGGATGCGTCAACGGGCGATGATTGCGATGGCGCTTGCTTGCAATCCAAAGGTACTGATTGCCGATGAACCGACGACGGCTTTGGATGTAACCATACAGGCACAGATTTTGGAGCTCATGGTGAGTCTGCAGGAAAAGTATGGGACGGCCATTATCATGATTACGCATGATCTGGGTGTAGTGGCACGCTTGGCTGATCGGATTATGGTGATGTATGCAGGGAGAGTGGTGGAGGAGGGGAGTACTGACGACGTATTCTACCAGCCTGCCATGCCGTATACATGGTCCTTGTTGCGCTCGCAGCCCCGTCTGGACACGAATGAGAAGGTGAGACTACTTCCAATAAAAGGACAGCCACCCAGCTTGATTTCGTTACCTGAAGGCTGCTCCTTTCGTCCGCGATGTCCGTTTGCGCTGGAGGATTGCTCCGTTACAGTTCCCGAGCTTGTAGCAAAAGGTACTGCACATCGCGCCGCTTGTCTTCTGGACAGGGCAGAAATGGAGCGGAACATCAAACTGGTAGAATCTGGAGGGAGGGGAGGCAATGAGTGAGTTTTTGCTGGAAACACGTGATCTCAAGATGCATTTTCCTGTGTCGAAAGGGATCTTGCAGCGGAGGGTCGGGTACGTGAAAGCTGTAGATGGAGTGAATCTGCAGGTGCGCAGAGGAGAGACGCTCGGGATCGTCGGCGAATCGGGCTGTGGGAAAAGTACGTTAGCCAGACTGATGCTGCGCTTGCTGGAGCCTACTTCAGGTGAAGTTTTGTTTGAGGGAGAAAATATTTTGAACTACAACCAAAAGCAGATGCTTCGGTTGCGCAAAGACATGCAGATCGTTTTTCAGGACCCTTTTGCCAGTCTGAATCCGCGAATGACAGTAGGCAATATCATCGCACAACCGCTGAAGGCACAACGAGCAAAGACAAACTTGAAGCGTCAGGTGCAGGACCTCTTGGAGATTGTGGGACTGAATCCGGAGCACTACAATCGCTATCCTCACGAGTTTTCCGGAGGACAGCGCCAACGGATAGGAATTGCCAGGGCAATTGCGCTAAAACCAAAGCTGATTATATGCGATGAGCCAGTCAGTGCACTGGATGTATCCATTCAAGCCCAAGTCATTAATTTACTTGAAGATTTGCAAAAGGAATTTCAGCTTACGTATATTTTTATCGCCCATGATCTGTCTGTCGTGAAACACATATCGAATCGTGTGTCGGTCATGTATTTGGGACGAATTGTTGAAACAGCAGAATGTGCCAGGCTGTACGAGCATCCGCACCATCCGTATACAAATGCACTACTGTCAGCGATTCCGTTGCCAGATCCGAGACTGGAAAGGAAAAGGCAGCGCATTGTCCTGAAGGGAGATCTTCCCTCACCAAGCAATCCGCCATCGGGATGTACGTTTCATGTCAGGTGTCCACGTGCCGAGGAACATTGTCGCAATCATATACCTACTCTCGCTTATCACGATTTGCAATCCCATCAGGTATCATGCTTTTTTCCGCTGGTGGAGGAGCGAAGACTGGAAAACTCAATTTGAGGAGGATGACACCCTATGAGTCAATCTGCAAACCGTCTTTCATTTTATGAGCGCGGTGCTACTACCATGTTTGCTTGCCAGTATGACAGCCGTTTTTCGTTCTGTGCCTACATCCCCCAAAGCTATAAGGATGAAGAAGAACAGGACTGGCCGCTTGCTGTCGTTGTTCATGGAACAGCACGTACTGCCCAAGCCTACCGGGATGCATTTGCGGATTTCGCAGAGGCAACAGGCACGATTATTCTTGCCCCTTTGTTCCCAGCCGGAATCGTGTCGCCGTGGGAAGTCAGTTCTTATAAGTACATAAAGTGGGATGACATACGCTTTGATCACATTTTACTGGCGATGATTGATCAGCTTTCCGAGAAGGTGCGCATTAAAAAAGAGCGGTTCCTGCTTTTCGGCTTTTCGGGGGGCGGTCATTTTGCTCATCGCTTCTACTATTTGCACCCTGAGCGGCTTTTGGGGGTTTCGATTGGCGCGCCTGGCATCATCACTTATCTGGATTCGTCCAAACCATTTTATGTCGGGACTAAAGACTTGGAGGAGGTATTTGGCAAAAAGCTGGACCTCGAGGAAATGCGGCGCGTTGCTGTGCAGATGGTCATTGGCAGCGAGGACAATGAAACATGGGAGATCAACAATAAAATGTCTACTCACTGGATGGAAGGGACGGATGCATATGGTCAGACTAGGCTCGAGCGGCTCGGCGCCCTCCGGGACAATTATGAACGGAAAGGGATTAGCGTTCGCTATGATGTGGTTCCTGGTGTTGCGCACGATGGGGGCAAGGTTGTAACAGAGGTAAAAGATTTCTTTACGTACGTTCTCGCAAAAACAAAAGTAAGTGGTCGATGAAAGTCCAAGGGAGGAGCACGAACATGAATCAAAAAACCTTTCCATTTTACCGGTTTGAAGGCAGCCATCGTGAAATCGGCAGACAATACGGCGAAGCTTGCGCGGACTTGATCCGAAAGCATCGTGATTACGCACTGGCGCGATTGGAATCAAAGGTGAGGGTCCCATCGATGCAAGCGCTTGAAGAGGCTGCATTAACATACCGAGAATACGTACTGAAATATGCTCCCTTCTTTGATGAAGAAATTCAAGGGATCTCGGAGAGCACTGGCCTCACGTTAGGAGAGGCATACCTACTTCAACTTCGGGCAGAAATTTACAACGAATTTGATTCCAATGACGAATGCACCACTTTCGCTATACAGACGGAGGCGACAGCAGATGGTACACCGTTGGTTGGACAAAATGCCGATCTCCCGAATTTTTACTCTGAAATCGGGATTGTCGCTGAATTTGTACCGGACGATGGTCATACATGCCTGATGCTCACTCCGGCAGGCCAGATTTCGTACATCGGGATTAACAAGCATGGACTCGGGGTATTTGCTAATTTCCTCACATGCGACGGGTGGCGAGTCGGGTTTCCACGCTATCTTCTCTCGAGACTGGCATTGACAAAAGAGACCGTCCCAGAAGCAATTACTCTGGTGCGCAGTGTTCACCGAGCATCTTCTCGTAATTTGATTATGCTGGATAAAAAAGGGAACGCTGCTGATTTGGAAACAACACCGACGACTGATATGCTCATCGAGCCGGTTAATGGGTTATTGGCGCACTCCAACCACTACATCGGGCAGGAGTTGCTCGCGGAGGAGAGATTGACCGGAATGCATCTGGAAAATTCGAAGACACGCTATGCTCGTATGCGCAGCTTGCTGGAAAGACATCATGGCCAGTTGGATGCTCAGATGATGCAGAACATTTTGCGCGATCGTGGAAGTGAGCCGTATCCACTGTGCAGAATGCCTGGTGACGATGGGACGGATTCCATTACATTTGCATCGGTTATTGCCGAACCGTCCAAAGGACAGCTATGGATCGCGATTGGTCCTCCTAATCAATACGAGTACAAGTGCTACTCCTTTTCCTAATAAAGGGAAGAGTTTCGTGTTACAATGAGCGGAGAAGAGATTGCGATGCTAGGGCATCATCAATCACAAAAGAGGGAGGACACCATGAAGGAAATCACAGCATCCGTTGCCGCTATACTCATAGCGGATACCCCAGATACATTTGTAACCCGCCGTTTGCCAGAGACAAAGCTCGAATTCGGGGGGATACCAGGTGATCGCCATTTTGGTGTCACGTTCGGAGCAGACTCACGTCAAAAGATGTACCCACGCGGAACCGAGATTTTGAATCGGCGTCAAATTACTGTTGTCTCCGAAGAGGATTGTGCGAGAATCGCCGAGAACCTGGGCATTCCTACGGTTTTGCCTGAATGGCTGGGAGCGAATCTCTTGATCAGTGGATTTCCTGATTTGACGAGTCTGACACTGGGCTCTCGAATCTTGCTGCCTAGCGGAGCAGGCCTCATTTGTATGGGAGAAAACTTGCCTTGTCTCCATCCTGGAGAAGAAATCCAAAAAAATTACGATGAACAAGAGCATCCGAAGCTGGCGGCTCGATTTGTCAAAGCAGCGTATAAGCGCAGAGGCATCGTGTGTGCCGTCGAATGTCCGGGAGCAATCAAGGTGGGAGATGCAGCACAAGTACTCATCAATAACTATGCGAATCCGATGCAGTAGACGGATGTGAAAAATAGGGCTGGCGCCATGCGTAGGAGTTCTACGTGCGGACTAGCTCTTTTTTTGCGTGATATTCCCTCGGCACGCTTTTTTCGATGTAATATATTGGTAAAGGGGGCTGGTTTAAATGAATACACGCATCACAATCAAATCCATCAAAATTTCTTCTTACATAAGGCTGTGTGTATGGGCTGCGCTGTCGGTCGGGATCCTGTATGGCTTGATCAGCTTTCTGTTCAGTTTGATCTCGGGAAGCACCGGGGGTGCTGAAGTACAAATCGTAAGTATGACCATTACAGGTGTACCGGCTAAGCTTCTTCTGCTTTTGGCTGTGCCGCTGACTCATGCATTTTGGGGGCTGATATTCAGTTTGATTTCTTATTATCCCTTCATGATTATCCTCAAAAGGTGGAAACAGCTTACCATCGAGGGTGAGTTTGAGATTAAGGTACAGAATCGTTGGCATGAATGATGGCGGACCGTCTGTGGCACAAGCTCCGTTTGGTGGTCTGAGTATATTTTTTAGGAAGCACAGCTCTTCGTGAAAAGGGCTGTGCTTCTTTTTTGTTTGATAAATGAAAATGATTATTGACAAAAAGATGGGAATCCGTTAATTTTGCATTAAGGCAACTTTTTTATACGCAGGCATATTATTTTACTAGAGTGAATATTATTGGAACAAACTCACATTGTTGTGTTTGAGCATATATGTAATGAGATTGCAAAATGGATGAAGGTCATCTCGAGAAAAATCACAATCGGGTTACTTTGGAGGGAAACTTATGGTTCAAGCAGTCAGAGTAAGTAGGCTTCACGTCTCCTATTTTGGGAATGAAGTTGTGCGAGATGTCTCGTTTTCCGTCGAGCAGGGAAGTATGGTAGGCATCATTGGCCCGAATGGAGCAGGAAAATCGACCTTGATCAAGGCGATGCTCGGGTTAATCCCAAAGGATAAGGGTGACATTCGCTTTTATGGGAAAGAGACAAATGAAGTCAGAAAACAAATCGCATATGTACCTCAGCGAAGTCAAATTGATTGGACATTTCCAATTACTGTGATGGATACAGTTTTAATCGGGACGTATCCAAGTGTCGGATTATTCAAATTTCCAAAGAAAAAGGAGAAGGCTTGGGCGCTTGAGTGCTTGAAAAAAGTTGGCTTGGAGGAATATCGGGACAGGCAAATCGGGGAGCTGTCAGGTGGTCAGCAGCAGCGCGTATTTTTGGCACGAGCCTTGGCCCAAAAACCGGAACTACTGCTTTTGGACGAGCCGTTTGTAGGCATCGACGTCTCCAGTGAGGAAACTATTATTCGCATCTTGAAGGAGCTTCAGCTGGAGCACAAAACAATCGTGGTTGTTCACCATGATTTGAGCAAAGCGAATACGTATTTTGATCAGCTGCTTTTGCTGAACAAGGAATTAATCAAGTTTGGTGCTGTCGATGAGGTTCTGAATCGCGAGGTCATGTCCAAAGCTTACGCCCGCGAGCTCCAATTTCTCGAGAAGGCGGAGGTAACTGCGTGATGGAATTTATTCAAGCGATTGGGCAATACGAGTTTTTGCAAAAAGCGCTGTTTACGTCAGTGGTGGTCGGTATTATATGCGGGATCATCGGCAGCTTTATCATTTTGCGGGGAATGTCTCTGATGGGGGATGCCATTTCTCACGCTGTATTACCTGGTGTTGCGCTCTCTTATGCATTTGGAGTGAATTTCTTCATAGGAGCAGTAGCGACTGGCGTACTAACAGCAATTGGAATTGGCTATGTCAGTCAAAATAGCCGTATCAAGAACGACACGGCGATCGGGATTTTGTTTACCTCCGCTTTTGCTCTGGGGATCATCCTGATCACAATGCTGAAAAGCAGTACCGATCTGTATCACATCTTGTTCGGGAATGTCCTGGCAGTGCGTCCTTCTGACATGTGGGTAACGGTAGGGATCGGTATTGTCGTGATCGTAACGGTCTACGCGTTTTTCAAGGAGCTCCTGCTAACTTCATTTGACCCGACGATTGCCGCGGCATATGGTCTGCGCAACAATCTCATCCATTACTTGCTGATGACGCTTTTGACCATGGTAACGGTCGCATCTCTGCAGACGGTCGGGATCGTTCTGGTAGTTGCCATGCTGATTACCCCGGCAGCGACAGCGTATCTGCTAACAGACCGCTTATGGGTCATGATTTATTTGGCTGCTGGCTTCGGGGTGATTTCAGCGATTATCGGACTGTACTTTAGCTTTACCTACAATCTGGCGTCTGGTGCAACGATTGTCATGGTTGCGACTGCGCTTTTCCTGCTCGCATTTCTGTTCTCCCGCAAACACGGGGTTGTATGGAAATCAATTCGAGCTCGGCAAAAACGAGTCGAGCTTTCAAAGTAAAGGAGAACGACGATGAAAAAGTGGAATTTGTTTCTTGTGTTTCTCGTATCAACTGTATTGATGGCCGCTTGCGGCACACCCCAAAATGGCGCTGAGCCCGGAAAGTCGGATAATGACAAGCTGCAGGTCGTGACCACCTATTCGATTTTGTACGACATCGTCAAAAACGTAGGGGGAGACCGTGTAGAGATTCACAGCTTGGCTCCAGTAGGCTCCAATCCGCATGAATACGATCCACTGCCTGCTGATGTGCAAAAAACGACAGATGCAGACGCTGTCTTCTATAACGGCTTGAACCTGGAGGCAGGTAACTCGTGGTTTGAGAAGCTGCTGCATACGGCAGGAAAATCCGGTCAGGATGCCCCGGTGTTTCGGATGAGTGAAGGCGTAGCCGCAAAGCATTTGACCACTAAAGGTAAGGAAAGTGAAGAAGACCCGCATGCTTGGCTGGATATTCGCAATGGAATCAAATACGCAGAAAATGCCCGAGATGGCCTCATCAAGATCGACCCTGCCCATAAGGAAACGTATGAGCAAAATGCCAAGAAATATATCGAACAGCTCGATGCTCTGCACCAAGAGGCAGTCAAGCAATACAACCTGATCCCGAAAGAACAGCGAGTTTTGGTGACGAGCGAGGGTGCGTTTAAATATTTCAGTGAAGCCTACAATTTTGACGCGGCTTATATCTGGGAAATCAACGCCGAAAACCAAGGCACGCCGGAGCAGGTCCGGCAGGTTGTGGATGTGATTCGTGAGAAAAAGATTCCGGCATTGTTTGTAGAAACGAGTATCGACCCACGCAGCATGGAAATGGTTTCAAGAGAAACAAACGTACCAATCGTCGGAACCGTATTTACGGATTCTCTCGGAAAACCGGGCGAGGATGGCGATACTTACATCAAAATGATGGAGTGGAACATCAAGACGATTTACGACGGTTTGACTAAAAAGTAAAAAATCAACAAAGGATAAAGTACAGTTCTCATATGGGAGGACTGTACTTTTTTGCCGTGGTAATAGCGGAGGGAAAAATAAAACCGCCTCCTAAAAGGAGACGGCATACATCGAGCTCGTTAGTTTTGGGGTGTTACCGATCATCACGTGCGACGCATCTACCTCCTGCTGAGTTAGAAGCTTTCTTACGTGTTGCTGCGGTTTCCCTTATTCACTAGGTGATCGTGTAAATCATCCATGGCACATCGCCTCCTAGAAGACTAAAGCCTGATTGAAAACACACCACCGAGCTCGATGAAGTTAGTATGATCTAGATTCCTTTTTTCATGCATCCCACGGGCGAAATTATTTCAGAATGTGCTTTTGGAGCGCGATCAAAAACTGCTGGTTGCTGTAAACAGTGCCGCCAGCCAAGACAGGATCGACTGCATTGAGGAAGGCTTGGTTTGCTTTTACTGCCCTCAAGCCTGTCCATGGGGAGCCTTGCTGTACCTGTTCGAATGCAGCTGCGTCGGCAGGTGCACCGCTTTTGTCCACCATGACGAAAAGGAAATCAGGATCTGCTTGTGCCAGTGCTTCCATCGTGAGTGGTGTGCGCTCGGCTGCTTTTGCGACTATGTCTGGTGCCTGTAAGCCTAATTCGGTATAGAGCAGATGGTTGTACCTCTCGTTTTGTGGGTAAACGAAAAAGGAGCCTTCTTGAAACCAGACGGTCAGGAATTGCTTGTCCTGAAAGGAAGCGAGCTTGTCACGCGTATTTTGTATGTTTTGCGTCAGCTTTTGAATGAGTGTATCCACACTTTCTTCTCTGCCCCGAACATCTGCCAGCAGACGCAAATTTTCTGCCCAATAGGCGCCGTTTGTCGAAACCGGGATAACCGTTGCTGCACTTTGCAGCTTTTGGACGTCCTCCGCTGTAGTCTTATCCGTTGTCAGGATGACGTCAGGCTGCAGCG
This sequence comes from Brevibacillus reuszeri, assembly GCF_002897295.1. Classification (GTDB taxonomy): domain Bacteria; phylum Bacillota; class Bacilli; order Brevibacillales; family Brevibacillaceae; genus Brevibacillus; species Brevibacillus reuszeri_A. The sequence continues at coordinate 52,287 of NZ_BEXF01000004.1, forward strand.
CTGACAATTCGCTGACGTTGTCTGCTACGTTCCACGGAAGATGCTTCGCATTCTGGGTGATAGTCGCGTACTCGTGCGGGAACGTACCGTTTTTGTCCATCGTTGCCGCAAATGGTGGAATTCCGAGCAAAAGGGCATCTTCATACGAGCCGTGGGACCCGACAAAAGCAATCTGTTTGGTGCGGGCAGGAACCTTGTAGCTATTACCCAGATACTCGACTGCTCGTGTCGGTTTGGGTTCAGCGGTATTGTCAGAGGAATTTCCCGAAGGGCCACCTGTGCTGCAAGCTGCCAGCAGGACGAGGAGGGCCGTCATCGGAATGGTTAATAATCGTCTATACATGCCAGTCACTCCGTTCTTACTCTCATTGGTTTTTCACTTGGATGTATCCTCAATGTAAATTATAGGCTACCCGAACGCTCAGATACCGTTGCATTCCTGAACATTTTCAAACGTTATCGCAACCTTTTTTTACCATCAGTCGAGACTATTCAGTAGTAATGAATGGAGTTTTTCTTGTCTGGAGCGAAGAGATGTTCTACGATGGACAAAACCAACTTGGGGAGAATCCGACTGAGGATTTCTGAGGTGATTGTAAATGGAATTGCGTCATTTGAAAACATTTCACGTCGTTGCAGAATGCCTCAATTTGACTAAGGCAGCGGATAGGCTTCGGTACAGTCAACCGACGATCAGCTTGCAAATACAGGCATTGGAAAAGGACATCGGCCATTCCCTTTTAAATCGGGTAGGGAAACGAACCTTCCTCACGCCAACAGGGAAGCTGTTAAAAAGACATACAGATAAGCTATTCCGCGATTTGGAAGAGCTGGAGCAGGACCTGCGCAGGCTGGAAAAGCCTTATGGGAATTTGAACATATCCGCACCTGAGTTTTATTGCAGCTATTACCTGTCTCGGCTGTTGAGTATTTATCTGAAGCTTCATCCACAGGTTCAAATGAAAATGCTCTGTTATAACAGCAAGGAAACCATCAAGCTGGTCGATACGGGTCAGGTCGACATCGGAATCATTGCAGGGACGTGCAACCGACCGGGGATCGAGGAGATTTTGATTGATCAGGAGGATCTGGTGCTCGTCGTCAATCCCCTTATCGTCAAAGACCACAGCGCACAAGAGCTATTTGAGCTGTACCCGTTTATTTCCTACGATTTGGAAGGCGTCATCAAAGAGTGCCTGGACGAAATCGGCTGCGTCCCTCATTCCACAATCGAATGCGGCAGTGAAGAGACCATCAAACGAGCTGTCATGTCTCAGGCAGGAATCGCCCTGATCAGCGACGTCATCATCGAAAAAGAACTCAAACAAGGCACCCTGCAAGCCCTGCATCGCTTTCCAAAACGACTGCTGACACACTTGATCTACCCAAAAGATCTGCGAGATTACAGTACAGTGAGCAGCTTTATCGATGTCCTATTGGATGTATGGCCAACCTTTCGCACTTGATAGAAAAAAGGCGAATTCGGTTCTCCCCGATTTCGCTTTTATTATTTTTTTCCTGCCGAAGCAAGTGAGGGCAGGAGAGCTGGTCCGAGGAAAAAGGAGAAAAGGCAAGGCTCTTTGGGACTTCTACCAAGGCGGAATGGGAAAAAGAGAAACACGCCTTTAAGCGTCCAACCCTGAGCGGCATCCCGAGAGGACCACTTTTGGACGCGGTTTCTCTTTTTTCCATACAGCCGGACAGCCCCACTCCTAGCTGAAGGCCCAAGAAGCCGCAGCCTTTTCTCCTTTTTCCTCCCCACCACACCAGCCCGAGCGCCGTACTATAGATTTTTTAATAGTTACCATTAAACAAACTCATTTTTCATGAATACTCAAATGAACTACTATAAATAAACAGAATTATGAAAAAGGAGAGATCGGTGTGCAAAACGACAAGGTGCAAGCATCAGGCCGAAAAAAAGCGATCAACGTTTTTGTGTTGCTGTTTGGTGTACTGCTAATCGCTACATTTCTTACCCACATCGTGCCTGCCGGAGAATACGCCCGCGTCGAAGTAGACGGTAGAAGCGTAGTAGATCCACACTCTTTCAAAAAGCTCGAATCAACCCCTGTCTCTTTCTTTCAATTGTTTAGTGCCATTCATACTGGGCTGGTTGAAGCAGCGGACATCATCTTTTTTGTTTTCATCATTGGGGGGACATTTGGGGTACTGACAGCTACAGGTGCTGTCGATGCGTTTATCCGAGCCCTGTCCAAAAAGCTGAGTAATAAGGAAAAGTGGCTAATTCCCGTCATGATGCTGTTTTTTGCATTTGCGGGGGCATTTACCGGAATGGCGGAGGAATCGCTGGCTTATATCCCGATGCTGGTTCCGCTCGCTGTCTCACTCGGATTCGATGTCATCACCGGGACGGCAATCGTGTTGGTTGGGGCATCAATCGGATTTACGACAGCCATTATGAATCCGTTTACAGTCGGAATTGCCCAAGGAATTGCCCAGCTTCCCATCTTTTCAGGTATCGGCTACCGCATCGTGTTGTTCGTCATTATGTATGTCGTTTCTGTCACTTTTATTTATCGCTATGCGATGAAGGTGAAAAAGGACCGGTCCCTTGGTTTTTACGGGGAAGGCGTCTCCTATGACACCGCGCAGCAGGAAGACCATCAGCCTCTTTCCAGAACCCACAAAATCGTACTAACGTGCTTCCTGCTTAATTTTGCGGTCCTGATTTACGGAGTTCTTCAATTCAAGTGGTACATTACAGAGATTTCTGCCCTGTTTGTCGTACTGTCCATCGTAATCACCTTCATTGGACGCTTGTCCGCCAACCAGTATATCGAAGCATTCATGAAAGGTGCTGCTGGCATGCTAGCTGGCTGCCTGATCATCGGTCTTTCGCGCGCGACACTGGTTGTGCTAGACCAAGGTCATATTATTGATACGCTTTTGTACCATGCTTCTAGTGTTCTGGATGAGATCCCGCCTACGATGAGTGCGGGAGGAATGTTTATCCTGCAAGCGCTGATTCACTTTGTCGTACCGTCAGGCAGTGGACAAGCTGCATTGACCATGCCGATCATGGCACCGTTGGCGGATTTGGTTGGCGTAACCCGTCAAACAGCAGTACTCTCCTTTTCTTTGGCTGACGGGATTGGAAACATCATCTTCCCGACTTCAGGCTATTTTATGGCTGGACTGGCACTCGCGGGTATTCCGTGGAGCCGCTGGGCGAAATGGATTATGCCTTTAATCTTGACCCAATTTGCGATCGGACTCATTGCTGTCCTGGTAGCGAATCTCATGCATTATGGACCATTTTAAATAACGGAGGTTTCGCATGAAAATTGTTTCCGTAGAGGTATTTGCCACCGAGCTTCCTTTGGTACGGCCGTTTATCGTTGCGTACGATACATTCCATAAGCTGCCAAGCATTATCGTCAAAATGACGACGGATACAGGAATTGTAGGCTATGGCGAGGGCATGCCGGACCCCCATGTCACGGGAGAAAGCTTTTACAGCACGTACGAAATGCTGAGCAAGGATGTAGCACCGCTGTTGATTGGAGAAAATCCATTTGCGATCGAAAAGCTCCATAAAATCATGGCAGCCACTGTATACCACGCGCCAACAGCAAAGGCTGCGATCGATATTGCCTGCTATGACATTATGGGAAAAGCGACGGGTCAGCCCGTCTACAATCTGCTGGGAGGAAAGATGCACGCGTCCTTATCCGTTCCTTTCGTGATCAGCATATTGCCGCCAGAAGAAATGGCCAGCCAAGCGGCGCAGGCTGTAGCGGATGGTTATACAAGCATCAAAATCAAGGTAGGAGATGATCCGGCGACTGATGTCAAGCGAATTCGAGCCGTACGGGAAGCAATCGGTGAAAATGTCCAGCTGCGAGTAGATGCAAATCAGGGATGGCGTAATGTCGCGACGACCATGCGGGTGTTGAAGCAGGTGGAGGACTGTGAGATGGAATGGATCGAGCAGCCTGTGCTGGCAGACGACATCATAGGATTGGCAGAGGTGCGACAGAAGACAACCATTCCAGTCATGATCGATGAAGGACTGCATGGTGACAAGGAAATGCGAGAAGTCATCATGAGACAGGCGGCCGATTTGATCAATATCAAGCTGATGAAATGCGGGGGACTGTATCCTGCTTGCAAGCTGGTAGCACAGGCAGAAATAGCGGGCTTAGGCTGTCAGGTCGGCTCCATGGTGGAATCCTCGATTGCGACTGCAGCGGGCGCACACCTCTCGATTGCCAAGAGCATGATTTTTTCCAATGAGATGGTGGGACCACTCATGTTTTCCAAAGATTTCGGCAAGCTGCATTATGAAAAAGATCAATTGATGGTAACGGATCGTCCAGGCTTGGGTGTGGATGTGGATGAGGTAACGGTGCAAGAATTAAGTACACAATCGACACTTATCCAATAGCTTGCGTGTTAGTTGTAATAGCCGCTTTCCTAGGTTGTAGGGGAAGCGGCTATTTCCTTTTTTGAGAGATCGATCTATGAAATGCCCGATGACTGTTTCAGCTGCTATTTTCATGGGTAATAATGGTCAGCAAGATAATTACAAAGGATTGAGACAATCGTCTCCATCCATCATCCACATTCCACTTAGGAGGGATTAAGATGAATACCATGGAAACGAAAGTGAAAACAGTCCGAAACGTAAATGAGGCGCAGCTTCAAGTCGCAAAATTCAGACGAGATGGTTATCGAGAAGATCAGATTTATGTGCTTGCCTATGACAAAGATCGCACCGAGCGCGTGGCAAGCCGAGCAAATGCAGAGCAGATAGGCGTCTTGGAAGAAGGCTTTGGCACAGCGATTGCCAACGTTTTCCGCACCCGTGATGAGGAGCTGCGTGCAAAGCTGAGGTCAATGGGGTTCATTGCTTCTGATGCGGAGCGCCTTGAAATGGAAATGGAGAACGACCATATCGTGGTGATCGCATGGGGTGGAACCTACTACGACGGAAACGACTACGATCCAACGATTTATTACTATCCGCCTATCTTTTAGCGGGACAGATACTACTAAGTAAATCTCAAGGAGGGGAGCTTTCTTCCAGGAAAATTGGGGAGAAGCTCTTTCCTTGGGAATAATTGATCATCACCGCTACAGGAAAGGGGATGAAGGAGTTGCGTGAAATGATGCTAAGCGAAATCGAAAGGGCCAGGCAGGAGCTGTATAAGGCTGTATCGACGACAAGCGGCGCTAACGGGATGAGTGAACCTTACATCCTGAATAAATCGCGGAAGCTGGACAATCTTATCTATCGCTATTTACTGAACGAGAAAAACCGAAAAACTGAATCAGAGAGAAAAGGACGAGGGCCATGACTCTCGCAAAAAATAGGAAAGCCGGGTATCCGACACAAGCGGATGTCCGGCTTTTTTCTATGCCAGATGTATCAACCTCAAAAAACAGCCATAGTCCAGTTTACACATCGGACTATGGCTAATCGGGTTTGCTTCCTATTGGATCGGATCGGGAACCTGATTTTTATCAATAATCTCACTACCTGTTTTCAAATCCTTCATTTCATCTCCGAGCTTTTTCATCTCGTCTATATTTTGTGCCATCGAGCTGTTTTGTGCTCCCTCCAGTGTCATTTGCGTCCACTGGCGGAAATGCTGCTCCAGCTCGATCAGCTTATCGAGAGCGGCTTTTTGTACGTGTAGAGGAACGGTGTTGTTGGATTCAAATTCCGCTTCTTCAAAGTTGATGACGTGATGGCCTTGTTCATAGGTGACAGCGGTGACTAGCAGCGGATACGTAACGCCTGTTTTTTCGCAAGCGATGTTGAGGCGATACGTTGAGGTGACAGCGTGATGGATTCTTTCCAAGCCTAGCTCTACCAATTGTTGATGCATCCTCGTTGGCTCCATATACATCTCCCCTTTTACAGAAAGTTCGTTACGCGAAAAGCGGAATGAAGCTGCTCAGCTTTTGCCCTGCATGTCTTCTTTGACTGTTTGTATGGTATCTGCGACGATCTGTTTTCCTTCCTGTGCTTTTTCCGAAAGCTCGGAAGCTTGTATGCTGATTGTGTCTGCTGCATTGGTTGTTCTTTCCTTGAGGGTGGTGGCGAGATCGCGAGTTTTTTCGCCGAGAGAGTTAATGGCGTTGGACAAATCCTCTCGCAGAGCCGACCCTGATTTGGGTGCCATCAGCAATGAAGCGGCAGCTCCGATCGCGCCTCCGATCAGCATTCCTTTCAAAAGACCGCCTTTATTGTTTTCTGGTGTTTGATTCATCGTCCATCTCTCCTTTTGTGTCTCGTATTTTGTTCCTACTCTTTTATAAACTTGTTTTTGGTGTTTGAAACAGGAAAATGATCCATTTTTCAAATTCATCTGTTTGAATCAACAAACGGGTGGGTAGTAAAGGGAAGGAGCTCTTTGCCGTATCATGCTATGATAAAAGAAATGAACGTGGGGAGTATCCCCTGACTTTTTTCGTGATAGGGGGTTGCTATGAGTATTGTCATTGTAGACGACAACCGAACCAATCTAGTGATCATTGAAAAAATTTTGCGAAAAGCTGGCTATGATAATCTGGTGCTGCTGTCATCGGCCAAAGAGCTCTACCATTTTCTTGGCATGGATTCAAAGGAAGCTGGAGAGGTACCGGTCGATTTAATATTGATGGACTTGATGATGCCGGAAATTGATGGGGTAGAGGCATGCAGAACCGTATTGAAGCAGGAGAGACTGCGTGATCTTCCGATTATTTTTGTCACGGCGATGGGAGATTCCTATAAGATGGCGGAGGCACTGGATGCGGGTGCGCTCGATTATGTCATGAAGCCGATCAACAAGGTCGAGCTGCTGGCACGTATCCGTTCGACGCTTCGCTTGAAGCATGAAAAGGATCTACGTAAGGAACGGGATAAACGGATTCAAAATGAGCTGGCATTAGCCAAGCAGGTTCAGCGCAGTATGCTCAGCAGTCCGATCCATGATCAGGCAGTAGACATATCGGCAGTCTATGAGCCATCCTCGGAGCTGGCTGGTGATTTGTACGCCTGGTATCAAATTGCGCCGAACCGCTATGCTGTCATTTTGCTTGATATGATGGGGCACGGCATCTCCTCCTCATTGGTGTGCATGTACATGTACGCGGGCTTAAAGGATACGATTATGGGGGTAAGTGACCCAAAAGCGGTTATGGATGAGCTCAATCGGCGCATGAACCAGCTGCAGATGTCAGACCGACTTATCAATTATTACTTCACGGCTATTTATCTGGTACTGGATACGGAAAAGCGGACGATTCAATACGTGAATGCCGGACATCCCGCAGGTGTTGCCATGGTCGATGGAAAAGCGGTCATGCTCGACAAGGGTTGCTGTGCCTTGGGGTTTTTTGAGAGAATTGATATTGTCCAAGATGAGATTTCTTACGACGAACAGGCACGAATTATTTTGTTCACGGACGGTTTGGTTGAGAGCTTGGGTGTAGAGCATGACAATGGAATGGTCCCGATTGTTAGCAGATTGCATGAACAGGCTGAACATGATCCAGTCAGGCTTGTTGAAAAGCTGCAACTAGGTGCAGGAAGAGACGATCTAAAGGACGATAGGTGCCTGGTCATGATTTCAACGAAATAGATAAAAGCTACCAATATAAAAAGATAGAGGGAGTGAGCTACATGGCAGCTGAAAAATTTTCGATTGAGCAGAAGGAAACCGACAATGCGATTGTTCTTCATTTCCATGGTGAGCTGGATCTGGAGGTAGCAGCGACATTATTCCGTGATAAGCTGGAAGCGGTGGTGTCTGGTACAGAAAAAGAACTCATTCTCGATTTGACGGACCTCTCTTACATAGATAGCACAGGGATCGGTATCCTCGTTTCTATCTTAAAAATACGGGATGCAAAGAGGGCGCCGCTTACTGTTCGCAATATTCCACCAGGAGTACTTAAGCTACTGGAAATTACCGGAATTGCCAAATTTCTGCTGCAAGGAGTAAAGGGTGGCGCGTAAATGGGCTGCTTGATCAAATAAAGACCCACGGGCTGACAATCACACTGTCAGGTCCGTGGGTCTTTGATTTATCTTTATTTTCCAAGGTAGGCACTGAGCATCCAGCGATGCTTCTCAAAAGAAGTGTGGATGGCCGTGAGCATATCGGCTGTAGGCTGATCGCGCTGATCCTCTGCCAAGGTAATACCAATTTTAAGCTCCTTCATGATGGTTTCCATGTCTTCTGACAAGGCTTCGACCATTTGCTCTGCATTTTCCTCGCCTGTCGCTTCCTTGATCGTTGCCATTTCCAGATGTTCTTTGAGCGTCGCAGTCGGTACGGACCCAAGAGCCAGCATCCGCTCTGCGATAGTATCGAGATGTAGTGCGACCTCTGTATACAGCTCCTCGAATTTAACGTGCAGCGTGAAAAAGTTCTCGCCTTTTACATACCAGTGATAATTGTGCAGCTTCATATACAGCACTGAAAAGTTGGCAACCTGCTGATTGAGCGTCTTCGTCAAGTAAATGGAATACGTTACGGTGTTTGTCATCATAAGTACCTCCGTTTATTGAAGAATGGTGTGGATAGCAATAGTTACCCACTTAGTTGCAGATCGAAACAGGCAATTTTTTTCCGGACAACTGTTTCAGTAGAAGCGGGGGTGGGTAATGGCTCTTAAATGGTTAATAGGGAGGGCATGTTATGTTACTAGAAATGAGCGCCGTTATGGTTGCGATTGCGTTTGTCATCCTGACGTTTTTCTTGATTCGGACATTACAATCGGTGAAAAGCTCCCTGGACGAAGTCACGCAGACCTTGGGGCAGATGAAAATAGAAGTCAGAGAAATTGGCGATGAAGTGAAGGCAGTAGTAGGAAATGCAAATGAAATGGCGGTTGATTTGCGCACGAAGCTGACGAAGCTGGATCATTTGTTTAGCAGTGTGGGTGATGTCGGTCAGGTTGTCCATGAGCTCACGACGACGGTCAGACAATCGGCTACAGGATTCTTCGCTTCTTTTAAGCAGCCGAAAAGAGGGCCAGCACCAGCACAGCGTATAGAAAAATGGCAAGCGGTTTTGGAAGGAGCTCTTGCAGTGGTAGATGTCTGGCTGCGAATGAAGTCTGCACGCGCACAACCGGCTGGCAAGAGGGCGGGCGAATGAGCACTGTCAGTGGAATCTGTTACACTTGTAGGGAGAGCAGGAGTCAGGAAAGGAAAGAGGAGCGACCATGAATCCATTTGTGAGCATTACAATACCCGCCGAGGCGGAATATTTGGATATTGTCAGACTGAGCTTATACAGCTTCGCGACGAAAGCAGGCTTTTCTTTTGAAGAAATTGAGGACATGAAAGTGGCTGTTTCGGAGGCTTGCAATAATGCCATTTTGCACGCCTATAGGGATGCTGATACAGGGATGATCGACCTGCGCTTGGAGAATGACGGGGAGCAACTGGTGATCACTGTGCAAGACTATGGACATAGCTTTGTGAATACAGGGGTGCCGGGAAATGGCGTTCCTGGCGAGCGAGAAGAAATTAGCGAGCTTTCGGTAGGCGGTCTTGGTATTTTCCTGATGGAAGCATTGATGGATGAAGTTCAGGTGGACACGGGGAGCACCACAGGAACCAGGATCGTTTTGTCCAAGCGGCTGAGCAGAAAAGGGGAAAGGGTATGAATCCAAACCAACCCTCGGAGGCTTTGTACAAGCTGTACTCCAAAATGAAAATTTATCGGGAAACCGAATGCGGCGAAGCAGCAACCGAGCTTTTGCTGCATTATGATCAAATCGTCCAGATGGCAGCAGGAAAGATGTCACGCAACCGTCCCGACTTGAACGAGGATTTGTATCAGGTGGGGCGAATCACCTTGCTTCGCTTGTTCAAGCAATATGACATCGCGCATGGCATTCCCTTTGAAGGCTATGCCATGAAGCATCTGGTCGGACATATGAAAAATTACTTGCGGGACAAGTCCTGGTACATACAGGTGCCGCGAAAAATTAAAGAAAAGAGCGCACTTGTTCAGCGGATGATTGACGAGCTGACTATCAGGCTGGAGCGCTCCCCCCACGTGGAAGAGATCGCAGATGAGGTGGGGCTGACTGTGGAGGAAACCATCGAGGTTCTCGTTGGTCGTGACTACTACAACTATACGTCGCTAGACACACAGCTCTCGCCTGAAGGGGAGAGTAATGCGACGATTGCCGATATGATTGCCACACCCGCTGATGATTATCAGCTGCTGGAGAAGAGAATTGATTTGAATGAAGCGCTTGGCTGCTTGAAAAAAGAAGAACAAAAAGTGATTTCGCTTATTTACGCCGAAGGACAATCCCAAAGACAAATTGCTGAGCAATTGGGCGTTTCCCAGATGAGCGTGTCCCGAATTCAGAAGCGGGCCATCGATAAGCTAAAGCATGCACTATCAGAGTAAGGCTTACTCATGAGCGTCTACCCTTTTTTCGTTTCGTGGCAGCAAATGTGATAGAATAGTTGGTATATTTTTTTCCGACACGAAGCGTATGAAAGAAGGCGAGCTCGATGAAAGGTATTAATCTGAACATTCAGGCGAAAATTTTTATCGTGTACGTATTGATCGTGGCTTGTCTGGGCGTTTCCCTTCTTATCGTAAATCATGCGATGAAGGATTTGCAGGCTGAAATCGAGTTTATATCCAATCATGACATGACCGTACACGAGTTGACCAGTCAGGTACAAAAAAATGTGCTCGACATGGAAACAGGGATGCGCGGATATGTGATTACTGGGGATGAACAGTATCTGGAGCCCTATGAGATCGGAAGCCGCAGCTGGCAGGATAACTACAACAAGCTGTACACGATGCTCGCGGATAATCCGGGGCAACAGCGGAATCTGGAACAAATCCGCCCTTTGATTTTAAGCTGGGTGGCGAATACCGGAGAGTACGTCGTCCAGAAAAAGAAGGAAAACAACGCAGAAGCTCTACAGCATCATTTTGAACAAAATACAGGCAAAAAAACGATGGATCAGCTGCGGACGCAGCTTGATTCTTTTCTTGTAGATGAGAAGAGAGTGACAGCAGAGCGCATCGAGAGGCTGAATCAGAGCAATGAAAAGGTGCTCTATATTTGGTATGCGATTATCGGCTTCGTAACGATCATCACTTTTGCCTTGTCCCTCTATCTGTCCAGAACTATCGTCAGCACGATCAAGCAGGTCGTGAAAACGATTCGAGAGATAACCGATCCCTCATCCGATGTGGACCTGACAGCAAGGATTGAGGTGCAAACAAAAGACGAGCTGCAGGAGCTCGCTTTTGCGACGAATGATTTGCTCGGCAGTCTGGAGCGGCAGAGCTGGATACAGAAGAGCATGACGGAAATTTCTACGATCTATCAGGGCATAACGGATATTCATACGCTCACTAAAGCTTTTGTTGGCAGGCTTGCGCCAAAGCTCGGAGCGGCATACGGGGTCGTCTATCTACGGAAAAATCATAGCGCTGAGACGATCTTCATTCGCGTGGCAGACTATGCACTTGCGAATCAGGAGCATGCTGCGGACAGCTTTCGCTTGGGGGAAGGTCTAGTTGGTCAGTGTGCGGTGGATAAACGTATTTTTCTCATCGATCATTTGCCAGAAGATTATATCAAGGTCACCTCTGGATTAGGGCAAGCCTCACCTCGCCATTTAGTGGTCGCTCCGATCATGGTAGAAGGAAGAGTAGAGGCAGTCGTCGAGCTGGCTGCGTTTCAGCCGTTTGAAGCAGCGCACTTAACACTCTTGGATTTGCTGCAGGAGAAGTTTGGACAATCGATCGTCAGCGTTATGGGAAGGATGGAAGTGGAGCGCTTGCTTAGCGAGTCTCAAGTGATGACCGAAGAGCTGCAGACACAGTCCGAGGAGCTGCAGACTCAATCGGAAGAACTGCAGATGCAGCAAGAGCAGCTGCGCATGACCAATGAATTTTTGGAAGAACAAAATCTTTTTGCGCAGCAGAGGGCAGCTGAACTGCAAAAAGCAAAGGATGAGCTGGCAGAATACGCGCGCAAGCTGCAGGAGAGCTCGCAGTACAAGACTGATTTTCTGGCGAACATGTCCCATGAGCTGCGCACGCCGCTGAACAGCATTTTGATCCTGTCACAAATGCTCATGGAAAACAGTCAGTCAGAAACGGACGAGGCGGAAGTGGAAGAGTACTCCCGGGTCATTAATACAGCGGGGCAAGACTTACTTCGCCTCATTGACGATATTCTTGATTTATCCAAAATCGAGGCTGGGAAAATTGAGATCATGACAGATGAAGTCAACGTCTCGGAAATCCCGCAGCTGATGCAAAGCATGTTTGAACCAGTAACTTCGACAAAGCAGCTGGACTTTGAAGTGCACGTCCATCCAGACACACCCGATCTTATTTTGACGGATGGGCAACGGCTGCATCAAATATTGAAAAACCTGTTGTCAAATGCATGTAAATTCACCGAACAGGGAAGTGTGACACTGCGGATAGGACCAGCGAATTCGTTGCGTGTTCAGGAGCTGCTTCCTGACCTGAAAGAAGAGACGGTATTAGAATTTTCAGTGATAGATACAGGAATCGGAATCCCGTGCGACAAACAGGAGCTCATCTTCGAAGCGTTCCAGCAGGTCGATGGCACGACCAATAGACAGTACGGTGGGACCGGACTTGGACTATCGATTTGCCGTGAGTTTACACGCCTATTGGGTGGAGCTATCGTGGTTGAGAGCGAACCGAATAAAGGAAGTACGTTTACTTTGTACCTTCCAAGCAAACGGGACGAGGCTACTCCAGATGGACAAGATACGGGACTTCTGGCGACAGACGAAGTGGCAGCAACCGGAAGTATGGTCGCTTCGGAACAAGAGAATGCGAGCTGGTTGGATATGGTCACACCTGCTCCAGAAGAAAAGCTCTTCCAGGGAAAGCGTGTACTGCTAGTCGATGACGATGCCAGAAATGTGTATGCGCTCGTTACCGCACTGGAACGAAAAGGAGTCTCGGTAGAGGTAGCAGAGAATGGCAGAGAGGCATTGGAGAAGCTGCAGGGTTCTTGGGAGTACGATCTAGTCCTGATGGATATTATGATGCCGGTCATGGATGGCTATGAAGCGATGAAGATCATACGTGAGGAGCTGGGGCTAGACCAGTTGCCTATCATCGCGCTGACTGCCAAAGCGATGAAGCACGAAAGAGAAAAATGCTTGGAAACCGGTGCTTCCGATTATATTATGAAGCCATTAAATATAGACCAGCTGTTCTCGCTCATGCGGGTGTGGCTGACGAAATAGAAGTAGGTGAACTCGAAATGGACACTCCATTACCAGACCTATCCACCGATTCTTTGACAGCTATGGAGAATGTGGTTCACGACGAGCGGCAACAAATAGAAATCAACCTGCTCTTGGAAGGTCTTTATCAAATGTACGGCTACGATTTTCGCGGTTATGTGCGTGCATCGCTGCGCAGGCGAATCGTAAATCGGATGATAGCGGAGGGACTTCCCACAATCACAGCATTATTGGAAAAGGTGCTGCATGAGCAAGGAGCTTTGGAACGATTACTGAACGACTTATCCATTCGCCTGACAGAAATGTTTCGAGATCCAAGCTTTTTCATCGCCTTCCGTAAAGAAGTAGTGCCCATACTACGGAAACTGCCTGAAATTCGAATATGGCATGCTGGCTGTGCAACGGGGGAAGAGGTTTACTCCATGGCGATCCTGATGTTGGAGGAGGGATTGGCCCACAAGACGAGGATTTATGGAACGGACATGAATGAAAAGGCGATTGAGGCTGCGCAGAAAGGAGCATTTCCCTTAAAGAAAATGCAGCAGTATACGAAAAATTACTTGGACGCCGGGGGAACGAAGGCCTTTTCCGAATATTACGCCACCGACCATCGCTTTGCCTATTTTCGCCCCAGTATGAGTGAGAATCTCGTGTTCGCTCAGCATAACCTGGTGACGGATGGCTCTCTGAATGAGTTTCATGTGATCCTGTGCCGCAATGTCCTGATTTATTTCGATCAAGAGTTGCAGCATCATGTCCATCGGTTGATTTACGGGAGCTTGGCTGACGGGGGCTTTTTAGGGCTAGGGAGTAAGGAGTCGATTCTATTTGTGCCGGATGGCCTTCCCTACACCGATTTCAATCCACAGGAAAAAATCTACAGGAAATAAAGCATTTCTATGAAAATGAGGACCGCCACGCTTGCAGATGAAACAGATCGCTTTCGTGGCGGTTCTTTTTGTTTCAACCGCAAGAAAAGTGGTTAATAATGAGCAGGAACGATTATACAAGAGGAAACAAACCAGGAAAGGGTGATCCACATGTTACGATGGTCTATGCTGTTTCTGATCATTGCCATTATTGCGGCGATATTCGGGTTTTCAGGGATTGTTTCGGCAGCGGTGGGTATCGCGAAATTCTTGTTCGTTGTTTTTTTGATCTTGTTCGTTCTGTCTCTCATCTTTGGGAAACGCAGCAGTTACTAGAAAATGATGAGGGTACTGGCGAGAATCCGTCTCCTCTAGGCGGATTCTTTTATTTTCACGAAGACAGGCTGCCGAGCATCTCGACAGCCTAAAATGGGGGAGAGAGTTTCCCATTCTTTTTTTCTTCGTATCTTTAATCTTTCAACTCGGTAATCACTTTTGAAGCACGCTTTTCATCTGGGGAAGGGAACATTTGATATTGATGCTGAAGCTCGATTTCCTTTTCATTTAATTCGCTTGTCGTTTTTTGTTCAGCTTGTCCGTTGTGTTTATCGCTATTTTCCACGACCAGTCACCTCCCTCAAAGGAGTAGGGTATACAACAACTCCCTACTTTATCCCAAAAAGAGGAAAATGCTTTTTATTGTTTAATCGGCAGCGAATAGTAGCCAAACGCTAAATCCAGCAATGCGCTGGCTTCTTGGCGCTTCAGTAAATCTTTTGCACGGAATGTGAAAGAGCCATCTGCGTTTACCTTTGTATCAGGATCAACGATGCCTTGTGAAACAAGTGCAGTGATCGAATCTGCTGCCCATGTGTCAGCTGTGTCTTGCAGCGTCACTTTGCTGGTTGCCACAGGCTCAAGCTGCTTCAAGTTTTGAATCATGACAGCAGCGACTTGTCTTGTGATTGGTGCCTGTGGGTTCAAAGTAGGGATACCCGTGGCCAATTGCTGTCTAAGCCCGTCTTCACTCCCAGCCATTACGTAATGGCCTTCGGCTTTGATCAGGGCGTCAGCAAATTCGCCTTGTGTCATGGTCCCTGCAGGATCAAATTTACTTCCTGATTTCGCTCCCATAATGGAAAAGGCGCTGAGGTTGTTGATATGGGTCTTATAGCTGCTAGTGTTAGGGACGTCTGAGTAGGTCTTTTCCATTTCCATTTTTTGTGATTCGCCAGCAAGGTTAACGCCTTTTTCCGTTGTATAATAGAAGTATTTGATGTTACCGTTTTTGTCTTCCTTGAACGCGATTTTTTCGCCTTCCTCATCTACAAATAGCAATGGGTGAATCATTCGCAGCTTTTGTTTTCCGGTTGCCTCACTCTCAAGCACGAGTGATCCATTCTCATAGGTAATAGAATTGCGTGTCCAATAGGCACGCGTATTTTGATACAGCCCGAAATATTTTTGCGCATCCGCTTCGCTCAAGGGCAAGTAAACAGGCTCAGCTTTTTTTTCTGTTTCTGGGAAATAATGATCCATGAATTCTTTGTAAATATCAGCGCTAACCATTGAATCATTGTTGTAGGACATGAAAAAGCCGGTTCTATGTTCCGGGATCAATACCATTAGGGAAGAATGGCCTGGCATGTTTCCGCCCTTCAAAACAACGTGCTGACCATTTGTATACTCTGGAAAATAGTTTTCAAAGCCTACGGTTGTGATCGGGATGTCATCCGCGAAAATCTGGTGCGTATGCATCAAATCCAAGCTTTTCTGGCTGACGATTTCTTTGCCGTCAAATTTTCCGTTTTGCAGCTGCATGATCATGTACTTTGCCATGTCTTCTGCTGTTGATATAATGCTTCCCTGCGGACCATCAGTTGGAGCGTGTCCTTCTAGCGGACGTTGCTCGCCAGTATTATAGTAATTGGCAGCCATTCTCTTCATGAGCTCAGGCTTCAAACGTACACTGGTCGAGGCCATTCCGAGAGGCTTGAACACTTTTTCATCCATATACTGGGCAAAGGGGATACCACTTGCTTTTTCCACGGCGTAGCCAGCGAGTAAGAATCCTGTATTATCATACGTATAGACTTCGCCAGGTGGTCGGATGACGGTCGGCAAGTGCTTTGGAAGGAATTCATCCATAGAGATGTCCTGCCCGATGTATTGTGGACCGGTAAAGGTAGTTTCGTCCGGCAATTCGAAGCCGGGTGTGTAGGTGAGCAAGTCGTACATGGTGACAGGTTTTCCTGTCTTATTAGGAATTTTTAGTCCACCGAGATATTCCTCTATATTGCGATGCAGGTCAATTTTACCCGCATCGACTTGCTGCATAGCAGCCAAGGCGGTAAAGGTTTTCGATACTGAGCCAATTTGGAACACCGTGTCTTTATCAACAGGGATTTTCTTTTCCTTGTCAGCAAAGCCGTAGCCTTTGTTCACGATGACTTTGCCATCACGGACGACAACAAAGCTGGAACCAGCCACATTGTATTCTTTCATTTTTTCTGCAAACAGTGGATCGGCAAATGCTTCTATTTCTTTGGCATCCATCGGTCCTTTTATGCTGGTTTCAGTAATGGAAGCAGTCTGTTTTGATTCCACAGCACCAAGCGGCTGCGTGCATGCGGCAATCAAGGTCGTGGAGAGAAGAAAAACGACTAGACTCATTTTTTGTATCACTTTTTTCATGTGCGATTCTCCTTTTGGTGTGGTACACGTTTTGGCGCATCGATTCCTAGGGGTAGCGCTTGAGCACAGTATGGCAAAGCTCGTGTCATACTCGGTAGTTACTTCCTGTCATTATTTTTCCGAATTACAAAAAAGCTGCTGTCTTTGGATGTCATATGACATTTTGGCACTGGCTCATGTGACGCGCGGCGGATTACGGTAAGGGCAGACCGTCATCATCGTGTCGGAAAAGGTATAGACAGGAGAGATTTGGCTTTGTTGAAAAGAGCGATCATGAGAAACGTGCAAAATTTTATCTTCTTGCTGTTTACATTTGCTTCGGGTGTGTTTTACTTTTGTTTTTATTTGAGTGGGATTGCGCTTGGCTTGGCATTGTCATTTACCGTAGTGGGAATTCCATTGCTCACCAATGTGCTGCGTACAACCCAAGCTTTTGTCCAGCATGAACGTATTCAGACGAAGATTTACACCGATATTTCTATTGAGCCGTTGGCAGCTAGACAAAGAGCAGAGGGAAATCAATGGATACAGGCAAAGGTGGAATTAACGAATGGAGAAAATTGGATATCGGTTTATTGGCTGATGCAGAAATTCATCCTAGGGTGCATTTGTCTGGTGATCGGAGTGCTCATCTACATTGGACCTGTTTTGTGTGCGTTTGTACCGTTACTCTATCCGCATTTGGAGTTATATTTTTTTGGGATTCCTGTGGATTCAGAGCTGAGGGCATTGCAAATTATGGCTGTGGGATTCATACTCATGATCGGGTGCTCCAAGATTGGGAACGGACTCGTACAGATCATTGGTGGGTACACGCGCTTGATGTTCAAAGCAATTAGGAGATGATGGTTTGTTAGATATCGTAAAACAATGGGCCTGGTATGACTGGGTGATGTTTTTTATACGACTGTTCATTTGCTCTTCACTCACCATTACGACTATACAATTTGAAAATTATCTTACTCTGCCCTTATGGATCGTTGTACTCTGGGGAATTATGGCTTTTTCCATCCCGTGGATCTGTTTAATGCTGAGCTACCGCTACTACCTGATTGCAGAAATGCTCCTGTTTGGCGGACTATCTCTTTATCTCACGTCTTTGTTTCCGGAGGCGTACCTTACGTTTTTGACACCAGCTTTTTTGATTGCCGCCAATAGTGCGGAGAAATCATATCGCTGGTCTGCTCCGATTACGATTGGTTTACTTCCGCTGCTGATGATGCTGTTTTCGCGGGAAATAGATGTGTGGGGGATTTCTCTGCAAGTCGGGCTAGCTTATTTGATCGGATTTGCCTTTCATTTGCTCATCGTCAATCATCGGCAAAATGAAATAATCCGCAAGCAAAATAGTGTGTTGGAGCAGTACCTCACTCAAATTGAGAGAGTGACGCTGCTGGAGGAGCGAAATCGGCTTTCCAAGGACCTGCATGACACGATGGGGCATTCCTATACCTCGATTATCATGGGGCTGGAAACCTTGCGGCCGGAGGTGGCGTCGCAGGAAGGGGAGCAAAAGCTCGAATCTCTCATGAAGCTTGCTCGAAAAAGCATGGAGGAAGTGCGAGGGTACTTGCATCAGATGGAGTCACCACAAGAGACGCTTCCCTTGGTCCATACGCTGAGGCAGGTTGCGGAAGAATTTCAGACACATGCAAAGGTAAATGTACGGTTTCGTGCAATCGGAGAAGAGTATCCGGTCGGGAAGCAGGTGAAAATGACCTTATTTCGTTGCTTGCAGGAATCTTTGACGAACGCGGTACGCCACGGACAAGCAACGGACATCGTCGTTTCATTGCATTTTGAACCGCAACAGACGAGGCTGGAAGTACAGGATAACGGTCACGGGGTAGAAAACTGGAAGGATGGCTTCGGGATCACGGCGATGAGAGAGAGAGCCGCTCATTTGCAAGGAAGAGTATCGGTATACTCGGAACGGGGAGAAGGAACTCTCGTTACCTGCTTTGTGCCGAGGCTGATAGAGAGCGCCGATGAAATTATTCGTTTATTTATTGTTGATGACCACTCGTTCATTCGGGAAAGCTTGCGCACCATACTGGAGAGTCAGCGGGATCTGCAGGTTGTCGGGATGGCCGAGGATGGGGCACAGGCTCTCGAGCTGTGCGAGGAGCTGGAACCAGACCTCGTGCTGATGGACCTCGAAATGCCGAATATGGATGGGATCACTGCGACTAAACGGCTGAAGGAAAAATGGCCAGATATTCGTGTCCTCGTCCTGTCTACGTTTCAGGATACCGAAAAAGCCAAGGAAATCATGCGCAGTGGCGCAGACGGCTATCTGTTGAAATCGATTGAATCACGCGAGCTTGCGGAAACGATTCGCCTCGTTCATCGCGGTGGTACGATGATTGCACAGGACCTGTTTCATAAAATGCTGGATGCACAGCCAGTAAACGAGCAGGAAGAGTTGCTCGTTGCATCACAAATAAGCGGAAAAGATGATAATTTTTATGGGTTAACGAAGCGGGAGCGGGAGATTTTGCAGATGCTTTCCCAAGGCATGCGCTATAAAACGATCGCAGCCAAGCTGTATTTGTCAGACGGGACAGTACGTAATTATGCCTCAGCTCTGTATGACAAGCTCGGTGTGCGGAATCGGGATGATGCGATACAAAAAGCGCAAGAGGAAGGACTGCTGTAGCCTGTTACATGCATTAGCCAGGGAGTGTTGGCCCTGGCTTTTTGCTTTGTTCAAGAAAACGAATAGTGACACGAGAGCTCAGTTAAGTAGCTTTTCATGCAGTCCAAAAGCTCTGGCGGATGCTTTACCGTTACGTCTTTTCCCACGCCGATGAAGAACTTGGCAAAATAAAGCACGTCTTTCTTTGCTATGCTGCCTTCCAGCCAGCCGGTTCCATCCTCGCGAATATGGAGCTGGGTTACAAGACCGGGCTCTGCCTCGCAAGCCTGTACGCCCGCTTTATTCAGCTCTGCAAAAAGCGCGAGCTGCTCCTCGATCGGATGGCTGGGACTGTTGCCAAGGTGCATATGCCATAAATCTCTCGGCTTTGTGGCGGATGGAACCGCAGAATGGATGCGGTCACAGCGAAATACGCGAATATCATCGTTTTGGAAGCAATAAGCGCGACAGTACCACAGGCCATTTCTTGTATAAATGCCAATCGGCTGTATATGGCGATCAGCCCGTTTATCTCTGGATTCGTAATCGATGCGGAGCACATTTTGCAGGATCGCGGCGTCAAGGAGGACGGGTAAATACGGTGAACTGGCTTGTCTGGTCGGAGTAATGAAATCAACACGGTTTTTCATCTGCTCTATCCGATCGCGGACGTCCTGTGACATAAACTGAGTAAACTTTTTCAAGACCGAAGAAGCTTCAGCCGAAAAAGGCAGCGAGGAATAGTGGCGAAGGGCATGAATGGCAAAAAAGATAGCAACGGCTTCTTCCTCGGAGAAAGCAATAGGCGGCAAGATTCTTTCCTTTAGCACTTGGTAGCCACCATGTGGACCGACTTTCGAATACAGAGGCACACCAAGCTCGCTCAGCTCCTGCAAATCTCGCAGGATCGTTCGCGTGGATACGCCAAACTCCTGGGCAAGCTGCTTGACGGTGAATTTCCGTTTGCGATTGACGGTCAGCATTAATTCCAGCAGTCTCTTGGATTTAGACATGGATATTCTGTACTCCCGTTTTTAATTATGACATGATCTGTCACTATTGTCTGGTAGAGTGAAGGGGAAAGCAAGTCATTTACGATTCAGAAGAAAAAAGGAGGAAATGACATGTCTCATTCCACGGACAATCATTTGGCGACAAGAAAATTTTTTCAATCAGGTGATATCAAGCTTTCTTACCTCGACTATGGGGGAGAAAGTCCAAATGTACTGCTCCTGCTGCACGGACATATGAATGATGCCCGCACCTTTTCCACATTCGCCGCAGCTTTCCAAAAAGATTGGCGAGTGATTGGGTTGGATCAACGCGGTCATGGCTGGAGCGAGCATCCGCCGGAAAAGGATTACACAAGGGAGAGCTACGTCAATGATATCCTGAACCTGGTTCGTTCAGAGCTGGGCGGTCAATCAGTGACGATCGTGGGGCATTCCTTGGGCGGAGTCAATGCATACCAGTTTGCTGCACGCTACCCTGAATTGGTCAAAGCCGTTATTGTGGAGGACGTTGGCACAGAAATTTTTGCTGATTTATCTTTCACAGAGCAGCTCCCCGAACGTTCTGCAACGCTAAATGAACTGAGGGCATCGCTTGAACGTGTAGGTGTGAGAGCCATCGATTATTTTTCTGAAAGTGTATTTGAGGATAAAAAAGGATGGGGGTTTCGCACTGATTTAAAAGGAATGAAAATCTCGCAGCAAAACATCAATGGCAGCTGGTGGGAAGACTGGCTTTCCTCTACGTGCCCAATCTTGCTGATTCATGGCAAAAAGAGCTTTATCTTAGACGCAAACCAGGCAGAGCTGATGGTATCGCGAAGACCAAACACAAAGCTTGAAACGTTTGAGCAATGCGGTCATGGGGTTCATTCTGATGATCCTGAAGGTTTTTATCGGGTGGTAAAAGCGTTTCTGGATGAACAGGTTGACTGAATAATATTTTTTTTCAGAATTGACATTGATAAGATGGATGTGATTTACTTAATGAAAAGTTATCCATCAATTGAATAGCGGCGGATGATGATTGTAGGAGAGACTAAACAGACAGGTTTAGCACCGAAGGAGCAAGTCCCATAAAACCCTTGGGATCAATCTCTCAGGTACCAGATACTACAATCGGACGCACCTCTGGAGAGCGCTTGAAAAAGCCACCCAAGGGGAATACTTCGGGCTAGTCGGACTGAAGTTAAACTCTCAGGTAAAAAGGACAGAGGAAAGGTAGAGTATCGTCACTCTATCTTTCCCCTGTCCTTTTTTGGTGTTCGCAAAAAAGGTTTAAGTGGAGGATGGCGGGATGGGAAAGGAGGCAGGGAACGAGAACATGGAGCTTACGGTGAAGGATGCTGCTCGCAGTGAACTCAGCAAGCTCAGCTTTCCACAGGACACTGCTCTGCGGATAGACGTAGTGATGTCGGGAGATTGTGGATGTGCTTTTTCCGTCCAGCTGGCGGTTGATGAGCTGAGAAAAAACGATACGCTGGTCTACCTGAACAAGATTCCGTTCTGCATGGATCTTTTGACGAAGCGCAATCTGGGTGACGTATTGACGCTTGACTACAATCCGGACCAAGGCTTTGCGCTGTCGAGTCCAGAGGAATTGTTTTCAGATCGGCTGCGCATTCGCACAAGCTGATCATACAAAGCGCGTAATTAGAGAGAAAAAAGTGGGGGAAAACCATGGCAGAGAACGGAGTAGTGGAGCAGCTTGATGTCCTGGTCATTGGCTCTGGTCCAGGGGGATATGTCGCAGCGATTCGAGCGGCTCAATTAGGCAAGCAAGTAGCGATTGTGGAAAAAGAAGAGGTGGTCGGCGGCGTTTGTTTAAATAAAGGCTGTATTCCTTCCAAGGCGCTCATTTCGGTAGCACATCAGTACGAAGCGACTACTCATTCCCAGGAGATCGGGTTGCAGGTAGCGGGAGTCAGCGTCGACTTTGCCAAAGTACAGGATTGGAAGCAAAGTGTGATCGATAAACTAACGGGTGGCGTCAAATCGCTGCTCAAAGGAAACAAGGTCCAGCGAATCCAGGGCGAAGCGAAGCTCGTGGGGAATGATCTGGTCCAGGTGACAAACGGAGAGGAAACGAGTCTTTACCGCTTTTCACATTGTATCCTCGCTACTGGCTCCAGACCGATTGAGCTAAAAGCTTTCCCGTATGAGGGACGCATACTTTCTTCTACGGAAGCGCTTACGCTCACAGAAATTCCGAAAAGCCTGGTTGTGATCGGTGGAGGCTATATTGGAATCGAGCTGGGGCAAACGTATGCCAAGCTCGGTGCCAAAGTAACGATTCTAGAAGGATCGGACTCGATTTTGCCGGGGTTTGAGAAAGAAATGTCCCGCTTCGTAGGACGAAAGCTGAAGAAGCTGGGCGTAGAGGTGCATACCGGAGCGATCGCCAAAGAAGCGGAGCAAACAGTAGATGAAGTCACCATCACGTATGAAGTAAAAGGTGAGCTGCAGCAGATATCCGCACAATATTTGCTAATTACGGTAGGCAGACGTCCGAACATCGATCAGCTCGGACTTGAAGCGGTAAATATGAAGCTGACGGAACGTGGTTTCATCCAGGTCGATCAGCAGTGTAAAACGAGTGTACCTAACATTTATGCGATTGGTGATATCGTGGAGGGTCTGGCCTTGGCGCATAAAGCGTCATACGAAGGCAAAATCGCAGCAGAAGTCATTGCTGGTCTGGACAGCTCAGTCAGCTATAAAACAATACCCGCCGTCGTCTTCTCAGATCCGGAGATTGCAAGTGTCGGTCTGAATGAGACAGAAGCCAAAAGTCAGGGCTATACGGTTTCGATCGGGAAATTCCCGTATGCTGCAAATGGTCGGGCACTTTCTTTGAATGCGGGAGACGGATTTGTAAAAATCATCGGAGACAGCGCCACGGGTGCAATCCTGGGAGGACAAATTGTTGGACCAGAAGCATCCAACCTGATCGGAGAAATTGGTCTGGCGATTGAAAAAGGGCACCAGCTGCAAGACATTGCTCATACGATCCATGCACATCCAAGCTTGGGCGAAATCATCATGGAAGCGGCAGAAGGAGCACTTGGGCAAGGAATTCATCAGCTGAGCCGATAATCTTTGGCAAGAATGACAAAATTTCATATGGCGGATGATGATTGTAGGAGAGACCAGATGCTTTGACTGGCACCGAAGGAGCAAGTCCCAAAAACCCTTGGGATTAATCTCTCAGGTAAAGAGTACTACAATTGGACGCACCTCTGGAGAGCGCTTGAAAAAGCCACCCAAGGGGAACGCTTCGACAACAGCCTGATGTCATACACGCAGGAGCTCGCGACGAAGCTAAACTCTCAGGTAAAAAGGACAGAGGAAAGGTAGATTACACGTTAATCTATCTTTCCTTCGTCCTTTTTTTCTTAGGCAAAGCACGAGGAAAGGTAGCAAATAGGAGGAGCGTTCATGAGTTTGCAGGATCGTGACTTTGAAATTTTTTCGGCTATTGAGAACGAAAACAAGCGGCAGCATCGGACGCTGGAGCTGATCGCATCGGAAAACTTTGTCAGCGAAGAAGTCATGCAAGCGATGGGCTCAGTACTGACCAATAAATACGCAGAGGGCTACCCAGGCAAACGTTACTACGGTGGCTGCGAGCATGTAGATGTGGTTGAGCAGCTCGCGATTGATCGCATTTGCACCTTGTTTGGTGCCAAATACGCCAATGTGCAGCCTCACTCTGGCGCACAGGCGAATACAGCAGTCTTTTTCTCCCTGCTCCAGCCTGGCGATACGATCATGGGCATGAATCTTTCCCATGGAGGACACCTGACCCACGGAAGCCCGGTTAGTCTTTCGGGGAAATGGTTCAACGTAGTGGCTTACGGCGTGAGAGAAGACAGTCACTTGATCGATTATGACGAGGTAGAAGCGACAGCACTGCGCGAGCGTCCAAAGCTGATCATTGCCGGAGCAAGCGCCTACCCGCGCCAGATTGATTTTGCCAAATTCAAAGAGATCGCTGACAAAATCGGAGCCAAGTTCATGGTGGACATGGCACGTATCGCCGGTCTCGTGGCGGCAGACTTGCATCCGTCTCCTGTTCCGTACGCGGATGTAGTGACGAGCACGACACATAAAACATTGCGTGGTCCACGCGGCGGCATCATTTTGACCAATGACGAGGAAATTTACAAAGGCATCAACAAGGCTATTTTCCCTGGTATTCAGGGCGGTCCATTGATGCATGTAATCGCGGCAAAGGCAGTTTCCTTTAAAGAGGCACTGCAGCCGAGCTTTAAAACCTATGCAGAAAATGTTGTCAAAAATGCTTCCACATTGGCTGCTACCCTGCTCCAAGAAGGCGCTACGTTGGTGTCTGGCGGAACGGACAATCATCTCGTGCTTTTGGATGTACGCCCATGGGGATTAACGGGCAAGGAAGCGGAGGCTCTCTTGGAGGATGCAGGCATCACGGTTAACAAAAATACAATTCCGTACGAAACAGCCAGCCCTTTTGTGACGAGCGGTGTACGTATCGGTACGGCAGTTGTCACCACTCGCGGCATGAGAGAGCAGGAAATGCAAGTGATTGGAAGCGCAATCGCTACCGTGCTGAAGGCAAAAGGCAACGCTGCTGTCAGCGAACAGGTGCGTGAGCGAATCGGCAAGCTTTGCGAGGCTTATCCATTGTACGAAAAGATCGCAGTCCAGTAGGTAGGAGGCACAACCATGGTATACAATAGCTGCTTTGATATTATCGGTCCGATCATGGTAGGTCCGTCCAGCTCTCATACGGCGGGAGTGGTATCGATCGGAAAGTTTGTTTATGACTTTCTCGGAGGAGAACCGGAAGCAGTACAAATCATTTTCTACGATTCATTCTCGGAGACCTACAAAGGGCACGGAACGGATAAAGCAGTCATTGGCGGCTTGCTCGGAATGGAAACTGATGACAAGCGAATCAGGGATGCCATCGAGATCGCAGCAGAGCGCAGCGTTGCCTTTGCTTTTGTATGTGAAGGGGAGTGCCCTTATTACGATCATCCCAATACCGTTCTCATCACAGCGCGAAAAGAAAATGAATCGGTGGTCATCGGCGGAGTCTCGCTTGGAGGCGGAATCTCCAAAATCTTTCATATCAATGGATGCGCGGTCGATATTCCGTTGAACGCTGATTATGACTTGACTGAGATCAGGGTGCTGTATGAGGAGAAACCACGCTGTGCAGCGTACGTAGGGGGAGCGTAAATGAACTTCACATCAATGGTAGAGCTGCAAGAGGTTTGCGAAAGCAGCAAAAAGAGTATTGCCGAGGCGATGCTGGCTCGCGAAAGCAGCAAGTCGGGACAGTCGGAACAGGAAATCAGCGAAAAAATGAAGCTGCGTCTGGTCAGAATGAAGGAAGCGATCGACCAGGGAGTCATCGACCAAAGCCTTGCCCCGAGCGGTATTTCTGGTGGAGATGCGTACAAGATGGAGCGCTATCTGGAAAAAGGCGAGCAGCTCACGGGCAATCTTGTCGCCGATGCGATGAAATTCGCTTTTGCCACGTCCGAAATGAACGCGAGGATGGGGATTATTGTAGCGACGCCAACAGCTGGCTCAGCAGGAATTTTGCCAGGCTGCCTGTTCTCTCTCCATGAAAATCAAAAGTTCACGTTTGAGCATCTGGTCATGGGATTGTTTACGGCGAGCGCAATCGGATATGTGATTGCCAACCGTTCGTTTATCTCAGGTGCCGCGGGAGGCTGTCAGGCAGAGGTAGGATCAGCGACTGCTATGGCGGCGGCTGCCATCGTGGAGCTTAAGCAAGGGACGCCTCGCCAAGCGATCAATGCTGCAGCGATTGCGCTTAAATCCATGCTGGGTCTGGTGTGCGATCCGGTAGCAGGGCTGGTTGAGGTGCCGTGCATCAAGCGAAACGTCATCGGTTCATCCATCGCATTTTCCGCAGCGGATATTGCTTTGGCAGGGATTGAGAGCCAGGTGCCATGCGATGAGGTGATCGGCGCAATGTATGACATAGGCAGAAAAATGCCGCGGGCATTGCGGGAGACAGCACTTGGCGGTCTTGCCGTAACACCGACAGGAGCAGCGATTAAAGAACGCATCATGAAATAAAAGACTGGGGGAGAAAACCAGGATGGAAGCTTTAAAAAGAACGCCTTTGTTCCCGCTCTACGCCAATTATGGTGCCAAGGTGATTGATTTTGGCGGATGGGAGCTGCCTGTTCAATTTAGCAGCATTATCGAAGAGCATCATGCCGTGCGGACACTGGCTGGCTTGTTCGATGTATCCCACATGGGCGAAGTGACGATAGAAGGGCCAGACGCAACCGCTTGTGTCCAATATTTGATTACGAATGACATTTCGAAGCTGCAAATCAATCAGGCGGTATACGCTGCGCTGTGCTATCCCAACGGCGGCATCGTAGATGATTTGCTCGTCTACAAGCAGGCAGAGCAGAAGTATCTGCTCGTCATAAACGCATCCAACATCGACAAGGACGTGGACTGGATTTTATCCCATGCGATTGGCGATGTGACGATCGAAAACATAAGCAGCAAAACAGCGCAGCTGGCTCTGCAAGGCCCAATCGCAGAAAAGGTGCTGCAACGAATGACAGCAACTGACCTGTCCGAGATTGTCTACTTTACCTTCAGGGATGACGTAGACGTGGCTGGTATCAAAACGCTGGTTTCCCGTACTGGCTACACCGGTGAAGACGGCTTTGAGCTGTATCTGGATGCAGCGGATGCTCCCGCACTATGGGAAAAAATTCTCGAGGAAGGCAAAGCAGATGGCGTGGTTCCGTGCGGATTAGGTGCGAGAGACACGCTGCGCTTTGAAGCCAGACTTCCATTGTACGGACAGGAGCTCGGCCCAGAAATCAGCCCACTCGAAGCAGGCATCGGCTTTGCTGTAAAGCTGCAAAAGGAAGCGGACTTTATCGGCAAGGAAGCGCTGCAAAAGCAAAAAGAAGAGGGCGTATCCCGCAAGCTTGTCGGAATCGAGCTGATCGGACGCGGCATCCCGCGCAACGGCTATCCAGTCTATGCGGCAGATGCTGCGGAAAATGATGAAGCTATCGGCTATGTCACCTCGGGAACCCAATCGCCTACCTTGAAGAAAAATTTGGGTCTGGCCTTGATTAAAGCAGATTACGCGGCGATTGGAACCACACTCACCGTCGAAATTCGCGGCAAACGAATCGAAGCTGTTACGGTAAAGGCACCTTTTTATAAACGCTAAAGCAAGGCTGGCACAAAAAGATCAACCACTAGCAGATACATTGGAGGAGAACAAATCATGAGTAAAGTAGTCGAGAACTGGTTGTACAGCAAGGAACACGAGTGGGTAGAAGTATTGGGAGAAAATCGCGTACGTGTAGGGATTACTGATTTTGCCCAAAACCAGCTTGGTGATCTCGTTTTCGTAGAAATCCCGCAAGTAGGCGACGAAGTAACCGCTGACGACACGATGGGA
This sequence comes from Brevibacillus reuszeri, assembly GCF_002897295.1. GTDB lineage: Bacteria > Bacillota > Bacilli > Brevibacillales > Brevibacillaceae > Brevibacillus > Brevibacillus reuszeri_A. The sequence goes on from NZ_BEXF01000004.1 coordinate 80,212, forward strand.
ACGGTTGAATCGGTAAAAGCGGTATCGGATCTGTTTTCCCCGGTAAGCGGAAAAGTCGTAGAAGTAAATGGAGAGCTCGAGGACAGTCCTGAGGTCATCAACTCCGATGCATACGGCCAAGGCTGGATGATCGTGATTGAGCTTTCCAATCCAGATGAGCTGTCCGGGCTGCTAACTGCAGGGCAATACGCAGCATTCGTTGAGGAGGAATAAAGGTGAATTATCGCTATCTGCCTACGACCCCAGAAGACAAAGCTGAAATGCTCTCCTTTCTTGGAATTGAGAGCGTCGAAGAGCTTTTTGCGGATATTCCTGAAAGCGTACGTTTCAAAGGAAGCCTGCAAATTCCTGCTGCTTTATCAGAACCGGATACTGTCCGGCATTTCACCAAGCTTGCCAGAAAAAATGTAGACGCAAGTGAGTATGCCTATTTCCTCGGAGCGGGCATCTACGATCATTACATCCCAAGCACGGTCAACCATGTAATTTCGCGCTCCGAGTTTTATACAGCTTATACACCGTATCAGCCTGAGATCAGCCAGGGAGAGCTGCAAGCGATTTTCGAGTTCCAGACGATGATTTGCGAGCTGTCTGGAATGGAGGTAGCCAACTCCTCGATGTATGACGGAGCTACTGCTTTTGCCGAGGCAGCGAACCTGGCAGTTGGCGGAGCATCCGGGAAAAACGTGGTTGTATCCAAAGCCGTTCATCCGGAAGCACGCGAGATTCTGCATGTCAATGCAAAAGGTCAGGGTTATGAGGTCATTGAGGTGGACTGCAAAGGCGGCGTGACGGACCTGGCAGCATTGGAGAGTGCCGTCAATGAAAATACAGCAGCGGTAATGGTTCAATACCCGAACTTCTTCGGTGCGGTGGAGGATTTGGTCTCGATCGAAAAGATTGCCCATAAACAAAAAGGCTTGTTTGTTGTCAGCTCCAATCCATTGGCTCTGGGCGTTCTTCAGCCACCCGGAGCGTACAACGCGGATATCGTCGTGGGCGAAGTGCAGCCTTTAGGTATTCAAATGCAGCTTGGCGGACCATCGTGCGGATATTTCGCGGTGAAAGAAAAGCTGATGCGCAAAATTCCTGGACGAATCGTAGGACAAACGACAGACCAGGAAGGTAAAAGAGGCTTCGTACTCACCCTGCAAGCGCGTGAGCAGCATATCCGCCGGGAAAAAGCGACGTCCAATATTTGCTCCAACCAAGCATTAAATGCACTCGCTGCCTCTGTCGCCATGTCTGCATTGGGTAAAACAGGCGTACAGGAAATGGCGCGGTTGAACGTACAAAAAACACAGTATGCGATTCGTGAAATCGCCAAGCTACCCGACTACAGCCTGGTTCATCACAATCCCGTATTCAATGAATTCGTTGTAAAGGCACCAAAATCTGTAGCAGAAGTAAACCGCGAGCTGCTCAAGCGCAAAATCGTCGGTGGATACGATTTGGGACGCGATTATCCTGAACTTGAGGGCCATATGCTGCTGGCTGTGACAGAAGCACGTACAAAAGAAGAAATTGATGCACTTGTCCAAGGATTGGAGGAAATCGGCCGTGGGTAACAACAAGGAGAAAGAACTTATTTTTGAAATGAGCAAAAAAGGTCGCGTAGCGTACAGCTTGTCTGAATGTGATGTTCCAGAGGTTGCGCTCGATTCTGTTTTCCCTGCCGAGTACCTGCGTCAAACGCCGGCAGAGCTGCCTGAGGTATCCGAGCTGGACCTGATGCGTCACTATACGGAGCTGTCCAATCGCAACATCGGAATCGACACTACCTTTTACCCGCTCGGCTCTTGCACGATGAAATACAATCCGAAAATCAACGAAGATGTGGCTCGCTATGCGGGCTTCGCCAAAATCCATCCATATCAAGCGGAAGAGACACTGCAAGGCGCTCTGCAGGTGCTTTATGATTTGCAGACCGAGCTGTGTGAAATTACGGGCATGGATGAAGTGAGCCTGCAGCCTGCGGCAGGTGCCCAAGGCGAGTGGACTGCACTGATGATGATTCGCGCTTACCACGAGAGCCGCGGTGAGAATCGGACACAGGTCATCGTACCGGATACGGCGCACGGAACCAACCCGGCGAGTGTAGCAGTAGCTGGCTTGGAAACCGTCACGATTTCATCAGACGAACAAGGGAACGTAAACCTCGATGAGCTGCGCAAGGCAGTCGGTCCAAACACAGCTGCCCTTATGCTGACGAACCCGAGCACGCTTGGCTTGTTTGAAGAAAACATCGTAGAAATCGCGAAAATCGTCCACGAAGCGGGCGGAATGCTCTATTACGATGGAGCGAATACAAATGCGATCCTGGGAATTACTCGCCCCGGAGATATGGGCTTTGACGTCGTTCACCTGAACATGCATAAAACATTTACCGGGCCACATGGCGGCGGTGGTCCTGGTGCGGGTCCGATTGGCTGCAAAAAGGAACTGGTGCCGTTCTTGCCTCGTCCAAAAGTAGTAAAGGATGGCGAGACGTATCGCCTGGACTACGATATTCCACAATCCATCGGGCGTGTGAAGGCATACTACGGCAACTTTGGCATTTTGCTGCGCACGTTTGTCTACATCCGCGCGAACGGTCCCGTAGGATTGCGGCGTGTATCGGAAGAGGCTGTGCTCAATGCGAACTACATGATGCGCAAGCTGGCTCCTTACTACGATCTCGCGTATGACCGCATCTGCAAGCATGAATTTGTCTTGTCTGGTCGTCGTCAAAAGAAGCTCGGTGTGCGCACGCTCGATATCGCCAAGCGTTTGCTTGATTTCGGGTATCATCCACCAACGATTTACTTTCCGCTCATTGTCGATGAATGCATGATGATCGAGCCGACAGAGACCGAGTCCAAAGAGACCATGGATAAATTTATTGACGTGTTGATCGAAATTGCCAAGGAAGTGGAAGAAAATCCTGCGATTGTTCAGGAAGCGCCTCACACTACGGTCGTCTCCCGTCTGGATGAGGTAACAGCTGCACGTAAACCGATCCTGCGTTATCGTAAGGCTCTTGAAGAACAAGCTGCGCTTCAAGAGGAGGGGAGCAAAGTAAATGAGGGTGTCAACGTCTGAGCGCAAGCCTGATTGGTTAAAAATAAAGCTAAACACGAACGACCAGATGAAAGAGCTAAAAGCGATCATGCGTGGCAGTGAGCTGCACACCGTCTGCGAAGAGGCGAAGTGCCCCAATATATACGAGTGCTGGAGCAATCGAACAGCGACGTTTATGATTCTGGGGAGCATTTGCACACGGGCATGCCGCTTTTGTGCCGTGAATACAGGCTTGCCTACCGAGCTGGACAGAGCAGAGCCGGAAAAGGTAGCCAAAGCTACTGCCCAAATGGGATTGAAACATGTGGTCGTAACCTCCGTGGCGCGTGATGACCTGCAGGATGGCGGAGCAGCCATTTTTGCAGAAACGATTCGTGCCATTCGCACGCGTAATCCAATCACCGGAGTGGAAGTGCTGATACCCGACTTTAACGGCTGCGAGGAATCGCTAGCGGTCGTATTGGCAGCGAAGCCAGATATTTTGAACCACAATATCGAAACGGTGGAGCGCTTGTCCGATCGTGTGCGGGCGAGGGCAAAGTATCATCGCTCGCTGACACTCTTGCAAAATGCCAAGAAGCTTCGCGAAGGGCAAATGACCAAGTCGAGCATCATGCTGGGGCTTGGTGAGACGCTGGAAGAGATCGTACAAACGATGCGCGACCTGCGGGCAGTAGCGTGCAATATCCTCACGGTGGGGCAGTATTTGCAGCCTACCAGAAAGCATCTTTCTGTCATCAAATATTACACGCCAGAAGAGTTCCGCGAGATAAAAGAAATCGGACTCGAAATGGGCTTTGATCACGTAGAATCAGGCCCGCTTGTTCGCAGCTCTTATCACGCCCACGAACAGGTTGAGAAAGCAACTATGGCTAAGTAAATCAATTAATCATTGCGTCGCAAAAGGAAAAACTCCCGTGCTTATTTTTACTGGCAACGGGAGCTTCCTGTTTGTACGTGGAATTGAAAAAACGGAGGAACCAGTATGAATCGCAACCTGATGAAAAACGAAAACAGAGCTGTACTTTTAATTTCTTGCCCGGAGCGACTAGGCATTATCTCCGCAGTCTCCAACCTGCTTTTCAGCTACAAAGCCAACATCGTTCAATTCGATCAGCATACGACAGATTCGCGCGACGGCATGTTTTTCATGCGGATTCAATTTGATTTGGACGCACTCCCAGAAGCCTACCCGAAGCTGGAAAAGGACCTGTCTGCCATGGCCGAGGAATACCCGATGGAATGGCGTCTCAGCAAGGAGAACGAGATCAAACGCATGGCTATTTTTGTGTCCAAGATGGACCATTGCCTCGTCGAGCTGCTATGGCGCTGGAAATCCAAAGAAATTCTCGTGGATATCCCGATGGTTATCAGCAACCATCCTGACGCCAAGGAAACGGTAGAGGCGTACGGCATTCCTTTTTACCATATCCCGATGTCATCGCAGAGCAAGGAAGAATCGGAGCGTGCTGCGCTTGCACTTTTGCAGGATAAAGTAGACTTCATCGTGCTGGCGAGATACATGCAGATTCTTTCCCCACGCTTTATTGCGAAGTATCCAAACCAAATCATCAACATCCATCACTCCTTCCTGCCCGCCTTTATTGGGGCCAATCCATACCAGCGCGCCTTCACCCGCGGCGTAAAACTGATCGGAGCCACTGCACACTACGTCACGAACGACCTCGACGAAGGACCGATCATCGAGCAAGACGTCATCCGCGTCAACCATCGCCAAAACGAAACCGACCTGAAAGTCGCCGGGCGCCACGTCGAACGAAACGTCCTCGCCCAAGCCATCTCCTGGCACGTTGAAGACAAAGTCATCGTCTACGGCAATAAAACAATCGTATTCGCGTAGGGGGGCGTGCGCATCCGCGAGCGACTAGCTAGGTTTTCCGATGTTCTCGTTTTAAAAAACACGAGGACGATTACAGCTAGTCAGAGGAAAAAGGAGAAAAAAGCGAAGATCTTTGGAACACCGCCCAGGCGGAATGAAAAAAGCGAAACACGTTTTTAAGCGTCCACCTCTGTGAGGCATCCTGAAAGGGCGACTTTTGGACGCGGTTTCGCTTTTTTCATGCAGCCGGACATCAAATGCTCCTAGCAAGTGTTCCAAGAATCTGGAGCTTTTTTCTCCTTTTTCCTCACCCCGCATAGAACGACGACAAAATCGCCCTCAGTTCCCCCTCCCCCTCTAGGCAATCTAGTCTTTTTTGACTATTCTATAATCAATAATGACTAGGTGGTGCAAGCAATGGAAATCAAGCATGATGTTTTTCTCAAACATATCATTCAAAACTCGTTTGACGAGATCTTTGTGATTGATACAAAAGGAAATGTCATCTTTGTCAGCCCTACCTGTAAAGAAATGTTCGGTATCCCTGCAGAGGAAATGGTCAAGCAAAACGTCTACGACCTCGAAGCCAGAGGGATATTTTCACCGTCTGTTACCGCTATGGTACTGAAAACGAGAAATAAAGAAACGGTCATACAAGACACCCAAACGGGAAGAAAAAATGTCGCTTCCGCCTATCCCATTTTTGATGAACAGGGTGAATTCGTGGGTGCCGTCAGCTTTTCCAGGGACATCACTGAGCTGGAATACTTGAAAAAGCGAGATGACCAGGTCGCTAAAACGATGCTCTACTACCAAAAGGAGCTGGAACAAAGAAAAAAGAGCAACAAGCCAAGCTCGTATGTGCGGTCAGGGAAAATGGAAAAGGTGTACGATGTCGTCTCCAAGGTAGCGGGGCTTGATGTGACTGTGCTGCTCGTAGGTGAGTCAGGGGTCGGGAAAAACCATCTGGCGCAGACGATCCATGAGATGTCCAAAAGAAGAGAGAACCCGTTTATCGAGGTCAACTGTGGGGCGATCCCGGAGACCTTGATGGAATCGGAGCTGTTTGGCTATGAGGACGGAGCGTTTACAGGAGCGAAAAAAGGCGGGAGAAAGGGCTATTTCGAGGCAGCTGAAGGGGGAACGATCTTTTTGGACGAGATTGCCGAGCTGCCGCTGCATTTGCAGGTGAAGCTTTTGTCCGTACTGCAAAATCAAACGATTACGCGCGTGGGTGGCAATCAGAAGATCGAGTTGAAGTGCCGGATCATTTGTGCGACAAATCAGAATTTGGAACGCCGAATTGCTGAGAAAACGTTTCGTGAGGACTTGTACTACCGAATCAATGTCATCAAGATCGAGATCCCTCCAATTAGGGAAAGACGCGAAGAGATGGTGTCTCTCATTTACGATCTCACGGACGAAATCAATCAGAAATACAAAATGAACAAGCAGTTTTCGACCGCGATGGTGACGTGGCTGAGTCAGCAGGATTGGCCGGGGAATGTGAGAGAGCTGCGACATTTCATTGAAAAAACAATCATTACCGCCAACGATCAGCTCATCGAGTGGGATGAAGAGATGACAGGGAAAAAACAGCAGCAGGGGGATCACGAACAGGAGCTGACACTGGATGGGTATATGGAGATGCTCGAAAAGGATTTCATCCTGCGCATGTACAGAAAATACCCGAGCAGCGTAAAGCTCGCAGCAAAGCTAGGAATCAGCCAGTCAACAGCGAACCGCAAAATTAGAAAGTACCTCGGACAGGAGTTAGTCAAAAATGACTAGGAATGAGCGTGAATAACCTCCTCCTTTTTAATAAATGGCTTGAAAACCCTTATAACGGCGGGAATCGACATTTTTCTTCATTATCCTCTATTGGTTTGGCATCAGAATTGCTATAAGAGAGAGGCAAGTGCAAAACGAAAGGGGATAGTCAGAAGGGGAGCAACAGGAGTCTTTGGATAGGAGCATGCGACCGAAAAAGGGAAAGCCTAAAATGAGGAGGAGTAACAATGGTAGATAAAAGCGAAAAGCAAGTATTGAATTTACCGTACACAGGAATCTGTTCGTTTGGAAAATACCCGATTTGTACAGATTTGGATCAGCTGGATGCAGATGTAGCAATTATCGGTGTCCCATATGATATGGGCGCTCAATGGAAATCCGGTGCGAGAATGGGTCCGAGAGGCTTACGTGAAGGCTCGACGCTCTACAGCTTTGGCCTGGATGGTGCCTATGACATCGAGCGCGACGAAATGTATCTCGGACCCAACTGGCGGATCGTGGATTGTGGCGATGTAGATATGGTACATGGCGATTTATTCCAATCTTTCGAAAATACCGAAGAGGCGATCCGAAAAATTGTTAGCAAAGGCGCGATGCCCATCGTTTTGGGTGGCGATCACTCGATTACAATTCCAGTCGGCAAAGCACTCGATTCGGTTGGACCTTTTCATGTGATTCAAGTCGATGCGCATATGGACTGGGCCGATCATCGCTCCGGCCAACGCTTTGGACATGGCAGCTGCATTCGTCGTCTGTCTGAAATGGACCATGTCCAGCAGATTTTCCAATTTGGAATTCGTGGGATCAGCAGCAGTAAAAAAGAAGACATCGATGCTGCCAAGAATTATGGAAGCGTAATCATGTCTCCGCGACAAATGCGGAAAGCGGGCTTGGACGCTGTACTGGAACAAATTCCAGCAGGAGAACGCTATTTTGTCACCATTGATATTGATGGGCTTGATCCTTCCATCGCGCCTGGTACCGGTACACCATCACCAGGAGGACTCAGCTACGACGAGGTGAACGAGCTGCTGGAGGGAATTGCGAAGCGTGGGCAGGTCATCGGCTTTGATTTGACCGAGGTGTCCCCGCCTTATGATACGACCGGGATTACGAGCCAGGTAGGCGCACGGATCATTCTTGATTTTGTCAGCTTTATTTTGAAAGAGAGAGAAAGAAAGTAGTCAGTAAAGCGACTAGGTGGATTTGGGGGCAGAATCATCTTCTGCCTTCTACTACAACAAATGATGGGGGGAGCTAGCATGAAGGTAGAGACGAGGAGTATTGAGTTTGTTCCTGTAGATGAGCGGCATGGCAAGGCAAGAGACCTGTTTCCGGTCTGGTTTGGCGCACAAATGCATATCACGACGCTGGTCACGGGTGCACTATGTATCAGCTTTGGCTTGAATCTGTTCTGGAGTATCGTCGCTATTATCGTCGGAAATTTACTGGGCGCGTTATTCATGGCTTCTCACTCCGCGCAGGGACCCAAGCTGGGAATACCGCAAATGATCCAGAGCCGTGCTCAGTTTGGTGTTATCGGCGCGATTATTCCGCTTTTGATCGTGATATTTATGTACCTCGGATTTTTTGCGAGTAGTGGTTTATTCGGTGCACAAACCTTGGCCAGTGCATTCAATCTGGATCTTACGTGGAGCATCATTTTGATGAACGGGGTTACGTTTTTGATTACGTTATATGGTCATGACATTATCCATAAAATGCAGAAGTATTTATCATGGCTGTTCTTCATCGTTTTCCTGATTGCCACTTACATGGTCTTTCAATTACCTTTGCCAGCAGGAAGCTGGTCTCCTGGCAGCCTCAATCTCTCTGCTTTCATGCTATCCGTCGCCGTTGTTGCTACGTGGCAATTATCCTTTGCGCCCTATGTCGCCGATTATTCCCGCTATTTGCCCGTCAAAACCTCTGTGGCGAAAACGTTCTGGTATACGTACGCAGGCTCTGTTTCCGGTACGATGTGGATGATGGGGCTTGGGGTCATTTTAACGGTTGCCATTCCCGGCTATCTCGATCAGGCAGGTGCGAATTTTGCCAAGATGTTCGGGGCGTTCGCGCTGTTTATGTATCTTGTACTGGTAGCCGGACAGCTATCCATTAACGTGTTTAATCTCTACGGTGCCTTCATGTCCCTGACAACGACAATTGAGCCTTTCATGAAATTGCGAATTACGCCAAAAGTGCGTTTCGTCCTTATGCTTCTGGTAACGGTGGTCGGTACGGCAATCGAGATCGGTGGACAAGGCAATTTCCTTAGTCTGTTTGTCAACTTCATTTTGTTCATTAGCTACTTCCTGATTCCGTGGACCGCGATCAATCTGGTCGATTACTATCTGCTGCGCAGAGGCGAGTACAGTGTAAAAGACATTTTTGATCGCAAGGGGAAATACGGTGCCGTCAACTGGATTACGGCGGTTGCGTATATCGTATCGGTCATCGTCGAGATCCCGTTTATCAACACCTCCTTCTATGTAGGACCAGTCGCTGAGGCTCTGGATGGAGCAGATATTGCCTGGATTTTGGGACTTATCGTTCCATCTGTGCTGTATTACTATCCGATGAAGCGTAAGATCCAAAGAGAGCAGGAGGAGCAGCAAAGTGTTTCCGAAACGACAACCGAAATCGTTCTGGAAAATATTATCGCAAAATAAAGAATATTGAAATGAATTTCCTCCCCTTTTAAAGGGAGGCTTTCTTTTGTTGACCGAATAACTGGGGTGATTGAATTTCGTTCAACTTTGTTGATAGATCAATCATGAGTCGGTATAATCAATGAGTGAACAACGGAAGAAGGGGATGGTTGTCATCGATTTATCAGAAATTGGGAAACGAATCAGGAAAGCAAGACTTAGCCAGGGATTCACACAACAGGAGCTCGCTGACCGCTGTGGGTTCACCAAAAGTCTTCTTTCTAAAATAGAAAACGGTCAAACCGCCTCAGCTGTTGCGACACTATCAAAGATTGCCGATCACTTGAAGACCCCGCTGGCGTGGTTTCTCGAAGAAAATCGCGAGGAGCATCTGGTTCTGTCCCCTCAAAACAAACGTACCTCCAAAATCGGCAGCAAGGAAATGGGCTATTTGTATGAAACACTCGCAAACCGCTCGCGGTTCAGTAAAATTGAGCCTGTACTTGTTACCGTTCCATTGGATATTGATACAACAGAGCCGTTCACCCATCCGGAAGAAGAGTTTATTTATATCGTAAGTGGAGCCATCGTTTTGTATTACGACGGAGACAAGCATATCCTCGAAGAAGGCGACACCGCTTATTTTTCAGGCAGTAAGCCGCATATTTTTCTCCCCCACGGCGATCAGGAAGCCAAGGTGCTGAGTGTATTCATTCAGCCGTCCACCTAGCCTGACTTTTTCTATCAGAACAACCCCCGATTAGCAAGACTCACGCGATGTTTACCGTACCGTTTCATTTGCAGGTGCGGTAAATTGTCTTTCTCTCAGCTTCCCTCAGCATCTTCTCTCAACCCGATCTCGTGAAAATTTTGAATCATCCCCATTTACAGAGCAGTGCAACATGTAGTAGTATATGGTCATTCAACAAAGTTGAATAAAAAGAAACATGATTGAGCTGTATTGATATCTTTTTTGAAAGCGTTTTACAAATCGAGCGCTCGATAAGGCAAGCAAGATTGATAAAACTAGCACAAATCATCATAGAGTAGGAGAATGCACAATGAGTACGAGTCGCGTATCCGGTTTTTACAAACTATCTCCACAGGAACGTCTGAATCTAGTTGCAGATGCAAGACAACTGAGTGAGGAAGAAAAGCAAATCCTCAGCGGGGCCACACCTTTTCCGCTCAAAAGCGCAAACGCCATGATTGAAAATGCAGTTGGCGTCATGTCGATCCCTTTGGGAATTGCCACGAATTTCAAGATTAATGGAGTCGACCGCTTTGTTACAATGGCGACAGAAGAAGCATCGGTCGTTGCCGCTGCGAGCAATGCTGCACGGACAGCGTATGAGCTGGGCGGATTTTTCACTTCACTGAGCGGGTCGATTATGCGCGGACAAATTCAAGTAGTAGATTTGCCAGATCCGTATGGGGCTATGGCTCGCATCTATGAAAACAAGCAAGGAATTCTCGATCGCTGTAATGCCAAAGATCCTACGCTTGTGTCGCTCGGCGGGGGAGCCATCGATGTAGAGGTCCATGTCATTGAACGTGCAAAAGAACCCATGCTGGTGATCCATCTGCTGGTCGATACTCGTGACGCGATGGGGGCAAATGCAGTAAACACCATGGCAGAGGCTGTTGCGCCTTACATAGAAGAAGTAACAGGCGGGCGAGTGGTACTGCGCATTATTTCAAATTTGGCAGATCGTCGACTCGTCCGTGCCAGAGCCGTTTTTTCCGCAGAAGAGCTGGGTGGTGCCGAGGTCGTTTGTAACATTATCCGTGCTTACGAGTTTGCAGAATGTGACCCATATCGTGCGACGACACATAACAAGGGCATCATGAACGGAATATCGGCAGTCGTACTGGCGACTGGAAACGATACACGTGCTGTTGAATCGGGTGCACATGCCTATGCGTCAGTCTCTGGACGCTACCGTTCCTTGACCCGCTGGGAAATCAATAAAGACGGAAATCTCGTAGGAACTATCGAATTGCCGATGGCAGTTGGAATCGTAGGGGGAGCAACCAAATCCCATCCGACAGCACGTATGTCACTCAAGGTGATGGATATTCAAAACGCAGAAGAACTGGCAGGGACGATTGCCGCAGTTGGCCTCGCGCAAAACCTGGCTGCGATGCGCGCACTTGCTGCCGAAGGAATTCAAAAAGGACACATGGCTCTGCATGCACGCAATCTCGCAGTAATGGCTGGTGCAAAGGACGACCAGATTGATGAAGTGGTGAAGCAGGCGATCTTGGCCAAAGACGTTCGGTACGATCGCATTTTGGAGCTGACAAAACAATTGCAGGCGGGGGTTGCGAATGAAAACTGAAGCGGTCGTGAAAGAAGCGCAAGTGAACACGTCCAAGCAAGAGTACATTGAGATTTTGGGAGATACGGTTGTGCCATCGCGTATTCTTCTGGCGGTCATCATCAGCGTCATCGCCAGTATCGGTGGCTACTTTCTGGGGAAAAGCATTTTTCCCCAGATCGCTGAGGCAAAAATGGTTTCCTCTTACTCGCTGCTGCTCGGTATCGGCGGGAGTGTGATTGCCCTCATTATTTGCTCCAAGCTGTTCAAGCCAAGCCGCATCCTGATGGAAGAAGAGACCTCTTCTGAAGGCTTGGAAGAAATTTTGCAAGATTTGCAAGCAGATGCCAAGTCCGAGTATGAACTGATCAAAAACGACCCCGTGACGAAAAAAGAGATGGAAGAGCTGGGGATTTTGGAGACATTCAAACGTAGCGGGGAGAGAAGCCAATGAGCGTATTAATGATTTCGATTTTGTTTGCTTTAGCAGGAGCGCTGATCTTTACGTTGATCGGTTTAGTTTCGGGCACTGATGAAACCGCTATCATTGTTCCGTTTACCTTGCTGGTTATTTTGCTTGGCGCTCCGCCAGAGGCAGTCTTTTCCTTCTTCATGGCAGCGGTTTTATCCAAGCACTTGACCCATGCGATACCGACCGCCCTCATGGGGGTACCGGGAGATACGACAGCTGTTCCGTTGATTGACCACGCGTCCGCTCTGCGCAGACTAGGTGTTCCTCACGTCGCGCTGCGCAAAATGCTGTCCGGTGGCTTGATCGGAGCTTTCATCGCGCTGCCAACAGCTGTATTGTTCGGACAGTTTCTTGGACAGTTCGCAGACTTTTTCAAATCGGCTTCCGGCTTGATTTTTACTCTGGCTGCGATTCTCATTGCCTATTTTTCTAAAGGGAAATGGGTAAGTGTCCTGATGATTATCCCGTTTGCCTTCTTCATTAAAAGTATCGACACGTTCAGCTTCAGTGTCGTAGAAAAGCATCTGAGCATCAGCTTCTTCCTGGGGATCGCGATCGGTCCGATGTTTTCCGATATTCTCGTGTCCCTGTCGTCGAGCGCGAGAAAATCACTCGTTCGTTCTGCACCAAAAGAGTATCATCTAGCACCAGAGGTCAAGGGCTGGAAAGGGTTTTTCCCGAATCCGTTTAAGGTGTTGACCGGCAGACAGACAGCTCATACAGCAGCGACCTCTTTTGTGTCTTCCCTTACATTTGCCTTTAGCCCGGTGGGAATGACCTCGCTGATGGGGGAGATTGTCGGCTCGCGAAACAAAGGCGTTTACAAAAAGTCGACCTCCAGTCTGGCTGCGATGAATGGGGTAACGGAGTCCACGTATATTGCGGAGGCGATCATTCCGCTTTTGGCATTCGGGATTCCACTCAGCCCGGTTGCACTCGGACCTGCTTCTCCGTTGTTTAATGCACCACCTGTCTTTACGAGTGATCCGGTTAACAACCTGCATAATATGCTGACACCATGGGAGTTTTTCCTCTACGGCCTGATTGGTCTGGTCATCGCGTCGATCATTGCTTATCCGTTTGCGATGAACTACGCGCGCACAGCTACCGTATTTGTCATGAAGAATATCAGCCAGGAAGCGATTGTCGGAATGTTTATCGGGCTTGCATGCCTGCTTGCCTTCCATGAGGCAGGGCTGGTGGGGATCATGCTGACACTGACTATGGCAACTGTTGGTGGACTGTTGAACCGTGTACTCGGTGTAAGCTCCGGTGTACAATTCATGATTTTTTATGGTTCCACGTACATGATGACAAAACTGTTGGGAGCGTGATGGAGAAATGAAGATCGAACCGATATCGATTAGCATTAAGGAAGTAGCGCCACGAGACGGCTTGCAAAATGAATCGGTCTTCGTGGATACCCAGGACAAAATTGCGTGGATCAATCAGCTCTCGCATACTGGCTTGTCCTATATCGAGATCACATCCTTTGTCCACCCGAAGTGGATTCCAGCACTCGCGGATGCGCTAGAGGTCGCACAAGGCATCGAGCGTGTCCCAGGAGTCACATATGCGGCACTGGTGCCCAATGCACGTGGTTTGGAACGAGCACTCGCTGCCAATATAGACGAGGTATCTATCTTTTTGTCTGCCAGCGAAGGGCATAACCAAAGCAATATTAACAAGTCGATTGCACAGACACTGCCGATTCTCGCGGAGACGGCGCGGGATGCTCTCGCAGCTGGAAAAAGCGTCCGGGGATATGTCTCTACAGTGTTTGGCTGTCCATATGAAGGGGCTGTTCCAGTCGAGAATGTCATCCGTGTCACAGAAGCCTTGTTTGAGATGGGAGTCCGTGAAGTCTCACTAGGTGATACGATCGGGGTAGCAAATCCAGGGCAAGTACACGACGTGCTGGAGGTGCTTCTCAGGCATTTTGATGCCGGACAGCTGGCGATGCATTTTCACGATACCCGGGGCATGGCGATGGCGAATGTCCTGACATCTATCGAGATGGGCATGTCGATTTTCGATAGCTCTGTCGGCGGTCTTGGCGGATGTCCGTACGCGCCAGGGGCATCTGGCAATCTGGCTACTGATGATCTCTTGTACATGCTGGATGGGATGGGGATGAAGACAGGAGTTGATGCAGAAAAGCTGAAAGCAGCAGCTCTTTTCATCCAGCCAAAGATGGGGAGAACATTGCCAAGTCATAACATGCAAGCATGTCAGCCATAGAAGCAGAAAAATCCACACTGAGTAATCAGGTGGATTTTTTCACGTCAAAAGCTCTCAGTTTCGTAGCTACAGGCTTCGATTCGTGAGCCGCAAGACTTCTAAAAGGTTCGCTTTTCGCTTGGAGCGGTCGTGGAAAAAGCTGGTGCCCTCGATGCGGTCCACGTAGAGGATGCCATCTAAATGATCGATTTCATGTTGAATGCAGCGAGCCAGGTAATCTTCTGCTTCGAGAATAAAGCTCTCCCCTGTGCGTGTGTTGCTCTTCACTTTTACGTAATGGCTTCGCTTGACGATGCCGGAATATCCGGGTAAAGATAAGCAGGCTTCTGGACCAATTTGTTCGCCATGACTATCAAGAATTTCGGGATTAATCAGCTCGATCAAGCCATCCCCGCAATCCATGACGACCACTCTTTTTAAAATCCCGATTTGTGGGGCAGCCAGCCCTGCTCTGCCTTCTGCGGCGTACAAGGTATCCACCATATCATCTACCAATTTGGCGAGTCTATCGTTGAAATCTACTACCGGCTTTGCGACCTTTCGGAGAATTGGCTCTCCAAAAGGAACGATTGTTTTTTCTGCCATCGTTATCCTCCGCTGGGGTTATTTAAGCGCCTTTGCATTTGGATGGAGTATGGACCCAAAGATCATTCGGGGTGCAATCCAGAGCCGTACATAAAGCGTCAAGCGTATCAGCTTTCATCTGTTTGGGCTGACCATTGAGCAAAGCGCTGATCGACGGCGCGGAAATATGGTAACCCGCCTTTTCCTCCAATAAACGGGCGAGTGCCGCACCAGACCAGATGCCTCTGTCTGCCATAACTTTTCGCAGCATCCATACAAGCATGCCAAACCCACCTTTCCTTTATTACATTCTCCTGCACAGATTATTAGGTAACGACTAAAAATATTAGGTAATACCTAATATAACGTATCGGTTGAAAAAAGCAATAGCAGGATGGAAGCTCCAGACGAGAGGACGTTTGGAAATAGTGGGCAAGCTGGTTTATATAGAAGAAACACGAGATGCTTTACGGTCGCGATTGTTTGAGTCGAATTCAATTAACAAAATACTTTGCATATAATTGAGGGACCATATATAATCATCAACACATCTTCCACATGGGGATTAGCAATGCACAGCAAGCAGGCTGGAGGTGACGATGTGGTACTTATGAATGTTGTTCCCCCCGAGATACCCAAATTCTAAGCGATCTCGGGGGAGATTATGAGACAGGCATTGAATAGAAACATTGTTTTGCTTTTCGCAGGTTATTATTTGAAAACGATTGCTTATGGCATCGCTTATTTTGCGAGTATCGCTCTGGTGATGGAAATGAGTGATCATCCACTGGATGTAGGCATCATGACGATGCTGGAAACGCTGCCCTTTATGCTGTTCAGCGCTTACGCCGGCGTGCTGGCTGACAGATACAACCGTAAAGTGCAGATCATCTGCTCGTATCTGGTGCTTGCTTGCGCCATTTCCGCCGCTTTTTTCGCAGGGTCGCTGTGGTCCCTTAATCTTCTTGCCTTCGTAACGGGAACCGCCTATGCCTTTTCGTTTCCTGCCAAAAAGGCGCTGCAGCCGTCACTGGTCGAAGAAAAGCACTATCTGGAGCTAAACAGCCTGGAGGCTATGCTCAAAAATATTTTTCAAATCATCCGTCCTGCTTCTGCCGGAATGCTAGTGGCCTTTCTCGGTGCCCATCAAGCATTTTTGTTGGCTGGTGCGCTTTGTTTGATCGCGGCTTTACTCATGCTGCCGATCCATACTCCAAAGTCTGAAGAAAAGCCGAATCAGAGCGAAAACCAGGCACGCAGCAGTAGTCGCGGTCTTCACGATTTTTTCGAAGGGGTACGTTTGGTTGGTCAGGAAGCGTCCCTCACGTATTTGATACTCGTCCAGCTGTTGGTGACGTTTGTCATCTCTATGCAGGCAGCACTCACGTTCCTGTACGTGAAAGAGCATTTTTACGGATATGGCGATACGGAGACGATTGTGGGCGTATTGTTCTCGGTAACAGGCATTGGTGGTTTGCTTGGAGCCTTGTTTATGAACAAAATGCTCGTGTTTATCCGAATGATTCCGTTATTTTTGCTCAGCTTGGCACTGGACGGCGTTCTTGTCATCATTTTCGCAGTCAGTAAAGACCTTTATGCGGCAATTGCGATCTGGGTATTTTTAGGTGTTGTCGGGACAGTCAACAGTATTGTTACAGATACGGTCATTCAAAAGACAGTGAAAGCTGATATGCGTGGCCGGGTATACGGGATTGTCAGTACATGCAGTGAGCCTGTCAGCCTGCTCTCAAGCGGAGTGGGTACGAGCTTGGCTGCCCTTGTTGGCGCGAAAATGGTGTTTCTTTTAGCAGGAGCGTCTGAAGCAGTGGTAGCTGTGATAGGTAGATTGCTTCCTTCGTATCATCGGCTCAATCAGACCATCAAAGAGTCTGACGAAAAATAAACGCGAAGAAACCCACCTCCATGAAAATGGCTGGTGGGTTTTTAACTAGGCAGCGTCTTGCGTGTCTTTATGTCTGGCAGCTGTAAAGCCTTTGATCCAAAGCAAAATCATCAAAAAAGCCAATCCGGCAAACAAAACTCCGCTCCACATGAGCTGATGTACACCCCACTCCGAGATGAACCAGCCCCCAAGTGCAGACCCGAGCGTGATTCCCAAATTAGAAAACGACACGAACAAGCTGTTGCCAAATTCCGGGGCGTCCTGAGCTTCGGTCATAAGCCACGCCTGGCTAACTACGAGTCCCCCGGAATGAACGATTCCCCAAACGAACACAGCAGCGGACATCCACAGGAAGCTTGGACCTGCAAAATAAACGAGCACATACACGGCGATATAGAGGAGTGGATAGGCGAAGACGGTTTTCTTTATGCTTTTCTGAAGCAGGCTACCGAACAGGAAATTCCCCAAAATCATGATCAGACCAAAGGCCATCAGCATGAAGCTGATCCATGAGCCACTCATCTGCGTGACTCGCCCCAAATACTCGGCGAAGTAGCTGTACACAGAGAACATCGTTGCGAAAATAAAGACGACTGATGCAATCTGCAGCCAGAGACGCGGATTGCGGAGGATGCGAAGCTGCTTGCCGTAGGTCATTTTTTCCGATACAGGCATCGACGGAAGCCAGGCAAAAATTCCTGCAAAGGCGATCAGGCTGACCACTGCGCTAAACAGAAAGGCTGCTTCGAGAGAAATATTTTCGGCAAGATAGGATGTCAGTGGCACGCCAAAGGCAAAGCCAACTGTAATGCCAGCGAAAACCTGCGTGACTGCCTGGCCGCTCTTTTCAGGTGGAACCAGCCTCGCTGCCGTCACCAGCGCGACAGAAAAGAAGACGGGGTGAAACAGGGCAGGTACAATACGAAAAGCCAGCATGATTTCAAAATAGGTAGTGTACGCATACGCCAGATTCGAAATAGCGAAAAGAAGGACCGCAATCAGAAGAATGACTTTGCGGTTGATACCGGATGCCAGCAGCGTCAAGAACGGTCCCGATATCGCCACGACTAAGGCAAAAATACTGACCAGAAAGCCAGCTTCAGCTGCTGTTACATGAAATTTTTGCGTGATTTGGGGAAGAACCCCGACAATGCCCATCTCGGTCGTAATGATACCGAATACGCCAAGTGCCAGCATCAAGATGAGCAAAGGATTTTTGGTTGTCATGACGGTTTTAGCTCCTATCTACATAAAATATAACAAACTATATATCTAGATAAATAGATATGTAAGAAGAAAAAAACTCCCTTCTCCATAGAATGTTTACAGTTCTTTTTGAATGTACGCGGCAAAATCACGTATGGTCTTTTCGTTGCGGCGGTAAAAGGTCCACTTTCCGACCCGCTCTGATTCCAGCAGTCCGGCATTTAGCATCGTCAACAAGTAGCTTGAAATGACGGATTGGGCAAGGCCCGATTTCATCTGAATATCACTTACGCACACACCTGTTTGAAAGCTGATTCCTTCCCGGACATATGGAGTATCATCAAAGTGGTCCGCGGGATTTTTGAGCCATTCCAAGATTTGACGACGAGTATCGTTCGACAATGCTTTGTAAATGAGGGTAGGTTCCATAACAGTCATTATATCTATTTTTATAGATTTGTAAATGTGATTATCTCTTGCAGGTTCATGCCTTCGGAAAATTTTTACCTCGTGACAATTCAAAAATCAAGAGGTATCGTGGTACATGAATACTCCCACCACTAACTGTTAGCCCAGTGGGGGGTTTCTTATGTGTCGCCCTTATCGGACGATTAACACAAGGGGAGTTGACACAGCGACAGCCAGCAGGCTATCCAACCCCTCTATTCCATTTGCAAAGGCATTTGGAACTTCTTTTCGTAAAATGTTGTATGCTCCATTTACATCTGCATTGATGAGCGTTCCTTTAGCGGATCGATACATGCCGCGATGAATCCGCTTCCCTGAAAACGACTTCTTGGTGCCTTTTTCTCCATAGGTGGGAGCCTCATCGCCGTCCAGAAAGCTTGCCTTCGATGTGTACGATTCCTCCCGTACAATGGTTTCGATTCCCAGATGTTTGGCTTTGTACACAATCATCTGAATCAACAAGGTGTGCGGAATGTGGCAAAACGACTGATTGTTTCGCTTTCCCATGTTGGATTCGCTCTTCCAATGGGTGTTATGACCAATCACAATCGTACCGATTTTTTCTTGCAGGGCAATCTGGACGATATGATGGCTTGCCTTATGAAAGAAGTCCTTGATTTTCAGGAATCGCTTGCGATGCAGGCGTTCTAAACAATGGGAGGTTTTCTGCCCTTCGTTTGGTTGTTTCCCCTGACGCAAGATGCCCAAATAATAGGCTTTCTGTTTGTTGTAGAATTGATTGATCGACTTGACCGCCTTGCCCTTGACTAACGTAGGCGTTTTGCCAGTGTTGGTCACAATAGTTGCCAGGTTGTCAATGCCCAGATCAATCGCCATTACCCGATCCAAAGGATGTTCTTGCGGATGGCTTTCACAAGAGAAGACGCACTCGACCACGTATCGTCCGTACGAAGGGATCACTCGTACTTGCATAAGATTTCCTTTCGTAGAGCCTACTTTCCCTATATTCAAACGATGTTTGGTAAACGGAAGCTTGAGGTATTTCCCTTCTTTGATCACGCAATCCTGGTTGGTGAGGATCACCTCTTTTTGAAGTGTACGGAAATACTTTGGGATGCGTGGCATTCCGGTGAAAGCCTCAGGATTTTTCTGATACGCTTTGCGGGAAGCAAAGAAGCTCTTCCAGTTTTGAAACACGCCCTTCATGATATTCTGACTGCTTTGGGTGGGCAACGAACGGTAGTTTTCTTGTCCCATTGCCTTAAACAGGGCATCCAGGAAAAAGTAGCTCACCATTGGACTCTCCTTCTTTGGAAGGGAGAATAATGTTGGCTTAACTCGTTTACGCTCATCCGCAGATTTCAGAAGTTCTTTTGCGACCTTTTTTTCATAGGCGAGCAGCTTTGCCTCATTCATCTTGTCGATCCAATAATGTAGTGTATCCAACACCTCTTGTTGAAGGGGCTGTAGTTCCTTGTCTTGTGTTAACGCCGTATACGCCTGACGGATGAAGAAGTTCGTCGTGTTGTACAGATTCTTGGATTGACCGCACAATCCTTGAAAATACGGAAACAAGCGATGTCCTGGCTTGATCCACATTTGGTACGTTCGATATCGTTTATCTTGTTGCATCCTGTTTGTTTCACCCCCTTTCAAAATGATTATAACAGAACGTACGTTCCTTTTGTGCGCTTTCATTCTATACGAAAACGGACAAAAAGAACAGTGATTCACCCTGCTGCTTGTAGAAGTGGGGGTACTCTTGCCTATTTTACATAGAAGTTTCACTACAGCGAAAGCAGTGCGGGGATGAGGTGAACAAATGCGTTTCTATCAAAAGTATATAAAGAAATATGGCTTCATCGCTGCGGTTTCTATGATCTTTTTGACGATTGAGGCTGTATGTGATCTCTTGCAGCCAACTATCATGTCCCGGATTATTGACGTTGGTGTGGCACAGCGGGACATGGATTACGTGCTTCAGACAGGTGGCATGATGCTGCTCATTACTGCAATCGGAGCAGTCGCTGCTTCGATACGCAATGTCTTGGCTACATATGTCTCACAAAATTTTGGAGCGCAGCTTCGCTCGGATTTGTTCTCCAAGGTGCAATCATTGTCCTTCGATAATTTAAACAAGTTCGACAAGGCTTCGCTGGTAACACGTTTGACGAATGACGTCAATCAGGTCCAGGTTTTTGTGAACGGGATGATGCGTATTTTCGTCAAGGCTCCACTGATGTGCATCGGGGGACTGATCATGGCGACGCAATTGAATGCCGAGCTGGCTGTTGTGCTCGCCATCGTGGTTCCAATCGTAGGCTTGTTCATTTATTTGAATATGAAAATCGGCTTTCCATTCTTTCTCAAGGTCCAGCAAGCACTTGATCGGGTGAACGGGACGATGCGCGAGTATTTGTCTGGTGTGCGCGTCGTGAAAGCATTCAACCGCTTTGATTTTGAGATTGGCAAGTTTACCGGTGCCAACCAAGAGCTGCAAAAGAAATCGGTATCCGCTACTCGCGTCATGTCTATTTTCAGCCCTGCCATCATGCTGACAGTCAATCTCGGGATTGTGGCAGTGCTTTGGCTGGGAGGACTTGGTGTGGAGCAGGGCAGCATCCAGGTCGGGCATATCATTGCGTTTACCAACTACATGACGCAGATTTTGTTTTCCCTCATGCTGATTTCGATGGTGTTTAACATGTTTGTACGCGCCAAAGCATCCTCTGGCCGTATCGGTGAGGTCTTCGCCGAGGAAAATCAGATGACCTGGAAGCAGGGGCAGCTACAAGAACAGTCAGGAGATTCTGGGCGCATCGATTTTGAAAACGTTAGCTTTTCATATGAAGGCGAAGAGGGAGAGCCTGTTTTAAGGCAAATATCATTCACCTGCCTGCCAGGGGAGACTGTGGGCATCATCGGTTCGACGGGATCAGGAAAAAGCAGCCTGGTCGGGCTTATTCCTCGTTTTTATGATGTGACAGAAGGGACTATTCGTGTGGACGGGCAGGATGTCCGCGAGCTGGACCCGAAAAAGCTCCGTGAGAAAATGGCCGTTGTCCCGCAAAAAACAACGCTGTTTACCGGAACTGTCCTCGAAAATATTCGCTGGGGTAAAGAGGATGCGACGATGGAAGAAGTGGAACAAACGGCCATGATGGCGCAGGCCCACGAGTTTATTGCCACGACTCCCGAGGGCTATGATACCCGAGTAGGACAGGGCGGAATCAACTTCTCCGGCGGACAAAAGCAGCGTATTTCCATCGCGAGGGCATTGGTAAAAAAACCGCAGATTCTCATCCTCGACGACAGCACGAGTGCCGTCGATGTAGCGACGGAAGGCAAAATAAAGGAAGCGCTTAAAACCTATGCGAGAGGTCTCACCTGCATCCTGATTGCGCAGCGGATCACGTCCGTCATGGATGCGGACAAGATCATCGTGCTTGATAACGGTGCAATCGTGGACATCGGGACACATGAATCATTGCTCGCTGGCTGCAAGGTATACCAGGAAATCTTTCAGTCGCAAATCGGCAGGGAGGTGAAGTAGGATGGCACAGCAGCAGAAGGAACAGCCTGTTTTTCCGACACAGCCTGGACGCGGCTTCAGGCATGGGGCAGGGCGTGGACCTGTAAGCAAACCGAAAAACTTTTTAGGTACAGTAAAAAGACTCTGGCAAGCATTTGGTCAGGAAAAAAGGCTTTTGCCATTTGTTTTTGTCATCGTATTCGTAGACTCTCTGCTGATGCTCTCTGCCCCTTACCTGATCGGAAAAGCGATTGATGCGATGGCTGGAGGAGCAGAAACCTACAGCTATTTATCGATCATTATCCTTGCTTTGCTCAGCTCATATGTCCTGGATGGGGCACTGACGTTTTTACAGGGCTGGGTGATTGCTGGTATCTCGCAGCGAGTGGTAACGAGTATGAGGCAAGCGTTGTTTGAAAAGCTGCAAAAGCTGCCAGTCGCCTTTTTTGACTCGCGCACACATGGCGAGCTGATGAGCCGTCTCACCAATGATATCGACAACGTCAGCAATTCCATCTCGCAATCAACGACTCAGCTTATGTCTGGAGCTATTGTTCTCACTGGCTCCTTGGTGATGATGCTTGTTCTGTCCCCAATTTTGACGCTCGCATGCTTAATCACGGTTCCACTCGTTTTTTTGCTGACCCGCTCAATCGCGAAAAGAACGAGCGTGCTGTTCAAAAATCAGCAGGTCGAGCTGGGCAAGCTCAACGGTCACATCGAGGAGACGATCTCCGGGATTCAGGTCGTGAAGGCATTTAACCATGAGCAAAAAGCGATCGAGGATTTTGACGAGATCAATGATCGGCTGTGCAAGATCGGGATGAAGGCGCAAATCTGGTCAGGCTTTCTGATGCCGATCCTGAACGTGATCAATAACCTTGGCTTTGCGATGGTCTCCATCGTTGGAGGCGTGCTCGCAGTCAAAGGCTTGATCACAGTCGGTGTCATTGCCAGCTTTCTCAGCTACTCCAGGCAGTTTGTCCGTCCGCTGAATGATTTGGCGAGTATTTTCAACGTTCTCCAATCCGGTGTGGCCGGGGCGGAGCGTGTATTTGAAGTGCTGGATGAGCGGGAGGAGCCGGATGATGCGCCAGATGCTGCGTTGCTCGAGCAGCCCAAGGGACATGTCGTCTTTGACAATGTCAGCTTTGGCTATCGCCCCGATCAGCTGATTTTGAAAAATGTTAGCTTTGAATCAGATGCGGGCAGCATTACGGCGCTGGTGGGTCCAACAGGGGCAGGCAAAACGACGGTCGTAAATCTGCTGACGCGGTTTTATGATGTGACGAGCGGCAACATTTATTTGGATGGCAAAGATATTCGCGAGTACACCCGAGACAGCTTGCGCAAAAGCTTTGGCTTTGTTTTGCAGGATACGTACCTGTTTTCGGGAACGATCAAGGAAAATATTAAATACGGCAAGCCAGATGCGACAGACGCCGAAATCGAGGCAGCGGCGGCGCTTGCCAATGCGGATGTGTTTATCAATCGATTGCCAAAGCGTTACGACACGCTTTTGACGGAAAATGGAGGCAATCTGAGTCAGGGGCAGCGGCAGCTTTTGGCGATTGCCCGCGTGATTCTCGCCAAGCCGTCTCTTTTGATTTTGGATGAGGCGACCAGCAGTATCGACACCCGGACGGAGCTGCATATCCAGGATGCTTTGCTTGGCATCATGCAAGGGCGCACAAGCTTTGTCATCGCCCACAGACTGAATACGATCAGAGATGCAGATACGATCATGGTTGTAGACCGCGGTGAGCTCGTCGAAAAAGGCAGCCATGATTCGCTGATGCAGCAGCAAGGCTTCTACTACCAGCTGTTTTCTAACCAGTTTAAAAATGTCCAGATGGCTTCGGAATAAAAGGGACGGCTACCTCATTGGGGTAGCCGTTTTCTGTCTTCTTCACTTTTCAGACAGTCCGTTAGTCGTATGCGCTTGAATGAGCTGATGCAGCGCTTGTCTGGCGTCACCTACAAACAATCCGCCATGATAGCAAATGAGCTGCCGGGTGTCGTAAGTAAGCAAAAGCTGGACAGAACGAATGGCCGTCTCCATATCCATCGTAAATTGTGGGTTGGCAATTTCGAGCTTACCGGAAGAGGCTACTACCGCATCACCAGCGATCATGGTTTTGCTTTCCAGCAGATACAGCGAGATATGACCAGGCATATGACCTGGCGTATGGATGATCTCGATCCCCCCACACCAAGGCAGCCGTTCTTGATGAGACACTGTCCTGTCCACGTTGGCAGGCTCGATTGATTCAAGAAAGCGGATGAATGCTTCCGCATGTGGTTTTTCCTCAGGCGAGAGATCATCCAGAGTTGCTTCTGCCTGCTCGATGCGCAGCGATTTTTTGCTTCCGGCAAGGTAAGGAACTTCCGACTCATACGCAATGATTTCGATTTGAGGATATGTGCGCTTTAATGCAGCCAGCGATCCGATATGGTCCATGTCGTGATGGGTGACGATCACGGCTGTCAGCGATTCGAGAAGAATGCCATGCTTCTGCGCCGCTTTTTCCAAAAGAGGGAGAAAATCCGGGTAGCCGCAGTCGATCAATATCGTATGGTTATCGTCGTGAAGCAGGACAGGGGTGATGATTTGCTTTTGTCCGTTTTGTTCAAATTCAATGTCAAGCAGGTGTACGTGGTTCATAGAGACCTCCTGATAGGCAAAGTTGATACAAAAAAGTATAATTCACTAATTGGAGCTTGCAGTGTACGATCATGAGTCAGGGTCAAAGATGTTCGTGTACGATTCAAACAAATATACGCTCCGGCCCTTAGTTTGCTCAAGGGTCTTTTTAGCATGTGTAGATGACAGAAAACGAGTAGCTAGAACACTCGATTTCACAAGTTCAACGAAATCCCACGGACTAAAAACTAAAAGTTGCCCAGAGGCAAAAATGAAATTTTGTGCAATATTTTAATGATTAGTAAAATTCTGTAGCGAAACGTACCCCTGCTGGCTATAATCAAGGTGTGAAATGAAACAAAGTGCAAGCGCGTGAACAAAATTTCACGAAAGAAGGGACATGATGTACTCCCAAAGAGAAATGATTCGGGTAGCCAAGCTCTACTACGAAAAAGGGATGACCCAGCAAGAAATTGCGGTGCTGGAAAATATATCGCGCCCAACCGTCAGCCGTATTTTGGACGCAGCGATTCAGGAAGGGATAGTCACTTTTACGATCCAGTATCCGCTGGAGTCGGTTGATGATCTGGAAGACGAATTGAAAAAACGATTCGAGCTCATGAAGGTTTGTGTCGCTCCAGTCATTATTCCCGAGCCCTCCTTTATCCTGACAGATGTGGGCAAGCTGCTAAGCGATTACTTAAACGAGCTGGTATCGGACGGTGATACGATCGGCATTTCCTGGGGGAACAGTCTCACGTATGCAGCGAAGCAGCTGCTGTCCGTGAAGCGCAAAAATGTTCGTGTGGTGCAGTTGAACGGAGGAGTGAGCACGACTGCTTTCTCAACCGGTGCGACAAACATTCTCGATCAGTTTGCGAAAGCCTTTGAAGCGCAGCCTCATGCCTTGTCTGTACCGACGATTTTGGATTCACGTGAAATTGCGTCTGCTCTAATGAGTGACTCAAGTATTCGTGACATCATGGCGGTGGGGCGAGAAGCGAATATTGCAGTCTTCGGAATCGGTCGTACTTCTTATGAGTCCGTGCTGAATCTGGCGGGATATTTTAAACAGGACGAATACGACAAGCTGCTGCAAAAAGGGGCGGTCGGAGATATTTGTTCCCGTTTTTACTCCATAGACGGAACGATTAGTGACGAGCAGCTCAACGATCGGACTATCGGCTTACAGCTGGAGGATCTGCGCCGTAAAAAGCACACGATTGCCATCGCTTGCGGAGAGGAAAAGGTTCCGGCTGTGCTTGGCGCAGTGCGAGGCAAATACTTCAATACATTGTTTACTGATGAAAATACGGCAAGAGAATTAATCAAACAGCATGATCTAGTGCAAACAGCGGAGGTGCAGCAAAAATGAAAGCGGTTAAACTGTATGAGCCTGGAAATTTGCAAGTAGAAGAGATTGACGTCCCGGAAATCGGAGCACGTGAAGTACTGGTAGAGGTAAAAGCGGTTGGCGTATGCGGATCAGACATTCCACGCGCGTTGTATAAAGGTGCTTATTACCAAGGCTTGACGCTTGGACATGAGTTTGCAGGACAGATCGTCAAGTGTGGTGCTGAGGTAACAGGCTGGCAAGAAGGAGATCGTGTTTCTGTAGCTCCCTTGATCCCTTGCAATGAGTGCAAATATTGCAGACAAGGCGACTATTCACTATGCGAGGACTACAATTACTACGGCTCGCGCACGGATGGTGCCATGGCTCATTACATCAAGGTGACACAAGAAAATCTGGTGCGCCTCGGCGATTCGGTTTCCTACGAATCTGGAGCCATGATCGATCCAGCAGCCAATGCGATTCACGGATTGTGGCGCGGAAACTGCAAAGAAGGCGATACGGTAGCGGTCTTTGGTCTTGGTGCAATCGGGCTGTTCGCAATTCAGTTTGCCAAGGTGCTTGGGGCAAAGCAAGTGATCGCAGTGGACATTCACGATGAAAAGCTGGAGCTGGCAAAGGAACTCGGTGCAGACATTGTGGTGAATTCCTTGAAAGTCGATCCGGCTAGCGAAATCGCAGCGCAAACAGGCGGCGCAGACTTCATTCTGGATACATCGGGATCGCCTATTGCGCAAAATCAAGCCGTAAGCTCAGCAGCCAAGCAAGGACGCATCGTATTCCTTGGCATTTCCAACAGTGAACTGACCTTGAGTAAAGAAGCGATGAACAACGTTCTGCGTTACGAGCTGGCTTTGTTCGGTTCCTGGAACTCTTTCTCTAATCCTTTCCCAGGTCGTGAGTGGTCGTATACAGCTGAGCTGATGGCAGAAGGAAAGCTGAAGGCAGAGCCATTGATCTCGCATCGCTACCAGCTCGATCAAGCTCCTGAGGTGTTTCAAAAGATTAAGAATAAAGAGCTGATCTTCAATAAAATAATGTTTCTGCCCAATTAAGCAAAGGGGGAGAAAACATGACTGATAATCATACCATCGTAGCTGGCTTTGATTTTGGCACACAAGCACTGAAGGTCAGCATGTATACACGAGAAGGAAAACTCGTCTGGCGAGGGGAGAGCTCTTATCCGACCTCTTTTCCTCTCACAGGAAGAGCTGAGCAGCAGCCTGAGCATTGGTGGCAAGCTTTGGTGCGGGTGCTGGCAGAAGCGGCGAAATCTGTTTCACTATCCCGCATCGAAGGGATCGGAGTATGTGCGACATCATCGACAGTGTTGGTAACAGATGAAGCGGGTGTACCGCAAACACCAGCCCTCATGTGGATGGATAAACGAGCGGTTGCCCAAACAATCGCCATCAATGAAAACCCGGACCCGATCGTAAAAGAAGTTCTGCGGTATTCAGGTGGCAAGGTGTCCGAGGAATGGATGGTCGCCAAAGCACTGTATTTAAAGGAAAACGGCTTTTTGATCCCAGGGACAAAAGTCGTAGAGCAGCTGGACTGGATGAATTTCAGACTGACGAGCCGGTGGGTAGCGTCCCAATGCAATGCCGTTTGCAAATGGAACTACCTGGGAGGCAAAGGCTTTTCTCCAGCCTTTTATGAAGCAATCGGTTTGCCTGACTATCAAGAGCTATGGCCAGACGAAGTGATTCCGGTCGGCAGTCAGGTAGGCGAAATTACTGAGCAAGCAGCAGCCGAGCTTGGTATTAGAGCAGGAATTCCCGTTTTTCAGGGCGGGATTGATGCCCATATTGGCATGCTGGGTGCGGGTGCAGTCGAGCCGGGGATCATGAGTCTGGTGATGGGAACGAGCTTTGTCCATTTGGTTCATACAGAAGAACCTGTCTTTCACGAAGGGCTATGGGGGCCATATGAAAATGCCATCCTTCCTGATAAGTGGTTGATCGAGGGCGGACAGCTCTCCTGCGGTTCCTTGACGACCTGGTTTTTGCAGCAGTTTTACCCGCATGTTCCCGCTGAAGAGCTGGGAGCTGTATATGAAGAAGTCGTTGCGGAAGCAGGAAAAATTGCTCCCGGAAGCGATGGGCTGGTCATGATGGACAGCTGGCAGGGAAATCGTACCCCTTACCGGAATCCGCATGCGACTGGCTCTATGGTCGGTTTCACTTTGGCGCACACACGCTTTCATATTTTCCGTGCGATTCTAGAATCGACAGCCTATGGTACGCGCAATATCATCTCTACGTTTGCTGCTTCGAATGTGCCGATCACACGAATCATTGCGTGTGGAGGCGGTACGAAAAATGCTTTGTGGATGCAAATTTTAAGCGATGTGACCGGACTCGTCATTGAAACGCTGGAGGAGACCGAAGCAGGCAGCAAAGGGGCGGCGATTCTGGCAGCGTATGGATTGGGTCATTACCCGAGCCTTGCTGATGCTGCGAGGACCAATGCGGAAAAAGCGCATGTTTATACGCCGAGCAGGGACGCTCATGAGCAGTACAATCGATATTTTGCCGCCTATTTGGATTTGCATAAAGCACTCTTTCCCATCATGAAGGAGCTTGGCGCCACCTGAGAAAGGGGACTTAAGATGTGATGAGCGAGATACTCAAGATGCAGAATATTTCCAAGTCATTTCCCGGTGTAAAAGCGCTGCAAAACGTGGATTTCTCTGTAAGTAAGGGGGAGGTTCACTGCTTGATCGGCGCCAACGGGGCAGGAAAATCCACACTGATGAAAATTCTTGCTGGCGTCTATCCAAAGGACGAGGGAGAGATCTATCTCCAAGGGGAGAAGATTCAAATCTCAAGCCCGGCAGATAGTAAACGGCTCGGTGTGATTACTATTCACCAGGAACTGTCATTGGTCGAGCATTTGACTGTGGCAGAAAACATCTATTTGGGTTCGTACGCACAACCGCGATTTGGCTTTGTTTCATGGAAGCGCTTGCGCAAACAGGCGCAGGAGCTGATTAATCGTCTGGGAATTGCTATTGATGTCGATACGCCTGTGTCAGAGCTCAGCATGGGTCACAAGCAGATTGTAGAGCTAGCCAAAGCACTGGAGAGCAATGCCAAAGTCATCATCATGGATGAGCCGTCCACAACATTGTCAGAAAACGAGATCCGCACGCTCTTTACGATTATCGAAGAGCTGATCAAGCAAGGGATCACGATCATCTATATTTCGCACAAGCTGGAGGAATTGTTCGCGATCGGGAACAGAGTGACGGTACTACGTGATGGCAAATGGGTCGCGACCCGAGAGCTTGGCGAGCTGGATCAGACGAGCCTGACGGAGCTGATCATTGGCTACAAAATGGAAAAGCAGGAGCGCAGCCGAGAGCAGCTTCACTTTCCGGAGCTGCTGAGAGCAGAGGCACTGCAAACCCGGCAGATCTCGAATGTCTCCTTTTCACTGGGAAAGGGAGAGATCCTCGGCTTGTACGGGCTGGTTGGAGCTGGTCGGACAGAGCTGTTGAAGGCTTTATACGGAGTCGATCCATTATCATCTGGAGCCATTTATTTGGAAGGCAGTCAGGTGAAGATCGACAGCCCGAGCAAAGCGATTCGCGTAGGGATGGGACTCGTGCCGGAAAATCGCAAGACAGAAGGGGCAATTCTCGGTCTTTCTGTTGAGGAAAATGCTGTTTTACCAGCCTACGACCGTTTTGCCAGTGGCGGGATCATTAGTCCAGGACGTATTCGTAGCGAGATTGCGGACAAAATTCGCGAGCTGAACGTGAAAACCCCGGATGCGACGACCCTGATGGGCAATTTGAGTGGAGGAAATCAGCAAAAGGTCATCATTTCCAAATGGCTGATCCGCCAGTCCCAAATCATCTTGTTTGATGAGCCGACCCAAGGTGTGGATATCGGAGCCAAGCAAGAAATTTACAAGATCATTCAGCGGCTTGTGGCTGATGGAGCGAGTGTCATCGTCGCATCGTCAGAGATCAATGAATTGCAGGAAATATGCAATCGCATTCTCGTCATGTTCCGTGGCAGCATCGTCGGGGAATTCCGCGATCCACTAAGTCAGAAAGAAGAGATTCTAAAATCGGCAGTGACAGGGGGGACAACGTTATGGAACACGTAAAGGAAGTCAGCAACGTGAAAAAGAAAGCGCCCTCATTTGAGTTTGGAAAATTTTTGCGCAAGTACAATCTTTTTTTCTTGCTGGTTGTTTTCATCGCGATTGGCGCAGCGCTGTCGCCTAAATTTTTGACGGTCCAAAACTTCTTGAACTTGCTGCAGCAATCCGCTGTGGTCGGGATCATCAGTATTGGAATGACGTTTGTCATCATCGTAGCCGGAATTGATTTGTCAGTCGGCTCGGTCCTCGCTTTGGCGGGGATGGTCATGGCACTTTCTATTCCGTATGTGGGGGTTTTTGGAGCTATCGTGCTTGGAATTATCGCTGGTGCTGCCATGGGATTAATCAATGGCTTGGTGACAACCAAACTCAAGGTACCTGCTTTTATCGCCACGATGGCCATGATGGTAGCGGCACGCGGTCTGGCTCTGCTCTTTACAGACGGAAAGCCTGTTTACAACCTGCCTGAATCGATTCGCTTTTTCGGGGCTAATCTGTTTGACCGTATCCCGGTCTCGGGAATCATCTGGATTGTTCTCACGATTCTGGCGGTGCTGGTTCTGCGCTACACGACATTTGGACGAAAGCTATATGCCATTGGAGGCAACCCGCAGTCCGCGCATTTGTCAGGTATCAATGTAAACAGATATATCACCTATACGTACATCATCTGCGGCGCCCTTTCTGCCTTGGCGGGAATCGTTCTTGCCTCCTGGCTCACTGTAGGGCAGCCAACCGCAGGAAAGAGCATTGAGCTCGATGCGATCGCAGCCGTTGTTCTTGGTGGGACGAGCCTGTTTGGAGGCGTGGGCAGCGTCGGCGGAACCTTCGTCGGGGTATTGCTGATGAGCATCATCACCAATATCTTCAACCTGCTGGGGCTGTCGTCTTACTACCAATCTATTTTCATGGGCGTCATTATCGTTCTGGCGCTGGTGCTCAACCGCTTTGTTATCTCCAAGCAAAGCAAGAATGGGTAACACCTGAACTAGGTTTCAAATTCTCTAAAAAATAGTAAGGGGGATTTTTATATGAAGAAGGGAAACAAACTGTTCGTTGTTTCAGCACTGTTAACTAGCCTGGTATTTGCAGGCTGCTCCTCTCAACAGCCTGCAGCTGAGGGTGGAGGCGCAAATGCTGGTGGCGGAGACAAAAAAATCGTTATTGGCTTCTCTCAGGTAACATCTGAATCACCGTTTTACACGGCATTGGTTGATGGCGCGAAGGCAGAGGCTCAGAAGCAAGGCGCAGAATTGGTTGTCATGGATGCACAAAACGACATCGAGAAGCAAAACGCTGATGTACAGGATCTCATCACCAAAGGAATTGACGTGCTGATCCTGAACCCAACCAACCCGACAGCCGTAGTACCAGCACTGAACGCAGCGAAGCAGGCAAACATCCAGGTAGTTACTGTCGACCGTCCAACTGAGGAAAAAGTAGCAGCATTCGTAGGACGTGACAACAAGGAAATGGGCCGTATCGCAGGTAAACAAGCCGTTGCTATCCTCGGTGGAGAAGGCAAAGCAACAGGAAAAGTTATCGAGCTGCAAGGTGACGCGGGCGGTAAAGTAATGATGGATCGTCATGATGGCTTTCATGAGATCGTAGGCAAGGAATCTGGGGTAAAAATCGTGGAAGGTCCATACGCAGACTACGTTCGCGCAAAAGCTGTAAAAGCATTCCAAGACCTTTTGCAAGCAAACCCGGATGTAAACCTGGTCTATGCACACAACGATGACATGGCACTTGGCGCCCTACAAGTACTGGAGCAAGCCAAAATGCTCGACAAAGTAAAAATCGTAGGTATTGA
This sequence comes from Brevibacillus reuszeri, assembly GCF_002897295.1. Lineage (GTDB taxonomy): Bacteria > Bacillota > Bacilli > Brevibacillales > Brevibacillaceae > Brevibacillus > Brevibacillus reuszeri_A. Next base: position 112,152 of record NZ_BEXF01000004.1, read on the forward strand.
CGGCCTGTCTGAAGCGGTAAAAGCGATCGTGGATGGAAAATACAGCGCAACGGTGTTCAATGATCCAACCAAGCTTGGCTCCATCGTAGTAGATACAGCACTCAAGGTAGCAAAAGGCGAACAGGTTCCAGAATACGTGGATGGTGGCACGGGCCTGATCGATGCAACCAACGCAAAGGATGTTTATAACGAAAAAGACGTATTTGCCCAAATGAAATAAGGAGGCTACAACGATGATTGCAAGCTACATTGACCATACCCTTTTGAAACCAGAGGCAACAAAAGAACAAGTTATGAAGCTGTGCGTGGAAGCGCGCGAGTACAAATTTGCATCGGTGTGCATCAATCCTGCATTTGTTGAGCTGGCTAGCTCTATGCTCAAGGATACGGAAGTAAAAGTATGCACGGTCGTAGGCTTCCCTCTGGGTGCTAACACCACAGCGCTAAAAGTGGAGGAAACCAAGCAGGCTATCCGTGAGGGCGCAGAGGAGATCGATATGGTCATCAATATCGGCGCTCTAAAAGCAGGCGATGCCAAGCTTGTGGAGGATGAAATCCGTGCAGTGGTAGAAGCGGCAGAGGGGCAGCTGGTCAAGGTAATCATTGAGACGTGCCTTTTGACTCGCGAAGAGAAGATTCTCGCATGCCAATTGTCTGAGAAGGCAGGGGCACATTACGTCAAAACCTCTACTGGCTTTTCTACAGGAGGAGCTACTGCTGAGGATGTCGCTCTGATGAGAGAGGTAGTGGGAGATCGCTTGGGCGTGAAAGCCTCGGGTGGTGTCCGTGATTTGATAACGGCGCAAAACATGATCGAAGCGGGCGCTTCTCGCATCGGTTCGAGTAACAGTACAGTCATCGTGAACAGCTAAAGACTTCTTGTGCTAACAGCGGATGGGGGAGATTGCTCCCCATCCGTTTTTTTCGCTCACTTGTTTAGTCATACATCAGGAGGAAAAATTGTGAAGAGGCTCTATCAATTGCGGATTTTTCCGCGAATCATGATCATGCTGGCCATCTTGCTGATCACGATGACGGGAATTTGGTTCTCCGGCTTTTACTATTTGGACAAGGCAAATGACAGTATGCATCACGTGCATGAAGACAATCTGGTGCCGATTCTGGAAATTGGCAAGGTGCGAACGAATCTGCGTACGCTGGAAACCCATTTCTATCAATTGACGCTGGAAACGGACACTGCCAAGCATAATGCCATTATCGGAGAAATGATGGCGCTAATCAGTGAAAATAACCAGCTGATTGCTTCGTTCGCCGAGAAGGTGAAGGAGCCTGCGGAAAAGCAAAAGCTGGATGAGCTGATGGTCATGCTGAAGGAATACCAGGCAAAGCGCTCCGAGCTGATTCAGCTGGTGCTTCACCAGGAGGGAAGTGCTGCAGCGAGCCAGTATCAAGCGTTATCGCCCTTGCTGCAGAAAATCAACAACGGCTTCCAGGAGCTGATGACAGTTAAGGAAACCGAGGCATTCGAGAACTACCGCCAAACAGCGGAGAACGGTGGGGATGCGAACAAGATCATGATTGCGATTCTTATAGGGGCGGGCCTCTTGTCCGTACTCTTTGGAATCGGGATTGCGCGCACCGTTTCACAGCCTGTGCAAAAGGTAACCAAGTGGATTACAGCATTCGCCGAGAAAACAGCGACTGGCGAGTCGGACTTGTCCGAGCGTATTCAGGTGAAGGCATCCGGAGAGATCGGTACGCTCATCACTTCCTTTAATCTGTTTATCGAAAAGGTACAGGAGATCGTCCATACAACACAGGAGAGTGTCGACGAGCTGCTTCAATCAGCTGAGCGCTTGCAGCAAAGTGCCACACAGTCCCATGCAGCATCGACAGGCGCCAGGACCTCGATGCATGAAGTCTCGGCCCTGTCGGCAGAGCAGCTGTGCAGCACAGAGGAGGTGGCGGCTGTTGTCGTGCAGGTGAGTACGGGCGTGCAGGTAATTGCGGACAGGACGACAGCAATCGCAGATGCGTCCTCCGTGATGACAGGAAAAGCTCAGCAAGGGGATGGCTTGCTGCGAGCCGTCGTGGAGCAAATCCGATTTATGGATGAAAGAGTAAAAGAAACAGCTGTCACGATACGAAACCTGGGAGAGAAATCACAGCAGATCGTCCAAGCCCTGAGCGTCATTTCGGGAATATCCAAGCAAACCTCGTTGCTTGCGCTCAACGCAGCGATTGAGGCAGCACGGGCAAACGAGCATGGACGCGGATTTGCCGTGGTCGCTGACGAAGTACGAAAGCTATCCGAGGAATCGCAGCATTCCGCTGCCCAGATCGAACAATTGATAGCGGAGATCAAGAGCGGCTCGCAAAATGCAGTCAGCGCGATGGAGGGTATGGTGATTGGTGTAGAATCTGGACTAGACTCAGCCAATCAAACGGGACAAGCCTTTGAACGAATCATGATCCTGATCGAAGAGGTTACGGCACAGCTGCAGGAAATATCGGCTACCTCCTTGCAGGTAAGCGCCGGCGCGCAGGAAACCTCTGCTTCCGTACAGCAGCTCACCTCCGCTGCACAAACCGTATCGACCCATAGCCAGCAGGTTGTCACGCATGCAACAGAGCAGCTCACCGCCTCCCAGCAGGTCAGCCAGATGGCACAGACGATTCGTGCCCGAGCGGAGCATTTGAAATCGATTGTAGCCGGGTTTCATACGAAGTAGCCCCCGTTCTATAGATCAACCAGCTGGGGTAAAAAAATGAAGCATATAATGTTGCACAAAGGGGAGCCACGAAGAGTGGTTCCCCTATTTTTTTGAATGACTTTCGGATAAATTACAACGCTAGTGAGAGGAAAACGGAGAAAAAGCGAAGGTCTTTGGGGCACAGCTCAGGCGGAACCTGGAGCTTTTTCTCCGTTTTCCTCTCTTTCACTACAGCAAGTACTACTGCGATTCCGAAAAATGGTTCAATACAAACTCCTTGAACCGTCCAGCAGCTGGAGAAAGATACCCTCCCTGCACGAGAGCCATCCCAATCACCCGCTGACATTTGGGCTCACGAATGCGGATTTGTACAATTTTGCTCATGTTAATCCCGTGCAAGTCAGGCAAAAGCGATACCCCAAGACCTGCTGCGACAAGCCCCGAAACCGTAGCCGCCTCCTCACCTTCAAACGTAATTTGCGGAGTGACCCCGATTTGCTGAAACAACTGATCGGTTGTACGCCGAAGAGCATAGCCCTTTTTCAAAAAGATAAAAGACTCGCTGGCGATTTCCTGAAGCAAAATGCTTTCCCGATCTGCCAATGGATGACCGAGCGGGACTACGGCAAAAAGCTCCTCGGTCCACAACGGTGTCCAGTGGATCGGCAGCTTGGTTTCAGTAGGCTCCGCAAGCAGACAGAGGTCGAGCTCACCAGCACTCAAATGCTCTAGCAGCGAATAGCTGTGATTTTGTAAAAGCGTGAAGCTGATGGAAGGGGAGAGCTGGCGAAAGGCCCCGATCAAATCAGGAATCAGATTGGTTCCCAGCGTGTGCAGAAAGCCCAAGGCAACCTCGCCGTGCTCAGGATGGACCAAATCATGCAGCTCTTGCTTCCCGTCGTTAAATTCCTTGAGAATGCGATTGACCCGTTTCAAAAAAAGCTGACCATAGCGATTGAGCATGATGTTTCTGCCTTGCCGCTCAAACAGCTGAACACCCAGCTCCTCCTCCAGTCGAGCGATGGATCGACTTAGTGCTGGCTGAGAGAGCGACATATGCTCGGCGGCACGAGTGACGTGCTGAATCCGTGCCAAGGTTTGAAAGTATTCAAGCTGCTGCCATTCCATCAAGTAACCCTCCAGTCTGTGTCAGAAAAGCTGAATATATCATTACTCGTATGCATGAAAATCATGATTACAATAAATTATACATTATGAATTGGGGGTGATAGTATAACGGTGAGACGGAAAGGATTCAGGGAGGTTCATCATCATGGGCTACATCGAGCAAGGAACTGTTGCTTTTCGGAAGTCCAATCTAGCCTTTTTTGCAGCAGGGTTTAATACGTTTGCGATTTTGTACAGCACGCAGCCGCTCATGCCAGAATTCACCAAAGAATTTCACATCTCCCCCACGATGGCAAGCTTGTCACTATCCATGACGACGATCTCACTTGCGATCAGCATGCTGCTATTCGGGACTGTGTCAGAGGTGTGGGGACGAAAACCCGTCATGATAAGCTCCATGCTCGTGGCATCCGTTTTATCAATTTTGACTGCTTTTAGCTCGACTTTTGAATCATTATTACTATTTCGCATCATTCAGGGAATTGCTTTAGGGGGCCTGCCGTCTATTGCCATGGCATATTTGGGAGAGGAAATGGAGCCCAAAAGCCTTGGTGTCGCGATGGGGCTCTACATAAGCGGAAATTCACTTGGGGCGGTCTCTGGACGCATCATATCGGGCACGCTTACTGATCTGTTCAACTGGCATGTGGCGATGGGCTCAATCAGCTTTATCAGCTTGGTAGCAAGCCTCATTTTCTGGCTTTGCTTGCCAAAATCACAAAACTTTCATGCTCGTACACCTGAATTCAAAAAGCTGATGGCATCGATGGGCAGTCATCTGAAGGACCCTGGCCTCCTATGCCTGTTCGGAATCGGCTTTCTTATTTTGGGGAGCAATGTCGCAATGTACAACTACATGGGCTATGTGCTGACGAGGGAGCCTTATTCGCTTTCCCAGACACTGGTCGGCTGGATTTTCATCGTGTTTTTGGTAGGGATGTTCAGCTCCGTGTGGATGGCAAAAATGGCGGATAAATACGGCCGGCAAAAAGTACTGATGATTTCTCTTTTGTTGACGCTCATCGGGGCTTGTCTGACACTTCATGAATGGCTGTGGATAAAAATACTCGGACTGCCGATCCTCACATTTGGCTTTTTCGGTAGCCATTCCATCGCGAGCGGCTGGGTAGGGCGTCGCGCTCTGCACGACAAAGCTCAGGCATCCTCGCTCTATCTGTTCTTTTACTATGCAGGCTCAAGTATTGGAGGAACGATGGGGGGCGTATTCTGGTCCTCCTTTGGCTGGAGCGGAGTCGTAGGGATGATTGTCATCTTTATGCTGATCGGATTTGTCCTCGTTCAGCGGTTAGCCAAAGTCGTTCCTGTAAGCAGTACAGCTTCGTTAGATAACGACGTACCTGTAAAAAGCTGACGTTCATCCAGATTCTATAATGAAAACCGCGGAGCTCATATCCCGCGGTTTTTTACGTTATAAGCTCAGTTTCTGTTCTAATTCCTGCTTCTGGTTCAGATGATGGCGAAAATGCATATCGACAAGATCGTACCACTCCCGCGCATTCAGCCATCCAAAGCCACCATGTAATGCTTTATGGTTTGGATTTACGAGGTCTACTTTTCCTTTCCATTCCCGCATTCTCTTCTGAACGAGATCGAGACCTGCAAATAGGTCTTCTTTTTCTTCCGAATTGCTAGGGGTATTTTCGGGCAAGTCCGGAAGCTTGATTTTAATGGGCAAAAATCCGCCCCTCGCGTATAAATTTTCACCAGCGGTCGTTTTTCCTAGCGGTTGCTCCGATACGGCTTCTGCACAAGCTTCCACATTGTCTAGGTACTCCAGCGCCACGAGAATCAAGTGGCTGTACATTTGACCAAGAGACCAGGTTCCTCGCTCAGGGATATGTCTTAGCTGTTCTAATGAGTATGCTTGCAAGTTGCTTTTGTACGCATCAATCAACTTCAGATCGCTCATTTGAAAAGCCCCTTTTCCCGTTTAGGTCGCCTATTTTCACTGCTTTTTTCAAGCTATGAGGGGAAGTTTTCTTTCCCCACTGCCAAATAAAGGGTATCATTATGGGGGAGTTTGGTAAATAGGATGAGAGGTGGATAGGTTTATGATTCGCAAAATTGTGGTCGCGCTGCTTTCAGCGATCATCTTTTGTATGGGACTAGCCTGGTTGAATTACACCCCGCTGGATGAGCAACAAGCAAATACATATTATTGGTCATATGCTTCCTTGGTCATGGTGTATCTGATGTACGCAGCCCCTGTATATTTGCTAGGAGGAGTGCCACTGTCAATCTTGATCGAATTTATCACTGCAAAAATTGGCTGGGTTAACTCTGTTGTCAATTATGTATTCCGCTTGATTGCATATAGCTTGGCCGGATTGGTTGCGATGATGCTGTTTATGTTCGTCATGTCAGGAGGAAAATCGGGCTCATCACTGTTTGCAAATGGAGACTTCCGCTTTGAGGTCGTGGCGTCTCTGCTTTATCTGCATCTGTGGCTGTTCAGCTTTCTTATCGTAAAACCAAAAAAGGGAGGATATAGCCATGGCGGATATATGTGGAATTTGTAGTGAGCCGCTCGACTATCGCTTCCAATGCAGCTGTACAAGAAAGACAACGCGAGTAGGAGATGAGGCAAATGCCAGAAAAGGCTGCCTCAAATGCGGCTGCACCTCGGCCACGATAACGGAAATGTCGGCGACGGGCGGAATTTTGTCGCGGATGTTAAATTTACAGTACCAACGGTTTGATGTGGTTAGTTGTGTCGCGTGTGGATACAGTGAGATGTATAAAAGAGACCCGTCTGCCACACGTGATATTGTTGATTTGTTTTTTGGATAAGGGAGGCGCCCATAATGTCTATCGGAGGATTCCAAAGCGGATTTCATGCACGTAAAGTACCTCGTGCCCAAGTAAAATGGGAGCAGTTTCTCATTTGCAGCCATGGGTGCGAGGAAGTCATCCAGCTTATTTCGCATGTATCAGGCGAGGTCGAGTTTGAGCTGTGCAGGCTCGAAGCAGAGCGGATGGGAAGGGTGTTAGTAGAGGCAGCAGCGAATACAGAAAGTTTTTGAAACTAATTGTTTTCTGAAACGTATGCATAAATGATGATATATATAAAGGGGAGGCGGAACATGAGCGACAACAATGTAGTAAAGATGAGTCCCTTTCAAGCAGGGGGCAAGCTGATTGCGACAATCCTGGTTCTTGCGGTATTGGTACTACTCGGAAGTCAATCCTTTACGATTATATCGGCCGGACACAGTGGAATCGTGTTGCAGCTGGGAGCCGTACAGCCAAAAGTAATGCAAGAAGGCATGCACTTCAAAATTCCGTTTATTCAAACCGTAATACCAATCGAGGTCCGTGTACAAAAGTCAGAGATGAGTCAGACATCGGCGTCGCGTGACCTGCAAACCGTATCGACTACGATCGCAGTCAACCACCATCTGGATGCTGAAAATGTAAATAAACTGTATCAGCAGGTCGGATTGGAATACAATAGCCGGATTGTTGACCCCGCCATAGCGGAAGCGTTGAAAGCGGTTACTGCTCAATATACAGCAGAAGAACTCATTTCCAAGCGTTCTGAAGTAAGCGCCAAGGTAAAAGAAGTGTTGCGCGAAAAGCTGTCCACTTATAACATTATTTTGGATGAGATCAATATTCGCGAGTTTACATTTAGCGATGAATTCAACCGTGCCATCGAATCCAAGCAGGTAGCCGAGCAGCAGGCGCTCAAATCCAAGCTGGACCTGGAGCGGATCAAAATAGAAAAGGAACAGGAAATTACGAGAGCACAAGCACAAGCAGAAGCATTGCGTTTGCAAAAGCAGGAAGTAACGCCGGAGCTGATCCAGCTCAGACAAATCGAAGCACAGCTGGAAGCTATCCGCAAATGGGATGGAAAATTGCCTAACGTGACAGGTGGAGCGACTCCGTTTATCAGCGTGGATAAATAAAATAGTAAGCGGTCACATCTACTTTTATGAAAAACGTCGAGACGTTTTTTACCACAGAACAAGACCATCCTAGGAATTGAGTGCCTGGATGGTCTTTGTCTTGTTAAAAGGCATTTAGCGTGTGCTCTCGAACAACTCCAGCCATTCTCCATCAGGACCCTTGAAGAATATGTAACGTGAGCCGTTCGGCAAAGTCGTAATTTCAGCGTCAATGAAAACTACATCAACCCCCTTGAGACGCTCGATTTCTTCCTCCAGATTGTCTACGGCAAAAGCGAGATGATGGACCTTGCCTTCTTCGGGAAGTGAATCGTTGTAGCCCTGGACTAATTCGAGCTCGGTTTCCTTGCTGCCAGCGAACCCGAGAAAAGCAAGGGTAATGGCAGAATTGGTATGCACTAGCTTGCCCAAGCACTCCATTCCGATCACCTTGGTATAAAAGTCGATAGAAGTATCCAGGTCTTTTACCATCAAACCGACGTGCTCTACTTTTTTGATCGCCATTGATTTCACTCCTGCCACGTATGAGATTACTATTTATTGTAGAAGATTTTTCCGCAAAAGTCTGTATACAGCTGCGACCATTGATTTGGAGAGTGAAATACTGGATATAACTATAGCGAGACTAACATATCGACTATACGGCGGTGCATGATGGACACGATTATCGAAACGATCGGAAGAGCAATTCTCGCTTTTACCATTATGATGATCATTACAAGGCTGCTGGGCAAGCAGACAATCGCCCAAATGACGTATCATGATTTTGTTGCAGCGATTACGTTGGGAGCGCTTACGGCCAACCTCGCTTTTAACCTCCAAATTAAAATGGGACAGTTAATTGCGGCATTACTTACGTTTAGTGCGATTGCCTATTTGCTAATGATTTTGTCCCTCAAAAACCGCTATTTACGTAAATGGTTCTCCGGACAGCCAACAATTATTATTCAAAACGGAAAAATATTGGAAGATAACATGCGAAAGCTAAAGTTTTCCCTAGATACGCTGAATCAGGAGTTACGGGAAAGAAACATTTACAACATTGAAGAAGTCCAGTTCGCGGTGCTGGAGCTGAACGGTGAATTGTCTATTTTACGCAAGGCGGAATACCTTCCTGTCACACGTAAGGATCTCAAGCTAAAATATAATAAACGACAATGGTTTCCCATCGAGTTAATCATGGACGGCAAGATCATTCACCATAATTTAAAACAGAATCAGCTCCAACTCGATTGGCTGATGGGCCTTTTGAACAAAAAAGGATTGCGTCTTGATCAGGTGAACTATGCGGTGAAAAACTCCAATGGGAAAGTGATTTTCGATTTGTACGATGACCAGATGTCCAATCCGATTGATAAAGAATAGAGACCGACAAATCAGTCGGTCTCTTCGTTTTGTAAGCAGCTTCGACTGACATGCCCCTAGCAGCTTTTCTCTTCTTTTCGCTTGTCTGCAAGCACAGAGCGAACGATGTGAAGTGAATCAAACTCCCCTTCGGATATTTCGACGATCGGTAGATTTGCTGTAAACAGGCGTGCTTGGATTTCGTTTTCCGCAAGCCCTAGGGAGTGGAGACGACAAATCTCCCCCGACAAATTTTCCAGATAGTCTAGCTTTTGTTGCAATACAGTGCGTCCATCTGCGATGTATCCAGCATGTGCGCAATACATGGCTCCGAAGTCATGGGAAAGAACAAGCCGGATGGATTCGATCTGAAGCGGGATGGATTCCTCCTGCAAAATCACTTTTGTCTTGATTCCTAAAAATAAATCGCCCGAGAACAAGCGTCCGGTTCCCTCGTGTATGAGGGCAATGTGGTCGTGAGCATGGCCCGGTGTATAAAGCACCTTCCAGTCAAGGGTACGGGAATGATGAGTAGCTCGTATCGGCAAAGCTGTAAATGGCTCGCGAATACCCCACGTGAGCTGGCGGTATTTGGGATAGCGTGCTTTTGCAGTGCAGTTGTCTAGGCCGTTTTCGTGAATGTAAATAGGTACCTGTGTGTGCTGTTCAATCCAACCTGCGGTTCCTACATGGTCTTCGTGGCTGTGAGTGAGTACGACAGAATCAAAGGACGCTTCCTGATGAAAAGGAATCAGGTCGTCCGCGATAATCTGGGGACCCGTGTCGATCATCATTCCATCGGTAATAAATACATAAATCGAAGAATCACGGCCTGCTTTTTGCACGATTCCTTCTGCGCAGGTGACAGCTTCATGCTGGTGAATGCGGAGCACATTGGACACCTCCTTCTAGTTCCGGGCAACAAATTGATTATACTATTGAATGATTATTCAGTCATTTTTTGAAGTGCTTTTTGAATGAGGTCAATTGTGTGTATGATGAACAAATGAGGTTACGCAAGCGAGAGGTGAAAAAATGAAACAGCTGCCAATCGATCAGGTTCTACCGCAAGTAAAGGCAGTATTACAGAAACAAACAAGTGCCGTCCTCGTCGCCGCACCTGGCGCAGGAAAAACGACCAGAGTGCCACTGGCGCTCATCGACGAGCCGTGGCTAGCAGGAAGGCGAATATTGATGCTGACACCGCGTCGTTTGGCAGCACGTGCCTCCGCCGGCTACATGGCGGCTTTGCTGGGTGAAAAGGTAGGAGAGACGGTAGGCTATCGCGTCAAAATGGATGCAAAGGTCGGGCCGCAAACTCGCATTGAGGTCATTACAGAAGGAGTGCTTACCCGTATGCTCCAGGCTGACCCGGCACTAGAGGATGTGGGGCTCATCATTTTCGATGAATTTCATGAGCGGAATCTTCACGCAGATTTGGGACTTGCCCTCAGCTTGCAGGCACGCAGCCTGTTTTGTGAAGACGTACGGATTCTGGTCATGTCAGCGACGCTGGATGCAGAGCCGGTAGCGGCGCTCCTCGGCGATGCTCCCGTCATTAAGAGTGAAGGACGTCATTATCCGGTAGAGACACGATTTTTGTCTCGGCCACTGGACGGTCGCATGGAGCCGGAAATAGCGCGGGTGATACAACAGGCCCTGGTGGCTGAAGCTGGAGATATGCTCGTATTTTTACCAGGTGCTAGAGAGATTCGCAGGGTAGAAGCCTTGCTCCGGGAGGCGGGTATAAGTCCCAGTGTACAAATTGCCCCATTGTATGGAGCACTTCCGCAGGAAGCACAAGATAGAGCGATCAGTCGAGGAAAGCCTGGAGAGAGAAAAATTGTATTGTCGACCTCGATTGCTGAAACAAGCTTAACGGTAGAGGGCGTGCGCATTGTAATTGATAGCGGCTTTATGCGCGTGCCCAGGTTCTCCCCGCGGACAGGCATGACACGACTGGAGACGATCCAAGTATCCAAAGCATCGGCTGATCAGCGACGAGGCCGTGCGGGACGACTTGCGCCCGGCATCTGCTACCGGATGTGGACAGAGTCGGAGGACAGAATGCTCGCGGCGCATCAGCCACCAGAAATCAAAGAAGCTGATTTAGCGCCGCTAGCACTGGAGCTTTCTGCGTGGGGAGTCACGGATGCAGACGAGTTGTCGTGGCTGGATTCGCCTCCAAAGGCAGCGATGGCACAGGCCAGCGACCTGCTGATTCAGCTCGGTGCGATGGACGAGAGCAACCGGATTACTCAGCATGGCAGACAGCTGGCAGAAATGGGACTTCATCCAAGACTGGGACACATGATCTGCAAAGCGGAGGAGCTGGGGCTTCGCTCGCTTGCCTGTGAGCTTGCTGTGCTCATAAACGAGCGAGATATCATCCGAGGAAGGGGGGCGAGCCAGGATGCAGACTTGCAGGTGCGCGTCGAGCTGCTCAGAATGATCAGTCGCCACAAGAAATTAGAGCGAGCGCATCTTGGCGAGCTACAGGTTGATGAAGGTGCGGTCCGGCGGATTTGGGAAGAAGCGGCTCAACTAAAGCGGCAGTGGAGTGAGCTTGAAAATGCTGAGGCAACAGACATAGCAGCAACAGGAAGGCTGCTTGCTTACGCCTATCCTGATCGCATCGCCCAGCGCAGAGGGGATGGGCGATACTTGCTCCGCAATGGACGAGGTGCCGCATTTATGATCAATCAGCCACTCGCCTATGAAAAGTACGTCGTAGCAGCCATGCTCGACGACCAAGGCGTGGATAGTCGTATCACACTGGCAGCACGACTCGATGAAAGCGATCTGGAGAGGGACTTTGCAGATGAGATACAGGAGGAAGTGAAGGTATGGTGGGAGCGGTCATCCCAATCTGTTCGTACGAGGGCCCGCAGGCGTTTGGGGGCGTTGACGATTCAAGAAGCGCCAGAAGCAGCTCATGATCCAGAGGCAGTGCTCACCGCATTGCTCGGTGGAATTGCCGAAGAGGGACTGAACATACTGCCTTGGAATCGTCATGCGCGGTCATTCCAGGAACGACTGCTTTTCATGCACATGCTTGATGCAAATTGGCCAGATGTATCAGAACAGGCATTGATTGGCTCGCTTGCAGACTGGCTGGGGCCGCATCTGTATGGTTGTAAAAAGCTGGCGGAGCTGCAGCACTTGTCTTTGTCGTCGATTCTCGAAGAAATGCTTAGCTGGGAGCAGCGACGGGAGCTGGACGTGAGCGCACCTACACATATCGTCGTACCGAGCGGCTCGCGTGTACCTGTCGATTACAGCAATCCCGAAGCGCCCGTTCTTTCCGTCCGATTGCAGGAGCTGTTCGGCTGGCAGGATACGCCAAGGGTAGGACGAGGGCGGGTGCCACTGACCCTTCATTTATTGTCACCGGCCCATCGCCCCGTGCAGGTGACACAAGATTTGCAGAGCTTTTGGAAAAACACATACTTTGAGGTAAAGAAAGACTTGAAGGGACGATATCCGAAGCATTATTGGCCGGAAGATCCCCTGCAGGCTATGCCTACGAACAGGACTCGCCCCCGCACATAGACCCAAATCAAGTCTGCTTTGGCTTGTACCATCTACCCTCAGCCTGGGTGAACGTTCCCATTTTGCTAGTTCAATGTTCGTGAGTAAGCTATTTTTTGAAACCTATACGGAAACTATCACGTCTGGAGGGTACTGTTTTATTCACGTACTACCCCTCCATTGCATCTAGGTTGCTCAAACAAGTGGGCAACCCTTTTTTTGTGCAGCTACTTTTTGCCGGGAGGCTTGACACCCCAACGATCCCGGTAAATCAACTCCTGCAAAGCTTCTCGTTCCCTCCATTTATGCAGCTCCAGTAGCGGTCGATCCGGGTAGTGGTCCGTATAGCCAATAGACAACAGTGCGACTGGATCAATATGTGGCGGAATATCCAAAATACGGCGAACATCCGCTTTTTTATAAAAGCTGACCCAGCCCATCGCCAAGTCCTCTGCGTAAGCAGCGAGCCACATGTTTTGAATCGCACAGCTGACAGACATGATATCGGTCTCCGGGATGGAGTTGCGTCCCAGAACATGGTCACCGCCGCGAGTTGGATCACAGGTGACGCAGATCGTGACGGGAGCTTCCTTGATCCCCTGAATTTTCAAATCGAGAAAGGTCGATTCTCTTCCTGTTCCTTCATAATGAATAGCCAGTGCACGGCGCTCTTTATCCGCACAATCCGCCAGCTCCTGCTTCAGCGCATCGTCTTGGACGAGAATAAAATTCCATGGCTGCATAAACCCGACAGAAGGTGCGTGATGGGCGGCAGCGAGAATCATTGCTAATTTTTCGGGTGGGACCGGCTCTTTGCGAAACGTGCGTATATCTCTGCGATTGCTTATGGCCTTGTACAGCCCGTTTTTTTCTTCCTCGGTCAAGCGATTCATCTTTGAAACCTCCTGATCTTCTACGTAGACTCTTTTTCATTTTAATAGGAAAGATAGAGTCATTCCAGACTTCCGCTTGACATATTCCTGATTTACTCTTAGGTAAGAGTCTGTCCTAGCGAAAGAGGAGGGAACCGGGAATGAAAAACATCCTGATTGTGGAAGACGAGTTACCCATCTCCCGTGTATTGAAAGCGTATTTGGAGAAGCATCAGTTTCAAGTGGAACAAGCATTTACCGGAGATGAGGCAGAGCGTAAATTTGACTCGGTCAACCCGGCTCTCGTCCTGTTAGACGTAATGCTGCCTGGGCGGAGTGGATGGAGCATTTTAGAATACATACGAGCGAAAAGCTCTTGCCCCGTTATCATGCTGACCGCACTTGGTCAGATTGAAAATAAGCTGGCTGGTCTCGGCCAGGGAGCAGATGATTACATAACCAAGCCTTTTATAGCTGACGAGGTGGTGGCACGTGTTCAGGCCGTGCTGCGCCGATCTACACAAATTATCGAGGGTGATCGGATAAAGCAGTTTGGCAGCCTCAAGATCGATTTCAAAGCGTATTCGGTCACCCTGCACGGAGTCGAGCTCACGTTTACTCCAAAAGACCTCTCACTGTTTCTGTTTCTTGCTCAGTATAAGAATCAGACCTTTACCCGTGAGCAGCTTATTGAGCAAGTATGGGGCCTGGATTATGAGGGGAGTGATCGAGCCGTGGACCTGTCAATCAAACGCATCAGAAGATCGTTGGAAAACTGGCCCGTTACCGAAGGCGAAATAAAAACCTTTAGAGGTTTGGGATACAAGTTGTGTGTGTATGAGTAAACAAGGACGCACCTCGCTTTTTCGGTATTGGACAACGCGCTACGTCATTACGCTTTGTATCGGTTTGCTCGTCATCGGAGTTCTTTCCAGTTTGTGGATTACCTACAGTGAAACCCAGAAGCGGCTGGATATTATGCGCTTGATGGCAGCAGAGATTTCCGATCGAGTCGTTGACGCAGATGGAAAGCTGAAGACAGACCCGTTCTTGTTTCGTATTCTGGACAGGCGCCAGGAATCACTGCGGCTGAATATCAAGCCTTTCTTTCTCATTCTCAATGAGGAGAAACGCCCCCTCTTCAATGCTCCCGGTCCGTTTTCAGGAGAGCTGACGAGAATGGCCGAGCAAGTGGTAGAGGCAAATGACAATACGACACAGGTCAAGCTCGAGCGTGGGGATGAACTGCTCTATGTGAAAAGAAGCATACAGGTCAACCAGAAGCATGTCGGTTGGGTGGTCCTGTTTACGCATAAAAAGGACATAACGAGAAGCAGTACAGAATTCGAGCTGCTGTTTATTATGCTGGGTGGCCTCGGACTGCTCGGATGGCTGGTGATTTATTTGCTGACCAAAAAGCTGGCACAGCCGATCAAGGATGTAGCGGACGCAGCCAAGCAAATTGTCATGGGCAATTATGAGATTCATCTCGATAAAAACAGTCGGGAAGATGAAATTTATGAGCTGGTCCACTCTTTTAAGGAAATGGCTGATCGATTGAAGCAGCTGGAGTTGATGCGCACGGAGCTGCTTGCAGGCGTGACGCATGAGCTGAAGACACCGGTCACCTCGATTAGTGGCCTCGTCCAGGCAGTTAAGGACGACATTGTTACTGGCGATGAAGCGAAAGAGTTTTTGGATATTTGTACAAAAGAGACGACCCGCCTGCAAAAAATGGTAGAGGATTTGCTCGATTTCAATACGTTCGCCGTAGGAGATATTCGCATCCAGCGGGAGAGTCAAAATCTGAATGATTTGGTTCAGGAAATTACGCATCAATGGCGGATCGGACAGGAAGAGGAGCGGCTGGAGCTTTGCGTCAATAAGCCGCCAAATGAGATTACGATCACTACGGACCCGCTGCGCATTCAGCAAATCGTCTACAACCTGTTAAATAATGCGGCCCAGGCGATACCAGGAGAAGGTAGGATCGAGGTTACTTTGTCCGAGACCCAGCAGGAAATCATGATTGAAGTTAAGGATAATGGCAAGGGAATTCCTGTGGAGGAGCAGTCCCTTATTTTCGACCGGTTTTACCGTGGTGAGGAGAAAAAACAACTCGTGCGGGGGCTCGGGCTGGGCTTGTCCTTTAGTCGGATGATTGCACAGGCGATGGGCGGTAATCTCGTGCTCACAACGAGCTCGCCGCAGGGCAGTGCATTTACTTTGATCTTGCGGAAATAATGATTGTGGATTGGCAAGCGACCTTGCGATTGGGCAAGGTCGTTTTTTCTTTTTTATACGGGACAATCTGACTTTTCCCTGACGTATTCGTTCCGTATATTGATCCCATCAGTTGCGGGCACGTACAACCGCAGAGGGTAGGAGGGTCTTTTTGTGGCGGAAACAGAAAAGAAGCAATCATTTCTTTCAAAATCAAAAAGCAAAAAAAAGAAAATCATTTTGGCATGCCTGGCTGTTGTTCTGGTTGGCGGGGGTGGCGTGTTTGGATATAAGACCTTGATGACCCCGCAAAGCGCACAGGCTGCTTTTCTGACGGAAACGGTAAAACGGGGAGACATCTCGGAAACAGTGCTGGCGTCGGGTACTGTTCAAGCGTCCAAGCGAACCTCCCTTTCCTTTTCTGACGCAGAAGACGCCAAGGATGCGATCTCATCCATTGAGGTGAAAATAGGCGATCATGTAAAAGCAGGTCAGGTACTGGCTATGATGGATGACTCGGTAGCCAAAATCCAGGTAACAAATGCAGAGGCGAACCTGCTCTCCGCACAGGCCAAGCTGGAGGATGCCCAAAAGCGCAAATCGGCTGCGGAAATCAGCACCCTGCAAGCAAACGTTAATCAGGCGAAAGCCGAGCTGGACGTGGCAAAACAGAGCATTGATACCCAAAAAGCAGCCAATGACGAAGCGAAGGCGAAAGCGAATTTGGAAACCGCGCAAAAAACCTTCGCCTCACAAAAGGCGTTGTTTGAGGCAGGAGCGATTTCCAAAACTGAATATGACAGTGCACAAAACGCGCTCGATCAGGCACAGAGGGACTATAATACCGCGGTGCTAACGGCTGGTCAGACAAAAGGTCAGTCGTCGGCAAAAGTAGAGCAAGCCCAGGCAGCATACCAAACTGCGCTGGAGGCATTAAGCGATGCGAACGAAGGTCCAGAAGCTGCTACGGTTCTCGCTGCCAAAGCTGCCGTGGAACAGGCAAAAGCACAGCTTCAGCAAGCGCAAAAAGCGTTGAAAGCCGTGACGCTGAAAGCACCGATGGATGGTGTGATTGTGCAGCTGAATGGAAATGTGGGAGAAATTCCTGCGAATGACTTCATCATCATGGACAACTCAAATTCCGGTGACCTGGAAGTATTGGCGGAAATCAGCCAAAGCGATATCGGTAAAGTAAAGGAAGGCTTGGATGTTTCGTTCACGACAAGCTCCTATACCGATCAGAACTTCAGCGGGAAGGTGAAGCTCGTCTACCCAGAGGCGAAAACAACTTCCGGTGTTACGACGTATGACGTGCTGCTTTCTGTAGCAAACAAGGACAGTATGCTAAAAATTGGGATGACGATGAACGTTACGATAGAGATTGGCACACACCAAAATGTACTGCTTGTTCCTGCTCAAGCCCTGCAAACGCGTAATGGCCAAGATGGGGTTTATTTGCTGGCGGGCAATACTGATGGTGCAGCACAGGCAACAGAGCCGGCAGCAAGCGATGCGCAGCAGCAGCGCGGGAAAAATCGGGAAGGAGCAAGAGCAGGAGCGAGTGAAGGCAGAGCAAACTTGCCGTATCGTTTCCAACCGGTCAAGATTGGTTACTTCGCTTCTGACAAGGTAGAAATCACCGAAGGTTTACAAGAAGGTGATCGTATTGCCATCCTCATGAATACAGCGACGTCTAGCTCAAACCAAAACTCTGGCCGCACGGGTGGTATGCCAGGTATGGGCGGTTTTGGAGGCGGTGGAGGCTTCGGTGGCGGAGGCGTCGTCCAAATGAGAGGACGATGATGAGATGAAACCCGTTATTCAAATCGAATCGTTGAAAAAACAGTATCAGATCGGTGATCAGGAAATCCAGGCGCTGCGCGGAGTAAGCCTCACGATCGAGGAAGGGGACTTCGTTGCGATCATGGGTCCCTCGGGCTCTGGCAAATCGTCGATGATGAATGTGATTGGCTGCCTGGATAAGCCTACCTCTGGTGAGTTTTACTTAGATGGCTTTCCTGTATCAGAAGCACATGATGATGAGCTGGCGGAAATCCGCAATCAAAAAATCGGATTCGTGTTTCAAAATTTCAATTTGCTCCCGCGAACGACAGCGGTTGAAAATGTTGAGCTTCCCTTGCTTTATGGTGGCGTCTCGGCAAAGGAGCGTAGACAGCGGGCGGTCCAGGCACTTATCAGTGTCGGTCTGGCCGAGCGGTTGAACAATAAACCGAACGAGCTGTCGGGGGGGCAGCAGCAGCGTGTTTCCATTGCACGCGCTCTGGTGAATGATCCGGTCATTCTACTTGCGGATGAGCCGACAGGAGCCTTGGACACTAAAACGAGCGAAGAGATCATGGGGATTTTCCAGCAGCTAAACGATGCAGGAAAAACCGTCATTCTGGTTACGCATGAGCCGGATATCGCGGAATACGCCAAACGGATCGTCCGTTTTCGTGATGGTCAGATTATCGCGAATGAACTGGTGGCAGAGCGTAGAAGAGTGTTGTCAGAGGAAGTGAGACGATGAGCTTTCTGGAATGTGTACGCATTTCATTTCGAAGTATAAAAGCAAACGGTCTGCGCTCCATACTCACGATGCTGGGAATCATTATCGGGGTCGCAGCGGTTATCGCCATGGTAGCGATTGGGGAAGGAACGTCCTCTAGCGTTGCTTCCCAGATCAACGGGCTGGGCAGTAACCTCTTGATTGTAGCGCCAGGACAGGCGACGCAAGGACGAGTGAGCTTGGGAGCTGGCTCCTTGAACACCTTGACGCTGGCGGATGCAGAAGCCATTGCACAAAAGGAGTCGGTAGCTGGTGTCGCCCCTAGCGTGAATGGACGTGGTCAGATCGTTTGGGGCAGCAATAACTATTCAAGCTCGCTGGAAGGCACGACGGCTGCCTTTCCTGATGTGCGCAATGTCGAGGTAGCGCAGGGACGCTTTTTTACAAACTTTGAGGTAAAGCAGCAGTTTAATGTGGCTGTAGTTGGTACTGAAGTGGTGAACAATCTGTTTGCGAATTCAAGCACGAGCCCGATTGGACAAACCGTTCAGATCAACCGAATTCCGTTCACCATTATCGGAGTCCTAAAAAGTCAAGGAAGCTCTGGCATGACAAACAATGACGATCGCATTCTCATTCCGATTACAACTGCGATGAGCCGCTTGACTGGTGGGAAAAATGTCGGAACGATTTATGTTTCCGCCACCTCATCTGACCAGATGGACCAAGCCAAGCTGGATATCGCGTCTACTATCCGCGCGCAGCATAATCTCAGACCAACAGCGGCAGATGATTTTCGGATCACCTCTCAATCAGATATCCTGAGCACGGCGCAACAGGTTTCCAGCTCGATGACCGCACTGCTTTCAGGGATCGCTGCGATCTCACTGATAGTAGGTGGAATCGGAGTCATGAACATCATGCTCGTGTCCGTTACAGAGCGTACACGGGAGATTGGGATTCGCAAAGCGATCGGGGCAAAACGAAGCGATATTCTTCGGCAGTTTTTGATTGAGGCTGTTACGCTTAGTCTGATCGGCGGGGTTGTGGGGATATTATTCGGAGTAGGTGCAGCTCTCGTCATCAGCAAGCTGGGGGGCATGGCTACCTCGATCAGCTTGTCACCGATCATGTATGCATTTTTGACGTCATCGCTGGTAGGTGTGATCTTTGGTGTATATCCAGCGCGAAAAGCGGCACAGCTAAAGCCAATTGATGCGCTCCGCTATGAATAACGAGGGATGTGTTACTTTTTTCCAATCCGGGCATACTAGCCGGGTGAGGTGTTTGTACTATGGAAAAAAACGTCCAGTTTTCCGTACCGTGGCGAGAAGCGACACGTATTATCAAAAAGATCAAATCAAGTAAATTGCGGTATTTTGTCAAACAGATGGAAGGGAAAACGAACATTGCTTTCGTTTTTCCACGAGTTAGCGTCAGTCAATATGTCTATTTGTACATCATCTTTGGACCTAGAGCAGCAGATGTGGTAGGCAATGATAGCAAGTAATAAGCGCCCTGATTCACCGAGGTGGGTCAGGGATTTTCGATTTTTTTCCGAATTCTACATATAAATTCCCATAATTTCGCTATAAAACAAAACCTGACACTTTTCGATAAGAGAGTTTCATAGTACAATTCCTGTATGAACGAACTTGGGGAAGTTCGGGATGGCGGCACCCAAACTGTGCAGGAGGGCCGCCTCTTTTTTTAACGTAAGGAATTTATACGCTCTATTCAGTATATGTGAAACCGCGATTTCGCCAAAAAGCAGGGTGACCTGCATCTATAGAACAAAGAAAACCCAGAATAGCTACTCTGGGTTTTCTTTGTATTTGCTTGGGAATGTCTCTTGCATTGGAGCAAAGCTTCCTTTCATCAAAGCATCAATCAGCTGTTCGCCAGAAAGCGAGATCGTGATCGAGTGATCGGGCAGGTCAGCGAGAAATTGATCCTCTTTATAGCGATACCAGAGACTTCCTGAATGCTCCAGGTGATAGATAAAAATATTTTCCTGATGCCTCCGTCCGAGCTTGGCGATTTCGCGCAAGGCGTGAAAGATCTCCCCCCAGATTGGCAAATAAGGTTTCTTTTTATAGAGAGTCAGCACGTAAATGAGCTGATTGGTTGCAAGTGAGATCGATTCAGTAGCTTGCTGAGTCTGAGAAAGCATGTTCCATGCTCCTTTGCTCTTTTATGTAGAGGCTTCTACATCAGTCAGGGTGCTTGGGGAATCTGACGTATTTTGTCGAATTCACGATTAAGTGTAAAATAGTTGCTGGCAGGAAGCAAGAGAGAATCGCAGTATACGTATAGGTGAATAGTCATTTGACGACTACTGCTGATTTGGATAGCATAAAGAACAGCGATTTTTACTAGAAACCTGATTGAAAGAGGGAGAGGTGAGGGATTTGGCACAAAAACAGTTGCTCATTGATTTTTGTGGGGGAATCGATGATGCTATCGCTTTGGCGTATGCGCTGCAAGCTCCAGACACCAAGGTTGTTGGGGTCATATGCAGCGATACCGATGCAGGGCGAGGGATCAGCCTAGCGCAAAAAGTAATCGATTGGGCAAAGCCTGGATACGAGATTGATATTGTAGCAGGAGAGCAGCGCCCTTTGTTCGCGTCACTGTCTGGCAATACGGCTAGAGTGGACGAGTCCTCAGCGGGTGTACGTCTTTTGCTGGAAAAAGCGCAGGAAGCAGAGGGTGAGCTGACGCTTGTTACACTTGGGCGTTTGACGACGTTGGCAAAAGCAGTAGCAGCTGAACCGATGCTCGCAAAACAGTTGAAGCGCGTCGTCATACAGGGAGGGGCGATTCGTGTACCTGGTGATGTAACCGCGATTGCTGAGGCAAATATGCATGCGGACCCGGAGGCAGCTTCTTTCGTCCTGGCAGCTGGCTTGCCGCTCCTCATGGTGCCCATGGATGCTACTTATAAGCTAACTATGACAAATGAGCAAGCACAGGCGGTTGTTTCGATTGCCAGAGACACTGGTATGATCCATGTAGACTGGCAGCCAGATGCGACCGATTTGCGCTTGTCTGCGTGGGGAGCGATGATTGCAGCTCTCGATCCGTCTGTCATAGCTACTCAGCAAATGAAGCTGACGATCGATTGCACCAGTACGCTGTCCCGAGGAGCGGTTTTGGCTGACCTGCGAGCGAAACCGAGTGTAGGGCGCGATATGGATGTTTGCGTACGTATCGAAACAGAAAAGCAGTATCTATGGCTGCAGGCGGCATTGGAACAGGAGGGGAACAGACGATGAAAAAGGTCATCATTGACGTGGATACTGGTATTGATGATGCGATGGCGATTTCGTATGCTGTTCATTCGCCTGAGCTTGACGTTGTAGGTGTCACTACGACATTCGGCAATATTACCGTGGAGGAAGCGACGCGCAATACGCTGCAAGTGCTTGAGCTGATCGGGGCTGCGGATATTCCCGTTTACCAGGGTGCAGCCAAGCCGCTTGTTCGCGAAGTCACAGCCAAAGCCAGACTGTTTCATGGTGAAAATGGATTGGGTAATGTAGTATTGCCTGCTCCTGTTTCATCAGCGCAGTCTCAGAGTGCCGTGCAGTTTCTGATTTCTACGATCAAGGAAAATCCACACGAAATCACTCTCGTTACCGTCGGCAGCATGACCAATCTGGCTTTGGCCATCATGGCTGCGCCAGAAATCGTTTCCTTGGTGGAGAGGGTTGTCGTCATGGGCGGAGCCGTTACGGTGCCTGGCAATCGCACACCAGTAGCAGAAGCCAATATTTGCGCCGATCCAGAAGCTGCATCGTATATTTTTCAATCAGGCATACCACTCACCCTCGTCGGATTGGATGTAACGATGCAGACACTGCTTACGCGTGAGCATTTGGCACAGTGGAGAGCCCGTGATACAAAGCTCAGCCATTTCTTTGCTGACATGTGCGATGTCTATATGGATGCGTATGTTACGGTTGGAAATGTTCGCGGTTGCGGCCTGCATGATCCGCTGGCGGTTGGTGTCGTGATCGATCCGACATTTGTGCGTACTGTCCCGATGCATGTGGAGGTAGATACATCAGGTGGACCAAGCGATGCCCGCACAATTGGAGACAGGCGTGAGCATCCTGAGAAAGCACCGAATATAGAAGTGTGTTTGGAAGTAGATTCAGAGAGGTTTGTCAGTCATTTTTTGCAATATGTGATGGATTAACAGGAGGGATTCGCCGTGTTAAAGGAATTTAAAGAGTTTGCCTTAAAAGGAAATGTAATGGACCTTGCAGTCGGGGTTGTCATCGGGGCTGCTTTTGGTAAGATCGTGACGTCCTTGGTCAATGACATTATTACGCCTCTCATTGGGCTATTACTCGGGAAAGTGGATTTTACCAATCTGTATATTAGCTTAAACGGAGAACACTTCAATACGCTAGAGGAAGCAAGAAAGAGTGGTGTAGCTACTCTGAACTATGGCCTTTTTCTCAACAGCGTGATCGATTTTATCATTATTGCCTTCTCCATTTTTATCGTCATCAAGCAATTGAATCGTTTCAAACGCAAGCAAGAAGTGGTCAAAGCTCCTGAGACAACCAAGGAGTGCCCGCACTGCATCACGTCTATTCCGATTAAAGCGACTCGTTGCCCGAATTGCACGTCGATGCTCGAGGTAAAAGGAACGGAGCCTGCGCACAGCTAGCATCATTTTTGCGACATAAGTGATTTTGAGTGGGTACTATGTGGAGTTTGGCATAGTCACCCACTTTTTTTATTCAGGGAGTGCGGGATGTGGGGTAAACAATCATGGCATTACTTGACATTTCTCTCACTTTAACATTAAATAAAAATAAATAGTTTAAGTTTTTAAAGTGTTATGAGGTGCTTTTCTGATGAAGATAGAAACGATAAAAGAAACACTCAAAATGATGGATAAAATCAATACCTTATTAGCAGAGGATTTTCAGGCCCTTTACCATTTTGAAATTACCCCAAAGCAATCCATCCTTCTCCAGCAGGTGCAGGAGCATGAAAAGATCACAATTGGTGAGCTCGCCAAGCATTTGAATATGTCTCTTAGCTCAACTAGTCAGCTGGTAGCGAAGCTAGAGCAGGACGGCTATGTAAAACGTGAAGTAAATTCAGCAAACCGGCGTGAGACATTTGTCAAGCTGGCAGAAAAGGCGATACAGATGTATGCAGAGATCGAGGCTATCGACGATGTCGTCATTGAAAAATACTTTTCCAAACTGGAAGAAGAAGAAATGATCCATTTTCAGCGTTTCACGAATAGACTGCATGACTTGATACTTGCGGAAAAATCGAAATAACGAGAGCCTGATGACGCGTTGGATAAGGGGAGATGGAGCATGGATTGGTTGTTGGCAGTGCTGCTGTTCGCTTTGGCATTACCGGGTGTGCTCGCGATGCTAAGAATAGAGCCAAAGCTCATCAAAGAAACTGGCGCTGAAGACATCCCGTATTTCGCTCGTTTGGTGAGCCACATGGTTCTCGTTGTCCCGAGTGTTCTGGTTGGTACCTGGTTATACAAGGACGCTGGTTTCGCAGCACCAACTCTTTCTGAGATAGGAGTCATGACCTTCCTCATCTCCCTCCTATGTGCTGGTGCACATCTGATTTATTACTACGGTTATCTCGTAAAGGTCACTGAAAAAAACGTGATTGCAAAGATTGATCGGGCAAGACAAAATGTAGGATTTGATACGAGGGTATTATATGGTGGGATCGTCGAAGAGCTGATCTTCCGCTGGGGACTCATGAGCATTCTCGTTTGGAGCATGAACAAGTGGTTGGCAATCAGTGATGTGAATTTGGTGTACTGGCTGGCGATCGTGATTTCCTCTCTGCTGTTCGCCTTGATTCACCTGCCAGGTGCCAAACAAACCGTCGGAAAGCTGACTCCGCCCTTACTTACGTATGCGATCACGGCCAATGTCTTTGTTGGTATTTGTTGCGGGTGGTTGTTCTGGAAAAGTGGCTTGTTATCCGCTATGATTTGTCACATGCTGTTTCACGTCATCTGGTATGGCTTTGAAAAATCAAAAAGGGCTCGTCCACAAGAGGAAGTATACATGACAAATAGCCGAAAGGAGTAACCTTATGTGCCGAAACATCAAAACATTGTTCAACTTTGATCCTCCAGCAACAGAATACGAGGTTCAGGCCGCAGCACTTCAGTTTGTGAGAAAGCTCTCAGGCTTTCAAAAGCCTTCAAAGGCGAACGAAGCCGCTTTTGAACAAGCTGTTGAAGAAGTAACTGTGGCAGCACAAAAATTGCTCACCTCGCTCGTTTCCAATGCAGAGCCAAAAAATCGGGAAGTCGAGATGGAGCGTGCTCGTGCGAGAAATGCAAAGCGGTTTGGGACGCAATCCTCATAGAGAAACCACACAGAAAGGATAGAGCTACAGATGACAACTGGCGCCCTATCCTTTTTTGTGTAAGCAATTAAACTTTCTTCTTTTTGGCCTTCACCCGATTGCGATATTGGAAGTGCAGGCGCTTGATCGTACGGAAATACGTTTTGTCCTTGAGCTTGGCAAACAAGGCATGGGAGGGAAAATCGTAATTGACCTCGATAATGGAAATATTCCCTTGCTTATCAATGGCAAAGTCGACTCCGATCTGGGAAGTATGTCTATACTTTTTGAAGTGGGTGCAGACGCGATGACTGATTTGGATCAATTGCGTGACGATGCTTTTGACTTTAGTAGCATCTACCGCTTTTGATTTCAAAAGAGCGTGTGGGACCGTTACCGCATAGCCGCCACCGCGGGCTACGTTTGTAATGACACTATCTGAACCCGCTACCTTGGCGAGCATCCCGGCGTATTGCCATCTGCCTTGGCCGTTTCGCATCATCATGACCCGAATGTCAAAAGAACGTCCATCGATTTGGGCCAAGTCTAGCCCTTTCTGGATGATATAGTTTTTCTCGCTGCATTGCTTTGCGATTTTGCTCTGCAAGTCCTCCAGGGAGCTCGCGTGTTCAGGCTCGCCTCGCTCCTTTACAAATTGATAGCCAGCGTCCGTTTTCCAGACCCGCATGATTCCTTTTCCCATATGGGTCCGGGTCGGCTTGATATAGACAGATTGGTATTTGGCAAGATAAGTGCCCAAAAGAGCAGGCTGATATAGGGAAGTGGGGGGCAAAAATGGACGGATGTACGCGTTCTTGGAAAAGAACTGATGCAGGCTCCATTTGGAAGAAGAGATCATTTCATGCACCTCGCTTCGAAAAATCCATTCCTACCCATGATATACGCAAAAATGATAAAGAGTGAGCAGGAGTAAGACGGTTTATGGAAAATAGGAAGGGGTAAGAGAATGTGCAAAGGATGCGAAATCAGATGCGATTGTTTCGTCCCGTTCAGCCACCTGTATTGAAGCATAGTCAAATGTCTGCCTACTATCAGGAATACGCTCCTAGCAAAAGGCTGGAGCAGTATGTGGCCTGCTATTGGACCTCGCTTACTGGGGAAATCGATGGGGACCAATGGAATCGGGTCATCCCGGATGGCTGTGTAGACATCATTTTTGACCTGAGGACTACCTCTACTTCAAAAGGGGCGTTTGTTTCAGGCTTGATGAGAACCTATGAGCTCATGCCGATCCTGGGGCATCAATCGTTATTCGGGATTCGCCTCTATTCGGAAACGGCACATCTTTTTCTGCGCTATCCGATATCCTCGATCAATGACAACCGGGTGTATTTGGAGGATTTATGGGGACATGATGCCCGCACGATTGTGGAGGACTTATGCGAAGCGACTGATATCACTGGTAGAATCGCAATGATCGAAGAGAGCTTGCTACAGCTATTGCTCAGGAGCCCCATCCGTGCAGGCGGTTTGCTTGAGACAAGTATGCAATACATATACGAGTGTCGAGGCAGCTTGACGATTGGCTCTTTGGCAGAAAAGGTAAACTACAGTGAAAGAAACTTGCGCAGAATCTTTCAAAGCGAGCTGGGAGTCAGTCCTAAGGAGTTGATTCGAATTATTCAATTCCAAAGCTTGCTGCAGGAGCTATATAGAGGTACCGAAGCGACGTTTACGGACGTCTCCCTCAAATATGGCTATTATGATCAATCACACGTCATCAAAAATTTTAAAGCATATTACGGCGTGTCACCTCGGCACATTTTTTCTACTTGATCGGAAAGAGTTGCTGGAGACTTGAACATGTCCGTTTTTTACAATTCAAGAGCGGGGAAAGCTGGTACTCTAAAGATCGGAAGGAGAATAACTGTGGACAAACAAACAGTAGATGCATTGTGCCGCAAACAAAAGGGATCGACGCATGATTATCAGGTGGACTGGGAAGCGGATCGTTACCATATTGGTGGCAAAATGTTTGCGATGCTGGGAGCAGATAGCAAAGGCGTACCGATCCTGACATTAAAATGCGATCCGGCTCGTGCAGATGAGCTGCGAGAAATCTACGAAGGGATTATTCCCGGGTACCATATGAACAAAACCCATTGGAATTCTCTCTATTTTGATACGGATATTCCTGAGGAGCTGTGGGAAAAGCTGATTGAGCATTCTTATACGCTGGTCTTGCAAAAGCTCCCCAAGCGTGTGCAGCAGGAAGTTGTTTTGTAAGTAATCGGCTTTGTAAAAATAGAGAACAGGAGTGAGTCGCTATGGGTTTAAAGCTGGATATGGTCGGTATCGTTGTGGCAGACATGAAAAAAGCGTTGGATTTTTATCGCCTGCTTGGTCTGGAAATTCCAGAGAGTGCAAATGAGGACCATCATGTAGAGGTAGCCGGAGACGGTGTTCGTTTGGCGTTTGATACGATTGAGATTGCCAAAAGCGTGTATGGAGGCTGGGAGGAAGCAACCGGTCATCGGATCGAGCTTGCTTTTGCTTGCGATGACGCCAACTCATTGAACGAATTGTATGCAAAGGTCACTTCACATGGATATGTAGGCCACCGAGAGCCATGGGATGCAGTGTGGGGGCAGCGCTATGCAATTGTCAAAGACCCGGACGGTAATCTCATCAGTCTTTTTGTATAACGCATTTTCTTCATAGACCAGTGTAGATGGAGTATAAAAAAGCCGACGCCCGCAACTTACAGGGAATCGGCTTTTTTCATTGGAAAAGGGAAATCTAATTTATGTGGTCTGTTTCTGATTGAGGATGCTGTCCTCAAGCATATCAGTGGTGTCACCGTAGACGCGAATGATATGCCGTTCTCCCCAAGCGCACAGTGTGTCCAATATGCCTTTGAGGCTCCAGCCATACTCACTTAGCTCGTATACCACTTTGGGCGGTACCTGATGGTGGACGATCCGATTAATGATTCCGTCATCCTCTAACTCTCGTAGCTGCTGGGTCAGCATTTTTTGCGTGATTCCGGGCATGAGCCGCTTTAATTCGTTCGTGCGCTTTTCCCCGTGGGTCAGATGACACAATATCACGCATTTCCACTTGCCACCGATAACCTCCAGTGTGGCCTCCACGGAAATATTGTATTTCTTTTTCTCCATGATCGCTCCTTCTTTCTATAGGCACTAAAAAGTGCCTATATTACTTTTTGGTATCTAGGGCACTTGAAAGTGTGTACTTTTCAATATTCACCCTATCATCCATAATAGCATTTGCCAGCTGGTAAACACCATACACAATTTGATGAAGGGGAGGAGATACCTCGTGAAGGAAACAAATCGAAGCACTTTGGCGCTGCTCGCTTTGGCAGTGAGTGCTTTCGCTATCGGAACGACCGAATTTATCAGCGTGGGTCTGCTGCCACTGATCGCCAATGATTTGCAGATTCCGGTCACTACAGCAGCATTGACCGTTACTTTATATGCATTGGGAGTTACATTTGGAGCACCAGTTCTCACCGCAGTAACGTCCAGAGTATCACGCAAGCATTTGCTGCTCTGGATCATGATTGTTTTCATTATCGGAAACAGTATCGCTGCAGCGTCGACAAGTATCGGCGTGCTGCTTGTGGGTAGGATCGTATCGGCGTTGTCCCACGGGATTTTCATGTCGATCGGCTCTACGATTGCAGCGGATTTAGTGCCTGAGAATCGGCGAGCGAGTGCCATTTCCATGATGTTTACAGGACTGACAGTTGCCACAGTAACAGGTGTGCCACTGGGAACGTATTTGGGTCAGCAGGTTGGCTGGCGATTCGCCTTTGTCGCCATTGCTGTTGTTGGTTTGATTGCCCTTTTTGCCAATAGCATACTCATTCCTAGCCGTTTGCAAAAAGGTGTACGAACTACACTCCGTGATCAGCTGAAGCTGGTAACAAATGGCCGTCTAGTTCTCATGTTCCTCATTACTGCGCTGGGATATGGTGGGACGTTTGTCGTCTTTACTTATTTGTCCCCAATGCTTGAGAGTATCACCGGCTTTTCTGGTGGAGCAATCGCAGTCATTCTGCTCGTATACGGGATCGCAATTGCAATCGGCAATGTGATTGGAGGGAAGGTCGCCAATAAAAATCCGCTGTCTGCCTTGTTTCGTATGTTTATCGTGCACGCTCTCGTCCTGTTTATCCTATATTTTACAGCGCCATTCCCGATTGCCGGTTTGATCACAATTATGTTCATGGGGCTTATGGCTTTTATGAACGTGCCTGGTTTGCAGGTATACGTTGTAATCTTGGCTGAACGCTACGTACCAAGCGCGAAGGATGTGGCTTCTGCTGTAAACATCGCCGCTTTCAACGCTGGTATTGCAATCGGTGCTTATCTGGGTGGAATCATCACAGATTCGATTGGTCTGATCCATACGACATGGATTGGAGGATTAATGGTGACGGGAGCGGTTATCCTTACAGGGTGGAGTCAACTGCTTGAGCGAAAAGGCTTAAAGCAAGCTTAAACAATAAACAGGAGGTACAACTATCATGACAACACAATTGCAAGCAACAACTACATTGAATAACGGTGTGAAAATGCCGTGGTTTGGACTTGGCGTATTTAAAGTAGAAGAAGGACCAGAGCTGGTTAATGCCGTACAAGCAGCGATCAGAAATGGTTACAGAAGCATTGATACAGCGGCGATCTACGGTAACGAAGAGGGAGTGGGCCAAGGAATTGCCCAAGGTTTGAAAGAAACGGGAATCAGCAGAGAAGAGCTGTTTGTGACTTCAAAAGTATGGAATGCTGACCTCGGCTATGAGTCCACGCTGGCTGCCTTTGATCTCAGTCTGAAAAAGCTCGGTCTCGACTACTTGGACCTGTACCTGATTCACTGGCCAGTAGCTGGAAAATACAAGGATGCTTGGCGTGCTCTGGAGCAGCTATATAAAGAAGGCAAAGTAAAAGCAATCGGCGTAAGTAACTTCCAAATCCATCACCTGCAAGACTTGATGCAGGATGCCGAAATCAAGCCGATGATCAATCAAGTCGAACTTCACCCACGCCTGACGCAAAAAGAGATTCGTGATTTTTGTAAGCAAGAAGGTATTCAAGTTGAGGCATGGTCTCCCCTGATGCAAGGGCAGCTTTTGGACAACCCGGTGCTCAAAGAAATCGCAGAGCGTCATGGAAAATCGATCGCTCAGGTCATCCTGCGCTGGGACCTGCAGCACGGTATCGTGACTATTCCAAAATCAACGAAGGAACACCGAATCCAGGAAAACGCCGATGTATTTAACTTCGAGCTGACAGCTGAAGACATGGAGAAAATCGATGCCCTGAATGAAAATCACCGCGTAGGTCCAGATCCGGATAACTTTGATTTCTAATAGAAGAAAGACAAAAAAGGACGTGTAATGCGTCCTTTTTTTATTTGTTCCCTCCACGCACTAATGAGAGAATAATTGTTGCCAAAAAGAAATAAAGTTTACTATTATTAAGTTGACTGACGTAATTTTATTACATATAATGAAAACGGAAACACAATGAATATTTCTACTATTCTCGAATCCCAAATGGGGGGCGATGACTTGAATCAACCAGCAAATTTACTGGATTATCGCACAAAGAGTGAACATCTGCTCATTGGCCTTATGTCTGGCACATCCTTGGATGGAATTGACGCAGCATTGGTTGCGATTCGAACAGATGAGCAAGGAGAGATTGCTGACGTTACACTCCGCGATTTTTTCTATATGCCATACTCAGAGGATCTGCGTGAATGGGTGATGAATCTGTGCAGCGTCGAGACTGCCAAACTGGATCAGCTCACTGCGGTTCATTACGGATTATCCGAGTGGTATGCATATGCCGTAGAGCAATTGATAAAAAAAGCCAATGTAACAGCTGAAGACGTCGATGCGGTCTGCATGCACGGTCAAACGGTTTGGCATATTGCCGGACGTACGCCGTTTCCAGGACCTACAGGTATGACTGAGGTTAGAGCGTCCTTGCAAATCGGCGAGCTGTCTACACTGGCGGAACGCACAGGAATTCCGGTGGTAGGAAACTTCCGTGCACGAGATCTGGCTGCGGATGGCGAAGGCGCACCACTCGTGCCGTATGCGGATTACATCTTGTTCCGTGATCCTCAAAAAGGACGACTTTTGCAAAATATCGGCGGGATTGCCAATGTCACGGTACTTCCTGCTGGAGAGAGTATTGAAAAAGTGGTTGCATTCGATACAGGTCCTGGCAATATGATCATGGATCAGATCGTGCAGGTCATGACAGATGGACGATTACGCTACGATGCGGGTGGAGAAATCGCAGCGAGTGGCACCGTTTCCCAAGAGCTTTTGGATCGTCTGCTGCAAGACCCGTATTACCAAATACAACCGCCAAAAAGCACAGGTCGGGAAGTATACGGCAAAGCGTTTGCACAGGAGCTGCTGACACAAGCGACGCAGCTGGGCATCAGTCAAGCTGATTTGCTAGCTACTGTTACCGCCCTGACTGCAACTTCTATCGCTAATGCGTACAAGCAATTCGTTTTACCAACCACCAAAGTGGAGGAAGTGATCGTCTCTGGTGGAGGCGCTCATAACCAAACTCTTCTTCATATGCTGCAAAGTCAATTGCCGGCAGGTATAACTGTCACGACGACACAGCAATTCGGCATGCCGGATGACGCGAAGGAAGCAGTTGCGTTTGCCATTTTGGGCCATGAGACACTAATGGGACGTCCTTCCAATGTTCCTTCTGTAACGGGAGCGAAGAAGGCCGTACCGTTAGGAAATATATGCTTCTAACTAGAATAACGTAGGGGGTACCATCGTGAAAAAACGAGTGTTGGCAGGCTTTTTCCTATCTTTATCCCTCATGCTTTCCGCCTGTTCCGGTGGAGGAACTGCTCCGGCTGACCAAGCTAAGCCAAAAGACGGGCAAGCTGCTGCAGCTAAAACGGAGCTGATCGTTGCAGCTGAGCAAGAGCCAGTGGGCTATGACCCGCACAAGGTTCCAGCGGCATCCAGTGTGCGTGTGTATGCACTGATTTACGACAGCTTGACCAAGCTGGATGAAAACATGGAAATCGTTCCGAACCTGGCAGAAAAATGGGAGATTGCACCAGATGGCAAAACCATCACCATGTTCCTGCATGCAGGTGTGAAATTCCACAACGGTAAAGACATGACAGCTGAAGACGTAAAATACAGCTTCGAGCGCATTCTGAACCCAGATACGGGAGCGATTGCGAAATCGTACTTCTCTTCCGTAGAGTCTATTGAAGCAAAAGATGCGACGACTGTCGTATTCAAGCTGAAAAATGCAGACGCAGCGTTCGTTGCCAATACGGCAAGTGCGTATGCTTCTATTGTTCCAGCAGGCTCGACTGATCTGACCAAGGAAGCAATCGGTACTGGCCCATTCAAATTGGAAAAGGCTGAATCTGGCCAATATGTTCTCCTGAAGAAAAATGCGGACTACTTCAATAAAGACTTGCCTAAAGTAGAAACAATCAAATTCCAAATCATGAAGGATGAAGCAGAGCGTCTGGCAGCAATGCGCTCCGGCAAAATCGACGTTAGCGTGATTTCTGCTGACTCCGCGAAGCTTTTGGAAGGCAAGCCTGGCGTACAGGTGAAAAACTATCAATCCCTTGAGTACAGCTACCTGGGTATCAACGTGAACAAAAAGCCGTTTGACAACCCGAAAGTACGTGAAGCAATCAGCTATGCGGTTGACCGTAACCAAATCGTTCAAACCGTATGGAAAGGCGAAGCGTCTCTAACCGGACCAATCGCACCTGCGCTCACAAACTGGGCTGTAGATACAGCTTCTTACCCAAGCTACAAAACGGATGTAGAAAAAGCAAAGGCATTGCTGGCTGAAGCAGGCTTCCCGAATGGCTTCGAAACCCAGATTGAAACAGCTGCTACTTACCCAGACATGGTAGAAACTGCGCAAGTGATCCAGCAACAACTCAAAGCGATCGGTATCAATGCGAAAATCAACCAGCTCGAGTGGGGTAACTACATTGATACTTGGAAATCAAAAGATATGAACTTGATGGTTGGACGCAACACTTCCGGTGTAGATGCTGACCGTTCCATGCGCTTCTTCTTCGCTTCTACTGGCTCTGCTAACGTTTGGAACTACGCCAACCCGGCATACGATGCGCTGGTAGAGAAAGCACTGTCCACTGTAGATCAAGCAGAACGCAAAAAGCTGTATGAAGAAGCACAAATGATGCTGGTTCAAGATGCACCGAACCTGTTCCTCGCTTCCCCGAAAAACTACTATGCTGTTCGTGACAATATCGACTTCACACCAACAGCTGCTGGTGAAGTGTACTCGCTGATCAAAACATCTATCAAGTAATAGTACGAGTTATTTACGGCTCCGCCAGTTGCTAGGCGGAGCCAAGTTTCTAAATATGGAGGGAAAAAAAGTGGGGTCTTATCTACTTAAACGCGTCGCCAGCTTGATTCCCATCCTGTTTGGCATTTCCGTATTGGTCTTTACGATCCTGCACTTGGTGCCAGGTGATCCAGCCTCCATCATGCTGGGGACCAATGCCACACCGGAAGCGATTGCGGCTTTGAATAAGAGCATGGGCCTGGACCAACCATTGCTAAGTCAATACATGAGTTGGATTACAGGAATGCTGCAAGGGAATTTTGGGGTATCTGTTCATACTGGCGAAGAAATTTTGCCGCAAATTATTAAACGCTTTTCGATCACATTGCAACTGACGGTATTGGGTGTATTGATCGGCTGGTTACTTGCTATCCCGTTTGGTATTTTGTCGGCGATTCGCGCCCATTCCAAAACAGATATCGTCGTACGTGTTGCTACGTTGTTAGGGATTTCAGTACCGAATTTTGCGATAGGGACACTGCTTTTGCTCGGCTTTTCCCTCTATTTCGGCTGGTTCCCGCCAATTGATGTCGTCAGCTTCTGGGAAGATCCGGTCGAGGCGTTCAAGGTATTTATTTTGCCAGCGACAACGATGGGAATCGTAGTGGCAGCAGGTGTCATGCGGATGACGCGTTCTGCCTTTTTAGAAACGATGGACAAAGATTTTATTCGTACGGCGCGGGCTAAAGGAAACAGCCAATGGACCATCGTCATGGGCCATGCGTTCCGCAACTCCTCGATTCCGATTGTCACGATTGCAGGAATGCAGATTGGATACCTGCTCGGCGGTTCAGTCATCGTGGAGCAGCTATTTTCGATTCCTGGCCTTGGCCAGTACATTCTGGAGGGAATTTATCAGCGTGATTATCCGGTAGTACAGGGAGGCGTGCTTTTCGTCGCTCTGGTGTTTGTCCTGGTCAATCTGCTCATCGACCTGATTTATACCTGGATTGATCCGCGTATCAAGTATTGACAAGGGGAATGCGACATGAGCACTTTTCGTAAGCGTTTTTTGACGAATAAAACAGCCGTCTTCTGCTCCATATTGCTGGCATTGCTTTGCTTGACAGCAGCGCTGGCACCGGTCTTGGCTCCGCATGACCCGACTGAAATGTTTCAGGACCACCGGATGGAAGGAAGCTCTGCTGATTATTTGCTGGGGACTGACCAGTTTGGGCGCGATCTTTTGAGTCGAATCATTTATGGAGCGCGGGTATCGCTGGTAGTCGGAATTTCTGCTGTACTGGTTAGCGTGGCATTTGGTACATTGTTTGGCTTGATTGCAGGCTACTTCGGTCGTTGGGTCGATGGCTTTATCATGCGTGTCATGGATGTGCTCTTTGCCTTCCCGGAAATTTTGCTGGCCTTGGCGATTGTGGCTGCACTGGGACCAGGGACGTTCAACACGATAATGGCAATCGGTATTGTGAATATCCCGATCTTTACGCGTACAGTGAGGGGCGCGGTCTTATCGATTAAAAACCTCGAATACGTGGAAAGCGCCAGAGCCATTGGCGCGAGCACAAAGCGAATTTTGTTCTTGGAAATTTTCCCGAACGTAACAGCACCGCTGCTGGTTCAATCATCGCTGGCAATCTCAGGTGCCATTCTGACCGAATCAGCGCTCAGCTTTTTGGGACTGGGCATCCAGCCGCCTGATCCTTCGTGGGGTGGCATGATTTCCGAAGCACGCCGATACATGGAGCTGGCTCCAGGCATGATTATTTGGCCGTGTATCGCCATGACGGTGACTATTCTTGCATGTAATATGTTCGGGGATGCGATTCGCGACATCCTGGACCCGCGTCATCGGAGTAAGTAAGGCAGCCCAAAAAGGATTTACAGCGTGGAGGAGAAGCAATGAATACGGAGCAAATCAGGGAACGTATAGAACGTAGCTTGGATAGCGGCATTCACCAGGAAATATTTCCAGGGGGCGCAGTCAGTGTTCTGCGAGGGGGCAAGTCAGCCCTGACCGTTTGCAAGGGCATGACAGGAAACGGTCCCGATGCTCAGCCTGTAGATACTCATACGGTGTACGATATGGCTTCTTTAACAAAAGTGATGGTTACGCTGCCGCTGGTCCTCATCAGTGTGCAGGAAGGCAAGCTCTCGCTAACTGATCCGGTTACAAAATATTTGCCTGAACTAGCAGAAGGCGAGGACAAAGAAAGCAAAGAGAAGATCAAGGTGATCCATCTCTTGACCCATACATCTGGATTGCCTGCATGGCGGCCGTTCTTTTTGCTCGGAGCTGGCAAGAGTGAGTATCTGCGTCTCATCGCTCGTGAACAGATGGCAGACGCTGTAGGACGCGAAGTGATCTACAGTGATCTAGGCTTTATGCTGCTCGGTTTTTTATTGGAAAGGATTTGGGACGAGGAGCTGGATGCACTTGCCAAACGGCTGATTTTTCAGCCGAGCGGGATGATTCATACGAGTTATTTGCCGCTCAATCAGGCAGGAAGCTCAGCTTGGACGATAGCCCCAACAGAAAACGGCAATTCATTTGAAAGAAACATGGCAGCGGGCTATATGGCTGAACTGTCAGCAGGACAGCCACTTTTTGCAAAAGAATGGAAGCAAATGCTGGCCACCTACACATGGCGCAAAGGCATCATCTGTGGAACCGTTCACGATTGCAATGCTTACTATGGTCTCGGAGGAGTCAGTGGGCATGCCGGACTGTTTTCCACCCTGGCTGATACAGAGCGCTACATGCAAATATGGACGACAGAGGATGCTCCTGTGAGCATTGATCCTACGCTATTTTCACTGTCCACTCGCTCACTCACCGATCCGTCTGTACACCGTAGAGGGCTTGGCTGGATCGTTTCCTCAACAGGTGGGTCGCTTGAGCAAATCGCAGCGGGCTGTACCGGAGGAGATGTGGTATCGGCGAGCGGTTTTGGGCACACAGGCTTTACGGGCACCTCAATCTGGTCAGACCCGGCCAGAGAAGTGACAATCATTACGCTTACCAATCGTGTTCATCCAGAAGTAAGTCCATTGATTGGTTCCTGGAGGCAAGCTCATCATAACCAGCTGTTTTCAGGCTTCAATATTGTCGGCACATCCTAAAGAAAAGGGGGAGTACCCATGGCAGCAATGCTTACGATCCAAGATTTGCGCACATCTTTTAAACAAGCAGGCAAAAAGCTGACCGTGATCGAGGGCGTCAGCCTGAGCGTCGAACCGGGAGAAACCGTCGGGGTGGTCGGCGAATCAGGATGCGGTAAAAGCGTGACCAGCATGTCGATCATGCAGCTATTGGGACGAAATGTAGAGATGACAGGCAGCATCCGTTTTCAGGATCAAGAGCTGCTTTCACTTTCAGATAAACAAATGCAAGCAATCCGCGGGAATCAGATTGCGATGATTTTTCAGGAGCCGATGACTTCCCTTAACCCTTTACACCCGATCGGCAAGCAGATCAGTGAGCCGTTGCGGCGCCACCAGGGCTTGTCCAAGCAAGAAGCAAAGGAAAAGACGATTCAGCTTCTGAAGCTAGTAGGAATTCCGCGCGCGGAAGAAATTTTCTCAGAGTACCCGCATCAGCTGTCCGGGGGTATGCGTCAGCGTGTGATGATTGCGATGGCGATGTCTTGTTCGCCCAAGCTGTTGATTGCCGACGAGCCAACAACAGCATTGGACGTTACGATTCAGGCACAGATTTTGGAATTGATGAAAAAGGTGCGTACAGAACAAGGCACTTCGATCCTGCTTATCACACATGACCTCGGTGTCGTCGCTGAAATGTGTCATCGCGTCATTGTGATGTACGCTGGACAAATTGTGGAGGAAGCCGCAGTAGGGAAGCTGTTCGACGATCCGAAGCATCCGTACACGCGCGGGCTTTTGAAGTCGATGCCGAGTGTCAATGTCAATCAGGAGCGTCTGGATGCGATCCCGGGAGCGGTTCCGCTGCTCAGCGAAATGCCCGCAGGCTGCCGTTTTGCACCGCGCTGTTCTCAGGTCATGGATATTTGCCGTGAGAAAAATCCCGAGCTGCTGCCCGTCTCAGACACGCAAAAGTGCCGGTGCTGGCTGTATCGTGAGGGGGAAGTACAATGACAAAACCACTGCTCGAAGTCAGATCGCTGACCAAGCATTTCAAAAGCAAGCAAGGCTTTTTCAGTCCGGAAAAGGTCGTACGCGCAGTCGATGGCGTCAATCTGACCGTTTATCCTGGCGAAACAGTCAGCATTGTCGGCGAGTCCGGTTGTGGAAAATCGACTACGGGTCGCTGCATCTTGCGCTTGATTGAGCCGACGGACGGAGAAATTTTGTTTGAGGGTCAGGATATTCGCAAATTGAACGAAGCTGAGCTGCGCCGTACCAGACGAAATATGCAGCTGGTATTTCAGGACCCGTTTGCATCGCTCAATCCGCGCAAAACGATTGGCCAACTGCTGGAGGACCCGCTTATTATTCACGGGATCGGTACCCCGGCAGAGCGCCGCAAGCAGGTCGAAGAGATGATTGGCATCGTCGGATTGTCCAAGCAGCAGCTGGACAGATTCCCACATGAATTTTCTGGAGGGCAAAGACAGCGGATCGGAATTGCACGGGCACTGATTTTACGCCCGAAGCTGATCATTGCCGATGAGCCGGTATCAGCGCTGGACGTATCCATTCAGGCGCAGATCCTGAATCTGATGCAAGATTTGCAAAAGGAATTCAAGCTCACCTATTTGTTTATTTCTCATGACCTCAGTGTCGTTCGCCATATATCCGACAGGGTGGCTGTCATGTATTTGGGCAAAGTGGTTGAGGTGGCAGATAAGCACTCGTTATATGAAAAGCCGACCCATCCGTATACACAAGCCTTGCTATCGGCTGTTCCTGTTCCTAATCCGCACCTGACGACCGAGCGAATCATTTTAGAGGGAGACCTGCCTAGCCCGGCAAATCCGCCATCTGGCTGCACGTTCCATCCACGCTGCCGCCATTGTATGGATATTTGCAAAACGGTTGCTCCTGCAGCTAAAGAAGTGACAGCTGGCCATTTTGTCTCTTGCCATCTGGATCACGTGTAAGCAAAAGGCTGCTAGTACATTAAGAGGAGGTTCGTCAGAGCATGAAGCTGGAGAACTTGCAACAATTAACGACTGAAGGAAAAAACGAAAGCTCCAAGGAACTGGATCGGTTGAGTGCCAGGGGCATCGTACAAATGATGAATGATGAAGATAAAAAAGTTCCGTACGCGGTTGAGCGTGTATTGGATCACGTATCCGAAGCGGTTGAAGTAATTGCTCACGCATTGGAGAACGGAGGAAGACTCTTTTACTTTGGAGCAGGAACGAGCGGACGCCTCGGAATCCTGGATGCTTCCGAATGCCCTCCTACCTTTGGGACTGATCCAGAGCTGGTTCAGGGCGTCATTGCTGGCGGTCCTTCGGCGATGATTCGTGCGGTAGAAGGCGCGGAGGATTCCTACGAGCTGGGGCAGGAGGATATCCACAAGTACGAAGTGACCAAAGCGGATGTTGTCGTCGGTATCGCGGCAAGCGGTAGAACTCCCTATGTGCTCGGCGTATTGGCTGAAGCGCAGAACATCGGGGCTAAAACGATTGCTCTCTCCTGCAACCAGCCATCTTTTATAAACAAAGGTGTAGATGTAGCGATCAATGTTGTGGTCGGTCCTGAGGTGTTGACTGGATCGACGAGACTCAAGGCAGGGACAGCCCAAAAGCTGGTGCTCAACATGCTCACGACAGCAACAATGATCAAACTGGGCAAAGTGTACGGAAACCTGATGGTGAATGTGCAAGCGACGAACCTCAAGCTGAAAGAACGCGTAAAGCGAATTGTGATGGAAGTGACCGGTGTGAGCTACGCCGAAGCAGAGCGCTTGTCCGAGCTGGCTGAAGGTGACGCCAAGACAGCCATCCTGATGAAATTGACAGGTGCGAGCAGGGAAGAAGCACTGCGTCTGTTGAATGTAACCAATGGAAGAATCAGAGAAGCGATTCAGCAGTTTAGCTAAACGTTTGAAGCCAATCACTTCGATGTCTATAGGGAGGAGGGATTTCCATGTTGTCAGAATCGATACGCTCCGAGCTGGTCGCAATCGTCGGAGAGAAAAATTGTCTCGATCGGCAGGAAGCACTGGTTGCCTATTCGTATGACGCGACACCGATGCAGCAAGCACTGCCTGACGTGGTGGTCTTGCCAAAAAGTACCGAAGAGGTGCAGCAGGTGATGCGGGTTGCGGCTCGTCATCAAATACCGATTGTGACCCGTGGAGCAGGCTCGAATTTGTGCGGAGGGACGATTCCTGTTGGTGGTGGAATCGTGCTTGTGCTCTCCCGTATGAACCAGATTGTGGAGATCGACGAGCAAAATCTGACTATCACCGTTCAGCCGGGAGTGAGGACGGTAGATATCCATCAGGCGGTAGAAGCGCGTGGATTGTTTTATCCTCCAGACCCGGGAAGCATGGTGATCTCGACCATTGGCGGCAACATTGCACTTAATTCCGGTGGACTGCGCGGATTGAAGTACGGAACGACCAAGGATTATGTGCTCGGGCTGGAAGCTGTGCTGCCAAACGGGGAGATCATACGTACCGGGGGCAAGCTGATGAAGGATGTAGCGGGATACGACCTGACCAAGCTGCTCGTAGGCAGCGAAGGCACACTGGCAATTATTACACAGGCCATCCTCAAGCTCATTCCAAAGCCACTATCGCAACGCGTCATGCTGGCGATGTTTGCCGATATGGATCAGGCAGCACGATCGGTTTCGGATATTATTGCGAATCGGATCATCCCGGGTACATTGGAGTTTTTGGATCAGGGAACGATTCGTGTGGTTGAAGATTTTAAACAAATTGGCTTGCCTACAGATGTAGCTGCCATTCTATTGATCGGACAGGATGGGGAACCACAGACCGTAGACAAGGACATGGAACGGATCGCAGCCATT
The DNA here is from genome assembly GCF_002897295.1 of Brevibacillus reuszeri. Lineage (GTDB taxonomy): Bacteria > Bacillota > Bacilli > Brevibacillales > Brevibacillaceae > Brevibacillus > Brevibacillus reuszeri_A. The sequence continues at coordinate 152,046 of NZ_BEXF01000004.1, forward strand.
TGTGAAAACAACGAAGCTGTCCAGATCAAAGTCGCAACAACACCAGAGGAAGCGGATGACGTTATGACGGCGAGACGCAGTGCCCTTGCTGCCTTATCCCGGATGCGTCCGACAACGATTTTGGAGGATGCGACTGTCCCGCGTGCGCAAATCGCTCCGATGGTTGCCGCTATTCAAGAAATTACGAATCGCTACGGTTTGCAGATTTGTACGTTTGGTCATGCCGGTGACGGCAATTTGCATCCTACCTGTATGACGGATGCGCGCAACGAAAAAGAGATCGAGAGGGTCGAGCATGCCTTCGAGGAAATTTTTGCCGCAGCAATCGATCTCGGTGGAACGATTACCGGAGAGCATGGTGTCGGGATCGTCAAAGCGCCTTATTTGGAGTGGAAAGTGGGAGCAGCTGGCATGGAGGTCATGAAGGGCATCAAGCATGCCTTTGACCCTCACAATCTCCTGAATCCCGACAAGATGTTTGCGAAGCAATCGCGGAACAGAGTGGTGGTTAATCGTGCTTAAAGAAGCGCTCATAAACAAACTGGATTACGATGAGCTGTCCAACTGTATGCGCTGCGGCTTTTGCCAGCCAGCGTGTCCGACCTTTCGCGAAACTGGGTATGAGGCAGCCTCGCCGCGCGGTCGCATCGCCCTGATGAAGGCCGTAGCAGATGGCGTGATGGAGCCGGACAAAGACTTCATCGACCAAATGAATCTTTGTCTCGGATGCCGTGCCTGTGAGCCGGTTTGTCCAGCGGGAGTACCTTATGGACAATTGATTGAGCAAACGCGTGAGGCGATCGAAGACGTGCAGGAGCATCCATGGTGGGTAAGCTCGATGCGCAAGGTAGCTTTTACCCATCTGTTCCCTCACCAAAAGCGGATGAACAAGCTAGGCGGGCTCCTGCGTTTTTATCAGCGCTCTGGTCTGCAAAAAACGGTTCGCAAGACGGGTGTCATGCGCATTTTGCCAAAGCAATTACGTGAAATGGAAGCGATCATGCCAGAAGCTTCTGGAAAAGGAACGCGTGAGCTTCTCGGCGCAACCGTGATCCCGGCTGTCGGTGTGAAAGTGATGCGTGTGGGCATGTTCCACGGCTGCATCATGGATGTGCTGTTCAGCGAAACCAATCTCAATACGGTGCGGCTTTTGACGGAAGCCGGTTGTGAAGTGGTCATCGCTCCCGATCAGGTATGCTGTGGCGCACTGCATGCACATAGCGGTGAGCGAGAAGGAGCACGTGAGCTGGCAAGGAAAAATATTGCTGCTTTCCGCAAAGCCGATGTAGATATCATCGTTTCCAATGCAGGCGGCTGTGGAGCCTTGCTTCAGGAGTATGATCATCTGCTGGCAGAGGACGATGAGTGGCATGAACAGGCAAAATGGTTTTCATCCCGCGTGAAGGATATCAGTGAGGTATTAAGTGATTTAGTAGAGCCGCAGACATGGCAGGCGCTGCCGCAGCGGGTAACGTATCAGTCCTCGTGCCATCTGCGGAATGGGATGAAGGTAACAAAGGAGCCAGTGAACCTGCTGCAAAGTATTCCGGGTGCGACCTACGTACAGCTTTGCGAGGGCGATCGCTGCTGTGGCTCTGCAGGCATCTACAATCTCGTGCAGCCAGAGATGGCGGGAAGTCTGCTGGATGAAAAGATGGAGCATGTCGCTGCGACCCAAGCAGATATTCTCGTGACCTCGAATCCAGGCTGCCTTCTGCAAATGAAAGCCGGTATCCAACGTGCTGGTTTGGAAGGAAAGATGGAGGCTGTCCATCTGGTAGATTTGCTGGCGCGTGTGCAGAGTGGAAAAGAAGCACAAATGCAAACCAAACAATAGAGATTGCTGACAAGTCCTGGCTATCCGGTCATGAAACCGGAATAGCGAGGGCTTTTTTTCTTCTAGCCGATTCCAAATACTTGAAACGAAATCGAAGTGCCAGTCGTATAGAAAAGGAGAGATTGAGGGGAGTGTTAGCGATGTTTCAAGAGATAAATGAGCAGCTGGCTGCACAAAAAGTAGAGCTGCGCCAAAAGCTGCATGGGGAGCATAATAGTAAAAAGCTGAGAGAGCAGTATGAACAAGAAGTAAGCAAGCTCAAAGCCTTACATAAGAAGCTGCAATCTGAGCAGCAAGATGTTGATAAATTAATGGGGATGTCCTTCGGTGCATTTTTTTACAGCTTGATTGGAAAAAAGGATGAAAAGCTCACAAAAGAAAAGGAAGAGCTGCTGCAGGCGAAGATCAAATATGAGGCAGCCGCGGCAGCCGTAAAGGATCTGGCAGAAGAAATTCAAATGATAGAGGAGCAGCTCTCTCGCCTGTCTGACGCGGAGAGTGTGTACGCTGAGCTGCTGCTTCAAAAGGAGCGGCTGATTCGGGAAAAACGACCTGATCTCGTGATGCAGCTCAGGGATTATACCAATCAACAGTCACAGCTGCAAGCGAGCCAAAAGGAATTGAATGAAGCCATAGAGGCTGGTATGGCGACGAAGCGGCACGTGGATAAAGCCATCGAAAAGCTGGAATCGGCAAGCTCTTGGGGTGCATGGGATATGCTTGGTGGTGGCGCGATGTCCACCTATATCAAGCACGGGCGGATCAACGAAGCACGTGATGCCATTCACCTAGCACAAAAAAGCTTGCGAAGATTTGAACGTGAACTGTACGATGTTCAGCGCGAAAGCCGTATTCAGATCGATATTGGTGAAATGCTGACTTTTGCGGACTTTTTCTTCGATAATATCATTACCGACTGGATTGTTCAGGATCGTATTTCCACATCGCTGCAGCAGGCAAAGGACAAAAAGGCAAAAATCGAAAAGCTGCTTGGCGAGCTCCAAATGGAAGCGAAAGTGGTAGATGCTGAGCTGAGGGATATTGGTCAGAAGTCGCTCCTTTTGATTGAAAATGCGTAGGCCTACTAGTATGAATATCCAGTAAAAAGACGCGGGCTCCCCCGCGTTTTTTCTCGTTTTGAAGCAGAATATACGGACAACTAACGGAAATTGCATATAAAGATGTCCGAATGTATGATGATGGAAAGAATTTTTTGAATATTAAGCAAAGTGTTTCTGGAAGTAAAAAATGGGGGAGGAAGTGGCAGGGTTCGATGGAAATCAGGGTTGCAGTGATAGGTCCTTATGATTTGCTTGATGAGGTGATGTGTATTGCAGCAACATATCCAGCCTTAACAGTGCTTCCGCTCGGTTACAAAGACGTTCAAGAGGTAAAACAAATCGTCCCTCAATGCCAAGATGAGATCGATGTTTTTTTATTTGCCGGTCCGATTCCGTACCAAATTGCTCGCGAGCATGTTGGCGATCCAAAGCCCATGGTTTATCTGCCCTACAATGGAACGAGCCTATACCGTGTATTCTTTCAATTACTGAGAGATAGCGGCACTCTTTTTACTGAGAGTCGTCTGCGCTTTAGCATCGACGTATTGAATTTGCAAGAGGTGGAGCAGAGATTGGATGAGCTGTCTATCCATGTTGATCACATGTATGCGATGGAATATCAGCTCAATCAACGTGCAGAAGACATACTTCGGTTTCATTACGATTTGTGGACAAGCAAAAAGGTAGACGCGATATTTACGTGTGTAGCATCTGTTTATTGGGAGCTGACGCGACTCGGTATCCCCTGCTACAGAGTTACTCCAACGAAAACAACGATTCAAGATGGTTTACAGCGAGCGCAAATCGAAGGAAGGAACTTTCAGTTAGCGGATACCCAAATCGCGATAGGCATCATCAATATCGAAAACATCGTGAAAAAGTGGAGTGCCTCCGAATACGAGCTTCAGCGCAAGAAAATCGCAATTCAAGAAATTTTGATCGATTACGGGGAAGAAATTCAGGCATTAATGAATTGGCCGGATCGAAATGAGGTCATTTTTGTTACGACTCGCGGGGTAATTGAGCGGACGACAAGCATGTTTACCCGCTTTCCCCTTTTGGAGAGAATTGTCCACCGATTAAACATATCCGCTAGCATCGGAATCGGGTTGGGACGCACAGCGAACGAAGCACAGAGTAAAGCCTCAGAAGCATTGTCAAAAGCGAAAGTAGGTGATGGCGGAAGCTGCTTCATTGCTATGCACGACGGAAATGTTGTCGGTCCACTCGGGAAAGAATTTCAGCTGGCATACTCTCTCCGAAGCAATGACCCACAGCGATTGAATGCTGCTCGAAAATCGGGCCTTAGTATCGGAACGATAAACAAGCTCATCTCGTTTTGTCAAAGCTATGGGAGCTCCCAAATTACTGCTGCAGATTTGGCCAGCCGATTTGGTGTTTCATTACGCAGTGCCAGACGAATTCTTAGCAAGCTAGAGCAAAGTCAGCTGGCTGAAATTATTGGAGAAGAGCAGCCGCTTTGTAAAGGAAGGCCGCGCCAGATGTATGAGCTGAAATTGCAAATGTGAGTAACGGAACAAGGAGGGGCAAGCGTATATGGGAGGCTACTTGTTAAAGCGGATCGTTTCATTATTGCCTGTGCTTTTGGTTGTAGCAATTGTGGATTTTATTATCATCCACCTGACACCGGGTGATCCTGCTTCCGTCATGCTGGGATCTCAAGCCACGGAAGAGGAGCTGGCGAAATTACGGGAGCAGCTGGGCTTGACTCTTCCGATATACACCCGATTTTTTCAATGGATAATCGGCATCCTGCAAGGAGATTTAGGGTGGTCGATCTTCATGGATATGCCAGTAACCGAAGCGATTTGGGAGCACTTGGGCCCTACCCTCTCCTTGACGATCCTGGCAGAGATCATTGCGATTTTGTTTGCCATACCGTTGGGGGTGATGGCGGCTAACAGACGAGGTTCTTGGATGGACCAATCCTTTATGACATTTGCCATGCTCGGTATTTCGCTCCCAAGCTTCTGGATCGGGTTGAACTTGATTTTGCTATTCGCCGTCCAGTTTAACTGGCTGCCTGCTGCAGGCTATCAGCCGTTGTCCAGCGGGATTTTCAACCATTTGAAATACTTGATCATGCCGGCCATTTCACTGGGCATTATGCAAGGAGCGCTGATCGCTCGCATGACCCGATCTTCAATGCTGGAAGTGCTAAATGAGAACTATATCCGTACAGCCGAAGCAAAAGGTTTGAAGATGTGGATCGTGACGTACAAGCACGCGCTGCGCAATGCGTTTATCCCGATTCTCACAGTGATTGGGTTATCCTTTGCGACACTCGTTGGCGGAGCTGTTGTAACTGAAACGGTGTTTAACATTCCGGGGATTGGCAAATTAATCGTCAACTCTGTATTAAGACGAGATTACGAGGTCATCCAAGGGACCGTCCTAATGATCGCGGCTGCGTATGTTTTCATCAATCTGATTGTTGATATTTTGTACGCGTACATCGATCCGCGTGTGCGATACGACAAAAGCTAAAGGGGGATGGATGAATGGAAACATCTTCTGTAACGATGATCGGAACGCAAACGGCTACACCTCCAAAGCATCATGCGAAAATTGTGATTAACCGCTTCTTTGCAAATCGTTTGGCGGTATCTGGAAGCATCCTGGTTTTACTTATCACCTTGATTTGTATCCTCGCTCCTGTGCTCACCTCCTACAACCCAATAGAAATGAATGTACAAGATCGGCTAAAGCCGCCAAGTGCAAATCACTGGTTTGGCACCGACGAATTCGGACGAGACGTATTTACCCGGGTCGTATACGGAAGCCGAATATCCATGGGAGTCGGATTCTCTGTCGTCATGATCACGTCGATCATCGGGCTGATTTTCGGACTGTACTCAGCCTATTACCGCCGATTGGACAACTTTCTCATGCGGATCAATGACGGCTTAATGGCATTTCCTGCGATTTTACTTGCGATTGCAATACTGGCTGCGCTTGGACCGAAAATGAGCAATGTCATTATTGCACTTAGCGTCGTTTATATCCCTACCGTCGCCCGTGCGATCAGGTCGGTTGCCATCACCGTGAGAGAACAGACGTATATTGAAGCGATTCGCGCACTCGGTGGGAAGTCGTGGAGGATCATATGGCTGCACATCGCTCCCAACTGTTTGTCTCCGTTGATTGTTCAGGCCACGTTCATTTTTGCGTATGCCGTCATTACTGAGGCATCGCTCAGCTTTTTGGGAGCGGGAACACCGCCACCTGAGCCCAGCTGGGGAAACATTTTGAATGATGGCAGGACAATCATGAAGCAAGCGTGGTGGATGACCGTATTTCCTGGCCTCTCCATCATGATGACCGTACTCGGACTCAACCTGCTCGGAGATGGTCTCCGCGATTTATTAGACCCGCATACAAACAAAGCGAAAAAATAAACGCAGCTAGCCGGGAAGGAGATGGTTTATGTGCCGCTCTTGAAAGTAAAAAACTTAAAAACGCGCTTCTGCACAGAGCTCGGGGAGGTAACCGCTGTCGACGGAGTCTCCTTTCATGTGAATGCTGGGGAAACGGTCGGACTGGTTGGGGAGTCGGGATGCGGGAAAAGTGTTACATCCTTATCGATCCTGAGATTGTTTCGAAAGCATAGTGGAACAAAGCTTGCGGGCGAAATCTTTTTTGAGCAAAAAGAGCTGCTCACTTCGTCCATGGAAGAGATGCAAGAGATTCGCGGCAACCAAATCTCTATGATTTTCCAAGACCCAATGAGCTCTCTCAATCCCGTGTACACAGTAGGCAATCAGATCAGTGAGTCACTTATGCTGCATCAAAAACTGTCCAAGAAGGAGGCGTATGAAAAAACGATTGAAATGCTCTCGTTGGTCGGGATCCCTTCGCCAGAAAAGAGAGTAAACGACTATCCGCATCAGCTGTCAGGAGGGATGAGGCAGCGCGTGATGATTGCCATGGGGCTGTGCTGTCATCCGAAGCTGCTAATTGCAGACGAGCCAACGACAGCTTTGGATGTTACAATTCAGGCGCAGATTCTTGATTTGATGAAAGGTTTGCAAGAGCAGTTACAGATGGGAATCATGCTCATCACCCACGATCTGGGCGTTGTAGCGGAGGTTTGCGATCGCGTTCTTGTAATGTATCTGGGTCAAATCGTAGAAGAAGCGACTGTTGAGACATTGTTTGAGAATCCAAAGCATCCGTACACAATCGGTCTGATGAAATCGATCCCGACAATTGATGGAAAACGCGGTGAAAAGCTGCACGTGATTGAAGGGATGGTCCCGTCTTTGCACCAGATTCCGGCGGGCTGTCGTTTTGCACCGAGATGCCCGTTTGCCGATGAAAAGTGCAGGAGTCATCCACCAGATTTAATTGAGGTGGGTCACAGTCATAAAGCCCGGTGCTGGCATCATGAAAGAATCGGTATGGAGGGAGGAAGCACGATTGCGATTGGTAACCAATGAGGTCAAGGAAGCGCCACTTTTGCAAGCATCCAATCTCGTCAAGCATTTCCCGATGAAAAGAGGCTATTTCGGAGAGAAAACCTATGTAAAAGCGGTCAGCGACCTATCCTTGACGATCTACCAAGGAGAAACGTATGGACTAGTGGGGGAATCAGGTTGTGGAAAAAGCACAACAGGCCGCATGATCCTGCGCTTGCTTGAACCGACGTCTGGCAGTGTACTTTACCGAGGAAAAGAAGTGACCCGTTTTTCCGAGGAAGAACTGAGAAACATCCGAAAAGAGATGCAGATTATTTTTCAAGATCCATACTCGGCTCTCAATCCCCGTAAAAAAATTGGAAAAGCGATTCAGGAACCAATGAGCATCTACAACATCGGTGACCCGAAGCAGCACAAAGAGGCAGTTCTTGAGCTTCTGCGAAAAGTGGGGCTGCAGCCGGAGCATTATGACCGATATCCGCATGAGTTTTCAGGCGGACAAAGACAACGGATCGTTTTGGCGAGGGCACTGGCGGTGCATCCGGCTTTTATCGTTTGTGATGAACCTGTATCTGCGCTTGATGTCTCCATCCAGTCGCAAATACTCAATCTATTAGAGCAGCTGCAGGAAGACTTTCAGCTCACCTACTTGTTTATCGCTCATGACCTTAGTGTTGTCCGACACATTTCTGATCGCGTCGGTGTGATGTACTTGGGTCATTTAGTAGAAGAAGCTCCTACGGATGCTCTATTCTCCGAGCCGCTGCACCCTTATACCCGGGCATTGCTGTCAGCCGTTCCTGAGCCCAATCCAAAGAAAAGAAGAGAAAGGATCGTCCTTTCCGGCGATGTGCCTTCCCCCATCAATCTACCGAGTGGCTGTGTGTTTCACCCGAGATGTCCACAAGCGATCGAGAGCTGCAAGAAAGAGGTTCCGATTCTACGGGAATTCTCTAATCATCACCGTGTCGCTTGTCATCTCGTTTAAATTATGGATGTGAAAAGAAGAAAGGAGCAATGACAATGCTGGATATGATCATAAGAAATGGGCAGGTGTACGACGGGACAGGTAATCCGTGGACCCGTACGGATATCGGAATCAAGGATGGCAAGATCGTGAAGCTGGGCAAGCTGCACAAACAGGAGGCGATGGTAGAGATTGACGCTAAAGGACTGGCAGTATCTCCCGGTTTTATCGATACCCATGTTCACTCGGATTTATTGTGCACCAAGCCGGACATTCACAAAATAAAAGTACTCCAAGGCGTGACGATGGAGCTGCTCGGTCAAGACGGCATTTCCGTTGCGCCTGTCAATGACCAGACAAAGCCGTTATGGCAAAAGCAGCTCCGCGGATTGAATGGTGACATCGGAGATTGGCCGTGGAATTCGATTGATGAATATCTTGATTTTCTAAGCGAATCATCTTTAGCAGGAAACGTCACATATCTGGTTCCGCATGGTGCTGTCCGTACGCTGGTGATGGGGTTTGAAGGGCGCCGGGCTACAAAAGAGGAAATGCAAAAGATGCGTGAGCTCGTAGAAGAAGGGATGCGTCAGGGGGCTGTCGGATTATCGTCAGGACTCATCTATCCTCCGAACCTATACTCGCGCAAAGAAGAGTTGATCGAAATATGTAAAGGGGCTGCCAAATACGATGGCTGCTTCGTTGTCCATATGCGCAATGAGAGCAACCATATCCTCGAAGCGATTGACGAGATGCTTGATGTAGCTCGCGGTTCGGGTGTTCGTCTCCACATTTCTCACTTCAAGGTAATTGGACGAAGAAACCGCGCCAGCTTTCAAAAGGCATTGGAAAAAATGGACCAGGCCCGGGCGGAGGGGATCGAGGTTACATTTGACCAATATCCGTACACCGCTGGCTCGACGGTACTGCACGCTTTGCTGCCCCCTTGGATGCACGATGGGGGGACGGAAGAGCTGCTTGCCAAATTAAAAGACGAGGATATCCGCAACAAGATCAAAGCTGACTTTGATCACAACCATGATTTTGAAAACTGGGTGGAGAGCTGTGGCTGGGGAAATATTGTCATCGCCTCCGTGACAACGGAGAAAAATCGCGCAGCAGAAGGAAAAAATCTGCTGGAGATAGCGGCAATGCGGGGAACATCGCCTGCTGATGCGGTCTTTGACCTGCTTTTGGAGGAAAATGCGGGCGTCACAATGGTCATTTCCTGGGGTGAAGAAGTGGATATCACCAATGCACTTGCGCATCCAATGCAGATCGTCGGGTCGGATGGAATTTTTGGAGGAAAACCGCATCCCAGACTATACGGAACCTTCCCGCGAATACTTGGACGCTTTGTCCGCGATCAAGAGATTCTCACGATGTCTGAGGCGATTCGCCATATGACGGGAGCTCCTGCTCAATTGCTTCGATTAAAGGACAGAGGGTACATCGCAGAAGGGTACTGGGCCGATATCGTAATTTTTGATCCGAACACGGTGGCGGACCTTGCGACATACGAAGAGCCGCTTCTTGAGCCGACAGGCATCCACTATGTGCTTGTGAATGGAGAAATAGCCGTAAACAACTCGCTTTTTACCGGCAGGACCGCAGGAAAAGTAATTCGTAGGGAAGAGATCAGCTTGAAAATTACCTGAATATTCAACGGACAAAAGGGGGATTTTCCATGGTCAGAAAGCCGGTCGGAATTCTTTTGACATTGGTACTGAGTATCACGCTATTGCTCTGGGGATGTTCTTCTTCACCAACGGCTAACAGCTCTAGCCAAATAAACGAGCAAGCTGAGGCAGTGCCTAAGGAAAAGAACGAGCTGCGTGTAGCCTTGTCTGTATCTCCGCCTTCGATTGATTTGGTGAAAACATCGACGACAGTCGCTCTTCAGGTAGGCTGGCATATTTTTGAGCCGCTGGTCACGCTTGATAAAGACTATAAACCTACGCCAATGCTTGCGAAGTCCTTTGAAGTAAGTGAAGACGGGAAAGAAGTGACGTTTACACTCAGGGAGGGTATTACCTTTCACAACGGAAAAGTCCTTGGTGTCGAGGATGTGATCGCTTCCCTCAATCGGTGGAAGGAGCTTTCTCCCAACGGAAAAACAGCGCTTGCTAGTGCGACGATCTCGTCAAAGGAAAATGACAAGGTAGTCATCACGCTAGAAAAACCGTCCGGCACGTTGCTGACGTCCCTGGCATTTCCCCAGCAGGGTGCAGTCATCATGCCAAAGGAAGTCATCGAAGCTGCAACAGAAGAGGGTGTAAAAGAATACATCGGCACAGGGCCGTTCAAATTTGTGGAATGGAAGCAAGATCAGTACATTCTGCTGGAGAAGTTTGCTGATTATAAAGCACTGTCCGAGCCTGCCAATGGACTTGGTGGGAAAAAGGAAGCGAAAGTAGACCGCATTTATTTCCACACCGTTCCAGACGCGGCTACACGGGTTGCCGGCTTGCAATCGGGCGAATACGATTTTGCGGATGAGCTTCCCTTTGACAATTACGAGCAGCTGAAAGCCGATCCGAATTTGGTGACAGTCGTCGCGAAGCCGCAAAAGTATGTCGGTCTGATTTTCAACAAGAAGCAAGGCTTGTTCTCCAATGTAGTGGCACGGCAAGCGGTGAATGCAGCACTAGACCAGGAAGTCATCATGATCGGAATAACCGGAAACCCGGATTTCTTCCGTCTGGATCATAGTCTGATGTTTGCGGAGCAGCCGTGGCATTCGGATGCAGGGAAGGAAAAATACAATCAAAAGAACCCTGAATTGGCTAAGAAACTGCTGGGTGATGCCGGCTACAAAGGAGAGCCCGTCACTATCATCACAACAAAGGATTACGACTATATTTATAAAAGCTCACTGATGGTCAAAGACCAGCTGGAAAAGATCGGTGTCAAAGTCAATTTTGAAATATACGACTGGCCAACCCTGGTCAGCAAACGTTCTGACGAAACGAAATGGAACATATTCTTTACCGGATTTCCTACCTACACCAACCCGGTCCAAACCTTATACCTGGATTCGCGTAACAAATGGCCCGGCTGGTACAACAATTCCGAGATGGATGCTTTGCTAGACGAGCTTCGTCATACGATCACATTTGAAGACCAAAAAGCGATTTTTGACAAGATCCAGACGCTTTACTGGGAAGATCTCCCGAGTGTGAAGCTAGGAGACTTGCATGGACTTGCTGCTCATCGGAATTACGTCAAAGGCTATCAATACTTCATGGATTCACCGTTTTGGAATGTGTCTGTCCAATAGATTGTGCGAAATGAGTGAGGCGAAAAATGGAAGAAAAAACGTTTGATCTCATCATCCGTAACGGTATGGTTTGCGACGGGACAGGAAATCCATGGACGCGACTCGATATTGGTATAAAAAATGGCGTGATTTCCAGTGTTGCTCATTTGGGGGCGGCGAGAGGAGATACGGAAATAGATGCTGCTAGCCTCGTTGTAGCACCGGGATTTATAGATGCGCATGTTCACTCCGATTTGTGGTGCACAAGGCCTGATATCCACAACATCAGGGTGTTGCAAGGAATTACTACGGAGCTGGCGGGGCAGGATGGAGTCTCTGTTGCCCCCGTTACGCCGGAAACGAAGCCTTTATGGAGAAAGCAATTGAATAGAGTCAACGGCGACATCGGAGAATGGCCTTGGAATAGTATTGATGAATATTTGCGTTTCCTGGAAAATACCAAAATGACAGGAAATATCGCCTATCTCGTACCACATGGAAATATCCGCTCCATGGTGATGGGATTCGACGGCAGGGAGGCTACACCAAAAGAAATTGCCGCCATGCAGGAGCTGGTGGAAGTGGGGATGCAGCAAGGGGCATTCGGAGTGTCATCGGGCATTCAATACCCACCCTGTGTCTACGCAAATAAAGACGAACTGGTTGGAATCTGCAGGGGTGCCGCCAAATACGATGGCTGCTTCGTGGTGCATATCCGCAACGAAAGCAATTATTCGGTGGAGGCTTTGGACGAGGTTATCGACGCAGCTCGCATCTCGGGTGTTCGGCTGCATGTGTCTCATTTCAAAGTGTGCGGCGAAAGAAACCGGGAAAAGCTGGACATCGCCCTGGAGAAGATGGATCGGGGGCGTGCTGAGGGAATCGAGATAACATTTGATCAATATCCGTATGCCGCTGCATCTACTTTTTTACATGCGATCTTGCCGCCGTGGATGCATGACGGGGGTGTCCCCAAAATGCTTGAGCGGTTGCGTGATGGAAGAATGCGAGAAGAGGCGAAGGAAGAGATTTTACACAGCGGAGAGTACGACAATCCGGTAAGAAACAATGGCTGGGGTAATCTCGTCATTGCGTCAGTCTCCTCTGAGGGCAACCGGGAGCTGGAAGGATTGAGCTTGCTTGAAGTGGCTGAGCGAAAAGGGACGGAACCCGCGTATGCAGCATTTGACTTACTGCTCGAAGAAGAGGGCGAGGTCATGATCATTATTCACTGGGGGAATGAGGAGGATGTCGAGAGGGTCATGAGGCATCCATTGCAAATGGTCGGTTCCGATGGTGTGTTCGGTGGAAAGCCGCATCCGCGTCTCTACGGATCATTCGCACGAGTGCTGGGACATTATTCACGAGAGAAGGAGGCCTTTCCGATCTGGGAAGCTGTTCGAAAAATGACGGGCGCACCTGCACAGCTATTGCGCTTGCGAGATCGAGGTTTTCTGCGTGAGGGATACCGGGCGGATCTTGTTGTCTTTGACCCAGCCGCCGTGGCGGATCAGGCTACGTATGAGCATCCGCTACAGCAGTCACTCGGAATACAGTATGTGCTCGTGAATGGGCAGATGGCGGTATCAAATGGGCAGTTTACCGGTGTGACTGGTGGAACAGTTATCCGTCAGGTGTAAAGCCAAGGAAATAGGGAAGGAAAAAGGCCGTTCGGGTTTCATTACCGGACGGCCTTTCTTTGGATGGACCATAATTGCCTAGAAGTCGATTTTAAAGTTGAGGAAGCCAGCCTTGCGCAGCGCCTCGTAAATAATGACCAGAGCAGGACCCAGAATCAGACCGAAGAATCCCATAATCTGAAAACCGAGAAACATACTGACCAATGCAGCAAGCGCGCTGATTCCCAAATGGGAGGCGAGAATTTTGGGCTCGATGATCCGGCGTACCACCGTAATTACGAGGAAAAGGATAATCAAGCCGATCGCCAAGTGAGAGCGCCCGGTAAAGAAATTGTAGATGGCCCAGGGAACTAAAAACGAGCCTGTTCCGAGAATTGGAAGGATGTCTACGAGAACGATCAACAAGGCGATCACAGCAGCATATTTAACCTGCAAAATCAGCAGCCCGATAAATGACATCCCAAACGTCATGAAGCTGAGGATGATTTGGGCGCGTAAAAAGCCGACTGTCGCACGGTTCAGCTGGGACAGGACGACATCCACTTTTTCTCGTGCCGAGGTGGTAAACATGCGCATGAAGCCGGCACGAAGACGCGGCAGGTCAAGACTCATGAGGAATACGGCTACCAAGTAAATAATTGTTGAAATTAAAAAGCCAGGGACAACAGCAGCCACACCTAAGATGCCTTTGGCCAAACTGGAAGCTCCATTAATCGCCCATGTTTTCAAGCCGGAAAATACCGATTGCACTTGATCGATGGCTTCCGGTGGAAGTGAGGCGTAATACGTTTCCCAGCTCAACAGGTTTGCTTCTACGAGCTCAAATAAATGCTGTGAAAGTGCTGGTAAGCGCTGTGCCAATTCAATGCCTTGGATCACGATTTGGGTACCGATCCAGTATAAGCCAAGGCCAAATGTGACAAGGAAAATGAGAAAGCAAAGGATGACAGACGCCATTCTGTTGATTTTTAGGGCGCGAATGAGAAGCAAGACGAGAGGCTCGAGCAAAATCGCGGTCAAGAGAGCGAGTAAAAATGGAATTGAATAGGGCAGTAAATAGAGAGCGATTGCAAGTATAAATCCCAACAATAGAATTTTACGAATCGTCATCAAAAGGCTCCATTCTGTTAGCGGTCATTCTATGAAATAATGATTCACTTATTTTAGCATCTTTTCCAGCTATAAAACAATCTGGCCGCATCAGACGGGACTTTTCGCTAAAAGTCAAAAAAATGTGAGTAGGAGCAAAAATAGAAAAAAGGGAGTTTGAAAAAATTTATGCTATGATTTTGATCTATATCATCAACAATTATTATTACGGTGATGAATATAGCGTTGCAAAACGACAATCTAATACTTATAGCGAGGTGTCAGAATGAAGCGGTTTGGATTAGCGATTCAGATTGTCATCGGTCTCATTCTGGGTATCCTGGTGGGTGCCATCTTCTTTGGCAACCCTGCCGTGGCAACCTATTTGCAGCCAATTGGTGATATTTTTCTTCGGTTGATTAAAATGATTGTCGTGCCGATTGTCATTGCCACTCTCATCGTCGGAGTAGCAGGGGTAGGGGACGTCAAGAAGCTAGGAAAGATTGGTGGTAAGACGATTCTCTATTTTGAAATCGTTACCACAGTTGCTATTTTTGTTGGTCTATTGGCAGCCAACGTGTTTCAACCGGGTGTGGGTGTCGATATGTCCCATCTGGCCAAAACCGATATTCATACGTATGTAGAAACTGCTGAATCGACGCAAAGTCACAGCATGATCGATACATTTGTGAATATTGTTCCCAAAAACATTTTTGATGCCATTGTCCGTGGAGACATGTTGGCCATTATCTTTTTCTCTGTTTTGTTTGGCTTGGGAGTTGCTGCTGCAGGCGAAAAAGGAAAGCCCGTTCTCGCCTTCTTTCAAGGTGTAGCAGACGCGATGTTCTGGGTAGTAAATGCAATCATGCGTTTTGCTCCGTTTGGGGTTTTTGCCTTGATTGGTGTTACCGTTTCCAAATTTGGTCTTTCTTCACTCGTTCCGTTGGCGAAATTAGTCATTCTGGTTCATTTGGCAATGCTGTTCTTTATTCTCGTCGTTCTGGGTGTGATTGCACGGATCAGCGGTATCAAAATCACGATGATCCTGCGTGTGCTCAAGGACGAGCTGCTCTTGGCTTACTCCACGTCCAGCTCTGAAACAGTACTGCCGAAGATCATGGAAAAAATGGAGAAAATGGGCTGTCCGAAGGCGATTACCTCATTTGTTATTCCGACGGGGTATTCGTTTAACCTAGATGGTTCTACCTTGTATCAGGCGATCGCTGCTTTGTTCATTGCCCAAATGTACGGAATTCATATGCCGATCAGTGCGCAAATTACGCTTATGCTCGTGCTTATGGTTACCTCCAAAGGAATTGCGGGCGTGCCAGGCGTATCGTTCGTCGTATTGCTTGCAACTCTGGGCTCTGTAGGGATTCCGCTTGAGGGTCTCGCCTTTATTGCAGGGGTTGACCGTTTGCTCGATATGGCTCGTACAGTCGTAAACGTAGTTGGAAATGCGCTGGCTGCGGTTGTGATTTCTCGTTGGGAAGGTCAGTTTGATAAAAAGAAAGCTGGCGAATACCTTCATGAAGTGAAAGCAAACGCAAATACAACTGCTGCTTAAGTAGTCATATAGCAAGAAGCCTATTGTCAGGTTGTACTGGCAATAGGCTTCTTTTTGTATATGGCGAATGGCCGAAAGTTGCGACGAGTGTAGAGAATTGTTAGACTAAAGAGTGACAGGAATATACTGGTAAATTAAACAGGGGAGAAGGTTATCCATCAATGAAAAGCTTTTCAGCTCTGATCATAGGTGTATCCATCCTTGCAGCAGTCATCGTCGCGTGCGGCGTTTTTTGGAACGTAAACACCACCGCACTAAAACCCACGGGACTAACAATCGAAAACCGTTACGAATTCATCAGAGTAAACGACAACAACGTCGTCTTATTCAATAAGCAAACAGGCGAAATGTGGAGAAAGTTTATCCCGAGCAATGAAGGACCGACCAACTGGGAGAAAGAAGATTTGCCAGTAGAAATGAACAATAGATAATCGTTTTTTTAAACCATATTCAAAACGCTCTTTTTGCTCGGTTCCCTTACACGTTCAACCTCTATAGAAGTGCTGGCGAATTCATCAGCAAGACTACCGATTCTTACTGATGTGATTGGAGACTAATAAACCACATTCCAACTGAATACGTACCAATTTCTGAATGGGAATAACTGTATAGTTTAGTTCTCGTTCAAGCTCATCCGTATACTGTCGCAGTTGGTGAAGCGCTTCTTGCAGCACTCCTGTCAGTTTTGTAATTGCCTCTTGGTCGTTTGAGTCTTCCGTTGCTAGCCGCTGTAGCTCAAATTCGCAAGTGCGGACCGCTAGTCCTAAGCTCAATCCTCGATAAAACTTCGATACCACGAAACTGCTGAAAACTTGGGAACCCTTTGCCGGCTTTTCAAATTCAGGTTCGCTCATTGCCCGTTTTCTCTGTGCTTCGTTCCTTTCTTTGCGTGCCGGGGAAGAGGGGTCCATCAACTTGAAAAACGGGTTATCCTGCGAAATATAGGACCGTATGCCACCCACAAGTCCCTCCAGCATTTCAAAAAAAGCCTCACTTTGATCTGCTTCGGTCAGAAGTGCCTCTCTGCGGGAGATATCTGAGTCACTCTGATCCTCTATTCGTGGATCGAAAAAATATGGCAGCTCGGTGATTAATGTTACACAATCCGCCTTCGAAGAGGCGTATGTGTGGCTGTCTGCCCCCACATCAAGTGTCGGGGGTTTTCCTGTATGTTTCTCCATATAATCAAAGTATTCGTCTTGCCCGTTTAAACTGAAGATGGCCGGAGCAAACTCTGTCGCAAATGGTGTCTCTGGTTCTCCTAGATCTAAAGGCACGTCTTCCTTCCTTGCTGAATTGTGAAATCCCTCGTATAATTCTGGAAAATTGTGAGAAATATACCAATAAGCACCGCATAACCCCCCATTGTGCAGAGAATACATAAACTCAGGTCTAGTCTCGTCTATGATTTTCATGAGCACTTGCGTTTCAGGCAATGGTTTGTCAAAGCGATATTCTTTATATTCAAACGGAAAAGTCCATTCCACCTGCTCGTAGCCGACAGGTCTATAGTAATTTCTAATGTAGTTAAAAATATTATATGGTCCTTTAAACCAATTTTCATTTAGTCGCGTACCATCAGGGTCAGCACATTTGATGATGTACCACGTGAAGCCTAGCTCGTCGCGCAGAGCCTTGTCCTCAGCCAATGCGCGGGAGAGATATTCCATCGTCATCGCGCCAATTGGCTCGTTAGGATGCGGGCAGGCAAAGCATAACGCATTTTTGGGCCCGTCTCCGATTTTGATACATTGAATGGGGTGTCCATCGCGGGACTTTCCCGCCTCAAATACGGTTACAGCATCAGGAAACTCTTCGGCCAGCTTTCTGGTGCTTTCATCCATTTCATCAACTGTTAGAAAAACCTTGTAGTTTGGCACCTTATCAATCACATGTTGAAAATTCATCGATCATTCCCCCTCGACTGATGCAATATTTTAATCTTGTCTCGGTTGCAATCTTCCAAGTCATTCTAAAAAAGAGGCTATTCTACCCAGCTATCTTGGAAATTGGGAAGATAAGACGTCCATTTCACGCCTTTTACTCGCGAGCTTACTACCACAAAGAGCTTGTCACTATAGATGGGAACAACATATGCTTGCTCAAGGAGATGTTTTTGGGCATCTACATATACTTGTTTTCTGACTTCCGTTTCAGCGGTTGCACGTCCTTTTGTTAATAAGGCATCCAGCTTGCTGTCATTTAGACTACTTATGTTAAAGCCAGCACCAATTTGGCTAGAGTGGAAACTTTGGTATAAAGCATCAGGGTCATCGTAACTATAAGTAACCAGCGTCACATCAAAATTTCCTTTCATTTGGCCATCACTAAACGCTGCATCCTCTAAATTTTGAATGGTAGCTTTGATACCCACCTCGCCCAGCATAGCTTGCAACAACTGAGCTTGCTTCTCAAACCTAGACGAACTCAAAAAGGAAAGGGTAAATACTTTTCCATCCTTTTCTCTTAGGCCTTCTCCGTTTACCTTCCATCCAGCAGCGTCAAGGAGCTTCTTTGCTTCTTCCACATTGTATTGGTACCCATATTTTTCCAATGATTTATCGTACCCCAATGTTGAAGGGGATAACAACGATTGGGCAACTTCTCCTTCACCCATCAAAACCGCCTGGACCATCGCTTGCTTGTTAACCAGCATATTGAATGCTTTTCGGACTTGGATATCCTCGAACTCCGGTTTTGTCAAGTTCATATATAAACTAAGAGGTATCCCAGCCCGTAAGAGTTCCAGAACCTGATATTTTGGGTTGTTTCGATACTTCTTGATATCTTTTGCGGGTACTTCGAATGCAACATCGATGGTACCGCTTTCCAAAGCGGACAACACAACACTTTTATCTTGAATGGTTTTGATCACCAGTTTATCAGCTCTTGGCGGTCCTTGATTTTCATCGAGCGGCATGGCCCACTTAAAGGCTTCATTGCGAACCAATGTAACCCCCTCGCCAGCCTTCCAGCTCTCAAACTTCCATGGACCCATTCCTACAGGATTTCGTCCATATTCCTCACCATATTTTTCAATGGCCTTCATGGATAGCGGTTGAGTTACACCAGTGCCTAAATCTTCAAGAATCGACACATTGGGTTCATGTAATTCCAGGATGAGGGTTTTATCATCAGGGGCACTGACGCTCTTCACCGGCATCATAACTATTCCCGCCAGTTTTGCTTTTGTTTTCGGATTCTTAATGCGTTCAAAGGTATCTTTGAAACTCTTGGCAGTCAGAGGTGTTCCATCGTGAAACGTAACATCAGTACGAATGGTAAAGGTGTACGTTTTTCCATCCTCTGAAATCTTGAATTCACTTGCAAGATTAGGTTTGAATTCTTTTGTAACTGGATCCTTGTAGACCAGTGATCCGCCCATATTCCAAGTAACACCCATATCGTTGCCAACTGACTTGTGAACATCTAAGGTATCTGCTTCACTTGCGTAAGCCACAGTGATGGTTCCGCCTGTCTTTGGTTTGTCAGCCTCTGGCTGTTGATTTGGTTCAGGGGTGGTTGATTGTGTGCTGCATGCAACCACCAACGACGTACATATCATTATTAGTAATCCTAAAATAATACCGTGAAATCTCTGTTTCTTCTTTACCATGTTACAGCTCCTTTGTTCTGTGTTGTTTAAAATATCTACATGACGACATAATGTTGAAAGATATCTGACCTCCTTTAGATGCAAAGCGCCGATTTGTCAACGCATCAGCCCCCTGGTCCCGATTATAAAACCTCAAGCAAGAGGAGATTCAATCGCTAGTTTTCGAGAAATGTTTCAAAAGAATTTCGTATTTTCCAAATAAGCCCTTGCTTCCTCCGGTGAACTTCGAATAGTCGTCTATTGAAGTTCTTTTTTTTTGCGCGTAAGAAACCAAATGCTGCCTCCACTAATGCCCGAACAAGTCTTGACACCATTTGCTGGAAGCAGTAATATGATACCAATAACTTGATAATAACATTTTGATAATAACAAACTAATAATAAGTTTTCGCGAGAGAGGTGCCATGTGCCATGAAACAATCATCGCCAGTAAACAAACAGGGTCAGACAGAGCAGCAATTTCTGCAAGCCTACGATGCCAGCCAATTCGACCGACCATCCGTTACTGTCGATATGCTCGTTTTTACTGTTTCCGATGAGGAGGAGAAAAACTACCGTAAGCTTTCACCGAAGTCATTGAACATCTTGCTGGTCAAACGCGGTGATCACCCTTTTATGGGACAGTGGGCACTGCCAGGAGGCTTTGTTTCACCAAGCGAAAGTCTGGAGGAGGCAGCCAGACGCGAGCTGCGCACCGAAACGAACCTCGACAACATTTACTTGGAGCAGCTCTACACATGGGGAGAGGTGGACAGAGATCCTCGAACCCGCGTCATCAGTACCTCGTATATGGCGTTAGTGAATAGCGAAGCTCTGGAGGTGATCGCAGGGGATGACGCAGATGAAGCAGAGTGGTTCCAGCTCGAAGACAAGTGGCTACGTGAGACGAAGACAGCAACTCCTGACGGCTCGATCACAGAAAAATGGATAGAGCTGCACCTCAGACATGAAGATGTGGAGTTGTCAGCGACGATCAAGGTAACGAAAACCGTCACAGGCCGAAGCGTCCGGGAAACCCGAGAAATCGTAGAAGCGAATCAAATCGCTTTTGACCATGCCCAGATCATTCAATATGCACTGGAGCGTCTGCGCAACAAGATCGAATATACGGATATCGCTTTTGCCCTTATGCCGGAGCTGTTTACTTTGACAGAGCTGCAGCAGGTGTATGAAGTCATTCTGGGCAAGGAGCTGCTGGCTGCCGCCTTTCGTAGAAAGGTTGCCGACAAAGTAATTGAAACGAATCAATATCGAAAAAACGCTGGGCACAGGCCGTCCAAATACTTTCGGTTTAATCCGGAGTGGATGGATCAGGCATAGCTCTTTTCACTAGGGGGAAACAATCATGAAGCAGGGATATAATCGCAGTCAACGAGTAAAAATCGCGGAAGAAACGCTGAAAATATTGGAGCAAGGATATTACAAAAATGCGCAAGGAACAAAGATCAGCCTGTCACAGGAGCTGGCGAATGCGATCCAGCATTCCGTCTTGTATCGACCCGATGATCTGGGGGAACAGGTAATAACGGGACAGGACAATGAAGCCAGACCGGTGATCGAGGTCACCTCTGAATCGAGCCTGGAAGCAGCGCAAAGGCTCGTTGTCACAGAAAAACGGTCAGACACGGTCTGTCTCAACTTTGCCTCGGCAAAAAATCCGGGCGGCGGCTTCCTCGGAGGAAGTCAAGCACAGGAAGAGAGCTTGGCGAGATCATCCGGACTGTATCCGTGCATTGTCCAGATGCAGGAAATGTACAGCCATAATCGCAGGCTGAAAACATGCTTTTACTCCGACTACATGATCTATTCACCGCGTGTGCCCGTCATCCGCGATCATGCTGATCAATTGCTGGACTCTCCGTATCTCCTTTCCTTTATTACCGCGCCGGCAGTGAATGCAGGAGTGGTTCGGGAGCGGGAACCGGAAAATGCAGCGATGATTCGTGATGTCATGAAGGAGAGAATACGCAAGGTTTTAAGAGCCGCAGTCATCCACGAGAATCGCACGATCATTTTGGGAGCGTATGGATGCGGAGTATTTCGGAACCCGGCTGAGGATGTAGCTGGCTACTTTGCAGAAGTGCTGCTGGAAGAAAAGCTCGCGAACCATTTTGAGCGAATCGTCTTCGCCATCTATGACAACTCTGCTCGGCAGGAAAATCTGCGAGCATTTAAGGAGAGATTCGCATGAATGCCAAACGGTTGGGTTTATTCGCTGATTGGAGCTGGTTTGAGCGTCTATGGCTGCTCTCATTTACACTGATTACGGTCTATCTGTTTTTTGCCCTGGATGATACCGTGATCGGCTTGTGTGCATCGCTAACGGGTATGCTCTGCGTGGTGCTCGTCGCCAAAGGCAAAACGTTTAACTACTACCCGGGCATCGTCAATGTCGTGCTCTACGCGTTTATCGCTTATGGGCAAAAATACTACGGAGAAGTGATGCTGAATCTTCTTTACTTTTTGCCGATGCAGTTTATTGGACTGATCATGTGGCGCAAAAATCGGGTGTCCGAAACGAAACAAAACGATGTAAAAGTAGCGGTATTAACCAATCGTGCCCGTCTCGGCTGGAGTGCGCTCAGCATCGCAGCTACAGTCATCTACGGATTGGTGCTGAAGCAAATGGGCGGCGCTTTGCCATTTGTCGACTCGTTGACCGCGATCCTCTCGATTCTCGCCATGATTTTTATGGTGAAGCGCTTGGTTGAGCAGTGGGTCGTTTGGGTCATCATCGACATTTTTACGATTTATATGTGGCTGGTTGCATTCATGGCTGATGGCAGCGATATTTCGATTCTCGTCATGTGGTGCGCCTATTTGGTGAATGCCGTCTACGGCTTGTGGAACTGGATCAAGCAATACCGGCTGCAAAAGGAGGGAGCGGTATGGGTACAGTAGGCTTTATTGGTGGGAAGTTTTTACCGCTGCATCAAGGGCATGTATACGCGATTACTCAAGCCGCTTGCCGCTGTGATGAGCTGTATGTCGTGCTGTCCCACAGTCCTCTGCGTGATAAAAAGCTGTGTCAGGAGGCCGGGATCAAGGAAATGCCTTATGAGGTCAGGCTGAGATGGCTCTCGACGCTGGTCAAGGATATGGAGAACGTCCAAGTCATCGAGGTAGAAGATCAGGCAGAAAGCGATGAGGTGTATGATTGGGAGACAGGAGCAGCAGCTATAAAGCGCAAGATTGCCAAGAAAATTGATTTTGTATTCAGCTCGGAAGTCGCATACGATCCGATTTTTCGCAGCTTGTATCCAGAGGCCGAGCACGTGGTAATTGATGCAGCACGCGCTCACGTGCAGATTTCTGCAACACAAATCAGAATAGAGGGTGTTTTTCGCCACTGGGAGCATATACCAGCTTACGTGCGCCCCGATTTCGTCAAGAAGGTCGTGATTATCGGAACCGAAAGCTGCGGGAAGTCGACCTTGACGCGCTATCTCGCAAAAATCTACAACACGGCCTTTGTAGAAGAATACGGACGGACGATGTGTGAAGAGATCGGTGGCTGTGAAACGATTATGACCAAAGAATACTTTCCGCACATTGCCTACGCGCATAAAGTGAAGGAATATGAGGCACAGAGACAGGCAAACAAGCTGCTGTTTGTGGATACCGAGGCGATTGTCACCCAGTTTTACTCGCAGCTGTATACTGGACATTCCTTTGCAGTCTTGGATCAAATGGCGAGCGAGCAGGGGTACGATTTGTGGCTTTTTTTAGAGCCGGATGTGAGTTGGGTAGATGATGGGCTGCGCGTCCACGGCGAAGAACAAGTACGCTGGGCGAATCATGAAAAGCTGAAGCAGATGGTCGAGAAGCGAAGCATCCCCTATGTTATTATTTCTGGCAGCTATCAGGAGCGTTTGAGCAAAGCAATCCATGAAGTGGACAGATTGCTCCGGACGGCTTCACAGCGAGCATGAAAATTTGCTAGACTGAAGTCATCAAATGATTCTGATATAAGAAGGGAGCTGAACTTCATGCAGACGATCGCACAGCCGGCATCGCCTTTGAGCCTGAAGGAATGGGCGGTTGCCGTCAAAGCCCTCGGAGAAGGAGTGCAGATCATCACGATCCGCAAGGGTGGGCTATACGAAGAAACACGAGAATTCCGCTTGGAAAATAATCAATTTTATTTGTATCCGACATACGAGCATCAAAAGCGGGAAATGGTCAAAGCAGAGTATCATCCCTTGCTAGACGCTACCTATGAGGGCTGGACGAGTGAACAGAAGACGGTAAGGATCGAATATTTTGCCGAAGTAACGGACGATGTTGAGCTGATGGACGAAGACAAGCTGCGTGCGCTCTCACCGTATCACATCTGGACAGACAATTTCGCGGATGTTCGTCTGCACTGGAAGAAAAAGCAGCCCCTTCATATTTTGTTCGTACGCATGTATCGCCTGCAGCAGCCAGTACAAATTCCGATCGAAGCCGCTTATCAAGGCTGCAAATCGTGGCATGATCTGCTCGTGGAGATTCCTCGCCATGATTTTGTACCTGTATTGTCAGACGATGAATTTGCACAAAAGAAGGCTGTAATCTTGGAGATTTTGCAAAAGTAAGATGAGAATTCTATCTCGATTTGGAGGGTCTGGCGATGAAAGCGATTTTGGTTACGGAGCTTGGTGGTCCTGAAACGATGAAATACGCAGAGGTCGAAATGCCCACTATGGGTCCGACACAGGTCCTTATTCGTGTGGAGATGACGAGTGTCAATTTTGCCGACATTAAGGCCAGATACGGAAATAAAGGAGTAGCAAAGCTGCCGTTTATACCAGGGCTCGATGCGACAGGTGTGATTGAGCAGGTTGGATCGCAGGTTCAGCATCTTACGGTAGGACAGCGGGTAATCGCGTTTCCGGCAAATGGATCTTATGCGGAGTATATCGTTGCGGATGAGGCGCTAACCTTCGCTGTACCTGATCAGTTAAGCACGGAAAAGGCAGCGGCCTGCCCTGTCGTTTCGTTTACATCTTATCAGCTGCTAGCCAAGGTCGCACGTATTGAAAAAGGGGAGTCGGTACTGATCCATGCAGCGGCTGGAGGAATCGGGACGACAGCGATTCAATTAGCCAAGCTCTTGGGTGCAGGGCAGGTCATCGGTACAGTCGGAAGCAAAGCTAAAGCCGAGCTTGCCTATTCAGCCGGAGCTGATCATGTCATTTGCAATGACAGCGAGGACTTTGTAGAAAAGGTACGCGAGCTGACAGATGGATCAGGAGCAGATATCATTCTCGATTCCATTTCCGGGACCGTGAGTGAGCGAAGCCTGGAGTGCCTTGCCTGGTATGGTCGCCTCGTTCATTTTGGCAATGCCAGCGGTCAAATCGGTCAAATCAAGACCATCGATCTACATGCCAGCTGCCGCTCAGTGCTCGGCTTCAGCTTTGGAACGACGAGAAAGCTGCGCCCGCATCTTCTCCAGGATACGGCAAAGCACGTACTGGAGTTTTTGGCTGCGGGAAGCTTGGATATAAAAATCGGGAAGCATTTTGCGCTGGAAGACGCCGCAAGTGCGCACGAATGGGTAGAGAGCAGAGCCAGCACAGGCAAAGTACTGCTCGATGTGCGTTCCTAACAGCCGCAAACACGTAAACGTCAATAAGGTGGTTCAATCAGATGCAAATCAAATCATCTTATGAGCTATCCAAACAGTCCAAACAAGAATTTTTCACCACTCATTGGGGAAGTCCGAAAATGGTGATATCAAGCGGTGTTTTTCAATGCGATGAGCTGGAAGGCTACGCCGTGCACGAAGACGATGGCACTATTACCGGCTACATTTCCTACGTCATTGATGGCGATACCTGTGAGATCATCTCACTCGACAGCCTCGTCGAACAAAAAGGAATCGGTACAGCACTCGTCCAAAAAGCAGAGGAAGCCGCCAAACAAGCAGGCTGCAGTCAAATGAAGCTAGTGACGACCAACGACAACCTGCACGCTCTCGGCTTTTACCAAAGACGAGGCTACCAATTCAGCGAGCTGTACATAAACGCAGTGGACAAGGCCCGCAGGATCAAGCCGGAGATTCCTCTGGTAGCGGATAATGGAATTCCAATTCGTGATGAAATACTGTTGGTGAAAAAGCTGTAAGGAAATCACGGAATTAGGAGAGGGCACTTTTTGTAAAGGAAGTGCCTATTTCGTCTATTTTTGAGATAAAAATCATTATTTGAATTCGCTCTCAATCATGTAAGCAACAAAATAATGAAAAGCTGGCCGAGGAAAAAGGAGAAAAAGCGAAGCTCTTTGGAACCCTACCCAGGCGAAAGGGAAAAAGCGAAACACGCCTTTAAGCGTCCACCCCTGATCAGCAACCTGAATCAACCACTTTGGACGCGGTTTCGCTTTTTCCCTGAAGCCGCACAGTGAAGCCCCCTTAGCTGGGTTCCAAGAAGCTGGAGCTTTTTCTCCTTTTTCCTCCCACCACGCCAGCTCCTCATATCCGCCCGCCACCAACACTTCGTATATTGACATTCCAAACTGTACGTTTTAAGATTACAGTATCGTTCCCGAAAGGACGTCTGTGACGTGAATAGTGAATTTACTATAGCTGTCCACAGCTTAGCCCTCTTGGCGCACATCCCGGACCATATGGCTAGCAGTGAGCTAATCGCAAAAAATGTACGTACCAATCCAGCGAGAATTCGCAAGATCATGAGTATTTTGCGCAAC
This sequence comes from Brevibacillus reuszeri, assembly GCF_002897295.1. GTDB lineage: Bacteria > Bacillota > Bacilli > Brevibacillales > Brevibacillaceae > Brevibacillus > Brevibacillus reuszeri_A. Next base: position 178,213 of record NZ_BEXF01000004.1, read on the forward strand.
CATGGCTTTGTGAGGACAAAAGAAGGAATTGGCGGCGGATATATACTCGCTTGTGATCCAGAAGAAGTTACGCTTGCACAGATTTATCGCTCTGTTTCCAATGGAACTCTAAAGCCGCATTGGTGCTCTGGAGACCCGGAAGAATCTTGCATGGTTTCTTCTAATATGCATAGTGTTATGGATCAAATTTTTTGTGAAGCCGAAGTTTACTTTACCAATTACCTGGATCGAATCACAATTGCATCCGTACTGGAAAAAATCAAGCAAGGTCCGTGTCCGCTAGAGAAGGAAAAGTAGCTGCCAGTACTCTTACTCTAACTGTAACTTTTTTAACAACAATTAAGGTGGTGCGACAGTATGAATCATGAAGAGCTTGTAGAAGTTGGTGACTGGGTCAAGGGTAAAACCAAAAATGGAGAATTGATACACGGCTTTGTTGAAAGCACGGATTCATTACGAGGTACCGTCAAAGTATATGTGGTGAACAGTGATAATGATGTTGCCGTGGGAAAAAGTGTTGTGACTGTCAAGCAATGGATCGACGTCCTGCCTGTTTCTACCTTTGATGATGAAGAACAGCTGAGTGACTTGATCGATTTAGCTCTTGTAACCAAGGATAAAGAGTGGTTTACTGAACTATCTACAAAAAACGCAACGAAAAAGCAATCGAAACGTATTACTGAGGAAGATCGTGCCAGAAAATCGGGTGTTCGAAATCGGTTAGGCAGATCAGCTATTTGGGAGCAATAACACATTTACAATAAAGGCAGGGGAATGTAAGATGGCTACGGTCGTTCAAAGCGCATGGTTTGAAAAAGGAATGACATTTGCACAGTATTTGGAGAGCATGAAGGTAAATCGCGATGAGCTGACACGCGTTTATGAACAGCTTGAATTTACCGAAGAGGATCACGCATTTTGGCAAGAGCTGGCTGCGAAAAGCAGCAAAGGGATTGTTCTTACAGCAGATTGGTGTGGAGATGCTGCTTTGAACGTACCTGTTTTGCAGCGGATTGCGGAAGAAGCGAATATCGAATGGCGCTTTCTCATTCGCGACGAGAATTTGGAGCTGATGGATCAGTACTTGACCAACGGGACCTCCAGAGCGATTCCGATTTTTATTTTCCTCGATGAGGAAGGACACGAGACAGCAGTATGGGGACCTCGGGCTCCAGAAGTCCAGGAAATGATTACTTCTTTGAGAACGACGCTGCCAGCAGCAGATGCGCCTGATTTTGAAGAGAAGCAAAAACAGCTGTATCGTTCGTTCAAGGAAACCATCACTTCCGATCCGACCATCTGGCGTGCTGTCATTGAAAGTGTGAAAGCAAAGCTAAAAGGATAAAGACAAAAGAAAAATCTATAAATGGATAGGAATGGAAAAAATAATGAGTTCTTCAGGGAATAGTCAACGACCGATTCTCTTTCTGATGATTAACATGTTTATTGCAATGCTGGGAATCGGCCTAATTATTCCGATTCTGCCCGAGTTTTTAAAAGAGTTCGGCGCGGGCGGAAAAACAGCCGGATACCTGGTTGCCGCGTTTGGATTAACCCAGTTTCTGTTTTCACCCTTAGCAGGGGAATGGTCAGATAAATACGGTCGAAAAATTATGATCGTATCTGGTCTCGTGCTTTTTACGATTTCCAATCTGATTTTTGCATTGGCTGAGCATACATGGGTACTCTATCTCTCGCGCCTGATCGGTGGGATCGGCGCAGCGGCGATGATTCCATCCATGCTTGCGTATGTTGCAGACATTACGTCTGAAGCAAATCGCGGAAAAGGTTTGGGGCTTCTCGGCGCAGCCATGTCCCTCGGGTTTGTTATCGGACCTGGAATTGGCGGTTTTCTTGCGGAGCTGGGATTACGGATGCCGTTTTACATTTCAGCAGCAGTTGGTGCTGTAGCAGCGATTGGTTCCATGCTCTTCTTGTCTGAGTCGCTTGCTAAAGAAAAACAACTGGCGGCACGAAACGATAAGTCAAAGAAGGAAAACATCTTTATTCAGCTCGGCACTTCCTTCCGCTCGTCGTATTTCATCATGCTCGTGCTGATTTTCACTATGACCTTTGGGTTAGCGAATTTCGAAGTCATCTTCCCACTTTTTGTAGATGCCAAGTTTGGCTACACACCGCGTGATATTTCCATCATTATCACTGTCGGTGCACTTGCTGGAACGATTGTTCAGGCAGCGCTGATCGGCAAGCTCATTACTCGTTTTGGCGAGAAAAAGCTGATCAACTGGACTTTCTTCTTTTCCGCTGTAGCCATGGTATTGATGCTGTTGTCAGGAAACTTCTGGTACATGCTCGTACTCACTGTTCTTTTCTTCACATTGACATCCATTATGCGCCCGGCCATCAATACGTTGATTTCGAAGCGTGCAGGAGATGAGCAAGGCTTTGTGGCAGGGATGAACAACGCTTATATGAGCTTGGGAAATATTTTTGGCCCAGCCGTTGCGGGTACATTGTACGGTTTCCATTTGAACGCGCCTTACTTGTTTGGAGCGATCATTCTGGTGCTCAGCTTGTTCCTGTCCAGAATCGAAGGACGTCGCAAATTGAAGCAAGTTGCTGCATAAATAACTAGTATGGAACGAAAGAGTAGTACAAAGTGGATTTACAGCTTTGTGCTACTCTTTTTTATGTACTTGAAATGAATGGTTCAGGGTTTGGGATAATGTCCCAATACAGGAAAAAAGACCTGAGCGTGAATGGATAATCGGTCCAATTGTCTCCCTTGCCATTATTTAGGATAATGGAGCGTAGTGATTTTGGAGGGGGACGTTATCTTTGAGAAAAGAGATGATGATGCTGCTTCTTTTGGTGATGATGGTGATAGGCTGTAGTCAGCAGCAAAGTGTTGACGTGCAATCAGCACCTGTCCAGCAGGAAATAGCTAAGCAGGAGGATCAACCAAAGCGGGAGGAGGCGCCCGTGACGGAAACGGCAGTGACACTTGTGGAAGAACCGCCTGCCAGAGAAGCATTGCCGCCGTTAAAACGAGAGCTGACCGCCTTTGAGCTCAGCCTTGCCAATCAACCGATAGGGAAGTACGCCGGTGAAAACTATGATGAGCAGAAAATAAATCAAGAGCTGGATAAGCTGCCTGCTGATCTAAGCGCTGATCAATATTTGCAAGAGCTGTTGAAACTCATGGGTGAAGATTATCGCCCGCATATCGTTACGTTTGCTAATTTTGACTCGAGTGTAGAGGTGGACCTTGCGCGGCCAACTGAGGACATAATGCTGCCAGAGGATAAGCGTACTCATTTTGCTCTGTTAATTGATGCGAGTGGAAGTATGAAAGGAAAAGTGGGCGGAAAAACGAAAATGGCCGCTGCGAAGGAAGCCATTGACCAATTCGCCGCCATGCTGCCGAAAAACGCTACCATCTCATTGCGCGTGTACGGTCACAAAGGTAGTGGAAGTGATCAAGACAAGGCATTATCCTGTGGAAGCACGGAGGTTTTCTATTCGCAAGCGGGCTATGAGGCAAAGGCTTTCGGTGAGGCTCTGGCCAAAATTGAGCCGGCAGGCTGGACGCCAATCGCCAAAGCGCTTGAAGCTGTTAAACAAGATATTCCTCCAAATACAACGGAAACGATTGTGTATGTGGTGAGTGACGGCATCGAGACATGTGGGGGAAATGCCGTAGAAGCAGCTAAAACACTCGGTCAATCGAAAATTCAAACTGTCGTGAATATCATTGGCTTTGACGTAGACAACGACGGTCAGCGCATGTTAAAGCAGGTCGCAGATGCGGGAAAAGGCGTCTACATAACGGTTCAGGATGAAAAAGCATTAAAGCAGTATTTGCGGGGCGAATACAACAAGCTCAAGCTAGCTTGGTATGAGTGGAAGGAAAAAGGCAAAGCGCAAGCACTGGACATGAAAGAAGAGAAGAAAAAGCTTGCGCATGAAACGAAGGATAAAATCAAAGTGATGGTCGAAGAAGAAAAACAACGACTGCTTCGAGCGCGAGAATATTTGAAACAAAGGTTCAATCGAAAAGGCGAGATTATGGATACCGATACGGCGATCATAGATCGGAAGCAGCAAATATGGCAGTATGCAGTAGATGTTGGCAACGGGTTGTGGAGAGAGTCTGTGGATAATGGAAACGAGCAGTGGCGTGGAATCATTAAGGAAGGAAATCAGGGGGCACGAGACGCGATCGAAAAGCGAGATTCTCAGTAAACAAAGTAGAAGGAGAGAGACACGGGGCACCGCCCTGATGTCGCTATCCTTCTTTACTTGTCGATCAGCTAGCTTTGTTTTGTAGTCGAGCCGTGATTATCCGGAACGAGACGAGGACCTGACAGTTGGTCTTTAGACGAGGCATCGTCTTCTACCAGTCGTCTCAAGGCATGCAGCTTATTTTCCCAGAAGCGCTCATAGTAGGCTAACCAGCTTTGCAGCTCCCGAAGAGGCTCTGGTTGCATGCGGTATCTCGTTTCGCGGCCGATTTTTTGCTCCTTGACCAGTCCCGCTTCAGACAGGATGCGCAGATGCTTGGAAACGGCAGTCCGACTGATGGGAAAATGAGAACTAATTGCCGTTACAGCCATTTCCTGCTCGCTAAGAAGCTCCAGCAGCTTTCGGCGAGTCGGATCTGCTATCGCCTGAAAGACGTCATGCTTCGCAGGAGACGCGCTCATTTACGCTTCCACATATGCTTTCAGCTTAGGCAGAACACTTGAATCCCAGCCCTGGTTCATTCTGTCGCGCACCACTGTATGAGTTTCGCCAAACTCGGTAACTGTATCCAGGGACCAGCCGGAATGAATCAGCGTAAACTCTGTTTGACCATCCAGGTCTTTCAAGCTGAAGGTAATTGTCCAATCCTTACCCCAACCAAAAACAAGTCGGTTCGGAGGGTCAATCTCTTTGACCACGCATGGCGAATCACCATAAGGAGAACGGATCGTGAAGGCTTGTCCTGCGATCGGTTGAAAGTCATTAGGCATGAACCAAGCGGAAATGCCGTCAGCTGTAGCGACAGCATCCCATACTTTTTGCAAAGGAGCTTGTAATACAAGGGTTTGTACAATATCCGGGATGGAATTGCTAGCAGAGTTAGTCATAAATGAGCCTCCAAATGTAAGTAGTTTTCAATCAACATTGGCATTAAAAATAGGAAACCAAAAAGTTTCGCTTTTTTGAGTATATGAAACCAAATGGTTGCGCGTCAAGAGTTTAATCTGTTTGAATCCACTTGCTCTAAAAAAGTGAGAATGACTTGACTCATCGCTTCGTAATGCTCGAATACTATGATGTGCTCTGTATCGGGAATGATTACGGACCTGCTTGGAAATGGGAGGTCGCTTATTATCCTTTGAATAAACTGATTCTTCCATTCAAAGAATCGATGTTTGGCAGCAGGCATAAACAAGACGGGGCATTGGATATTGGCATAGAGCGGCTCTAGCTGAAGATCGTATAGGGAGGCCATGATTTGCGTGTAGGTGTCATTCGTTGTTGTGGGGGAAAGTAAGCCATCGCCTACAGTCCGCAGGGAAGGGACCCACCCTTGGAGAACGGCCTTTTCGACAATCGAATTCCACACCTTGCGTCGCTGCTGTTCATATTGAACATAAGCCGAAGCTGAGGGGAATAAGAGGTCAGACTGTTTTAACATCTGTACATGTTCTTCACGCGTAGTCGTAAACTTCCCGTCAGGACCTGAGTGATTCTGCATGGCCCCGTCCGAAAGACTGATCGATCGTACGCGAGAAGGGTAGATAGCAGCAAAAACTGCAGCCACATAACAGCCAAGAGAACTTCCCACCAGATGTACTGATTCCAGCCTCAATTCATCCAGTACACCGAGCAGGTCCATGGCAAAGGCTTCGATTTCATAGCCGAAATCAGGCTGATCCGATTCTCCGTGACCACGCATATCGATGGCGTAAACTCTGTAACCGCTTGTGAATGCAGGGATGACGCCATTCCAGACCCAGGCATTGCCCGAGATAAAGTGTAGAAAAAGAATCGGCGTCCCCGTTGTGCTGTATTGATGAACCATGAGCTCGATTCCGTTTGTATGTATTTTCGTTTTTTTCATAGACCATCACGTCCATCCCAAAGAAAACTTGCCTCACTTCAAATATAGAAATAACCCGAGTGCAGCGACTCGGGTTTGCTTTTCACTTCCAAAATGCCAGCTTTACTTGTCAGAATCGACGTAGATCCCAAGACCGTTCCATGCATCCTCCAAATCATGCAATAAGCTCGTTGCCTTATCTGAATCCTGATGGGACATGGATCGCAGAATCGCCGTTAAAAGCGAAAGTGGAGCGACGAAGGACTCCATATGCGAAGCAATCCCGGTAGGTGTATAGAGGATTTCGTCCGCATAGCGGCATAAAGGCGATGACGGATAGTCCGTGATGACGACGATGCGGGCACCTCGTTTTTTGCCAACTTCCAAGCAATCGACACTAAATCGCGTATATCTGGCAAAGCCGATTCCTACGATAACATCATCTCCACCAAATCGGTGAATTCGGTCAACTGTCCGTGGCTCGCCGCTAAATAAAAGCGTATCCTTATTGAGCAAATTGAGATAGAAGTCAAAGAACATGCCAAGCGACAGGGTACTTCGTGAGCTGACGATACCGATACGCTTGGCAGATAACAAAAGCTGTACGATTCGCTCAAATGCTTGCAAATCAATACGCTCCATCATCAGGTTCAGGTTATGCACATCTTCCTCAAAATGCTGCAAGACTGCTTGCTGACCAACCGTCGTGGCATTGCGAGACAACTGGAACCGCTCGCCTGTTGTGAGGCGTGACCGCACCATTTCCTGCAGTTCGCGTGACATGCCGGGAAAGCCGGAATAGCCGATAAAGGTGGCAAAGCGAGTAACCGTCGATTCGCTGACATTGGCTTCTCTTGCCATTTTCGCTACGTTATAAAAGGCAGACGACTCGGGATCATGCAGGATGACATCTGCGATCGCTTGCTGCGAAGGACTCATTTGCTGATACATATGAGATATCTTTTGTAAAACGGTAGGACTTGGATTCAAGCATGATCACCTATCTTGTCCAGCATAAATTCTGGAATAAGTATACGATAGGTTTCCTTGGGTGACAATCGGTGAGCCATTAGATCAGAGGATCTTGTTTAAGCGCTGCAAAGCTCTTCTCAAAAGCATCCAATGTCGCTGTGATCTCCGTTTTGGTATGAGCCGCTGACAATGAAAAGCGGTTTAACGGTTTGGAATACACGCCGTTTTCCATCAACAAAAAGTCTAGAGCTAAACGAAGCTGATTTTGGTTAGCTCCAAGGCCGCGATAGTGGCGTACGGGCTGCTTCGTCGCAAGCACGTTAAAGATTGTCCCCTCTCCTAGCGTCGTAAATGGCAGGTCATATTGCTTAGCAAGGGCATCAATACCTGCTCGCAAGTCGTTTGTGCTCTGTACAATCTGAGCAAATGCTCCTGGCTGCTTCAAATAGCGAATCGTTGCCAAGCCACAAGCGATGGACAACGGATTGCCATTGAACGTGCCGCTGTGAAACACAACTTCAGAGCGCTTATCCGAACGTAGCGGTGACGCAAGCTCCATGAAGCGACGCTTCCCTCCAACGATTCCAATCGGGAACCCACCACCAACCACCTTCCCTAAAGCGGTCAAATCAGGCTCAATGCCATAAAAAGCTTGCGCACCACCCAGCTCGATACGGAAACCAGTCTTGACTTCATCAAAAATGAGGACAATCCCCAATTGGGTAGTCAGCTCCCGCAGATTTTTCATAAACGAATGGTCTGCCGCAATATAGCCAGAGAGCATCGGCTCCATGATGACCGCAGAAATGACCTCTGCTTTTTCGGTTAGGATACGTTCGCAAGCCTCCCAATCATTGAACGGAAGGATAACACTATGCTGGCGATAATAGTCTGGCGCACCAAATGAATCCGGTACCGATTGCGGGGCGAGAGACTCCCCAGCTTGATCAGCAGCAGGATTTACGCTTTGTAAAACTTGATCATGTGCGCCATGATAATGCCCTTCAAACTTGGCTACATGGGTTTTTCCGGTATAAGCTGCTGCCAGCCGCAGAGCAAACAATGTTGCTTCCAAACCGGAATTCGTAAAGCGCACCTGATCAAAAGCAGGATAGAGCGCAAGCAGCTCATCCGTCAGCTCCAGCTCAAGAGGATGCGTCGCGCCAAAGCTGCTAGTGCCTTGCTCGAACCAGGTTCTTTGGGCAGCGGCCACGATTTCAGGATGCGCGTGCCCAAGCATCAACGCACCATAAGAAAGAAGATAGTCCACATATCGATGTCCATCAATATCAAGTAAGCTAGCTGAATCTGCTTTTTCAAAAATGATCGGAAACGGAGCAAAATAACGCAAATTTCCGTTCACTCCGCCAGAAATCGTATGCTTCGCGCGTTCAAAGAAAGCGGCAGAATGAGGTCTGTTTGCTTGGAACGTATGGTGTAATGATGAAATTTTCATTTCATGGCCCCTTTGTTTTTGAAAATATTATTGCATGATGAATTTTAATTTGCAATAATATTTTCATGCCATAACTTTTAGAAGAGGGGGAATTATATGAAAACTAGATTTGCCTTTTATATTTTGGGCGCTACTGTACTCGGTGCAGCATTCGGTCACTTCTTCCCGGAAATCGGGAAAGATATTAAAATCTTGGGCGATGCTTTCATCCGATTGCTCAAGATGATTGTCATTCCCGTAATCGTTACGACCCTTTTGGTAGGGATAGCAGGGATTGGCGATATCAAGCGAATGGGCAGAATCGGAGTAAAAACCGTCATCTGGTTTGAAGTAATCACGACGCTCATCCTGTTCATTGGCCTCGCGATCGCGAATATTGTAAAGCCTGGCAAGGGCTTGGACCTGACGAATCTTCCACAAGCAGATTTGACCACGATTGCTTCCAATACATCAAAGGTGCTAGATGGCAAGACGCTTCTCCTCAACATTATCCCGACGAACATTATTGACGTGATGGCGAAAAATGATTTACTAGCCGTTATCTTTTTCTGTATCCTGTTTGGGGTTGCTCTCGTGAAGCTCGGAAATGAGTCGAAACCATTTGTGTCGATGATCGAGATTGCATCCAAGGCTTCCTTCAAGCTGGTGAATATGGTGATGATGTTTGCGCCGATTGGGGTATTTGCCTTGATGGCTGCAACCATCGGTACGTATGGAATTGCATTAATTATTCCGCTATTAAAGCTAATTGGAACCGCTTACTTGGGGTTGGCAGTAGTCGTCTTTGGACTTTTTTCGCTCATTGCACTTATGCTGCGTGTACCCATAAAAGAAATTTATCGTATGGTCTGGGATTTGATGATCGTAGGTGCCTCTACAGGAAGTACAGAGACGGTAGTGCCCCAGCTGATGCAGCGCTTGGAGAAGTACGGCGTTCCCAAGTACATCACCTCGTTTGTCATTCCTGCGGGTATGCCACTGAACTCCGATGGAACAACGCTGTATTTGACGATTGCTGGACCCTTCATTGCACAGGCGTTTGGGATCGAAATGAGCTGGCAGCAGCAATTGATGATGGTTCTGTTCTTTATCGTCACGAGCAAAGGAGTAGCTGCTGTTCCTTCGTCCTCGATGGTCATTTTGCTGGCAACCGTTACAGCAGTAGGCTTACCGCCTGAAGGTGTTGCACTCATCATCGGGATCGACCGCATCATCGATATGGCACGTACAGCGGTTAACGTTTTTGGACATGTCTTCTCCTGCATCGCCGTCGCCAAGTGGGAAGGCGTTTTCCGTAAAGATACCGAGACCGCACAGCCAAGCTCGGCTTCGGCATGATTGGAGTATGTGAAAGAGTCCCAATGGGGGCTCTTTTTTGCAATGATCCTGTAGAGATTCGTGTAGAGCTTTGTAATTTACGATGATGAGTCAATGGAAATGATATGATAAACTGGAAACTAACGATGGAGGAAAGGCTGATTGTGCATGCACCCAAAAACGACAAGAGGCGGACTTGTTACAGAAGTAATTCAGTACATCGCGGGAGCAATTATTTTACTATTTGGATTTATTATGATCGTTGGGGCCCTAGCTTCCGAAGAGACAAAATTGACCGTAACAACAGATTTGGTACTCTTTCTTCTGCTCGGGGTTCTTCCGGCACTGTTAGGTGGCTGGCTATTGTTCAAGGCAAGAAAAAATTCCAAGCTCCGAAGATTAGACGCATTGGAAAATTTGGTGCTTCAAATTGCTTCGCGTTACGGTGGCAATTTAACCGCTGCTGAGCTTGCGATGAATTCCAAGTTGTCGATCACGCAGGCGAATGAAGTGTTGGAGCGTTTTGCGAAGCAGAACGTAGCCTACCTCAAGATTTCGAACAATGGTACGTACGTGTATCAATTTGAGGGAATCGTCAGTCAACAGGACAAGGATCAGGCAGAATCGTTGAAATCCTTGATTTATAAAGAATAGCTTCGTCTGCAAATTCCGCTTAAACCTCAAGCTTTGGACGGCATAAAGATAGCTGTGGTGGGGGAGAAACAGGTTTCCGATCTACGCTCCGGTCTTCACCCTGCGAGGAAGAGGGGACTGTCCGCTCCGCAGTGATTTACGGGGAAACGTCAAAGTGGTAGCCGCTTCGTAGAGTAGGCAGAGGTGACGTTTCTGTTGCCCGTAAATCACTGCTCCACTGAGTAGGGTTACGCGAGTCGCTTCGCCTGGAAACCTGTTTCTCCGGCGAGTGGTAGTGCTTTCTAGGTGCTTGTTTATAGCGCATCAGGGAAGAAGATCGTTAAACTGGCACTTAAATATTGAGGTTGGGGAGAAACAGGTTTCCGATCTATACAGAGATCCTCTTGATTTACTTTCAAAAAAGCCAATAAGAGCACCCAAAGCTGGCTGAGGAAAACGGAGAAAACAGTGAAGATCTTTGGAACACCGACCGAGGCGGAATGAAAAAAGTGAAACACGCCCTTAAGCGTCGACTGTAGATTATTAAATCCAATGATAAGTGCGTCATCATCCGTTGCACTCACACAAAATCGTTCTATGGGCTTCATTGATCCATTTATCCAGCATAGCTCTCTTCCTATACTTTCGCCCTCTCTGTGATGGATGGCTTATTCTTATCCCCGATTGCAGCATATGACATTGGAAATGCTATTTCAAAAGTACCGATCTTCAAGATCCGGTGCTTTTTTTGATGACAAATTGTCATATGGGGCAGGGAGAAACCGTTGGTAACAGGGCGTCTCAAACTTATGACAAAACGCTACTTGTTGTACAGGCAGTGCCCATGCGATACTTTGCGCCAACGAAGTTTTTAGGAGGAACGAGAAATGAACTTTTACAGAAGTAGCATCGTCGCGTTATCGATTTGTGGTCTACTACTCATAACAGGATGCACGAATACAGCTCCATTAACTGAGATGGACAGCGAACAACAAGGGAAGAAGGCAGAAAATCTAAGTCCAAAAGAATGGTTAGAGCTGAACTCTTTTCAATTGAATAGCGCTGAGCCTGGGACTGATCTTAAAGATATTGAACCGCTGCGCCAAATGATCGGTTCTGCTTCAATCGTAGGTTTAGGTGAGGCAAATCATGGAAGTCGTGAAATTTATACGATGAAACACCGGTTTGTTGAATTTCTCGTCATGGAAATGGGCTTTACGACCCTTGTATTAGAAGAAAACTGGGGCAACGCATTGAAACTTGATCATTACGTTCTCACAGGAGAAGGGAATCCGAGTAAATTCCTAATGCCTATATTTCAAACAAAAGAAATCGTAGACATGCTGGAATGGATGCGTGAGTACAATGCCGATCCCAAGAACGAAAAGAAACTGCGGGTGGTCGGAATGGATGTACAAAATGTCAGTGAAAATGTATACGATGAGATCAGAGAGTATATAAAAAAATATAAGCCTGACCTGCTGCCCCGTGTGAATAATAAAATGAAGGAACTTGCCGAAGTTACGAAGGACCTGGAAACCTATTCAGCTTTGCCACAGGCCATTCAGGAAAAACATCAGGAGCAAGCGAAAGAAATCACGGAAATATTGGAACAAAACAAAAGCAGTCTGAACGGCCAATCCAAGGAGTTCGCAAGGATTAAGCAACACGCCAAGGTCATTGAGCAATTTACTGGCATGTTTTTCAACTTCTCGGTGAATCCATCTGAATTATTTTTGAAGCATGATATCGCGATGTTTGAGAATGCGAAGTGGGCTCATGAACAGCTGGGAAAAACAATCGTATGGGGTCACAATGGGCACATTGCAAAGAACAATATGTTGCAAGAGGTATACCCGAAGCTCGCCGGTCAGCATTTACTGGAGCATTATGGAAAGGAATATGTAACGATTGGAACTTCATTCGCGAAAGGCGATTACAACGCGTTTAACCTTGAAAATAAAATTGTTCCAGCTACCATTCAATTGAATGATCCAAAAACATTCAATCATACTCTGGAACAAGTCTCAAAGGATCAATACTTTGTTGATTTACGGAATGCTACAGGTCTCACCCAAAAATGGTTAGAGGAAGAACAGCCGTTTTTGATCGGATTCGGTTCTGCTGATCCAAGCAAACCAAACACGGTAACAACTTCGCTTGGGCAAGCATTTGATATTCTCATTCATATAGACACAGTGAGCGCTGGCGAGCTTGTTCGTTAAATAGCAGAAAGAAACCGGCATTTACCCAAGAGCACTGGGCAAAATGCCGGTTTTATTATACAAGAAACCCCATCAAGCGCTTCACATTGTCGGTGTTTTCGCGGGATGTCAGCGACTCCAGCAAGTTGAATGCCACATCAAAAGCGGTCGAAGGGTTGTACGAGGTGATGATATTGTTGTCGATGACGATGGATTGGTCAGGGATGACAGTGGCACCCATCGCTGCCAGCTGCTTTTGTCTCAGTTGGTTATTCAGGTTGTAGGTCGTTGTGTTTCGTCTTGCAAAATCCCGCTTTTCCCGAGGGGCAGAGCACCCACGCAGATGGAGGCAATCACTTTGCCTTGCTTTTCAAATTTACGTATGAAAGCGAGAACGTCAATCGTTGCAAGGCGAGTTACGCATCGGGGCCTCGGAGACAATTACGATCTATCGGCTGGGTGACATTTTGTTCAGGTACAGAGCGAGCTACCCGGGTTCTTTATTCCTTCGAAATGAGACGGTGAACCCCCAAATCGATGAGAAAAACATTTTGATGAAGTAGAGTATCACGACAACCATATAAGGGTTAAATAGTGTAATGCATAAAGAGCCTGTGAGCATACAACAAGCATTTTCGTGCCCGTACAGTGAATCCCCCGAGCTAGTGTTCCAAGAATCTGCAGCGTTTTCTCCGTTTTCCTCCCTGGCACTACAGCTCGCCCACTTCTTTTTCCTACAAATAGTTTATTCACAAGGAATATTCAGATAAATGGAGAAGTGGGTATGTGTACATATTGAAGTCAGGTTACATACTTCCAGGAAAAAGCGAGGGAACAAAATGAGCGAGAACAAACGGAACGTAGGTGTTATCGGCGCAGGCGTCATGGGAGAGCGCATGATGAATGCGATGCGTACGCATGAAAAATTTCGGGTAGCAGCAGTGAGCGATGTTTCTGCTGATCGTGCGCAGGAAGCAGCCAAGCTGTCCGGCGATGTGCCGTGGTATACAGACTATAAAGAACTGCTGGAAAAGGAAGAGCTGGATGTCATTTATTTGGCCGTTCCTCCAAAATTCCACCATTCCATTGCACTTGATGTCCTGGCGCACAAAAAGCATTTGCTGTGCGAAAAGCCTTTAGCCAACTCGCTTGCAGAAGCAGAAGAAATGCTGGCTGCGGCTAAAGAAGCGGGAGTCGTTCATGCGATGAATTTCCCGCTCTACTACCAGGCTATCTTTCCGGAGCTGCGCAGCCGTTTGGAAAAGCTGGGAACGATCCGTCGCATCGATATTTTGACTCATTTCCATCAATGGCCGCGTCCATGGCAGCAAACACCTTGGTTGTCCGGTCGTGAACAGGGTGGATTCATCCGCGAGGTTTTACCTCACTTCACCCATTTGACGTATGCACTGTTCGGCGATTTAGAGGTCGTTCGCACGGAGGTAGAGTATCCAGAGGACCCAGAGCTTTGCGAAAAAGGAGTATCAGCTTATTTGCGTCTGGCGGACGGTACCCCGATTACGGTCAATGGTTTGGCAGGCATTGGGCATCAGGAGCATTTAGACTACCGCATTTATGGAACAGAGGGCACATTGAGTGTAGTAAACTGGGGCAACCTGTTTGTTGGCGGAAATGGAGAAGCACCAGCAGCGGTCGAGATTCAACCATTGGATCGCCTGTCACTCTTGCTTGATGAGCTGGCGATTGCCTTGGCAGGTGGTGAAGGCCGCCTCGTAACGTTTGAGACGGGTGTAAAGGTACAGCGTGTACTTGAAGGCCTGCTGGGTCAGGAATAAGACGATTCAAGGTTGTCGAGAGTTTTCTCGGCAACCTTTTTTGTTCAAGTGATGTGAGAGTCTTTTAAATTTGTCGATTATTAGTAAAAATCCGTGAAGGAAAGGGAAAAGAATCGAATTGTCGAATAGCAAACGAATACGACGTAAATAAATGAAGGGCAGAAATGGATGAATATCTCGTTGATAATCAAGAAATGGAAGAGGCCTCTACTCATCGTTCTGATGATCAGCCTGATACAGGGCACTGTTTTTTTGGTGTTCTACCTGCACCAAAACAAACACCTTCCCGAACAGTTCTTTCAGCTGGCGCGATCGCTAGCCACAGCGTTTTCGCAGACCGATGTGACAGATCAGGAAAAAGTCATGAGCAAAAGATTCACCCTGTTCCAAGGGGATCATGCTGCTTTCGATTTTAACGATCTGAAAGAAGCGATTCTGGCTGCCAAAAAATCACCACAGACAGCAAGCATCAGGCTGACGAAAGAGGATCGAACGATCTGGTCCAATGACGACACGAAAAAGGAATCGGCAGCACATCCTATTGTAGATGCGCCTTATCTTAGTCAATTACCAGAATTGCCGCGTGGGTGCGAAGTGACGACCTTGGCTATGCTTCTTCAATATAACGGCTTTACTGTGGATAAGATGACGCTTGCCCATGAAATCGTAAAGGACCCAACACCTCTTACCTACGACAGTGGGTATAATATGCGATGGGGCAACCCGTATAAAGGCTTCGTCGGAGACATGTATGATGCGAAAAAGCCGGGCTTTGGTGTATTTCATAAGCCGATCGAGAGCTTGGCACGAAAATATGCGGGGCAGCAGGTCATGAATCTGACCGAGCTTGATTTTTCCGATATTACGAGCATCGTAGAGCAAGGGATTCCTGTCTGGGTAATCGTGACTTCAACTTTCACACAGGATACAAGCCGTTCGGTGAAATGGCAAACTGTAGATGGACCGATTCAGACGACACGTAATGAGCATTCGGTTTTGCTCACAGGATTTGATGGTACCTACGTTTATTTTCATGATCCTCTCAGACCGGCAGAAAAAAGCAGCCGAAGGGCCGCATCAACCTTTGAACAAGGCTGGAATCAAATGGGCAAGCAGGCGATTACCATCATTTTGCAAAATGAGAAAATTGTCGATAATTAATATTTTTGTTATGATGTTATCCAAGCATGAATCAATTGACAAGTATTGCTAAATAAAGAAAGGAATATTTTTCGCATGCTTAAAAAATTGAAGTGGATAACGATGTCGATTCTCTTGTTGTGCTTGGGGATTGTAGGCTACTACACGTATTCCTTCGCGCAGTTTGCCATGACGATTAGCAAACCAAAAGTAGATGTCACAAGCAATGCATCTCAGGAGCCTGTCGTGCAAAAGCAAAAGCCTCCTGTATACGAATTGCCAGAGTGGGAAGGGACAGAGAGGGTAAATATTTTGCTGCTAGGCGGGGATGGCAGGGAAGTGGAAGACGCAGGGCGATCAGACTCCATGCTGCTCGTCTCCATTGAACCAGTGACAAAGCAGGTTCATTTATTCTCCATCCTGCGGGATACGTACGTAAGCATTCCTGGCCATGGTAAAAACAAAATCAACGCAGCGCTCGCTTTCGGTGGTCCTGAACTCTCGATGAAGGCTGTCAGTGATCTGGTAGGACTTCCGGTGCACTATTACTATTACATCGATCTCGACAGCTTTATCAAGCTGGTAGATGCGGTAGGCGGTGTAGATCTGGAAGTGGAAAAAGATATGAAATATTTGGACCCAACCGATAAGCCGGAATATCAGATTAACTTAAAAAAAGGAATGCAGCATTTGGACGGTCAAAAGGCGTTGCAGTACGTACGATTCCGCAAAGATGCTATGTCGGATTTCACTCGAACGGAACGCCAACGCAAATTTTTGGGTGCAGTAGCCGAGAAGCTGCAATCAACCTCTACGCTGATCACGCTGCCGAGTATGTTGAAGGAAATGGCACCATACATCCAAACAAACATGAGTCCTGACAAAATGCTGCAGCTGGCTGTAAGCCTGCATAAAGGTACGGGCTCTATTCAAACCGCACAGCTTCCTCCGATGGAGCTTTTGCGGGAAGAAAAAATACATGGAGCATCGGTTCTCACTGTAAACACGTCACAGCTGCAAAAATATGTGACAGGGCAATTGCAGGAGACAGCCACGAATCAAGAGGTACAAAAATCAGAGCAGCAGTAGCTAATAGCATGTCCCTTGGGCAAAAAGCAGGTTGTCGAGATAATCTCGGCAGCCTTTTTTTATCCAGTATAAGTGTAACCACAGCACTGCCAAAAGGTATGGCAAGCCAGTTTTCTATTCACAAAAAATCCAAAACTTTCCTTTTTATACTGTGATAACATGAAGGGGATAAGTCCAAATTCTCTGAATAGAGGGTGAAAATCATGGGACAAACAGGGTTTCTATCGGTAAACGAGACGGATATTTATTATGAGATTGCAGGAGTAGGAGAACCAATCGTACTGGTGCACGGTGCTCCATTGGATAGCCGGATGTGGGAGCCGCAAATGGAAGTGCTGTCCAAACAATTTCAAGTCATTCGTTATGATATGCGAGGACTCGGTAAATCGATTGACCCGGGCCAGCCCTTTACCTTGTATGAAGACCTCTATTCATTGCTAAATGAGCTGGGCATCAAAAAAGCGACATTCGTAGGTGCATCCTTTGGCAGCTATGTGAGTGTAGAATTCTCGCTTGCCTATCCAGAAATGGTAGAGCGCTTGATCCTCGTATGCCCGGGTGGCTTTGAGGTACCTTCAGAGGACCGACAGCAATGGTTCAAAAAGATAATGGAAGCAATGAGTCTCGGACAAGTAGATAAAGCTCTCGACCTAAACCTGCATCTCGTTTTAGATGGTCCAGCAGAAGAAAAGGGGCGCGTGCAGCAAAGACGAGCATGGCTGCATGACATTTATCGCGATATCTTTAACCAACCGCCGAGAGAGTCGAATAAGCCAAACGCGCTTCAGCCTGATCCGCGAGGACGGCTTGGCGAAGTGAGCGTACCGACATGTGTAGTGCTGGGGCAATTAGACCATCCCGACTTTATCGAAACAGCTGAGCGCCTAGCGAGTGAAATTCCGAATGCCAGACTGGTGCCATTTGAAAGCTCCGCTCATTTGCCTAACGTCGATAGCCCGGAGAAAGTAAACGAATTGATTGTAGAAATGTGTTCAAGCAAGCTCGCCAAATAATTTACGTACGGCAAAAACCAAGGCAAAAAGCTCGTAACCAGTTGGCTACGGGCTTTTTTAACGTATAGGAATTTATAAGCGTATGACGTTTATAAATTCCGGAGCGCATGGAAACATTCCGCTAAAACGCGGTCGCTCCTCCTTGAGGAGGCCTCGATAGAGGTTTTCTTATGATTCCATGACTTTGCTTTGCATCAAAAAGTCAACAAAAGTGCGCATGATCCCGTGAAACGGAGTATCCTTTAAATAGATCAACTCAAAGTTCCGGTTAATTTGAGGCAGGTTGAGGACGGCAACCTCTTGCAGCTGACCCTCGTCCACGTCGTTAATGATGGCAAAACGGGGTAAAAAGGCAATCCCCAGCTTTTGCTTGACCATCCGTTTGACGACCTCGATATTGTCTGCCTCCATAACGACGTTGTTTTGAAGCTGATAATGGCTGAAGGCGTTGTTAATCAGCTTCCAGTCGAGAGATCCACGGTTAAACAAAATCAGCGGCTCGCGGGCAACCTCTTCGATCGAGACCTGGTGCCGGAAAGCAAAAGGATGCTCTGGAAATATCGCCAGCACCATATCATCCGACATCAGTTGAATCCGATTGATTTGCGGATGGGTGACGGCTCTTGCAATCCCAAAGGAAACCTCGTGATTGAGCACCATATCGAGTACCTGATGGGAATGACCCGTTAGAATCGTCAGCTTGATTTTGGGATAGAGCATCTGAAATTGCTCGATCAGGGTTGGTAAAATGTAAAAGGCAGAGACAAATACCGCAGAGATCGTGAGCTCGCCTTCGACGTCGCCATGTGATCGCTGAATTGCTTGTTGACCTTCTTGTAGCATATGCAGGATACTTTTGGCATAAGGGAGGAACAAGTCCCCTTCTTTGGTCAGGGAGATCGTATGTCCCGTGCGCTGAAACAATTTACAGTCCAGCGAGGTTTCTAATGCTTTGATTCGCATGCTGACAGTAGGCTGGGAGAGGTATAGCAAATCAGCTGTTTTACTGAAGCTCCCAGTCAGGGCGACGAAAATAAACGCTTCTATTTGCTCCATATTCATAGATAAGGCTCCATTATGCAAATTTTTGAAGATGCCTATTGTAATAATTTATTGGAATCGCTCTCAAAAATACCTTACCGTAAAATCAGGAGAATAGGTAGTATACTTTGCAGAAAAAAATGAGGGACGGCGATGGCTATGACAAGCATGAATATTATTGATTTTCACTGTGATGCGTTATTGAAAATCTGGGAAAAACAAGGGAAGCTGGCCTTTGCAGATGCAGAGGAGCTGGATGTCAACAAACAACGCCTGCTGCAAGGTGGCGTAAAGGTGCAATGCTTTGCCATTTTTACATCTCCGGATATGCCATCTGACCAAAGATTTCAGGCGGCATTGGATCAAATCCACTATTTTTATGTAGAGGTTCTGGGTAAACATCCTGAGATGAAGCAGATTCGCGAATGGCACGAGATAGACATGCTGCAAGAGGGAGAAGTCGGAGCGATTCTGACGCTGGAAGGGGTCGAGCCGATCGGGAATGATCTGAAGAAGCTGAACATTCTTTATCAATTGGGGGTACGCTCAGTAGGACTGACCTGGAATCCGGCGAATCTTGCAGCAGATGGTGTCTTGGAGCCGAGGAATGCGGGTCTGACCACGTTTGGCAAGGAAATCATTCAATTTCATAACGAACATAAAATCTTGACCGACGTTTCCCACCTGTCTGAGACGAGCTTTTGGGATACAATGGAAATAGCAAAATACCCGATTGCAAGTCATTCTAATGCAAAAGCAATCTGTAACAACCCGCGGAACTTGACGGACGAGCAGGCAAGAGCGATGTTCGCCAAAGGGGCAAACGTGCATGTTGTCTATTGCCCGATGTTTATCAAGGAGTCAGGAGCGACCACGATTGACGATTTGATCAGACATATCGAGCATTTTTGCTCACTGGGTGGAGTACGGAACATCGGATTGGGCTCCGATTTTGATGGCATCACGGCAAAGGTAGTAGGGCTGGAGCATGCGGGTGTCAGTCAAAACCTAATCAATGAGCTATTAAAGCGATACACCGAGGAGGAAGTACGCGGCTTTGCCTCCGAAAACTTTTTGCGCAATCGCCCTCTGTAGGCGGTCCTTTACACAGGTGACGGGAGAAAGGGTTGGATAGAAGGATGACACAAAAGAAAAAGCAAAAAATTCGGGAATATGGCGTGACGATCGGACAGCTCCCTACAGGGGAAAAAAATGATATTACGGACGTAGCAGGTGTGCGCGTAGGTCATGTGACCATTCAGCAGGAGCTTGCAGGAGCGGACGATGACTATGCTTGCACAGGTGTAACCGCAATTTTGCCTCATGGAGACAGTCTGTTTCGGGAAAAAGTGACCGCTGCCAGCTATGTGATCAATGGCTTCGGCAAAACGACCGGACTCGTTCAGGTTAACGAGCTGGGTGTGATCGAGTCGCCGATCATGCTGACCAACACCTTTTCCGTGCCTGCTGTGACGCAGGGAACGCTGCAATACATGCTCGATACGAATGAGGAAATCGGAGATACGACAGGGACGATCAACATCGTGGTGGGGGAATGCAACGATGGTCATCTCAATTCAATTCGGCGCTGTGTCGTAAGGCCGGAGGATGCCAGGGAAGCCATCCTGCGAGCGTCAGAAGCTCCTGTAGAGGAAGGAGCGGTAGGTGCCGGGACAGGTATGGTCGCCTTTGGCTACAAGGGCGGCATCGGTTCTTCTTCACGAGTGATTGCAGGAGATGAGCAGTCTTTTACAGTAGGGGCGCTGGTGCTCAGTAATTTTGGCAGCAAGACAGAATTTTTGGGAGACAAGCTGTTTGCTGATCAATTAAAAGAAGCACCTTCCGTAGAAAAGGCTGAGGACGGCTCGATTATTATGGTGCTGGCGACAGACGCGCCGCTAAGTGATCGTCAGCTGCTCCGTGTCGCAAAGCGCGCGGGGATCGGGCTGGGACGTACAGGCAGTCATTTTGGACATGGCAGCGGGGATATAGTGATCGCCTTTTCTACTGCGCAGCGCATTATGCACAAGGCAGAGGGCTATCAGGAGTCGCGGATGCAGCTGCGAGAGGATCATCCCCTCATGAATCAGCTGTTTGCGGCGGCTGCTGAAGCGACAGAAGAAGCGATTTACAATTCACTTACGCAAGCGGTAACGACGAAAGGGAGAAAAGGGCGCATCGTCCATGCATGGGGGGAGATGTAATGAAGCTTGCAAGCGAATCGAGTTTGAATGCCTATGTCGAAAAATTCATGGAAGAGCATCGCGTTCCGGGAATTTCTCTTGCTATCTCACGTCATGGACAAGTGATTTATCAAAAAGGCTTTGGTGTCCGTAATCTGGATACAAAGGAGCCAGTAACACCATCGACTGTATTTGGAATCGCCTCTGTCACCAAGTCGTTTACGGCAGTGGCAATCATGCAGCTGGCTGCAGCAGGAAAGCTTTCACTTGACGACCCCGTTTGCAAATACATTCCGTCCTTTCGTCCAGGTGGACAAGCTGATCCCGAAAAGATCAAAATCCGTCATCTGCTATCCCACACTTCAGGAGTACCGCCACTGCTTCGCCGGGAAGAATTGACGAAATTAAATGATCATTTGGAGTACGTAGGCTCCCTTACTTACGATCCACTCGGAGAGCCTGGTGAGTATATTAGCTACTGTAATGACATGTTCTTGCTGCTGGGAGCCATTATTGAGCGCGTAACCGGACGACTCTACCGCAGATATATGACGGATCAGCTGCTGGAGCCACTGGAGATGCATCGAAGCACATTTAGTCTCGAAGAGGTGGCGCGCCTGGATGATGTGTCCGTTCCTTATGTGCAAAAAGGGGGAGACCGCCCCGTGGAAAAGGCACAATGGCCCACGCTCGGGAATTATGAGGTTGGCGGTGGGATTCGTTCAAACGTGCTGGACTTGATGAAGTATGGTCAACTGTTTGTCAATGAAGGCAGCTATGAGAAAAAAGAAATAGCCAGTGCAGCGCTGCTCCGTACGATGTGGCAGCCGGTCCACAGATTGGCGAGAAATACGTGGTACGGCTATGCCCTCAAAATGACTCCTGATTATCACGGAGCTACACTTGTGGAGCATGGAGGGGGACAGCCTGGCGTTTCCTCCAACTTTGGCTTTGTCCCAGAACAAGGACTGGTAGTAGCAGTGTTGTCCAATCTCGACAATGTGCCGATCCGCAATGTATGGCTAGCCGCTGTGAACGCAGCGCTAGAGCTGCCGGTGGAGGAAAAAGAACCGCAAGAGCCTGTCTACGAGGCGAGCAAAGACGAGCTGGAGAGACTGGTTGGTACATATCAATCAGCAGAAGGTGGAAATTTACGCATTTTTCTGCGTGAAGGCATCCCTGTAGCCGATGTAGCAGGAGCCGAATTCGAGCTGCGTGCAAGCGCTGGCGACACTCTCGTCTTTGTAGAAAGTGAAATGCCCCTACGCTTCTTCTTCAAGGCAGAACGCCAGGCATGGGCTGCTTTGCTAGGACTTCGGATGCTGGTTCGGGCGAGTGCCTAGAGCGTATTCCCTGCCATATAAAAAATCCCGTTTCACACTCAATGTGGAACGGGATTTTTGCAGTCTATCTTTTAACGGAATTACAGAGAGGCTTTGTAAATGCCTTGAACGGACGAAGCGAGAGTCGCGTTGAATTCCTCATCAGACTGTCCAGCAGTGAGGTCCTGTGACAAGGCGCGGGAGAAGCTGGCGATCAATCCGTCGTTTCGGGACAGCTTTTCGTTTGCTTCTGCTTGCGAGTAGCCGCCAGACAAAGCAACGATTCGAACGACATGAGGATCGTCCATGAGATCGCGGTAGAAGTTGTCTTCTGTTGGTATGGAGAGCTTCAGCATGATTTTTACGTCTTTGCCAAGAGCAGCTAATTGAGCGGAAATCTCATCCTTCAACAGTTTTTCCGATGCTGCCTTATCCGCGCTGTAAATATCCACTTCCGGTTCAATAATCGGAACCAGTCCCATCTGAGCGATTTGGTTGCCGATCTCAAACTGTTGCTCCACGACTTTTTTGATTCCGACAGCATTGGCTTCCTTGATCACAGAGCGCATTTTCGTTCCGAAAATATTGCGCGACCGTGCCCGCTGTAGCAGTTCGTTCAGACCGGAGATAGGCTTCATGAGCTGAACGCCGTCTTCCAGCTCGGCGAGCCCTTTATCGACTTTCAGAAAAGGCACGATGCCTTTTTGCTCCCAAAGATAGTCGGCGGTCAATTGCCCGTCAATGAAACGCTCCATCGTGTTTTCAAAAAGAATGGCACCCAAAATATGCTCGGAATGAAACGCAGGACTTTTGATAATACGCGTTCTCATCTCATGAACCAGGGCATACATCTCTTCTTCAGTGGAATAGCTGTCCTCTGAAATGCCGTATTGCAACAGCGCCTTTGGCGTGCTTCCGCCGCTTTGGTCCAACGCAGCGATAAATCCTTTTCCCGTGTGAATGCGATCCAATTGCTTTGTATTCATGGGTGAGTCTCCTTCCTATTTCAGAACGTAAATGGCTTCTTGAACGTTTTCATTATAGCATCTTTCCGTTGCAGGTTTACTCTTGAACGTGTTTGTCTAGTTTTTGCAATCGTGATAGGATATCCAGTAAATCAGGCAGGCGTAGAAGTGCTGCTTTCAAAAAACGTAGTGAGGTTGTTACATGGCAAAGACGATATTGATTGTGGAAGATGAGCCTATTTTACGGGAAGTCATCAAGGATTATTTGCTCGAGGAAGGTTTTGAAGTGCTGGAGGCAGGCGATGGGAAACAAGGGCTGGCGTTATTCCAGGAGCATGACGTGCATTTGATCATTTTGGACATCATGCTGCCTGAATTGGATGGGTGGTCAGTGTGCCAGCGCATTCGCAAGGTGTCGAACGTACCGATCATCATACTGACAGCGCGTTCGGACGAGGATGATGCGTTGCTTGGCTTCGAGCTGGGTGCGGACGACTATGTAACGAAGCCGTACAGTCCTGCCATACTACTGGCACGGGCAAAACGGCTGCTGCAAAGACGGCATCAACCGGAATCAGAGGACGATACCCTGTCCATAAGCGGCGTTACTGTCCATTTCCCATCCCGTACCGTTTCGGTCGACGGGGCGAGCTGTAGCTTGACGCATACGGAATTTGAAATCTTGGCGCATCTGATGAAAAATAAAGGGATCATTATCACGAGGGAACAATTAATCATGAAAATTTGGGGATATGATTTCGTGGGGGATGATCGTACGGTTAACAGTCATATTCGCAATCTGCGTTCCAAGCTGGGAGAGCATGCCAAATTCATCGTCACCGTCGTTCGATCAGGCTATAAATTTGAGGATCAGCTATGAAAAATGGAATTGTGCGTAAGCTGTTTCTGGTAACGACCGGGTTGTGTCTGTTCATTTTGGCGATCATTTTTGGAGGACAAACCGTATTCTTCAAACAATTTTATGAGCATCAAAAGGTGGAGGATGTGATGGCAGCCCTCCAGTCTTATCAACAGGACTCCCTGAAAAATGACGGTGACGCAGAGGATGCGGCCAGACGCGAACAGGAATTTTATCAAAAACACAACACCTGGATTACATTCGTGGATGCCATGGGCAATATCGAACAGACCGACGATTTTTTCATGGAGGTCAGGCTGGATCGCTCCGATGACTTCCCCGAGCTTTCGGGTAAAACGTTAACCATTCCGCTCTACACGGTCATGCAGGTGGAGGACTTTAGCAGAGGCGCTTCGTTTCTTGATCCATGGATTAAAGAAGGGGGAGGGATCGCCATTGAAGGCTTAATCATGAATAATCATTTGGTGCCGCAGCGGATGGGAAGGAGTAGCCGCAATTTGAGAGAGGAAGATCAACTGGCAAATCAGCAGATGGTGAAGAAAGAATATGAAGTCGTTCCCCGATTTAAGAATCCGACTGTTTATCATGAGAAATATCCTACTGTGCTTGTCAGCGGAACCATTGCGAAAGTTCGGATTCCGGATGGGGCAGGAATCTCGCGCTATACGAACCATTTGTTTCTGGATCGGATCAAAGCCTTTCAAGCGGATCTTCTATACGGAGACTATGACAGCAGCGCAAACGAAAGTCAGATGATGAGCTTTGAAGAAAACCATGTGAATTACAAAATATTCGTGGACCGCATCGAAGATCGAAACGGGAAGCCTGCTTACATGTTTGCGATGACTTCGCTGCAGCCTGTGAGTGAAGCTGCGAGCGTGATGCAGCGATATTATATTTATATCATCGTCGCCACACTGCTGCTCGTGCTCTTGGCATCGTTTTATTTTTCCCGCTGGCTTGCCCGTCCGCTGCTGCGAATCAATCAGACGACACAAAAAATGGCCGGCCTGGACTTTTCTGAGAAAATTCCCGTAACGACCAAGGATGAGATTGGTGAGCTATCAAGGAATATCAACGAGCTTTCCGAACGTCTGCATTCCCACATCAATCGGCTGGAGCAAGACATTGAGAAGGAGAAGCAGCTGGAGAATACACGAAAAGAATTTATTTCCGGGGTGTCCCATGAATTGAAAACCCCATTAAGCGTCATTCAAAGCTGCCTCTCCATCCTTCGAGACGGGGTTGCGAGCCATAAGCGGGAGTATTATTTTGCGGCGATGGAAGATGAAGTGAAAAGAATGGATTTGCTGATCGTAGATATGCTGGAGCTGGCGAAGTATGAATCGGGCACATATAAGCTGAAGCTGGACTCGTTTTATATCGATACGGTGATTGAGCACATCTGCCAGAATTTGCAGTTGCAGATAGAGAACAAACAATTGCGCTTGTATTCTCAGCTTGCTCAGGTCGAAGTCGTGGCCAATCAAAACCGGATTGAGCAAGTGATCGTTAATTTTCTCACAAACGCGATTCGCTACACGCCAGAACAAGAATCCATTATGGTGTCGGCTATTGAAGAGAAAAATACCGTGAAAGTAACGATCGAAAATAAGGGGGCCCATATTCCAAATGAGCAGTTGGAGAAGATATGGGATCGTTTCTATCGCGGCGAGCCGTCCCGCCAGCGTTCAAGTGGAGGAACCGGGCTTGGACTCGCTATCGCCAAAAAGATACTGGAGCTGCATAACGTTCCGTATGGCGCAAAAAATACTGCAGAAGGCGTGATGTTCTATTTTTATCTGAATAAAAAAGAGTAGACAAGCCGTTCCAATCACAAGGAGCTTTCCCAAAGGGTTTTCCGACCTTTGGGGGAAGCTTCTTTTTTGTTGCTGCCTGGCACGCTGCCGTCATGTTTCTATAAATCAAATTGATAGAATCTGCATCTGATCTTTATCTCTGACTAGTAAACTCACTCTGGAACGAACAAGAAAGGAGATGCTCAATACCGGAGGGCACGAGGGATCAGATGAATTTCAAATAAGGAGAGAACAATGAATATGGTAAAAAAAGTAATTTCAACACTAATCATGGGAAGTTTCGCTTTGGCCTTGTCAGCATGCGGCAATGAGCAAGCTGGCCAAAACCAACAAAGCCCGACATCTCAGATTCAAGTCAATCCGGGGGAGGCAGCAACTGCAGCTTCCTATAAAACAATCTTTCAAAACACTGTGTTTCTGGGTGATTCCATTACAGAGGGGTTGTCCTACCATGACATTTTGAATGAGGAGAATGTCATAGGAGATGCGGGAAAGACAACCGAGCTGGCGTTAGCAAACATCGATGATTTGACCAAGCGCAACCCGAAATTCGTATTCATCATGCTGGGATCGGATGATCTCTTGCTGCCTCCTCAAATAACCGACAACCCGATGCAATACTCGCTGAACTATTACGAGAAATTGATAGAGGGCATCAAGGGGAAGCTTCCGGATGCCGCCATAACGGTTTTATCGGTTACTCCGGTCACGGCAGAAGTGGAGAAGGAAACGCCAGCTTACAAACATATCAGTGAGTATAATCACAGGCTGAAAGAACTGGCTGCCAAGCAAAAGATTGCGTATGCGGATGTATCCTCCATCGCTTCGGACGATCAGGATGTGTTCACTTCGGACGGCGTTCATTTTAAACCGAAGTTTTATACTCGTATGCTGGATTTGCTGAAAGATCAGGTGAATTAACCTGCAAACGGGTGAACGACTGGAGGTGACGGGAGATTGGTTTTTAGCAGCCTATTATTTCTATTCCTTTTTCTGCCGGTCACTATTCTGATCTACTATTTATCGCCAAATACGCTCAGAAATGCCGTCCTGCTCGTCGCAAGCCTGATCTTTTATGCATGGGGCGAGCCGGTCTACATTTTCCTCATGATCTTCTCGACCGTATTTGACTATGTGAATGGGATACTGATCGAGAAATACAGGCAGCGCAAGGCGATTGCACGTGGAGTTCTGCTCCTATCCCTAGTGGGGAGCTTGGGAATTTTGGGCTTCTTCAAATATGCTGGCTTCGTCCTCGACAATGTGAATTTGTTGTTT
Organism: Brevibacillus reuszeri; assembly: GCF_002897295.1. Classification (GTDB taxonomy): domain Bacteria; phylum Bacillota; class Bacilli; order Brevibacillales; family Brevibacillaceae; genus Brevibacillus; species Brevibacillus reuszeri_A. The sequence goes on from NZ_BEXF01000004.1 coordinate 205,374, forward strand.
GCCATGAACTTGCAGGCAGAGGCGCTTCCACTGCCGGTGGGAATATCCTTCTACACATTCCAAACGATGTCTTATGTTGTCGATGTGTACCGAGGGAAGGTGGCTGTTCAGAGGAATCTGATCTCCTTCGGCGCCTACGTGACGATGTTCCCGCAGCTTGTCGCAGGACCAATTGTCAAATACGGAGAGATTGCCGAGCAATTGACCACCCGCAGGGTCACACTGGACCGGTTCGGGGAAGGTGCGGAATTAGTGATGACGGGACTTGCGAAAAAGGTGCTTCTCGCCAACAATATCGGACTATTGTGGACAAGTGTGAAAGCGACGCCTGCGGGTGAGCTGTCGGTTCTTTCAGCCTGGCTTGGCATTATCGCTTTCACTTTTCAAATTTATTTCGACTTTAGCGGATATTCAGATATGGCGCGCGGTTTAGGGAGAATGTTCGGCTTCGAATTCATGGAGAATTTTCGTTATCCCTATATTTCTAAGAGTATTACAGAATTTTGGCGGAGGTGGCATATTTCTCTGGGGACCTGGTTCCGGGAATATATCTATATTCCGCTCGGCGGCAATCGGGTTGGTATGCAAAAGCAATTCAGAAACCTGTTTGTGGTGTGGTTTGTCACTGGATTGTGGCATGGAGCGAGCTGGAATTTTATCATATGGGGTCTGTATTTTGGCTTTTTTGTCACGGCCGAAAAGCTGGTTCTCTTGAAATGGCTTCAGCGCTTCCCGGCCTTCATCAGCCATGTCTACACACTGCTCATCGTGATCATCGGCTGGGTATTTTTCGAATTTGAGCATCTGTCCGCAGCTATGGCCTTTATCAGAACGATGTTTGGTGTGGGAGCACATGGATTCGTGGACGACCAGTCGCTTTACGATCTTTCGACGAACGCCCTGCTACTGCTCATCCTCGGACTTTGCGCTACCCCGCTGCCTCGCAAAGCACTGTTAACTATCAGAAGCAAGTTCCCGCGATTTGGATCGGTTGCCGCTTTCACCCTTTCTTTCATCATGCTCATGGCGTCAACAGCCTATCTGGTTCATGTAACGTACAATCCATTCCTATACTTTCGTTTTTAAGGAGGGGATTTATTTTGAAGGGATGCGCCCAGGCCTACTATCGTGCAATCGCCATTTTGCTGCTGCTGTTTACCGGAGTGATATTGGCTGTCAACCTCTTGACCCCAAGTGAAGACTTTTCCGAATCGGAGAACAGGATGCTGCAGCAGCTCCCGAAATTTTCGCTTTCCAAGCTGGTGACAGGCAAGTTTGCTTCGGAATTTGAAGCGTACCTATCCGATCAGTTTATGCTAAGGAACCTGTGGATTGGACTCAAAGCCAATGTTGATCGGGGGATGGGAAAGAAAGAGAGCAACGGAGTTTACCTCGGCAAGGACGGGTATTTGCTTCAAAAGTTTACCCGTCCCGAAAAGGGAGATGTACAAGACAAGATAAAAGCGATTCAAGCCTTTGACGAGGCTTCGCCCAAGCTACGCAAATATGTGATGCTGGTTCCTACGGCTGTTACCGTGCTTGCGGACAAATTACCGCGCTATGCCCCAGGCAGTGATGAACGGGCCTACTCTGACGAGGTCAGGCGAGCTCTTCCGGGCAGCATACGATGGATCGATGTATATCCGGCGCTGGAGGCAAACAAAGAGCAGCCGATTTATTATAAAACAGACCATCACTGGACGACCAAGGGCGCTTTCATCGCCTATCGGGAGCTGGGGAGGGCGATGGGATTTACACCGAAGAATGAAGAGGATTTCACGATTCGTCAGGTTACCAGCGGGTTCTATGGTTCTCTCTATTCAAAAAGCGGGTTCAGGCACGTACAGCCTGACTCCATTGAGCTTTACGAGCCGAGGGAGCAAGAGCGCTTGACTGTGGAGAATCTCGATGAGAAGAAAAGCTCACATTCGATGTACGACATGGGAAATCTCGCCAAGAAGGATAAATACACCGTGTTTTTCAATGGGAATCACGGCTTGATCCGAATCAAAACAAGCAGTCAGGAGAAAAGAAGACTGCTCGTCGTGAAAGATTCGTATGCCAACAGCTTTCTCCCTTTTTTGACGCCGCATTTCAGCGAAATTGACGTAGTGGACCTCAGATATTACGACGGGGATGTATGGAAGCTTGCGAGAGAGCAGCACATGGATGAAATGCTGATTTTGTACAACATCTCTACATTTTTTGAAGATCCATCCATAAAAAAAGTAGGAGATTCTGTGGAATGAAAAACAAGGGAGGGCAAGAACGATGCTAAACAGAAGAAAGTGGAATGGTCTGTGTTTCCTGTCCGTCGTTTTGATCTTATGCGGCAATTTGGTAGGCTGTTCCGGCATGAACGAAGATAGCAAAGACGTTTCCATTAGTGCAGTTGAAGAGCGTATCAAGCAAGCAGTTTCTTTGGAAGAGATGCAAAAAGGGGATATGAACAGGCTCAAGAAGCTGTACCAAATCGATGAAAAGGAAGTCGAGGATTTTGTACTGTACACCGCGACCTCCAACGTGAAGGCGAATGAACTGGCTCTGATCAAAGTGAAACAGGCAGATCAAGCGGAAAGCGTTCAGGAAAAAATCAGGGAGAGGATTGAAGCTCAGAAGCGTAAGCTGAAGGACTACCGCCCGAAGGAATTTTACCTCGTCGAACGGCATGTCTTAAAAGCCAATCAATCCTATATTTTGTTTGTGGTTTCTGAGGATGCCGAGGCAATCGAAGCTGTTTTTGACGAGGCTCTTTCCTAACAGCGAAAACGAGTAAAGATAATGCAAAGATTGGTAAAGATATCAAAACTTATTATTCAGAATATTTATTATAATACGAACTGTCCTACAAATATAAACGAGGGGGTTCGTGTATGGGAATTCGTTCTTGGATTTCTATGGCACTCCAGATGAGTGTCGCGACAGCATTGCTGGTAGGATGTAGCCAGCCTTCCGCTGCTCCAGAGGCTAAGTCACCGGCGTCGGGGTCTGGCAGTGAGCAAAGTGGACAAACCGTCAAACTGAAGATGGTTGAGAGCATTACCAGTCCACAACGGACCGAGATGTTAAAGGGGATGCTCGCAAAGTTTGAAGAAAAAAACCCGGGTATCAAGGTCGATTTAATTTCCCCTCCGTTTGAGGGAGCAGACCAAAAAATTACCCAGATGCTCATGGCAAAGGAAGAGCTGGATGTACTGGAAGTGCGAGAATTCAATGCCAAGCAGTTTTCGATGAACGGGTTTATCGAGAATTTGAAGCCGTACACGGATAAATGGCAAAATTACGATCAGCTCACAGATGTGGCAAAGCGCCGCGCGACATGGGTTGATAATACCCCGTACTACATTCCGAATGGGTTGTATCAGCGAGTCCTGTATTACCGGACAGACTGGTTTAAGGAAGCGGGCATAGAGGTCCCGAAAACATGGGACGAGCTGTTGGCAGCAGGGAAAAAACTGACAGACCCTGCGAAAAATCGCTTCGGGTATAGCTTCCGTGGCGGCTCGACCGGCTGGGATTACGCGCTGATCACGATGTGGGCGTACAACGGCACACAAGTAGATCCGGCTTCGGCATTTTTCTTAAAGGATGGACGCACACTCTTTTCTACACCGGAGTCTCTCGAAGCGATGCGGTACTATAAGCAGCTGTACAAGGAAGCGTCGTCAGCCGATTCCGTGAGCTGGGGCTTTCAGGAGATGGTCCAGGGCTTTGTAGCAGGCTCTACTGCTATGCTGATCCAAGACCCTGACGTCATCGATGGAGCCAAAGAAAAGATGCAGGAAGGAACTTGGGCTACGGCTCCAATACCAGTCGGACCATCTGGCGTGGCTCAGCAGGTCGTAGGCGGACCGGGCTGGGGAATGACTGCCTATTCTAAGCATAAGGAAGAGGCGTGGAAGCTGATTGAATTCCTATCCGATCCAGAGCAAGCCACGCATTTTGCCAAAAAGACCTCTGTCATCCCTGTAGTGAAGAGTGCAGCTGAAGATGAATTTTACAAGTCAGGCTACTTCAAGCCGTTTATCGAAATGAATCAACAGCCAGCTACCTTCCTGGATGTTTCCAGACCAGTTGATTACAAGGGCTGGGGAGCGTGGCAAAGCACGGCAGACAAAGAAATCCAGAGCTATTTGCTAGACCAGCTGTCTGCAGAGGATCTCTTGAAGAAGTGGGATCAGTATTGGACAAAAGAAAAGGCAGAACGGAAATAGGCGAGGGGGAAGACAGTCGTGCAAACACAAAAACCCATCGTCATAAAGACGAAGCCGCTCGTACCGGAACGGAAAAAAACATTTCGTATCTCGAGGGAAGGAGCATTCATCCTCCTGTGCCTTTTGCCTGCGATATTGTTTGTTTCTGTATTTACGTACTATCCGCTTTTGCGCGGCGTGATCATGTCCTTTCAAAACTACACGTTGTTTGATCTGCTAAATATCGAGTTTATCGGATTGGACAATTTCGTAAATGTAGTGACGAGCCCCGAATTCCCGCGGGTTGCGATGAACAGTGCCTACTGGGTAGTTATCTCCTTGTTTTTTCAGCTGTTGTTTGGCTTCGCACTTGCGCTGATGATGCGTCGTCGTTTTCGGGGGAGAGGAATTTATCAGGCGTTTGTCTTCTTTCCGTGGGCGATGTCCGGCTTTTTGATCGGGCTGATCTGGCGCTGGATGTTTAATGCACAATTCGGCGTGATCAACGATCTTTTGCTGAGGTCAGGCTTGATAGATGCCCCCATTCCTTTTTTAGCGGACGGAAAATGGGCGATGGCTGCAGTCATTATCGCAAACATTTGGTACGGAGTCGCTTTCTTTGCGATCATGATTCTGGCTGCACTCCAGTCGATTCCCGAGGAGCTGTATGAAGCGGCAGCGATGGATGGTGCTGGGCGGTTTCAGCAGTTTTGGAGTGTGACACTGCCATACATTATGCCTACCATGCTTGTGACGATTTTGCTTCGGGTGATCTGGATACTGAACTTCCCTGATATCATCTATTCGATGACAAATGGAGGTCCTGCAGGCTCAACGCATATTTTTGCGACCTATATGATCGATAAGGTCATCTTCGGCCAGGATTATGGTCAAGCATCGGCGATTGGGGTCATCATCGTGTTAATTCTACTGCTATTTACCGTTTTCTACGTGAAAGCGACCAAGGTGGAGAAGGGAGGGGACTTTTAGATGGATCGAGACCATCTATGGTGGAGGACAGGAAGGGTGGTCGTGCTAGGTAGCTTTTTGGCTTTCGCGATTTTTCCCCTGTACTGGATTGTTATCACATCACTCAAAGGGCAAAAGGAAATTTTTTCACTGCCGATCAGCTATTGGCCCGACCAGGTTACCTTTCAGAATTACATTGAAATCTTCCGAATATCCCATTTTCAGGTGTACATTTGGAACAGCTTTCTCGTCTCGCTTGTCGCCTCGTCCATTGTAGTTGTCATTGCGATGCTTGGCGGCTATGTACTCGCACGCTTTTCATTTCGGGGGAAACGTCAGGTTATGTTCGGCTTTTTGATCACGCAGATGATCCCGATGTTCATCGGCATGGCGCCGTTGTATGTCATGATGTCCAAGATGCATATCTTAAACAGTCTCGCATCTCTCATGCTGATCTACACGGTCATGCTCATTCCGTTTTGTACGATCATCATGTCTGGTTTCTTTCAGCGTATTCCGACGGCCTTGGAGGAAGCGGCAATGATGGACGGCTGCTCCCGTATCAGCGCACTGTTTCGCGTCATTGTTCCGATTATGCTCCCTGGGATTGCCGCCACATTCATCTTTGCATTTGTTCAGTGCTGGAATGAGCTGATTATGGCAGTCTTGTTCATTGACGAGGAGTCGGTCAAAACGATTCCGGTAGCGATGAATGCTTTTATCAAGAAGTTTGATATTGAATGGGGAGCAATGTCAGCAGCAACTGTACTATCTGTTATCCCTACCATGCTGTTATTTGCGTTTTGTCAAAAGTACCTAGTAGAAGGGTTGACGCAAGGTGCAGTAAAAGGCTGACGAGTCATCTATGAATGAAAAAAGAGCACTTTCCGCTGGGGGAGAGTGCTCTTTTGTTCAGTTCATATATTTCCTACGAGGCAGAGGTCGCCAGTTCAAAGCGCACAAGCGTCTCACCAGAGTCCGCACGCTTTTCCAGCTCAACAATCCGCCAGTTTTTCGAAATCGCTTGTCTCAGCCAAGCAAGTGCTTCGTCTTTGAGAGGCACCTGATCAAGCGTGTCGCCGGCGACCTGATAATCTCGATCTGCCTGTATATCATACCGTTTGTTCAAAATGAATTTGATTCCGTTAAATGTCGTGAATTTGATTTGATAGCCCTCGCGGATCGCTTTTTCCAGCGTCTGCGGATCGTTTTTGGAAAGCTCAAAAAGATGTGTGAAATCGTATTTACCGCCCTCTACATCCAAAAAAGGCTCTGTGTTTCCTGAGCGCAGCTTGTGAATGATTTCTTCATCAACAAATCCATGGGCACGAGCTGCCTCCAGCAACATCGTTTCCCATTGGGATAGCTTTACAGTAGACATGGATCGCTCCTCCTCGCTTTACTGCTAGTATACTCCACAGGATTTGTGAATCACAACCATAATTCCGACCTTTTTTGTATGAAAAGGATTTGGCTAACGATCAGGTATCGTCACTACGAGGAGAAAGGCTTGAGCTGACCTTGTTGCTGCTGCTTAGGCTCTTTAGAGGTAGTGGTCAACGTCACGCCACCAATGATTAGCACGGCGCCAAATAATTGCATAGCCGTGACGGGCTTCGCCAGGAGGAAAAATCCAAAGACCATGGCGATAAACGGCTCCAGGTTGGAAAACATTGCTGCTTTGGCAGCTCCGACCTTTTGCAGCTGACTGTTCCAGATCAGGGTCACGATTCCGTGCATGATCACGGCAGTGACAAACAAGAGCAGCCAAGAAGAAATGCTTGGGCTTATGGTTGCCGCAGGCAGGCTGACGAGCACAAATGGAAGCATGGAGCCAAAGCCAATCAAATTGGAGAAAAGCGTCGTGACGAGCGGGGGAAGCCGATGCCCCAATACCCGAACGAGAATAATGGATGCCGCAAAGGTGAGCATCGTCAGAAAAATCCATAGAATGCCTGCGTCAAAATGCAGCTCAGCGCCCGTATAGATGACGAACAGTACACCTGCGGTACCAATCACCGATCCGATGGCCATGCGACCGGTCAAGGATTCCTTTAGAAACAGGGCTGCCAAAAGGGCTGTCGTGATCGGCGTCAGAGCCAAAATGAGCGCCGAGGTAGTTGGATCAGCAGTCACAAGCCCCTTATAAAACGACCATTGATTAATAAAGACACCAACGATCCCAAGTGCTGCCAGCAGCAGCCAGTCTGTTCGGGAGAGGGAAGGGATTTTCAAGCGTCCTTTTGCCCAAATCAGCAAAAAGAGAGAAATAAACAATAAGCGCATCGCCGACAAGAACAGGGGGGAAAACTCGGCGACCAGCATTTTTCCAAAGACAAAATTACTGCCCCAGGCGGTGACACAAAAGATGAGCAGTAAATAGGAGCGTAGCATGACATTCGTTCCTTCCTGTTCAATCAAAGCGGAATTATTGCGAATCAGGTCGTTCTGGTGTCCGGAAATAGTTTCTCCATAGCCAGGTGACACACAAGTACGCAAGCAAGGTCAGGGCGGTGCTGGAGGAAGCGATCCAGATCGCTTTCATGTTGTCCACAAATACCCTGCTGCCGTAGCCGGCGGCTAAACCAATTCCCGCACTGATCAAAATAAAATTATGTGCCTTGCCCTGTGTCAAAACGATAACGACAACAGGCAAAAACAATGAGGCGTATATGATCCCAAAGAAAAACAGCAGGTCAAGCAGTGTTGGTTGAAAGTAAAGGGTGAGACAAAATGACAGGGCGCCAATCGCGATCGCCAGAATATAGCTCAAGCGAATTTTTTGCCGCTCTGTTGCATGCGGACGAAACAATTGATAGACGTTGTTTACCATGAGGCTGATCATTGAGTGAAGACCCGCACCAAAGGCAGACATGATGGCACCAAATGAGCATAGTACAAACAAAATGAGCAAAAACATCGTATCGATCTTCCGTACCAGATCAAAGAGCAGCGAGTAAATATCATCGAAGCCGCCAGTGAAAATCACAATGATGATGAGCGAAGAAAAAGAGAGAGGGACTGTGGCAAAGATCAGTCCAGACAAAAGAAAGGTCGGTACTACCTTCTTTTCCTCCATCATGTACAGTCTCTGCCAGGAAGCCTGATCGACGAAGACTTGTCCAAAGCCGATTAAAAGCCCTGTGATGATGAAAAAGAGTCCTTCGTAATTGTTTAGCACCAGCAAGTACGGATGGTATAGCCGCAAGCCGTTGTAGACGTGCTCTACGCCCTTTCCCACAAAAAAGTAGACGGGAATCAGGATCGCCGCCGCAAAGGTAATGACAATTTGAACGATGGCAAACCGGTGGATAGAACGAATCCCGCCAATTCCAGCAAACAGGACGCAAAAAATAAAAAAGCAGAGCAGACCGAGTGGAATAGGCAAACCAAACAGGATGTTTAGAAGCACTCCGCCCGCCATACCTTGAACGAACATGCCTTCGACAGTCGTGATGAGCAAAATGATAATCATCAGCCAGTAGCCAAAAGGATGGAGCTTCCCCCGCATGTAATCCCCGATCGTCATACCCTCAGACAATTCACGCCGCACTCTGCGCCCCAAAAACCCGAATGCACTGAGCGCAAAAGCTCCCATCAGGGCAAAGCCTATTCCGCCAAAGATCCCGTATTTGACCAATGCCTCAGGCGAGCCAAAGATGGTGTTGCCCGTCACCCAGCGGGCGAGGATGGAGACGACGCCGAGGCCAATGCCGATCTTGGCAGCGCCCATCACATACTCGCGAAATGATAAGTAGGTCAAGTTACATTCCCCTTGTCCCGATATTCTTTCGGTGTTTTTCCGACCACTTTTCGAAAAATGGTGCTGAAATAATGCTGGCTGTTAAAGCCTGTTCGCTCTGCTACCGTTGAAATGCTCCAGTCCGGGTGGCCAATCAGGAATTTTTTGGACATTTGGATTCGGTATTGCATGAGATACTCAGAAAAGGATACGCCAACCTCTTCATGGAAGCGCCGACTCAAATAAGTAGGATTGATATGAACCTCGGACGCCAAATCGGCGAGGTTCAGCTTCTCCGCGAATTTTTGATGGATGATGTTCATCGCATCGGAAATGATTCGCGTGTATGCCGAGAGCGCCGGGCTTTTTTGATATTTTTTCAAGATCTCGACGAGCTCATTTTCAATGACAGGCTTCGTTATATAATCCACAACACCAAGACGGATCGATTGCTTGGCATAATGAAAATCTTGATAGGCAGTGACGATGATCAACTCAATTTCTTTATGCTGAGCTCGCAGCTCCTCGCCAAGCGCCAGCCCCGATTTTCCCGGCAGATTAATATCCAGAAAGGCGAGATGAAGAGGCACCTTCTGACTGATAGCCATAGCTTGACTGCCATCTGCCGCCTTGTACAAGTTCCACAAGGGAAACATCGGCTGGATTAAATATTCTAGTTGTTCCAGCTCTAACGGTTCGTCATCCACTAGCAGTACGTTCATGCTCTCACCTCACGTCGATTTGTTCATAAATAAAAGGCCATTGTACGGTCACATGGGTTCCGCCTTCTGCCACAGGTGTCAGCTCCAGGCTTGCATGATCACCAAAACAAAGGTGGAGCCGCCTGCGGATGTTGTCCAATCCGTGACCGCTCTTCTCATGGTGTTGATCCACTATCGCTTCGCCATCCTCCTGAAAGGCAGTGAGACCAGAGGAGCCGTTATCGATGACTTCGAGCAGAACATCTTCCTCTTTCGGGCTAATCCGAATCTCTAGCAGGGCTTCTCCCATCTTTCGTTCCAAACCATGCTTGAAGGCATTTTCCACGAGGGTTTGGAGGACGAAAGGGGGGATAGAGGCCATTAGTAGATCATCGGGACAGTCCAGTTGGATAGAGAGGCGGCTGCCAAAACGCAGCTTTTGTATCTCCAAATACTGCTCTGTATATTGGATTTCTCTGGACAGCGAAATCAGCGGCTCAGTTGACTTGTATTTGAATTTGAGGAACTGGGAGAGAACCTCTAGGGCTCTCACCAGCTCCTTCGTTCGGTTTAGCCTTGCCAGACTCAAGATGACATTGAGCGTATTGAACAGAAAATGGGGTTGAATCTGTTGATTTAATTGATTGTAAAGGGCCTGTTGCAGCTCCTTTTCCAGCTCGATCTTAACATTGCGGTTCTCCAATAAATCAATCCGCTTTTCAAAAATAAACAAAAACAATAAAGCAATAGCTCCTATGATAGGAGCCAAAATAAACAACAGAATGAGCAACGTGAAACCCTCGAAGCTTATCATGAGATCCCTTCTGTACGGATGCCGTAGTGATTTTTCGCAGTTACATCATATCATGTTGCCTGGATATCCATTTTCTTTTTAGAAAAATTTAATCTCTATTGAACGAGATGGCAAGCTACCTGATGGGTATCGTGCAGACTTGTGAGTGCTGGAACCTCTGTTTTGCAACGCTCCACAGCATGTGGGCAGCGAGTGTGGAAGCGGCATCCCGTTGGCGGATTAATTGGAGATGGTACATCACCGCGCAGGATGATGCGCTCCTGTTTTTTGCTCGCGTCTGGTACCGGAATAGCAGACAAAAGTGCCTGGGTATAAGGATGCTGCGGGTTGTCAAACAGCGATTTTTTATCAGCGATCTCGACGACTTTTCCGAGATACATAACCATGACTCGATCAGAGATGTGGCGAACGACGCCCAAATCATGGGAGATGAACAAATAGGTTAGTTTAAACTGACGTTGCAATGATTTTAACAGATTCAGCACTTGCGCTTGAATCGATACGTCCAGTGCGGATACTGCCTCGTCACAAATGATCAGCTTCGGCTGCATGGCGAGTGCACGGGCAATCCCGATTCGTTGACGCTGTCCGCCACTGAATTCGTGCGGGAAGCGGTCAATCTGGTCTGGACGCAAGCCTACATAGCCGAGCAGCTCGATGATTCGCTCGCGACGCTTGCCCGCAGGAACGATGTTTTGAATCGCCAGCGCCTCACCGAGAATTTGGGACACGGATTGACGTGGATTCAGGGATGCAAACGGGTCCTGAAAAATGACCTGAAGATGCTTGCGCATGTCACGCATTCGCGATTTGGACATCGCCAGCAAATCTTGGCCTTCAAAAAATACGGAGCCGCTAGTCGGTTCATCCAGACGGAGAATCGCACGACCGGTGGTGGATTTACCGCAACCGGACTCGCCTACGATACTGAGCGTTTCTCCTTCGTAAATCGTGAAGCTGATATCGTCAACGGCTTTTACGTGGTTGACGGTGCGACCAAAGATTCCGCCTTTGATCGGGAAGTGCTGCTTGAGGTTGTTTACTTCCAGCAACGGCTTTTTCTTCAATTCTGCTTGTGTGATCATGTTTGTCAAACCCCCGTTCCCGTAACAGTCTGGTTGGCGCCGTCCCACTCAGGAGTATACATCCAGCAGCGTACTTTGCTCTCATCCTCTTGCAAAAGCAGCTCTGGCAGCTTATCGTGGCACAACTGCGTCGCGTGAGGGCAACGAGGTGCGAAACGGCAGCCTTGTGGCATATTGAATGGGCTAGGAACGTTCCCCTTGATCGCTTGCAGCTCTTCCACATCCTCATCGAGGCGAGGAAGAGAGTTCATCAGACCCACCGAGTAAGGGTGCTTCGGACTTGCAAACAAGTTTTTTGCAGTTGTATACTCTACCACTTTTCCTGCGTACATAACCGCTACTTGGTCACATGTCTCAGCGACAACTCCCAGGTCATGCGTGATCATGATTGTGCTCATGCCCATCTCGACCTGAAGCTTTTTCATCAGCTCCAAAATCTGAGCCTGAATCGTAACATCCAAAGCGGTCGTCGGTTCATCCGCGATCAAAATCTCAGGACGGCAAGCCAGTGCCATCGCAATCATCACACGCTGACGCATCCCGCCGGACAGCTCATGTGGTTCTTGCGTTGCGCGTTTTTCAGGAGAGGGGATACCTACGAGTCTCAGCATATCCACCGCTTTGTCCCATGCTTCCTTGCGTCCCATGTTTTGGTGCAAGCGAAGTACCTCGGCAATTTGTTCACCCACCGTATAAACCGGGTTGAGTGAGGTCATAGGCTCTTGGAAAATCATCGAAATTTCGTTGCCGCGAATGGCCCGCATCTCAGCTTCGGATTTGGTCACCAGGTTTTGTCCTTTAAAGAGGATTTCTCCTCCTACAATTTTTCCCGGAGGGCTGGCGATCAAACGCAAAATCGAGAGGGAGGTGATACTTTTTCCACAGCCCGATTCACCAACCAGACCCAGCGTCTCTCCTTTGTTCAGAGAGAAATCAACGCCATCCACTGCTTTGCTGACGCCATCTTCTGTGAAAAAATGCGTTTGCGGTTGCGAACTTCCAGGATTACATCTTGTTGCTTTGGCATGATTACTCCCTCCTTAGCTCAGATCAATTCGTTTATTGAAGTAGCGATACAAAACATCGACTAACAGGTTAACGAACACGAAGATAACGGATGCGATCAATACACCGCCCTGCACGACTGGCAAATCACGCATGCGAATCGCATCTACGATCAAGCGGCCAAGGCCATTGATGGCAAAAACGGATTCGACAAGAACGGTACCGCCAAGCAGGAAACCGAATTGCAAGCCTACGACAGTGATGATCGGAATCAACGCGTTTTTAAGCGCATGCTTGTAGATAATGACTGTCTCTTTGAGGCCTTTTGCTTTGGCAGTGCGAATGTAGTCCTGACGTACAACGTCGAGCATGCTGGAGCGTGTCATCCTAGCTACAATCGCGGCGCCGCCAGTACCCAGTGTGATCGCTGGCAAAATCATGTGCTGCCATGTGCCCCAACCGGCAACAGGGAATAGATGAAGCTTCACAGAGAAGTAGTAGATCAAGGAAAGACCTAGCCAAAAGCTAGGCAAGGATACGCCGAGCAAAGCGATGATCATGATCGTGATGTCTGCCCAAGAATATTGCTTGGTAGCAGAGATGATACCCGCGATCATACCGAGCACGATGGTTACAAAAATACTTGCAAGAGCAAGCTCGATTGTAGCAGGCAGACGAGCCATAATTTCATCAAAAACCGGCAAGTTGGAGCGCAGTGACGTACCTAAATCACCAGTAGCTACATCTGTAACGTAGTGGAAGTACTGGACCATGATTGGCTGATCGAGGCCGAGCTGTGTCCGGATTTTGGCGATCGTTTCTGCGGAAGCGCCTTCACCTGCAAGCAGAACAGCAGGGTCGCCGGGAACCATTTGCATGATCAAAAAGACGACCAGAATGACACCGAGCAGGACGGGAATCATCTGCAGCAAGCGACGGATAATGTAGACAAACATTGAGCATTCCCTCCTATTGTTTCATTCTAGGGTCGAGAGCGTCCCGGAGGCCGTCTCCGAAAATGTTGAAGCCGAGAACCAGTGTCGCAATAGCAAGACCTGGGAACATAGCCAGATAAGGAGCTGTAAACAAAAAGTCGCGTCCGTTACTGAGCATCGCACCCCATTCAGGCAGTGGAGGCTGTGCGCCAAGACCGAGGAACGAGAGGCCAGCCGCTGAAAGAATGGCGGTTGCCAGACGCATTGTCGCTTGAACGATGATTGGAGACAGAATGTTTGGAAAAATGTGTTTGAAAATGATAGTGAAGTCATTAGCACCCAGAGAGCGAATCGCATCGATGTACTCCAGTTTTTTCACCGTCAAGGTAGAACCGCGGACAATCCGTGCAAATACAGGGATCGAGAATACACCGACGGCGACCATTACGTTAAACAAACTCGGACCGAGTGCACTCACGATGGCCAGGGAGAGCAGGATACCTGGGAATGCAAGCAGAACATCAATAACGCGGGAGATAATGGTATCTACCCATTTTCCGTAGTAGCCGGAAAGCAGACCGAGAATAATTCCGAAAAAAGCACCAATAAAAACAGAGACAAAACCGACAGACATCGAGAGGCGTGTTCCGTATAAGAGACGGCTAAGCACATCTCTTCCCTTGTCATCGGTTCCCATCCAGTGCTCGGCGGATGGCGGCTTCAGCTTGTTCACCAAATCAATTGCGTACGGATCGCTTGGAGCGATGAGTGGTGCCAAGAGGGCGATTGCGATGTAAAACACGACAATACAGCCGCCTACCATGGCCAGTTTGTTTTTGCGCAGCTTTCTGTAAAAAGTCCGCCATCTGCCTGGACGTGCAGTCGTTGCCTTTGGCGGAAGAGCTTGATTGGTTGGTGCGTACTCAACCTTCATGATGCAACCCTCCTTTTGCTTATGTCTCAAGTTATCAGAAAAATGTATGAAGTAAAGGCAATTTGAACAAGTCGTAAAAATAGTGAAAATAGACGTAAAGATTGTGCAAATCAAGTATTCGTGCTTCCTAGATAATTGGTAGGGAAGGCATGGATAGACAATAAGAGAGGATGGATGGTGAATGGGTGTTACCTATTGGTTGACCAATGTTCGTTTGGAGACGGGCTACCGAGTGGAAAACGGTATCGTGGCTGGAACTGAGGCATCCTTGTTTCACATCTTGATAAAAGACGGAAAATTTGCACGGATTACTCCGGCGACTGAAACGCTCGAAGACGGGATTGCGCAAAAGGATGCCAAAGGTCTGCTGGCGCTGCCATCGTTTGTAGAAAAGCACGTTCATCTAGACAAGACACTCATGGGAGAACCATGGCGTGCAGTCATTCCGGTATCCAATATCATTGAGCGGTGTGAGATTGAAAAGCGTACGCTCCCGGGTTTGCCAACGACTACACAGGAGCGCGCCAAAAATTTGCTGGCTGTCCTGCAATCGTATGGAGCTACGCATGTTCGTACACATGTAGATATTTATCCCGAAGCTGGCATTACGAATCTGGAAACGGTGAAAGAGGCGTTGGCTGACTATTCTACGCGGTTGTCACATGAAATCGTGGCATTCCCGCAGCACGGCTTGCTGCGTACCGACGCGAAAGGGCTGCTCCGTGATGCCCTGCGCCAAGGCGCGACTCATGTCGGCGGCGTAGACCCTGCAAATGTGGATGGCGACATCGAGGAATCCCTCAGCCAAATGATGGAGCTCGCTGTTGAAGCAAATGCAGGAGTAGACTTGCATCTGCATGATCCTGGACATCTGGGAACGTTCACGATGAAGCGCCTGGCGCAAATGACAGTAGATGCTGGCTGGCAAGGACGAGTAGCGATCAGCCATGCTTTTGCACTCGGCGATATTCCTGTAGCAGAAGCGGAAGAAATGGCAGCCATTTTACGCGAGGCAGGGATTACGATCATCACGAGCGTTCCGTACAGCCGCATCATTCCGCCTGTACAGCTGCTGCACCAAAATGGCGTAGATGTAGCGGTAGGCTGCGACAATATTTTTGACACCTGGCAGCCATATGGAAACGGTGATGTGCTGGAGCGTCTATGGAGACTGGCAGAGCGCAACCGTTATTTAGATGAGCTGGCGCTGTCTCAATCTCTGCGCTTTATTACGGGCGGCAAAACAACACTGGACGCACAGGGCACACAGCAGTGGCCAAAAGCAGGCGATGAGGCGAGTCTCGTTCTGGTTGAGGCTACCTGCTCGGCAGAGGCGATTGCGCGTCGTGCGAACCGTCACGCTGTATTCTTTAAAGGGACTCTGGCTGCAGGTCAAGTGGAAGAAGTGACCGCAGTAAAGGAGTGATCACTCATGAAAGCATCCCCTTATTGGATCATTAATGCACGCTTGGAGAGCGGGTATGTGTGGGACCAAGGAGTCATCAGGGAAACGCGGACAGAGCTTTGCGATTTGCTGATTGAAAACGGGAAGATCACCCGGATCGAGCCATCCAGTGAAATTTTGGAGGACGGGATTCCCAAAAAGGATGCAAAAGGCTTGCTCATTTTGCCTTCCATGGCAGAAAAGCACATTCATCTGGAAAAAACGTACTACGGCGGATCGTGGAAAGCGACGACGCCTGTGAAAAACTTGTTTGAGCGGCATGCCGAGGACAGAAGTCTTTTACCGATGTACCTCAGGCAAGCACAGGACGGCGCAGAAAGCATTCTGTCCTTGCTCGTCCAAACAGGTGTCACGCATGTTCGTACTCACTGCCACGTTGATCCGCAGGTAGGACTTGGATTTTTGGAGGGCATGCTCAAAGCTTTCAACACATTTGCCGATCGCTTGTCCTATGAAATCGTGGCGTTCCCCCATTATGGAATGCTGCGTACGGATGCCAAAAGCTACGTGCGTGAGGCGCTGCAAAACGGAGCGACCCATGTGGGCGGCGTCGATCCAGGCGGGGTGGATGGAGATATTGAGCGTTCACTAGCCACCATGATGGAGCTGGCGGTCGAAGCGGATGCAGACATTGATTTGCATCTGCATGATCCCGGTCATCTCGGGGTGTTTACGATCAAGCGCCTCGCAGCGATGACGGAGGACGCAGGCTGGCAAGGACGTGTCACGGTAAGCCATGCACTCGGACTTGGCGATGTATCGCCCCAGGAAGCAAAGGAAGTGGCAGAGCGTCTCGCAGCTTTGGGTATTTCTATTGCCTCAACCGTTCCGATCAACCGTCCGACGATCCCGATTCCACTTTTGCATGAGGCAGGGGTGGCTGTAATGCTCGGGAACGACAGTCTGACAGATAACTGGACACCGTTTGGCAGTGGAGATCTACTTGAAAAGGCAGGCCGACTCGCAGAGCGTTTTCGATTGACCGATGAGCGCAGACTGGGTGAAGCTCTCGGTTTTGTCACAGAGGGACGGATTCCGCTCGATGATGCAGGGAACCGGATTTGGCCGTTGATCGGGGATGAGGCTAGCCTGATGGCTGTCGAAGCCTCTTGCAGCGCCGAAGCCGTAGCCAGACGGGCCAAGCGCCGCGTCGTTCTCTATCAGGGAACACGGGTAGCTGGTGAGTGGTAAGCTCTTTTTCGATCCTACTTTCAAATGGAAAGGATGTCATGAATAGATGTCTACAGCTTATTGGATAACCAATGTTCGCTTGGAGAGCGGATATCGCAAAGAAAATGACAAAGTAGTTGCTACAGATACAGAGGTCGCACATCTGTTGGTAGAGGATGGTCGCATCGCACAGATCGTCTTTGGTGCCGATGTGCCGCAGACGGAGCTGCCGACTGAGGATGCACGTGGACTTTTGGCGCTGCCGTCTTTTCGCGATATGCACATCCACATCGATAAAACGTACTACGGAGGTCCATGGAAAGCGGTCACTCCGGTTAAAAATATTTTGGGACGATTGGAAGAAGAAAGTGATCTAATGCCAAAGCTCTTACCTACAGCGCAGGAGCGTGCGGAAAAAATGCTGGCATTGCTGCTGTCGGCTGGGTCTACCCAGATTCGTTCGCATTGCAACATCGATCCGTACATCGGTCTGAAAAACCTGGAAGCGACACTGGCTGCCATCGAAACCTTCAGCGGCAAGCTGCAATGTGAGATTGTCGCATTCCCGCAGCAAGGTCTTCTGCGCAGCAATCAGGTGGAGAACATCCGCCAAGCGCTGAAAATGGGTGCGACCTACGTCGGTGGGGTCGATCCAGCAACGGTTGACCAAAATATCGAAAAGTCGCTCGCAACTATTTTCGAGCTGGCAGTAGAAGCGAATGCGCCAATCGACGTTCATTTGCATGACCCGGATCATCTGGGTATTTTCACCTTCAAGCGACTGGCCAAAATGACTGAGGAAGCAGGCTGGCAAGGACGCGTTACAATCAGCCATGCGAATTCCTTGGGCGATATCAGCCTGGAGGAAGCGGCTGATGTAGCTGAAATGCTGGCTGGGCTTGGCATTTCCATCACCTCTACTGTTCCGGTCATTAAACCGACTATTCCGATTCCGCTGTTGCATGAAAAAGGCGTGTCCGTTTCACTCGGGGATGACAGCATTACCGATCACTGGTCCCCATTCGGTCAGGGAGACAGCCTGGAAAAAGCAGGTCGCTTGGCTGAGCGTTTCCGTTTGCAGGATGAGCGCTCCTTGTCTCAGGCTTTGGGCTTTATTACTGGCGGCAAAACACCGCTGGATAAAGAGGGAAAACGCTTGTGGCCAAATGTCGGGGATGAAGCAGACATCGTATTTGTCCATGCATCGTCTGCTGCAGAGGCTGTCGCTCGCCGCGCGAAGCGTCAGGCAGTCATGTTCCGTGGAAATGTGGTCTCAGGCTCTTTGTAAAAGAGTGAGAAGAAAACTTCAAAAAAGAGGCAGAACCTTAGGTGGTTTTGCCTCTTTTTTGCTGCCTGAGCAATATAGTAGCTGTCTAGTGATAGGCTCCAAACTTGCGATCCAGATCCTTGGCAATCGCCCAACCTGCGGCTTCAATCATTGCAACGCTAATCGTAGGAGCTACAACTTGGCCCAAAATAGGGACGATTTTTGATAATTCTTTCGTTAATGTCTGAATCGGTTGTTTCAACATTGAATTTTTTAAGGTAGTAATTGCCATAGCTTTCGCGGCTTCTTCCGTCAAACTACCTCCAAACACACTCGCTAAACTCATTGTCATCGTCGTCATTGCAACGATATCAGCTGCAATTCCAACACCTGGTACTGGAATTAAATTTCCCCCACCCGCTCCAATCGCTGCTGTATGTATAATGGCATGGCATTTTTTCTCCTGAGCGCTTGTCATTTCATTCACCCTCTCAAGACCTTGATACGACAATATCTTTTGACATTCGACTAATCCTTTCCAAATTCCTTTCTTGCTTCCAAGCTGCGAAAATTGAAATCCTGTAAGTTCGCGTTCTTAGAAGAGGGGCAGTTAAAATATGGTAAAATAAACAGAGGAAAGACGGAGGTGAAAGAAAATGAAACGACTTTTTCTCTTCAGTCTCATTTTTGTCATCTGTTTTATGACTGCTGCTTGTACAAGTAAACCTACAGTTGAGCTAGTTCATGTGTCCGCAGAGATCTTCACAGACAAATCTATACAAAGGGGCATCATGGATGGAAACAAGGTAATCAAATATGTCCCCCCGACAGTTCTTTCTTACAAATTTCTCATTAAAAACACGGGCAACCAAAAGATAGGTGATAGAAAGAAGCCGGTCAGGTTCAAACTCGAACCTAGTGATGAGCTCATCTCAGCATTAAGAAAAACAGTTGGGTCAAATGCATTGGATTTCGAAAAGATGGATGGTGGCTATAAAGCGGATGGTGAGATTCTGAGCAACGCAGCAGCAGAATATTCCATCTTTTATGAATTGGGAACTGAAGAGGACTTAGGGTCTTATCAACAAATTCCACTGTTGCCCCCCAAAGAACAAATGAATGAACTGCAAAGCAAAAAATTTGATGCCATATTGATTCTTACGGTTGGCGAAGAAGAGTTCGCTCGTTTTGACTTACGGACATATGCGAAAGGATTGCCACAGGAGGTCCAGCAGAAAATGGAACAGGAACTGGGAATCAACATGGTCGTTCCTGTGTTGGATCATTATCAGGTTAAATTTGCTGAGCTTGTGTATCCTCCCATCGTAAATAATGAAGTGATAGGTGATCGGCGGGTCGCAACGATCGTCTATACGGATCAAAAAGGACCACTCATCGAATTGACCAACGAGCAGAAGGAGCACCTCGAAAAACAGCAGAGAAGGAAATTTTATTACGGAGAGTATGAAGGCAAGCCATTGATCAGAATGGAGATCAGCAACGAGAAAAATTCGCTTGCTAATGCGAAGGTTCAACAAATTGAAGGCGTAGAGGTCGAGTATTCTTTTAAAGAAGTCGAATCAGGGAAATACTGCTTCTATTCCTTTCATGTCGGTAAGGCTTCATACTTCATCACCTTTCAACTAAACGATAGCTTTACAGAAAAAGATGCTGTCGATTTTATTCGGCGTATTCTTAACAGTCAGAAGTAAATTTCATATTGAGTTAAATTTAAGGAGGAACGAAATGGATACATGGATTGAAGAGTACAGCCGAGGATACATAATGCTGCTGGAAGCCATCGAGGGGTTGAATGAAGAGGAGCTTCGGTTCAAGCCTGCACCGGACAAATGGAGTATCCACCAAATTCTTATTCATGTAACAGATTCCGAGATCTTGTCGACACATCGGATGAGAAAAGTCCTGGCGGAGAAAGAGGCGTTTCTGTATTCGTTTGACCAGAACTCATGGGTGAATGAACTCGGGTATGATCAGCTGGATCGCGAGGAGCATCTACTTCTCTTCCAATCGCTCCGCAACAGTATGCTGCCCATTTTGAACAATCTGACCGCACAGCAAGCCGAGCGGGTAGGGGTGTATCCCGATGGAGCGCGGTTTACTTTCAAAGAGTTGCTGGAGTATCGCGTCCAGCATGTGCGTGATCACATTGCCCAGATTGAGCGGGTAAGGGAGGCGTATCGGCAGAAATAGCTACGCTCTTGCTGCAAGATTTTATCTATTTTCCGCACAAGTACAAAAAAGGCTTCGCCAAAAATCGGCGAAGCCAACTATCCTACTACTCTTTATTTCCATCCATTCTATCAAGTGCCCCGTGAACGATTTTCCCTTTGAACATGACCGCAGCACGTCTGGATCTTCTGGCCACAGCCTCAGCGGAGCAGGAGCTTTCGGCAAAAACAATGCTCGCCTCATCGCCAACCTTCGGCCAAGCACGGTTTCCTTCCTTATCCAGAGTCGTTTTCCCTCCCGTAATAAAGAACAAGGACTGAACGAGAGAGCGCTCGTCTACCCAGCGATAGCGCTCGACGAGTCGATTCAGCTTCTCCAGCATGTCACCTGTTCCGTACGGTGACCAGGAGTCGTAGAAGCCATCGTAGCCGAGTGCGACACGTACACCTTTTTCATGCAGGATTGGGACAGGTGGCATCGCCCGGTTGATCGGAACGGTCGTCATGATCATCGCGCCTAGACGAGACAAACGCTCTGCCATTTCCGTGCTTTCTTCCACAGAGACATCGCCGAGTGCAAATGCATGACTGATCGCCATCCGATTCTGCCAGCCAGCTTCCTCTGTCAAATCGAGAATGCGCTTGATCGTATAAAAGCCGAGTGTGCCCGGATCGTGCAAGTGAATATCAACATCGGCATTGGCTTCTACTGCAATGTCCATCATTTCGCGCAGGGAGCCTTCCAGTTCGTTGTCGATCCCGGCTGGGTCGAGACCTCCGACCAGTGTTGCGCCTTCCTTCATCGCTTGTCTCATCAAGGAGCTGGCTTGTGTGCGCAATAAGCCTTGCTGCGGGAACGCCACGATCTCATAGGTCATCCGATCACTGTAATTCTCCAGTGCGGTGCGGACCCCTTCCAGGTTTTTCAGCCCGATGTACGGATCGATATTGACGTGGGTTCTGACATGTGTGGCACCGCCTTGAAGCAGCCATTGCAGCATGGCTTCAGCTCGCTGAGTGGTCGTCCCTGTTATGGCAGGCATTTCTGTTGCTTCGAATTCCAGGCGATCGATCAGCTTTTTCGGAGGGAGACAAGACTTCCATGTAGCGCCTGCATACGTTTTATCCAGGTGATTATGCTTCTCCACAAAAGAGGGAAGGGCGAGCAGCCCTTTTGCGTCTTCAGTGGGTAGAGTCGTGTCCAGTGGCTCATTAGCGGATGCGATTTGCATGATTTTTCCGTCTTCAATGCGGAGATGACAGATTTCGGATAGCGTATGAACGACTCCATCATGTCCAGTCTCAAATCCGCTGTCCAAACGAACATTGGTTAACCAGAAAGCGTGACTCACAAAAAACCAGTCCCTTCACTTTTACTAGATACGATCTGCTGGTGCTAGTTTACGTCTAGTTGTTCTGAATAAATTGTAGTGAATATTTCGAACAAGCATTTTCAGCATCTTTACTTGTTTTTGCATGATCTTTACGTATTACCAGGAATGTTTCTAGTTTTAGAAAAACAATATCGATGCCTTAGCAAGATGAGCGACCGCGATTAGCGGAAAGTTTTACCGAGGTAATGCCAGTCGCAACGCTGAGGCACCTTGTTATGCGTTACGGAATTTTTTAGAAAGGATGCTATTTCAAAGCGGACTCTTAAAATTTCCTAACGTTCTTAAAGTAGTAAAGATTGTGCAAATAGATGTAAAGCAATTGAAACTTATTTTACAGAATATTTCCTATAATGGGGGAGGATTCAAAGAAATTGGACTGGAAGAGGACGGGAAGTACGGATAATCTCAAAATGCGATGAGGGAGGTAGCACATGAAAAAGAAAATAACGGCTAAATATGTGATCGGCTTCGATGGAGAGGACCACATCATTATTCGCGATGGTGAGGTCGTATACGAGAATGATACGATTTTGTTCGTGGGTCATGACTATGCTGGGGAAGTTGACGAAGTAATCGATGCGGGAAATGCGGTGGTCAGCCCGGGCTTTATCGATTTGAATGCACTAGGTGACATTGACCATGACGTGGTTCATCTGGAAGCGGCAGCAGGCAAAAACAAGAATCTGCTCTGGTCAGAGGACTACTACCGCAAAGGCTATCATGAAGTGATGACGCCAGAGGAAGAGGCGTTCAAATCACTATTTGCTTACAGCCAGCTGATTTTGAATGGGGTAACGACAGCGATGCCGATCACGTCGGTCTTTTACAAGCGCTGGGCAGAAACGTATGAAGAGCTTGCAGCCGCTGCCGATCATGCGGGACGACTGGGTCTGCGTATGTACATGGGGCCAAGCTACCAATCCGGTATGCGCGTGGTCAAGGCGAATGGCGAAATCGAGGTGCTCTGGAATGAAGCAGAGGGCGGGGCAGGCTTGGAGCGCGCAGTGCAGTTTGTCAAAGATTTTGATGGTGCGCACAACGGTTTGATTCGCGGGATGCTTGCACCAGAGCGCATCGAGACGCAGACGCCGGACAACCTCATTAACACCAAGCGCTACAGCAATGAACTAGGTTGCCCAATTCGTTTGCATGCGGCACAAGGCAGCTATGAGTACAATGAAATGTATCGTCGCCATAACAAATCACCGGTGCAATTTTTGCACAGCATCGGCTTTCTCGGAAAGAAAACAGCTATTCCGCATGCACACTTTATCCCTGGCTACAGCGAAGCGACGATCGGGGAAGGCGACGATCTCGCATTGCTTCAGGAAACAGGAACGACGGTCATTCACTGTCCGCTTGTGATTGGACGCCACGGTTCTGCTCTAGAATCATTTGCCCGTTATAAAAGAAACGGAATCAATATTGCGATCGGAACAGATACGTTCCCGCCTGATTTCATCCAAAACATTCGGACAGCCAGCATGTTCTCCCGCTTGCAGGAAGGCGATGTAGCTGATTCAAGCTACGCAGATATTTATCGGGCAGCAACACTCGGTGGAGCGCGTTTCCTGGGCCGTGACGATCTGGGAAGACTGGCACCTGGTGCCAAAGCAGATATTATCGCGATTGATCTGGACGGCTTCCACATGGGTACGATTGATGATCCAATTCGCTCGCTCATTATGTCCGGCTCAGGTCGTGATGTAAAGCTTTCGATTATCGCAGGTCGTACAGTCATGAAGGACCGCGAGCTGCCAGGTGTAGATCTGGAGGAAATAAAAGCCAAAGGACAGCGCTATTTTGATAAAATGCGCCTGGGCTATGTAGAAAGAGACTATCAACAGCTCGGAGCAGAAGAGCTGTTCACACCTTCTTTCCGTGTTGTAAAAAAAGGATAAGCCAGCAGTAAAAAGGTAAAGGCACAATCTGACTGTACGTAGCAGATTGTGCCTTTTGTTGTTCTTTCGTTCTATAATTTCGTAACTAATAGACTGAGCTTTTCTGCCATGCTCGCCAGCTCTTCTGTAGCAGAAGCCGTTTCTTGTGTACTCGCAGAGGTTTGCTCCGTTACAGCAGCAATGTTTTGGGACGATTGCAAAATATCATTTGTTTGAGCAGACTGTTCTTCACAGCTTGCAGCGACCTCCGTAATTCGCTCAGCAGACTCATTTACATATTGAATGATTTCGGTAAAGGAATCGCCTGCCTTGGCAATCAATTCATTGCCTGAGCGTACTGTTTCCACTGCGTCCTGCGTGCTTTCCTGCATCGTATGCACGAGCTGGATGATTCCTTTTGTCGCTTCTCCGCTCTGGTTTGCCAATTTCCCTACAGAGTCTGCCACGACCGCAAAGCCTCGACCATGCTCACCCGCTCGCGCTGCCTCGATCGATGCGTTTAGTGCCAGCAGCTTGGTTTGATCTGCAATGTCTTTAATCGTCGTGACGATCAAGTCAATCTGCTTGGAATTATCCAATAGATGATGTACTTTATTCGAAATGTCCTGCATACCGACGAGAGCATTGCTCATCATTTTTCCGCCGTTCTCTGCAATGACAGACGTCCGATTTACCAATGTGCTCGTCTCTTCGATATTGGAGGCGATTTGTCCGATGGCTTTATCCATTTGGTCAATCATCTCAGAAATGCTGTTGACCATGTTCGTTTGATGATGGGTACCCGTCGCCACCTCTTGAACACTCGCCGAAATTTCCTCGGATGATGTGGCAACTGTTTGCGATGAAGCATTAATGCTGTCTGCTACACTACGGATGTCGCGGAAAATGATGAATGCTAATACGATTCCGGCTATGATCGCGATAGCTATGACGATGCTAATGCTCAGTAATGCGTTTTGATAAATTTCTACGGACTCCGTCGTTTCTTGTGTCGCGCCTGTACTATTTAAATCCTTGAGCTTGATCAGCACCTGCTGCGACTCTTCCCATACCGGGATGGCTTGCTTAATGGCGACGATTGTCTTTTGCTGGTCGTTGCCTTTTGCTATCTCGACGATTTGAGGCAACTCTTTTTCAAATTCCTGCCACAATTGTTGAAAATCATTGAAAAGCTGTCTTTCTTCGTCAGTGGCGATGAGCTTTTCGTAGCTTTGAGTAGCTTTCTGAATTCGATCGAGGAGCACTTGTATTTGAGAGTCCAGTTTGGCGATTTCTTTATCGTCTGTTTCCAGACCGATCTGGTTAAGCAATCGTGGTACATTTGTGCCCAGTGCATTCGTCTCTCCTACCAGTGCTAGGCTGGGTACCCAATTGTCTTTGATTTCTGTAGACTGATCGCCCATTTTTTTCATTTGAAAAATGGAGATGCCTCCGATGATAAGAAGTAAAACTAAAAGCCCTATAAATCCGTACAAGACCTTCTTTTTGATAGTCACGGTAATTTCCCCCAGGTTGATTTGGCATTCTGCTGAAGGTTAAATACCCTCAATCCGGGGAGTTAAAACTTGATAAATATTTCCATTCGGAGTTAAAAGTTGTTAGTTATTTGCATCAGGATCAGTACTAACTCCGCATATATCCACCCTCGGAATGAATCACCTGCCCCGTAATCCAAGCTGCCTCCTCACTTGCAAGAAAAGCAACCAACCGTGCGGCATCCTCTGGCAAACCGATCCGTCCAAACGGGCTTTTTGTCAAAAGGTATTGCTTGATTTCCTCCGACATCCAGCCTGTATCGGTGGGACCAGGATTGACGGCATTCACAGTTATTCCAATCGGGGCGACCTCTGCAGACAGTGTCAGTGTGAGTGCTTCGACTGCGCCTTTGGTTGCTGCATAAGCGATCTCGCCTGGCATTGGACCTTTTGCTTGACCGGAAGTCAGGTTGATAATTCTGCCTCCCGAGCCTTTGGAGAAACGGCGGGCAAACTCAACGCTAAGCATGGTCGTCGCACGTACATTGATCGCATAATGACTGTCGAGGCTTGTGCTGTCCAATACCGCATAACCGTCATTTGTGGAGAAGCAGGCATTGTTAACCAAAATGCAGGGGTCGCCTAGCTTCCTTTTCACTTCATCCAGCACAGCGAGATAGGCATCAGGTGTCGATAAATCCACTTCCAAGCACTCGCAGCGCACACCTCGATGCCGTAGTTCCTCTTGTAGCTGTTGCGGATCACCCAGATCAATTCCCCAAGGCATAGATTGATCGTACTTGCTCCAGTATGTGAAGAAAATATCAACTCCGTCTTGAGCTAGAGCGCGACAGATGGCTGCACCGATTCCCTGCGTCCTACTTGCTCCTGTAATGATGGCGATTTTGTTGGACTTCGTTTCGAAAAGCTGTTTGTGAACGGTCATATGTACCTCCCAAAATAGTGGTGGTGATGAAGCGTGGGAGAGAATGTTAAGAGACGGGTGTAAGAAATAAGTGTCCGAAAAGGAAGTAGGAAAAGAGAAGGATAAAGCAAATACCAGATACAATAAAATTCCATTTCTTTTGCTTGAATAAGCCAAGGAGCAGGCACGTAAACCCAACCGTCCCTAGTAGAAATGGAATGATACTCAACCACAGATTATTGATGATGATGCTGTCACCCACTCTGTACACAAAGATCCCTCCTACACAATGAATGGATGTAATGACGTTGTGCGATGTGTAAAAAGCGCCGTTCTTCGCGATTGACAAGCAAAACCGATCGGGTTGTTACTACACTAGCATAGCATGAGCGAAACGGGGGAAAACAATTTTTTGAATGTTTGTGAACAACAAGAAGCTGCTGGAAATCAAGCAGCTTCTTTTCTGATTACACCTATTCGTGCATCGACTTCGGAGACGTTCCAGTCTTCAACTCAGCAAAATAAGAAACGACATACTCGCGGAATGTTTGGGCTGCTTTGGACAAATAGCGGTCCCGAAGCCAGGAGATCTGATACGTACGCTGACAGACAGGCTGATCTATCCGAATAGTTGGAAAGGAAGTGATCTTATCCCCGATCGATTCAGGAAAAAAAGCAATGCCGATCCCAGTTCGGATAAAGTGACTGACCGCCGAATGCTCGTCGACCTCACAAACGATATGAGGAGCGAAGCCAGCTTGACGGCAAAATTCATCGGTCATCGCACGGAACGGATTGCCTTCTTTGATGCAAATAAATGGCTCGTTTGCCACTTCCGCAAGCGCAATGCTCGTGCGATTTGCCAAACGATGACCAGGAGGGACAGCGAGAACGATTTCTTCGGTCAGAAAGGAAATCCCGGCAATGCCTTGCCGCTCGATCGGAGGAAAGGTGATGCAAAGATCTATTTCTCCTGTAAAAAGCTGCTGCACCTTTTCTTCCGTGGAGGCCTGGATGATGCGCAGCTGGACATCCGGGTGCTGAGCGAGAAACGAACCGATTACGTCAGTAAAGCACTTATGTGTCGTAGTTGCCAAAAAAACGCGTCCACGTTCCATACCCGCTAGATCAATCACTTCCCGCCGGCCATCCTCTAACAAGATGAGTGCAGCTTCAACCTTTTTCAAAAATGCCTCGCCAAACGTATTCAGCCGAATTTGCCTCCCTTTGCGATCAAACAAGGGTACGCCCAAATCCTCTTCGAGACGGGCAATGGTCTTGCTGAGGGCCGGCTGTGCGATGCGCAGCTCTTGGGCTGCTTTTGTCATATGCTCTAAATGTGCTACCTTGCGAAAGTACTGAAGCTGTAGCAGTTCAATTTTTCTCACCCCCGACTCGCTTATATACCTGAGTATATCAGTAAATAAAGAATTATGTATTTTTCATTATCAATAGCAATGAGTAAAATGAAAAGCACAAACCGCATAGAAGCGAGAACATAGTCTTCGATAGCGAATAAGAATGGGGGATTTTTTATGAGAGCGGCAGGATTTATGGCATACGGTAGCCCGAAGGTATTGCAATCCATCGAGGTTCAGACACCACAGGCTGGGCCAGGTGAAGTGAGGGTACGAGTTAAAGCAGCGGGAGTACAGCCGTTTGATTGTGCAGTGAGGAGCGGGTGGACGCCGCCAGGTGCGACCGTACAGTTTCCGCAAATAGTGGGAAATGAATTCTCGGGAACGATTGATCAGCTGGGAGACGGTGTCACTGACTTTACGATCGGTCAGGAGGTGCTTGGCTATCGAATGCTGGGTTGCAATGCTGAGTACGTGATTGTCGGACGTGAGCAAATAGTTCCCAAGCCAAAGTCCATGCCATGGGAGGTAGCAGCATCCTTGTCTGCCTCAGGCCAAACGGCACACACTGCAATGGAAGAGCTCCGGGTTGGAAAAGGGGATACCGTGCTGATTCACGGGGCAGCAGGTGGGGTCGGAACCGTTGCGGTGCAGGTTGCCAAATCTCTCGGAGCGACTGTCATCGGTACAGCGAGCGAGGCTAATCACGATTATCTCCGTACACTTGGGGCTATCCCCGTTCTCTACGGTGAGGGCCTGCGAGAAAGAATTCTGCAGCTGGCACCAGAGGGTGTTGACGTGGCCTTTGATGCGGCAGGAGACGAGGCATTGCGTGTATCGATGGAAGTAGCCAAGAGCAAAGACCGTATAGGAACGATTGTAGCCTTTGAGCTAGCGGCAAGTCTCGGCATTCGCAGCATCCGCAGCAAGCGTTCAGCATCACGATTGCAGGAGCTCGTTAACCTGTACGTAGCTGGTCGATTGCAATTGCATGTGAGGAAAACATATCCGCTGGAGCGAGCGGCAGAAGCTCACGAAGAGATGGAAAGAGGTCACGGACGCGGAAAAATCGTGATCGTCATTGACTAGGACATCTCTCAATCACCTCCTCTAAAAGCCTCTGCCAAAAGCCCTACTCCCGCACGTATCTCTGTCTCCGCAAGCCCGCCAAAGCCAAGTAAAACAGTTGCGGGCAAAGCCCATTCCGAGGCCAGCGCGTAGACAGAGGTAGGATAAACCTTCACGCCCACTTGTTCAGCGGCTCGCACCAATTCGGCCTCGTCCATCCCGTTGCCAGGCTGCAGCAGTACATGCAAGCCCGATCCGGCCCCAATTACTCTAGCCGACGATGGGAAATGCGTCGTCAAGGCTTCGAGCAAAGCATCATGCTTTCGATGGTATAAGATACGCATTTTGAGCATGTGCCGATCGAAATCGCCGGATTGCATGAAGAGCAGCAGTGCCTTTTGCAAAATGGGCGAGGCGAGCTGGTCGTAGCTGTGCTGCTTCTTCCAAAAGCGATCCAGCAGGGAAGGGGGAAGGACGAGATAGCTGAGGCGAAAGGCAGGGCCAAGCGCTCGCGAAAACGTCCCCAAATAAATCACTCGATCGCTTTCATCCAGACTTTGCAGCGAAGGAATTGGTCTTGTCCCATAACGGAACTCGCCGTCATAGTCGTTTTCGATGATGTAGGCACTATGTTCAGTAGCCCACTTCAACAGCTTCATCCGTTTGCCAATAGAGAGGGTCATTCCAAAGGGGAATTGATGGGAGGGAGTCACGTAGACGGCACCGGCTGTGCTGTGAATGACATCGTGGATGCTGATCCCGTCCTCCTCCAAGCCAATCGGAATACAGGTAAACGGATATTGCTCAACAAGCGATTTCACGCCATCGTTGACGGCTGCTTCTATCGCGAGAGTAGTCACTTCCCTTTTTATTAACTGAAATAAAAGATCGAGCGAATGATAGGTGCCAGCGCCGATCACAATCTGATCCGGCGTACAGCGAACACCGCGCGTCTGGTGCAGGTACTCGGCGATGTGTCTGCGCAATTCAGCTTCCCCTTGCCAATCGCCGTAAAGAAGCATCCGGTTGTTTTCTGGCAATAAGCATTGGTTAACGAGTCTGCGCCACTTTGTCCACGGAAAATGGTGGACATCGATACTGCCATAACCGAAATCATAGCGAACGGTTTCTGTAGGAGAAGCGTGATAGGCACGGGAAGGGGAAGGCGTGGCACTGGTCCGCTCCGAAATCTGCGTGCGATTGTTTATCTCTAATTCAGCTGCATATAGTCCACTGCGAGGCTTGCTGATCACATATCCTTCTGCCAGCAGTTGATCGTACGCCAGAGCAACGGGGGTTCTGCTCACCCCGAGTGCCTCTGCCAGTCGCCTAATGGATGGCAATCGGGCATAAGCAGGGATGCGTCCTGCGATCATTTCGCCCTGAATATAGCGATATAGCTGATGATATAATGCCTCTTTCGATCCCTCATCGAGCTTCGGCGTCAATTGAAGCAAACCGTTCCACCTCCTGATCGTGCCTGGAAAACTGGCATTCAAAATATTCGCAAACTGGCCCTTTTTCTAATGCCAAAATACGGATATTCTACATCGTAACATCTAATGGGATGAACTGGAAGCAAGATGTAGACAATGAGCCGCCTACTGCGTGGCCTAACAGGAGGAGACGAAAAAGATGACGATGATCTTGCCACACATCGAACGACTGCCAGGATATGCTCAGGGAGAGCAGCCGCCTGATGGTACACAAGCCATACGCCTCAACCTGAATGAAAGCTCTTATCCGCCATCACCAGAGGTAGTAAAAGCCCTGCAATCGATACCAGAGGAGACCTTGCGCCGTTACCCAGATGCCAAATGTGACAAGCTGCGGACGGCCCTTGCAAAGCATTATGGTGTACGTGAGGAGCAGACGTTTTGCTCGAACGGCTCAAGTGAAATTATTTCACTTGTGATGAAAGTGTTCATCGGCCCTCACGGCAAGCTCGCCATCCCTGATCCTTCCTTTCCGCTCTATCATTCTGTAGCCGCCAGCTATCAGGCAGAATGTATTGGGATTCCGACCCGTGACGATTTTTCAATTGACGTTGAGCAACTGATTCATAGCGGCGCACAAGCAGTCGTGCTGGTCAACCCAAATGCCCCGACAGGCTTGCTGCTGCCGATAGAAGACGTAGAGCGACTAGTGAGGGAATTCCCGGGACTTGTCATCCTCGACGAAGCCTATATCGATTTTGCCAAAATGGATGCGTCTGCTGTTTCGTTGATTGCCCGATATTCAAATCTGTTAGTGATCCGAACCTTTTCCAAAGCTTATGCACTCTGCGGAGCAAGGATCGGGTACTGTTTTGGCAATGAAAAGCTGATCACAGCACTGGAAAAAGGAAAGGACGTTTACAATGTGGATGCCATCAGCCGGGAGCTGGCTCTGGCAGCCCTGGAAGATCAAAGCTATATGTGTACGATTACAGCTGCAATCAAGCGCACGCGCGACAGATTTTCAGGGCAGCTCGCTAGGCAAGGGTTCATAGTTGTGCCCTCGCATACCAATTTTCTTTTGTGCAAGCCTCCTGCTGGCTCCGGTTGTCCGACTGCCGAAGAGCTATACGATACATTGATGAAGCAAAGCATTTACGTGCGCTACTACAAAAACCCGCGACTGCGCGATTATTTACGGATAACGATCGGAACAGATGCGGAGATGGATGCGGTGCTAATGGCGCTGGGGCAAATAGTGGAACAAAACGGAAAGAAATGTGATCAATGAGAGAAACTTAGACTAGCAATCATTCAAAATAGTTGCTATTTTAATAACAATATGTAGTACTAGAGAAGTAGGATCTAATACCAAGGGAGATGTGGAAAATGGAGTGTCAGTTATCGATTGCCCTCGCAGAACAGAAAAAAGAGAAGCCAGCGACTGACAAGCTGGGATTTGGTGTACATTTTACCGATCATATGTTCACCATGGACTATACAGAAGGAAAAGGATGGCATGATCCACAGATCGTACCGTATTCCCCGCTTTCGCTTGATCCGGCAGCGATGGTGTTCCACTACGGTCAGGCCGTCTTTGAAGGACTGAAAGCTTATCGGAACAAGGAAGGCAAGGTTTGGCTGTTCCGACCAGATCAAAATTTCAAGCGTATGAATCGTTCTCTGGAGAGACTGAGCATGCCGTCAGTCGATGAGGATTTTATGGTCGACGCTTTGAAAAAGCTGGTGGCGACTGACAAAGAGTGGATTCCGACAGAGAGCGGTATGTCGCTCTACATCCGTCCATTCGTGATTGCTACCGAGCCATGTTTTGGGGTTCGTGCTTCTCATATGTACAAATTGATCATCCTGTTGTCTCCAGTAGGAGCATATTATGCAGGCGGGATGAATCCGGTAAAAATTTATGTAGAAAACAACTACGTCCGTGCGGTAAGAGGCGGTACAGGTAACGCCAAGGTAGCGGGCAACTATGCAGGTGGCCTGAAAGCACAGGTAGAAGCAAAAGAAAAAGGCTATGAGCAGGTATTGTGGCTCGATGGCGTGGAAAACAAGTACATCGAAGAAGTCGGCAGCATGAACGTATTCTTTAAAGTAAAAGGCGAGGTGTGGACACCTTCCTTGAACGGAAGCATTCTGGAAGGTATCACGCGCGATTCTACCATCGCCCTTTTGAAGGACTGGGGCGTACCAGTGATCGAGAAGCGGATTTCTATAGAGGACTTGTATACAGCATACACCAATGGTGAGCTGGAAGAAGCATTTGGGACAGGCACAGCGGCAGTCATTTCACCAATCGGAGACTTGAACTGGAATGGTCACCAAATGATCATTAACGGCGAGAAAACCGGCGAGCTGACCACGAAACTGTACGAGACCATGACGGGTATTCAGTACGGTGAAAAAGAAGACAAGTTCGGTTGGTCTGTACCCGTAACCGAATAAAGGATATAGCAAAAAATAGGCACGACCTTCTCTGCTGAAGAGAGGGTCGTGTTTTTTATTATCGAACCAACCGAAAAATAGTAAAGATATTGCAAAGAGAGGTAAAGATCTTAGAAAGATAAAATGTTAGAAAATTGATAATATTTCTACAGTAATCATCTTTTCTCTATTTTCCACATAAAAAAGGGGGCATTATTCATGAAACGAAAACGATTGCTTGGTTCTGTTCTCGCTTTGTCCCTCATGCTTGTATCTGCTTTGACTGGGTGTGCTTCGGGACAACAGACAAGCGGAACAGGTACGGCACCTAGTACTGCAGCTCCTGCGGGAAATCAGGCGGCACCAGCTCCTGCATCGCCAGAGGGTGGCACCCTCATCATCGCTCGCCTGTCTGATGCGAATAATTTGGACCCACACTTCAGTACCCAGATCAACTCTATGGCAGTTACCCAGCACAAGCTTTATGAGGGACTTGTCATGATGGATCGTAACAGTGAGTACAAGCCTCTTCTGGCAACCGAATGGAAGCAGCTGGATGACATCACATGGGAGTTTACGCTTCGCGAAGGAGTCACCTTCCAGGATGGAGCGCCATTTAATGCGGAGGCAGTGAAAAAGACAATTGATCGCATTCTCGACAAGGATCAGCCAACACCAAAAGCCAACATGTTTGGCATGATTAAAGAAGTGAAGATCGTTGACCCGCAAAAAGTTCAAATCGTCTTGCATTATCCGTTTGCCGGGCTTCTGTCTGTTCTGGCGAGTGCTGAGGGAGGAATCATCAGCCCGAAAGCGATCGAGCAGTACGGAAAAGATTTGGCGAAGCATCCGGTAGGAACAGGCCCCTTCACATTTGAATCGTGGACGCCTGGACAAGAAATTGTCATCGTCAAAAATGAAAACTACTGGGGAACAAAGCCCAAGGTGGACAAGGTCATCTTTAAAACCGTTCCTGAGGATGCGACGCGCGTAGCGATGGTCGAAACAGGAGAGGCTCATGTAGCAGAGCAGCTTCCTGTAACCGAGCTGGAGCGCGTGCAAAACTCCACAAGCATGTCTTTGGGTCGGTTTGAATCGTTCGCTGTCGATCATATCGGGATGAATGTCACACAAAAGCCATTTGATGATGTGCGTGTTCGTCAAGCCATCGCACATGCAGTAGACAAGGAATCGATTATCAAAGGCGTTTACAATAATGTAGGGAAAGTAGCGATCTCTTCCCTGGGACCAAAAGTAATCGGGTACAGCCCGAATATCAAAACACCCGAGTACGACCTGAACAAAGCAAAGCAGCTGCTGACGGAAGCTGGCTATGGCAATGGCTTCAAGGCGACCATTTATTTAAATGACAACAAAGCGCGTATCAACGTTGCCGAGGTGCTGCAATCCCAGCTAAAAGGGATTGGCATTGATTTGCAAATTCAAGTCATGGAATTCGGGGCGTATCTGGATTTGGCAGCAAAAGGCGAAGCCCAAATGTTCATTAGTGGTTGGGGCAATGCAACAGGAGACGGTGACTACAACCAGTACAATCTGTTCCATAGCACATCAAAAGGCATTCCCGGCAACCATTCCTTCTACAGCAATCCAAAAGTCGATGCTTTGATTGAAGCAGCACGCAAAGAAAAAGATCCGGAAAAACGCAAGGAAATCTATGCCGAAGCACAACAAATCGAGATGGATGAGGTCCCGCTGCTCCCATACCGCAGCAGTGAAAACCTCGCGGCTATCGCGAAAAATGTGGAAGGAGTGTACATTAGTCCGTCAGGCTATATCGAAGTAAACGACATAACCATTAAGTAGCAGTAAGCAAAGAAAGAGGCTCCCTCCACGAATACGGAGAGAGCCTTTTGGACGTCGACACCCAAATCCCTAGACAAATTTGTACATCAGCACATCATCTACATATTCATTTTCACTCATCTTGAATTCCTTCACTTTGCGCCCTTCCTCAACAAATCCCATCTTTTTGTACAAAGCGATCGCACGATGATTCGTAGATAATACGCCCAAGCTTACTTTTTCGATCAACGGATGCTGCTCTGCCCAAGCCAGTAGCTCCTGCAACAACATCTTCCCCAGTCCCTTGCTTCGGTGATCTTTTGAAATCATCATCATTGAGCCCGTATGCGCCAGTCGCTTGCGATTGGGCGAAGAAAACCCAATCACACCAACAACCCCACCATCTATTTCAGCGACAAGCACCGTCTCCCTTTCACTTTCCATCACCCGAGAAATCCACTCCCGCTGCTGTTCCACCGTTTTGTCAAACTCCTCGGAAACTGCAATAAAATATTCCCCTTCCCGAACAATCTCACGCTCCAGCTCCCATATCGCATCCACATCCTCCAGACGAACAGGACGAATCAAAGCATTGTCATTTTGCACTATCGACATTTCTATCACCTCATGAATCTCGTTATTAATTAGTAGATTCCACAGTGAAAGCACATTGCCTTCTTTTTAAAGCTTTTATGGGGTTAGCCAATAAGCGCAGCGACATTGGCATTCCTTTGCTCTTGTCCCTGTCGCCAAGTGGAAGTACAACGGCTGGTGAGAGGAAACCGGAGAAAAAAGCGAAGGTCTTTGGAACACAGCCGAGGCGTAGGGGAAAAAGGGAAACACGCCTTTAAGCGTCCACCCCTGAGACACTTTCAGTGTCGACTACTTTGGACGCGGTTTCCCTTTTTCCCCGGAGCCGTGCAGTCAATCCCCCGCGCAAGTGTTCCAAGTACCTGGAGCGTTTTCTCCGGTTTCCTCTCCTCCCCAACAGCCCCGCTCGTACTGAAACGCCCTTTGTTTAAAAACCTGAAAAAATAGTAAAGAAAGTGAAAATTCTAGTAAAGAGAGTGAAAAAATATTAGCTGAATAGTAGGTAAAATGAAACATGCGCGAATCGTTAAAAAATTCAAATGAAGAAAGCGCAAACGAAAGAGGGGGACATCTACATGAAAAAGACGCGCTTTTTCCAAACGCTGATTGCCCTGACTGTAGCAGTTTCTGCCGCATTGGCAGGCTGCTCATCAGCGCCACAAGCAGGAACGAATGCAAACACAAATGCATCAGGCCAAACCGGTACAGCTGCACCAGCCGACGCCAGCAAAGCAGGGGGAACTCTCGTTATTGCCCGATTGTCTGATGCGAACAATCTAGACCCGCATTTCCTGACCCAAATCAACTCTGCTGCAATCATTCATCACAAAGTATACGAGGGTCTCGTTCGTATGGACAAAGAAAGCAAATACGTGGGTGCGCTTGCAACCGAATGGAAACAAGTGGATGACGTGACATGGGAGTTCAAGCTACGCTCCGGAGTTACTTTCCACGATGGAGCTCCATTTAATGCAGAAGCTGTAAAAGCGACGATTGCCCGCGTCCAGGACCCAGCAGTTGGCTCCAACCGTGCCAACCTGTTTGAAGCAATCAAGGAAGTAAAAGTAGTGGATGACCAAACCGTTCAATTTATTCTTCACTATCCATACACACCGCTCTTGTCCGTTCTCGCGAGTGCAGAGGGTGGCATCCTGTCACCAAAAGCAATCGAGCAATACGGCAAGGAGCTGACCAAGCATCCAACCGGAACCGGGCCTTACAAATTTGAATCCTGGACACCTGGTCAAGAGGTTGTATTGGTGAAGAACGACAACTACTGGGGTGACAAGCCTAAGCTGGACAAAGTCGTCTTCAAAACCGTTCCAGAGGATACAACACGTCTCGCAATGGTAGAAACAGGAGAAGCTCAGGTAGCCGAGCAGCTGCCTGTCACTGAGGTAGACCGCGTACAAAACTCTACTTCCATGACACTTGGCCGCTATGCTTCCTTCTCCAGCGATCATATCGGGATCAATACGAAGAAAAAACCGTTTGACGATGTGCGCGTACGCCAAGCGATTGCCCATGCGATCGACAAGCCATCGATCATCCAAGGTGTTTACAACGATGTAGGGGCTGCAGCACATTCATCTGTTTCTCCTACAATGGTTGGGTACAGCCCGAACGTAAAAGATGCGAAATACGATCTGGAGCTGTCCAAAAAGCTGTTGGCTGAAGCAGGCTACGCAAATGGATTCAAAGCAACTATTTATCTCAATGACAATAAAGCACGTATCAACGTAGCAGAAGTTCTGCAACAGCAATTGAAACAAATCAACATTGATCTGGAAGTAAAGGTTTTGGAATTTGGTGCTTACATCGATGCAGCGACCAAAGGCGAAACTGACCTGTTCATCAGCGGGTGGGGTAATGCGACAGGGGATGCTGACTACAACCAGTACAACCTGTTCCACACCAAATCCCAAGGTGCAGCTGGCAACCACTCCTTCTATAGCAATCCTGAGGTGGACAAGCTAATCGAAGAAGGACGCAAGGAAAAAGACGAAGAAAAACGCAAGCAAATCTATGAAAAAGCACAGCAAATCGAAATGGACGAGGCAGCATTGGTACCATATCGCTACTCGGAAAACCTGGCTGCGATTGAAAAAGGCGTAGAGGGTGTATGGATCAGCCCAGCTGGTCACATCGAAATCGATGACATAACGCTCCCATAAGACTGCACGATTAGCAGCATAGCGAAATTCCTTTTTGGAAGCGAGCTATGCTGTTGCTCTTTAAAAAAGATTCGATATAGAAAAAAGTAACCTGGGGGCTAGAACATGAACAAGAGCAAATGGATGAATACGTTGCTTGTCAGTGTACTTAGCGTAGGAATTGTGCTTGCTGGATGTTCTTCGGGCAGCGAACAAGGTACGAGCACCACTGTAGCTGGAGCAGACCCTGCACCAACAAACCAAACCTTGATTATCGCGCGTCAATCCGATGCCAACAATCTGGACCCGCATTTTATTTCCGCCATCAATGCGGCAAGTGTTGTACAACACAAGGTATACGAGGGTTTGATCGCACGCGACGAAAACATGGTATTCAAGCCGTTGCTCGCGACAGAGTGGAAGCAGCTGGATGACGTTACGTGGGAATTCAAGCTGCGTGAGGGGGTAACCTTCCACGATGGCACACCGTTTAATGCAGAAGCAGTAAAAGCGACAATTGGGCGTGTGCTGGACGAAAAAGTAGGTTCTCCACGAGCAGGTCAATTTAAGATGATTACAGAAGTAAAAGTCATCGATGATTATACGGTACAATTCAAGCTGGCTTACCCGTACTCTCCTCTGCTTTCGATTCTCGCCAACCATGAAGGCAGTATCATCAGTCCGAAAGCAATCGAGCAATATGGAAAAGATTTGTCCAAGCATCCAGTAGGAACCGGGCCATTGGTGTTTGAATCGTGGACACCGGGACAGGAAATCGTGCTGGTGAAAAATGATAAATATTGGGGCGAACCGATCAAATTCGCCAAAGCCGTCTTCAAAGTTGTTCCAGAAGATACGACAAGAATCGCCATGGTAGAAACCGGAGAGGCACATATTGCTGAGCCTTTGCCGGTTACGGAGATTGAAAGAGTAAAAAATTCTCCGCAGCTCGATTTGTATCGTACGGCAGGCTTGGGTACTGATTTTATTGGCTTCAATAATAAAAAGAAGCCTTATGATGATGTACGCGTGCGTCAGGCCATCAATTATGCCATCGAGACAGATGCGATTATTCAAGGCGTGTACAACAATATCGGAACCAGAGCGAATTCTGCGATGAGCCCAAAGGTTCTCGGTTACAGTGAAAGCTTGAAAAGCTACAGCTTTGACCCGAACAAAGCAAAAGCTCTACTAAAAGAAGCAGGATATCCGAATGGCTTTAAAACTACGATTTGGACGGGTGACCGAAAAGAACGGATCAATGCTGCTGAAGTCATTCAATCACAGTTAAAAGGAATCGGTATTGACGTAGAGATCAAAGTATTGGAATATGGCGCTTATCTGGATGCCGAAGACAACGGTGAAACCGACATGTTCATTAGCGGCTGGGGCAATGCGACGGGTGATGCTGACTACAACCAGTACAATCTGTTCCACTCCGCTTCGCTCGGCAAGGGTGGAAATACAACCTTTTACGTAAACCCAGAAGTTGATAAACTGATCGAGCAAGGACGCCGCGAGCAGGACACGGAAAAACGGAAACAAATTTATGCACAAGCATTGCAGATTGAGGCAGACGAAGCGCCAATGGTCCCGATTCGGAATTTGGAGCACGTGGCTGCTGTCGGGAAAAATATTAAAGGTTTCTGGATCAGTCCATCCGGCTACATGATGATCAATAACATCACGATTCAGTAATCGGTACAGGAAGGAAGAGGTCGATGAAAGAAAGCTTCTGGATCGCCAATGCCAGTCTGGAGTGCAGCTTTTCAGTGGAAAATGGCAGGGTGAATGGAACAAATACAGAACGGTTTCATGTGTTTGTGAAAGATGGACACTTTGAGCGGATCATTCCAGCCACACAACCACTGCCAGTAGGAGAAGTGGTTTGGGATGCTGACGGACTACTCATGCTTCCTTCTTTTAAAGAGATGCATATTCATCTGGATAAAACGTTTTATGGAGGGCCGTGGCAAGCTGTTATTCCGGCACCGAACCGCTTTTTCCGGATTGAACAGGAGCAGGAGCTGTTGCCTCGCCAATTGCCAGTGGCGAAGGAGAGAGCAGAGAAGCTTTTGCAGCTGATTCAATCTCACGGGGCTACACATGTGCGAACGCATTGCAATATTGACCCGGTCATTGGGCTAAAAAACATGGAAGCGACCCTGCAAGCGCTGGAGACATTTAGCGGGAAACTTTCCTGGGAAATGGTCGCCTTCCCACAGCATGGATTGCTGCGCAGCGATTCCGTCTCTTTGGTACGGGAAGCGATGAAGCACGGTGCGGGACTCGTTGGCGGTGTCGATCCGGCTACGTTTGACGACGATATTGAAAAATCGCTATATACGATGATGGATATTGCGGTAGAAGCAAATGCGGATGTCGATCTGCATTTGCATGAGCCAGGGCACTTGGGGCTGTTTATTATGAAGCGACTTGCTGCCATGACAGAGGATGCAGGGTGGCAAGGACGTGTAACGATCAGCCACGCTTACGGACTCGGGGAATTGCCTACACCGCTTGTCGAAGAGATGGCGGAGCGTCTCGCCAGCTTGCAAATTGCAGTGATGTCCGCTATACCGATTGATATGCCGACGATCCCGGTTCCGCTCTTGCATGCGAAGGGTGTGCACGTAGGCTTGGGCAATGACAACATAACAGATCATTGGGACCCGTTTGGGACAGGGGATATGCTGCAAAAAGCAAATCGTCTTGCAGAGCGTTTTCGCTGGATTGACGAAGTTTCTCTCTCACAGGCGCTTGGATTTGTGACGGGTGGCCTGACTCCGCTGGACAAACAGGGCAACCAAATCTGGCCAAAAGCAGGCGATGCGGCCGATGTTGTTTTTGTACGGGCAAAATGCTCTGCTGAAGCCGTTGCTCGTCAGAACCCGAAGGAAGCAGTCATGTATGCAGGCAAAATGGTATGGCAAAAAGATCGTGTAGAAGGAAAATAGACGATGTGAAATCCGGTGTCTCTTGTTTCAACAAGGGCAGCGGATTTCTTCTTTTTCGCTCAATAAACATGTTGTTCGTCAATATTCATATAGGTAATCAAATGTTGAATAAAAGTAAAAATAATATAAATAGATGTAAAGATGCTGAAAAGCTCGCAGATGAATATCCCGTATAATGCAAATAAGACGTAGATTCAGAATTTTCGACAGGATTAGACGAAAATCAACAGGGGGTATCATCATATGAAGAAAACACGCTTGTTCGGCTCTTTGCTTGCTTTGACGCTGACGATCGGCACAGCACTAGCGGGATGCAGTGCGGGGGCAGAGCAGTCTACTACAGGCAACACACCAGCCGCAGAAGCTTCAAAAGAAGGCGGTACGCTGATCGTAGCGCGCAAAGCGGATGCCAATAACTTGGACCCGCATTTTATTTCCAACATTCCATCGGCTAACTACATCTACGGAAAAGTATATGAAAGCCTCGTATCCCGGGATAAAAACGCTGACTACAAGGCAACACTCGCAACAGAGTGGAAGCAAGTAGATGACCTGACATGGGAATTCAAGCTGCGTGAAGGCGTTACCTTTCACGATGGCGCTCCGTTTAATGCGGAAGCAGTGAAAAAGACATTTGAACGCGTATTGGACCCAAAAGTGGCTTCTCCTCGAGCATCCAACTTCTCGATGATCAAGGAAGTCAAAGTTGTAGACGACAAAACCGTACAATTCATTTTGGAATATCCATTTGCACCACTTTTGTCAATCCTCGCCAGCTCTGAGGGCAGCATCCTCAGCCCGAAAGCAATAGCGGAGCATTCTGACACGCTGTCCAAGCAGCCAGTGGGAACCGGACCTTTCAAATTTGAATCGTGGACACCAGGTCAAGATATGACATTGGCGAAAAATGATAGCTACTGGGGCGAAAAACCAAAAGTAGACAAAGTTGTTTACAAAGTAGTTCCAGAGGATACGACTCGTATCGCGATGGTAGAAGCAGGCGAGGCTCACATCGGTGACCAGCTTCCTGTAACAGAGGTAGAGCGTGCACAGGCTACTCCTAGCATGAACATGGTTCGCGCAGAAGGTCTCGGTGTAGAATATATCGGCTTCAACGTACAGAAAAAGCCTTTCGATGATGTACGTGTGCGTCAAGCAGTGGCACATGCCATCGAAAAAGAAGCAATTGTCAAAGGTGTATACAACAACGTAGGAACAGAGGCTGTATCGTCCCTGTCACCAAAAGTAATTGGCTACAATGCCAACCTCAAGGATTACTCCTATGATGTAAATGAAGCGAAGGCACTCCTCGCTGCTGCAGGTTATGCAAACGGATTTAAGACGTCCATCGTAACAGACGATCGTAAAGAGCGAATGAACGTAGCAGAAGTGATTCAGTCCCAGCTGAAGGGTATCGGCATCGATCTAGAAATCAAAGTAATGGAATACGGTGCGTATCTGGATTTCACTGATAAAGGCGAGCATGCGATGTTCATCGGTGGCTGGGGTAACGCAACTGGCGATGGCGACTACAACCAATACAACGTTTTCCACAGCTCCTCCAAAGGAAGCGCGGGTAACCTTGCTTTCTACAACAACCCAGAAGTGGATAAATTGATCGAAGAAGGTCGTCGTGAAAAAGACTCAGCTAAACGTAACGAAATCTACGCGAAGCTGCAAGAAATCGAATTGAAAGAAGCTCCAGTCATTCCAATTCGTACGATCGACCACGTATCTGTCACATCCAAGGATGTAAATGGTTTCTGGCTCAGCCCTGTCGGCTATTTGATGCTGGATGAAGTAACGATTAAATAATGACCACACCGTGGGGATGGCGTTCGGCGCTATCCCCTCGATTTGTTTGAGCAAAATAGACAAACACAAGGGCTCGGGCAGTGTCAAAGGTTTGGCAATGCCGCGTTTTCTTAGGAGGAGGGACGCATGCGGAAAAACGCACAGATTTCGGGATGGAATGAGACACTCGGAGCGTTGCAATGGTTTGTTTACTTGCTCGTCTATTCGATCCCGATCCCGATTGTCATTGGAGGCTTATACCATTTACCCA
This sequence comes from Brevibacillus reuszeri, assembly GCF_002897295.1. GTDB lineage: Bacteria > Bacillota > Bacilli > Brevibacillales > Brevibacillaceae > Brevibacillus > Brevibacillus reuszeri_A. The sequence continues at coordinate 247,411 of NZ_BEXF01000004.1, forward strand.
TGGATGAGATTGCGAGCTTGATGCAACGAACCTTCCTGATCGCTGGTGCTTCCACTGTTCTGCAAGGTCTGGTGGGGCATCGCTTACCGATAGCAGATGGTCCGGCGGGCATCTGGCTGAGTGTTTTTGTCATTTTGGGGGATATGGCACTGCGCCAAGGGGATGATTTGTCGTCTACACTGCGCGTATTGGAGGGCGGAATGCTGGTCGCGGGGCTTATGCTGTTTGCAGTAAGCGGTATCGCCCATCGCTTTGCAAGCTGGTTTACGCCACTGGTGACAGGCTCGTTTCTCCTTCTGCTCTCCTTTCAGCTCGGTGGTGTTTTTATTAAAGGAATGCTCGGAGCAGGGGGAGGACCGCTAACAGGTGATCGGGCATTGGCCGGACTGGTAGCTGTTGGCGTCTTTGTTCTCGTTTTCTGCCTTTCAACCTGGGGCAAAAACTGGTGGAGGAGCTATGCGATACTCATCGGTATTATAGCCGGATGGCTGGTATTTTCCTGTATGGGCATGGGCGGCGCTGCTATCTCGGATGCTAGCTGGTTTCGTCTCCCACAAATGTTTGCCTGGGGTCCTCCCCAATTTGATTTAGGAATGGCTGTCGCGGTGCTACCGCTAGTATTGATGCTGCTCTCGAGTACACTTGCCGCAACAGAGTCGATGGAGCAGGCGATCGGCGAGAGCCAAAAGGAAGATCCCAAGCGCTTTTCTCGCGGTGCGTTAGCAGGCGGGTTTACTCATTTGTTGTCTTCCGTTTTTTCATCAGTAGGCATTGTCCCTTTAGGGGGTAGTGCAGGCTTCGTCAGTGTGACTGGGCAAAGCAGATTGCGTCCCTTTCTGATTGGCGGTCTGATTATGGTTTGCCTGTCGTTCATTCCAGTGGCTATCGGCTTGTTGACCACCTTGCCTGCACCTGTGGCATACGCGGTTGAGCTGGCGGCTTTTGTACCCATGGTCGGGCTGGGTGTACGAGCCATTTTGCGGGAAGCATTGACAGAAAGAAGGCTGACCATTTTAGGAGTGACGCTGTTATTAGGGCTGTCGATCATGTTTCTGCCACCAGATATGTTTCAGGGCTTGCCAACAGTTGTACAGTACATCGCGGGGAACGGTCTGTTGGTCGGTGTCTTGATTGCGATGGTACTGGAAAAGCTTTGGAAGGAGCAAAAGCATTTTGTTGCCTAGCGAAGGAACTTCTTTTTGTTGGGAGGAGAATTCCACCTGAATCAGGAATGTAAAGATGTAAGCGAGCAAGAGATGCTGGTATAAGGTGGAATGAGTTCATGCAGGAAGAACAGCTGGATATCTTCGATGAAGCTGGGCAGCACATCGGAGTCAAGGCGCGCAGCGAGGTGCATCGCCTGGGTCTGTGGCATCAAACCTTTCATTGCTGGATTTATCGGGTTGTCGAAGGGCGGGTAGAAGTTCTGTTCCAGAAAAGGCATCCGCAAAAGGACACTTGTCCGAATTTACTCGATATCACTTCAGCGGGACATTTGCTCGCATCCGAACAGCCGAGTGAGGGAGTTCGCGAGCTTTACGAGGAGCTAGGATTGTCGGTGCGATTTGAGCAGCTCAGCAAGATCGGGATGATTCGTGATGTGATGAGCTCGCCGGGAATTATCGATAAAGAAATGTGTCATACGTTTGTGTTTGTGTGCGAGCAGCCTTTAGATGATTATGTATTACAAAAGGAAGAAGTCACTGGTTTACTGTGGGTGCGACTTGCACCGTTGGAGAAGCTTTTTGCCGGAGAGCTGACAGAGGTTACGGCAGCTGGCTTTTTGGTGGATGAGAAGGGAAAAGCTACTGACACGAAGTGCAAAGTGGCGCAGGCTGATTTCGTTCCGCATGAGGCACATTACTATGAGCAAGTGTTTATGGCCATAAAAAGATTAGCTGGACTCGATTGAACAAAAAGAGCAGAAGGCCTCGCTTGGCATCGGACAAGCAGAGGCTTTTTGTATCTGAGTGCGATTACCGCTTTGCCGTTCATCGCGGTGCTTTCTAAACAGACAAAAGCACCAAGCAAAAGAAATTGTGTGGTATACTATGACAATGCTTTTTTTGATCGTGATCTTGGAAGAGCTAGAGAGGAGAGCAAGATGAGGGGAAAAATTATGATGGCGCTGATGCTCTCGACCTTCCTGGCCGCTATGGAAGGAACAATCGTGAGTACGGCTGTGCCACGCATTACGAGTGATTTACTGGGATTTGAGCAAGTAAGCTGGGTGTATGCGATTTACATGCTGGCTACTGCAGTATCTGCTCCGATCTACGGAAAGCTGGCTGATTTGTTCGGTCGCAAAAATGTTTTTTTGGCGGGGATTGGAATCTTTCTGGTAGGATCTACCCTCTGTGGTGTAGCGATGTCCATGGAGCAGCTGATTGTGTACCGGGCCATTCAGGGACTCGGTGCAGGGGCAGTAATGCCGATTACGATGACGATTATCGGCGATTTGTATACGGAGCAAACAGCAAGAGCGAAAGCCCAAGGATGGATTAGCGCGGTTTGGGGGCTTTCAGGGGTTGCAGGTCCATTGGTCGGAGGATTTCTGGTCGATACGCTGACCTGGCGCTATATTTTCCTTCTTAACCTGCCATTTGGGCTCGTATCGTTTTTTATGATTGTGATGCTGTATAAAGAAAAGCTGGCTGTTAAAGCGAAGCGCCATATTGATTATCCAGGTGCATTTATTTTTACAGTAGGTACGATTGCGTTGTTGTATGCGCTGTTGACTGGCAGCCAGAATCAGTCTTGGCTAAGTCCGGTTACGATTTCCTTGATCGTGTTTGCACTGGTTACCTTCTTGATTTTCGTATCTGTCGAGAAAAAATCGCCTGAGCCGCTTATCCCGCTCTCGCTTTTGACCAATCGAAACGTGATGCTGATTAACTTGCTTACTCTGTTAACAAACGGGATTGTGATCAGTATGGTAGTGTACTTGCCGATTTGGAGTCAAGGTGTTTTGGGAGAAAGCGCGACGATGGCAGGCTTTGTTCTTATGCCGATGCCGGTATGCTGGACGATCGGTGCAGTCCTGTCTGGTAATTTACTGGGCAAGCTGCGTGCCGAGCAGTTAATTACTACGGGAACAGCTGTCCTGACGGTTGCAGGCGTACTGCTCACCTTGTTAGGGTCACATTCGGCTGGCTTTCTCATCTACTTGGCGGTTGGCTTGATCGGTTTAGGCATGGGTCTGATCAGTCCGATTGTCATGGTGAAAATCCAGGCTTCTGTAGCCGTAGACAAACGAGGAACAGCAGTGGCGCTCAATACGTTTACTGGTACGTTTAGCCAAACCTTTGGCGCTGCCGTATTCGGGATGATGTTCAACCTGGTGACTGTAGGGAGTGGGCATGAAAACCTTGGGGCATCTTTTGAAACGGGAGGTGTGCCTGCTGAACAGCTCTTGCAAATCAGAGATGTTCTCGCATCGGGTGTACATATCGTGTTTATTGGCTCACTTGTCTTGGCTGTATGTACGTTCTTTTTGTCGCTGCTCATCGCCAAAGCACAGAGACAGCCTGCAAGAGAGAACTAGAAAAAAAGCGTCGGCTCATGGCTGGCGCTTTTTTGTATATGGGGAAATTTATCAATGCAGGAAATGAAAGCAACTTACTCGGCGGTTCATCGTACAAGAGATAGAGGTGATCCAAATGAGTAACTGTAGGCTTTTTATGAAGCGATGGACATCATCCATCCTCCTAGTGACTGTAGCCATGTTGTGTATTTCATGCTCGAGCGATAAGCCGGTAGAAGTGGCCAATAACTCTCCTTTTGTCACAGATAGCTTTACAATCGATGGGGATGGCCAAAGGCAAGAATTTCATATGATCCGGCTTCAGAATGCGCTAAAAAACTACATAACGAAAGCAAATGAAAATCAGGCAGCGAATCTTCCGAGCCTGTATGATGAAACCGTCTTTCAACCCGTTTGGAGCGTTTGCTTCGACAAGGGTGAATACATCGGCATCATCCAGAGCATTCGGGAGAATCCGCCTACGAATTTTAACCGACTGGAAAAAGCGATAGAGCTACTGGATAACCCCGATGCTACGAAAACGATCAAAGACGCGTTAATCAAGTCGCAAGCCCACCTACAGGGACCGCCGATAACAAATTTATGTGTCTTGCCTACAGATTTGATCGAAACGTCAGCGGCATATACAGTTGGTTCAGGCAAAATTCTTATTCTGTACAACCAGTATCTGTACAAAGACATGGAGGAGCTTGCCAGCACTGTGGCCCACGAATATCACCATAGTGCATGGACGAGCAGCTATTATGATCAATCAAAGCCATTGACCTTATTGGATTATCTTGTGTTTGAAGGGAAGGCAGTAGCTTTTCAAAGCATGCTTTATCCTGGCGCAACAAGCCTGCCAGTTTACGGGGAGGAACAAGAGGGAAACCGAAAAATCATCGAACAAAATCTCCACTCGACAAATTACCCATTCATGCAAAGAATCATGTTTGGTGGCGACGAGCTGCCCCTGGCCTTTGGTTACAGCGAGGGCTACCGAATGGTCCAAGCGTATATTAACAGCCATCCGTCCTTATCGGTAGAGCAATGGACCGCAGCCACGCCTGCTGAAATCTACCAGTTGCCTAAATAAAAGACATCCATTAAGCCTAAATCCGCCACGTTACATACATATATTACCAAAAAATACAAATTTCTTATTGCCTAAATGTGCTCTGATTCGTTACTATTTTCTGTAAGTAGATTGTGGTATTCCCCTATTTCAACAGACAGGAGTGCAATGATCGATGGAAGAGATTCGCCCCGTTACAATTGAGGAAGTCAGCGAGGTTGTCAGAATTACAGCTATGGCGTATCCAGGCAGCAATCTCTTGGCATCAGAGAATGCCCAGCGTTTTAGTGAGCGTGTGAAAGACACTCTGGAAAACGATCCAAACGTCAGCTTTCACGGGTGTTACCGAAATGACCAGCTGATTGGCATTATGAAGTGGCATGATCTGTCTATGAACGTACACGGAACCCAAATGCTTACCGGTGGAATCGGTATGGTGGCGGTAGATCTTCTGCATAAAAAAGAAAAGGTGGCAAAAACGATGCTGGAAGGCTTCCTCGGTAGCTATCGGGAGCGTGGAGTCAGCCTTGTCTCGCTTTATCCGTTCCGCGTCGATTTTTACAAGCAGATGGGCTTCGGGGTGGGAACCAAAATCAATCAATACCGGATAAAGCCCTCCAGCTTGCCATTTAGTAGCAAAGACAAAATCATTTACTTAGGTATGGAAAATAGAGAAGAAATGTTAGCCTGCTATCATCGTATTGTCCGGCAAACACACGGAATGATCAGAAAAACCGATCAAGAGCTGAAGAAGTTTCTGGAGCAGCCGGAGCTAGTGACCGTGGGCTATAAAAACGAAGGTCGACTCGGTGGCTACCTCGCCTTCCAATTCCAGCGAGCTCACGAGGAAAACCGGATTTTCAATGATCTGGTGGTCAAAGAGTTTCTGTATGAGTCGCGTGAAGCACTCGGCCAAATGCTCTCCTTTTTGCACTCTCAGGCGGATCAAATTCAGCGAATCGTTCTGACTACTGCAGACGAAGATTTTCACGTCCTCTTATCCGATCCTGGTAACGGCACGGACAACCTCCTCCCAAGTGTTTATCATGAGAGCAACGTATCTGGAGTCGGACTGATGTATCGCGTCATTGATGTGCCAGGCTTTTTCTCCAAGCTTACTCAGCCATCCTTTGGGACGGAGCAGGTGACGCTGCGCTTGTTCATTCGAGATTCATTTTTGCCTGAGAATGCCGGAAGCTGGCTCATCCGATTCAGTGAGGGGCGTCCGCAGCTGGTAGAGGATGGAGAGGCGGATGTAAGTGTTGCGATGGATATTTCCGATTTCTCATCACTGGTGATGGGGGCGGTAGGCTTCCGCAAGCTGTATTCGTATGGGCTGGTTGACATTGATGAAGTCGAGGCGGTCCCAAAGCTGGACAGACTGTTCTTCGTGAGTGAAAAACCGAGAAGCACCACTCCTTTCTAAAATGATAGCGCTATTATAAAACGTCACATTTTTGCCACAATTGGTAATCTTTTTTCGTTCCCTCCCATATCATGTAAGAAAAAGGGAGGGGGTTACAAGTATGATCTATTTAACGCTCGTGATCTTTTTTGGGTTTCTCTTGATTGTTTGGTTTCTCGTCAAACTCCTCTTCCGACTGGATCGGAATGACTCGATCGAGCATGACCAAAGAGAGCTATGGGAAAATTCCAATGTAACCTTGAAGGAAATGCATTATCAGAAGCAGAAAAAATAAATAAAGGCGCCCTTAGTCCGGCGTCTTTATTTTAGGAAGGTGAGCAAAATTGACTGTCGTAACAGAGGGACAACAACGAGAATATTTTCGACTGAAGCTGGAGCACGCCCTCTGCGCCGAAATGACTATTGTACTGGTAAAAGGGAAGACAATGGAAATTGGAAGTGCGACAGTTTTGATTGAAGATATAGGAGCAGGTGGCCTGCGTTTTCTCTCCCATTTAAAAATGCCTGCAAACGATCAGCTGGTGCTTCAATTCGAGACAGAGATGTGTGGGCAGCCATTAAAAATGTACGGGCATGTCGTGCGTACTACTTCGTGGGAGCAGGATTACTACGAATACGCTGTACGATTTACGATGGATGAAGGGCAGCATCTGGAGATCAATCGTTTAGTCAATCGGCTCGCGATTCGCTATCGTCAGCGAAGGGAAGCGACGGCCGGCCGTTTTTGGAAGGGAGATCGTCGGGAGTTTCTGAGAGAGATGGCAGAAAAAAGCCTGGTATTACAAGCGAACGAAAGATAAACAAAAAGCTCTTTTTGTCTATACGATTATAGACAGGGGGCTTTTTTGTTTGACTAAAAATAGATGTGATGATAAAATATCTATAATTAAACAAACGAATGAAGGTTGTGTTTGTAAAATGAATGTGAATGAACAGTTCTGGAGTGCAACCGTAGAAGAGCTGAAACACGGCTATCTTGAAAAAGAACATGACTATCTGTGCCTGTTGTGTGGGCAAACAGTAGAAAAAGGGATCATATATCCAGTAGATGAGTTATTATACGATGCTGGTCGTTTTATGCGGCATCATATCGAGACGGAGCATGGTTCCGTTTTTGATCACCTGAGCAGGCTTGATAAGCGATTGACAGGCTTGTCCGATCATCAAACGAGTCTCTTGCGTTTGTTTTACCAAGGAAAAAATGATAGCGAAGTACAGGCTGAAATGGGGATCGGAAGTGCATCCACGATCCGAAATCACCGTTTTGCCTTAAAAGAAAAGGAACGTCAAGCAAAGGTGTTTCTGGTCATGATGGAGCTGCTTCGAGAACCAGATAAACAAACCTCCTTCTCAGCATCATCAGGAGTAAAAAGCAGTAAGGCGTCGAAGGAACTTCCAGACTCATCCGCAGCAATGGAGGAAAAGGAAGCGGCAGTGCTTGCAAGCAAGTACTTCCCGGAAGGAACAGACGGTCCATTGGCTAGTTTTCCACGCAAGCATAAGCATCGACTGTTTGTTTTGAGGCAAATTGCCGAGCGATTCGACCCTGAGCGCTTTTATAATGAAAAAGAAGTAAATGCCATTCTTGAAGCCATTTATGCGGATCATGTTACGTTGCGCAGATATTTAATCGATTATGCATTGCTAGATAGAAAGCCGGATGGCAGCCAATATTGGGTGAACGAGCAGGAACGAAGTGAGGAACAGGAGGTAGCACCGATGAATCGAAAACAAGAGCTGAAGCAGATGTATAAAGAAGTGAAGACGGAAGCAGGCGTCTATCAAATAAAAAATACGAAGAACGAGAAAATCTTTGTCACGAGCAGCCGTAACCTAAAGACCATGAACGGAAAAAAATTCATGCTGCAGCATGGCTCGCATACAAACCGTGCCTTGCAAAAAGAGTGGAATGAATTTGGGCCGGAAGCATTTGAATTTGAGGTGCTTGAGGTATTGGAGAAAAAAGATGTGCCTTTCTTTGATGAGGCGGATGAGCTAGAAAAATTGGAAGACAAATGGCTAGAAAAACTCGCTCCTTATGGTGAGCGTGGATACAATCAGGAGAAAAAACGAAAATAGGCTGCCGATGGGCAGTCTTTTTTCATTCACGTAGAGATTTACTCTCTACCTGTCAAGTAAGCCAAAGCGTTCTAACTGATCCCACTGTCCTTCCAGTTGCAAAATCTCCTTTTGCCGAGGACCAAGCAGATCAAAATGGGGGAAAGGAGGGCGGTCATGAATGTAGACGGGATTCAGTCCATGTACGAGGCACCATTCCGTTAAGCGTTGACGATTCGCGCAGCCTACCTTTGTGACTGTTTTTACCCCTGGGAAGCGTGGATCGAGCCAGTAATGCGTCAAAAAAGCGATCTCTTCCCGGATTACCGCCTGCTTCCACTTGTTCAATTCTTCTCTAGTTATCCCGAATGCCAACGCTCGTCATCCTTTATCCGCTTTTATATTCGTGCTCTCTATTATAACAAAGATCAGGACACACAAAAGAGGCAGCCATTCTTCAAAGGAAAGAGAAGAAAGGCTGCCTGCAAGCGGTATTTAGCGAATACCTTGTGGGAGGGTGGGGGGAATGTAGTTCAATTCCTCATCTGCTGTAATATAGTCCGTATTAACCATGAGAAGCAGATAACGTTTTCCTGTTTGAGGATCGCTCAAAATGATATGGTCGCGTCCAGCCGTTTCCAGAACGCCACGGAAGATTTTAGCGTTCCATTGGCTGTTGTTTTCAAAGGTTTGGTATACAGTGATTACCTTACCGCGATTCAAACGCAAAATGTTCTCGATATACGATTCCTCTACGAGTTGACCTGGCGTGATGGGCGTGCCCGGAATCCAGGCGCCGCTTGGCTGCATCGGTACCAATTGCGGCTGTTGTTGTTGAGGCATTCCAAATGGCTGCTGCTGTTGAGGCATTCCCATTGGAAATTGTGTGGATTGGTACATATCATACCCGTATTGTTGGTAAGATGGGTACGGCATTTGTTGACTCATGATGAACTCGCTCCTTTATCTATCCTTACTAGTAAACGCGTGGGCATTCTGATGCTTTTGGTACGAAGAAGCAGTGTGCTTTATAGCGACCAGAGTTTTGCTGATCCCACCAGGTAGCAGGGCAATTGCCTGTCGGACGGTAAAACCACAAGGCATTCGAAGCGGGATGTGTTCGTTCTCCATTAATGGCACGCTTGGCTAGACGTTTTTCTCGATCACGTGCACGCTGATAAAAGTACGGCTTTTGGACGGATTCATATCCCCCAGGCGATTGATAAACCATGTCGCTCATCGAACGGATATTTTTAAAGTCCAGACAATTGCCGAGAATCCGGTTCACGCCGACGTTTCCCACCATAAGCATGCCAAGCTCGCCTTCTCCTTCAGCCTCTGCACGCAGTAACCGTGCAAGTAGTGCCACGTCATTTGCGTTTGCTTTGATGACGGCCATTGCTTCACCTCCTCGTAAAACTCACAATTACAATATATGGGCGACCCGCAGATGGGTGATTGACTGAGTAAATTTTTCCGTGGAAGGAAGGGTTAGTTGACGTTAACGTAAACGAAAGGTAAAATATGTATAATCAGTTATTTCTGAATTTTTACTAAATATTTCAGGAGGACCTCCAAAACATGACCAGAGAAGATCGTGGTAGACAAGAATCATGGCCCATCTCTGCTCTTGCTCACGAATTGGATGTCAGCACCAGAACAATACGCTATTACGAAGAGCTAGGCTTGATTTTGCCTGGTCGAACTGAGCGGGGGATCAGATTTTACAGCCGTGGGGACCGAGCAAGGCTGCGACTGATTCTACGCGGCAAGCGCTTTGGCTTCTCACTGGATCAAATCCGCGAGATGATCGAATTGTTTGCAGAAGACCGCACTGGCCGCAAACAGCTAATGCGTACGATTGAGTATGGGAATCAGAAGCTGGCGGAGATTGACGAGAAGATCAGCGAGCTCATGCAGCTAAGAGAAGACATTCTCGTCTACAAGCAAAGCTTTGAACAAAAATTGCTTGAAGAGACTAGGAGGATGACGGATGAATGTAGCAGCGCTACTAGCAGCAAATGGACGCAAATTTCCGAATAAGCCAGCGTTAATTGCGGGAGACGAAGAAGTGAGCTACTCCAGGTGGAATCATGTATCCAACGGCTGGGCTTGCCATTTGCGTGAACAAGGCGTTGCGCCTGGTGATCGCGTAGTTGTGATGATGCCAAACTGTCTGGAATTTGCCTTTATGTACATGGCCGTCATTCGCTCTGGTGCAATAGTGGTCCCGATCAATGCTCGATCGACCGAGGAGGAGGTTCGTTTTATTTGTGCGAACGCCGAGGCAAAAGCACTGGTCGTCCATGAAGCACTGGTCCCGGCCGTTAACGAGCTAGTCGAGGAGAATGGAAAGCTCGTGGCGATTAAAACGGGAAAAAGTCAGGGGAATTGGGCAGGAACGGCGGATTGGGAGTTGGATGATAGCATTCCCGATCAGCTGGCTGCTCATGGTATCGACCCTGAAGCAAACTGGGCGAGTGAAGACAGCGATGTCAGCATTTTGTATACGTCTGGTACAACGGGCCGTCCAAAGGGTGTTTTGTTTTCCCATCGCAGCCTGCTGACAGTTGCCAAAATGATGTCGATTGAAATGGGAATGACGCACCGTTCGCGGGTTTTGCAGCTTATGCCACTGAGTCATTCTGCACCGCTACACCTCTTCTTTATCCCAGCTCTGATGCTAGGGGCAACCCAAGTCACCGCTCTCACTTTTTCACCCGAATTGCTGCTGTCTCTCGTCCAAAAGCACCAAATCACACATTTCTTTGGGGCACCTGTCGCCTATTTATTGACGATGAAACACCCTGCGTTCAACGACTACGATCTTTCCTCTGTGGAGTTCTGGATTTATGGAGGTGCTCCCCTGTCCAAAGAAATGGCTGCACATATGGAGCAGGCCTATGGACGTGACAAGCTGACGTGTGTCTATGGATTAACAGAGGCTGGACCTACGGGAACTTGTCTGTTCCATCGCGAATACCCCGAAAAAGTAGGAAGCATCGGCAATCGTGGAGTACTGTTTGCAGAAATCGAAGTAGTAGATGAACGCGGAGCACAGACTGCTGCCGGTGAAGCGGGCGAAATCCGTGTGCGCGGAGAAGGAACGATGAAGGGCTACTACAATAATTCTGAAGCGACTGCTGAGACACTGCGAGACGGCTGGATTTATACAGGGGATATTGGGCGTGTGGATGAGGATGGATTTTTGTGGATTATAGATCGCAAAAAAGATGTCATGATCACAGGCGGAATCAACGTTTACCCAAAGGAAATCGAGCTTTTGCTGGAGCGTCATCCTGCGATTTTGGAGGTGGCGGTTGTTGGCTTGCCGCATCCGGAGTGGGGTGAAACGATTACGGCGTATGTCGTTTTGCGAGCAGAAGCGGAGCCTGGACAGGATTGGAGCCAGGAGGTTCGCAGCTTTTTGGGAGGGCGCCTGGCTGATTACAAGCTGCCGCGCCAGGTAGTGGTTCTTCCGGCATTGCCACGCAACTCTAGTGGAAAGGTGCTGAAGCATAGCTTGCGCGAGTCATATTCATTTCAGGGAGTGGAGTAGATATGAGCAGTCTGCAGTCTAAAATTGACCGTAAGACGTACAGCGACAATATCCCTCACCCAAGAATGGCCAATGAGCAAAATTTTTACACAGCCGATCCGAATCTGGAGTACTTACTTACACGTTATTTGCCAACCGCGATGCACGAATGGGCAAAAAGCCAGCTAACCGAGCTGGGCGCCTATGTTACAGGTCCGATGGATGAACGGGCAGCTTTTACCGATCGTGAGGGAAAGCCGCGCTTGCGCAAATACAACCGGCTTGGCGAAGACGTTTCCGAGATCATTACGAATGAAGGCTACAAAGAGACCGTCGCCCATATATATGGGGCGGGGATCGTGAGTCATCTCTATCATCCTGTTCCTGAGCTGGGCACAACCGTACCGTATACGTACTCCTTTCTGATGGGGTATTTGGTAAGTCAGACCGAGCCGGGCTTTTATTGCCCAGTGACCCTGACGATGTCAGCAGCTTATCTGATTGATCGCTATGGGGATGAGGAGCAGAAGCAGCAATATTTATCGGGTCTGACCACAAGTGATCGCACTCGCTTGTATGAGGGAGCTACATGGCTGACGGAGCGACAGGGCGGATCAGATGTCGGGGCAAATGTAACGGTGGCGCAAGCAGTTGAGGAGCGTCCAGGAGTTTACCAACTGACGGGTGAAAAATTTTTCGCGAGCAACGCAGGTGCGATGGTAGCGACTGTGCTTGCGAGAATCGACGCTGACAAGCCCGGAACAAAAGGGCTGGGACTTTTTCTCGTACCATGGATCAAGCCGAATGGGGAGAAAAACCAGATTCAAGTCCGCCGCCTGAAGGATAAGCTCGGTGTCAATGCGGTGCCATCAGCCGAGGTACTTCTGGAAGGAGCAGAGGGCTACCTGATTGGACAGCCTGAGAATGGCTTCAAGTACATGGCAGAGGCATTGAATTTATCCCGTATCTGCAATGCAGTCGCATCTATTGGGATTATGCGCAGGGCATTGTACGAGGCACAGTATTATGCGCATGAGCGGAGTGCATTTGGCAATCCGATTGATCAGTATCCAATGGTGAGACAAATGCTCATCGAGCTTTTGCTGGATGTCGAGGTTAGCAGTGGAGCCATTTTTGATATGCTTCAGGTTTATGATCGCTTGCAATCCGCCGAAGTAAAAAAGGAAGATATAGCATTTGCACGGCTGCTCATCCCCATACTGAAATATCGTACAGGGGAGGAGGCGGTCGAGGCAGCGCACACCGCCATCGAAATTCATGGAGGGAACGGCTTCATCGAGGAATATGTGACTCCTCGCTTGCTGCGGGATGCCCAAGTTCTGACTGTTTGGGAGGGGACCTCCAATATTTTGGCGTTGGACCTTTTGCGCGTAATGCAAAAAGAGAACGCCCATCACGTCTTTATTCAAAAGATTCGGGAGCGCGCCGCTGGCTGGAGCTACGAATTATCGAAGCCGTTTGCGCAGCTCGTGCTAGCTGAGCTCACTGTACTGGAAGAAAATATCGCCTACCTGATGCGCCAATCGCCGGATTATTTAAGCTATAAGCTCAAGGCTCTTGCTGATCACATGGTCGATATATATACACTTAGCTGTATTGTAAATGAAGCTGAGGATCAGGCGGTGAACCAAGGCAACGTGCGCAAATACATTCTTGCCCGGCTCTATGCAAACAAGCATTTGCAAACGAAGCAGAAGCGAGGTGTTCAGGAAGATTCGCTTCTCGATGTTCACTTTTTCAACGAGCTGATGGAGTATCAACCAGTTTCTGTCGAAGCATGGGAGAGCCTGAATTCAACCACAGTGCGTTAGCTTCTCTTCTTTTTTTCTGAATAAAAACGAAAAGCGCTCATTGCCGAGATTACAGCGGGCTTGAGCGCTTTTTTGTCCCTTTATCTCATTGCGTAGCGTTTTCGCCGCTTGTTCCAAATGAACCAGGCGACAGCAACAAGAGCGGCTACTCCAAGCAGTGTTACCTCCAAATAGTCATCCAAAAGCACCTTGGCGTGTTTTCCATAGAAATGAAACAGCGTCCCGATGAGGAAAAATTTCAGGCCTCGTCCCACGATGGCGAAAAACATCAGTTTGGTTAGCGAGTAGTTGAATACACCGCTAAGCACGGTAAATACCTTGAAGGGAATGGGGGTAAAAGCGCCAATTAAGACGGCGGCATCCCCGTTTTTTGCAAACTTCTCCGTTGCCAGCACAACCCATTTTTCTGGGAGCAGCTTTTGCAAAAGTGGTTTTCCCAGCCATTTTCCCAGCATGTAACCGATTGGCGCACCGAGTATTGAAGCAGTGAAGGCAACTGTAGCATATCGGAGTGCAGATCCAGGATCGATCAGACTCATCGCAATTTGCATAAAAAAAGGTGGAATTGGACTTATGAACGAGTCCAAAAATGCCATGCCAAAAAGTCCCCATATTCCGTAATTCATGAAAAGTTGCGTTATTTGTTCGAGCATGAGCATCTCCTTACGACGTTTCCTCTCGTATTCGATTATACAGGAAAGATTCGGGTTTCTGTAGTTAGGTTATGCCTCTTTGTCCAAACAAAGACCGACAGATGGCACCCAGATGCTGCAAAAAATCTTTCATGAAGTAAGTAACGACAATAACAGATACGGTTGCCGCCTAGGTTGGGTTACATGCTTGAAAATTTGTGAAAATGGTAATTTTGTCCCGGTTTTTATTCAGAGGCAAACGGGAATGAATGTAAATAGGATTGGTACGGTTGTCAAATTGTGGTCGTTTAGTCCTTCGTTTTTTATTGACGCTAGGAAAGATTATCCATTAGTATAGAAAAATAGGACAAACAGCATTGGGAGGAACCCATGAAGACATTGGGATCGGGGAAAGTCGTTTACTATGCGCCAGACGGGACCAGCTTGCAGCTATCAGGGGAAATTGACGTTCGCGGAGATCGTGTATCCGTGACGGAAATTATTTACTTCAACGGACAGCCAAATGGAGCACGGGAAACAAATCTGCCGCTCGCTCAAACCGTAATCTATTGGGAACCAGAAGTGTATGAGTCGATCGGATTCGAATAGAAAAGACATTGGAATAAACAGACAGCCCTTGCCAGCAGCAGGGCTGTTTTTGTTTGGGGATGGCTTCGGCGGACACCTGTGGTATAGCCGGGGTGTTTGGATTGTGATATCATGTGGAGTGGAATTTACGTATGGTACAAGGAGTGATCCTTATGATCGACAACATACTGGAACGTGCCTTGAAAGGTGAGCGCTTGGGCCTAGAGGATGGCCTGGCCTTGTTCGCAAGCAATGATATTGAAAAAATTGGGCATTATGCAAACCAAGTGATGCTAAAGCATCATCCTGATCCGATCGCAACATTTGTGATTAGCCGCAACGTGAACTACACAAACGTTTGTGACACGTATTGCCGCTTTTGTGCTTTTTACCGAGCCCCTGGTTCTCCAGAAGGATATGTTCTCCCGAGAGAGACCATTTTCCAAAAAATTCAGGAGACAGTAGATGTAGGCGGAACGGAAATCCTGATGCAGGGCGGAACCAATCCAAACCTGAAGCTGGATTACTACACCGATCTGCTGCGTGCGATTAAAGAACGTTTCCCGCACATTACCATGCACTCTCTGTCGGTTGCGGAAGTAATCAAAATCGCAGAGGTTTCCAACATGACCGTCGAGGACGTTCTGCGGGAACTGAAAGCAGCAGGACTGGATTCGTTGCCAGGTGCTGGCGGAGAAATTCTGGATGATCGCACTCGCCGGAAAATTTCGCGTCTGAAAGGCTCTTGGACGGAGTGGATTGACACGCAAAAAGCGGCACACCGCGCGGGCCTGCCTGGTACAGCTACCATGGTAATCGGCTTTGGTGAGGAAATGGAAGAGCGCGTACTGTCCTTGATGCGCATTCGCGAAGCACAGGATGAAACAAACGGCTTTAAAGCGTTTATTGTGTGGACCTTCCAGCCTGACAATACCAACATGAAAGCGGTAAACAACACGCCGGAAGAGTATCTGAAGACACTGGCAATTAGTCGACTAATGCTGGACAATGTAGAAAACTTCCAATCTTCGTGGGTAACGATGGGCCCGCATTACGGACAGCTTTCCCTGTCTTATGGAGCAAACGACTTCGGTCAAACCATGATGGAGGAAAACGTTGTTTCCGCAGCAGCGTGTACGCACAAAGTAAATACAAACCAAATTCTCGAGCTGATTCGCGGAGCAGGCAAAATCCCTGCACAGCGCAACACTCAGTACGACATCCTGCGCGTATTTAAAGACGGCGAGATGGCGGAGAGAGATTTTGTCATGCAAAACTAATTAAAGTTTTAGGAGCACGCTTTTCTGTCATGTTTCCGCGCCTGTAATAGGTGGAAAATGTGGCGGAGAGGCGTGTTTTTTTGAATGTATGATTTTAACAAACGCTTGATCTGATGACTTTCTGCAACCTTCCCGTAGTTTCCAACCGTTTAAAAGTATATCGCTCCTAACGGGACATATACTGTAACTACAATTGCGGTTGGGGGGATGGATATGCAGACGTTTCGCGTATTGCTGGAGAATGTCCCTGCGCATTGTGGCACGTATCGCGCCATCGTAAACGAGATGACGGAACGGGTCAACACGGCGCCAGTGCGCATTACATACAAGGAGCAAGAGCAGGATGGCTACCACCTGTTTTTCTTTCAAAGCTGGTGCGAACAGGAGTATGATGCGCAGACGATTGAATGGGCGAGAGCTTTTGTAGCGCTCACATTGGCTGAATGGGTGATTCGGGTAAAAGACCCGGAAATCCTCGAGGAAATCGCAGCAGACTTGTTGCAAGCCGAGCAGATTGAAGAAGAGTGGATCGAAATTTTTCCATACATTCAGCGTATGTGCCAGGAAGATGACCTCTATGGGCGGGATTTGTTGACGGCAACAACACGCAAGGCTAATGTATACCGCAAAGCGTTTAATTACCTCGAGCACGAACGGTCGATTAACGTACTCGGATTCGTTCGGTTTCGTTTGCAAGAGCATTGGAATGAGCTGTTTGAACTCGTGGAGGCTGGCATCGACGAATACTTGGAAGACAAGCAATACCAGGAGTTCGTGGAGCTCCTCCGTTATTTCATTGCTGTTCAGGAAACCAAACAGGAAGTCGTTCACGTCATTCCTAGTGTGGACAAACCTTTCCACCTTTATGATAAAAATGGGGATCGACTTTGGCTCGACCAGCTGGATGCGGTACTGAGCATGGACGAGCAAAAATGTCGGGATGAGGACTATTTGGTCAGCGCTTTGGTTACACTTGCACCTGAGAGCATTGTTTTGCACATGGCAGCGGAAAAGCCGGGGCTGGCTCAAACGATCCGAAGCATTTTTGACAGCCGGCTTACCACCTGTCATTCCTGTGGGCTCTGTTTGGCGCAAAGACGTGTACTTGACGTGCACAATCCGACTAAACTATAATAGCAACAACAAAACTTTACATGCCTACAAATACGATGAGAAGGACATGGACAATATGCAGGTCGCTATAGAGAGGCGGGCCTAGGCTGGAAGCTCGCTGCGCACCCATATGGATCTACCACCTTCGAGTAGCAGTCGGGAACGAAGCATACTTTGCTTTTACTATCGGCTAGCCGGTTAAATACCGTTACAATGACTTGAGGAGTTTGCTTTCAGGCGATGCTTTTTGTCGACCTTACCTTTTAAAGCAGACTTGAACTAGGGTGGTACCGCGAGAAAACACTCGTCCCTTTTTGGGGATGAGTGTTTTTTTATTTTCTCAAAATCAATAAACAGGAAGGAAGAATCCAAGGTGGCACAAATTAATGTAACTTTCCCAGATGGCGCAGTACGTCAGTATGATGCTGGGATCACCATCGAAGAGATTGCAGGCTCGATTAGCGCAAGCCTGAAGAAAAAAGCAGTAGCCGGTAAAAAAGACGGCAAAGTAGTAGATCTGTATACCCCTTTGGAAGAAGATGCGGCGATTGAAATCGTTACGCTCGATTCAGCTGACGGACTGGAAGTATATCGTCACAGTACAGCTCACTTACTGGCTCAAGCGGTTAAACGCATCTACGGCAGTGAAGTCAAATTCGGTATCGGTCCTGTAATTGAGGACGGCTTCTACTACGATATGGACATTCCTGTTTCTCTCTCGCCTGATGACCTCGGCAAAATTGAAGCGGAAATGGAAAAAATCGTAAAAGAAGATTTGCCGATTCGCCGTAAAGTTGTAAGCCGCGCGGAAGCAACCGAGATTTTCCAAGGTCTGAACGATCACCTGAAACTAGAGCTGATTCGTGACCTGCCTGAGGATTCCACTATCACTCTTTATGAGCAAGGTGAATTCTTTGACCTCTGTCGCGGACCGCACTTGCCATCTACTGGCTTCATCAAGGCATTCAAATTGATGAGCGTGGCTGGTGCCTACTGGCGTGGAAAATCAGAAAACCAAGTACTCCAACGCGTATACGGAACAGCTTGGCCGAAAAAAGCGGAGATGGATGAATATCTGCACTTCATCGAAGAAGCGAAAAAGCGCGACCACCGCAAATTGGGTAAAGAGCTGGAGCTGTTCATGTTCTCCGAGGAAGCACCTGGCATGCCTTTCTACCTGCCAAACGGCTTCACTGTTCGCAACGAGCTGGAGCAATTCTCCCGCCGACTGCAACAGCTTGCGGAGTACACAGAGGTACGATCCCCGTTCCTCATGAACGAGCGTCTCTGGAAAGAATCTGGTCACTGGGACCACTACAAAGAAAACATGTATTTCTCTGAGGTAGACAACGCGACTTACGCACTGAAGCCGATGAACTGCCCAGGACACATGCTCATTTACAAAAATGCGATGCACTCCTACCGCGACCTGCCAATCCGCTATTCCGAATTTGGTCAGGTACACCGTCACGAGTATTCCGGCGCATTGAACGGTATGCTTCGTGTTCGGACTTTCTGCCAGGATGACGCGCACGTATTTGTTCGTCCTGATCAGATCGAGGAAGAGATCAAGGGCATGATCCAACTGATCGACAAGATCTACAATGTATTCGGTTTTGAATACAGCGTAGCTCTCTCGACTCGTCCAGAGGATTCCATGGGCTCCGATGAGCTGTGGGAAACTGCGGAAAGCTCCCTGAAAAAGGTATTGGAGCACTTGGAAATGCCTTATGAGATCAAAGAAGGCGACGGTGCGTTCTACGGACCGAAAATCGACTTCCAAATCACCGATGCGCTGAAACGCCGTCACCAATGCGGAACCATTCAGCTTGACTTCCAAATGCCAGAGAAGTTCGACCTGACTTATGTGGGTCAAGACAATGAAAAACACCGTCCGGTTGTATTGCACCGTGCGATGTATGGTTCCATGGAGCGTTTCATCGGTATTCTGATTGAGCACTATGCGGGTGCGTTCCCAACATGGCTGACTCCAATTCAGGCACGCCTGATGAACATCAGCGAAGTTCACGTGCCATATGCAAAAGAAGTAAAAGCGAAGCTGTCAGCAGCGGGTATCCGTGTCGAGCTGGATGCGCGCAATGAAAAAATTGGCTACAAAATCCGCGAAGCGCAAGTGCAAAAAATCCCGTACATGCTCGTCATCGGGGAAAAAGAGATGGCGGACGGCACCCTGTCTGTGCGCAGACGCGGTGTAGGCGACGAAGGTGCAATGACTGTAGACGAGTTCGTAGAAAAAATTCGTGCAGAAATCAATGAAATGAAGTAATTGTGTAGACGATGAATAGGAAAAGGGCAGTCCGTTTTTAGCGGATTGCCCTTTTTGCCACGAGCGACCTAGTGCCCAACATATTTCGCATAAAGTGTCCGGGCAGCAGCTGTATCATGAGTCCCTTGTATGAGCACACGTCCATCTGCAAAAAAGACGAGGGTGTAGCCGTCTACATAAAAACGCAGCAGGAATCGGTTTTGTTCCACTTTCCCCAGAGCGGAGAAGCGCTGCGCAAGCGCGGTGAAATCGACGGTATAGTGCTTAGCAGGAGTGATTTGTACTGTATCCCGACCACATAGGGTGACGAACTCCTCTGCTTCAGTTTCACGAAGATCGAGGTACTCGAACTGTTGCTGTCCGCAGGCTGGGCAGCTTGGATTTTTCCCCTGACTGATAGGGAGTGAATCAAAATCGTTTTGCCACAAATCGATTTGCTCAAGATGCGGATTAAGCTGATCCGTAGCTCCTACCATCAGCTTGAGCGCTTCTGTGGCTTGGTACGAAGCGATAACATAGACAAGCGGTCCGATGACACCTACTGTATCGCAAGTTTCTCCCCTTCCTGTAGGAGCGTGTGGGAAGAGGCAGCGAAAACAAGGAGTAGCTCCTGGTCTGATTACGGCAAACATCCCTCGGGAGCTGACCGCACCGCCGTATACCCATGGGATTTGATGCTTGACTGCCACGTCATTCATAATATAGCGAATCTGGAAATTGTCAGAGCCATCCAGAATGACATCTGCATCAGCAAGCAAGGCTTCGGCATTGCCCGCATGTACATCAGCTACGATTCCTTCGACGATTACCGAGGAGTTAATGGCTGTAAGCTTTGTGGCAGCTGCCATTGCTTTCGGCAGATGCTGCTGGGCATCCTCTTCATCATAGAGCATCTGTCTTTGCAAATTGCTTTCTTCGACGAAGTCTCTGTCAATGATGCGGATATATCCAACTCCTGCTCGTACCATATGATTAGCGAGAACTGTCCCTAATGCACCTGCACCAACGATTGCCACCTTTTTTTGAGCTAGCTGCTCTTGACCGTGCTTACCGATGGGAGCGAAACGAATTTGCCTAGAGTAGCGGGAGGAAAAATCCATGGGTAGCTCCTTTCTGCTTTCAACAGATCATACGGCCGGAGACAAAATCCTGAAGCTCATGGCACGCGGGTCGGCTAAAAAACGTGTCCGTTTCACTGTACTCCACGATTCGTCCGTGAAATAAAAACAGGCAAACTTCTGCAAGTCGTCTTGCTTGTGGCAAATTATGCGTAATCATAAGAATAGTAGTCTTCTTTTTCTGGTTAATCAATTGAATGACCCGCTCAAAAATTTTGATGTTGGATGGGTCGAGGCTGGCGGTCGGCTCGTCAAGAAGGAGCAGGGCCGGTTCATAAACCAGTGCCCTGGCAAGAGCGATTCGCTGAGCCTCTCCACCAGAGAGCGTATTTGCTCTTTGATTTGCCAGATGCGACAGCTCAACGTACTGCAAAGCTTCGTGGACAAGAGCTTGAATCTGTGACCGATCCAATTTGCGATAGCGAAGTCCCAACGCAACATTGTCAAAAACAGAAGCGTGAAACATCGAAGGCTTTTGCGCGACATAGCCCATCTGACGTTGAATGGACAATCCTTTTGCATGAGTCAGGGACGCCAGCTCTACCTGCGTTCCGAAGAAACCCATGCTGCCCCGCCTCGGTTTCTCTAACAAGTTAATGACCCTCAGCAGTGTGCTTTTACCAGCTCCGCTAGGACCTACAATCCCGTACATTTTTCCTCGTTCAAATGAGATATGGTCTACGTCCAAAATGGTGCGTTCATCATACGTTACCGCGATATTTTGCAGCTCCAACTGATTCATCCGATCACCTTTTCTTTGCTTTCATCTGGTTTAGCATTCCGACCATCATAAAGCTGTTGAACAAAAAGCTGATGGCCAAGAGAACAAAACCCATCTGTAGGCCGCCAGAGAAATTACCTGTTCTCGTCTCCAGAATAATCGCGGTTGTCATGACCCGGGTGTGGTGCTCAATATTGCCGCCGACCAGCATGACGGCGCCGACCTCAGAAATTGCGCGTCCATAAGCGGCAGCAATACCAGACCAGATCCCGCCGCGAGCCTCCTTGATGATGGTGACCATCAGTTGAAACGGGCTTGCCCCGAGGCTCTTGGCTGTTTCCCAGTAGGCGTTTTCTTTTGCCTGTACGCCGGCCATTGTCAATCCAGTGATAATAGGGGTTACCAGTATCACTTGCGCAATAATCATGGCCTCTGCACTGAACAAAAGATCCAATGAGCCAAGTGGACCATAGCGCGAGAGAAGCAGATAGACTACTACGCCTACTAAAACAGGTGGCAGGCCCATGCATGTGTAAATCAGGATGACTATCAAACGCTTCCCTGAAAAAGAATACAATCCGAGAAAGGCACCTGCCGGGATGCCGATGAGCATTCCGATCAGTACGGAAGTAGTCGTAACCTGCAAGGAGAGCCAGATGACCTCCCATACGTCAGGGGTAAACATCATCGTCAAAAACTCCTATCGTTTTTTTGCATCAGGTACGAACAGACCTTTTCCATAGGTGGCTTGTCCGAATTCGCCAATGAGCTTTTGACCTTCTTCGCCTGTGAAAAATTGAATCAATTGCATGCCTTCCTCTTGTTTGGAGGAAGATTTGACCTGAATGATACCGTATGGATTCAAAAGAGACTTGTCTCCCTGCATGACAATTTGAAGACCGAGCTTGCGAGACAAGAAGGTTGCCTCGTCCGTCAAGGTATACGCTTTCTTTTCATCTGCCATTTGCAAGGTTTCGCCCATTCCTTGCCCGGAGGATAGATACCAGCTGCCCTCAGGTGTGATACCTGCTTCCTTCCAGATGCTTTTCTCTTTTTTATCTGTTCCAGAATCATCTCCGCGAGAGACGAAGCTAGACTTGCTCGCTGCTATTTTTTCCATCGCTTCCTTTGCTGTTTTCGCTTGCTTCAATCCAGCAGGATCATCAGAAGGACCAACGATGTAAAACTGGTTGTACATGACATCGTAGGCGTTGATTCCCAAACCCTTTTCCATGAATTCATCCTCGGATTTGCGAGCGTGCACCAGCAGTACGTCGGCATTGCCGTCTTCGCCCAATTTAATAGCTTGTCCAGTGCCGACAGCTACGACCTTCACTTTGATGCCGGTCTTTTGCTCGAAGACGGGAAGGAGGCTATCCAGAAGTCCGGAGTCTTGTGTACTGGTGGTGGTAGCAAGCACGATCTCCTTGGCTTCCTTAGAAGCGGTGGCAGGAGGAGTGGATTCAGGCGTCGGTGTCGCTGAGCTCGGTTGTGAAGATTGCTGTGAACAGGCGGACAGTAGCATCAAAACAAGCGCTAGAAAAAAGGGATAGATCATAGAAAACCTCTTCATCATGACGGGATTGCTCCTTTACCAAGAAATAGAAACTTCAATTGATTCTGGAAATTTGTTTGCCAGTCATCGAAATGTTGTATCCGCCTTGTGCAACGACGGCTTGTTTAAAGACAGGGTCCTGCAGTATGCTCAGCAGATCTTGGAAACGCTCCTGCTTGCACAGTTGGACGGGGATGACCAAATCGTAGCGTTCCTCATGAATGGGGAAAAAATCAAGTCCAAGCCCGCGTGCCACACTCTCGATTCCCAAAGCAGCATCCGCAGTTCCCTGAAGGACTGCTGAGCCAGTGGCATAATGCGTAGTTAATTCCAAATCATAGCCCGGAATTTCACCTGGCAAGACCCCTAACTGCTGCATGTTGAAATCAAGGAGGACTCGCGTACCGGAACCGCGTTGTCTGTTGGCGATCCGATGACGTCCACTTAACAACTCACTCCAGCTTGTAATCATTTTGGGGTTGCTCTTCGGAACCATAAAGCCTTGCCAGCGACTTACCAGATTGATGACCAATACGCCTTCGTTTGGGAGCAAGCAGCGAATATACGGCAGATTGTACTCACCGCTCGCACGATCCAGCAGATGAGTTCCGGCCATCTCTACCCTGCCTTTGTACAACTCAATCAAGCCATCCAGGCTCCCGCAAAAAGCAGGCAGGAGAGTGATTCCGCGCTCTGCCAATTTACGTGTAAGCAGATCAATTGTGAGGTCGTGACTCCCGGCAAATAGGATTTCGAGAGGCTGCTTCCGCAAGTGCACGGCATTGGTCAATGGATAAGTCGTATGCTCCTCTCGTGATTTGTTTTTGTGCATAAAGCTGTCTAAATCGGTCTGTAATATTCTCAGTGCTCGTCCAATTTTAGCAGCAGGCAATTCACCGCGCTTGATCATCTCATAAACAGTATAGCGAGTGAGCTTGAGTGCGACGGCAACCTCATCCGGAGTCAGATACTCATTCTCCAAAACGTCACCCCCTTTTTAGTTTGGTTGAATTGGTTTGAGTTAGTTTGAGTTAGTTTTACATGCTTTTACCTATAAATAACATACTTTACCACAGGGGAGCTAGGCAAGAAATTAATCGAAATATTGCTAATTTTGCTGAGTTTCACTGGTATTTAGGGAGGATTTCACACATAATAGTCGAACTAGGTACTTATTATTTGCGATTTTAATAAGAATGAAGAAAGGGAGGAGTCAAATCATGAATCTCGGTGGTTTTAAAAATCGTGAAATTTTGGTCGATCTTTCATCGGGTGCAGTCGGATATCAGGAAATCAATGAAGAACTGGCAAAGAAATATATCGGGGGACGCGGACTTGGGGTGAAGTATGTGTATGACAATGGCCCTGAAGTGGAACCGTTTTCCGCTGAAAACATTCTTTGTATCATGACCGGACCGGTAACAGGCTCACGTTCGTCCATGAGTGGCCGTTTGTGCATGGTTACGAAGTCACCTTTGACTGGAACAGTTACCGATTCGCACATGGGAGGTTGGTCGGCAGCGCGTCTCAAATGGTCCGGAGTTGATAACGTCATCTTCAAAGGGACCAGTGACAAGCCTGTCTATCTCTATATTGAAAACGGTCAAGGCGAGCTGCGAGATGCGAGTGATTTGTGGGGACAAGGAACGAGAGCGACTGTCCGAGCGATGCAAGACCGCTATGGCAAAGAGGATCTCAGCGTGATCTGTATCGGACAAGCGGGTGAAAATCTTGTACGCTATGCCGGTTTTATGAATGAGCATGACCGCGCGGCGGGACGCGGCGGGACAGGTGCAGTAGCTGGCTACAAAAAACTGAAGGCGATTGTCATCAAGGCAGCGCAAAAAGGAAATATGCCACAGCCTGCACAGGATGAGGAATACAAGAAAGCAAATCAAAAGGCGCTGAAAGCGATTATGGAGGGCGGATTGACTGCTCCGAAAAAAGGCGGTCTTTCTGTATATGGAACGAACGTTTTGACGAGTATCATCAACGAGGTAGGGGCTCTCCCGACGATGAACTCGAAGTTCACCCAGTGGGATGCTGCTGAGGGACACAGCGGCGAAACCGTAAACGCTACCTTGCTGGTAGCTGACAACACCTGTCACGCCTGTCCAGTCGCTTGTAAGAAGGAAGTAGAAGTGAAGGAAGGCAAGTACAAAACGCGCGTAGAAAGCTTTGAGTATGAATCAGGCTGGGCGCTGGGAGCAAACTGCGGTGTTGGGGACGCAGCACCGATCTCTTATTTAATCAATCTGTGCAACGAACATGGCATGGATACAATCGAGCTGGGGAATACGCTCTCCTGTATGATGGAGGCCTATGAACGCGGGTTAACGGAGGAAAAAATCGATTGGGGCGATGCAGATCGCATGATCGAGCTGACAGAAATGATGGTCTTCCGTAGAGGAATTGGTGATGTGCTTGCTGAGGGTACCGCACGCGCTGCGAAGCATTTTGGCGACGAAAACCTCGCGATGTGCGTAAAAGGTCAAGCGATTCCTGCCTATGATCCGCGTGGTATCCAAGGGATTGGTCTCGGCTATGCAACGAGCAATCGAGGAGCTTGTCATTTGCGTGGTTATACGGTTGCGAGTGAGATCGCAGGCATTCCGATGCCGACAGATCGCCTCGTGCCAGAAGGAAAAGGTGAGCTGTTAAAAGTGTTCCAGGACCTGCTCGCTTTCTCTGATTCCATGAATATATGCAAATTCTCCTCCTTCTCCGAGAATGCAGACAATTACGCAGAACAGTATTCCACGATGACTGGCGTGGAAGTGTCAGCCGATGATGTGATGAAAATCGGTGAGCGTATTTACAATCTGGAGCGCCACTACAACAACATGGCTGGATTTAATAAGCGTGAGGACGATCACTTGCCAAAACGCTTTACAGAGGAGCCGGCAACTGGAAACAGTGCAGGGCACGTCAGCAGAATGGATGTCATGCTGGATGAGTACTATCAAGTACGGGGCTGGGTTGACGGTGTCGTACCAGAGGATAAGCTGAAGGAATTGAACATCGTGTAAAACAGGCAAAAAGAAGGTGGGAACCTGTTTCCACCTTCTTTTCTTCCACTCATACCGATCATCCACCGACTCTCAAAAGCTTGGTGCGAAAACGCTTCATGAAGTGAGCAAATTGTTCTTCATCATGAGATGTGAAGTGGACAAACACGGCGTTTACATGAAACCGGGAAGTAATCGTTACAGTCTCCTCCCGCAGTAAATCTGCTTGCCAGCCATTGCCGAGCACGCTGATCGGCCAGGCTTCGGATTGGACACTTCCCCCGCACTCCACTAGGTACGTGACTAAATGAGTAACTGGAATGCCTCTAATCTCCAGGGTTTGATCAAGCATTTTATCCTCCTGCCACCGGCGGGAACAGTGCAAACTGATCACTTTCTAGTACGCGGGTCTGCAGTCCATCCGCATGAATGATGTTGCGTCCGTTGATAAATACATGCACAAACGGTTTGAATGTTCGCTCCGGTGTAAAGACCTCCTCTTCTAAAGCAGGATACATTTGGATGAGTGTCTCCATAATGTCGATGACCCGATTGCCGTTGTCCATCGGTACCTCTACCGTTTTGGCTTGGCAAATTTCACGGAAGTTGGCGAATACCTTTACGATCATAATTGAATATTCCCCTTTTTCTTTTTATTATAAATGATTTTGACAAGTAAGAAACGATGGAGGCAATCATGAAATTTTTCAATGTGAAAACGGTAGCGGAAACGTTGGATGTGATTGCAAATCAATTTCATCCGATTACACAGCCTGTGGAGGTACCTTTGACAGAAGCGTTGGGCATGGTTCTGTCCGAAGATATCGTAGCTGGTGAGCAGGTTCCGCATTTCGACCGATCTACTGTAGATGGATTTGCCGTCAGGGCTAGAGACACGTACGGAGCGTCCGATTCATTGCCAGCCTTTCTGACCGTCACGGGCAAAATTGAGATGGGAAAAGAAGCTAGCCAGGTACTGAGAGAAGGACAGGCGCAAGCCATCCCTACCGGAGGTATGCTCCCAGAAGGCGCAGATAGCATCGTGATGATCGAGCATGTAGAGGAAGTCGATGATTTGCTCAATGTGTATCGGCAGGTTGCGCCAGGAGAAAACATCATACGCGCAGGTGATGATGTGAATAAGGGAGATCTGGTCATGGCGGCGGGACAACGACTGCGGCCGCAGGATCTCGGGGTTCTTTCTGCGATTGGCATAACGACTGTGCGCGTGTACCCACGCCCTGTTGTTGCGATTTTATCGACTGGCGACGAGATTGTCTCTCCTGATAAAAAAGAGCTCGCTCCCGGTGAGGTGAGGGACATCAACAGCATTACGATCGGTGCAGCAGCTAGTCAGTGTGGTGCCGAGGTGATTTATGGAGGGATTGTGGACGATGATTACGAAGCATTTGCTGCAAAAGCAAATGAGCTATTCAATCGAGCTGATCTTTTGCTTCTTTCTGGAGGCAGCTCTGTCGGGACGCGTGATTATACAGAGCAAGTCATGCAATCGTTGGGGAATCCGGGAGTTTTGGTCCACGGTGTGGCAATCAAGCCTGGAAAGCCAACGATCGTTGCGAAGGCTGGAGAAAAGCCGGTCATGGGATTGCCAGGTCATCCTGCATCGGCATTAATCATTTTTCACCTGTTTGTCGTACCGTTGCTGCAAAAATTGCAGGGGCAAGCTCCTGCGCAGATTGATCAGCGAATCCGTGCACGTATTTCTCGCAACATCCCTTCTGCGGTGGGGAGATCGGATTATATCCGTGTAAAGCTGGAAGAGCGTGTAGACGGATTGTGGGCTGTACCTGTTTTTGGCAAGTCTGGCTTGATCTCTACCTTGGTTCGAAGCGACGGCATGGTAGAGATAGAAGCAAACAAAGAAGGGATTATTGAAGGCGATATGGTACAGGTTCATTTGTTTCAATGATGGATCTTTAAATAGCGTGTCACGTATGGAAACGATGAAATTTCAGGAGGAGTAAGATGCGTAAAATCTACTTAGAAGATACGCCGCTGAAGGAAGCGCAGGAGAGAATCACAAGCCGCATCCACTTCACGCCTATTGTAGAAGTGATCCCGACAAGAGAAGCGCTGGGAAGAGTGACAGCTGCTTCGGTTTTTGCGAAAGTATCCATGCCCAATTTCCATGCATCAGCCATGGATGGAGTCGCAGTTCGTGCAGAGAAAACGTACAGTGCAAGCGAGCAGCATCCCGTACGACTCCAATATAATGTGGACTATGTAGAGGTAGACACAGGAGATCCGATCCCAGATGGCTATGATGCGGTCATCATGATTGAGCATATTCATCAAGTAGATACAGAGACGATTGAAATTCTTGAAGCCGTGGCTCCGTGGCAGCATATTCGCCCGATCGGCGAGGATGTAGTCATTGGAGAGATGATCGTCCCCGATCGGCACAAGCTGAGGCCCGTTGATTTGGGAGCGCTCCTAGCGGGTGGGAACGTAACAGTCCCCGTACTGAGAAAGCCTCGGGTAGCGATTATCCCTACAGGTACCGAGCTGATCGAGCCCACTGCAAAGGTCGCTTCTGGAGAAATCATCGAGTTCAACGGAACTGTCTTTGCGGCATATTTGCAGGAGTGGGGCGCCGAGCCTGTATACTATGGTATTGTAAAAGATGACTATGAGCTGATCCGAAATGCAGTAAAAACCGCCCTAGAAGACGCAGATATGGTACTCTTAAATGCAGGATCATCTGCAGGCCGAGAAGATTTCACAGTTCATGTAGTAGAGGAACTGGGCGAGGTGCTGACACATGGCGTAGCCACTCGTCCTGGAAAGCCGGTTGTGGTAGGCGTCGTGAATGAAAAGCCAGTCATCGGCTTACCTGGCTATCCAGTTTCTGCCTATCTGAATCTGGAGTGGTTTGCTCGCTCTCTGGTGTATCATTATTATGGGCTGTTGGAGCCTGTGAGACAGCGTGTCAAAGCGATCATGGGACGGCGGATTGTCTCGGTCATGGGCGCAGAGGATTTTATTCGTGTGACCATTGGCTCGATAGATGGGAGCTACATCGCGAATCCGTTGACTCGCTCAGCTGGTGTGACGATGTCGATGGTGCGGGCGGATGGACTGTTGCGTATTCCCCCAGGAGATTTGGGATATGAACAGGGGGAGGAAGTAGAGATCGAGCTGTACCGTCCACTTGAGCAGATTCAAAATACCGTGGTTGCGACTGGTAGCCACGATCTGGCGATGGACGTGCTTCATTCCTTGGTTCGCAAGACGAATCCAGAGCGTTTTCTCGTTTCGTCACATGTAGGGAGCATGAGTGGCATATTGGCGATCCAAAAAGGAGAGGCACATGTAGCAGGCGTCCATCTGTTTGATGAACAGACAGGGGAATACAATCAGCCTTTTATTGAAAAATACCTTCGTGGTAAAGATGTCGTGCTAATCCAGATGGTCTACCGACAGCAAGGGTGGTTTGTGAAGAAGGGAAATCCGCTTGGGATCACATCTGTTCAAGATTTGGTAAAACCAGGCGTAACGTATATGAATCGACAGCGAGGAGCAGGCACGCGTCTGTTATTTGATTACTTGTTAAAAACAAGCGATATTGATCGCGAGCTTATTTATGGCTATTCGCGTGAAGCGGTATCTCATTTGAGTGTGGCTGCCGCAGTAGCAGGCGGGACAGCGGATGCAGGACTAGGCATTTATTCTGCTGCACATGCGATGGATCTCGATTTTATTCCTGTCTCCGAGGAGCGGTACGACTTGGTGATGAGTGCCTCTTTTTACCGAAGCAGTCAAGGTCAAGAGCTTCTTGCTTGTATTCGTTCCAGCGAGTTCAGGGAGCAAGTCGAGGCTCTGGGTGGCTACAGCTGTCGAGATTCAGGAAAGATTCTCTATTCATCATCTTCCTTGGGAGAGTAGTGAGGGTATCAGTGGTGCAGATAGAAAGGGGGACACTGCGATGCAAGAGCAAGTGTTTGATCTACGCAAACGGCCTCTTCGGGATTTGCGCATTTCCGTAACGGACAAGTGTAATTTTCGCTGTCGTTATTGCATGCCTGCCGAAATTTTTGGTCCGGATTTTGAGTTTTTACCGCAACATAAGCTGTTGTCCTTTGAAGAGATTACCCGTCTGACAAACATTTTTACCTCCCTTGGTGTTGGCAAAATTCGCATTACCGGCGGTGAGCCATTAATGCGGAAAAATTTGCCGGATTTGATTCGTATGATTCGGCAGGTGGAAGGCGTTCAAGACATCGCGATGACTACGAATGGCTCTTTGCTAGCGCGCCATGCCCAGTCTCTGAAGGATGCGGGACTGGATCGGGTTACGGTCAGTTTGGACAGCTTGGACAATGAACGCTTTGGACAATTGAACGGCAGGGGCTACCAGGTTGAAACGGTATTGAATGGAATTCGCGTGGCAGCAGAGCTAGGGCTATCGATTAAAATCAATATGGTTGTTCAGCGCGGTGTGAATGATCAAGATATTTTGCCGATGGCTCGCTATTTCCGTGAGCAGGGGCATACACTTCGCTTCATCGAATTCATGGATGTTGGCAACAGCAACGGCTGGAAGCTGGATCAGGTCGTTCCTTCCAGTGAGATTGTGCGCATGATTCATGAGGAAATGCCGCTTGAGGCGATCGACCCTAACTATTTTGGCGAGGTGGCGTCGCGCTACCGCTATGTCGGCTCTGACCAGGAGATCGGCCTGATTTCATCCGTGACCCAAGCATTCTGCTCCACCTGTACGAGGGCACGCTTGTCAGCAGAGGGGAAAATGTACAACTGTCTTTTTGCCTCTACAGGTGAGGATTTGCGAGAGCCTTTACGCGCTGGCCATAGTGATGAAGAAATCAAAGAGCAGATTCGCTCGATCTGGGAGCGGCGCGATGATCGCTATTCAGAAGAGCGCTTGAAAGAAACACCGGGTCTTGCCAAACGCTCAAAAGTGGAAATGTCCCACATTGGGGGATAAATAGTGATAAGCCTTGACAAAGGCATTTTGACCCTGTATTATAAAGGGCGTGTATAAACACTTCATACTTCGAGAACAAGCAGAGGCGCACAGCTTCTCACCTGGGTCGACGTCCTAATCGATTGTTGACAGGTAACTCTTACGCAAAGATCTTTGGATCTAATGAATTTGCTTAGGTGAGATATGTGCGAGCGCGATATGCGTTCGCACATTTTTGTTCCTTCTCGAAATTGACGGGGGTGGCAAGTATTAGCAAGGATCAAATGTTAATTAACGAAGCGATCCGTGCCCGTGAAGTCCGATTAATCGGCGCTGACGGGAGCCAATTGGGAGTTGTGCCCTTCAGAGAAGCACTACGCATCGCCCAAGAAGCCGAATTGGATCTGGTGAACGTTGCTCCTACAGCCAAGCCGCCTGTATGCCGTATCATGGACTATGGAAAGTTCAAGTACGAGCAGGCGAAGAAGGAAAAGGAAGCACGTAAAAACCAAAAGATCATCGAGCTGAAAGAAGTGCGTTTTTCTTCCAACATCGAGGAACACGATTTTCAAACAAAGCTTCGCAACGTCCGTAAGTTCTTGGAGGATCAACACAAGGTGAAGTGCTCGATCCGTTTCCGTGGACGTGAAATCACCCACTCCGAAATCGGACTTGCCGTTATGGAACGTGTAGCTGCCCAGTGTGAAGATCTCGCTGCGCCTGAGCGCAAACCGAAGATCGAGGGCCGCAGCATGATCATGATTTTGGCACCGAAAGCGGAAAGTAAGTAAGTAGTTTAGACAGGAGGATTTTTCAGATGCCTAAAATGAAAACCAACAAGGCTGCTGCGAAACGTTTCAAGAAAACTGGAAGCGGCCAATTGAAGCGCGACCGCGCATTTGGTAGCCACTTGTTTGCCAACAAATCGACAAAAGCGAAGCGTCACCTGCGCAAAGCTGCACTCGTATCCAAAGGCGATCAAAAACGCATTGAGCAAATGCTCACATACCTGTAAGTTTATTTATTACAACCATCACGCAGCATGAGCTCCCTAAGCGCCTAGAAGTAGGCCGCCATGCTGGAAAGACCAGGAGGAGTTAGTATGCCAAGAGTAAAAGGTGGCATTGTTACACGCCGTCGTCATAAGAAAATCCTGAAGCTGGCGAAAGGTTACTTCGGTTCCAAACATCGCCTGTTTAAATCCGCAAACGCTCAGGTAATGAAATCCCTGATGTATGCATACCGTGACCGTCGTCAAAAGAAACGTGATTTCCGCAAACTGTGGATCACTCGTATCAACGCACAAGCTCGCATGAACGGTCTGTCTTACAGCCGTTTGATGCATGGCCTGAAAGTTGCTGGCATCGAAGTTAACCGCAAAATGCTGGCTGACCTCGCTGTTAACGACAAAGTTGCGTTCAACGAATTGGCAACTGTTGCTAAAGGCAAACTGAACGCGTAAGTAGCGTATCAAGTAAAAGTCGATCTTTCCTTTTGGAAAGGATCGACTTTTTTTGTTGCTAAATTAAACTTTTACCGTAAAGCATCTGTCCACATGTGAAAAGGTAAGCCGTCATAGAGTGCGTTGGAAGCCATTTATTACTTGCGCAATCAACGGGTTGGAGAGGGATTTTTGAATCAGACTTAAGTTGGAGAGAAAAACAATCCCCCGTCCGTGTCGAGCGGACTACCTCATGCAATACAATGAGAAGCGTAGAAGGAAAACATTGGATAGGGGAGATTTATATATGAAAAAACAAAAATGGATGATGATGGGTGCTACTGCAATCGTTTGTTCGGCGCTTCTTGTTCCAGGAGCATTTGCAAAAACGAAAGATGACGTAGACGCACCACCTCTTTTCTTTGGCAGCGGACAGACTACACATGAAAAGCTTGTGGACACGACTCCAAATACGACTGTAACGACTCCTACTGGAGCAGCCTTCTTATTTCCGGCAACAGCTGAAGGCAAAAAAGATAAATAAGCCATGTACCTTCGAAAAGGCCATCAGACACTTGTCTGATGGTTTTTTCATTTGGAGAGCATACTTGTCGTCAAGATTTGTCAACGGGACGAAGCGCCACTTCGGGCGAACCCACATATGATGATGGATGAATCCTCGCAAGAAAGGAGTTTCGCTGATGAGTAATCGCCACATGATGGCGGATGAGGAATTGCAGGTGTGGGCGTACCGTCTGGAAGCGAAATCGCCGCAGGAAGTGTTGGTAAAAGCGGTGGAGAACTATGCCGGTGGACTTGTTCTCGCTTCTAGCTTTGGCGCAGAGGATGTTGTGCTCATTGACATGCTGCACAAGTTGGCGCCGACCATGCCTGTTTTTTACCTTGATACCAACAAGCATTTTACGGAAACATATGCCACACGTGACAAGCTGCAGGAGAGATACAGTACGACGTTTATTCAGGTTTTGCCTAAGCTGACGCTGGCTGAGCAGGCAAGTGAGCATGGGGACAATTTGTGGGAGAAGGACCCCAATCTTTGCTGCCAAATCCGCAAAGTAGAACCGTTGCAGCGGGTACTTTCGGGCTACCAGGCATGGATCACGGGGATTCGGCGCGAGCAGTCTCCTACGCGCGCGAATGCCAAAAAAGTAGAATGGGATGAAAAATTCAATCTGGTCAAGTTTAATCCGCTAGCGGATTGGACGGATGGTCAGGTTTGGGAATATATACATGCGAACGATGTGCCGTACAATCCTTTGCATGACAACAACTATCCCAGTATTGGCTGCAGTGTCTGCACCCGGGCAGTTCAGCCTGGTCAGGACCCGCGTGCAGGACGATGGGCAGGCTTTGAAAAGACAGAATGTGGCCTGCACAAATGAGAGAGACAGGAGGTGGATACCAGATGCAAATAAGCTTGCCCCATGGCGGGTCTCTCGTTCATTTGCTGACAGACCGGCAGGATGCAAACAGGCTGCATGGGATAAAAAAAGCCATTACCGTTGACAAGTGGACGCTATCGGACATTGATTGCTTGGCAATCGGGGCTTTTTCTCCACTCACAGGCTTCCTCGGTGAAGCCGATTATCATTCGGTTGTAGAAACGATGCGGCTTGCAGACGGTACAATTTGGCCGCTGCCAGTTACGCTGGCGGTAGATGCAGCGGAGCATAATGATATACAGATCGGTGATCAGGTCCTTTTGCGCGGAGAAAATGGCGTCGATTATGCGGTGCTTCAGGTAAAGAGCCGCTATGAACCAGATAAAGCCCGCGAAGCTGTGCAGGTCTTTCGCACGGATGATCTCGCTCATCCGGGTGTGAAGAAGCTATTTGACAAACCGGATCTGTATTTGGGTGGGCCGATCGAGGTATTGGAGCGGCCACGCCCGGAGAGGTTCTCTGACTATTATTTGACTCCGCTCCAGACAAGAGAAATCTTTCGTGCAAAGGGCTGGAAGACGGTAGTGGGCTTTCAAACGCGAAACCCAGTCCACCGCGCTCATGAGTACATTCAAAAGGCGGCACTGGAGATTGTGGATGGCCTCTTTCTCAATCCGCTGATGGGTGAAACCAAATCGGACGATGTTCCAGCAGAAGTACGCATGAACAGCTATCTGACGCTTCTCGAAAATTATTACCCGGCAAAGCGCGTGCTCTTGGCTGCCTTCCCCGCAGCGATGCGATACGCAGGTCCGCGTGAGGCTGTTTTTCATGCAATGGTACGTAAAAACTACGGCTGCACGCACTTTATCGTTGGACGTGATCATGCAGGAGTAGGCGATTATTACGGAACCTACGATGCCCAGCATATTTTTTCCGAATTTACTGCAGAGGAGCTGGGAATACAGCTGCTATTTTTTGAACACAGCTTTTACTGCACAGCCTGCCAGGGAATGGCGACTACGAAAACATGCCCGCACGAAGCTAACTATCATCTGACACTTTCTGGAACAAAAGTAAGAGAAATGCTTCGAAGTAAGAAGACACCACCCCCGGAATTCACTCGT
The DNA here is from genome assembly GCF_002897295.1 of Brevibacillus reuszeri. Taxonomy (GTDB): domain Bacteria; phylum Bacillota; class Bacilli; order Brevibacillales; family Brevibacillaceae; genus Brevibacillus; species Brevibacillus reuszeri_A. The sequence continues at coordinate 282,081 of NZ_BEXF01000004.1, forward strand.
CCAGAAGTCGCTAATATTTTGATCGAAGGTTTGCAAAACAAAGGGTAAAAAGCCTGAGAAAGTAGACGGAGGGACACCAGAGTCCCTCCTTTTTTCTGTACCAACGAGGGACAAGAATAAGATAAAATGTATCCGCTTACAGCTAAAATCCGCGCTGTTAAGCCGTTTCCTACTGAGCATTCGTTCGGACGAAAGTCTAGAAAAATCTTTTTGTTTCCGTTGACACCCCCTAGGTGCCTAGCTATAATCAGACGTAACACTTTATATTCTGACAACAACAATATTGAAAATATTGTTTTAATAGTAGGCTAAGACGAGGATGGTGCACGTTACCCCTTTTACAGAGAGCCCTGGTTGCTGAGAAACGGGTATAGGGTACGATGCATTGCTCACCTCCGAGCCGTTTTGCTGAAATCTACATCAAGTAGGCAGTAGGCCAAACCGTTTAACACCCGTTAGCGTGTTACAGTCCACATTAGTTGTGACTGGCTGAGATCGGCTGCCGCGAGGCGTCGATAAAGTTGGGTGGTACCGCGAACCCTTTCGCCCCAAAAGACATGGAAAAAGAACCGTGTCGGGGCGAAAGGGTTTTTCTATGTGTCTATAGTTATTTACAATACCTGCTTAAGAAGTGGGAGGAGGAGAAGAAATGAGTGTTGAAATGGCCGAATTGCAGAAAAAGAACGGCATTCCACCGATTCAGTTCGGTGAAGAAGTGACAGGAGCAGAAACGCTCTTGCGCTGTCTCATTCTGGAGCAGGTTGAATACATCTTTGGTTATCCGGGTGGAGCTGTACTCCCCATTTACGACTCGCTGTACGGGAGCTACTTCAAGCACATTTTGACTCGACATGAGCAGGGAGCCATCCACGCTGCCGACGGTTATGCTCGTGCAACCGGCAAGCCTGGCGTATGTATCGCCACCTCTGGTCCAGGAGCAACGAACCTGGTTACTGGTATCGCAACTGCTCATATGGACTCGGTTCCATTGGTTTGCATCACCGGTAACGTAGCACAGTCGCTCATTGGAACAGATGCATTCCAAGAGGCAAATATCACAGGGATTACAATCCCGATCACCAAGCACAGCTACTTCGTTCGCGATATCCGCGATTTGCCGCGGGTCGTGAAAGAAGCGTTCCACATCGCGACAACTGGTCGCCCAGGTCCAGTCCTGATCGACATTCCAAAAGATGTTGCCAATGCGAAAGCACCATTCACGTATCCAGACAAAGTAGAGATTCGCGGATACCGCGATACGCTTGTCCCAACTGATGAAGAAGTGCAGACATTTGTCGAGGCGATTGGTGAAGCGAAGCGACCGGTCATTTTGGCAGGCGGAGGAATCATCGCTTCCAAGGCAGAAGCAGAGCTCCTCGCTTTTGCAGAAAAGGCGCGCATCCCAGTCATCAACACTTTTATGGGACTGGGCGGATTCCCGGGTACACATGAATTGTCACTCGCGATGCCAGGCATGCACGGTAACTACACTGCGAACCAGGCGTTGCTCAATGCAGACTGTGTCATCGGTCTGGGCGCTCGCTTCGATGACCGGATCACGATGGGACGCACAAAAGAGTTCGCTCCAAAAGCACGCATCGTTCACGTAGATATCGATCCGGCAGAGCTCGGGAAAAACGTAGAGACACTCGTAACGGTGGCGGGCGATGTGAAAAGCACGCTGGCAAAAGCGATCCCACTGGCGCGCGCATGCGATTCTGAAGCGTGGATCAGTCAACTGAAGGAATGGCAGGCACAGCACCCGTACAAGTACAAAAAAGATGGCGACGTATTAAAGCCACAAGCAGTCATTGAGCTCTTGTACAACTCCACAGATGGGGAAGCGATCGTCACAACAGACGTTGGACAACACCAGATGTGGACAGCTCAATACTACAAGTTCAAGCATCCGCGCTCGTTTATCTCTTCAGGCGGTCTAGGCACGATGGGCTTTGGCTTCCCTGCTGCGATTGGCGCACAAATCGCTAACCCAGAGCGCACGGTTATCTCCGTGGTTGGGGACGGAGGCTTCCAGATGACCAATCAGGAGCTGGCGATTGTTTCCCAGTACAACATTCCGGTGAAGGTAGCGATTGTGAACAATCAATGCTTGGGAATGGTTCGTCAATGGCAAGAGCTGTTCTACGACAACCGCTACAGCCAGATCGACCTGACCTGCAGCCCGGATTTCGTCAAACTCGCGGAAGCATATGGTGTCAAAGGCTTGCGTGCAACCACTCCACAAGAGGCTGAAGCCGTTTGGGCAGAAGCGCTGCGTCACGATGGCCCGGTAGTCGTTGACTTCCGTGTAGCACAGGGAGAAAACGTATATCCGATGGTAGCATCAGGCGACACTTTAGATCAGATGGAATTGGGGGACGACTAGGATGCAGCAACATACCATTTCCGTACTCGTCAACGACCAGCCAGGCGTTTTGACCCGAGTAGCAACACTGTTTGGTCAGCGCGGTTTCAACATCGACAGCATTACGGTGGGCGGTACAGAGGAGCAGGGACTGTCCCGGATGATCATATCGACCGGGGGAGATGACCGTCAGATCCATCAATTAATGAAGCAGCTCTACAAATTAATTGATGTCATCTCCGTAGTCAACCTTAGCGAAAATCCTTATGTATCGAGGGAGCTTGCACTGATCAAGGTGAGCGCATCACCTAGCCAGCTTGCAGAGCTGAACGGGATTGTTGAGCCGTTCCGCGCAGCGATCGTTGATGTGGGCCCAAGCTCGCTGATCGTACAAGTAACGGGAGATACCGAAAAGATTGACGCGCTTCTTGTTCTTTTGCAAAGCTACGGCGTTCTCGAGCTGACGAGAACAGGCTCTGTAGCCATGGCGCGTAGTATTGTTCCAGCAACAGCCGCAGCAACGGTTTAAATTGCAAAATTCAGAATTGAAATTCAAACTAACATTATTTTTAGGGAGGCTATACAAATGGTAAAAATGTATTATGAAGCAGACGTAAAACAAGAGGCACTGCGTGGTAAAACAATCGCAATCATCGGCTACGGTAGCCAAGGTCATGCACAAGCACAAAATCTGCGCGAAAGTGGTTATAAAGTAGTAGTAGGTCTGCGTCCAGGGAAATCCTGGGATGTAGCAGCAAAAGATGGTTTCGAAGTACTGACAGTAGCAGAAGCTACAAAACGTGCAGACCTCATCCAAATCCTGCTGCCAGACGAGCGTCAAGCAGATGTATACCGTCAAGAGATCGCTCCAAACTTGAAAGCTGGTTCCACTCTGTGCTTCTCCCATGGTTTCAACGTACACTTTGCTCAAATCGTACCACCAGCTGACATCGATGTTATCCTGGCAGCTCCAAAAAGCCCGGGTCACCTGGTTCGCCGTGTATACCAAGAAGGCTTTGGCGTTCCTGGCCTGATTGCAATCCACCAGGACGTGACTGGCAATGCGAAAGACATCGCTCTCGCATACGCAAGCGGTATCGGTTGCACACGTGCTGGCGTAATCGAAACCAGCTTCCGTGAAGAAACAGAAACAGACCTGTTCGGTGAGCAAGCAGTATTGTGTGGTGGAGCGAGCGAGCTGGTTAAAGCCGGTTTCGATACATTGGTAGAAGCAGGATATGCTCCTGAAATGGCGTACTTCGAGTGCTTGCATGAGCTGAAGCTGATCGTTGACCTGATGTATGAGGGTGGACTCGCACGCATGCGCTACTCCATTTCTGACACTGCAGAGTACGGTGACTACAGCATCGGTCGTCGCATCATCACAGACGAAACTCGCAAAGAAATGAAAAAAGTTCTGACAGAAATCCAAGATGGTACATTCGCACGCAACTGGATCTTGGAAAACCAAGCTAACCGCCCTGGCTTCACTTCCCGTCGCCGCCTCGAATCCGAGCATGGCATCGAGGTAGTAGGTGAGCAGCTGCGTGGCATGATGTCTTGGCTGAACAAAGACACCAAAAAAGAAGAAGCGAAAATCGGTCAATAATAAATAGGCTCACAAGATATATATAATGTAGGAAAAAATGTGGAGGTGAAAAGTTCATGCGGACCATTGAGATTTTTGATACAACACTACGTGATGGGGAGCAGTCTCCAGGCGTCAACATCAGCACGAACGAAAAGGTGGAGATCGCCCTTCAACTCGAAAAGCTGGGAGTAAACAGAATTGAGGCGGGCTTCGCAGCTGCTTCCCCAGGTGACCAAAAGTCTGTGGCCGAAGTGGCGAAGCGGGTGAAAAATTCCACCATCGTCAGCCTGGCACGTGCCGTCAAAGACGACATGGATAAGGCATACGAAGCGCTACGCAACGCGCAAAACGCATCCCTCCACGTCTTTCTTGCAACATCACCGATCCACCGTCAGTACAAGTTGAACATGAGCAAGGAGCAAGTCCTTGCTCGTGCAGTGGAAGCAGTCACGTATGCGAAAAAGTACTTCACGGAAGTACAATTTTCCGCAGAGGACGCGGCACGTACTGAAATCGACTTTTTGGCGGAGGTAGTAGAGGCAGTCATCAAAGCGGGAGCCACGACAGTCAATATTCCAGATACGGTGGGCTACATGACACCGTATCAGTACGGAAATATTTTCCGTGAGCTGAGACAGCGTGTTCCTGCGACTGAAAATATTCGCCTGAGCTGTCACTGCCATGACGACCTAGGTATGGCTGTAGCAAACAGCCTGGCTGCGGTCGAAGGCGGGGCAACACAGGTAGAAGGAACGATCAACGGTATCGGTGAACGTGCGGGTAATGCTGCTCTGGAAGAAGTAGCACTCGCACTCGAGACACGCAAGGATTACTATCAGGCGACTACTAAGCTGCATCTGAAGGAAATTGCTCGTACCAGCCAGTTGGTAAGCCGTTTGACTGGTATGATCGTTCCGGGGAACAAAGCAGTAGTAGGTGCGAACGCCTTTGCACACGAATCCGGGATTCATCAGGATGGCGTGCTGAAGGAAGTTACGACGTATGAGATTATTCGTCCTGAGTCCGTTGGCTTCAAGTCGAACAAACTGGTTCTTGGCAAGCATTCCGGACGCCATGCGTTCAAGGAAAAGCTCGTAGACCTGGGCTATCACCTCGAGCAGGAAGAGGTAAACGCGGCATTCGCAGCGTTTAAAGTACTGTGCGACAAGAAGAAGGAAATCAGTGATGACGATATTCTTGCCCTCGTCGATGCCAAAATGGTTCGTGGTCCTGAAGCATTCCAGCTGGAATCCGTTCAGCTTGCCTATGGCAACATTTCTGTACCGACAGCAAGTGTACGTCTGGCTCGTCCGGACGGCTCTGTTGTGGAAGAGGCAGCGTGCGGCAATGGTTCGGTCGATTCGATCTACAAAGCGATTGACCGTGCAACAGGTGAAGATGTGACCCTTGTTGATTACAAAATCCTTTCCGTAACGCATGGAAAAGATGCATTGGGTGAAGTATTCGTCCGTTTGCAACAGGGTGATTTGACTGTGACAGGACGCGGTGTCAGCACAGACGTACTAGAAGCGAGCGCGATTGCTTACGTCAGAGCAATCAACAAGATTTTGGAGCGTCGTGGAGAGTCCGTGCCCGTAGCCGCGAACTAACACATATTGATCGGCAACTGGATAGGAACGACAAGAGCCAGTAGGAACTGCAAACCACTACAGAAAAGAAAAGCGGGATAAACGATGAAGAAAAATTATCGCATCGCCGTTCTTCCGGGAGACGGTATTGGACCGGAGATTATGCAGGAAGCGGTCAAAGTCCTCACCCTCGTTGGGGAACGGGAAGGCGTCACTTTTACATGTGAAGAAGGTCGTATCGGTGGAATCGCGATCGATACGGATGGAACACCATTGCCAGAAGAAACGATCACGCTGGCAAAGCAGGCAGACGCTGTTCTGCTTGGAGCGGTTGGCGGACCCAAATGGGACCAAAATCCGGGACATCTGCGCCCGGAAACAGGTTTGCTCGGTATCCGCAAAGCACTGGGGCTGTTTGCCAACATTCGTCCAGCTACCATGCACAGCTCTCTTGTAGATGCTTCATCGCTGAAGCCAGAAGTCGTATCTGGCGTAGATCTGATCGTCGTTCGTGAGCTGACCGGAGGCATTTATTTCGGGGAGAAAAGACGTTACGATGGTCCGAACGGTGAAGTAGCAGAAGACCAATGCATCTATAATGAAGCGGAAGTAGAGCGGATTATCCGTGTCGGCTTTGACATCGCTCGCAAGCGTCAAAAGCGACTGGTATCTGTTGACAAGGCAAACGTGCTGGAAAGCTCCCGCCTCTGGCGCAAGGTAGCTGAGCGTGTAGCAAAAGACTATCCGGATGTTGAGCTTTCTCACCAGCTGGTAGACTCTTGCGCAATGCAGCTCGTACGCGCACCAAAACAGTTTGACGTCATCGTGACGGAAAACATGTTTGGGGATATCTTGAGTGACCAGGCAGCCATGCTTACAGGCTCTATCGGTATGCTGTCCTCTGCAAGCCTCGCTGCTGGCAGCTTTGGACTGTATGAGCCGGTACACGGCTCTGCACCTGACATTGCGGGCCAAGGCATCGCCAACCCACTCGCAACGATTCTCTCTGTAGCGATGATGCTTCGCCTCTCCCTGGAGATGGATGAAGCAGCAGCAGCTGTCGAGAATGCAGTGTGGTCCGTACTGGAAGCAGGTCATCGCACTGGCGATATCGCTTCTGACCGCAGCAAGGCCATCGGTACGCTCGAGATGGGGCAGTTGGTTCGTGATGAGCTGGCGAAGCTTTTGCCACAGAAATAATAGCAAAGACCCTGCCAATCATCTCTCTTTTGAGATGGGCGGCAGGGTTTTTTTACGTGTTCTTTTACCCGATCGTGATCTTGCCTTTGGGGTAACGGTAATATTCTTTTTGCTTACGCTGTGCCAGGGCAAAAGCGATAGTCAGCGGTCCAACTCGACCTGCAAACATCGTGAGGACGATCAGGCATTTTCCAATTGGCGAAAGCATCGGAGTAAGTCCCATAGAAAGGCCGGTCGTGGCAAAAGCTGACGTTACTTCAAACAGTACCATCTGAAACGTGGCTCCAGGCTCCGTGATGGACAACGCCATCGTCATCGCCATAACAATGAAGAGCCCGATCATCGTCACGGTTAACGACTTGTAAATCATGTGCGGCAAAATCCGCTGGCGAAAGAAGATTACGTCTTCCTTTCCTTTTATTTGCGCGATCACAGCACCAACCAAGGTAGCAAACGTTGTCGTTTTGATACCGCCCCCGGTCGAGCCAGGAGAAGCGCCAATAAACATCAACAGAATGATTAGAAACAGGGAAGACTGGTGCATGTCGCCGATATTCAGCGTATTGGACCCTGCCGTACGTGCAGTAACAGACTGATATAACGAGCCGAGTACTTTGCCCATGAACGACAGTGGCTTCAACGTATTTGGGTTTGTATATTCAAGTATAAAGATGAGGGCCGTACCCCCAACTACCAAAAAAGCGGTTGTTGCCAAAACTACCTTTGTATGTAGAGACAGTCGGTGTGTGCGCCGGTAATCGTACACTTCGCTAACGACGAGGAAGCCGATCCCTCCCAAAATAATCAATGCGCACACATCGAGTGTGACGAGCGGATCATCTACATAAGCAGTCAGACTTGAGAAGTCACCCATCAAATCAAAGCCAGCATTGTTGAAATTGGAGATCGCATGAAAAAAGCCGAAGTAAATCGCTTTGCCGAGCGGGAAATCAAAGGCAAACCGGATCGATAGAAGAATACCACCGATAAGCTCGGCCAAAGCTGTAAAAATCAAAATCATTTTGGCCAAACGGACTACACCCTCCATGGAGATATGATTCAACGATTCTTGAAGGATGAGTCGCTCGCGCAAAGAGATTTTTTTACGCATGATCAGGGCAAAGAAGGTGGCTAGCGTCATAAAGCCGAGGCCGCCAATCTGGATGAGGGACAGGATCACGAGCTGACCAAACACCGTAAAAGTGGTTCCTGTATCTACTACGACGAGTCCGGTCACACAGGTAGCCGATGTCGCGGTAAACAAAGCATCCAGCCAGGGCAATCCGAGCCCGTTTTCTGTCGCAGAGGGAAGCGTTAAGAGTGTAGTCCCGATAAGGATAATCAAAGCAAATCCAATCACCAGTGTCTTTGGGGGATCAAGATGAAGCTTCTCTACGATTTTTTTGATCATATTTGGTTTTACCTCGACTTTTTATCGATTCTTTACTTGTAGCAGAGTAGAAAATGCACGCGTCTTAGTATGGCACTTCTTTCAACAAATTACCGGATGAGTGCAGCACCCAACCGATGTAGCCAGTGCTTCAGCTCGCGCTCCTCCATCGGTGCCAACGGGAAGCGAACGGCTGGGCGACGCAAGCAATCGTCTGGTTCATCTGCAACCCGAAACGCATGGCCGCCAGTCAGCTCAAGACCTTCTTCCTTAAGTATGGCAATCACTCGATCTTCCAGTTCTGTAGCTTTGGAGGTAGGATTCCCCCATTCAATCCACGTATTTAATCCGCCTGAGATCGGATACATGCTTGCGTGGGAGGGTAGAGCCTGACGTTTTTCTTGCCAGATCCGTAAAAAGCGTTCATGGAACAAGGCGCGCCTGTCAGCGAGGTACACCTCGGAAAACCACGGATCGTCGAGCAGACGGACAGCAGCCTCCACGACAAGCAGGGAAGGCTCAGCGCCTGTCATGGAGACGATTTGCCGGTACCGTTCTAGCTCATCCTCATTTAGATCAGAAGGCAGGAGTAAGACTCCCAGTTGCAAGTCGCGGGCCAATGTTTTTGATAAGGAATGGAGGTAGTAGACCTCGACAGAGCTTTCCTTTTCTCGCGCCAATTGGTAGAGCGGGTGGCTCGGCTGTTCAAACCATAAATCTCCGTAGTGATCATTCTCAACGAGCCTGACGTTATGCCGTTTAGCCCAGTCGAGAATCTCTTCCTTGCGTTCTTCGGAATAGCTGATTCCAGTAGGGAAGTGATAATGCGGGTTGATCAAAAGCCAGTTGGCAGGATAATGCTCCTGCTCGCTATCCAGTGCTTCGATCGATACACCCTCGTCGTCCATTTTGATCGGACGCACTGTAATCCCGCATTGACTCAGCAAGCGTAGAAAGACCGGATAGCTGTATTCCTCGACGTAGACGACATCACGTGCATTCATGATGCGTTGCGCGAGAAAGGCAAAGCCACTCGTGCTTCTGTTAAACAACAACAGTCGTTCCGGATAATGCGGCAGTCCGCGACGACGGAGATGATCCGCAAACACCTTGGCAGCCTGAGCGCGTCTGATTTTCTTTTGGGCAGATGGTTCATCCAAAACTGTTAAACTTTCGTAAAAAGCCCCTCGCAGACGCTTAACGAGCTCTTCGCCAGGTCTTGGGGACGAATCTGCGAGTGATGCGATAGGGATATCTGTAAGCGGCAAACGGTTTTCCAGACGAGCTTCCTTTGCCTGCTGAGTCAAATAATAACCCTTGCCATGTACGGCCTCCAGCCAGCCCTCCATAGCGAGATGATCGTATCCTTTCTTTACTGTTTCCAGCGAGCAGCCGCTGACTGTTTTCATATCACGCAGCGAAATGAGCTGTTGTCCGTCCACGAGAAAGGCCCCGCGTAAAATGGCTGTTTGCAATTGCTCTGCAAGCTGTACGTAAATGGGCGTGTGGGATTGTTTATGGAAATGAAAAGAGAAAAAAGGGCGGTTTGTCATCCGGCCACGCCTCCTTGTCGATCAAAAATAGCAGTCATCAGCATTATATAGGAAAGAGAACCAACTAGGGTATAGGGTTAGCATAATTTCTTCGAGGATGTGCCATAGGTAACAGGCCCGAGAAAATGGTATCATAAAGGAAGAGAAAGCCCAAGGAGCAGGAGGATGGCAGGATGAGCACTCAGGAGCACAAGGCTCTTTCACCGAAACAAGTAAGCTGTATGGTCATTACAGTTTCAGATACACGAACAGAAGAGACTGACAAGAGTGGACAGTTAATGAAGCAGCTGTTGACGGAAGCAGGGCACGAGGCTATCTTATATCGAATCGTAAAGGATGAGCCGGTACAGGTAATTGCTGCCATAGAGGAAGGCATTTTACATAGCAGTGTTCAGGTTATTCTTCTAAATGGAGGAACAGGCATTTCTCCGCGAGATAATACGTTTGAGGCAGTCTCAGGCCTGCTGGAGAAGGAGATGCCAGGTTTTGGAGAACTGTTCCGCATGCTGAGCTTTACAGAGGACATCGGTTCAGCGGCTATGCTGAGTCGAGCAGTGGCTGGAACACGCCAAGGGAAGATGATCTTTTCTACACCGGGCTCGACGGGTGCTGTGCGTTTGGCGATGAACAGACTGATTGTTCCTGAGCTGGGACATGTCGTTCGGGAATTGAATCGGTAAGACGGAAATTTGCCGTTTTCTTGCCTCATATGGTACTGTTACGAAAGGAATCTGATCGGACATGCATAAAACCATCCGCATAAGAGATGGTTTTTCGTGCCGGAAAGTGCAAGGAGAGTAGAACCATACATGAAGATCTTACTATCAACGCTTAACGCGAAGTTTATTCACTCGTCGCTGGCATTGCGATATTTGCGCAGCTACGCACAGTCGTCTTTTCCATCCATCGACCTAGTAGAATATACGATTAACGATGTGACCCTAAATGTGGTTGCGGACATTTACAAAAGACAGCCAGATGTTGTTGCATTTTCCTGTTACATCTGGAATATACGTGAGACATTAGACGTGATTCGCAATCTGAAAAAGGTATGCCCGGATTTGCCGGTTATCCTCGGCGGTCCTGAGGTCACCTATGATGCGGATGAATGGATGAAAAAGCATCCCGAGATCGATGTGATTGCGATTGGAGAAGGGGAGCAAACCTTCCTGGAGCTGCTGCGGGTTTACCAGGAAGCTTTGGAAACCAATCAACCTCCTAGATTGCGTGATGTAGCCGGAATCGCCTACCGTGAAGGAGAATATGTGCGTTTCTCCATGCCACGGGCACAGATTGAGGAGATGGACAGTATTCCCTCCCCCTATGCGGACCATTTGGACGAGCTTAACAATCGTGTCGTCTATTTCGAAGCGTCTCGCGGCTGCCCATTCAAATGCCAATACTGTCTGTCCTCCATTGAGGATGGCGTACGCTACTTCAGCCTGGAGCGCGTAAAGGAAGAGCTGCAACGACTGATTAACCATGGTGTGAAAACAATCAAGTTTGTTGACCGCACATTTAATATTAATAAAAAATACGCCTTGGAGATTTTTCAATTTCTGATCGATAACCATAACGGAACGGTGTTCCAATTTGAAATCACAGCAGATATCTTGCGTGCAGACGTCCTGGACTTTCTGACCGAGAATGCACCGCCAGGCGTGTTCCGCTTTGAGATCGGGGTGCAGTCCACGAATGATGAGACGAATCGACTTGTTCAGCGTATCCAACGCTTTGATCGCCTGTCTAGAACGGTTACCCAAATCAAGGAGTCGAAAAAAATCGATCAGCATCTGGACTTGATTGCAGGCTTGCCAGAGGAAGACTATCAATCGTTCCGCAAAACGTTTAATGACGTGTTTGCCCTGCGCCCGGAAGAGCTCCAGCTCGGGTTTTTGAAGATGCTGCGTGGAACAGGCGTGCGGGCGCGAGCAGCGAATCACGGCTATGTATTTATGGACGAGGCTCCTTACGAGATTTTAGGCAACAATGTTCTCTCGTTTGCCGATATGCAAAAGATCAAGCGGGTAGAGGATGTGCTCGAAAAATATTGGAATGCGCACCGTATGGATCATACGCTGGAATGGATTTTGGCAAATCAGTTTGAGTCGCCATTTGATTTCTTCCAATCATTTGGCGATTATTGGGAAAATCAAAACTGGAGCCGCATCGGGCATCAGCTTGAGGATTTGTTTACCCGTCTTCAAAGCTTTTTACAGGTTCAACAGCTGGAAGGGCTTGACCATGTTGTCAGTCTGATGAAATTTGACTTCCTTAGCAACCAGAAGCATCGTCCACGTAAGCTATGGTGGGAAGACGTGATGGAAAAGGAAGAAATGCAAGAGACGTTTTCGACGGTTTATGAGCAGCGGGATCGGCTTCGTGAGGATTTCGCGCAGCACGCTTCTGTGGAAAAGGACTACTTCAAGCATACGCTCGCGACTAAGGTATCGTTTGACATCGAGACCTGGCTGAAGACAGGAGAAGTCATCGAAGGTGATTTTACACTCGTGGTTTACTATCCGTATAAGGATGAGTTACAAAATGCCTTTACGATCGTCGAGCCAAGCATAAATGTAGCAGGCTAACCCGGCAAGGGGGGGAGAAATGGATGTCGAGCACGTTTACAGATGCTGCACTTCAAAAATTCCAAGCTCATGCCGATAAAGCTTTGGCTGGACCAATGGAGCAATATATGAAAAATCACTTCCCTTTTTTAGGGATTAAATCCCCCTTGCGCAAAGAACTGAGCAAACAGCTGTTTCGTGAGCAGGGGATACCGAACAACTGGGAAGAGGTCGTACTTCAGCTGTGGCAGCTATCTGAGAGGGAATACCAGTATTTGGCGCTCGATGTGGTCGGGAAGGTAAAAAAACGGCTGACGGATAGCCACCTTCGTCTGCTGGAGGAATTAGTTACAACCAAGTCGTGGTGGGATACTGTAGATTTTCTTGCGTCCCATATGGCGGGTACGATCCTGCGACATCACCCTGAGACAATCGAGCCTATTACATCTGCATGGATGGAAAGTCAAAATATGTGGCTGCAACGGACTGCCATTCTGTTTCAGCTTTCCTATAAACAGGAGACGAACAAAGAGCTTTTGTTCACCTATATTCGAGCATGTGCAGCATCCAAGGAGTTTTTTATTCAAAAGGCAATCGGCTGGTCATTAAGGGAGTATGCCAAAACAAATCCCGAAGCAGTACGCGATTTTGTAGAAAAGACTCCTTTGGCGAGCCTCAGCAAGCGGGAAGCGCTCAAGCATTTGGCCTGAACGGGGGTAGGCGATTTCTAGCTTGATAAAAAGCGCACATCTATTGCAAAATAGACAAGTAGCTTTTTCGAGGGTTCGTACGTATTAAAAGGTGTCATATAGATCGCTAGTAGCCACTGACTGTCATCTATGATAGTAGCTGAAAAGTGGCGAGGATAGGGGATTTTGCCTGATGGAAATCAACCTGCTGATGTCAATCATAGAGCAATACGGTTACTTTGCCATTTTCTTTTTGCTATGGCTGGGAATTGTGGGTCTACCCATTCCTGATGAGCTGGTTGTAGCTACAGGGGGATTCTTGGCATCCATCGGCCTGCTCAACCCATATTACTCCTTTTTAGCGGGGTATTTAGGTGTGGCTTCAGGCTTAACAATCGGATTTTTGCTTGGAAAATATTTCGGAAGGCCCATATTGCGGTGGCTTTCAAAGAGCGAAAAAATGCGCCATGCAGTAGACCGTTCGACAGTGATGCTGGAAAAATACGGGACGACGGCTTTGTGCATCAGCTACCTGTTCCCAGTCGTGCGTCATGTGGTACCCTATTTGGTTGCATTGGGTGGAATGAGCTATCGGCGCTACGCCCTGCTTTCCTATCCAATCGGTCTCGTTTGGACAACAGCCTTTTACTTTTTAGGCTACGTTTTTGGGAACAACGTGGAATCGATCATCGGGATCATTCGGAAATATGGCTTTTATGCATTGCTCGTCGTAGTTGCAGTTTTGGCGATAGGTTTGATTGTACGCAAGGTCGTTTTGGGGAATCGGGCTTACCGAGCAAAAGGAGAGTAAGCTTATGTTCCATAAACAATTAACGCAGCATAGACGGAATCGCAATCTACTTCTTGTTATCGGGTGGGCCATGCTTTTGGCTGGGGCAATTCTTGCTGTCTGGTGGTTGGCAGTGGCTGGTGGCGTGCTCTTGAATGGATACGCATGGAGCCTGATGAGAATTGACAAGCACTTGGCCCCGAGAAGAGGATTTCGGATTCCAGAAGCGAGCTTATTGCTCGTTGCTTTTTTAGGGGGAGGATTAGGGGCGCTGGCAGGTATGCTCACCTATCGTCATAAAACGAAGCATGCCCGCTTCCTTATCCTCGTACCCGTATTCTGTATATTGCAAGTTGCGCTCCTCGTTTGGCTAATAGGATAACCAAAGTAATCCCGTGTCAATCTAAAGACGCGGGGTTATTTTTTTTGCGTGCAAATGACAGAAAACTCTAAATTGTGTATTGCGTAGTTGGAAAAGTCAGCCTATAATAAGAAATGTATTCAGTATTTACGAACGCCGTTCGATAATGCCGAACGAAGAGGAGGGATCATGAGCGAGAAATTTATTCAGTCAGTGGATCGAGCGATTGATATTTTGGAGTTGTTCTCACTAACCGATACCGAGCTAAGTGTCAAAGAAATCAGCGACCGACTCCAGCTATCCAAAAGCACGGTTCATGGGTTGATCAAAACGTTGGAAAACAGAGGCTACCTCGAACAAAAACCAACCGATCAAAAGTACAAATTGGGCCTTCGTCTGTTCGAGCTGGGTAATTTGGTTGGAGGTGGGATGGAGCTGCGGAATCTCGCCTATCCGGTCATCCACGATCTGGTGGCAACGCTGCAAGAGACTGTCCATTTGGTTGTTCTCGACAAAGACGAGGTTGTGTACGTGGAAAAAGTGGAAGGGCCCGGATCACTTCGCATGTACTCGATGCTAGGAAAACGAGCACCGCTGTACTGCACGGGGGTCGGAAAGGCGCTATTCGCACATTTGGACGAGGAGACAGTGGATCGCATTTTAAACGAAGTCGAATTGAAAGCGTTTACCTCTCTTACTTTGACGGACCCGGTAGCAATCAAGCGGGAACTCGCAAAAATCCGGGAGCAGGGGTACGCGATTGACGATGAGGAAATTGAGATCGGATTGAAATGCGTGGCAGCACCCATTTTTAACCATGAGGGCAAAGTCATTGCTTCTATCAGTAGCGCTGGGCCCAAGCATCGATTCTCCGATGAAAAAATGGAAACGTTCATCAGCGAAGTGAAACTTGCGGCATTAGCGGTTTCCAAACGGTTTGGTTATCGAGGCTGATGGACACAAAAAAGAGACTTCACCCCCTGTAGAGTCAGTTTTCAAGCGGCCAGCCGGAAAACACTACGGAGGGAAGTCAGAATACTACCATTCGCCGACCATGCCCAAACTACCTGCAACAGACAAAAAGAAATTTCATAATTCGCTGGGGGTAGGTTGTTCGTGCGATCAGTTCATGCGCAAACGGTCATGGCAACAAGCAAGTTTTCCAAGTTTCACTTAGGTGTTTTTTTCTGGTGTGCATTCAGCATCATATTTGATGGCTACGACCTGAATCTGTACGGTGTGGTACTGCCAGTCCTGATGCAGGAGTGGAATTTGACTCCGGTACAGGCAGGGGCGATGGGCAGCTACGCACTGCTTGGGATGATGGCAGGGGCTTTTGTCTTCGCTCCGCTTGCAGACAAAATCGGGAGGAAAAAGGTACTGATAATTTGCATCACGCTCTTTAGTATTGCAACAGCGCTGGTTGCCTTTTCTCCAAATCCTACGATCTTCTCCCTATTGCGGATCGTGGCAGGACTTGGTCTGGGAGGACTGATGCCCAATGTCATTGCTTTGATGACAGAATACTCACCGAAAAAAATCAGAAGCATTTTAGTAGCTGCAATGTACAGCGGATATGCAATCGGTGGCATTATGGCAGCTCTGTTCGGTATGTACGTCATGCCTGTGCTAGGCTGGCAGTCCATCTTTTGGGTAGGCGCGATCCCTTTGCTCGTGCTTCCTTGGTTTATCAAGCACTGCCCTGAATCAATGAGCTTTTACATCTTGAAAAAGCAAAACAAAGAGCTTTGCCGGATATTGAACCAGGTCGATCCTGCTGGTCAGTACAAGGAGACGGACGAATTTCATTTTGAAGCGGAAAAGGAAAAGGCAAAAGGCTCACCTGTCAAAAAGCTGTTTGAAGAAAAGCGTGCGCGAAGCACCTTCCTGTTCTGGCTGTCCACCTTCTGCTGCCTGATCATGGTCTATGGACTCAACACATGGCTGCCAAAGCTGATGATGCAAGCAGGCTACCCAATGGGCTCCAGCCTGTCGTTCATGCTGACACTCAATCTCGGGTCGATTGCAGGCTCGCTTATCGGTGGCTGGCTCTCTGACAAATTGGGTGCAAAGAAAGTCATCATCGCCTTTTACCTTATCGGTGCCCTGTGCTTTGTTCTCCTCGGCTTCAAATCCTCCACGCTGCTTTTGTACCTATTCGTTGGAGTGGGTGGCGCGTGCACGATTGGCACACAAAACCTGGCCAATCCTTACATCACAGAATATTACCCGAAGGAAATGCGCTCTACAGGCATCGGCTGGTCACTTGGTATCGGTCGGATCGGTGCGATTCTTGGTCCAACACTAGGCGGATTTTTACTATCGCTAAGCCTGCCTCTGCAGAGTAACTTCCTCGTATTCGCGATTCCGTGCTTGCTCGGAGCAGTAGCGCTTACTTTTATTCAGGAGAAATACGGAAGCTTTGATTCAAAAAAAATCGAAACCAATGAATGGTCAAAGGAGAGTGTCATCTAATGAGCAAAATCGTAAGCCCTATTAACATATGGAAATTTATTGAGGAAAACAAAGACAGTCTGAAACCACCTGTGAACAATAAAGTCGTTTGGAAAGATGCTGAGCTGATGATGATGGTGCTAGGCGGTCCGAATAAACGGCGGGATTTCCACGTAGACCCTTCGGAAGAGATCTTTTATCAGCTAAAAGGTGATTGTTATGTCGAAATCATTAACGAAGAGGGCAAGCGTGAGGTCATTACCGTGCGCGAAGGCGAAATGTTCCTGCTACCCGCAAATGTGCCGCATTCCCCTCACCGAGTAGCTGATACGATTGGGCTTGTGATCGAGCGCAACCGCGACCACGGAGAGCTGGAGGATTTCGTCTGGTTCTGCGATCAATGTGACCAGGAAATGCACCGTACGCGTGTTCAATTGACTGATATTGAAAAGCAGGTAAAAGAAGCGATTTACACATTCAACAGCAGCGCCGATTTGCGTGAGTGCAAAAATTGCGGACATATCATGTCAGAGGAAGTGAAAGAATGGCAACCAGAGTAGACTTTCATACACACATCATCCCAGTTGACTTGCCTGATTTTTCAAAAAAATACGGCGGTGATCGTTGGCCGGTGCTGCAACCGACTTGCTCCTGCGGCGCCAATATTATGGTAGGCGGAAAGCTGTTTCGAGAAATTACGGATCAGTGCTGGGACCCGAAAAAACGCATCGAGGACATGATAGCGGAGGGTGTAGATGTTCAAGTACTCTCACCGATTCCTGTGACCTTCTCTTACTGGGCGCCTGCTGAAGCAGCGGAAGCGATGGCTCGCCTGCAAAATGACTTTATCGCTGATACGGTGCGCATGTATCCGGATCGCTTCATAGGATTGGGGACCGTTCCACTGCAAGACGTGGAGAGCTCTATTCGAGAAATGGAACGCTGCATGCACACGCTGGGCTTGAAAGGAATCGAGATCGGTTCCAACATCAATGGCTTGAATTTGGATGATCCAGTCTTTCTCCCGTTTTTCGAGATGTGCGAGAAGTGGGATGTGCCGTTGTTTGTTCATCCGTGGGAGACGCTAGGACGGGAGAGAATGCCGCGCCACAACTTCATGTATACAGTCGGGATGCCGAGCGAAACGGCACTTGCAGCAGCGAGTTTGGTCGGTGGCGGCGTCATGGAAAAATTTCCGAAGCTAAAGGTGTGCTTTGCACATGGCGGAGGCTCCTTCCCGTACATTTTGCCTCGTCTCGACCAAGGCTGGAAGGTTTGGCCGCATCTGCGCGTGACTGAACACCCACCTAGCTACTATGCGAAAAACTTTTACTTTGATTCTCTGAATTACGAGCCGAATAATATCAAGCTTCTGATTGAGCGATTCGGTCATGAAAAAATCGTGATGGGCACAGACTATCCGTTTTTGCTCCGCGAGCTTCCACCAGGAAAAGTCATCTACGATACCCCTGGTCTGACAGAGCAACAAAAAAGTGCGATGCTCGGGGGCAATGCCCTAGAATTTTTGAAAGTGTCGCGATGAGAGGAGACATAGGAGTGGCAGAACAATTACAGACACCCGAACAAAATTTAGCTGAGCTTGGGCTCGAGCTTCCACAGCTTCGTATCCCTGTTGGCAACTATGTAGCCAGCGTACGAACAGGCAATCTCCTGTTTACCGCAGGACAGGGAGTCGATCAGTACAAAGGAAAGCTGGGGCGTGACCTCACGATTGAGGAAGGATATATGGCTTCCCGTCAATCCATGCTCAACCTGCTCGCGGCGGTCAAAGCGGAAATTGGTGATCTGGGCAAAGTGAAGAGAGTAGTCAAAATTTTGGGATTTGTCAATTCGACTGAAGATTTTACGGATCAACCGAAAGTGATGAACGGGGCATCCGATTTGTTGGTAGCCGTTTTTGGAGAAAAAGGTAAGCATGGTCGATCTGCGGTCGGGATGGCGCAGCTGCCAGGTAATACAGCAGTAGAGATAGAAATGGTTCTGGAGATCGAGGAGTAGACAGGAGGGGAAACATGAACAGCATTCAACTGCAAGATGCCAAACTGTTTATCAATGGTGAGTATGTTGACGCGATGTCAGGAGAAACGTTTGACACGATCAACCCGGCGACAAACGAAAAGCTCGCATCGGTAGCATGCGCTGACGAGCGGGACACGGGCAAGACGATTGAGATCGCGCAAAAGGCTTTTGAGAGCGGGATTTGGAGCAATAAATCAGTAGAAGAGCGCTCTGAAATCTTGTGTCGCATGTCTGATCTGGTTTTGGAGCGTGTCGAAGAGCTAGCGACGCTGGAAACGATGGATGTGGGCAAGCCGATCAAGGAGAGTCTCGGCTTTGATATTCCGCGTGCGGCCCAAAACCTGCGCTTCTTTGCAGAGATGGCTAAGTATGTGAACCATGAGCATTATGACAAAGGAAACTTCATGTCCTATGCCAAATATGCGCCAGCAGGCGTAACCAGCCTGATCATTCCGTGGAACCTGCCATTTATGCAGATGACCTGGAAAGCTTCGGCTGCATTGGCAGCAGGGAACACGGTCGTAGTAAAGCCGGCATCCTACACTCCGCTTTCTGCGCTCATGCTGGGGGAAATCGCCAACGAAGCCGGTTTGCCGCCAGGGGTTCTGAATATTTTGACCGGTCCTGGTGGAACTGTCGGCACAGCCATGACTACAAATCCGCATGTGCGACGCATTTCGTTCGTAGGAGAAACCACTACTGGCAAAACGATCATGCGCAATGCGGCGTCAGAATTGATCCCGGTATCGCTGGAGCTGGGCGGCAAGTCTGCGAACATCGTTTTTGCAGATGCTGATCTCGATGAAGCGGTCAAAGGCTCAGTGGAAGCGATTTTCCGTAACCAAGGCGAGATTTGCCTCGCAGGCTCGCGACTGCTGGTTGAGGAGTCTGTATACGAGAAATTCCTTGAAAAGTTTGTTGCCGCTGTACAAAAGATCAAGGTTGGCGATCCTCTGGATATGGAAACAGACATGGGGGCGCTCGTGTCAAAAAGCCATCTGGAAACCGTCGAGCAATATGTGCAGATTGGATTGTCCGAGGGTGCAAAGCTGGCGCACGGCGGCAAGCGCGTAGCTGGACTGGATAAAGGTAATTACTACGAGCCGACAGTCCTGTATGACGTTGATAACAAAATGAGGGTGGCTCAGGAGGAAATTTTCGGTCCGGTGCTGGTGGTCATCCCGTTCAAAACAGAAGAAGAGGCTATCCGAATCGCAAATGATTCGATTTACGGTCTGGCTGGCGTAGTCTGGACAAACGATCTGCGCCGTGCCCATCGCGTAGCAGCAGGCATCAACTCCGGCTTGCTCTGGATCAACTGCTGGTATGTCCGTGATTTGCGTACCCCGTTTGGCGGCTCAAAAGCAAGTGGAATCGGTCGCGAAGGCGGTCGTCACAGCTTTGAGTTCTACACCGAAGCCAAAACAGTGACGATGAAGCTGTAATTGCAGCGCGGAAGCGAAAGGATGGACATGACATGGAACAAATAATCGAAAGCGTAGCACTGGAGCTGCTCGCTGCAGAAGAGAGCCGTCAGCCGGTAGCGCCGATTACTGCCCGGTATGAGGGCTTGCAGGTAACGGACGCTTATCGTATTCAGCTGAAGGTTTTGGAAAAAAAGCTGGACAGTGGAAGAGAAGTAATCGGCAAAAAAGTCGGCCTGACCAGCTTGGCTATGCAGCGAATGCTGGGGGTCGACGAGCCGGACTACGGACATCTGCTCGATAGCATGGTGGTGAAAAATAACGGCACGGTTCAGGCAGACCAGCTGCTTTTGCCAAAGGTTGAAGCGGAAATCGGTTTCGTGCTTGGGGCTGATCTGGTTGGGCCAAACATCAACTACCTGGATGTATTAATGGCAACCGAGTATGTGGTGCCGACACTTGAGATTATTGATAGCCGCATCGCGGACTGGAAAATCAAGCTGGTCGATACCGTAGCAGACAATGGCTCTTCTGCACTTGTCGTCGTCGGGGATCAGCGCACTCGTCTGGATGGTCTTGACCTAAGAAGTGTAGGCATGGCGCTGTACAAAAATGAAGAGGAAGTCGGTACTGGAGCAGGCGCAGCAGCATTGGGTCACCCAGCCCATGCGGTTGCCTGGCTGGCGAATAAGCTGCATGAGTTTGGGATTGGTCTAAAAGCAGGCGAGTTGATTTTACCAGGTGCTCTTAGCGCTGCTGTAGCAGTCAGAGAGGGAGATTTCGTCACAGCAAGTTTCGGGTCATTGGGGTCCGTTTCCGTGACGTTTCGGTAGAGAGGAGACTTACTGTGAAGAAAATCAAGGCAGCCATCTTAGGATCAGGCAACATCGGGACTGACCTGATGTACAAGTTGGAGAGAAGCAGTGTAATAGAGATAGCAGCTGTTATCGGGATTGACCCGGATTCCGATGGTCTCAAGCGGGCGAAGGAAAGAGGATATCCTGTGTTTGCAAACGGAATTGAGGCGATTGTGAACCAGCCGGATTTGGCGGAAATCGTGTTTGATGCTACCTCTGCAAAAGCCCATGTCCGTCACGCAAAAGTGCTGAAGGAGCTAGGCATACGAGTAATCGATCTGACTCCAGCGGCACGCGGGCCATTCGTGTGCCCCGTCGTCAACCTCGCAGAGCAGCTTGAGATGGATACGACAAACCTTAACATGATCACATGCGGTGGGCAGGCGACGATCCCGATCGTGTATGCCATCAATCGTGTAGCTAATGTCAGCTACGCAGAAATTGTAGCGACGATTGCAAGCAAGAGCGCGGGTCCCGGTACCCGTGCCAACATCGACGAGTTTACGATGACAACTCGCCAAGCTCTGGAGCAAGTAGGCGGTGCAGATCAAGGCAAAGCAATCATCATACTGAACCCTGCAGAACCGCCGATTTTGATGCGGGATACGATCTATTGTGAAGTGGCTCAGATGGATGAAGCTGCGATCCGTCAGTCCATTTTGGACATCACTCAAGAGGTTCGTCAGTATGTACCCGGCTATCGCCTCAAGCAGGAGCCGCTGTTCGAAGAGAACCGGGTGACGGTGTTTCTGGAAATCGAAGGAGCGGGAGACTACTTTCCTCCATATGCAGGCAATTTGGACATCATGACGGCAGCGGCCATGCGAGTGGGAGAACAGGTCGCTCGTCATCTACTGGATGGGAGAGGAGTAAGCCTTGGAACGGAATAGCAACCAACCAATCAAAATGACAGAGGTTTGTTTGCGCGATGGCAGTCACGTCGTAGCCCACCAGTTTACTACAGAGCAAGTGAAGTCTATTGTAACTGGCCTCGACGATGCAGGCATGCACTACATTGAAGTCAGCCATGGTGACGGATTGGGCGGCTCGACGATTCAATACGGGCGCTCGCGTGTAAACGAAATGGAATTGATCGAAACGGCTGTAGCAGCTTGCAAGCAGGCAAAGGTAGCGGTTCTGCTGATTCCGGGAGTGGGAACGGTGAACGAGCTGAAGCAAGCAAGGCAGCTAGGGGCTGGTCTCGTCCGAGTCGCTACGCATGTTACGGAAGCAGATGTTTCTGCTCAGCACATCCAAATTGCGCGCGAGCTAGGCATGGAGGTTTGCGGATTTCTAATGATGGCGCATTCTGCGCCGGTCGAAAAGCTCGTGGAGCAAGCAAAGCTGATGCAAAGCTATGGAGCAGAAGCTGTTTACGTGACGGATTCAGCGGGAGCGCTCTTGCCGGATCAGGTGCGTGAGCGTATCCGCGCCATGCGTCAGGCTCTCGATATCGAAATCGGCTTTCATGCACATAACAATTTGTCCGTAGCGATTGCCAATACGCTTGTGGCGATTGAAGAGGGAGCTACCCGAATCGATGGCAGCATGCGCTGTCTGGGGGCAGGTGCTGGCAATGCACAGACGGAGGTATTGCTTGCAGTCCTGGATCGAATGGGCATACAGCTCGGAATCGATCTCTACAAAATGATGGACCTAGCCGAAGATATCGTAGGTCCGATCCTGCCACAATCACAGGAAATTCGCAAAGGCAGTCTCGTCATGGGATATGCAGGCGTCTATTCCAGCTTCCTTCTCCATGCCGAGCGTGCGAGCAAGCGTTTCGGCGTTGATGCCAGAGACATCTTGATGGAGGTCGGCAGACGAAAAGCGGTGGGCGGACAAGAAGACATGATTATTGATGTGGCAGCGGAGCTGGCGCAGATCCGAAGAGCGGGGGTATGACAAATGGCGATCACACAGGAAGTACAACGAGAGCTGGTCGACTATTTGCTTTCAGCAGAGAGGGAGAAGCGAGAGGTGGAGAAAATCACCTCCCGTTATCCTGATCTTCCGATTGAGGTGGCGTATGAGATTCAGCAGCAATTGATTGAGCGCAAGGAGCAGGCTGGTGAGCGTTGCATCGGCTTGAAGCTGGGACTTACCAGCAGGGCCAAGCAGCAGATGATGGGCGTGCACGAGGCGATTTACGGTTATTTAACCGACGGAATGCTGGCACTCGAATGGGAGCCTCTTGCTTATAGTCGCTTTATTCATCCAAAGGCGGAGCCGGAGATCGCTTTTATGATGGGAGAAGATTTGCAAGGGACAAATGTTACGGCAGAGGATGTGCTGCGGGCAACCAAATACGTTGCTCCAGCGATTGAGATTATTGACAGTCGCTATGAGAATTTCCGCTTTACACTGCCGGATGTTGTGGCAGACAACTGCTCCTCCACCGCTTTTGTCGTAGGGAGCAAGTGGGTGTCGCCTCGAGATTTCGATCTCGCTTTAACGGGCGTGATCATGAGCAAAAATGGAATAGTCCAAACAACAGGCTCAGGTGCAGCTGTGCTTGGTCATCCAGCGGCGTCGATGGCGTGGGCGGTCAATAAGCTGGGCGAAAAAGGTCTCGGCCTGAAAAAGGGCCACATCGTCCTGAGCGGCGCTATTACAGAAGCGATTGCCTTTGAACCAGGGGATGTCATTCAAGTAACGGTCGACGGGATGGGCAGTGTCACATTCGGCTGCCAAGGATAAGAGGGAACACATCCCTAGGCTAAAAGTCAGTTTATAGCGAGGTGCTAGTATGCCGATTGTTCAGGTTTCTATCCTGCAAGGCAGAGATAAGGAGCAAATCAGGAATCTGATTGAAGGCGTGACTGCAGCAATCACTACAAGCTTGGATGTCCAGCCTGAGCAGGTTCGCGTACTGGTTACAGAGCTTCCCCCCTCCCACTGGGGTGTGGGGGGAGTAACCAAAGAAGAGCAAAGCCGGTAAATCAACGAATTTTCCAAGGAGGTAGCTATGTCATACGCATCAATCCCACTTACCAAAAACTACGCCGGGGAGCTAGACGCACAGGATGAACTGGCGAAATACCGCGACGAGTTTTACCTGTTGCCGAGTATGTATCTGGATGGGAATTCGCTTGGTCTCATGTCCAAGCGAGCGGAAAAAAGCTTGTCTGATCTGGTGCAGTCATGGAAGGAGCTCGGGATCGAGGGCTGGACGACAGGGCAGCATCCATGGTTCTTCCTTTCTGAAAAGCTGGGAGAGATGAGTGCGTCTCTCGTTGGTGCAAATCCAGAGGAAGTGATTGTAACAGGATCCACTACGATCAATTTGCATCAAATGGCAGCTACTTTTTATCAGCCAGAGGGGAAACGAACCAAAATCATCGCAACAGAGCTCGACTTCCCTACCGATATTTACGCGCTACAAAGTCATATCAAGCTGCATGGGCTAGACCCGGACGAGCATTTGATTCGAGTAGCCAGCCGCGATGGTCGCCTGATTGAAGAGGAAGATATCATTTCTGCGATGACAGACGAGGTGGCGCTTGTTGTTCTGCCAACGGTACTCTATCGAAGTGGTCAGCTGCTGGATATCGAGCGCTTGACAAAGGCTGCACATGACAAAGGGATTTTGATCGGCTTTGACGGGTGCCATTCTGTTGGAGCGATCCCGCATTATTTCAGCAAGTGGGGAGTGGACTTTGCTTACTGGTGCAACTACAAATACGTAAACGCAGGCCCAGGAAGCGTCGGCAGCATTTATGTGAATCGCAAGCATTTTGGAAGAACCCCTGGACTTGCAGGGTGGTACAGCTCGAAAAAGGATAAGCAATTTGACATGGAGCACACGCTGGATGTGTGCGAGACGGCTGGAGCGTACCAGACTGGAACTCCGCATATGTTCAGCCTGGCCCCGCTGCTTGGCTCACTGGAAATGTTTGAAGAGGTGTCCGTCGAGGTGCTCCGCGAAAAGTCGCTGAAGCTGACCCGCTATATGATGGATTTGATTGAGGTGGAGCTTACTGGCATGGGATTTGTCATTGCGAATCCACAAGAGGATGAGCGTCGCGGCGGTCACGTAAGCCTGGAACACGAGGAAGCAGTGCGCATTTGCAAGGCATTAAAAGAAGCTGGAATCATTCCTGACTTCCGCGCTCCGAACATCATTCGTTTGGCTCCGGTTGCTTTCTACACGACATACACCGAGGTATGGGAAAGTGTGCAAATCTTAAAAACCATTATGCAAGAAAAGAGCTACGAAAAATTTGAGAACAAGCGTGGGGTTGTAGCCTAAGCGCTTGACCACAAGGAGTGTGTGCCTGTGTCAAACAATAACAATTTTCAAGACATCATGGAGAGGGAGAAAGGGCTACAGCGCGGGTTAACGACCCGCCAGCTCGCCATGATTGCCATCGGCGGTGCGATCGGTACCGGATTGTTTCTCGGTAGCGGGATGGCGATTGGCTTTGCAGGACCGAGTGTTATCGTCAGCTATCTGATCGGTGCCGTCATTGCGCTATTGCTGATGGGATGTTTGGCAGAAATGACAGTTGCTCATCCGACGACAGGCTCGTTTGGCGCTCACGCGGAGCGTTATATCAATCCGTGGGCTGGCTTTTCCGTCCGTTATGCCTATTGGTTTAGTCTGGTGTGTGCGGTAGGAACAGAAGTATCGGCGATGTCCGTTTATATGAAGTACTGGTTCCCTGATGTACCAGGTCTCATCTGGATTGTCATCTTTTCCGCAGTACTCCTTTATGTAAACGCTACCAGTGTCAATTTGTTTGGTACTGTTGAATATTGGTTTTCCATGATTAAAGTAGCAGCTATCATTTTGTTTATTGTATTTGGAGCTTATGTTGTATTCGGTACCTCAAACCCAGAGATCGGCACGCAGAACTTTACAAATAACGGCGGCTTCTTCCCGAACGGGGTATGGGGCATGTGGATCGCTATTTTTATCTCCTTGTTCAGCTACCTCAGTATTGAAATGATCGCAGTCAGTGCCGGTGAAGCAAAAGAGCCGGAAAAAGCGGTTCCGATGGCTTTGAAAACGGCAGTTATCAGGCTTGTGCTGTTCTACATTCTGACTCTCGCCCTCATGCTCATGATTGTTCCTTGGCAAAAAGCAGGAAGCGATGCCAGTCCTTTTGTGAAAGTTTTCGAAATTATCAATATTCCGGGCGCAGCTGGCATCATGAACTTCGTTGTATTGACGGCAGCTCTCTCTGCGATGAACAGTCAGCTATACATTTCCACTCGGATGGTATTTTCTCTGTCTCGCGCAGGCTTTGCACCTGCGAAGCTCGGTGATTTAAGTAAAAAAGGCGTTCCGGTCAAAGCGCTGGCCCTATCCACCATCGGAATTGCGATTGCGACGATCATCAATATTGTCGCTCCTGATCAGTCGTTTGTGGTCATGATTTCTCTCTCCAGCTTTGGGGCGATGTTCGCTTGGTTCATGGTTTTCGTTACACATCTGTTCTTCCGTCGGAAATGGGAAAAAATGGGCGGTCGAAAACTTCCAGTGAGAATGATTGGCTTTCCGTATCTGACAATCCTGGGAGCAGTTCTTTTGGCATGCGTTGTACTCTCTACATGGTTCCAGCCAGAATTTAAAGATACGCTGACCATGGGCTTCCCGCTTCTGCTCATCATTACGATTGCCTACTTCATCTGGAAAAAGGCAAATCCGAGTGCTTATGCAGCATCCGCTAATCAAGGGAAGGAAGACAACAAAAACATTACCTCCTAACATCCAGACATTCACATAGGGGCGATTCCATCTAGCAGATAAGGGGATTGATTCAATGAAAAAAGAGAAGAAGCAGAGAGTCATGAGTACGTTCCTTGCCACAACCCTTGTATTTGGTGCACTTGTACCGATTACAGCGGTTGATGCATCGACACCCGCGAAGTCAGATACGTTTGTGGCACCGCGAACTGGACTCAATGTAAACGCACCAGATGCACCGGCACCCTATCCAAAAGAAGACCACAAGCTATTGCCAGGGGAACCAGCCGAGCCAGCGCCTGGAACCTGGGGATATGATGTCAAGACAGGAACATTCACGCACCCAACTGCGACGCCAGATAACGAGGGCCCTCAGCCGTTCAATGGCAGCTTGCCTTATTTGGACCAGAACCAGTACGTGAAAAATATGAATGTCGAAGCATTTTACCCGTATGTGGCAGGGTGGGGCCACAGCTGGCAGGCGACCTTTGATCTGAATGGCAAGCGGTATCTGTATGACTATGAAACGACCATGTACAACGTCTTTGATATTACCGATCCGAAAAATGCCAAACGGATAGCGTACAAAAGCTTCGATACCAAAGTAGAGCATCAATTTGGTCCCATGACAATCAAGTATAACAAAGAGCTGGGCAAGCTGATCGCTGTTCAGGTATACGAAGTGCCTCGCTATGGAGTCCTGTCGAACAAATACACCAATCCAGAAGAGGTTCAGGCGATTAAAGATCGAAAAATGCTGCGCGGATTCCGTATCTATGAAGTAACGAGCCCGTTGTTCACAGAATGGAAGCTGCTCTCCGAAACTGCGCTTGATCCAAAAGCAAAGCCAGGTGACGAGGTTCAGGAAGGCTCTGGTGGCTTGGATGTGCCTGTATACACCGGTGACAAGTATTTGTTCATTGCAGGCGCGCCGGATGACAGCTTTTCCAATACTGAGTACAAGAGCTATCTATACTCCGCAGGTCAATTGGCATTTGACGTCTCAGATCCTGCCAAGCCAAAACGATTGGATACCTGGTGGGTGCCTGGACAGCGCAAGGGAGAGGAAGAAGCCTACAATAAAAACCCTCGTGCTGGTAACAAAACCACCTGGATGGGTGCCAGAATGCCGCTATTCATTCCAAAGCCAGTGGAACAAGGCGGAAAATACGGGTATGCAGCAATGGGAGGCTACGGCTTCTGGGTCGTCGATATTACTGATCCAAACAATATGAAAGCTGTTGCTCATATTGACATGCCAATCAGTGCAAGTGGTACCGAGGGAGACAATATCGATGTCACCAAGGTAGAGACGACAGGCATGGTTTACTACAGTGGATACCCATTGGGTGAGGATTGCCACGAGCCGTACAAGGACATTTATGCGATTGACGTTCGTGATCCACTGAATCCAAAAATTGCGTTTACTATGCCGCGGCCAACTCCACCTGGTGATGCGCCATTCACAGATTACTGCCAACGTCGCGGCAGCTTTGGACCAAAGCGTAGCGGTTATGCAGCGATCCAGCCTGGAACACCGAGCCAAACAGTGATGCCGTACGCGTTCTACAATGCGGGTGTGCAGGTTTTTGATCTGAAAAATCCGAGCAAGCCAACGATCGAAGCTTACTTTGTTCCAAAAATGTCTGGTGAATATTTGAGCAATGACGGTAAGGGCAAAGAAATGAGCGAGCATTCCAACCCAGTCCACAGTATTTTTGTTGAATGGGATCGCAATCTTGTATGGGCGTTTTCGAATCACGGCATCTACGTCTTGTCTACGCCTCTTTTAGGTGAGGCGAAAAGTGGTCTACCGATAAATAAACGCTAACATATAAAATGAAGGTTTATTCGATTTACAGGTCCGGCTTATTGCTGGATCTTTTTTTGCTTTATGCAGAACATATAAAAAGGGATTTCATTTCCTTTCTTGGGTACACTATCCGTACTCCTAGTCAGTGCAGAATAAGGAACCAAGGGGGGAGTGTGTTGAGCCAATTTTGGAAAGCGTGGCAAAGACGGAAGGATACTCTTCAGGAGCAGACATTGCAGCAGCACTCGAATAAAAGCATGGAAAGCGTGGCAGATATAGAACTCACGACAAGTGTAGACGACAACATTACCTTGATCGAGCGACAGTTGGGAAAATGCGATGACCTAGTTGTCCGGCGTTTTCCGGATAAGTTTGGTGTAGATTGTGCCATCGTTTTTCTTGATGGAATGGTCGATCGGAATATTATTAGTGAGTTTATCATCACCAATATGACCAATCCCCAAATTACTTATGATCATCCAGCATCGAATGAACTGGAATCGACTGACGGTTTGCGGCAAGTCATTCGCAATATCCTCTCAGGAAGCGCCGTCCTCATGCGTAATGGAGAAAAAAAGGCGTACTTGAATAATACGCGAGGATGGGATCGCAGAAGTGTGGAGGAACCGCAGACGGAGTCAGTTGTTCGGGGGCCGCGAGACGGTTTCTCCGAGACACTCTGTGTCAACTCTGCCTTAATCCGCTTTCGCCTGAAGGACCCCAATCTCAGGGTACGCCATCTCGTAATAGGACAACGTACGCAGACAGACATCTACGTAATGTACATCGAGGGCCTAGCCCATCCGCCTATGGTAAAAGAAGTGTTGTCACGTATCGAGAAAATCAATGTAGATTCGGTTCTGGAAAGTGGTTATATTGAGCAAATGATACAAGACCACAGATGGTCGCCCTTTCCCCAACTTCAAAATACGGAGAGACCGGATAAGGTCGTAGCCAACCTGTTGGAGGGCAAGGTTGGCATTCTGGTTGATGGGACGCCTTTTGGACTAATCGCTCCAGCTGTTTTCTCTCAGTTTTATCAGAGTCCCGAGGATTATTACGAACGGTTTTACATTGCGACTTTAATCCGCTTTATTCGGATCATCAGTATCTCGATTGCGCTTTTGCTGCCATCTCTGTACATCGCTTTTAGCGCTTTTCATCCAGAGATGATCCCGTCCCGTCTTGTGATCGCCATGGCGGCAGGCAGATCGACCGTACCGTTTCCTTCTCTAGTAGAAGCTTTGTTCATGGAGCTTGCTATCGAGATTTTGCGGGAAGCGAGTGTACGGCTACCTGGCCCGATTGGACCTACCATTGGAATCGTAGGGGCGCTGGTTGTAGGGGAAGCGGCCGTATCAGCTGGTCTAGTCAGTCCTGTCATGGTCATCATCGTCGCGGTAACTACGATCGGATCATTTGCCTCCCCCAGCTATAGCGCAGCCATTGCGATTCGGATGCTGCGCTTTCCGGTCATGCTCCTAGCTGGGATGTTTGGACTGTATGGGATTATGCTTTTTTTGATCGTTATTCTGATTCATTTATCATCGATCAAGTCGTTCGGTGTCCCGTATATGTCCCCACTAAGCCCGCTCAATATGAAGGGGATGAGGGATTTATTCATACGCGCACCCCATCATTTGATGAAAACCCGCCCAACCATGTTCCATGTACATGATGAAGTACGCATGAGAGAGGATGAGAAGCCGTGAGTAAGCAGGACGTGAGCAGCCGACAACAAACGTTTTCCTTATGGCAACTGACGTCCTTGATTACAAGCACACTAATTGGTGTAGGTGTGCTAACCTTGCCACGCTCTACATCTTCCGTCTTGTTTGAAGCAGGATGGATGTCTCCTGTTTTTGGTTCCGTTGTCGCGATAATATCCATCTGGATGATTGCCAAGCTAAGTCAACGTTTTCCCGGAATGACGTTCATTGAATACAGCCCTATCGTCTGGGGAAAAAAAAACTATCCGAAAATCGGAAAATGGCTCAGTATGCCATGGATTCTCGGTTATCTTGTCTTCCTATATTCAACAACGGCCATCGTCGCCCGCATTTTCGGAGAAGTAGTGGTCACCTCTGTCTTGCTCGATACTCCGCTGGAGGTCATCATTATCTCCATGTTTCTTCTTGCATTCATCTTATGCCTTCATGACGTGGAAGTGGTAGCACGAGTCAATGAGCTTCTTTTTCCAATGATCTTGTTCCCAATCCTGTTTATCGCTCTTGCTTCCTTCCAAAAAGCGGAGTGGAACAATATCCTTCCGCTTTTTCGCGTACCAGCCAAGTCTCTTTTACAGGGTAGCTACGAAGCGATTTATTCTTTTTCAGGTTACGAAATCATGCTAATCTTCTTTGCTTACGCTCATGAGAACAAAAGCAAAGTAAAGGCAGGTTTTTACGGAATCGGCATTGCGATGATTGTATATACCTTGATCGTGGTAGCAGGCATCGTCGTGTTCGGGTACGAAGAGCTACAGCGGGTTGCTTGGCCTACTCTTGAGCTGGTGAAGACCACTCAGGTTCCAGGGCTCATTCTGGAGCGGCTGGAATCAGCTTTCCTGGCAGTATGGGTCACTGCCGTATTCACTACAGTTGCAAATGCTTATTACGCTGCTATGTATGGTATACGCCAGCTGTTCAATAAAGGCATTGTGTTTCAGAGGGTTATCTCCGCAATCCTGTTCATCCCTCTATACTACATTGCCCTGTGGCCGCAAAATATCGTGGATATTTTTCGAGTGAGCTCATTTGTGGGTATATTGAGTCTCTTCCTCAATCTTGGCATCCCTACTCTCTACCTGATAGTAATCCTCATTAAAGATTTTGCATCAAAACAAAAGGAGAGAAATGCAGATGGCTAGATGGTGGCTTCATTTGGCAGTTCTGATGGTTAGTCTCTCTCTTCTGACAGGGTGCTGGGACAGGCGAGAGCTTGAGGAACGCACTTCCGTACTTGCTATCGCGGTTGATGTGGTAGAGGGAAGAGAGGATTTGTACAAATTGACGGTACAGATTCCAATCCCAATCAAAATTGCAGGAAGCAGTGGGCAGGGCGGAGGAGGAAATGCCGATGCGGTAAAAATCATGAGCGTGACCGGCAAGACCATTCTCGATGCCAACAACAACTTGCAGTTGCGCTTGAACCAAAAGCTGTTCCTGGGCCATACCCGCGTACTCGCTATTAGTGAAGAAGTAGCAAAAAAAGGAATCGGAGACATCATGGACAGCTTTCGGAGGGAGCCGCAAATTCGACGACTGATGTGGCCAATCGTCGTCAAAGGAGAGGCAGCAACCTTACTCAAAATCAAACCCCAACTAGCGCAAATTCCTGTTGTGTTCCTGATGGATTTAATCGAAAACGGCGCTAAAATGGGAACCATCCCCGATCAAACCCTGGTAGATTATTTCAATCAGACCTCCAACAAGACGATGCAACCGTTTCTCAATTATGTGCAAGCGAGTGAAACGGAGGTAAGGTGGAGCGGTGTAGCTGTTTTTCGTGGACATAAAATGGTGGGCACACTCAATGATATCCAGACATGGTCGCTTCTACAGCTCAGAAATGAAGATCGCGGAGGAGATATCATCATCCCGTTACCAAATCCAAAGGGTGGTTACGTCACTTTCCGTCCCCATTTCGTAAAAAAGAAGCTAGAGCTAAAAGGAAGCCACATAGCAGGGGAAAAAAATCACAATGGACATGCAGCAACCTTTTTCTGCGAGCTTCAGGGGGACATCGTGGAAGTCACGGCAGATCTCAACCTGCCTCCTGAAAAATTCATTAAGCAAATGCAGGTATTAATCAAAAAAGAAATGGAATACAGAGCTAGAAAGCTGTTTCAGCAGTTGCAAAAGGATTACAACAGCGACATTCTAAAGCTCGGACTTGCTCTTAGAGCCCACCACTACCGAGATTACTGGGAAAAGCACGACTGGGAACATGATTTCAAAAATTTCCCAATTCGTGTTGCCTATACGATTAAGATTCGCCGCTTAGGGATGGAAATGCAATAGGAGCGCGATGGAAATGGGAAATCAAACGCGATACATCAGTACATGGCAATTGATATCCATTCTGATCAGCTCGATGATCGGGGTGGGGATACTAACTATGCCGCGTACAACTACCGCGACACTGTATCAGATGGGATGGCTGGGTCCGATTGTTGGCGGGATGATCACCCTGTTTCCGCTGCTGGCGATCGTCTACTTAAGCAAGCAATATCCGGGGCTCACCTTTGTCGAATACAGTCCGCTTGTTCTTGGCGGACGTCGTAATCCCCGATTGGGAAGAATGCTCAGCTATCCCTTGATGTTTTTGTTCATCTCGTTTCAATTTATGAACGCGGGAATGGTGGCACGCGGATTCGGGGAGGTAATCGTCACAGCGGTGCTGTTGGAAACGCCGCTTGAGATGATTCTGCTTACCTTGTCCCTGATTGTTTTGTACCTTTGTATGTTCGAACCGGAAGTGTTGGTCCGGATCAATGAGCTCTTGTTTCCGATCATGCTCATTCCCATCTTCCTCATCCCGTATGTGACATTCAGCACCGCTAGCTGGTACAATTTACTGCCGCTGCACATTGATTCGTGGAAAGATGTCATGGGAACAGGGGTAGGTGCATTTTCACTGTATACGGGGTTCGAGCTGATGATGATTTATTTCGGGTTGGCGATGCCGGGAGCCAGAATCGCTTTGACTAGCTGGGTTGGCTTGTGTTTTGCTGTCCTGTCGTACACCCTAACCGCAGCAGCGGGCATTGTCGTATTTGGCTACGAGGAGCTGCAGCATCTTATCTGGCCCACGCTAGAGATGGTCAAGACCGCGCAAAGTACCGGGTGGTTTTTGGAAAGACTGGAATCCGCCTTTCTCACGATCTGGATGGCGTCTGTGTTTACTGCCTTCGGAAATATGTATTATTCAATGATTTACGTCATTCGTTTGTGGTTTGGAAAGGGGCTAAGGTTTCAGCGAGTCACCGCCACTATCCTCATGTTCCCCCTCTTTTACTACTCGCTGTGGCCGCAAAACATTGTTGAGTTTTTTTCTCTCGTCAAAAAGCTGACTTACTATGGCTACCTGACAACGGTGTTTATTCCTATTCTCTTGGCTCTCCTGCACTGGTGCAAGCAGTCTACAAATCCATCTGTGGAAGAAAGCAAAAAGGGAGAGACATAGCATCTCTCCCCTTGCTTTTTTTCCATATACATCTTTATGATAAGATGGGTTTTTCCGCTTGCTCAGGCAGGTGGGAGGCAATAGTCTGTACGATCTCCTGACGAGAGGAAGCATCACTGTTCTGCCACAATACTTCAAACAGGACGCCAAGCCCAGGCAAGGTTTTTTCTTGACCACTGCTGATAGCATCACTGATGGTCTCCTCCACAGCACCTGAATCTGAGCCCTGCATTTTGTACATAATGGCTTGACGCAAATTGAGTGAGGCAATGTTCATAACCGTTCTAACACCTCTCTTATGGGAATCAAATTCTGGATTAGTATTTGTCATGGATAGTTTGCTCATACCCTTTTGTAGCACTGGTTTGGGTTATGCTATACTATCTGAACGTATGATAATTTCCTAGGCCCCTAGGGCAGTCGGCACGATGAAGGAGTAGATAAGGGATGTCTAAGCAATTTGCCATTATTGGAATGGGGCGCTTTGGTGCCAGTGTGGCTCGTACCTTGTATGAAATGGATTATGAAGTAATGGGCATCGACGAGAATGAAGAGCGTATCAATGAAAATATACAATTCGTGACCCATGCGGTGGCAGCCGATTCCACGGATGAGCGAGCTTTAAAGGAAATCGGCATCCGCAACTTTGATGTGGTGGTCGTTGCGATCGGGGTAGATATCCAGGCAAGCATCCTGACTGTTCTCACGTTAAAGGAGCTTGGCGTGAAAAAGATTGTGGCAAAGGCCCAAAATGAACGCCATGGACAAGTCTTGTACAAGGTTGGAGCAGACCGCGTAGTGTTCCCTGAGCGGGATATGGGTGTGCGGGTTGCCCACAATTTGATCTCTGCGAATGTCCTGGACTTTATTGAGCTGGCAGAGGATTACAGTGTGGCTGAGGTAGTGGTATCTTCCAAAATGGTTGGGAAAAACATGCGCCAGCTAGACATTCGTAAAAAATATGAAGTGAACGTGATTGCGATCAAAAGTGGCGATAAATTCAACATCGCACCAAGCCCGGATGATCTCATTCAATATGGCGACGTTCTTGTCGTGATCGGAAATAATAAAGACCTAAAGGCATTTGAGGAGCGCGCATAAGCATGGCACATGAACTGATTACTTCCGTACAAAATCCGCTGGTCAAGCGGCTGCATCAATTACTGGATCGAAAAGGACGCGAGGAACAGGGGCGTTTTCTCGTTGAGGGTGCGCATCTCGTGGAGGAAGCGCTGAAGAGTGGGGCGGAGGTAACTACCATCCTTTATGACAACGATCGCGATATGGACCCTGCCTGTCGGCGCGCGCTCGAAAATCATCCGCTTGATGTTCATGTAGTGGCGGCCTCTGCTGCGGTGCTGGGCAAGCTATCCGAAACGAAGTCGCCTCAGGGCATCGTAGCCGAAGTAAAAAAAACGGCAGCAGACTGGGACCAGTGGCTAGATCAAAAGAGAAGCTCGGGCGATGATTTGCTGGTTCTGTTTCTCGACGAAATTCAGGACCCTGGAAATTTGGGAACGATTTTGCGAACAGCCGAGGCAGCAGCGATTGATGCCGTGGTGCTGGGCAAGGGAAGTGTAGACGTATACAACGGCAAAGTCGTCCGTGCTACGATGGGAGCGTTGTTCCGCTTGCCTGTGTTTACCGGCTCCTTAGCGGAGACCGCATCGCAATGGAGAGCGGATGGAGGCCGTCTTCTCGTCTCCTCCTTGCAAAAGGAGAGCGTTTCTTATGACGAGGCAGATTATTCGAAACGGACTGCGATTGTTATCGGCAACGAGGGCAGAGGCGTGTCGCAGGCACTGATGGACGAGGCAGATCAATTCGTACATATTCCGATTTACGGACAAGCAGAATCGCTAAACGCTGCCGTCGCAGCAGGCATTTTTGTTTTTGAAGCACAAAGAAATAGAAAAGATCGGCTGCGCTAGCCGATCCTTTGTTCTTTTTTCTCCCTGTACTCCTCGCGTGCGACCTGCCATTGATCCTGAGCCATCCGGATGATTCCGCTTTCGATCGTATGATTGCGGAAGGCAAGTGCTTTCCCGAAATACTTGATGGCGAGGTCGAATTTCTCCAAGCGGCGGTAAAGCTCGCCAATGAGATACAAAAGACGTACCTCTGACATTTCCTTGTCACTGCGCAAATAGTCGGTATGTATGTAAGATTGCTCGTATTCATCGACGGCCATGTCGATAAAACGGATTTCTTCATCCGTATTTTCTTGCGAGCGGTACAACCAGGCAAGACGCAGATACAGTCCTGCTTTTACAGCGTGAGGCTGGTCTGTCAGCTCCGCAGCGTATATCGCCAGCTTGTAGCTAACAATGGCTTCGCCCAGCGTTCTGATATGGCCGAAGTCCTTTGGTGTCCATTTTGCAGAAATTTGTTCGTCGACGACCTGCTTTTGCCAAGGGGCGAGCTTGTCTCTGAACTGATCCGAAAAAGCAAAGCCGCACTGTGGACAAACACTTACCGTATAGTAAATCGGATTTAAGGATTGCTCCGTGAATGTGGTGTAAAAATCGCTATCTCTTTTGACCATCGTCAACGTGCCGCTTCTGATGCGCTTGGTAGTAAAGGTAGCCTCACAATGACGACAGCGGCAATTTTTATCGTAGAGGGCGGAAACATTAACAATCATGTCAAAAGTCCCCTTTCTTAACGTATAGGAATTTATATGCGTGGCGCTTATAAATTCTGGAGCGCATGAAAACCTTCCACTAAAATGCGGTCGCTCCTCATGCAGGCGGCCTCGATAGAGGTTTTCTTAATAAAAAAGATGTGACTAGGGAATACTAACAAGATGAAACATTTGTAGAATTGAAAGTTCACTCTTATTGCGCTATAATTTTCCTACGTCTTGATTATAACGCAAAGCGATGACGGAGACTAGTACGCAGGACCTATATGTTTTTCAGGGAGAAGATGCCGTAGACTGAGAGCATCTTTAACATCATAGCTGCAGAAATTCACTCCAGAGCCGCACTCTGAACCGCTTTTGGCGCAGTAGGAGCAGCCGGGTCATTCCCGTTACCAATGATCTTAAGTGAGACAGAAGTCTTGCCCTAATTGGTGATATTGTCACAGACATGTCACAGCTGGAGCTTTTGTCTAACAAGGGTGGTACCGCGAGAAAAAAGTAACT
Source organism: Brevibacillus reuszeri (assembly GCF_002897295.1). Classification (GTDB taxonomy): domain Bacteria; phylum Bacillota; class Bacilli; order Brevibacillales; family Brevibacillaceae; genus Brevibacillus; species Brevibacillus reuszeri_A. The sequence goes on from NZ_BEXF01000004.1 coordinate 318,791, forward strand.
CGTCCCTTTTTGGGGCGGGTTTTTCTTTTTTTCCAACACATGATAAAGGAGCGATATGAAGTGCAAACTCGGTTGCATGAAATGAAAGAGTCCGCACTGGGCCAAATCAGCCAGGTGACGGAAAGCTCACAGCTGCAGGATTTGCGTGTCAAATACCTGGGGAAAAAAGGGGAGCTGACAGAGCTGCTCCGCGGGATGGGCAGTCTGTCCCCAGAAGAGCGTCCTGTAGTAGGCCAACTGGTCAATGAAGTGCGCGAAGCTTTAGAAGCGGCTTTTTCCGGAAAACAGCAAGCGTTTGAACAAGCAGAGCTGAATGCCAAGCTTTCGTCCCAAACCGTAGATGTAACGCTGCCAGGCAGACCAGTACCAGCTGGAACGATGCATCCACTTTCGCGCATTATTGAAGAAATCGAAGACATTTTCATCGGACTCGGCTTTGAGGTCGCAGAGGGTCCAGAGCTTGAGACAGACCATTTCAACTTTGAAATGCTCAACCTGCCAAAAGGTCATCCGGCTCGCGATATGCAGGATACATTTTATGTAACAGACGAACTGCTGATGCGTACGCAGACCTCCCCGGTGCAAGCTCGTACCATGTTGAAAAAAGAAGGCAAGACACCGCTCAAAATGATCTGTCCGGGTAAAGTGTATCGCCGTGACGATGACGATGCTACCCACTCCCACCAGTTCACACAGATTGAGGGACTTGTTATCGATAAAAAAATCGGGATGAGCGACTTGAAAGGAACCCTCTTGACCTTTGCTCGCCAAATGTTTGGAGAAAACCAACAAATTCGCCTGCGTCCGAGCTTCTTCCCGTTTACGGAGCCAAGTGCTGAGGTTGACCTGCAATGCTTCAACTGTGGTGGAGATGGCTGCCGTGTATGTAAGCAAACAGGCTGGATCGAAATTTTGGGCTCCGGTATGGTGCACCCGCGCGTATTGGAAATGGCCGGCTACAATCCAGAGGAAGTCAGCGGATTTGCTTTCGGGATGGGCGTAGAACGGATTGCCATGCTGAAATACGGCGTAGAGGATATCCGCCATTTTTATACCAATGACGTGCGTTTCTTGCGTCAGTTCAACCGAGGATAGAGAGGAGAGGCGAAAATGAAGGTATCATACCAATGGTTAGCGGAATACGTGGATTTAAGTGATACGAACCCGCAAGAGCTGGCAGAGAAGCTGACTCGTTCTGGGGTTGAAGTAGATGCAGTGGAATCGCGCAATGCAGGGGTCTCTGGCGTTGTAATCGGTTATGTAAAAGAGCGCAGCAAGCACCCGGACGCAGATCGTCTGAATGTGTGTGTGGTCGATGCAGGACAAGGAGAAGACCTGCAAATCGTGTGTGGCGCACCAAACGTAGACAAAGGACAAAAGGTACTGGTTGCTTTGATCGGTGCAAAGCTGCCGGGTGGCCTGAACATCAAGCGCTCCAAGCTGCGCGGTGTAGAATCCCAAGGGATGATCTGCTCCGCAAAAGAATTGGGCTTAAACGACAAGCTGCTCGCAAAAGACCAGCAAGAAGGCATCATGGTCTTGCCGAGCGATGCTGAAATCGGGATGGACGCGATTTCTTACCTCGGATTGGATGACTATGTATTGGAGCTGGGGCTTACACCGAACCGTTCCGATTGCCTGAGTATGCTGGGAGTAGCATACGAAGTAGCTGCCATTTTGGGCAAAGAAGTACTGCTGCCACAGATTGAACTGAACGAAAATGGTGGAGACAACCCACTGCAAGTCAAAATCGAAGCGACAAACGAAAGCTATCAATATAACGGACGTCATTTCACGAATGCGAAGATCGAGTCTTCTCCACAATGGATGAAAAATCGTTTGATGGCTGCAGGCATCCGTCCGATCAACAACGTAGTAGACGTTACCAACTACGTATTGCTCGAATACGGTCAGCCATTGCATGCATTTGACGCAGCTCAGGTAGACAATCGCTCGATCATCGTACGTCTGGCTGGTGAAGGCGAAAAGCTGGTAACACTGGATGACCAGGAGCGCACGCTGGATGCTGAGACATTGTTGATTGCTGATCCGACAAAAGGCCTGGCGATCGCTGGGGTCATGGGTGGAGCCAACTCCGAAATTACAGGAGAAACAACGGAAATCATTTTGGAGGCTGCTTGGTTCACGCCACAGACCGTTCGACGTACAGCGCGTTCTTTGGGAATGCGCACGGAAGGCTGCGTACGCTGGGAAAAAGGTGTTGACCAGGCGAGAGTAGAAGAGGCTGGCGAGCGTGCTGCTTCCTTGATTCAGCAATTGTCTGGAGCAACTGTCTCCAAAGGCATCGCAAAAGCAATCGTAAAAGAAGCAACACCTGCTGTCGTAAGCGTCTCTCTGCAAAAAATCAATCAACATTTGGGCACCTCGCTGGTTGCTTCCGACGTATCGCCGATTTTCGATCGTTTGCAGTTCCCGTATGAGGCCTCCAATGATACATGGACAGTAACGGTTCCAACCAGACGCGGAGACATTACACTGCCTGAGGATCTGGTAGAAGAGGTTGCACGTCTGTATGGCTACGACAACATCCCGACCAGCTTGCCATCCGGCTCTACTACACAAGGTCAATTGACGCCCGAGCAGCAGCTGCGCCGCATTATCCGCCATCATTTGATTGGTGCTGGTCTGAACGAAGCGATTTCTTATGCATTGGTTCACCCTGATCGTGTAGAAGAAGTATCAGGTCTGCATCAGGAAACGGTTAATCCAATCAGCTTGCTCATGCCAATGAGTGAAGAGCACAGTGTACTACGCACGAGTCTCATCCCGAGCTTGCTTCAAACCATCGCGTACAACAAGAACCGCCAAAACCAGGACGTTGGTATTTTCGAGCTGGGTCGTGTGTTCCTGACAACAGAAGAAGCCCTGACACAGCTTCCTGACGAGCGACTCTATGTAGCAGGTGCCTTGACTGGTCAATGGCTGCCGCCAAACTGGATGGGTGCCAAGCAGCCTGTAGACTTCTATCAGGCAAAAGGCGTTGTAGAGTCCCTGCTTGCACGTCTTGGAATCAAAGCGGCTGAGTTCAAGGCAACAGCTGAACTGGCAGGCATGCATCCAGGCCGAACTGCCGAAGTATGGGTAGGCGAGCAGCGTCTCGGGTACTTGGGGCAGGTTCACCCGGGAACAGAAAAAGCGTATGATCTGTCCGAAACGTACGTATTCCAGCTGGATGTAGCACAGCTCATCACTGTGGCAGCTGAGGTAGGCCATTACAGTCCATTGCCGAAATTCCCTGCAGTGACTCGTGACCTTGCACTTGTTGTGGATCGCAGCGTACCTGCCGGAAATTTGGAAAAGGCAATTCGCGGGGCAGCTGGAAGCCTGCTTGAATCCTTGACTCTGTTCGATGTATACACGGGCGAGCGGATCGCAGAGGATAAAAAGAGCATGGCCTTTGCACTTGTATTCCGTCATGCTGAGCGGACACTTCAGGATGAAGAGATTCAACAAGTGACGACTGCTGTCATTGAAGCGTTGAAGAACGATACAGGTGCAGAACTCAGAATGTAGTATGGCTTGACGAAATCTGACATTTTCAGTAACCTAAATAGGATACAGTAGAGCAAAGGTCGCAGTAGGGAGGAACCCCTCGTGCAAGTTGATGGGAAAAATCGTTTGACGGTGGATATCTTCGGCCAACAATACCGGCTCAGTGGCAAGGCAAGTGTCAATCACATACGCATGGTGGCCGGTTTCGTTGATGACAAGATGAACGAAATCGCAAACGGCAATCATCGTCTAGACACGGCCAAGATTGCGGTACTCTCTGCCGTTAATATTGCGGATGAATACTTCCGCTTGCGTCAAGAGTACGAAGAACTGCTGAAGATCCTTCAGGAAGATGCAAATGGAAAAAAGATAGATTAAGGGAAAAGAGGGGCTTTTGCCTCTCTTTTCACTTTATACATAAACCGCTTGGAAGAGGGGGAAGAAAACGCCATGAGTGCAAATGACCAACAAGCGCTGGAAACTGTCATTGCGTCCCTCAGCGAAAAAAATAAACAGCTGGGCAGGATTTTACGGGAAATGGGTACAGTGCTCGTCGCTTTTTCGGGCGGTGTGGACAGTACGTTTTTGCTGGCGCGGGCTGTAGAAGAGCTGGGAGATCGTGCTATTGCGGTGACTGCTGCATCCGAAACCTTTCCGACTCGGGAATTTGAAGCAGCCAAGCATTTGGCAGCCCAGCTTGGCGCTCGCTTTGTGACTACCGAAATTCGTGAGATGGAAAACCCCAATTTTGTCTCCAATCCAGTAAACCGCTGCTTTTTTTGCAAGGATGGTCTATATGAGCATTTGGGAGTATTAGCTGAAAAAAATCAATGGCAGGCCATCATATGCGATGGAGCAAACGTGGATGATCAGGGAGACTATCGCCCAGGGCGCGTAGCAGCAGCAGAGCGAGGTGTGCGCAGTCGACTGCAAGAGGCTGGATTTTATAAGGAAGATATCCGTGCGTTATCAAAAGAAATGGGATTGTCAACGTGGAACAAGCCGTCGTTTGCCTGCCTTTCCTCCAGAATTCCCTATGGCTCGCAAATTACGCTGGAAAAAATAGATCAGGTCGATCGAGCAGAAGGATACTTGCTCAGTCTAGGCTTTCATCAGGTAAGGGTCCGTCATCATGATACGATTGCCCGAATCGAAGTAAGTCCTGAAGACTTCAGTCGAATTCTTGAACACCATGAACAGATTAATCAGGAATTGCAGAAAATTGGCTTTTCGTATGTGACACTTGATTTGTTTGGCTATTTAACAGGAAGCATGAACTCGGTACTAGCAAAGGACGTGAAAAAGCTGCATGGCTGATATCAAAGCGATCTTGGAGCAAGTAAAGGCAGGTCAATTGAGCATCGAGCAGGCCGAAGAACAGTTGACGGGAGCAAGTCGACTGGATTACGCCACGTTGGACCTGGATCGGGCAGGCAGAACGGGCTTTCCTGAAGTCGTATACGGGGCAGGAAAAAGTGTTGAGCAGCTCATCGGGATCATTGACAGGCTGCAAGCCCATCAAGAGCTAGTTTTGGTTACACGGGTAAATGATGATCAGGCTAAGCAAGTGCTGGAGCGGTTGCCTGATGTACAATACATCGAGGATGCAGGATTGCTCGTTTCCAGTCGTGGACCAATCGTCCCGCAGCGACCAGGCTATGTAGCGGTAGTTGCCGCAGGGACATCTGACTGGAAGGTAGCTCAGGAGGCTGCCTGGACGGTACGCTGCTTTGGCAGCGAAGCCAGAGTCATCGCAGATGTAGGGGTGGCTGGCATTCACCGTTTGTTTCACCGCTTGGAAGAGATCAGAGGGGCATCTGTCATCATCTGTATTGCAGGGATGGAAGGAGCGCTCACGAGCGTAGTGGCTGGTCTCGTAGACAAACCGGTAATCGCCGTTCCTACCAGTGTAGGGTATGGTGCCAATTTTGGGGGTGTGGCTGCGCTTCTCGCTATGCTCAATTCATGCGCAAACGGAGTCGCGGTTGTCAATATTGACAATGGATTTGGCGCAGGCTATATGGCAGGCATGATCCATCGCCAGACGGACAAATAATAACAGCTTAGACAACCTGGCTGCGTCAAGCCTTTTGACCAAGCTGCGGTTTGTGCAAAAAAAGAGCCAACCCGTTTGATCCGGGTGGCTCTTTTTCCCATATCATTACGTTTCTTGTTTATTGCCGGCGTCTCCATTGTGCAAGTCCATATGCGTCTTGATCGGGATAAAGAGGTCGATAATCCCGATGACCAAAGAGGCCAAGAGCGCTCCCAATATGGTGACGTGGAAACCGGAAACAATAAACTGAGTCAAGTAAATAACTACGGCACTGACCAAAAAGCCGATGATGCCACGATTATAAGGGGAGATGCGATCCCCGAACATGGCTTCTACGACCCAGCCCAAGAGGGCGATGACAACCGCGGCTAGAAACGCAGTCCAGAAGCTGCTTACAGAAAAGCCGGGAACTAAAAACCCGACAAACATCAGGACTACGGCAGCGACGATAAAGCGGACAATATGGCGCATGATCGTCAAGTGTACTCCTCCTTTGGGATTGTTTCATCTTCATTGTGGCTATTTGGGTGTCGAACTATGCTAGGGTCATGGCGTGTAAAATTATCCTTCAAACGGTTGGCGTGATATAATGAAAAAATCATAAGGATTGCCGGGTTAAACCGCGGCCTTTAGTCTGCATGAAATGATTGGTCGCAAGCTTGCGGATATAAGGAGGATCAAAGTGGAACAACGGGTATTAAAAACGTTAGAGTACGATAAAATGGTTGCCCTGTTAATCGACAAGGCATCGTGCACATATGGAAAGGAAAAGGCAGCGGAGCTGGTTCCGTTTTTAAGGCTGGATGAAGTAGTGACTGCACAGCAAGGAACGGCTCAGGCTGCAACAGTATTGCGCTTGAAAGGCAGTGTTCCGCTCGGGGGAATTCGCGACATCCGTGGACCCGTTCAGAGGGCAAGACTGAATGCCATGCTTGCTCCGATGGAGCTTTTGGACATTGCCAGCACCATAATGGCGGGACGGAGACTCAAATCGTTTTTGCTGGATATGTGCGATGACCACGAGCTGCCGCTGCTAGAGCAAGAGGCAGAGCGTATCGAAGGCTTGCGTGAGCTGGAAACAGAAATCCGCCGTTGTGTGGATGAGAATGGCGATATTTTAGACAGTGCGAGTATCGAGCTGCGTCAGGTGCGTCAGGAAATCAGACAGGTAGAGTCCAGAATCCGGGAAAAGCTGGATCAGATGACACGTTCCTCCTCTTACCAAAAAATGCTGATGGAGAGCATCGTGACCATTCGTGGAGACCGCTTTGTCATCCCGGTGAAGCAGGAGTATCGTCATGTATTTGGCGGAATTGTACACGACCAGTCTGCATCTGGTGCTACGTTATTTATCGAACCAGAAGTCATTGTAACCATGAATAATAAATTGCGCGAGCTGCGTCTTCGTGAGGAGCGCGAGGTGGAGCGAATCCTCTACGTTCTCACTGAGCAGGTTTCCTTTGCTGTTGAAGCGCTGCTTGAAAGCGTAGATGCGCTAACGGAGCTTGACTTTATGTTTGCCAAGGCACAGCTGGCTTGGAGCATGAAGGCCATTTGTCCGCGTTTGAATGACCGAGGCTACTTGCATCTGAAAAAAGCTCGCCATCCACTGATTCCTCGAGAGGTAGTCGTACCTGTAGACGTAGAGCTTGGCGGCGAATATCAGGCCATCGTTGTGACGGGTCCAAATACAGGGGGAAAAACGGTTTCCTTGAAAACGATCGGACTTCTGTCCTTGATGGCGATGTCCGGGCTGCACATTCCAGCTGAGGAAGAAAGTGAAATGACCGTCTTCTCCTCCGTCTTTGCCGACATTGGCGACGAGCAATCCATCGAGCAGAGCCTATCGACCTTCTCCAGCCATATGACCAACATCATTCACATTTTGGCGAATATGGATGAAAAGAGTCTGGTGCTGTTTGACGAACTGGGAGCAGGAACAGACCCGACAGAGGGGGCAGCTCTGGCAATGTCGATTATTGATCATGTGATCGAATCGAAAGCTCGTCTGGTTGCGACGACTCACTACAGCGAGTTGAAGGCTTATGCCTATGACAGACCGGAAGTCATCAACGCGAGCGTGGAGTTCGATGTAGAGACACTCAGACCTACGTATCGTCTGCTGATCGGCGTGCCAGGACGCTCCAATGCATTTGCAATTGCCCGACGTCTGGGACTGCCTGAGCACATTATCGAAGTAGCTCGAGGCTCCATCAGCGAAGAAGATAATCAGGTGGAAAGCATGATTGCTTCGCTGGAGCGCAACCGCAAGACAGCCGAGGCAGAGCGCCACCAGGCTGAAGCGCTCAGACGCGAAGCCGAGAACCTGCGCCGTCAGCTGGAAGAAGAGCGAGCCCAGTTCGCTGAGGAGAAAAACAAGCGGATGGAGCGTGCCGAGGACGAGGCGCGGATTGCCGTTCAGCTGGCAAAAGAAGAGGCAGATACCATTATTCGTGAATTGCGCGAGATGATGGCAGAAGGCATGGAAATCAAAGAACACCGTTTGATCGATGCCAAGAAGCGACTCGGCAATGCTGTCTTGGAGCTGGAAAAGGAAAAGGTCAAAAAGCCGGCGAAGGCCGTACGTGCGACTCAAATCAAAGTGGGTGATGAGGTTATGGTCACAAGCTTTGGGCAAAAGGGAACCGTATTGGAAAAGGCAGGAAGCGATGAGTTCCTGGTGCAGATCGGTATCATGAAAATGAAAGTAAAACGTGAGGACATGCACGTTCAAAATACGATGCAGCAAAAGCCTCAGGCTGCGCCCTATACTTCTGTCAAACGCAGAAGCGACAATATCAAGATGGATCTCGATTTGCGCGGCTACAACGTAGAGGATGGCATCAGGGAGATTGATCAGTTCCTCGATGATGCTCTTCTCGCAGGTTTGCATTCAGTATCCATCATTCACGGCCATGGCACAGGTGTCCTGCGCAAGGGTGTTCATGAGTACTTGAAGCATCACAGAAACGTCAAGTCATTCCGCTTGGGCGGGCAGGGAGAAGGCGGCGTAGGTGCTACGATTGCCGAATTGAAATAACCAGATAAGTGGGGAGGGGTATTATGGCAAGCCTTCTGCACAATCCATACTTTGCTGCTGCCGCTTATTTTACCGTGACTGGACTGGCGATGATTTTATTTTTGTCGGTGTTTGAGCTGGTGACACGTTATCGGGTTTGGCATGAGCTAAAGCAAGGGAATCTGGCTGTTGCAATGGCAACCGGAGGAAAAATTTTTGGCATCGCCAATGTATTTCGCCACTCGATTCAGGCGCATCAATCGCTTGGTCAGGCGTTGATTTGGGGCACGTTCGGCTTTTTGCTGCTGCTTGTGAGTTACTTCGTTTTCGAATTCATGACACCTACGTTCAAGATTGATGAGGAAATTGCCAAGGACAACAGAGCAGTCGGCTTTATTGCAATGGTTTTGTCCATTGGGTTTTCCTACATTATCGGAGCGAGCTTGGCGCGCTAAAGAGATAGCTTTTCACCTTCAGACTAGGGGAGGGAGAGCAGATGGATCAGGCAAAACAACCTCAGATAGTGATCACCGTCTGGGAAGGGAACAAGCAGCAGCAATTCTATGCGTCGCGCGGGGAGAACCTGCTAATGGCACTCGTGCGTGCCAAGCTGCCCGTATCATTTTTCTGTACGACAGGCAAGTGCAGATCGTGTATGCTGCGCCTGCAAGCTCCAGAAGGCTCTGTCTCCTTCGCGTCTGAAACCGAGCAATATCGACTAGGGAAGGAAGCCCTTGAAAAAGGGTACCGCCTAGCGTGTCAGGTATATCTGAGCGGTCCGTTGACCGTCTATTTGGATGCACCTGCCTCCGTATGAAAAAGAAACCCTTATTGAACGATATTTTAATCAAGAGTATAATTAGGATTTGGCAGAGGCCAAGCCTAGACTATGAGCATGGGGAGGAACCGCCTTGGAAACTTTATACAAGGTCCTCATAGGATTGTGCGTCGTATTTATTGCAGCAGGTGTTTACTACCTGTCGTAGCAGTTTGTAACCTGGCCGTGTAACTATTCGTAGTTGCCTGGACCTTACCTAGAGAACGTGAAAGAGGAGATACGAGAATGACTCAGCCTGTACGCGTAGCTGTTGTAGGATTGGGGTTTGTTGGCTTACCGTTGGCGCTTACCTACGCTATGAAGGGAGCAAATGTCGTCGGTGTCGATGTCGTACCTCACGTTGTTGATGAGATCAATGCGGCCCGTTCCCATCACCTGGAGTCCTATCAGGGAAAGACACTTGCAGAAATTCTTCGCGAGCAAATTGAAGCAAAACGCTTCCGCGCGACGACTTCTTATGAAGAGGCTGCAGCGGAGGTAAATCATTATATTGTAACAGCAGGCTTGCCCGTTCATAATGGCGATCCTGACCTTGGACCGTTGAAAAACTGTGCGCACACCTTGGGGAGCGTACTAAAAAAAGGCGATTCGGTCATGATTCGCAGTACAGTCGTACCAGGAACAACCCAAGAGGTAATCCTGCCTATTTTGGAAGAAGTGAGCGGTCTTACAGCAGGTGTTGATTTTTTCCTGACCTATTGCTCAGAGCGCATTGCCGAAGGACGAGCTTTCGAGGAGTTCATCCATATGCCGCTTGTACTCGGCGGAATTAATGAGGAAAGCGTGGCAAAAGGAAAAGAGCTGCTCTCCTTTATTAATGAAACAGAAATTACGATTTCGGACATTCGCGTTGTAGAAACAGCGAAGGTCATTGAAAATATTCAGCGCGACGTAAATATTGCAATGGTTCAGGAATTCGCCCGTTTTTCCGAGGCGTTTGGCATCGATACATTTGAGCTGATCAAGGTTGCCAATACACATACGCGTGTGAACCTATTGACGCCAGGACCGGGTGTAGGCGGCTTCTGCTTGCCTAATGCACTTTACTATCTCCAACCAAAAGCACGCGAGCTGGACGTGGCACTGCCGCTGATGCAGCAAGCTCGCTGCACGAATGACGCTGTTCCTGAGGTATTGATCGGCATGCTGGAAAAAGCATTGCAAGAAAAAGGCAAGACACTGGCAGGCAGCCACGTAGCTGTTTTGGGGATGGCGATGAAGGACTTCTCCAATGATGACCGTGTCAGCCCTGTTCATGACATGATCAAGCTTCTTTTGGCAAAGGGCGTAGATGTGCGTTCGTACGATCCAGCTGTGCCGACTGTATACGAGCACAAGACAAGCAGTCTGGAGCAAGCAGTCAAAGGAGCAGACGCATTATTCCTGACAGCTGTACAAAAAGAATTTGCAGAAGCAGACTGGGCGGCTATCGCAAGCCAAATGGCTGACTCCCCCATCCTGTTCGATACGAAAAACCGCATCTCGGGCGAATTGCCAAGCCATGCTACGTTGATTCGTATCTAAGCTGCGCAAACGATTCAAGAGACTCTTACCGAAAACTTCTATAAACGTGCTACGGTGCGTTTATAGAAGTTTTTTTTGCAAAAAAAAGTTTGCAAACAAGTGAACGATTCAAAGTGAGAGAGCCAATACATGGTGTATACAATTTCAGGGGGCCCTCCGATGAATGATCAAATGTTGGACATATGGCTGGACCGATTGAGGGATGGAGACCAGGAAGCATTTGAAGTGGTTTACAGCCTGACGCGTACGAAAATCTACGGTACGGTGGCAGCCATGGTCAGTAATAAAGAAGATGTACACGATATCGTAAACGAAATTTACTATCAGCTGTGGAGAGCGTTGCCGAGCTACGACCGCAACAGGCCGTTTCTCTTCTGGCTGAATGGGATTGTCATCAGGCAAGTCAAAAACTGGCGTAGACAAATTTGGAGAAGATTCCGTTTGCTTGAGCGCAAAAACCTCTTGCGTGAAGAACCACATGTCGAGACGCCGGATGAACCTTTGCTGGAAACAGAAGCATCACAAGAAATGCAACGCGCGATTATGGCACTGCCTTTTAAGCTGAGGATCGTCATTATCTATCGGTATTACTACGAGTACTCTTACGATCAGATTGGCGAATTGCTTCAGATTCCATCAGGTACTGCCAAATCGAGAAGTCATCTGGCGTTAAAGCGCATACGAGCATGGTTCGACACCGAAATGGACGGGGAGGAACTCCAACAATGTCTATCTCCAAAAAGCTGAAAAAATCATTAGTAAACCAAATAGAGAAAACCGTGGTACCAGAAGAGCTCGATGAACAAATTAGAGCATCCTTTCATCGCTACCACGAAAAAAAGGAGAAGTTTTCGATGAAAAAAAGAGTCCTAACGATATGCTTGGCTGCTGCTATCTTGCTTCCAACAGGCGTGTACGCCGCACTGAACAGCTCCTCTTATTTTACGGGAGAGAACAATTTGAATGGTCTGGTCAATGAGGGTGTCAAACGAGCGGTAAGCGAGGGTCTGTCTGTCCCGATGGATCAAAAAATAACGGATCAAGGCATTTCCATTCATATTAAAGAAGTGTACGTAGAGGATACGAAAATCCTCATCCATTACAGTATTGAAAAAGAAGATGGAAAGTTGGTTCCTTTTGAATTCGATACAACAGGCCTTGATGTGATCTCGAGCGAGCCAGAGGACGGCAAGTATACGGAGAACCCAACCTACCAGGAAAAAGGCTTAGAAGGATTTAGTGTATTGAGCTTTATCGGAACGGATCGGGAAGACAACCTTCCATACTATTTGACAGATGCTGACGGCAAAGAAATCATTACCGGAATTGCGGATCATGATCGACCAGAAGGCATTCTTGCGTTTGTGACAGATGGAAGCAAGCTGCCGCAGTCGATTACGCTGAACATCGATGCCAATCGGATTGGGAAAACAAAAGGAAGCTGGAAGGGCAAGGTCGTCATCGATCAAAGCAAAGCCAAGGAAGCGACAGAGGTCGCGAAGTAATGAAATGCTTGGAAAAAAGTATAAGAACTAGTTTAGCCGGGGATACTAGCAGGGTAAGACAAAATTTCAACTTCATGTTATGGGTACATGCTAGGAGGCTAAAATGGAACGTGGTAAAGTAAAGTGGTTTAACAGTGAAAAAGGCTTTGGTTTTATTGAGCGAGAGGGCGGCGAGGATGTATTCGTACATTTCTCCGCAATTCAGGGCGACGGATTTAAAACATTGGACGAGGGGCAAGAGGTTACTTTTGACGTAGAAAATGGTCAGCGTGGTCCTCAAGCGACGAACGTTCAAAAAGTATAAAAACGACACCGACAAACAGACTCAGTTGATGAGTCTGTTTTTTTTCTTGGAGAAGTGAACGAATGCACTAGCGCATATTTTGTGCGCGGATATACCATGTCCCACACGCTTTGTCCGCCTTTCGCATTATCATAAGAATAGATGTCTTGTTGATAAAGGAATGAGCAGCATGGCGCGTAATAAGGGCAAGCTAACGGTTATTTACCAAAACGGAAAGAGACGCATGGTTGTAAAAACTCCCTTCGATGGCAGCAAAAGAATCGTAGTTGTGCTCAATAGTCAATTTACAAATGCTCCAAACACCACACAAATTTCAAGTGGGGCGGGACGAAGCAGTGCGGCTGGGAACGATGCGGCTATTGCTTCGTCGAACACAGAGCAACAACAAAGTGTTGGGGCTGGGGGACGTGCGAAAAATACGGGGATGAGGGGCAAGCAATCAGAACCCGGCAAGCATCGGAAGGCAAAAAATGGAAAAGAAGATGTCATTATCATTAACGACCAGGTAGTGAAGCTGGCGAAAAGTCAAAGGGGCGCATCAGCTACACAGGTGGCAGGTGGTGGCGGAACTTACAGCACTGGCGGTACCAATGCAGCGATCGAGAGCGCAAATACAAAGCAGCAGCATGCAGTTGGCGGGGGACCCGGCTCACGAGCATCGAATAGTGGTATGAACAACAGGCAAAAAGAAAGTGCAGGCACGAAAGCAAAGCGAAAAGCAAAAGCCGCAAGAAAACGGCAAGCACGACCGAAGAGAAGACGAAAGTAATGGAAAAAAGGAGAGCAAAGCCAAGGTAGTTAACAAGGCTATGCTCTCCTTTTCGCTTTCTTTCAATTAGAAAAACTCAGCGCCACCAGCAAGATTCAGCATAGCACGCATCGTTGTATACATATCCTGCTGGTTGGCAGCGTTGTAGTACACCGTGTTTGTTTCTGTCTCGTAGCGAGTACCTGGAACAATAGCTGCAAACTCAGCTTGTCCGGCATGAGAGAATTCAATCGCAAGCTCCAGGGGAAGTGCTGTGTGGTACGGCTGGATTTGCTTCACATTGCCAAGCGCCAGAGCAGTTTGGCGTTTCAGCTCGGCAGTGGCTTCCTCGCGGGATAAACAGATAGCTGCTGTCCGTGACACGGCTTCTTTTACGATGGCGGTATGGATGCCAGGAATCAGCTCAGACGCTTCTTTGGCGATGAGGTTATCACCAGAAACCATCACGACAGGAACGTTATACATACCTGCATAAGCAGCGTTAAATCCGAATTCGCCCACGATTTGACCATTGATATACATGTTGCGGATGACACCTGACATGGTGTGGCTGAGAACACCTGGAATACCTTGGCGTGTATGATAGCCGATGAACATCGCTGCATCAAAGCTCTCGTCCAGGCCATGTACCATGGAAGAATCACGAGGCGAACCGGCCAATAGCTTTGCTTTTGGATGCAGAGATTCCCACAAAATATTGTTCATCGTGTTGTGACTGTCAGAAACCAGAATTTCTGTCACTCCACTTTCGAGAGCGGCTTCAATAACAGCGTTAGCGTCAGTTGTCATGAATTGGCGTCCACGCTGATAATTGACTCCGGAATCAGGGTTGATATAGCTGGTGTCAACAATGCCGGAGATACCTTCCATGTCTACTGATAAAAATAGCTTCATCTTTTTCATCCTCTCACATGCGAATCAAAAATCGTTCCAATTCTATGTAACCAGATTGCGAGAAAGTAGGCAACCATGAAAACTGATTCTTCAAACAAAAGCAGCAAGGAAAAAAGCACGACAACGCTGCAAAAAGCGAGTCGTGCTCTTATTGCTTCAATAGCCTGCGGTAGAGGGCAACAATTTTTTCGGTCATTTGCTGGATCGTGAACGTATCCTCGACTTTTTTCAAAGCGCGGCTTGCGAGTCGGTCGCGCAGCTCTTCAGAACCGTACAGCTCTTGCATGGCGCTCGCCAATAAGCCGGGATTGCCGGGTTCGACGACTAAGCCGGTCTCCCCTTGAAAGACGAATTCCTTCACACCACCCACATTGCTTGCGACTACAGGCACCTCCGAAGCCATAGCCTCGATGATTGTGTAGCCAAGCCCTTCGTACAGGGAAGAATGAACAAAGCCGTCTAGCGCATGAAGACATGTTGGGATATCCTGGCGAAAGCCAGTAAACCGGACATGGGACTCCAAATTCAGCTCTCGTACCTTTGCTTCCAAAAGGCCTCGCTCGGCCCCGTCGCCAATCATGACGAGAAAAGGAGCTTTTTCCTCCTCACGCACAACCTGTGCAAATGCATCGAGAAGAATAGGCAGTCCTTTAACCGGAACGAAGCGAGCTACCGTACCGAATAAAAAGACGTCATCGGGAATGTTCCATTCTGCACGCAGCCGGCTTCGATCGGAAGCGCGGCTCTGCTCTTGGCGGTAAGGAGATATGTCCATCCCGTTGTAGATGACACTGACATCAGAGGCAGGAACACCTTGTCCGCGAAGATTTTCAGCGAGAGCCCTACTAACGGCTATATAATGCCGATTCCAGAGTCTGGTTCCTCGTTCCATGGTACTCACGATCACATAGGCAAGTGCGCTCGAATAATCGTAACGCAGGGCACTGTGAACGGTCGTCACGAGGGGCACATTCATACCGCGTGTGGCCAGACGTGAAAAAAAGTTGGCTTTAATTCCATGCGTATGAATGATAGCCGGTTGAAACGAGAAAAACGTACTCCGCAGGGCACGGAGCAATCGTACATCGAATCGACCGAATTGATTCAGTGTGATGACCGTAATTCCTGCTTCTCGCAGTTTGCTCGCAAAAAGAGAGTCATAGAAACAAACTACCGCTACCTCTACTTCGTCGACAGGGAAGGTAGAGACCAAATTCAGTATATGTTGTTCCGCACCGCCAAATTCCCCCCCGCCAATCACGTGGAGGACTCGTAATTTGCTCATGTAAATTCACCCGAATCGTAATAAGAAAACCTCGATCGCAGTGGGCGCATATATAAAAAAAGCGCCTCTGTTCAAGAGGAAAGATATGCCGAAACAAAACAAAGCCATTTTCACTATAGCAGATGCAAGGTAGATTCGCAATAAGACAGCACTTGTGGTATCGTTTATGATGGAAAAAGACAACGTGAAGGACGGTTACAAAAATGAATACGCGCAATGTGTTGATTATATGCTACAACTTCCCTCCAATCGGTGGTGGCGGCGTCCCGCGGCCACTCAAAATGGCAAAATATTTGGGGGAATACGGCTGGGGAGTGCATGTCCTTACAGTCGATCCTACCTACCATGCTACATTAGATCCGTCCTTGCTGGCGCAATTGCCTAGTGAGGTGAAAATTCATCGGGCAAAGGAGATGTCCGTGTTCCCCCGGGGTGGACAAGCACAGCCTGGCACTGCCAATGCCAATGCTGCTGCGGGTGATGGCGCCGCTGCCCCTCGTGCCTCTATGAAGTCGGTACTCAAAAAGCAGCTCGTTCAGGTATTAAAAAAGGCGAAGCCGTATTTGATGATTCCCGATGATCAAATACTGTGGATGCCAGGTGCGCTTAAGCTGGGTCGGGAAATCATGCGTCGTGAAAAGATCGATGTCATTTTTTCGACCTCAGGTCCCGTAACGAATCATATTGTGGCACGCAGGCTGGCAAGTGAGTTTTCTTGCAAATGGGTAGCGGATTTCCGTGATCCCTGGACGCAAAACATGCATACATCAGGGATTGCCTGGCGCGAAAAATGGGAACAGCGGATGGAGGAGCAGGTCATGGCTGACGCCGATGCGGTCACCACAGTCACGGCGACATTTGCAACGAACTTCCTGAAGAAGCACAAGCAGAGGATCAAGCGTATGGAGCTTATCTACAACGGTTTCGATCAGGCGGATTTTGAAGGATTAGAGCCAACCTATGAAGAGCCTGGCAAATTCCATGCCGTATATGCAGGCATCCTATACCAAAAAAGAAATCCTCGTCTTCTCCTGCAGGCGATTCGGGAATTGATCGATGAGGGGGAAGTCAATCAAAAGGATCTCTTGCTCAGCTTTGCCGGTGTCTTCGATTATCCGGGTTATTCCGAAAATCGCGACTGTGTGGAAGCGCTCGGACTTGGTGATAATGTCCGGTTGCTCGGAAATCTGCCCCACAAGCAGGCGCTGGGACTGATGAAGGGGGCAGATGCACTGCTATTAATTGGCGATGTCTCTGCCGATGCTGGTGCCTATATACCGGGCAAGCTCTATGAGTACATGGGTATCGGAAACCCGATCCTCGCGCTGAACAAGCCAGGCGAAGCGACAGAGATCATTAAAAACTTCCGCTTGGGACAGGTAGCAGATCCTGAACAAAAGGATGCGATCAAGCAAGCGTATCTGGAGCTGTACAAGGAATGGAAGATAAGTGGTCAAACGAATGGGGAAGATCGCGGAGCGGACTTTGCCGAGAGGGTTAGACCGTATGAGCGCCGCGAACAAGCGAGACAGCTCGCAAAGCTGATGGATGAATTGATCTCCAAATAAAAAAAGGAAAGCAAGCCTCGGAGCCGCCAGTGGTTGCGGGGCATTTTTTTCACAAAAAACCATTGTGGGTGAGATGAAAGGTGAACATGGGAATCACTAGCTTACGCGCGTACAATTTCTTCTATTTTTCTTTGCTCTCTATCTTCATATCGTTTTTGCCAGTCTACCTCACCTATCGAGGCGTAACACCCGCGCAAATTGGCATTTTGATTGGTGTCGGCTCGTTCATCGGGATATTGTCTCAACCTTTTTGGGGAATGGTAAGTGATCGCTATAAAACGATCAAGCGAGTCATCTTGTTTACACTTGGCTTCTCTATCGTAGCAGGTGTGCTCTTATTTATCTCTGCTCCTTTTTACATGCTGTTTGTACTCGTTGGGGCTATGTACTTTTTCTTGCTTCCGACTGATCCGTTAACCGAGAGTCTTAATTTTCGGATTGCCGAAAAGCACGGAGTCAGCTTTGGCTCTATCCGCACGTTTGGTGCGATTGGCTACGCCACGGCTTCCCTGATCATTGGATGGACGATTGATTTGGTCGGAATGGAGCAACTGGTCTGGCTTTTCCTCGGCTATGGCGTTCTGGCTTTTCTTTTTATTGCAGTAGTCTCTGACGCTCCAGCAAGCGGTAAAAAGCTGTCCTGGCATGAGCTGAAGCAGTTTTTTCTCTATCGCAAAACATTGCGCTTTTTTCTGCTCGTATTGCTTGCAGCAACCCCGCACCGGACGAATGACAGCTTTCTCGGCGTTTATGTGCAAAGTCTGGGAGGGAGCACCGGTGATGTTGGACAGGCATGGTTTTTGGCAGCGATGAGCGAGGTCGCCTTTTTTGCCATCAGCGCCCGGATTTTGAGCCGTTGGAGTGAAATCAAGCTGATCATGGTCGCGTCCGCTCTTTATACGATCCGTTATTTCCTTTGTGCGATCGTGCCGTCAGCCGAGTGGGTCGTTTACTTGCAGCTGATGCAGGGGATTACCTTTGTCATCTTTTACACGGCAACGATTCAATATTTGTACAAAATCATACCGGAAGAATGGAAGGCTACGGGACAAACCGTCCTGGCGGTGTTGTTCTTCGGAATTTCCGGGATTATCGGATCGATTGCTGGAGGCTGGGTCTTTCAGCAATTGGGAGGGTCTGCTCTCTACATGGCGATGGGTGGCTTTTCGCTGGTTGCCTTTGCGTACAGTCTGTTTTTGTGGAAGTCGAATGGCGTAGGCGAACATGTAAAAAATCATATGAATTAACAAGAGAAAAAGCATGACTATTCACATGTGAAATAGGTCATGCTTTTTCTTTATGTTTCAACTTTGTTAACCTCAATTCAATGAATCAGTGACTTTTTTAAGTTCAAAAGATGTTGCCTCTAATAACAAGATAAGCCTATCATTATTAACAATAAAAAAACTTAGAGGTATGCCAAGGTTTGTAGAAGAGTCATTTATTACTATGTATTTTACCTTATCATTTAAATTTATATTTAAAGCATCGGGATCTGTTTTAAATAAACGATAAAACGAGTCTGTGTTATAGCATGTAAAGTTAAGCTTATATAATGGATTCTTGAGTTCATGTTGATAAACATTATAGTTTTTAAGTCCTTTTGATGAAAAGAAGTCTTTTTTGATTATAAATTCATCACCAATAATTTTTTGCCCTGTTGGATATTCAGAAGCATCATTGTATGAATTTGCAAACCCCAAAAGTTTCTCAACTTTCCAAGTTCCATAGAAAGACTTTTCAGTTTCACTATCCAAATTTGTGAATACATCATCACAATATTCAGCGGTATTTTTTGGAATAACGGACTCATCAGTTTCAGATTCATGCTCACTGGTAGTATTGGAAACAGTTGCATTTTCTTCTCTATTATTCGAAGTATTTGAGGTTTTTGGAGTTGATGTTGTTTCAACATTTTCACAAGCTGATAATAGCATCAACATTATCGTAGTACAAACCAATAATCCTTTTTTCATCTTGCACACCCTTTTTTATTTTTTTACTAACCTGCCTCGTTAAAAAAGGACTCATAAAGACTTTGCCACGATAGTCAATCCTCACATTTAGCATAGTAATTCACTCCTATTTTAGCCTATCGATTAACAAAAAGGAACATTCGTTCCTGTTGTAAAAATTATGTTGCGATTTTATATACCAAATGTCTAAAATCCTTGACATATTAATAAAAAATAGGGTACGAGAACCGTTGCGATTCCGTACCCTATTTGTGTTGCAAATTCAACTTTTGTGATGCAATAGAGAACGTCTGACTTCTTTAGTACAACAAATACTTTTCGACGTCTTCAGGCTCACTGAGGTTGATGCCGCCTGTATCGCCGTACTTAAACATGTTGAAATGTACTTGCTGGTCCATCGTTCCTGCTCCTGGCAGTGGCAAAATGATCCAGGTTTCATATTGGTGGATCAGACGATCTTCCTTGCCGAACCAAAACGTGGTTTTGATCGTGGATTCCTTTAGGATGTAATCCAGATCAGGACGGTCGCCGAGTTGCTTTTTCAATGGTTCGAGCAGAGGACTTTTGCTCGTTTTCAACCAATCTGCTCCGGTCATTTTTAATTGGAATGGAACAGAGAGGACACCAATTATTTTTTCGTCAGGCAGCTGAACTGCTTGATCCATAAAGGGCAGCCAGTCATCAAAGCCTGCAAGCACATCAAACGGGAGAGGCTCGTCTGTTGCAGTCACCCAGTTGTCGTTGGCACGGATATAGTGCTTGTCGTTGACGCGATAGTACGAATAGGGCTGAGCTGCGATGCGGGCATCCACATTGTAGCCTTTGCCGTTGATAACGGCACCGCTGAACATACTCGTCGTCGAGCGGGAGAGAATCATGTTTTTGACATGCCCCTTGTACCAATACGTCTGCGCATCTTTGTCTGTTTTTGCTTTCGCTAATGCGTTTTTCAGCCACTCTGCCCCCGATTCGGTTTGGGCTGTGGTCGTTTTTTCGGGTGTGGTGCCAAAATTGGTGGTGGCAAATGCCTTCGTTCCTGACTCGTATGTGCAGCCGCCGAGTAGGGACGCCGTGCAAATGGCAGCCAGCAATGCCCATGCCTTCGTCGATTTACGCATGACGAAACCTCCTTACCACGCCATATCCCAGCAGTCCGACGAAAATGATGATCGTCAGTGTCAGAACCGGAATATGATGCTGCTTGAACACGAGAATGCGATGAGTATTGAAAATGCTGGCGACGATTTCGTTTTCGTTGTCGCCATCAATATCTCCAATTTGTACATTGATCAGCGGCAAGTAAATCCGCCAGTTTTCTTTTAATCCATCAGGTGTGTATTCAAAGCCGGATAAGTAGCGGGATTCGGTAGTGCTGATCCAGCTCTTGGCTTTCGCTACGATTTCTGGCTGCTCATTTCCGCCGATCGTAGCAAAGTTGGAGAAGCGGAAGCTCTTATCCTTTTCGCCGCTTGCCCACTTGATATCCCATATACCATCGGGCATCGGCTTCAAGATGTAAGACGGGGTAGCCGCTACTAACAGCTCATCAACCTTGTCGTTATCGATATCGGCAGGAATGAATTCTCCTGTCGCGAGCTCAGCCTGTTTGCGCGTCAAGGTGTAGGCTTCTGTAAGGGAACCATCTGGCTCTACAACCATTACGCTCAAGTGCTCGCCCATAATGATCAGACCTTCACGACCATCAGGCACCATCATCGTTGTGAGAATTTTGGTTGCTTTTGTCGTGCCTGCAAAAGGCTTGCCATCATAGGTTCCAGTCAACATACCGTCCTTGATATGCAGATCCTTGTAGTTTTTCCCGAGCTCATGGCGAACGTCCATGCTGCCTTTATTTTCTTCTAGCTTATCGGCGATGTTAGCCATGTCCAGCATGAAAGCACGGTAAGGCGCCGTTCCGATTTGCAGCATACCTTCGGCGTACGGCTGACGTTGTACGTTCGGTACGAGCTGATCGTCCTTCATGGTGTAATACGGGAACCCAGGGTAGTCAGTTGGCAATTTTTCCTTGATCAGCTCCAGTGTTTCAGGGGAAATCTGATCATTTGGCATGCGCACCATTTTGCCGTCTTGCCAGGTCAGTACGTAAAGGGTGACAGGCTCAGCGTGCAAATGACGCAGCTTTTCTGCTAATGCTTTCTTTTCTTCCTCTGTTTCCGGTTTCTCTACCTTCTCGGGCAGAGGGAGTTCTTCAGCATTTCCGTAAGTGACGATCTCCATTTTGCCGTCATTGTTGACATCGTACAAGGCCATTGGGAAATAATCGACCCACTCACCGTTGTACAGACGATCGGATTCATATTGAATCGTAAAGTGATTTAAGGCTTTGAGCGTATCTCGATTAAAGGTTACATTCACAAGCACAGCGATGAGCACAAGGGCGCCAACAGCGCGCCAATTCAGACGCCCATACCACTTGACCAGCATTGCCACGACAATGACAGCTACAGCACCGCTAACGACCAAAGTCGCCGTCGTTCGTATGTTTAAGCGAGTCAGGGCAAGATCCAAAAGCAGGAAGCCGATGGTAAATACGAGCATCTGACGCCGTTCCGACGGGCGGATAATATAGTAGCAAAGAGCGAGCAAGGGTAAAAATAGGAGCAAAGCGATCCAGCTCAAATCAAGGAACGCTGGCTTGACGAGCAAATGGTAGATCAGAAACAGGGCAATGGCGTACAGCGCCCAGCTCACTGTGGATAGAATAGGATTGCGGCGCATGGGTTCACCACCTTTTTGATTGTGTCTGGTCGGCAAATAAAGCGCAAAGGAAGCCACCAAACAGCCAGAAATAGAGCGCCATGAATGGCACCTCGAAAATGTTTTCCGCGAAATTGTGCGCAGCTACTGCGACCAGTCCCCCGAGTACACCAAGGACAGGGAAGAAATGCGGCGAGCCGTGCATCTTGCTGACCGCTCGTGCGCTGTAGCGGAGCATGGAGAGGATCAGACCAACCAGCATAATGGTCCCGATCAATCCGTATTCTGCCAGGCTCTTGAAGAAGTAGCTGTCGGTGTAGGTCGTTCCAAAGCGTCTTGCCGCAACGGCTCCACCATGGTGGCCAAGCCCAGCCCCAAAGAGCGGCTCCACCCGCATCTGGTCATACGCTTTGCCCCAACGTTCGACACGACCGCCTTGACTGCTTGCATAGAAGTAGTCAGAAGTAAACAAGGTAAAGATACGATTTTTGACAGTACCTACCATCGGAACCGACTCAGGTACAAAGAACAGGGCTACCACGCCGATGATCCCAGCCAGAACGAGATAGCCTGCGATCCGTTTTTTCCAAATGTAGCAGCAGACAAAAATAGCAAACGCCAGAGCAAACCAAGCTCCGCGTGAGCCTGTCAGAAGCAAAGCGAGCAATGAGGTCAGTGTGATGGCAGCCCAGAGCCATTTCTCTATGGCTTTGGGTGCTTTCATAAACAAGCCCGCTGCAACCGGCACAATCAACGCCATGTAGCTTCCCAGAACGTTCGGACTGGTGACGAAGGAAAAGGCACGCGTAGTAATCGCTTCGCCCTCCTGTACCCATGCTTCAGGTGTTTTTACGCCTACCACAACCTGCAAGACACCGTACGCACCAGCTACAAAGCCGATCAGCACAAGTCCTTTCAAAAGCTTGTCCAGATCTTCAACAGACTTTAATAAATAAAAGCCCATTAAAAAGGCGATCAGATACTGGTAGACAGAGCGGAACCCTTCCACACTTGCCTGCCAGTTTGTCATGTCCGTAACCGTCAAGGCCAGACCCAGGACGAAAAAGGCGCTGAGCAAATGCTTGATTCCAGGCATGGTTCGATTCGTTTGCAAGAAAGCACCAAACGTAAACACCAGCAGGATGATGAGCAGAGCCTCATCCCAAAAAGACGAAACGACTGGAATCGGTAGAATTTTCCGCATGACAAAATCAATTACCGGATAGGCCAATAACAAATACAACCACGTAGTTGATTGGCTTCCCCACTTCAACACGGTTTCTCTCATTTTGATTGTAGTCCTCCTACACGCAGGGATTAACCCATCCATTATAATGAATACTTCATCCAAGTAGCAAGCCGGGCGGGAAAGAGGTTGGTAGGAACGCTAGAAATAAGATATGATAGCAAGTGGTTAAAGCTGTTCACATCAGGCTGTCCCCAGTATTCCTGTCAAATTCCATCGTTATACCTGTTTGCTGGAACGGTAATTTGATAGTAGGATAGAGAGTGGGTTCATGTCGATTGTGGCAAGCCTCATCGTTTGGGATATAAGAGGATGTTCAAAAAAGTCCGGGAAGCATCTATCGTATCGGGGTGTCGACGCATTCCCTTTTTGAACGGGCTCGATAAGCAAAGGAGTTACCCATGCTGAAAAAAAGTCATTTTCTCGCAGGCGCGTTAATTTTAGCCATTGCGGGGATTTTGTCAAAAGTGATCGGGATGTTTTATCGTATCCCGCTCCAGGAAATCGTAGGTGACAATGGTCTTGGGCTCTATCAGGAGGTTTATCCGCTTTACCTCACCTTCCTGATCCTCGCTACAGCGGGTGTGCCAGTGGCATTGTCCAGAGTAATCGCGGAAGCATTGGCCGAAGGAAAGCAGAATTCGGTCGGACAGATTCTTGCTCGCAGCATGGTTATGATGGGGGCAATCGGAATTGTCTTGTTTGCCATCCTGTACGTGAGCTCTCCACTGATTGCCAAAATGATGGGCAATCCGCATCTGGTGGAGCCGATCCGCGCCATATCGCTCTCCTTGCTGTTTGTTCCATTGATTGCGGTCATTCGCGGTTTCTTTTACGGTCATCAAAAAATGCTGTATGTAGGTCTTTCCCAAATCGTAGAGCAGACGCTGCGGGTGGCTTTTATCCTGATTGCGTCCATGTATCTCGTCTCACTCGGAGAGGATACAGATACGGTCATTACGGGCGTCAATTTCGGCACGATGATCAGTACGCTGCTCAGTCTCGGTTTTCTGGCGCTTTTAATGTGGCTGCATAACCGGAAAAGCTCGGTATTTACAGGAGCACAGTGGGGGAGATTGGACTATTGGTATGATCGCTCCTTCTTCCAATCCATGTGGCGTATTGCCTGGCCGATTTGTGTCAGCGCGCTAGTGATTCCGATCTTTAGCTTGACCGACTCGTTTCTTGCGATCAACATATTCCGCTACATATGGAATGTTGATGGATTGACGGCAGATACGTGGTTCGGGATTTACAGCCGGGGTGGTCCACTGCTCCAAATGGCGAGTTTGTTTGGTTCCTCAATTGCTCTCTCGATCGTGCCTGCTATCGCTGAGGCGAAGAGACAAAGGGATGAGGAGCGCGTCACGACGCTTACCAAGCTGTCACTGCGTTTCGCATGGCTCATTGGTCTTCCGGCAGGTCTCGGTCTCACAGCCGTGGCTGAGGGCGCCAACCTGGCTCTGTATGGAGACATGGAAGGGACACGCGCAATGGCGATTCTAGGCGTCACGGCGATTCCGTTGTCATTGCTTTTGGCTACGAACGGGATTTTGCAAGGAGTAGGCAAAGAAAAAATTCCTGCGCTTCATTTGTTGTATGGTGTTTTGGTCAAGGTCGGAGCTACGCTGTTATTTACCTCGTTCCTGGGGATGGATGGTCTCTCGCTCTCTTGGCTGTGTGCGACAGCTTTTGTATGTGTGCTCAATATGCGCGCGATCAAAAAACTCGTCGTTGTACCTATCAACTGGCGTTTTGACACATTGTATCCACTTCTGGTAGCCAACCTGATGCTGCTTTTGGCATGGGGTGCTACAGAGGCAGTCGGCTTTTTGCTCGCGGGCAAAGAAAAGGTGCGTCTCTTGGGAGCAATGGAAACGATGGCAGGGGTAGGAGTAGGACTGTTCGTCTACCTGGGACTGTTGCTCCTCATTCCGTTGATTGAAGACAAGGAGCTGGATTGGCTGCCGGGTGGCAATAAATTGCGCAGCTTTATGAATACGATCCGTAAGAAGCAGACTTCATCGAAAGCTCAATAACGAAAAGCCCCTTCTCCAGATCATCAGGAGCAAGGGGCTTTCTGCTTTCAGGTTCTGCTGCTATTTTTCTTTTCGGTAGACACATACGACCATTTTGACAAAAAACTCACGGAATCCAGGAATGTTTGCCAATCCTTTCAGCTGATTGCGGAGAGGGATTTCCCGCTCATAGACAGCAGGCTGCACGACGCCTTGCTGGATTCTACGAAACCGCTTGATCGTCATCTGGTTGATGTAGGAGATCGTGTCGCTGCCATCAGGACGTTTGTCAAAGCGGAAGGCAATCCGATCAGAACCGTCTGGCAGATCACGTACGAGTTGTTTGTAAGCATCGATCAAGGCTTGCTCCGAAAAGAGCGCGTGGACCCAAGGTATTCCGATCGCATCGGATAGATGCGCGCCGTATGGATGGTAGTAAGGCGGGAAATTAATGTAGAGATGACCGCCTGGCTTCAGGACACGGAAGCATTCGTCCAGCGTTTTTTCCGGCTCGCCGACGTGCTCCATCGCGTCATTCATAATAATCGTGTCAAAGGTGTTGTCTGCGTAGGTCATGTTAGCTGCATCACCAGTCACAAAGGAAACGACGTCCTCCAGCCCTTTTTGCTTGGCAAAGGCATTCCCTTCCTCAGCATAGTGAGGAACGATATCGATCCCAATCATTTTCTTCGGGCCAAAGGTAGCGTAATAGCATGTTTTGCCACCACCGCCACAACCGATATCTAGGACTGTTTTATCTCTGAACATTTGCTCTTGACTGTGAAAGGGGAGGAAGAATTGAATGGTCTGATCCCCTTTTTGAAATTGCCATTCCGTATAGCTCATATCCCCGTTGTTTGCGAGATTGAATGGGTGAACGGGGAGCGGAAACAACCGATTCATTCCAATTAAAACTTGAGAGGAAATGGACATGGATGAGTCCTCCTTTCCGATCAATGTTTTTTGCGAAGCGCTTGAAGCACCAATTCACTGCTTTTCGCAGCTTCGATTTCGAGTAGATGGGAGTGCTCTGTCACGATCTCGACTTCCTGTTCGAGCTTGTCCAGTCGCTGGGCGAGTAGGGTAAGCAGGGAGGCTTCATCCAGCTGCGTGATATGACCGGCATTTGGCATACCTGCTCGTTCTACAAAACGATCAATTTTTGGATCGTAGGATATGCCGATAAAAGGAGTGCGAAGCATACAGGCGAGAATCAGGGAATGAAGTCTCATGCCTACCACATAGTCACACTGCTTTAAGACGGACATGATATCATGGAAAGTAACAGAAGCATCGAGCAGACGGGCTCCTGGCTGTTCCATCTGTTCCATGATTTCACGAGAAGGAGCCAGATCGCTAGGCACATGCATAGGCAGGAACAAGACATTCCAGCCACGCAAAATGAACCAATCTGCCGCTTTGGCGATTGTTAGCTTAAACTGCTGCTCCTGCTTCCAGTCACGCACGGAAATAGCAACAAGCGGCTTCGTCGGATCAGCAAACATGCCGTCGAGCAGTTCTTTGCCGCGCTCATCCGAGATGTCGTCAGGTGAAATCGTGAGAGCAGGGTCAGCCGTTATATGAATGGGCGCTTTTTTGACGCCACAAGCTTTGAAGTCTTCTCCTGACTCATAATCGCGAACTGTGATCACATCAACGCGATTTACGACGCGCTTGATCATGGTGCGACTGAGAGATTTGAGGATGGGTCCAAACCCCTGTGCGTAAAAAACCACGGGTTTGCCCAGTAGCTTGGCAATGGTGACGATGCCCAGGTAGTAGAGAACGCTACGTGGACTGGTTACGTCCTGCATCAAGGTTCCGCCGCCCATTACAAGCATGTCACTTCGCGAAAGCTCGCGGACGATGGTTCCGAAGCTCCAGCGGTTAAAAGCCTCAATCCCAAACAATTCCGCCGTCCGATCAGGCTGATTGGATAAGACGGCCAAAGAGATATTCGGTTGTTCTCGCTTGAGGGAGCTGATGATGCCGTAAAGGACCACATCGTCTCCGGCATTATTAAAGCCGTAGTACCCGGAGATGAGAATTCGCGACATGGAGTGAACCTTCTTTCTATATCAAACGTACAGGAAAAATACATTCTCAAGTATAATCGAGTAAACAAGGGGAAGTAAAGCAACCCTAAAACAAATAGAGGAAGCCCATTGCGAACATGCCGATGCCGAGAATAATCAGGGCAATCATGACAAAGTAAAGTCCTTTGTTTTTACGGCGTCGGTAAAAAAATTCGTCGAACATGGTTAACCTCCCTGCGGTAAAATAGTCCATTCTACTATCATACCATGTATCCTATCATCCTTGCCATCCGCAGATGAAAGTAAGAGAATCTCTACATAAGAAAGTACGCTTCTCGCTGCAATAGGCTTGTGACAGTTGAAAGTAGAATACATGAAAAGGAGCGCGAAGAAAGCATGGAAAGCATGTGGCTAAAATACACCCTACTAGTGGAGCCGGATATCGAAGACTTGTTTGTGGCAGAGGTTTTGACCAGTCCGTATACGTTAGGCTGGATTGAGCCGCAAATTGAGGTGCTCACGACAGAAAATGGATATGATTATGCCGAAAATACCGATGGCCCTGTCGTCGGATACTTGTTTGAGCCCGAGCATGATAGCGAGGAAGAGCATATAGCAAGACTCAAAGACTACCTAACACGTTGGGGATCCAAGGTAACCGTAAAAGAGGTGGAGCTGGTTCCAGAGGAGAACGACTCGTGGAAGGAGGAATTTCGGGAAGTGCAAATCGGCAATTGGTGGGTAGCGCCGACCTGGACAGATCCAGCCCTATTGGAAAAAGCGGAGCATGTGCTGTGGATTGACCCGGGTGCGG
This sequence comes from Brevibacillus reuszeri, assembly GCF_002897295.1. Taxonomy (GTDB): domain Bacteria; phylum Bacillota; class Bacilli; order Brevibacillales; family Brevibacillaceae; genus Brevibacillus; species Brevibacillus reuszeri_A. Next base: position 346,874 of record NZ_BEXF01000004.1, read on the forward strand.
CATTCGGTACGGGCTATCATGGGACGACGCAGGATATGCTGCTCTTTTTGCAAGAGCTGGAGCTGACAGACAAAACGGTGATCGATATTGGTGCAGGCTCTGGCATTCTTACCTTGTACTGCGCCTTGAACGGGGCGAAGCAGCCAGTCTGGGCAGTCGATATCAATTCCCAAAGCGAATACCAGGTACGGGTCAATGCGTCTAACAATCATTTGCAGCAGGAAGCCGTTCAGGTTGTAATCGGGGATGCACAGCAACCGGCTGTCGCGGACCAGCTTCCCAAGCAAGCTGATTTGATTTTGGTCAATATCGGAGGGGATGAAAATATCGCGATGCTCCCTGTGATCTCTGAACGAATTTCTCCAGAAGGACTTGTGATTATGTCCGGAATCGTTGACTGGAATCGTGAAGCTGTTCTTGCAGCGTACGATGAAGCCGGCTTTACAGCGGCAGGAGAACGTCACTCAGACGAGTGGGTCACCATTTTAATGAAGCGAAAAGGGTAGAGCCATTTGTAACTCACCTATGAGACAATAGAGAAAATACGCAATCATAATGGAGGGGGAAACGAGATGGAGCATGTAGTCATTGCTGCTGCCGGACGGACGCCAATTGGCACGTTTGGTGGGGTCCTGAAAGATGTAAGCGCTCGCAAGCTGGCTGAAACGGTCATTCGCGGAGTATTGGCGAAGTCGGGTGTAGAGGCAACTCAGATTGACGAGGTTGTCCTCGGAAATTGTATCCAGCGGTCGGATGAAGCGAATATCGCTCGTGTAGTGGCCCTTGACGCAGGTCTTGGCAAGGAAGTAACAGGTTACACGATTCAGCGGCAATGCGCGTCTGGCATGCAAGCGATGGTCAGCGGAGCATCGCAAATTCTCTTGGGTGACAGTGAAATTGTCATCGCTGGGGGAGTAGAGAGCATGAGTAATGCGCCTTATGTGCTAAAAAATGCGCGCTGGGGCAAAAGGCTCATGCACGGTGAAATGACAGACGCCATGTGGGATTTGCTCACCGACCCCCACCATAAAATCTTGATGGGTGAGACGGCGGAGCGACTGGCGGATCGCTATGGCATCACTCGCGAGGAGCAGGACGAGATTGCTGTGCGAAGTCAGCATAATGCGATTCAAGCGATTGACAACGGGTATTTCGCGGAAGAAATCATCGGAGTTCCTCTCAAAAAGCGGAGCGAGGAAACGCTGATTACCCAAGACGAGTTTCCGCGCCGCGGGGTAACGATGGAAACACTCAGCAAGCTGAAGCCAGGCTTTCGCGACAACGGCTCGGTAACAGCAGGGAACGCCTCTGGATTAAATGATGGGGCATCAGCTACGATTTTGATGAAGGAGAGCAAGGCGAGAGAGCTGGGAATCACTCCGCTTGGAAAAATCGTTTCCTGGGCGGCTGCGGGAGTTGAGCCTGACCTAATGGGCTACGGTCCAGTCCCTGCTGTCAAAAAGGCGCTTGCCAAAGCGGGAATGACCTTGTCTGATATCGAGCTGATCGAGGTCAATGAAGCATTTGCCGCCCAGTACTTGGCTGTCGAAAAGCTGCTGGAGCTCCCAAGAGAAATTACCAACGTAAACGGAAGCGGCATTTCACTCGGACATCCGGTCGGGTCCACAGGCTGCCGAATCGTCGTTACCCTTTTGCATGAGATGAAGCGTCGCCAGCTCAAGCGCGGTCTGGCTACCATGTGCGTAGGTGGCGGTATGGGTATGGCAATGGTCGTGGAGCGATTCTAACGATGCAATACGTTTAAATAAGCCCTCCCCTGTTAAAAATGGAAGCAAGCCCCTGTCCTGCTGAACGAGCAAGGCGGGATAGGTTTTTGTTTCTGTAAGCGGGTTCCAGTCATTTTCTCGTGTAGAAAAGCCGACTTTTGAACTCGCAAGATAAGGGGGAGGGTTTTTTGTGTTCTTTCTATCATTTTTAAAGCGTTATAAAAAACAGATATTCTTCCATACGTTTTCCTGCCTCCTTATCGGAGCTTTGCTGGTAGTAGGCTACAGTGCGTATCAATACAAGCAGATGACGAGCAACTGGTATATGCCGATCGAGGGATCTGCCAAAGAGACAGCCAAAGAGGCTGGCGCTTCTTTGCCGCCTCGCGATCTTTTGACTGGCACAGAGCCGTTGAAGCCATTTGTGGTGCTCATGCTTGGTGTTGACAGCCGGGACGGAGAGAGGGCGAGATCGGATACGATGATGCTGGCTGCGATTCATCCTGCCAAGCAATCGGCCTACCTCATTTCTATTCCGAGAGACAGCTATATGGAGCTGCCGGGAAAAGGCTTTGACAAAGTCAATCACGCAATGGCATTTGGCGGACCCAAGCTTGTAAAAGAGTCGCTGGAGCAATTTCTGGATATCAAAATTGATCGCTATGTCTCGGTTGATTTTGACGGGTTCCGGCAAATTGTAGATGAGCTGGGCGGTGTCCAGATCGATGTGAAAAAGCGCATGAAATACAGTGATCCAAGCGATGGAACCTACATCGACATACAGCCTGGACTGCAAACTCTCTCAGGCGAGCAAGCGCTGGATTATGCCCGTTATCGCAAAAGTGACCTGGGGAAAGAGGACAGCGACTATCAACGAATTTCTCGTCAGCAAGAAATTCTCAAGGCTTTGGCAAACAAGGGAGCTTCCGCGCAGACGTATTCCAAAGTATTTTCCCTGATGGAGATTATGGGCCAGCATGTGAAAACCGATTTGACAGACCTCGAAATAGCTTCACTGCTGCTCTCTTATGGTGATCCGACACCGAATGCCATCAAGACTGATACGCTGGTGGGGCAAGATGAGAGAATTTGGCATAATGGAATACTTGGCTGGTACCATCTGGTTCCAAGTAGCGAACGGGAACGAGTCCAAAAGAAAATCGTCAAATCACTTACGCCATAGCTCGATGACTACATACGAAAGCGCTGGTTATAAACAAACAGCGCTTTTTGGATTTCGTACTTTCGTTTAATTAGTTGGAAAATTAATTATTTTTCGAATAGAATAGATGAAGGGAGAGTTTATAAATGTCAATCATAGGGGGAGGCAAGGCCATTTAAGGGATGGAGGGAATGACCATGTCAATTGCCAAGCCTTGGATAGCCAATTACCCACCCGAAACTGCACCGTCACTGGAATACCCCCGTGTTCCACTGACCTATTTCCTAGAAGAGTCCGCAGCCGCCTATCCAGACAGCAATGCGATTTACTTCATGGGAAAGCGCATTACGTATCGCGAGCTTTTGCTTTTGTCGTACAGCTTTGCCAATGCATTGATCAAGCGAGGTGTGAAAAAAGGGGACCGAGTGGCGATCATGCTGCCTAATACCCCACAGACTGTTATTAGCTATTACGGCGCCTTGTTTGCCGGTGCCACTGTCGTCATGACAAACCCCCTCTATACGGAACGTGAACTGATTCACCAGCTTACCGATTCGGGAGCAGAAACGATCATCACACTGGATTTGTTGTACAGTCGTGTATCTTCCGTCCGTTCGTCTACTCCATTAAAACGGCTGATTGTCACAAGCATCGCCGATTACCTACCCTTTGTAAAAAAACTACTGTATCCAATGGTTCAAAAAAAGCAAGGTCAAAATCCGCAAGTTCCGTATGGCAAAGACGTGGAGGCGTTTCTTTCGCTTATTGAGGAGAACGATCCCACCGTTGTCTATTCGAAGGCGAACCCGGAGGAGGATATCGCACTCCTCCAGTATACCGGGGGTACCACGGGTGTGGCCAAAGGCGTCATGCTGACCCATGCCAACCTCATCGCGAACGCCATACAATGCCAGGCTGTGCTCTACAAGCTCGTGAAGGGAAAAGAGCGCATACTCGGAGTTCTTCCCCTGTTTCACGTGTATGGCATGACGACTGTCATGAACAAAGGAATATCGATTGCTGCCGAAATCATTCTCGTACCGAAATACGAGGTCAAAGAAATATTTCATATGATTGATAAGAGAAAGCCTACTTTGTTTCCCGGTGCACCCACGATGTATATCGCCCTGATCAATCACCCCGATTTGCAAAAGCATGATTTATCCTCGATCGAGGCGTGTGTGAGTGGCTCTGCTCCTCTGCCAGTCGAAGTCAAAAACAAATTCGAAGAGCTGACCCGCGGCAAGCTTGTCGAAGGCTATGGCCTGACAGAGGCTTCTCCGGTGACACACTCGAATCCGATTTGGGGCAAAAGCATTACAGGTAGCGTGGGATTGCCATGGCCAGATACGGATTGCCGCATCGTGGACACCGCTACGGGCGAGGAGCTTGCTCAGGGTGAAATTGGGGAGCTGGCGGTGTCCGGCCCGCAGGTCATGAGAGGATATTGGAATCGTCCTGAGGAAACGGCTGCTGTGCTAAAGGATGGCTGGTTATTGACCGGAGATATGGGCTACATGGACGAAAACGGCTACTTTTATATTGTGGACCGAAAAAAGGACATGATTATTGCGGGGGGCTTCAATATTTATCCGCGTGAAGTGGAGGAAGCGCTGTTCGAGCATCCCGCGATTCAAGAGGCAGCTGTTATTGGTGTCCCTGATGCATATCGGGGAGAAACGGTCAAAGCGTTTATCGTGTTCAAGGATGGCCAGACAGCAGCCGAGGAAGAGCTGGAAGCGCATTGTCGTCAACGGTTAGCAGCTTATAAAATACCGAGACAATATGAAATACGCGCTACTCTCCCTAAAACGATCGTCGGAAAAGTCCTCAGGAGGCAGCTTCAGGATGAGGACAAAAAACGAAGAGAAGAAGCCACTGATGGAATCAAAACCAGCTGAAGGGAAGATGTGACACCAAAGGGTCGCTTTCCCGCCAGGAAGGCGCCCTTGAACGGTGTTTGACACGTTGGTATGGCTGTATTACACTACATATGAATGAGCGATCATTCAGTATATTGTCAGTGCTAGTAAAGGTGGAGGTATATATGGCAAAGAAAACGGGGGAAAAGTATCAAGCCATTATTGATGCTGCTGTTCGTGTCATCGCACGGCAGGGCTATTACAGCGCCCAGGTATCAAAGATTGCAAAAGAGGCGAAGGTAGCAGACGGCACCATATACCTCTATTTTGAAAACAAGGACGATATTTTGATTTCGCTTTTCAATGAAAAGATGGGGCAGTTTGTGGAGACAAACCGTAGGCGCGTCTCGGAAGCGAAAACGGTCGAGCAAAAACTGTACGAACTCGTCCATACGCATCTCAGTCAGCTATCAGAGGATCATGACTTGGCAAAAGTGACGCAAATCGAGCTACGCCAATCCAATCAGGAGATCAATGAAGGAATCGGTACCGTGATGAAGCAATACTTCAATCTGATTGAAGAGGTGGTTAGAGCAGGGATGGAGCAAGGCATTTTCCGTCCTGACATTGAGGTGCGGATCGCCAGAAAAATGATCTTTGGAACATTGGATGGAGTGACGACATCATGGGTTATGAAGCAGTGTAAATACGACCTGGTCTCCCATGTTGATTCCATTTATAATCTCTTCCTGCTAGGAATGAAGGGAAAAGAATGAAAGAAAAGCTTTTTTTGCTTCCCAACGTTTGTTACAATAAGTAAAGTGATACTGAGCGGTCGCTCGGTAAGAGGCTGCTCCTTTATTTGATAGAGTCTGGGGGGAGAGGAATGGATTTGCAATGGAATGTGCAAGTAGTTGATCGTGTAGCGCTGGTGACAATCAACAATCCACCGGCAAATGCGCTCAGTAAATCCGTGATTGCGCAATTGAATGAACTTTTGGATCAATGGGAAAACGATGAGCAAATCAAGGCGATTGTTTTGACCGGTGAAGGACGTTTTTTCATCGCGGGCGCGGACATTAAAGAATTCACCCAATTGCAAAGTGAAGATGCGGCAGCAATGTCCAAGCAAGGCCAACAGGTGTTTGACCGTGTGGAAAAATTTCCGAAGCCGATCATCGCAGCCATTAACGGCGCATGCCTCGGTGGAGGACTGGAGCTCGCAATGGCGTGCCACATCCGACTAGCAGCTGCAGATGCCAGATTGGGACTTCCAGAGCTAAACCTGGGACTGATTCCAGGCTACGGAGGAACCCAGCGCCTGCCTCGCTTGGTGGGCCGCGGAAAAGCAACTCAGTTGATCCTCACCTCAGAAATGATCAGTGGAGAAGAAGCCCACCGCATCGGACTTGTAGATGTGATTTATCCTGTGGAAGAGCTTGTTGATGAGGCCAAAAAGTTGGCGGAAGCCATCGCACAGAAGAGTGCTGTCACGATCAAGCTAGCACTGAAGGCCATCCATGCTCGCGAAGAGCTCTCCTTGTCAGAAGGCTTGGACTATGAAGCAAAGCTGTTTGGAGAAGCATTTGCCGCCGAGGATGTAAAAGAGGGCGTAGCTGCCTTTCTGGAAAAGCGCAAGCCGCAATTTGCAGATCGGTAGAAACCATATAGCGTCACCAGTATGAAGTACCACTTAGGAGGAGGCATCCTGATGAATATCGTGGTTGTGTTGAAACAAACCTTTGACACAGAAGAAAAAATTGTCATCCAAAATGGACAAATTTCTGAGGATGGCGTTGAATTCATCATTAATCCATACGATGAGTACGCAGTAGAAGAAGCGATCAAGCTAAAAGAAGAGCATGGTGGTGAGGTGACTGTAGTCAGCGTCGGTCCAGATCGTGCCGAAAGCTCTCTGCGTACAGCTCTGGCGATGGGTGCAGATAAAGCGGTATTGGTTGACGATGAGGATTTGTTCGGGGACGAATTTTCAACTGCAAAGGTACTAGCTGCAGTTGCGAAAAAAATCGGCTTCGATATTATTATTGGCGGTCAAATGGCTGTTGACTCCGGTGCAGGTCAAGGCGGACCTCGTCTGGCTGAAGAGCTTGGAATCAATCATGTATCCACCGCAGTTAAGCTTGAAATAGATGGTACAAACGTACGTGTAGAGCGTGATATCGAAGGCGATCTGGAAGTTGTAGAAACCAGCCTGCCTGTTTTGATCACTGCACAACAAGGTTTGAATGAACCGCGCTATCCTTCCCTCCCTGGGATTATGAAAGCGAAAAAGAAGCCTTTGGATCGCTTGTCCGCAGATGATTTGGATCTGTCCCCAGCAGATGTAGCGGCAAAAACGGAGATTGTAGGTCAATCCTTGCCGGCACAAAAGCAAGCTGGACGTATTCTCACTGGCGAACTGGCAGCTCAAGCGTCGGAATTGGTGCAACTATTGCGCAATGAAGCAAAAGTGATCTAAGCGAGAGGGAGAGGATATCCATGAAAAAAGTACTTGTACTCACAGAAGTACGTGACGGACAGCTTCGCAACGTGTCACTGGAAGCATTGGCAGCTGCACAAACACTGGGTGAAGGCGGCGAAATCGTAGCAGCAGTATTTGGTGCGGATGCCGGCGCTCACGCAGCTACTTTGGGTCAGCATGGCGCAACTACCGTTTATACAGCGGATCATCAGGCTTTGGTTCAATATACGCCAGACGCTTATACTCAGGCTTTGACACAGCTGATCGAGCTGGCTGCTCCAGACGCTGTCGTACTTGGTCATACTGCAATCGGGCGCGATGTAGCACCTCGTGTAGCAGCAAGACTAGGCTACGGTCTGGTGTCGGATGTGACAGGTATTGAAGCAGGACCAGTATTTGTTCGACCTATATATGCAGGAAAAGCTTTCCAGCAACGTAAATTTATTGATGGAAAAACTTTTATTACGATTCGTCCAAACAACATTGCGATCAGTGCCGCTGATGCTGCGAAAACGGCTGTGGTCGTTCCAGTAGATTTGGAAATCAAAGACCTGCGCACCATTGTAAAAGAAGTCGTGAGCAAAACGAGCGGAAAAGTAGATTTGTCTGAAGCAAAGGTAGTCATTTCCGGTGGACGTGGCGTTAAGAGCGCTGAAGGCTTCCAACCTTTGTATGATTTGGCAGAGGTTTTGGGTGCCGCAGTAGGGGCTTCTCGCGGTGCGTGCGATGCTGACTACTGCGATTACTCCATGCAAATCGGTCAAACAGGTAAAGTGGTTACTCCTGATCTGTACATCGCGTGCGGAATTTCCGGAGCGATTCAGCACTTGGCTGGCATGTCCAGCTCCAAAGTCATTGTAGCGATCAACAAGGACCCGGAAGCTCCGATTTTCCAGGTGGCTGACTACGGTATCGTAGGCGACTTGTTTGAAGTATTGCCGCTTCTGACAGCTGAATTTAAAAAAGTACTGGTTTAATATAACGATATTATTACTGAGCAAGCGCCCTTTTCAGAAAGGGTGCTTTTTTTGCCCCAGTCACTACCTCTACGCTTAGAAAGATTGCTATAATAGGCGCTAAGGAGAGGTGAGCGGCATGAGTGAAGAACTGTTGCATCAGCTGATTCACATGGTTGGCGAGAATAATCGCCTCTTGAAAGAGATGAAGGAAGAACTCCGAGAATTTAAGACAGAAATGTACGCATTTCGTGAAGAGATGTATGCGTTTCGTGATGAGATGTATATTTTCCGAAATGAAATGAAATGAAAAAGTACCGCGATCAATCGGCATGACAAACTAATGGAAGCAGACCTTGACTTGCTACATCGAAAAGTAAACGACAATGAGCGAGAAATCCACCGGATAAAGCATGCCGGACAGTAAGATGTTCTGGATGTCGTTGGAAACGATAAGGGAAATGCGGATTGGATACACTAACATGGAGAAGTGCGGATAAAGTGTTGCGTGCCGTAGTCATTTCAGATTTTGAATGATATACTGATTAGCGTATAAAACCTTTTTTTAGTAATTGAATTTTGAGGAGGTAACTTTCCATGGCAATTGTAAATGGAACTGACCAAAACTTTTCCCAGGAAGTAGAGCAAGGCGGTACAGTCCTGGTTGACTTCTGGGCTCCATGGTGCGGCCCTTGCAAAATGATCGCTCCTGTACTTGAGCAAATCGACGGCGAAGTGGGCTCCAAGCTCAAAATCGTCAAAGTAAACGTTGACGAAAACCCAGATTCTGCTGGCCGTTTTGGTGTCATGTCCATCCCTACCTTGATCGTATTCAAAGATGGTCAACCAGTTGACAAAGTAATTGGTTTCCAACCAAAAGAAGCTTTGATGGCAACTGTAGGCAAACACCTGTAAGGATAAGGGATTATTGGCAGAGAAGCGGTATTTGCGCCTCGGTGCAGATGCCGCTTTTTTCATGCGTAGGTTGGACAGAATAGTTAGAAATTTATCGGGTACGAAAATGATTTCATTCCAATCATGAACGGCATCTATGCAATAATTCTGAGCGGTCGTTTGTCAAAAAATTAAGTTTACTTAGAGAAAATTATTTGCGTTTTTATAATAGTTTTATTAAACTTCAGATAATCCATAATAATTATTTAGAAAAATTAAGGGAGGCTTTTCAATGAAGGGGTTTCATTTATTAAAATCTCTGGCAACCATCTCCTTGGGTGCAGTTTTGATGGTTGGATGTTCCAGCGGCAACACCAGCGCACCAGCAGCAAATGAGGGTGGAGCCAAGCAAGAAGCGAGTGCAGATGGACAAGAGTTCACAGCGAAAATCGGCGTAGTCGGATTCCTTTCCGGATCAGGTGCCGCATATGGCGAAGCACAAAAAGCAGGCTTGGAGCTGGCTTTGGGTGAGCTGAACGAAGCCAACAAAGGCAAACTCAAGATGGAATTAAAGTTTGAAGATTCTGGCGGAGATAAAGAGGGAGCGATTAATGCGGTAAATAAACTGATTAATCAGGATAATGTTGTCGCAATCATCGGTCCTACCCTTTCCGGTGAAATGTTTGCTGCAGGACCTGTAGCAAACGAAGCGGAGACGCCAATCTTCGGGATTTCTAATACATCTGAAGGAATCAACGATATCGGTGAGTACGTGTTCCGCAACTCCTTGCCAGAATCCATCGCGATTCCTACAGCGATGAAAGCGGCAGTTGAGAAAAACAGCTTGAAAAAAGTAGCGCTCATCTATGCATCCAACGATGACTTTTCCGTGAACGGATACAAGGTGATGAAAGCAACTGCAGAAAAAATGGGTCTGGAAATTACTGGCGAAGCAACCTTCTCCAATGGTGATGTTGACTTCTCTGCACAGTTGACCAAGCTGAAGCAAACCAACCCGGATGCACTCTTGGTTTCTGCTCTTTACAAAGAGGGTTCCATGGTAGTGAAAAAAGCGCGTGAGCTGGGTATTACAGGCACGATCCTTGGCGGTAATGGCTTCAACAACCCAAAAGTATTTGAAATTGCAGGTCCAGCGGCAGAAGGCTTGATTGTGGCTACTCCTTTTAGCCCAGAAAAACAAGATGACAAAGTACAAGCCTTTGTAAAAGCGTTTGAAGCAAAATACAACAAAAAGCCAGACCAATTTGCTGCACAAGCTTACGATTCCCTGTACATTATGTCTCAATCCCTGCTCGCTGCGGGCAAGGCTGATCGTGAAGAATTGCGCGGACAACTGGCACAGCTGAAAGACTTTACAGGCGTTTCAGGAAACCTCTCCTTTGACGAAAAACGTAACCCAATCGGTGATGCGGTTGTTGTTGTAGCAAAAGAAGGAAAGTTCGTACCATTTGAATAAGAGAACTGCCCGGGCTTCCCGGGCTCTTCTTTGCAATGGAAGGCGATGCTCCGCCATTTTTTGGCGGAGTAAAGTTTTCTCGCTGGATCAGAAAGGACGAGTTCTCTACCATCGCTTCCTGATCCAGCGAGAACAACTTCAAGCATTCAAACTATTTAAACGACTTTCAGTGAGGTGAGGCAGTTTGTTTTGGCAGCAATTAGTCAATGGTTTAACGGTAGGTAGTACCTATTCCTTAATCGCATTGGGCTATACTCTCATTTTTGGAGTTTTAGGCATCATTAACATGGCCCATGGTCAAATTTTTATTTTCGGATCGTTAGTTGGACTAGTCCTGATGACCAGCTTGAATTTGCCACTCGGGGTGGCGTTAGTAGCAGCCGTAGTGGTTTCGGCGGTATTAGGATTGGTTTTGGAGTATACAGCACTTCGTCCGCTTCGCAAGAAAAACGTACCTCATTTGGCGTCACTGATCAGTACAATCGGGTTTGCCATTTTGGTCGAGGAAGCGATGCACAAATTATTTGGAGCGGATTCTCGCGCTTTCCCGCAATCGTTTGGAGATACTCCCTTTGATTTGGGCATTATTCAAATTCGCAGTGTCGATCTCGTTATTTTAGGGATTTCACTCGTTTTGATGTTCGTTCTGCATTTTTGGATTCAGAAAACCAAAATGGGCAAAGCGATTCGTGCTACGGCTGAAAATACGGATACGGCAAACATTTTGGGGATCAATACCAACATGGTCATCGTTGTAACAGTGATGCTGGCGTCAGCGCTTGGTGGAGTCGCGGGTATTCTGATCGGTATGGCATATTCCGCTCTCATTCCTACCATGGGGATGACTCTTGGATTTAAAGGTCTGGCTGTACTGATCTTGGGCGGGGTTGGAAGCATCCCGGGAGCAATGGTGTGTGGCGTACTGCTCGGAATTATTGAGGTCTTTACGGTCGCATATGGAGATTCGTCGTATCGTGATGCCGTTGCATTCGGCCTCATCATCATTATTTTGCTGCTAAAGCCAGAAGGACTATTCGGACGCAAAGCGTAAGGAGGTGCAAACATTGGATATTCTCAATCCGTATAATTTACAGGTATTTACCTTTATTTTATTAAACAGCATTCTTGCTATCAGTATTTATATTACGCTCTCTACTGGGCAGCTTTCCTTGGGGCATGCCGGCTTTATGAGCATTGGCGCCTTTACCGCAAGCATTTTGACCAAGCAGGCGGATATGCCGCTGTTTATTGCTATCATTATCGGTGGACTCGCAGCGGGGATCGTCGCTTTATTGATCGGTGCTCCTACTTTGAAGCTCCATGGCTTGTACCTGGCGATTGCGACCTTGGGCTTTGGGGAGGTTATTCGGGTTATTCTGCTCAATCTTGAGATTACCAATGGAGCGCTTGGACTTACAGGTCTGCAGTCCATTGGAAACTACTTGTACGATTTTGAAAAAGCGATCGGCTTAAAAGCGCAGACGATAGGGATTTCTGTCATGCAAATGAAGGCGTTGTCCACATTTGTTTTCATGCTGCTTTTGTTTGCCCTCATTCTCTTTTTGACGCTACGTTTGAACCGTTCCAGACTTGGCCGCGCCTTTGAAGCGATTAAAGCGGATGAGACAGCAGCACGTGCGATGGGCTTGCAGGTGGCTTATTACAAAATGCTCGCTTTTATTATCGGCTCCGTACTGGCAGGAATGTGCGGGGGGCTATTTGCTCACATCACCACTACGATTACTCCAGACGATTTCAACTACCACAAGGTCGTAGAGATTCTCTCCTACGCGGTAATCGGCGGCAGTGAGGTGGTATGGGGACCATTGTTCGGTGCTCTTGTCTTGACTGCGCTGCCAGAAGTTCTGCGCGGTTTGGCAGAGTACAAAATGCTTATGTACGGCTTGATCATGGTCACAGTGATGGCTTTCCGTCCACATGGCTTGATTGGTACCGACACATTCCAAAAGCTGTTCCGTCGCCGCAAGGGCAAACCGTCCGGCAATGAAGCGAAGGGGGGAGTGTGACATGTTGCTGGAACTGACAAATGTAGGGAAAAGCTTTGGCGGCATCACCGCCCTGCGCGATGTTTCATTTTCGGTGGGGGAGGGTGAAATCGTTGGGCTGATTGGCCCCAATGGTGCGGGCAAAACGACGATTTTTAACATGGCTACGGGTATTTTTGAACCGACGACAGGTACTTTTTCGTTTGCTGGTCAGAAGCTCAACGGTATGCAGCCAAACAAAATTACGGAAATGGGCATTGCTCGTACGTTTCAAAATATTCGCCTGTTTGGTCATATGAATGCACTGGACAATGTAAAGGTTGGCTGCCATTCACGCATGAAGGCTGGCTTCTGGGCTTCCTTGCTCAAAACGCCGGGACAGCAGGCAGAAGAGAAAGCTGTAACGAAAAAAGCAGAAGAGCTGCTGGAGTTTGTAGGCTTGTCTGATGTAGCTGACGTGCGTTCTGATACGCTTGCTTACGGACAGCAGCGTCGATTGGAGATTGCCCGGGCGCTTGCTACTGAGCCAAAGCTCTTACTTCTGGATGAGCCTGCTGCAGGAATGATTGAGACGGAGACAAAGGCGCTCATGGAGCTCGTGCGCAAAATCCGCGATGACGGGACGACTGTTTTGCTGGTTGAGCACGATATGGGACTCGTGATGAATTTGTGTGAAAAAGTCGTGTGCATTAACTTTGGCGTCAAGATCGCTGATGGAACGCCAGAAGAGGTACAAAATAATCCAGACGTAATTGAGGCTTACCTCGGCAAGGAGGACGAATAGCATGCTTAGCATACAAAATCTGACGACCTCCTACGGTCAAATCAAAGCGATTCGGGGTATTTCTCTGGAGGTGCCAGAGGGCAAGATCGTTTCGCTCATTGGCGCAAACGGCGCTGGGAAAACGACCACGATGCGCACGATTGCAGGTCAGCTGAGGCCAGAGGCAGGGACCATTACGTTTCGTGGACAGCGCATCGAAGGCGCGAAGCCACACCAGATCGTAAAAACGGGACTGGCACTCGTACCGGAAGGCCGTGCCATCTTGGGCAAAATGACTGTGCTGGAAAACCTCGAAATGGGTGCGTTTCAGCGCAACGACGCCCAAGGTATTAAGGATGACATGGAAAAAATGATGGCGTGGTTTCCTATATTAAAGGAGCGCCTGACACAATTGGGTGGAACGATGTCGGGAGGACAGCAGCAAATGCTGGCGATTGCCAGAGCGTTGATGTCCAGACCGAAGCTGCTGCTCTTAGATGAGCCGTCGATGGGGCTGGCGCCGATTGTCGTGTCCGATATTTTCAAGGTAATCAAACAGATCAATGCAGAGGGAACGACGGTGCTGATCGTCGAGCAAAACGTCAAGCAGGCACTCAAAATCGCCGACCTCGGTTATGTTCTTGAGGCTGGACAAATTGTACTCGAAGGCACGGCTGAGTCGCTGTTAAACGACGAGCGTGTAAAGGAAGCGTACCTGGGAGGACGAAAGCACTAGTCATTTGAACACACATTTAAAGGAAAAAACTGTCGCTGGAAACACGAGGCGGCAGTTTTTTTCATTTGTCATCCATGGTACTATGAACAGTGGAACGTATATTCCTATCACGATGTTTTTGAGGAAGGGTGCTTGATCGTCATGGCAGCAAAACTGTCCAGAGAACAAACCGAATATCTGGTTCATCAAGTGCAGCGATATTTTCATGAAGAACGATCTGAACAATTGGGGAATCTGGAAACAGAAGATCTCATTGCCTTTTTTGCCAAGGAGCTTGGCCCCTTCTTTTACAACCAAGGGGTTCAGGATAGCCGTAAGCTGTTGACTGAACGCATGAGCTCGCTTGAGGATGAACTGTACGTGCTGGAAAAACCGATTAAAATGAAGTAAGAGAAATATAGATCGAGGAGGGAGCAGCCATGAATAGCTCCTTAAAAGACAAACTGGCCGTCCTGCCAGAGAAGCCAGGCTGCTACCTGATGAAAAATGCGAGCGGGGAAATCATTTACGTCGGTAAGGCCAAAGTGCTAAAAAATCGCGTTCGCTCGTATTTTACAGGCAGTCATAATGGAAAAACGCAGCTTCTGGTCAGTGAAATTGTGGACTTTGAGTATATCGTTGTATCGTCAGCGATCGAGGCGCTCATTTTGGAGTGCAATCTGATCAAAAAGCATGATCCTCGCTATAATGTCATGCTCCGAGATGACAAGACGTACCCGTACATCAAGATTACGAATGAGGCACAGCCACGACTGGAAATTACGCGCAAGGTTCTAAAAGACAAGGCAAAATATTTTGGGCCGTATCCAAATGCCGGCGATGCCTCCGAGGTGAAAAAGCTGCTTGATAGGCTCTATCCACTGCGCAAATGCCGCAACATGCCCAAGCAGGTGTGTCTCTATTACCATTTGGGACAATGCCTCGCTCCCTGTGTGTACGAAGTGACGGATGAGGAAAATCGGCGTCTGGTCGAAGAGATCAGCCGATTCCTCGATGGCGGTCACGAAGAGATGAAGCAGCAGCTGACCGAGAAAATGATGCAAGCCGCTGAAAGCATGGAGTTCGAACGGGCAAAGGAATACCGCGACCAGATCAAGAGTATCGAAGCGGTCATGGAAAAGCAGAAGATTACCTTTACCGATACCGTCGATCGGGATATTATCGGATTTGCTGTCGAAAAAGGCTGGATGTGCATCCAGATTTTTTACATGCGCCAGGGCAAAATGATCGAGCGTCAAACGACCTCTTTTCCTTATTACGGTGAGGAAAACGAGGATTTCATGTCCTACGTCAGCCAGTTTTACTACGATAAGCAAAACGCCCTGCCGAAAGAAATTCTGCTTCCTGAACAAAGCGATACCGAGCTTTTGAGTGACTGGCTCGGAATCAAAGTCCATGCTCCTAAACGTAGCAAAAAGCGAGAGCTGGTACAAATGGCATCTGAGAACGCCAGGATCGCCCTGCAAGAGAAGTTTGCCCTCATGTCAAAGGATGACGCGCGTACCGTTCAGGCTGTACACAATCTGGGGCATATTCTCGGCATAGGTGTCCCGCATCGTATTGAGGCGTTTGACAACTCCAACATCCAGGGAACGGAGCCGGTATCCGCGATGATCGTGTTTACGGATGGTCGTCCGGACAAAAAGGAATACCGCAAATTCAAAATCAAAACTGTCGAAGGTCCAGATGATTACGGCTCCATGCGAGAGGTTATTCGTCGGCGTTACTCGCGTTTGCTCAAAGAGAACCAGCAGATGCCTGATCTCATCGTCATGGACGGTGGCAAAGGGCAAATCACTGCTGCCATGGATGTATTGGAAAATGAGCTTGGGCTTTATATCCCTGTCTGTGGCTTGGCAAAGGACGAGAAGCACCGCACCGCGCAGCTTCTTTTTGGAGACCCGCCAGAGCCGGTCAATCTGAAGCGTGACAGCTACGAGTTTTATTTGCTGCAGCGCATTCAGGACGAGGTGCACCGTTTTGTCATCACCTTCCACCGACAGTCTCGTACGAAAACGATGCTCTCCTCTCAGCTGGATGAGATTCCGGGCATCGGGGAAAAGCGCCGCAAGCTTCTCTTTACGCATTTTGGCTCGATGAAAAAAATGCGCGAGGCTACGGTAGAAGATTTCCGTCAGCTAGGAATCGGCGACAAGCTGGCGAGAGAAATCATCGCCCATTTGCGAAAGCTGGAGTCGTAGAAATAATCCGAAAAACGATTGAACGATTTTTCGTCCCATGATATAATGCGATTCAAACAGAATAGTTAGCCTCACTTCCATATATGGAGTGAGGTAGAGGCGCGAAAACCAAGAGTACCACCCTGAGATCGGGTATCTGTGAAGGGTATGGGAAAGGGGAATTCGCCGAAGTATGGAGGAAAACCCGCTTTTCTCCACGCTGGGTCTGCATTGAATAAATGCAGGACTGTCATCTCGGCAATCACCAGTTGCCAGATGGAGTGCTATCTCACGGTGAGTCCGTGCGTAATCATGATGGTTGGTTCTGTCATGCTGCATGGACCGCGTGTATTGGAAGGGAGGAACCGGTATGTCGAAACAATAGGCAGCGGCAGGTCTTATTCCTAGTCGATGCCTTTTTTTAATAAAATGACATAATCGCTTAAAAAGAGAAATAGAGAAACCATACAAAAAAACAAAAAAAGAGATTATACAAATACAAAAAAGAAAAACATATAACGAACATCATTGGATATGAGAAAAGGGAGAGAAGCCGCATGGGGTTGATCGTGCAGAAATACGGAGGCACCTCTGTAGGTACCATTGAGCGAATTTTACGAGTAGCGGACCGAATCATCACATACAAAGAGGAAGGGCATGATGTGGTCGTGGTAGTCTCTGCAATGGGCAAATCTACCGATGTCTTGGTAGACATGGCTAAGCAGATTACACCTTTCCCATCGGAGCGTGAAATGGATATGCTGCTGACCACGGGGGAGCAGGTTTCCATCTCGCTTTTGGCTATGGCCTTGCATACGAAAGGCTACGATGCCATTTCCTTGACTGGATGGCAAGCAGGCATTACGACTGAAGCGATTCACGGCAGAGCGAGAATCAAGCAAATTGATTCAGAGCGGATTCAAGCCGAGCTGGACCGTGGACGTGTCGTGATTGTGGCCGGCTTCCAAGGAATCAGTGATGAGGGTGAAATCACTACGCTCGGCCGCGGTGGATCGGATACATCCGCGGTTACATTAGCAGCAAGCCTGGGTGCAGACAAATGCGAGATTTTTACCGACGTGTCAGGTGTGTACACGGCTGATCCACGGATGGTCCCGGCAGCAAGCAAGCTGGACACTATCTCCTATGATGAGATGCTGGAATTGGCAAATCTGGGGGCAGGTGTACTACATCCGCGTTCGGTAGAGGCTGCTAAGAAATATAAAGTAAGGTTGGTGGTCCGCTCCAGCTTTACTGCTGAAGATGGTACGTACGTTGAGGAGGTTGCCAATATGGAAACAGGAAGAGTAGTGAGTGGAGTCGCTCATGACGAAGATGTCGCTAAAATTACGGTTGTCGGGATGCCTGCTAAGGTAGGTACACTCTCTCGCCTATTTAATACCCTGGCGGACAATCAGGTAAACGTGGACATTATTATCCAAAGCTCTTACGATGCGGCAGTGACAAACATTTCGTTTACGGTAACAGGTGACGATCTGACCAAAGCCATAAATACGTTGAATGCCAATCAGTCAGAGCTTGGCTTTGAAAAAGTCGATTTTGAAGAAAATCTGACCAAAGTATCCATTGTAGGCTCCGGTATGATCAACAATCCTGGAGTTGCAGCGGAAATGTTCCGCGTTTTGGCTGAGAAGGAAATTTCTATTAAAATGGTATCTACTTCTGATATCAAAGTATCATGCGTCATACCAGCCAGCTTGACTGAACTTGCCGTTTGCAGTCTCCATTCGGCTTATGGTCTCGATGTAGCTGAAACGGCTGTTGTTCACGGCTAGCCGCTATCATTATCAAGACTCCCCCCTCTCCTCTACAGGTAGAGGGGGCTACTTATGTGAGCAGATGCTCACTTTTTGCTGCGTGCAATAATTCGAATCATACTACTTCCATCTATTTCTAACTGGGCTACGACTTCTGTTTGCTTCCACGACTCTAGCGCTCCGGCAATGATTCCTGCTTCCAAGGATAGCGTGCGGCTTAGGCGTTCAGGGGATTGATACTGGTAAATGGAATGGGAGAGCTTGTAGGTAATGCCTTGCTCTGATGACTCTACGAGGTCTAATTGACCCAGTCCCAGTCGCATGAACGGGTGAATGATACCAGTTTCAGCTGTGATCCGAATTTTTCGGCCCATTTCTTTGCCTAGCCAGTACAGAATAGGGCTCTCACTCTCGCCTAGCAAGGCGTTGGTCAGCGTTTCACGTAGTAGGTGGTAGCCTAAATAGGGCATGCTCATTCGCTCGGCATAAAGAATCGTTTGGGCAGGCAACAGGGCTGCCAGTTGATCCGTCTCTTTCATTTTGCTCCCTCCTGTCTGTACTAGACTATGAGAGAGTCTCTATTTTCATGACCAATCCTAGAGAGAAAAATAGCGTAATTGAACAAAGTTATTCTATCAATGTATTTAGTCTATTGATTGTCTTGACGCTCTCAGTCGACAAGAGTACAATTGGATTTGGTCAAAGTTTTGCCCAACTTTTTTTCGTATTTTGACACATTCCGACAAGGTGGGACGAGACGAAAGACGGTTTTTTCGTCATGTCTAACGGGAATCGCAATGGGTTAGGATATTGGAGAAAGGTCGATACAAAAAGGTCGCAACCATTTTGTAGACCGTTTGCGGGCAGATCAGATTTTTTGAAAAACGTCGAGGCGTTTTTCACAAACTACGAGCGTTACATACATTGAAAGGGGGACCATGGTATGGCGAAAGGCCATAGCTTTCTCAGCCACAAGCTACACTCACTTCTCGGTTTGTTTCCGATTGGGCTCTTCTTGCTGTTTCACTTGACAGCTAACTATCAAGCGACCCGCGGAGCCGAAGCTTTCAACCAGACGGTTGGACTGATTGAAAATGTTCCACTTCTATTGGTAGTTGAATTTGTCTTCATCTACATCCCAATCCTGTTTCACGCTGTTTACGGTCTCTACATTGCGTTCCAAGCGAAGCAAAACGTAGGGAACTTCGGTTACTTCAGAAACCAAATGTTTCTGTGGCAACGGGTTACAGGTATCATTACCCTCATTTTCATTGTTTGGCACGTATGGGAAACCCGCATCGCAAAAGCAATGGGTGCACACGTAGACTTCGACATGATGGCTAACATTTTCAGCAGTCCTGCAATGATCGTATTCTACACTATCGGGATCATCAGCACGGTTTTCCACTTCTCCAACGGACTCTGGTCGTTCCTGGTTCACTGGGGAATTACGGTTGGACCGCGTTCCCAACGAGTTGCAACATACCTGACAATGGTCGTATTCGTAGTCGTAACTTTCATCGGCTTGCGCGCGATGTCGGCTTTCATTCTGTAGGGATAGGGGGACTAAACAATGGCAAAAGGTAAACTAATCATTGTCGGTGGTGGTTTGGCCGGCTTGATGGCTACCATCAAAGCAGCAGAAAAAGGCGTTCCCGTTGAGCTTTTCTCCCTGGTTCCCGTTAAACGTTCCCACTCTGTTTGTGCACAGGGCGGTATTAACGGCGCGGTAAACACAAAAGGGGAAGGCGACTCCACTTGGGAGCACTTCGACGATACAGTATATGGCGGCGACTTCTTGGCTAACCAACCGCCAGTTAAAGCAATGACCGATGCGGCACCTGGTATCATTTACATGCTGGACCGTATGGGTGTTATGTTCAACCGTACACCAGAAGGACTTTTGGACTTCCGTCGTTTCGGTGGAACCAAGCATCACCGCACTGCATTTGCGGGTGCAACGACTGGACAACAGCTGCTTTATGCACTGGATGAGCAAGTTCGCCGTTATGAAGCAGAAGGTCTGGTTACTAAGTACGAATATTGGGATTTCCTCGGAGCCGTTTTGGACGATACAGGAACCTGTCGCGGGATTACTGCACAAAACATGCGTTCCGGTGAAATTCAATCCTTCCGTGCAGATGCCGTTATTTTGGCAACAGGCGGTCCTGGTATCATCTTTGGTAAATCGACTAACTCGATTATCAATACAGGTACAGCGGCTTCTGCTGCATACCAACAGGGCGTTATCTACTCTAACGGTGAAATGATCCAGATTCACCCGACTGCAATCCCTGGCGACGACAAGCTGCGACTGATGTCCGAATCCGCTCGCGGTGAAGGTGGACGCGTTTGGACTTATAAAGACGGTAAGCCATGGTACTTCCTGGAGGAAAAATATCCAGCGTACGGTAACCTGGTACCGCGTGACATCGCGACACGCGAAATCTTCTCCGTCTGCGTAGATATGAAACTGGGTATCAACGGCGAAAACATGGTATACCTCGATCTGTCCCACAAAGATCCAAAAGAATTGGATGTTAAGCTGGGCGGTATCATCGAGATTTACGAAAAATTCGTTGGGGACGACCCACGTAAAGTTCCAATGAAGATTTTCCCTGCGGTTCACTACTCCATGGGCGGTATGTGGGTAGACTACAACCAAATGACCAACATCCCTGGTCTGTTCGCAGCGGGTGAATGCGATTACTCTCAACACGGTGCAAACCGTCTGGGTGCAAACTCCCTGTTGTCCGCGATCTACGGTGGTATGGTTGCAGGTCCAAAAGCAATCGAATATATTAACGGCTTGAACCAGTCCTCTGATGATCTGTCTTCCACACTCTTTGACAGCTTCACTAGCAAAGAGCAAGCGAAGTACGACAACATCCTGAAAATGGATGGAACAGAAAATGCTTACCTGATTCACAAAGAACTGGGTGAGTGGATGACTGACAACGTAACGGTAGTTCGTTACAATGACCGTCTGCAAAAAACAGATGACAAGATCGTTGAATTGATGGAGCGCTACAAAAAAATCAATATCAACGATACAAACAAATGGAGCAACGCTGGGGCTTCCTTTACACGCCATCTGTGGAACATGCTCGTATTGTCCCGTGCGATCACAATCGGTGCGCTCAATCGTAACGAGAGCCGCGGTGCTCACTACAAGCCTGAGTTCCCTGAGCGCGATGACGAGAACTTCATGAAGACTACAATGGCGAAGTACAATGCTGAAACCAC
Organism: Brevibacillus reuszeri; assembly: GCF_002897295.1. Lineage (GTDB taxonomy): Bacteria > Bacillota > Bacilli > Brevibacillales > Brevibacillaceae > Brevibacillus > Brevibacillus reuszeri_A. The sequence goes on from NZ_BEXF01000004.1 coordinate 368,143, forward strand.
TGCGCCAGAAATCTACTACGAAGACATTGACGTTTCGTTGATTGCACCGCGTAAACGTGACTATACGTCTGACAAGAAGCACTAAGAGAGGAGGAAACTGATCATGGCAGAAAAATTGATTCATCTAATTATCACTCGCCAAGATAGCCCTGACAGCACTCCGTACAAGGAAGAGTTCAAGATTCCATACCGTCCTGGTATGAACGTAATTAGTGCGCTGATGGAGATTCAACGCAACCCGCTCAACGCACAAGGACAAAAAACGTCTCCAGTTAACTGGGAATCGAACTGCCTGGAAGAAGTTTGTGGTGCGTGCTCGATGGTAATTAACGGTAGACCACGCCAAGCGTGCTCTGCCCTGGTTGATAAGCTGGAACAGCCAATTCGTCTCGAACCAATGAGTACCTTCCCGGTACAACGCGACCTGTCGATTGACCGCAGTCGCATGTTCGATGCATTGAAACGCGTAAAAGCATGGGTTCCAATCGATGGTACACATGATCTTGGACCTGGTCCTCGTATGCCAGAAGTAGAGCGTCAATGGGCGTATGAGCTTTCCAAATGCATGACTTGTGGTGTTTGCCTGGAGGCATGCCCGAACGTAAATGCGAAGTCCGATTTCATTGGTCCGTTCGCGATTTCCCAAGTTCGTTTGTTCAACCAGCATCCAACTGGTATGATGAACAAGCATGAGCGTCTGGAAGCATTGATGGAAGATGGCGGTATCGGTGATTGCGGTAACTCGCAAAACTGCGTACAAGCATGTCCAAAAGGAATTCCACTCACTACTTCGATTGCTCATATGAACAAAGAAACAACCAAACATGCGGTGAAGAAATTCTTCTTCTCGTAATAAGTATGACGAAAAAAGGCGTGCGCCGGATATCCGGTTTGCACGCCTTTTTTCTATTCTTTTTGAGCCGATGCTGTTGCCGAACGCGCTAATTTTTCAAAGGTAGAAACTAAGCTTTCTAATTCTTCTGGCGTCAGGCAAGAGAAGTATTGCTGCAGCATTTCCAGCCTTTTTTGCTTTGCTTGAAGCAGGATCGATTTTCCGGCGTCTGTCAGTCGAATATGTACCACGCGTCGATCTTCTTCGTCACGATCCCGTATCACGTATTCATGCTTATCTAAGCGATCGATCATAGCTGTTATCGCGCTTGGTTTGACGACCATGGAATCTGCCAATTCACCGACAGTGCATTTTCCCTTTTGCTCAAGCTGATAAAGAATATAAAACTGTGGACCTGTTAAACCCGGGACAGGCTCAGACAATTGTGGTCCGATTACGCGCATGGCAGAACGAAACGCCTCCTGGAGACGCTCGATCGCATCTTGCACATTGTATGACATGCTGTTTCAGCTCCTTGTACCAATAGGCAACACACCTTATTATACCAAAAATAAGCGGACTGTAATTTGACGCCTTTGCGTACATTCCATTTTTCCCTCGGCAGAAAGCTTCCATTTGTTAAGAAAGGGAATACCCAAGAGCTTCCCAGTGAAAACTTAAAACAATGGATGCTTTACCATAAAGGGGGCAAACGATGAAAAAACAGGTACTCAGCTTAGGGTTGGCGTTGGTTTTGCTTCCCATAACGACAGTGAATACAGGCAGAGTCCATGCGCTTGCGGGAATAGACACCACAAGCTTTCAAACACAAATCATGCAGGATTTGCAGGACGCTGCGATTCCAGAACAAGCCAAGAGGGTGACATCGAAGGAAGAAAGCCATTCACGCTTTTCTGTAGCGGATGAATGGCAGCGTGCCGAGCATTCCTTTTTGGGCGAGCAGGTCTCGATTGCGCAGACCTCAACCTTGGATATGATTGAAGCTACCGAGGCTTGGCAGGATGCAGGGGTAAGAGGAGAAGGAATGCTTGTATCTGTAGTTGATACCGGGGTTAATCCGAAGCATCCGGATATGCCTGCTCCACGTGACAAGCGATTGGCGCAGCAAAAATCAGGCTCTACGAAGAAAGTCATTCCCGGATACAACTGGGCTGACCGCAATCAAACAACAGAGGATGTCGGAGAATCGCAGCATGGTGTGCATGTATCGGGGATCATTGCGGCAAACGGAAAAATGAAGGGTGTCGCTCCTGAAGCACAAATTATGAGTCAAAAGGTCTTTTCCAATTATCAAGGAGAAGTGCCTGGATTAAGCGAATCCATCTTATTTGCCATTAACGATTCGGTCACGAAAAAAGCGGATGTAATCAACCTAAGTCTGGGCTCCTCGGCAGGCTATGTGGACGAGGTAAACACCGAGCAAATGGCTGTCAAGCGAGCTGTAGACAACGGAGTGATCGTGGTTGCTGCTGCGGGCAACGATGCTTACTTTGGCAGCGACAAGGTGCGTGCGCAAAACCCTGACGTAGCTATGATCGGTTCACCAGGCCTCGCACCTGACGCATTTGCGGTCGCTTCTGTCAACGCAACTTCACTGGCAGGCTACAGCTTCGGTGTACAAGGTGTACCTGGACTGGAACGAGTCGTTTACTTGCATGGACATGTCGCGACGGGAAACGCGATTAACCCGGTGACGACGCTGCTCAAGCCTTATCCGCTCGTCTATATGGGAAAAGGGAAAAAAGAAGACTACAACGTCTCGGTCAAAGACAAAGTCGTGCTTTTGGAGCGAGGAGACATATCGTTCGATGAAAAGCTTCGCCTTGCCAAGGAGGCAGGAGCTGTAGGAGCGGTTATCTACAATAATGAGACAGGGCCGGTGATGATCAGCGCGGAGCATTTGAAGCAAATCCCGGCTGTATCGGTCTTGAAGCAAATGGGTGAGAAGCTGGCGCAGGCGATAAAAAAGGGAAAGAAGGTAAGCATCACCTTTGATGGCGAGTATGCGCAAAATCCGATGCCATATCCTGATGGCGGGACTATCTCTGCTTTTTCATCCTGGGGCCCTACGCCTGACTTGCAGTTCAAGCCAGAAATATCCGCGCCAGGCGGTGGAATTTTGTCGACGGTAAAAGACTCCGATTATGCGGTGAAAAGCGGGACATCTATGGCAACACCACATGTAGCGGGAGGGATGGCCCTGCTGAAGCAGGCCTACCAAAAGCAAGGAAGAAGTCTGCAGGGCAGGTCGCTTGTAGAGACGCTCAAAGCAGCAGCCATGAATACGGCACAGCCGATTATGGACCCGCGGCAAAGTGTAGCTGCCTTTGAAAAAGCGCGTGCGCAAAAAATGCCCTACAGCCCTCGTGTGCAGGGGGCAGGACTCATGCAAATCAATAAGGCGATCCAAACGCCTGTAATCATTGTTGATGCGAAAGGTAAGGCTGGGGTTTCTTTGGGGGAAATTGGCCCTACGACGACCTTTTCCTTATTCCTCGATAACAAATTTGGCAAAAAGCCAATAACGTATCAGTTGCAGGACGAATTTGGGGTGCTGACTGATTTGCGCAAGGATGGCTTGAATCTGTTGACAGAGGGTCCACTCGCCGGGGCAAAGCTGCAGTTTTCTAATACGCAAGTCACCGTTGCTCCGGGAAAACGTAGTGAGGTGAAAGTGACGCTCCAGGTTCCCCAAGAGACAGCACGAAATCTGTTTGCAGAGGGCTTTATTGCGTTTCAGCCTGATGACAAGGAGCTTCCAACCTTGCGTGTTCCTTACTTTGGCTTCTACGGGAATTGGAACGAGCCGCGAATCATGGACGAGCCAATGTGGGAGAAAGGAAGCCAGGAAAAGCGCACAGGGGTCAAAACAACGTGGTACCATGACAAGCGCAATGACAAATGGAAGTACCGTGACTACTTGGGGGTAACAGGTGTTGGCGAGGAAGGAGCAGCGAAAATCGATCCGACTCACATCGCTTTTTCGCCAAATGGTGACGGTCATTACGATACGGCTGCTCCATCCATTACGTTTTTGCGCAATGCCCGTCAAGTGATCGTGGAGGTAACCGATCAATCTGGCAAGCCGATCCGGACGCTGGTGCGCGATGAAAAGGTGTCCAAATACGATCAGTCCAAGCTGGGTACGCCCTATTACTACACGGAGAGAGAAGCGTGGAGCTGGGATGGCAAAGCGTATGTTCCCGAAAAAGGAACCTATGAACAGGTAGCAGATGGCCAATATCACTTTAGCATCAAGGCCAAAATCGATGGACGAAATGCCAACTGGCAGACCTTGACCTTGCCGATCCGAGTGGATACGAAGCCACCAGTCATTTCTGCATCGGTGTCGGGAAATCGCGTGCAATGGAGCAGTCGGGACAAAGATATTCAAGGGTACTTACTATATGTGAACGGGAAAAAAGTAGGAGGGCCTTACTCAGCCAAGGTAACGAGTACAGTCGTAAATCAGCCCGACAAAAAAATGAGTGTGGTTGCTTACGACTTTGCGGGCAATATCAGTGTGGTTCATTTGAATGGGAAGAGCGATACGACCCCGCCATTCATCGAGTTTCCGGATGATCTATTCTCCTACCTGAAAATTTCCAAGCAGCCGGATGTCGCCTTGCGTGGAAAAGTGACTGGAGAGGATATGCTGGACAGAGTTCGGTTGTCGATCAACAAAGCTCCGATAAAGGTCGAGTCAGATGGTTCTTTCGAGACGATCTTAAGGCTGCCTGAAGGGCTCAACTATGTCGTTTACAGTGCTCGAGACATGTATGGAAACACGCGGCAATTTACACAGCGAGTCATTGTGGATACGACCCCTCCTATTTTGCAGTTCCAAAATGATGGCGCAGAGGACGTGCAATTTGACCCAGCAACGAAGCAAATGCTGGTTCCGATCCGGTTTATGTATCGAGATCAGACATACAAGGGACAGATTAGCGTAAATGGACAAATTGTCACCAGCTTTGAAGAAGATCAGCTCGAAGTCCCTGTTCAAAAATATGTGACTCAGACACTGCCGTTGAAGCATGGGGAGAATCGTATTTTGATCGAGGGCAAGGACGGGGCAGGCAATCAAAGCTCCCTGTTGATCTACGGTTATGTCGATGCTAGTGCCGGATCAATTGTCTTGCATCAAGGCGAGCTGCGATTGAACTACAAAGCAAGAGCAGTTCCTGCGCCAACAGTTACATTAAAGCAAAACCAGCTAGAAGCAAAAGGCGGGGAGTCTGTACCCATCGAAGGGAAGGTGACAGGGACTGGTGCTGTCAGTCTTCAAATCCAATATGGGGATCAGGAGCTACAGGCTGATGTGAATGATCAAGGGGGATTTCGACTTGTTCTCGATCATATTGAGGAAGGAAAGCAAAAGCTGACTGTGGTAGCGACAGATTCATTGGGACGCGAAGCACGAGCTGAAATGAATGTGATAGGAAAGAAGAGGTAGAGTAATAAAGCATACCCGGCGAAGCGCATGATCAGGCTGCTGCCGGGTATTTGTGTCTGGGGAGGGAAAATTTGATGTTTTATCACGGGATCAAGTGGGAATATGTAATGAAGGAGTATCCGTTGCTTTCACCACGACGTACTGTTAGCAAGCATCGGAGAGACCAAGCCCTCGATCGTAAGCATTTGCTTCAACAATTTGGCTTGGAGCCGGTTCATTTACTTGAGGCTGATGAAAGCTACCCCCATGAGCGTTGCATCATGGAATGCTTCGAGTTTGGAGATACCGTTTTTGCTTTTGAACGTTTGGAGCTTCCGGTATGGCAGTTAAGTCACCATGAAGTAGGAGTAGAAGTTCTCGATCTACGCTCCTGTAAGACTATTTATACCATTCGTTATGAGTCTAAAGTAGAGTCTTTTTTTCCGGGAATTCCGTATATAAGAGACTTTTTCCCTACATTTTATGGTAATGACTCTTGCAACTGCCAAAAATCGACATTATGATATGGATACGACAGATAATTGCCCGGGAAAGGAAGAGAGTGAAGATGCTAGTCCAATACTTAGATCCGTTCTTAGAATCTGCCTCATCGGTGATTTCGCAAGTGTGCAATGTCGATATCTCACGAGGAGAATTGGCCGAAAAAGAATGGATACATCGTGAAGGCCATACCTGGATTCGTATTGGGATGACCGGTCAATTGCAAGGAGATGTTTTTTTTGGCATCCAGGAGGACTTGGCTCTGCGAATCATTTCCGCTATGATGGGTGGTTTCCCAGTCAATGAAATGGATGAAATTGGTAAAAGTGCGATTTCAGAGCTAGGAAATATGATTTCGGGGAATGCGAGTACAATTTTGTCTAATCGAGGCGTGGTGGTAGATATTACGCCACCGTTGTTTTTGCTGAATCGGGATATGCAAGAAATGACGGGTACTGCACTGACTGCACCGCTCGATTTGCATGATATGGGTACGATGGAAATTCAGATTGTGATCATCAGATAGGCGGCAGCAGCCGTCTTTTTTCTATGAAAATATTTCAAATCAGGGCGGGTGAAAGTGCTTTGAACGAGATGAACGTGCGAAATAACATCCTGCCGCTGCAAGTGCGCGATCAAATGCAGGATCAATGGCTGCAAAGACGTTTAGCTACGATATTGCCCGCGATTATGGCGAAGCATCAAATGGACATGTGGGTGATAATCGGCCGGGAGTATCAGGAGGACCCGATCATGGAGACACTGTTTCCGGCGGCGATTGACAGCTCCAGAAGATTAACGATCATCGTGTTTGCTTTAAATGAAGACCAGACAGTAGATCGTTTGGTCATTCATACGAACCCCGATTTTGAGCCTTTTTATCGCTCGGTCTGGGAGCCGGCAAAAGAAGATCAATGGGGATGCTTGGCCCGCATCGTTTCTGAGAAAAAACCGAAGCACATCGGCGTCAATGTCTCAGACCACTACAGCTTTTGCGATGGTCTAACGCACTCGTATTTTACGAAATTGCTGGAGGTACTCGAGGTAGGTCAGGCTCCTGCTGTCATGAGTGCAGAACGGGTCGCGCTTGATTGGCTTCAGCTACGCACAAACGAGGAGCTGATAGCGTATCCGACAATCGCGGAAATTACCAGAAATTTTGCACAAGAGGCGCTCTCCAATCAAGTAATCCATCCTGGAATTACGAGGACGACTGATGTCGTTCGCTGGATCAGGCAACGAGTAAATGACCTCGGGATACGGACATCCTTTTACCCGACTGTAGATGTTATTCGCAAAGGCTGTGGCAAGCTTGAAGATGTGATTATTGTCCCTGGGGATGTGATCCATCTGGACTTCGGGATTCATTATTTAGGGCTGGCGACAGATACGCAACAGCTTGCGTACGTATTAAAAATGAATGAGCACGATGCTCCGGTAGGATTACAGAACGCCATGCAGACTGCGAATCGATTGGAAGACATCATGTGTGAGAACTTCCAAGAAGGAAAAACTGGCAATGAGATTTTCACAGCATGTATCAAGCAGGCTGAAGCAGAAGGGATAAAGGCGATGATTTATTCGCATCCCATCGGCACTCATTGTCATGCGGCAGGGCCACTCATCGGCTTGTACGATAAGCAAGAAGCAATCCCGGTCAAAGGAGAGCTGACCATACAAAACAATACGTGCTACGCCATGGAATTTAATATTCGGCAATACATACCTGAATGGAGTGAGGAAATCCCTATCTATTTGGAAGAACCCATCGCTTTTGAAGATGGCAAAGTGCACTTTTTGGCCAAAAGGCAAACAGATTTCTACCTCATTCGTTAAGAGAAAAGAGGGGGAGCACTAGGATCGCCCCTCTTTCGATTTTCCTTCGCTTCCGCGTAAGTAGCCTCAAGAATTGCTTTTTTACCACTATTCATTATCTGAAATATAAAAAAACATAAAATATTTTTGATTGTCTGGATGAATTTTTTTAGATGGTGTATTGTTGGAAATAGTAAGGGGGTATGAAGGCTTGTCATATGTGAAACAACTGGTTGGAATGTTCTTTTTGGTGATCGCCGTTTGTGGCGGGCCGTTCATGCTGTATACGGTCAAAGAAGAGATTGTGTTTGCACCAGAAGAAGTAGTGGTACGAACGGTTTACCTGATACAGCAGATCGCCACAGGGTCACTGGGAACCTATTATTTGGGCGACAATGAGAGAAGTATTGCGGAGGATATTCTTCCTTTTGCTTTCAGCACATTTGAGCTGCTATTTTCAAGTGTTTGTATTGCCGTTGTAGCGAGTCTAGTTTTTGGCTTGTTTCTGCAACGATTTGGCATGGTGCGCCAGCTGCAAAAGCTGCTCAACCTCATATCGACGATTCCAGATTTTATTCTGATTTTTTTGTCGATTTTGGCTGCTATCAGTTTCTATAAGCTGACCAACATCCGAATCATTACATTGTCACCAACGAGTGATTCCGCAAACAACTGGTTTCCCATTACTCTTTTGTCCATAGGACCTACCATCTTCCTGATGAAGGTGGTTAGCCTGAAATACGTCCAAATTGGCGGAGAGGACTACATCAAGACTGCACTGGCAAAAGGGATGGGGATATGGCAGGTTCTCGTTCAACACGTATACAAAAACATTAAGCCGTTTTTGTTGGCTGATTTGAAAAAGACAATCGCCATTACTGTAGCGAATCTGTTCATTGTGGAATATTTGCTTAATGTGGTCGGTTTGACTCGCTTTATTTTTAGTAAAAACGCTCCGTATCAGTTCAATTCCGCAGTCATGGGACTTTTGGGCATCATTCTCTTGTCTATCTTGGTCTATTTCCTGATTCGTTTGGTTCTGTACTTATTTGAACGGGCGGTCGTCTACAAGTAGTCGCTACATTTTTCGGTATGAGTGAGGTTTTTCTATGCAGAAACGATTCAATTGGTCTTTATGGACAGGCTCTATTCTGGTACTGCTTCTGCTAATGATTGGACTGCTCGGCCCCTATATGGCACCGTATCCAATCGATCATCAGGAAAAGACACGCAATGAGGTCGTAAACGGCAAAACAGTCATTATTTCGCCGCCATTACCACCGTCGAGTGATCATCTATTCGGCACCGACAAATGGGGCTATGATCTGCTTACACTGCTCCTGCACGGGGCTCCTTATACGTTGTTTGTGACACTGGCGATAGCAGCTGGCAGGGTGTTTTTAGGCTCTGTTATCGGGTTATACATTGGCATCCAGGACAAGCCTCAGCAGTGGTGGTTGGCCATTGAAAATGCGTGGGGGTATATGCCGATTTTTATTCCCGTGTACTTTTTGCTAAAAGGGGTAAGTATCAATCCGTTGATGCCTACTTCGACGCTAATCATGCTGTTCATTGGAATTGTTGCAATTTTGGGAGCTCCTAGTGTTGCCTCGTCCATCCGGCAGAAGACCGAGCAAATCAAAGATACGCAGTATGTGCTTGCTGCTACCTCACTTGGGGCTGGCCGGGAACAAATTATTTTCCGCCACATCCTGCCCCATTTAAAAGAGCAGCTGATTATAATTTTGGTAACCGAGATGGTTGCGATTATGACGTTGATGGGCCTTTTGGGGATGTTCGATTTATTCGTCGGCGGGACAAAAATGACGACAGACCCTGTTATCTATCACTCCATTACGCATGAGTGGGCAGGGCTTTTGGGATCATACCGCGGCTTTGTCTACAGCAACTTCACCTGGATTTTCCTCACGCCTTTACTCGCTTTTATCGTGGCTGTTGGTTCGTTTACCTTGCTTGCCAAAGGGCTGCGCGAAAAGTTTGAGCAGACGTATCATCGCACGCCTTTTATTTAAGGATTGAAAAATGAAGCGTACAGCTCCCTTTATCGGCTAAGATGAAGGGAGTCTTTTTGTCGGTTGCTGGGAACAAAGATGGTAAACCAAAATAAAATGAGGGCGAAAAGACGGGAGCAGTACGTGTGTCCGTTGAATAGACTGGAGTGTCGGGGGCGGTGTTGGCCTTGGGTTCCGGCGCCTGCTTCCTTCAGAGTTATTCGAGCGTAAGACCGGGAGCAACAGACAAAAGGCGGCCATCGTCGTCCTAAAAGTAGTGTGTTCGCGGTGTTTATCGAGGATCTTTGTTTGCGGTGTTCGGAACCCATTGCCCTTTTTCTGAATAGGATGTATGGCAAAAGCCTAAAATCCTTGAAATTCCGGCACCATCACCCACCCCCCATCATAGGATAAGGTGACTCTGTAATCCCTCAACCTTGTTCCTGTAGAGCCCACAAGGAGGGGTGGCACGATTGAAGGGTAGCGACCAAACCAAGCCGTTGTTAACGAATCGCGAAAGAGAAGTGTTTGAACTCTTGGTCCAAGATAAGACAACCAAAGAGATTGCCGGACAACTCTTCATCAGCGAAAAGACTGTGCGCAATCACATTAGTAATGTTATGCAAAAATTAGGTGTCAAAGGTCGATCTCAGGCAGTAGTCGAACTCGTTCGACTTGGTGAACTAGAGATTTGAGCCCAGTCCACCCAGCCTCCCTTTTCTTCCCCTGGTCGGAAGGGAGGGTTTTTTATTTTCTGGCGTTGAAAAGCCCATCTTTTAAAAGATGGGCGAGATCGGACAGCTGCTTATTCTAGTACAGGGCGTAGGAAGCTTCTTTCGTAGCTAATAATGCATTTGGTCTTATCTGCGAGAGCGAGGGCTTTTTGGCACTCTTCATCTGTCGGGATTTTCTTACGGTATTCTTCGTATTCAGCCAAGCTGGGGAAGCTGAAGAGGGCGTAGGCGATATTGTTGGCGCCTTCATGAGGTAGAAAGTAACCATGATGATGTCCACCGAACTTATTGACGAGGGGAATCCACATTTTCGCATACTCTTCAAAAACATCAACCTGGTATGGATCAATAACGTATTTCAAGTAACAAGTGACCATAAGTCCACTCCCTCATCGTTTTTCCTAAATCTTACTGTACGTTAGTATGGGAAACAAGAGGGGGATAGACTGACCCTACCAATCAAAATAGTGGTAGCCATGGACCTAATAATAATTCCTAGACTCCACTGCTATATTGAACTATCGAACGCCATTCGTTCAATCTGAATTTATTAAACGAGTACATATGCGCAATTGATTACCATCAGGATCTACGACTTTCATCATGCGAAGTCCTTCAAGATCCTCATTTGGAGGTTCGATAATACTGGTTTCTTTATTGAGCTTTAATTCGCTGTACCAGCTATCAACATTTGGAACAAAAAAATGAATTAATCCACCAACCTGACAGTCACCAGTGTGTTCTGTCAAATATATAGTCATTTCATCCTTAGTGATCTGGGCAAAAACAGGAAAATGCGGCTCAAATTGATGTTCCCAATCGATTTTAAAACCCAATCCTTCCACGTAGAACGCTTTACTTCTTGTATAGTCAGTTGTCCGGAATGCGGGAATCACTCTTTGCATTTTGAACCTCCACATATTTATTTTGTTATTATTTTCAGTTTTCAAGTTATATTATCCTGCCTGTTAACGTAATGACGTATCGTCAGTCTACTACTCTATTTGCTCAGTCTAAAAAATATTTTCACGGTCTAGCACTACAGGATGATAACTTAATATGCTCTTTTGGGAATTCCTTTTTACTCATACAGGGAGTCAAAAAAGCCTTTCCATCCGGTTGTCCCGGCAGAAAGGCTTTTTATCACTTTAGTTTTTCGGTTTGTGGAATTCCAATGTTTGTTCCACTTCTTTTACTTTGTTGTACACGTCGGTCATATCTTTCAAATCTTTTTGATAGTCATAAGTCTTGAGCGTTTTGTTTTCCACGATGATTTTCCCATTGACGATCACATCGGTGACGTTTTGCGGGCCGGCTGCATATGCAATCGTTGCGTACGGATCATAGGTTGGGAATGTGTTCGGAGCATGGACATCGACGATGATGATGTCTGCGAGCTTACCTGCTTCCAAGGAACCGATTTTGTCTCCGAGGCCGAGTGCCTTGGCTCCTCCGATGGTCGCCAGCTCTACGACCTTGCTTGGCGGCATCAGACTTTGGTCTTTGTTTACCAGTTTATGGACGCGAGCCGCGTATCCCATCGTTCCAAATACATCCATCGTGTTGGAGCTCATCGGTCCATCCGTTCCCAGTCCCATTGCGACGCCTGCCTGATCGATCTTGATGGCAGGAGCTACACCTGTCGCGCCCTTTGTATTGGCGATAGGATTGTGGGCAATGGTCGCCCCTCTTTGTTTGATCAATTGGATATCCTCATCCGAGATGTGGATGGCGTGGGCCAAAATGGTGTTCTTGTCCAAAATGCCAATGGAGTCAAAAGATTTGATGACCGAATCGGCTTTCACGCCAAACTTTTTCTCGATCCGCTGCGGCTCGTCGGCAAACTCAGCTGCGTGAATGATAAAGGGTACCTTGTATTTGTCAGCTAGAGCCTTCGACGCTTTGAGCATCTCGGGGCTCACTGTGTATGTAGCATGCGGCGCCACTGCAGGTACGATCAAATCACTGTTTTTATACTGCTTGATGAACTCCTCAGCATATTGGAGTCCACCGTACGGCGTTGGAGCGTCTACGACCGGAGAGCTGATGACGGTCTCTCCCAGCACGCCTCTGATTCCGATGGTTTCCGTTGCCTTTGCGATTTCGTCCTCGTGATAGTACATATCAGAGTAGGTGGTCACTCCCCCCATGGCCATTTCGATGGCACCGTGGATGGATGCTTTATAGATCAGGTCACGGGAGAGGAGCTTGCCCTCCAGCGGGAAAAAGACCTCGAACAGTCTGTTTCCAACTCCTTCCTCCCCGATGCTGCGGAAAGCGACCATCGGCACGTGGTTGTGGGAGTTGACCATGCCGGGCATCACGATATCTCCGCCGGCATCTATAACCTTCGGTGCGCTGTATTCATCCGCTAGTTTTGCATCGCCGACGGCCACGATCTTGTTGCTCTTGACAACAATGGTCCCGTTGGTAAAGCGATCCTTCTTGCTGTTCATGGTCAGGACTTGTCCATTTTTGATGATGAGATCAGCACTTTTCTTTTCGACAGCATGAGTCGGTGAAAATGTTGTCGAGGCAAGCGCCACGGCCAATACAGATAATAAAGCCCATTTCTTTTTCATGAGGTTCCTCCAGCCTAAAAATTGAGTAGACTTCATTGTAGCATGTTTGATCTTACCAAACATGAAAAATCTACCTTATTCAATGATGAACAGGTAGATCAGGGATAGGGCTTCCTATTTAATAATCGAGAGCAACTCATTTTATCCGTTTTTTGGAAACGAATGTGCGGAACAAGGGGAACTGATGGGGGAAACTTATCATTTTCATCCTTGGATAAGCTCTACTAATTGATCATGTACATTTTTATTACTCAATCCCCCGTGATAACAAACCACGGATGCAATATCGAGATTTACATACTTTTTTAACGAGAGACGAGCTGCAGTCATATCTGGTGTGGTTGGGGCATGAATTCCTCCAAGTATTCCTTTTACACTGTACATCGAATCCCCGGCAACAAGTGTCTTACTTTGTTTTAAATAAAGGCTGATATGACCGGGGGTATGCCCAGGAGTATGGATGACGCGAATTCCGCCGCAAAACGGCAGTTCCTGACCGTCAATCAAAGTATAGTCTACTCGGCCTTTCGGAGGATTTTCCAGGTGCCCGTCTTTTAAAAGTGGGAGCTCCCCCTGAATATAAAGCTTATCCAGCTCGTGTGCATAAACCTTAACTTGATTCCCACACTCCTGCAAAATCTCAGGAAGACAGCCTATATGATCCATATCCTGATGAGTCAAAATCACAGCTTTCAGGCTGTCGAGCGACACTCCTGCTTTTTCCATGGCAACCCGTAAATCTTCTATTTGCCCTGGGAATCCTGTGTCGATTAAAACAGCCGTTTCTCTATCCCACAAAAGAATGGGGTGAATAATGTTCCCATGAAAATCGAGGTGAAGCATTTCTACTCCCTTTGAAATCTCCATAATATCACACCTTCGTAAAATTTAATTTTTACGTAAAGTTATAATATTACGTGGAGTCGGTTGTTGTCAATATCCTCCCTTATTGTTTCAGGTCAGGACTTTTTGAGTGATTCTAGGACTTCCAAATAGTGGGCATTGTACATAATGCCAAGGATATTTCCAAAAGGATCAACTACAGTGGCAGTGACAAATCCTGGACCGCGTTCTACAGGTTCCTCGTATGTCGTCGCTCCCATGGTAAGCAGCTTTTCAAAAGTCGCTTTCACATCATCGACATGCCAGTATACAATGGTGCCAGCTGGGCTTGCTGCCGATCTAGTGGGGGAGTAGCGGCTATCAATCACACCCAATTCTGCTTGAGTGTCACCAAGGCGAAACTCAAAATATCCTGGTCGTTCAAAGTATGGCTTGAAGCCAAACAGCTCTGTGTACCATTTTTTCGCAGCTTCCAGATCAGCAGCCCAGAAACTGATGGTGCTAAGTCCGCGCAATGTGATTGGATTGTTCATAATGGGTTCCTCCATGATTTTAGTAATCGAGTGGGTTATTAGTAACATCATAGCAGTCCAACACTGACAACTACGGTCAGTGGAGTTTACATCCGGTTTTCGAGCGAGTTCTTTGAACAAAAAAAAGAGACCGCCTTTTGCGGCAGCCCCTTGTTCAATTCTAAGCTTGATAAATAACTGGCATCATGATTATGCCCCTACTGGTCCTACTATTGTGAGAACCAAATCCTTGTATCCATTTGCCTTGATTACGATCTGATATGTTTTGGATTGTGGGAATAAATACGGAGAGAAATCAATTGATTTCCTCTTTCCGACACCAGGATCGAAGTAGTCGTATCCGCCGGGCCATTCCTCACTTAATGTTTTCATTTCGTTAATCACCTCTCCTTCGACAGAATACAATTTTACGCTTGTAATACTCCCGTAATAGTCAGTATCAGCGAAACCAATGCGCGTATCAAATAACCTATCGTACACAAGGGTCCTGTCTTCGCTATTCTCGTCTTATACCGTATGGCTTTATAACGAGACTACACCGTGCGAGCGACTTTCATCGCACACGGCGTTCCATCAACGGGAAGGATTCAATACAATGGGCAACTCTAACAATACTCGATTTAATGGGTACTTTCTCCTAACTAAAGTTAGGACTTTTTGTTGAATCCAAAAAAGAGCAGAGGATATATTCCTCGGCTCCTGTTCTTTGTTGCGAATATGATCTCCCGGCAAAATGCATCAGAAGAATTTCGTTAAGAAGGAAATTCCTAGAGCTGCTGGATAAAGGGTGAAGATCGCCAGAATGTTCCCTAGAAAGCGACTGATCCCCAAATAGACCATGGCAGATCGAACGACTTCCATTGGGATTTTTCGATTAAGCCCTCTGTCAACGATGATGGCGCTTTGCGCGTCTACGAAGAAGAGGAGCAGGAATGCACCGACAGCGTTAATAGCAGGGGAAAGGCTGCTGGCACGCGCCATGTACTCAGGGTTCAACCAAGCGGCATAGTAAGCAGCAATCGCTCCCATACTGAAAAAAGTGTACAGCACAATATTCAAGATCACCATGCTTTTGGGAACGCCATCTAGCTTCAGTTTCTTTACCATTTCGAAGCGAGGAGGAGTCCAGCAACTTCTCAGTGCAGATAAACCCTCTTTTGAGAGAATGAGAAACTTGAAAACCCGTATAATGCTGCCGTCTTTTTCTAAACGCTCTACGCCAATATCGTAAAATTTAACGATGGTCGGCATAAAAATGATCGCCAGTGCAGTTCCGAGCACTCCCCCAACAAGGGTAAACTGCAGCATATGTAGGGGATCAAAGTTTCCTTTTACGGCACGGTCAATGATTCCTCCGATCGGAGCGATAAAAAACAGGGTTGCGGTTCGGGAACCGAAGGAAATCATGGCGTACAGTGAATTAGAGATCGCTATCTTTTGACCACGTACCCCAGCTAATCGTGACCAGTAGGAGGTCGTTTCAATAAAATTGGTCAAGGCTATCATTAGAAAAATGAAAAGGAGCCGTTCAATGCTCACCTCACCCAAGAAGCTAGATTCGGTTATATCCAAGTAGTTCACATCCTAGAGGTTTAATGTTGTAAATTCCTTTTCCTTCTCTACGCTCGTTGGCGTCGTCACCAGCGGAAATTCTCTGACTGCATATCTAATTTTACCCGAACTGCTGCGAGGAATTTCATTGACGAACGAGATTGATAGATGGATATTCCCTAATTTTTTCATAATCTCATCGCGGAAGACCTGTTCATCCCGTTCAAAGTCATGACTGCCAACGTTTTTGACTAATTTTAACGAAACATCCTCATGCGTATGTTGGATTAGCTGATAACCGGAAAAGCTCTCCAAATTCCACATGACTTGGTTAAAGTAGTTTCCGTGGACATATGAACCGTCACGCGAAACAAATACGTCGTCTTCTCGCCCTTCCAAACTGCCGAGGATAGGAAGGTGGTTCCCGCAGCCACATGGCTTATCCGAAAGTGAAACGACATCGCCTAGCTGATAGCGGATTCGCGGCATGGAATAGTTGTTTAAATCGGTAACGAGTAACAAGCCCTTTTCATTATATCCAAGGGGCTGCTTGGTATGAATATCGACGACTTCCAGATAGCAGTTTTTAGCGGAAATATGCATGTTTCCTTCTGGGCATTCATAGGCAATAATGCCGCCATCTCGAGCGCCATATTCATTAATGACCTTACAGTCAAAGGCTGTTTCAATCACTTCTCTCTGCTGAGGCTGAAGTGTCTCGGCAGTAGTGACGACTGCATTCAGCTTAATCCGTAGTCTCAGATTGTTTCGAATCATCAGCTCAGCCAATAATGCCAAAGCAGACGGATACCCATACAGGTAGTTTGGTTTGAAGGAGTGAATCTGATCGAGATATTTTCGAATGCTCTCTTCCTTCAAATCATAGGCAGAAATGATCGTTCGGTTTTTTAAGAAAACTTCTTTCAACTGGTGAATTTGGCTTTGATTTTTCGAAAGTTCAATAGAGGAGCCCCAAACCATCACAGATGGGTCGCCAATTTGAATTCCACTCCAAGACAATCCCAACCACCGTGCAGCTTCGAAATGCTCGACAGTTACACGATCTAGATAAAATCGTGTAGGTTCTCCGGTCGAACCGCCAGTGCGATTGGCGATTAGCTGGGAGCGGTCAGCGGTGTTTGAAATATAACTCTCGCTATTTTCATTGAAATATTTTTTGGTAAGAATCGGAAAATGCTGAATCGAATCAGCGGGGTTAGAAGCAGATCTGATCAGCTCGTGATCGAGATCTTTATAGGCTGGAACGTTTTTTATAGCATGAGCGAGCAGTTCTTTTAGACGTTCAGACTGATACCGAGAAATCTCCTGCTTCGAAAGACTCTGAAATTTTTTCATTTCAGACATATAGGCTCTGATTTTGTTCCCTTTCTTTTTTTCCATATAGGGCCACAAAATGTTTCTAATCGACCAACCAATAAGAGATGACACAATGTACACTCCTTTTTTTGCTTGTAACAAAGGTTAAGGGCTCGTCGTACGAATGAAGGCTCGTTTGTTTATACGTTTGAGACGTACACCAAGATACCTCAGTATCTACTTCCTTCAAAACGAATTATACTATACCACAAGTTTACTTTGTGAAAAAGCGGATAGGCTTCCATATGGAAATCACTCTTTCTCTTCTTTAAAGAGCTGAATCGTACCAAATGTTCACACCTAGAGGAACTTGCGCGCAAAGCCGCGAAAGACTCATCATAAAAAACAAAGCATCATCCAAATAGGTAAATTCCCTTTTGGAGTCGCTGCAAAACGGCAACTATTGAAAAGAAATTTGGGTAGTAACAGGCTAGATAATTGAAAAATGAAGGATATGGAGTGAGCGACATGCAGCTTCCAAAAGTAGGTTTACGTGAATTAACCCTAGGGGATGTGGAAGACCGTTTTCTCTGGTCGCTGGATCGCGAAGTCACCGCCTATTTGAATGTTCCGGATAAGTTTCCTCCGTTCACAAAAGAAGAAACAAAGCTATGGATCGAGGCATGTATAAACAGAAGTAACGGATACATACAAAAAGCGATTACTACCGAAGACGGCAACCACATCGGTTGGGTTGATCTAAAAAACATTGATGAGGCAGACAAGAGTGCAGAAATAGGCATTGCGATTGGCGATAAGCGGTTCTGGGGGAAAGGGTATGGCTCTTCAGCATTACGAGCGATGCTATCTGTAGGATTTTGTGAATGGGAGTTAAACAAAATTTGGCTTCGAGTTGATGTAGATAATGAAAAGGCAATCAGATCGTATCGATTAAATGGATTTCAAGAAGAAGCGATTATGTATCAGGATAGATGGAGAAATGGTGTTTACGTGGATCGACTCCGAATGGTGATAGAGAGAAATGACTATGAACTGTCCGAATCAGAAGCATGACACAATAAAGAAATGATATACTGAAAATATAGTCAATTTTACAAGGAAAGCGAGAGAGACAGGGGGTAAATCATGAAGAAAACAGCTGATCAAGGTTCCATCGAACAAGAAATAACCACGTTTGTCAGTGCTTTTATCAAAAAGACCAACGGCAGGGGACCACGAGATGTAAAAGTGAAGATGGTCGACAACCTAATGCTCTATTTTATTGAAGGCATCCTGTCCCCTATGGAGAAAAATATTTTAAAATCACCTCAAGGGAAAAGTACGATATTTGAGGCAAGACGTCTGTACGTGGAAAATATAAAAGAAGAGCGTGTCGCCGCCTTTGAAAAAATATTAGATGCCAAGGTAATCGATCATTATATTGGTTGGGATATAGATAAGGACTCGGCAGTTGGGGTTGTCGTTTACGAAAAATAAATAGGTTGCATTATCAGAAAATTTGGTTTATAGTGAACCTACAACTGAAAAATGCTGAATAGCAAAGATGATGAATCTTTGTTACCTACTTTCAAAGCATTGGGCGGTTCTTGATTAAAAACAAGGGCAGACCATGGCTCATTAAAACTAATCTTTTTTAGTTTTAATAGTCGGGGTCTGCCCTTTTTGATTATTTCTTAAAAGGAAGGTGAGTAAATCATGAACACATTACTGCCAATCAATTTAACACGTTTTATTGAAGAGAATAAAGAGCTGCTCAAGCCGCCTGTGAACAATAAAGTGATCTGGAAAGACGCAGAGCTGATGGTGCAGGTCATCGGTGGACCGAATAAACGGCGAGATTTTCATGTGGACCCGTCAGAAGAAATTTTTTACCAGTTACAGGGAGATTGCTACGTAGAAATTATCAATCGTGAGGGGAAGCGTGAAGTCATCACCGTCAAGGAAGGCGAGATGTTCTTGCTTCCGCCAGATGTTCCGCATTCGCCGCACCGAGTAGCGGACACGCTTGGCATCGTTATCGAACGAAACAGGGCAGAGGGAGAGCTGGAGGATTTCGTCTGGTTTTGCGACCAATGCGATCAGGAGATGCACCGTGTCACTGTTCAATTGACCAATATTGAAATTCAGGTGAAGGAAGCCATTCATGGATTTAATGGCAGTGTCGAGCTTCGCACTTGCAAAAATTGCGGAAACGAGATGCCTCCGGAAGCGAGTGAATGGAGCTGCGAGTAGATTTTCATACTCACATCATTCCGGAGGATCTCTCCAACTTCGCTGAATAGTATCAGGGTAAGCGTGGCCGACCCTTCATCGAATGTACAGATGCAAGTCAAACCTCTCTACTTCGGTAATTTTTTCTTGCTACAGTTATCCTTTTCAATGAAGATGAACATATGGCGAGGGAGGTGAGAAGATTGAATACGTCCATAGAAAAACGATCAAAACGAGTGCGGCGAATTGCTTATGGTGAACACGCAGACCAGTTTGGGGACTTGAGGCTCCCGGACGGGGAAGGTCCACATCCTGTTGCTATCGTAATTCATGGAGGCTTCTGGAGAGCCAAGGTTAATTTGGACCACATGAATAAGCTTGTTGAAGCTATTACCGATTTAGGGATAGCAACCTGGAATATTGAATACCGCCGGGTCGGTCAAACGGGCGGGGGATGGCCAGGAACATTTCTGGATAGTGCGCTCGCTGCAGATTTTGTTCGAACCCTCGCACAGACGTATCCGCTGGATGAAGACCGAATTTTCGCAATTGGACATTCTGCTGGTGGTCATCTCGCGTTGTGGCTTGCCGGGCGACACAAGCTGCCGCAAGATAGTGTGTTGAAAAATTCGGACAAACACTTGCGTCTAAAAGGAGCGATAAGTCTTGCAGGTGTTTGCGATCTGGAACTGATGCACGACATTCATAAATTGAGGGAAAAGATCATGGCCATCAGTGAGAATCCTACATTTGATTTGATAGGGGGAATGCCAAAGGAGCTTCAGAGTCGCTATGAACAAGGCTCACCAATCGCCTTATTGCCATTTGGAATCCCGCTTGTACTTATTCATGGCGCGCTAGATATCAATGTACCGATTGGGGTAAGTGAACAATTCGAAAAAGCTGCGATTGCCGCAGGCGACCAGGTTATTTTTTTGCCGCTTGCCAAAGCAGAACACTTTAAACTCATTGATCCAATGGCAGATGAGTGGTCAGTGGTTAAAGCATCGATTCAACGTCTACTAAATGAAAATGGAGCTGATCAAAATGGGTACGAAAGAATTGAACCAATTGCAAACGATCACCGTTAACAATCATGAAATTACGTACGATATTCATGGCGACGCAGAAGGACCGGCAGTGTTATTGGTAAGCGGCTGGTGCCAGGATTATCGGCTGTTTAACTACATTGTCGAGCCATTGGCTAAAAAGCATAAGGTCATTCGCATAAACTGGCGCGGACATAGCCATCCCGAGCGTCCTGTAGCTGATTTTGGTCCGAGTGAACAGGCAGATGACGTTATTGCGGTGCTGGATGCGCTTGGCATTGATCAGATTGTTCCCGTTTCCACCTCACATGGCGGCTGGGCAAACATCGAGTTGACTGAGCGGCTGGGTATTGCAAGGGTTCCACGCACCATTGTAATCGACTGGATCATGATCGAAGCGGGGGAAGCATTCATCAAAGACCTTCAGGAAATTCAGGACCCAGAGCGGTGGATGGCAGGACGCCAGAGCTTGTTTGATCATTGGCTCGGAATAAGCACAAACCGTGCGGTCATCGATCATTTGGACAAAGAAATGGCTAGCTTTGGTTTTGATATGTGGGCTCGTTCATGCCGTGTGATTGAAAGCGCATACAAAAAGTGGGGATCTCCACTTCAGCGTATGTCTGCACTTGAACAAAAACGTCCGATTATTCACATTTATTCACAAGCTCCTGTCGCTGGCTATGAAAACATGCAAGATAGCTTTATCGTGGAAAATCCTTGGTTTGGTTATCGATTCATCCAAGGGGAAACGCATTTCCCTACGCTGGAATCTCCTGACGCAGTAGTAAAGGAAATTAGTGAGTTTGTGTCTGCTGTTTAGGTGTGATGCTTGACTGTGGTAGTGAATGTTTAAAAACAAGTAAGGGGAGATCAAACGATGAGCATCAATCGCACCGTTGTCACCGGAGGGTATGTCATCACGATGGATGACCAGCTCGGAGATTTGCCGAGTGGAGCAGTATTGATGGAAAATAATCGCATTGTTGCTGTAGCGGCCAATGCTGAGGAATTCGCTGGTGTTGATGCTCAAGTGATTGACGCTGATGGGGGAATCGTGCTTCCGGGGATGGTGGATAGTCATCGTCACACATGGATGTCGCTTTTGCGTTCAATCTCTGCGGATGAATCCTTGCCCGAATTTCTGGTGAACACCTTCTACGGGCTGGGGGCGCTGGTCAGGGCAGAGGATATCGGTGCTGCAACCATGGTAGGCGCACTGGAGGCAATCGATTCTGGCGTAACTACGATCATGGATTGCTGTGACTGCGTGAACAGTCCAGATCATGCCACTGCTGCTGTTGCTTCTCTGCAGGCATCTGGAATTCGCGGGGTTTATGCCTATGGGATGCAAGCCTATGATTTTCAGCCGCCTGCATTTACAGCACATGCGCAGCGGCTCAGGGATGCCGAGAGACTGCGGAAGGAAGCTTTCTCCAGTAACGATTCACGGCTGCGGATGGGGATGCTGTTGAGTGATTTCGGAACGATTCCTTTTTCCGAAACCGCTGCTGAAATACGGCTTTGCGGTGATTTGGATGTGCTCGTGGCATCACATACAGGGGCAGCCTCTACGTCCATTCTGCTGAAGGGATTGCGGGAGCTTAATGACCACAGTCTGCTCAGACCAGGTCATCTACATATCCATTGCAATGGGTTGACGTACCCGGAGTGGCAGCTTCTTGCAGCCAGCGGGGCGAAGGTGTCCATCTCACCTGAGACCGAAATGCAGATGGGGATGGGCTTTCCACCATTCCGGGCATGTCTTGAGTACGGGATCACTCCGTCGTTTAGCACGGACATCGTCTGTGTCGGCTCCGGCGATCTCTTTTCTCAAATGCGTCTTGGATTGCAGTTCCAGCGCTGCATCGATAATGACTGTGTTCATAAAAAAGGACACATGCCAACCCGGATTGACCTGGGTGTACGAGACGCACTGAAATGGGCAACGCATGGTGGGGCCGAAGCGCTTGGACTTGGTTCAGAAATCGGCTCGTTGACACCTGGCAAAAAGGCAGATATTATTGTCGTTTCTCAGAAGCGGGCATTTGTTCCGTCCAGCTATCCAGCTGGTTCAGTCGTCCTGCAGACTACGGCAGCGGACGTGGATACGGTGATCGTAGATGGAATCATACGGAAACGCAATGGAAAGCTGGTTGGTTACGATTTGCTCACTGTGCGTGCTCGTGCTTTGGCAGCACTAGAACGCATCCAAACAGCTGCAGCTTCTCTGCAACGAAAAAGTCCGGAAGAGGTTGGGCATTGGTTTTACACGGGTGAACGTATGGCGGGCGTAAACTTTGCTGGCGCTTACGCCTCTGGAGTGCCAGTCGGGAAGTAAGAACGCACAGTAGTCGT
The DNA here is from genome assembly GCF_002897295.1 of Brevibacillus reuszeri. GTDB lineage: Bacteria > Bacillota > Bacilli > Brevibacillales > Brevibacillaceae > Brevibacillus > Brevibacillus reuszeri_A. The sequence goes on from NZ_BEXF01000004.1 coordinate 390,958, forward strand.
GTCGATTTGAAAAACATTGTTTCTTTGAGATGTTCACCCGTGGTCTTTGGCTATCGGGTGAACACCCACACGCAATAGAAGAGAAAGACGTTCAATCCAGGGTATCGAATGTGCTTTTTAGAAGAAAAAGGGGGAGCATGAAAGATGGAAGCACAAGCAGCAAAACGAATGACGCATAGTGAAGCGATGGATAGAGTGAAGGCATTGGCCACCAAAATTAGTGGACGAAATAGAATGGGAGAAGTACTCCGCCGCCAGCCGGATGAAACGATTCAAGATGTGATCGATTCCGGCCTTGCCACAATTTTAAAGCCAGCGCGCTTCGGTGGTCATGAATTGAATTTGGACGCACTAGTTGATACGACGATAGAAGTCGCAAAGGTAAACCCTGCGGCAGGCTGGTGCTATACGTTTATCCTGGTTCATCAGTGGATGCTGGCGGCATGGCCGGAACAAGCGCAACAGGAGGTTTGGGCAGACAATCCAAACGCAAACATCGCTACTGCATTCGCTCCACCGAGAAATGAAAAAGTCGTTCGTGTTGAAGGCGGGTACCAGCTAAGCGGCGAGTGGTCTTTTTCATCGGGAATTGATCATTCGGAATGGGTAATGGCATCTAGCACGCAGCAAATTTTTGAGGAAGCGAAAGGGCCTGAGAGATACATGTTCCTCGTCCCAAGAAGCGACTATCAAATCGTCGACAATTGGGAGGTTGCTGGATTAAAAGCTAGCGGGAGTAACGGATTTGAAATGACGGATGTCTTTATCCCTGATCATCGAATCATTAGCTTGAGCAAGTGGGCGGAGGATGGAGTGAGCCCTGGCATGTCCGTTCATACTGGTGTACAGTATCATGTTCCACTTTTTTGTGCGTTGCCGACATGTCTGACTTCAACCATTGTTGGGGCTACGATTGGTGCTTACGAGACCTATACAAAATCCATCCGGGAAAGAATGTCTAAAAATTCAAAAAATGACACTGTGAAGCTAACCCATCTCATGCAAAGAGTCACAGAAATCTCAGCACAGCTCGATGCTGTCGAAGGACTGCTCAGAAAGGCGCTTGACGTTATTCGCCCCGGTGGCCAATTCGATCAGGGGCAGCGTGACAGGCTGCATCGGAACTATTCCTACATTGCCCGGACCTGTAGTCGTCTAGTGGAAGAAATGTTTCAGTTTAGCGGTTCGGCTGCGATTTATGATTGGAACCCGATGCAAGTGTATTGGAGAGACGTCAAGGTCATGTCCATGCATGGATATTTGAACTTTGATTCCGCGATTGAAGTGTTTGGTTCGTATGAGCTCGGCATCAAAGAGTAAGCCTGCTCTTCAGGCTTAGTTTCTACGAGGAGGGAATGAAAAAGTGAAGCTGCTCGGCATATCCGGTACCATCATTGGTGCAAAGACTAGCATTATCGTAAATAAAGTTTTGGAAGAGGCGAAGCAGGCTGCGCCTGAAATTGAAGTTGAATTGCTCGATTTGCGTAACTACCAAATTTCCATGTGTGACGGAAGAGATCCATCGATTTATCCGGATGATACGAAAAAGGTGATCGACATCGTATCTTCGGCAGACTTTTATGTGATTGGAACTCCTATTTTCCAGGGCTCTATGACGGGAGCGCTTAAAAACTTGCTTGATCACATCCATCCCCAGGCATTGCGCAATAAGGTAATAGGGTTTGTTGCTAATGGGGGAACCTATCAGCATTTTCTGGTGGTTGAAAATCAGTTGAAGCCAATTGCGGGTTATTTCCGGGCATATGTGGCTCCTGGATACGTCTATGCCCATACTGACCATTTCAATCAGCAAAATGAAATCCAGGATCAAGAAGTGTTAACAAGAATTACGAGCTTGGCTAAAGAGGTCGTGCAGATGCAATTCGCGCTCAAAACTGCAAAGAACGCGTCTGATATAGTTCGTTCATAGGAAAAGTATGCAGATAACCAAACGGCAGAAAATGACAGGGGGTAAGCAGCGTGAGTAAGAAAACGGTTGTCATCGCTGGTGCAGGATTATCGGGATTAACACTGGGAACAGCTCTGGCACTGAGGGGCTGGGACGTACAAATTTTAGAAAGATCCGCAGAGCTCAGAGAAATCGGGGCAGGTCTTTATACGTGGGAAAATGGGCTGCGGGTGCTAGAAGCAATCGGTGTATATGAAGAAGCTTGCAAGCAGGTCGAATTCATTACCCAGTTAGATATGATCGATGAAAACCAAGAGCTCATTCATTCTACTCCGTTTTCGAATGCGAATCGATTCTGCATTATTCCTCGCAAGGATGTCCACAGCGCTTTGGTTCGAGCAGCACAGAAGGCAGGGGTACAGCTTGAAACGAGTGCGCGGGCCGTATGTGTGGACCCATCCGGAAGCATCAGCTTGGAAAATGGAAAAACGATAAAGGCCGATCTCGTCATTGGAGCAGACGGCGTTTACTCGAATGTACGAAATGCACTAAACATCGAGCACACCGTTGAAAAGATGAACAACGGCGCGCTGAGAGCCATGATCCCAAGAATCGAAGCTGACAGAAAAGGACTGGCGATGGAGCATTGGTCAGGCTATCGCCGGATAGGGATTTCCCCTTCTACAGCGGAGTATATGTATGTGTATTTAACGGCTTCCTCCGATGACGAGGAGGGGCTTTCCGATCCGATGAATAAAGACGCATGGCTTGCTTCATTTCCTCATTTGGAATCAGTCATTAACCGAATCACACAGACAAGATTAGACCGTCATTTCTATTATATTTATCTGAAGTCATGGTCAAAAGGTAGAGTGGCGCTGCTTGGCGATGCTGCACATGGAATGGAGCCTAATCTGGGGCAAGGGGCAGGGGTAAGTATTACGAGTGCGCTGGAATTAGCGAAGCAGCTGGACAAGTTCGACATCGCTACAGCACTCAAAGGCTGGGAGACTGTCATGAGACCGACTGTCGAAAAAACTCAGCTTTGGTCTAGAATATATGGCGCAGCCGCAGCACAATGGCCAAAGGAATTACTGGGCGTACGCTCCGAGGTTATTCGCAAAACACTGGGCTCCGAGCAAGTTGATTTGATGATGAGTACAGCAGCTAGGCATATTACAGGTGCCGTCTACGCGTAATGATCCATGCCAACCATGATCAGGAGGGGAATCGCAGATGAAAAAAGTCAGGCTAGGTGTGTATTCTGCTATCTTGTCATTTGCCATGACACTGACCGGAGCTTTGTCACCATCTATCATGTACGCCAATGATAATCCCGCAATAGAGGGAAACAAGGAAGCGGATATGAAAGTAACCCTGCTTGGCACGGGTTCACCGCTATTGAGTATGGAGCGTTTCGGTACGTCTACCTTGATTGAGGCAGGAAGTGAAAAACTGCTGTTTGACGCGGGAAGAGGTGCAGCCCTGCGTTTAAATCAGATCAACGTTTTGCCAGGGGAGATCAATAAGCTGTTCATCACGCATCTCCACTCCGATCATTTGATCGGGATACCGGATATTTGGCTCACCGGCACGTTAACGACTACAGGTCATCGGTCAACAGAATTCGAAGTTTGGGGACCTACTGGCACGAAGCAGATGATGGAGGATTTGAAAAAGGCTTTCAAACCCGATATTGATACCCGGATCGAAAATGGTTATATCGTCCCGACAGGTGCTGAAACGATTGGTCATGATATTGAGCCCGGGGTTGTTTATGAAAAGAATGGAGTCCAGGTGATCGCTTTTCTCGTGGATCACGATATTGACCCGGCATATGGGTACCGGATTAATTACAAGGGACGCTCGGTCGTTATCTCTGGTGATACGTCGTACAACGAAAATATCATCAAGTATGGGAAAGGAGTAGACCTATTGATCCACGAGGTCATAGCTGCAAGGCCAGAGGATTTGAAAAAAATAAAAGCTTTCAACAAAATTGTATCGATTCATACGACACCTGAGCAAGCGGGAAAAGTATTTCAACTGACAAGGCCAAAGCTCGCCGTTTACACTCATATCGTTTTGCTTGGGGACTTGAGTGAGCCCGAGGCCAATCTCCTTTACAGAACGCAGTCAGTCTATGATGGAAATGTGATCGTTGGCAATGACCTCATGACATTTGAAATTGGCAAAAATGTAACAGCGAAGCAGCTGAAGTATACATGGATTCCGTAGCGAGGAGAATGCTTTGAAGCAATATAAGAATGTGAACTGCTTAAATCCAGTGAAGGTGGGCGGTTATTCATGAACGATCAATTAAAAGGGATCATCATCGTTCTGGCTGCGGCGGCACTATTTTCTACGCTTGGTGTTTTAACCAATGTAGCGTTTGAATCTGGTATGAGCCCTGTCGCATTTGCTGCGTGGCGTGAAACCTTTGGAGCATTAGCCATGATCATTCTTCTACTCTTTGGTGTTGGGCGGCCTGCACTTCAGGACCGAGTTCCGTTTTCGCAGATTCCGAAAACACAGCTGCGTAACCTGTGCATTGGCGCACTGGCATTTATGAGGTATAGTCTCGCCATCTTTTACGCATTCGTTCACTTGACGGTGGCACTCGCCTATTTGCTCTTCTACATCAATCCGGCAATCGTCACCTTGATCAGTTCAATCACCGGTCGTGAAAAATTGACCAAAGCGAAATTCATCGCGCTGCTACTTGCCTTAGGGGGCAGCACGATGGCTATTTTGGGGCAAATGACTGGTGAGGCAGTTCGGTTTGACTGGATCGGAATTGTTCTGGCACTGGTGGCAGCAGTAGGCATGTCTGTGTATATTTTAGTTGGGCGAAGCGGTTACTCCAGTGTGCCGGCATCTTATGCGACTACGATCTTTCTGATCGCAGGTGCGCTCGCTTTTGCTATCATTGGCTTTTCGTTCGGAGACAAAGATGCTATCTTGCTGCCATTTCAGGATGCTTCTCATTGGCCGCTGCTGATGTTTGCAGGTGTCATTGCGGCTGCGATCCCTACCATGATGCTCTTGACCGGGATTCGAATGATCGGGGCTACGAGGTCATCCATGCTGCAAATCTTTGAGCCAGTTGTCGGTTCGGTTCTTGCCGCAATTTTTTTGGCACAGCAGCTGTATTTCATTCAAATCGTTGGTGGTGTCCTCATTCTATGTGCGGCATATATTTTGCAACGTTCACCAGAGCCAGCGGCAGGTGCAGCTGAAGAGAGTGCAGTAGATTTGCCAGCCTCAAATCCACCAATTGTCACGAAGTCATAGAGATAGTTCCAAAGAGAGAAACTGCAATTTGAAATCGGAAGAACGTTGCCCCCGTGCCACTTAAGGAGTGAAGCGGGGGCATTGCTGTGTACTAGTTTTCCTCAATCCTCTGGAGTCCGGTCAACAAAAAGTCTTGTAACAGAGGTGTAATCACCTTTTTCTATCTCCTGTTCGCTCGCTTTTTCTTCAAGCGGGTCATGACCGTACATACTAGGGGCAACCGTTGGCTCGTCATTCGGAGCTGTTTGCTTCTTGTCCATAAATATCCACCACCTTTTACTAGTAGCGTGTGAAGGAATGGACGTCCTTATGCTTCTTACTTGCTGGAGGCGGTCGACTGGGTAACGTAGTATTGAATCAGGTTCTTTTCTTCATTTTGACTTTGAGCAATTTTCTCTGGAGAATCCTTGGTTTTCAACAGCTGTTTTTGGAAAAAAGGAAAAAAGGCGGCGTCTTATCGGTTATGTAAGTAATGGGGTTTGCCTGAGCAACTGCTTGTGGACTATCGGCAAGTGTATGGAGACCAAATAGGCGAGCCTATACACAAAGCCCATCACCCGCGGACGATTGACATCGCATGGAATGATGGGCAATCACCCGTCATTGACCTTTTGTATTAGGCTCCTCACCTTTTGGTCCTGGGTGTGCTTTCAAATATTCAACTGCATTGTAGATGATCTCGGCAGCTTCTTTGCGTGTGATGGCATCTTTCGGATGAAGCAATTTATCTGCATCCAGCGCGGTGATCCCGAGGACAAGTGAGCGCTGAATCGTGCCTTGGTATTGAACAGTCAATTGATCAGCATCCCCAAACTCGACGGGAACGATCTTGATCATTGGCAAATTACCGTGACGCTCCATCACGAGCATTAGCTGATGAATGAACTCTTCTTTGGTCCAAACCTGATTAGGGTCCAGGTCAGCTGGCAAGTCAAAGCCGTTGTTCGCTGCGACGATGAGCGCATTTGCATACCAGCCATTGTTGTCCGCTTTTGAAAAGTAGTCGGTTGCTTTTGGTTCTTTAATAAAGCGGATCGTATCCAGGTTCAGGTCCAAGGCTTTTACAATCAATTGAATCCCTTGCGCAGCTGTCACTGTAGCGTCTGGCATAAAATGAGAATCCTCTACACCTTGAATTGTACCCATTTGTTGCAGGGCAAGAATTTTATCTTTGGCAGCTACATTCGCCAGGTCTGTAAACGGAGTTGTTTGTGCAAAGCTTGGTTGGGCAATAGATAGAGCCATGACAGCAAATGTAGAAAGAGTAAGCAGAGTGCGATTGATTTTCATAGCGATCACCTCGTCTAGTTGTTAGTGTTACACTCCGTTTGACGAGGTATGTTTTGGAATGTTTCAATAGGAGCAAGAAGATTTTTTTCGCGGACAGGAAACAACATAGAAAGAGGGATGAATGAATATATGAACATTCTAACGAAATTTTCGATCGGGCGACCTGCTCATGAAGTGTTCGAAGCCTTTGTTGACCCTGCAAAAATCGGGAATTTTTGGTTTTCGTCCAGCTCAGATAGATGGGAAGCAGGCAAAACGATTACGCTCAGGTATGAGGAATACAATGCAACCGTTGTCATCAAAGTGAAGGAAGTCGAGCGCAACCAAAAAATCGTGTTTGTCTGGGAAGGACCTGGGGAAGAGCATGTTGTTACCATTGCTCTGCAAGAAGTGGCTGAGGCTCGTACCGTAATCGAAGTGAATGAAGAAGGCTTTTCACAAGATGATCCTGAGTTCGTAAGCAAGCTGGTTGATAATAAAGAAGGCTGGGTGTTTGTATTGACCTGCCTAAAGGCGTATCTGGAATTTGGCGTGAAAGAGCTGCGAGCAGGCTTAGTCAAATAAACGAAAACGATCATGGAGCCCTGCAACAGACCCTTATGTGTCGCAGGGCTGTTTGTTTTAAAAGCAATTAACGAGATTGAACGGTAGCCCTAGGGCAGCGACTTTGAACTTCTGCCAAAAAGGCGTCTTCTTCGAGGGGAGAGATGTAGATTAAATCATACTTGTTGTAGAGTATTTCAAGTCGTTTGCTGGAGGTCGCTGCACTTGCAACGATAGAGGTGACTGGCTTGACACTTGTGATGCTTTGCAGAGGAATGGTTTTTTTGAGTGGCCCACTGTAAACAAGCAGAGCTGATTCCGTTACATAATAGACTGTTCCCAGCCAGATCCAGGCTAACAAACCAGCAACGGCAAAGCAGATAATGAAAACGATTGTCCCACCGACAGCATCTATGCCGCTAATAAAAAAAGGGGAAAGTCCAGAAAAAACACTGAACAGGATGCAGACCCAAATGGTGATCGATAACCATAAATCCCGTCTGGTAACAAATTTCATGTCACACCTCATCCTTTAACTATAAATAAACTATTGTCAATCTATTCCAAATTATACCATGCTTATATGACCGCATCCAGAAATATGTATGAAATTACTATGTTTTGAAATAAGTCAAGCTTGTGCTACTCTTATCATGTAAAATTTATCCATCAATAACAAAGGAGCGAGTCCGTGAACTATTTTACGATAGATTGGTATAAGGAAATGCAGGTATACGGATTTTTAACCTTTCCTGAAACTCGGGAAGACTGGGAAGAAAAGAGTACGTATTACAAGTCAGAGGGGATCGATTACAAGGCGAACTTTCAAAGTGAGATAGAAGAGCGCAAAGCGGATCTACTAGGGTTCCTGCCCACTACCTTTCATCCCTATATTCATGATTATTCCATACGAGCAGAGTATCCTACGCCAGAACTACTGGCTCTACAATGAGATTTACGCCACTGATCGTGGATTTGAGCTGCATGTCTTGTTTGATTGCCCTTTAACCGAGTGGAAGATCGTTGCAGAAAATGTTCAGATCGAAACAGTAAAATAAATGCGAAAGAGAACTTCTTCCTACGAGGAAGTTCTTTCATATGAATTGGTCTTTTGACTCATAGGGTTTGGCGCAAGCCTTCATGTATGATGAATCTATGGGGCATTTTGGCAATTTAAGCAGGCCGATCGTCATACAAAAAGCAGGTAAAGGAGTAGCATTATGCGGGGAAAAAACAAAGCCACCATCATCATTATTGCACTGATCGTCGTAGTGGCACTAGGATTCGCGGGTTACCGATATTTGAGTCCGTTGTCATTGGCAGAAGGGTATTTGTATGAAGATAGCTCGCAGCTTCTTTATGCAAAGGTAACGCCAGATGAGAAAAATGTGAAGGTAGAAATTTCAGCAGCAAAAGTAGAAAAAGACACAGACGATATTCCCACTCTTAAAAGCGATACGCAGGAATATACAGGGACGATAGACGGAGGAAAGCTGATTCTAAAGCCGCAGCCAGACAGTGGAGCGGAATTACATGCGACTGTGAGTGCCGAGGAGCTGGTTTTCCAAGGAGCGATTGCGGATATTCAATCAACTGAAACCAAGCTTCTCGCGAGTCAGGCGGCAACCTATGAAAAGAAGCTACAAGATTTAACCGAACAGGTGACGCAGGAAGCAGAGCAAAAGAAAAAAGAAGTAGCAGAGCGCAGGGCCAAAGAACAGGAACGAGTCGATTTTGCGAAGAAAGTGGAACGGACGACCAAGCTTGCTGCCGACCTTCTCGAAACGGCACAGTATTTGACGGAAATCCAATTTTCAGAAGAAACCAGCTTCAATCAGGAGCAAGTGACAGAATTGCAAGGCCTTTTGGATGAGCTAGGCCAGTATGCGAAGCAGCCAAGTATCCATAAAACAGAATTTGAAGTCATGCAAGGAACAGCAAGCAGTATGAAGGTGCTGGTTGATGGCATGAATACGATGGATGCGACGATTCAGGAAAAGAAGAAGAGCATGAATGACTTAATCGCAGTTTTGGAAACCGATATAAAAGACATCAAGAGTGTATGGGAGGAAATCAAAGCAACGGTCCCTGATGCGCAAAAGCGTGAAGAAACAGTGAATCAAGCGATCAAAACAGGAACCGAAGCCATACAAAAGGCGAAACAGCAGCTAGCCACTATCGAGAAAGAACAGGCAGGGTTGAAGCAGTCAGCAAACAAGCTGTATCAGGATGCTGTCAATGTCATCAGCCAGACGAAGACCAAGTATGCTTTTTAACGAGATCAGGAGATAATAGAAGCGCTCACCTTTTTCCAAAAGCACATGGAGGAGGTGGGCTTTTTCCTTATATACGGGTTTTCAGAAAGGATTAATTGTATTATTCTTATTGTATTACTATGGAATCGCTGGCTATAAAGACATTAGAGCATGTTTTACAGGAGGGTGACGATGAGCGTATATCAAAATATAACAGAGTTGATCGGGAATACACCGATGGTTCGATTGAATCGCATGGTTCCTGAAGGAGCGGCTCAGGTCTACGTAAAGTTGGAAAAATTCAATCCATCTGGCAGTGTAAAGGATCGCGCAGCCTACAATTTGATTTTGACTGCCGAACAAGCTGGCTTGATCCAGCCAGGGGATACGATTATTGAGCCAACGAGTGGCAATACGGGTATCGGCCTGGCGATGAATGCCGCGGCCAAAGGCTATCGGGCGATTCTGGTTATGCCTGACAATATGTCCAAAGAGCGAATTAATATTTTGAAAGCATATGGAGCCGAGGTTGTATTGACTCCGAGTGAATTGCGTATGCCAGGAGCCATCGCCAAAGCCGAGGAGCTGCAAAAGGAGATTCCACGCAGCTTTATTCCCAAGCAATTCGAAAATAAGGCAAACCCGGACATTCACCGCGTGACGACGGCAAAAGAAATCTATACACAAACAAACGGGCGTCTGGATGCATTCGTAGCTACTGCTGGAACCGGCGGAACGATCACGGGAACAGGAGAGGCATTGCGCGAAAAGCTGCCTGAGCTCTACATTGCCGTAGTCGAACCAAAAGGCTCACCGGTTTTGTCAGGGGGGAAGCCAGGACCGCACAAGCTGGTCGGAACGAGCCCGGGATTTATTCCAAAAATCCTCAATACTGGCATCTACGATGAAATCATGCAAATTGCAGATGAGGATGCCCTGCAAACGATGAGACAGCTGGGAGCGTTGGAAGGGATACTGGTCGGACCGTCCTCAGGGGCTTCCGTCTTTGCGGCGATCACGATTGCGAAGCGGTTAGGTGCTGGCAAGCGTGTCGTCTGCATCGCGCCAGATACGGGTGAGAGATACCTTAGCATGAATCTGTTTTCATAAGAAAAAGGCAGGGGAGATGTCCCTTGCCTTTCTTCCATGTGCGCCCAGCATGGGCGTTATCTCTAGGGTTAAAGTCCCGAATGGTGAAGGCAGTAGTAACCATTAGCCTAAGACAAGGGTGTCCACCGTGAGGTGGAATCTGAAGGAAGTTGGCGGCAAACCTC
>NZ_BEXF01000005.1 GCF_002897295.1 Brevibacillus reuszeri
CGAAGGTCTTAAGAGTCTTAAGGATAGGTATTTTCTTTTACGTCAAACTTAGATGAACCGCCGTATACCGAACGGTACGTACGGTGGTGTGAGAGGTCGGGGGTTAGTCACCCCCTCCTACTCGATTCAATTGCAGAGATTTCGTGGGGTTACTGCTGCTTGTTTGCTGCATACACGCTTTTCTCTTCCAATGGTATTCGTATGTGCAAAAGAAGCCATGCGTTGAGCAAGGTAAAAAGGATAGCGGTTACGTACGCGGAAAATGTCAGGGGCAGGCAGCAAAGCTCGATCGCCACGACCATATAATTTGGATGACGCAAAAAGCGATACGGCCCGCGAATGACTGGCTTTATGCCCGGGACAATCAAAATTCGCGTATTCCAATGCTTGCCGAGACTTCGTATGCACCAGTAACGAAGTAGCTGGGCAATAAGGAAAAAGCAAAACGGGTACATCCACCAGGAAGGCAGGGCGAATGGAGAGGCGTCGGTGCTCACCTCAAGCACCAGGCTGATAAAGAATAGGAAGTGAAGCCCTACGATGTATTTATAGTGCCCAGCTCCGATCTCATAGCCACCACGTGACCGGATGTATTTTGCGTTACGAGCTGCTAAATGGAGTTCAAAGACTCGTTGCAGGAGCACTACACCGATCACAATTGCAAAGAACATCATGCACTCCTACCTCGCCTCTAATAATAGTAGCTCTGAGCTAAAGCCCGGGCCAAGTGCAGCCAAAAGCCCGCGTTCCCCTGTCTCCCACGCTTGCTCCATACTTTTTTCAAGCACGAATAAGACGGTAGGCGACGACATGTTGCCAAAGTCATGCAGTACCTCTTCTGATAGACGAGTGGCATCGGAGGAGATACCGAGCGACTCCTGGTAGGCAGATAACACTTTTGTTCCACCAGGATGAAGAATAAAGTGACGGAGTCTCTCAACCGTAGTGTCAAAGGGTGACAAGAAGCTCTCTACATTGTCTTTCATCGCTTGATGGATGATGGTTGGAATATCTCGTGAAAAAATGACCTTCAATCCTGGCTCGGTCACTTCCCACCCCATCACATCGAGGGTGTCTGGCCATGTCGTCGTGCGTGCACCGCAAAACTGAAGTCTAGGTGCCCCGGAAGTGCGAAGAGCTTCTACCTGATCTCCTTCTACGAGGACAGCAGCTGCACCATCACCAAAGAGGCAGGTAGCAACCAGATTGCTTTTGGACATGTCTTGACGGATAAAAGTCAATCCGCATAACTCCACGCTGACCAGCAGTACACGCTTCGCAGGGTAGGCCGCCGTATACTCACACGCGCGTGACAGCCCCATAGCCCCTCCTGCACAGCCGAGGCCCCATAAAGGCAAGCGCGTAATATCTGAACGCAGACCGAGGCGGTTCACAAGCCGAGAGTCGAGGCTGGGTGTAGCAATTCCTGTACTGGAGACAAAAATCAGACAATCGACCGCCATAGCGGAAACCCCTGCTTTTTCCAGGCAGCGTAGTGCTGCTTCTGTGGCAAGCGTTTCAGCATGCTCGATATAAAGTCGATTCTTTTCGGTAAAAAGACGGTTGTCCGAAAACCAGTCCATTGGCATGCAAAAATGACGTTTCCTGATCTTACTGTGAGCAAAAACATGCAGGAGGCGATCGATATCAGGAAAAGCGTCCTGAAAAAAGTGGCGGGCGAGCCTAACGGAATCTTCTTGTGTAACTTGATGAGAAGGCACAGCAGTAGCAACAGCTTCAATCCGGGGCATACAAGCAATCACTCCCGTTTCGTAATAAGTATGGCTAGCTTTCCCTTTCCAGTTGATTCCAATTCAGAGGAATTCGCGCATAAAAAAACTGACCGTCGCGAAGCGAGCAGCCAGTTCATAGAGTAAGCATTTACGATTGAACAGCGTGAGATGGCTCTGATTGAGCTTCTGGAGGCAGCACAGTAGTTTGTTGAGAGCGCTGCATGGCACGTTTCACTAGCTGTGTTTGGAGGAGTCCTCCTACGAACAGGAGCAGACCTACGATCGAAAACCAGAGTGCCCCACCGATACCGCGGAATGCTACTGCACCGACTGAGGGTCCGATCGTACCGGTAATTCCCCAGTTAGCTCCAAAGATGGCGAAGTAACGACCGCGATACTCTTCGGGAGCCATGACGGAAATCGCTTTTTGAATTTGCGGTCCATAGAGCATCTCACCGATGGTAAACAAGATTTCTGCGAGAATTAATAAGAAGAAGCCCGGAGCCCATCCGTAGCCAAAGCCGACACAGGCGAGAAACAGATAGGCAAGCAAAATCACACGATGGGTGGCAAAGCGCTCTGCGAATTTTGCGATTGCAATTTGACAGCAGACTACGAGAATTCCATTAATCGTTAAGAGTGTGGCGAATACGGTCAGAAAATCATCGTATTGTGCTCGCAAATGTTGAGGCAGAATGATTTCTACTTGAGAGTACAAAAGCGACACAGGTACTGCTGCCAAAGTGATCCAGATCAAGGTAGTATGGTCGGTAAGCTTCATACGGGCGATGGCCTGCTTATCGGTTGTTTGTTTGGCTCGCTCACGCATTTCTACCGGCAAAGTTTCTGGTACCTTCCAAACGATGAGTAAACAGTAAACGAACAGCATACAAGAACAGATAGCAAAGGCGATTGCAGGATTAATTTTGTAAAGCGCAACGCCGATTAATGGACCTGCGGCAGCACCCAGATTCAATGCGGTATGCAGCAGGGCAAAAACCTCACTACGCTTTTCCTCAGGAACCACATCTGTTACCTGTGCGCTTGCAGCTGGCCAGAACAGAGAAGCGCCAATCCCGTTCAAGACAGTTAGGGCAGCAAAGGCCAAAAGAGATTCCGCCCAGATGTAGCCTGCCATGGATATGGCTTCAATGAAGAGAGCAGCTACCATCAAAGGCTTGCGTCCGTAGCGATCAGATAGACTTCCTGCAAAATACCCGGAGATGATACTTGTCAGTGGTTGAAGGCTCGTGACCATGGCAGCCACCAGCAGATTTCCATCCATTTTGTCGTACAGATAAAAAGCGAGGAAGGGTCGAAGCATAAAGCCAGCAAATGTTGTAAGAATGGTCCCGATGACACGAATCCAAATGGTACTGTCATAGCGGGAGATGATATTTTGCAACCAGGCCATGAAGGACAATTCCTCCCTATCGATAAAGAATATTTTGTAATTATATCTGAGAGTATCAAGATAAGAAAGAGGGTTGCCATTAGTCTGAAAATTTTAATAAATGATGTCGATTTGATGAAGAATAGATGGTTCAGCGAGTTATGTATCGTATTAGTTATTGATCTCGGGTCAAAAGATAGGTAAAATATTCCTAACATTACGATTAAAGTCCTATTTTTCTCATGTAAGTTAGGTCTTATGAATCATTTGAATTTGAGGTGCTACTAGCATGGACCGGAGGGAATTTGTTGTGGACTCGCGCTGGATTGGCATGGGGGCTTCCTGTCTAATGATTTTGATTTGGCTTGGGGTGTATGGATTCCCTAAGGATGGAACTATGGCAGCGCTGGTTTCCGCCATAGTCATGATCCAGACAGTCGCAGGATACATGCTCGGAACCTATGTAAATAAATTGCGGCGGATGGCTTATCACGATTCACTAACGGGCGTATTGGTCAACCGACGCTTTATCGACAAACTTGAGCAAGAAGTGCAGCTGGCAAAGCGCAATCAATATCCTGTCACCTTACTGTTTATTGATTTGGATAACTTCAAGGATTTTAATGACCGACATGGACATATCAGAGGAGACCAGCTTTTGTGCCAGTTTGCCGATTTGCTCCAGGTCAATGTCCGCAGACAGGATGCTGTAGGGCGTTGGGGCGGTGAAGAGTTTGTGGTGCTGCTGCCACAGACTGAAACGAGAGTAGGTCTTGGTGTAGGAGAACGCATCCAGAAGCAGGCCCGCAGCTTGCTTTCCGGTGTGACCGTCAGTATCGGCGTAGCGTCTTATCCACTCCATGCCGCGAGTGCCAAGGAGTTGACTGAAAAAGCAGATACCTTGATGTACGAAGCCAAGAAAAAGAAGGATTGTATGCTGGCAGCTACGAATTAAATATGGGATTGGCTGGTAGACTAACACTCATACCCTAGTGGGAATGAGTGTTTTTTTGTCGATTGTAAAGATGATTTACAAAAACTTAATAAATTATTAAAAAAAAATACACATACTTGACCTTGTTTTTAAATTTACGTCAACATTAATGTTCGATATAATCGTCTAGTGTGATTTTTCCTAAGGAGTGAAGAAGGAACGTATGTTGAAATCAAACAAGTATATCTTCTTTGATCTGTTCGAACAGCAAATTGCTACAGTGCACAAAGGGACTCATCTCTTTTATGAAATGATAGGGAACTATCACGATTTAGAGGCGAAAGTAAAAGCAATCAAAGCTGTTGAAAAAGAAGGGGATGAAATCGTTCGCCGCATTATGAACGAATTGAACTCTACCTTTATCACTCCACTTGAGCGTGAAGATATTCACCAACTCGCTCATACTATGGACTCGATGATTGACTACATCGACGGCGTAGCGGATCGTATGTATCTGTATCAAGTACGCCAGCCAGACCCGCGAGTTCTTGCTCAGGCCAACATTTTGGTTAAATGCTCGGCAAAGCTCATTGAGCTGATTCGCACACTTCGCAAGCTGGATCATAAGGTAGTTTCCAAGATTGCAAGAGAGATTAAAGATCTCGAACACGAATCCGATTCCAACTACCGCAAAATGGTATCAGACCTGCTTAACGCACCTGACGCCAATCCGATCGAAGCGATCAAGCTCAAAGAAATCTATGACAAGCTTGAGGACTGTGCTGACTTTGCGGAGGATGTTTCCAACCTGGTAGAAGGGATCGTGTTAAAGAATGCCTGATCTATCGCCAGAGGTGATTATTCTCGTACTCGTCGTCATCATGGCGCTTAGCTTTGACTTTATTAACGGCTTTCATGACACAGCAAACGCGATTGCCACATCGGTATCCACCCGGGCGCTAAGTCCACGTACTGCTATCGTAATTGCTTCTGTTTTTAACCTCGTTGGTGCGCTGACCTATACGGGTGTAGCAAAAACGATCGGTGGACAAATAACGGATCCGTTTAAGCTGCCTAATGGACTATTGGTTGTTCTTGCAGCTTTGACTGCAGCGATCTTGTGGAACCTCATCACATGGTGGTTCGGAATTCCGAGCTCTTCTTCACACGCAATCATCGGTGGTGTTGCTGGTGCAGCTGTGGGAGCAGCAGGTCTTGGAGCGATCAACATGGAAGGCTTTATTGAGATCGTAAAGGCGTTAATTATTTCGCCGATTGTGGCCTTTGTTATCGGTTTTATCGTCATTAAGATTGTATCCAAAATTGTAGCCAATAAAGCTTACCATAAGACCAATCGGACCTTCCGTGCTCTTCAAGTGTTGTCTGCGTCCTGGCAGTCATTTAGCCATGGAGCAAACGATGCACAGAAGACAATGGGTGTTATCACCCTCGCACTGATTTCAGGTGGATTTTTGGTACAAGAGCCAGGGGAATTCACGATTCCACTCTGGGTTAAGTTCTCTGCTGCGATTGCTATGGCACTTGGAACATCCTTTGGTGGCTGGCGAATTATCAAAACAATGGGCGGTAAGATCATGAAGATCAAGCCGATTAGCGGCTTTTCAGCTGATTTGTCTTCGGCCTTGATCATCACTATTTTTACAACATTGAAGCTTCCGGTAAGTACGACACACGTAATTACCTCCTCGATCCTAGGGGTAGGGGCATCTCAAAAGCTCAATGCAGTAAAATGGGGGTTAGCAGGACGAATTTTAATTACTTGGGTAATTACACTTCCTGTTTCTGCTTTGCTTGCCGCAGCCTGTTATGTCGTTTTCGATGTGTTTTTATAAAATCAGTTCAGAATTATTCTTTCTAAGGTAGTGAAAAAAGACACCTTCGTACCGGAAGATTGTATACCCGGAAAAGGTGTCTTTTTATCTTTTTATTATCCAGATCCTGTTAGTCGCTCCCATAGCCCAGCCTTTGGCCGAATCTGAATGAGTCTGACCGAGGCAAAGGGAATATAATCAAGTGACCCGTCACTCTCCTGCAGTAGGATACCGTTCAAGCTGTAATCGTACAGCTTGCCTTCGGTATAGGGAGATAATCCGGAACCGATCATAGCGGGAGCAAAATGCACGCGCACATTACGGTCTAGATAGTCTTCTAAAATACCATCCTCCATGCTTGTCACCCCATCACATATCGTTATCTACCAGTTATTCCCTCGTTTACGATTATTCAGACAGGACAAACAAAAAAGCCACCCGGTTCCGCTATGGAAGGGGTGGCTTGGAAGCTTTGAGTGACATTTACTCCATGGAGTTTTGCGAATGTCCTGACTGTTTGCTTTTTCGGGCAAACACGAGCATCAAAATGATTCCGATGGCAATGAGGCTTAAACTGACCAGCTGCGCAACTCGGAGCGTGTCCGCGATGAGTAGGCTGTCCGTACGCATTCCTTCAATGAAGAAGCGTCCGATTGAATAAAGAATCATGTAGCTGAACAGTATTTGTCCATCGAACTTTTTGAAGCGATACAGCATGAAGATAAGTATGGCAAAGACTACGAGATTCCACATCGACTCATAGAGGAATGTGGGGTGGTAGTATTGGCCCCCAATGTACATCTGATCACGGATAAAGGCGGGGAATTTCTCCATGAATTCGGCTGAGGCCACGTCCCCATGTGCTTCCTGGTTGATGAAATTGCCCCAACGGCCAATTGCTTGCCCGAGAATCACGCTGGGCATAAAGATGTCGGCCAAACGAAGGAAAGGCAGCTTGTGCTTGCGGATATACCACGTTCCCGCTAACACCCCGCCGATAAGTCCTCCGTGAATCGCGAGCCCTCCATTCCACACTTTAATGATGTCGATCGGGTTGTCTTTGTACTGACCCCATTCAAACACCACGTAGTACAAACGAGCGCAGATAATCGCTGCCGGAATGATCAGTACAACCATATTCAGGACGTGATCAGGATCAATGCCAGAACGTTTGGAATTGTACCGGGCTAAATAGGTCCCAAGAAAAAAAGCGAGCCCCATAATGATGCCGTACCAGTGAATCTTTAAAGGTCCGATTGCAATTGCAATTGGATCGATCATGAAAAATGCCTCCTTGCCAGAAAACGTCTGTGCACAGTATAGCACAAACAGGTAGGGGGATTCCAATTACACACTTAGCGTGACTGTAAAAAGGAAAGAACGGAATCAAGGGAAGCTCTGCTATTTGGAGAGGAGACTGGGGAAAAGAGGTCACCCAGCGTCTGCAAACGTTCGGGTACAGTATGAATCGTAAAGGCAGTAGGGTGAATATGCGGCACCTCTTCCCAGTTTAGGGGTGTTGAGACAGTCGCTTTCTCTTTTGCACGTGGGGAGTAGGGAGCAGGCAGTGTTTTGCCGCGCCAATGCTGTAAATAATCGATATAGAGCTTACTCCCTCTGTTTTTAACCATTCTTTCGATAGTGAGCAACTCGGGATGCTTGCTCACTAAATAAGAAGCCAAAAAATAGCCTACCTGACGGGTTTGCTCAAATGTATAACGAAGCTCGATTGGTACATAAATTTGCAAGCCACTTGAGCCTGATGTTTTGACGTGCGAGGGGAGATGGAGCTCATCTAACAATTCTTTTACAAGCATAGCGCTTTGGATCACTACCGAAAAGTCATCCGTAGATGGGTCCAAATCAAAAACCAGCTCGGTCGGTATCTCATTTTTCGCTAGATGAAACGAAACATGCCACTCCAGTGCAGCCTGATTTGCCATCCAGATGAGGGTCGCCTCATTATTGCATAAAGCATAGCGAACATTTTCCCAGGTATGGGTTTGAATCCAGGCTGGGGCATAATCGGGCGTGTTTTTTTGGTAAAAATGCTTGTCGGTTATCCCATGAGGATAACGGATAACGGTCAAAAGGCGATCTTTTGCATAAGCGAGCATTGGCTTAGCCACGATTAACAAGTAGCGGATATAGTCCAGTTTTGTTACTTCTGCATCTGGCCATAACGGTTTATATGGATTTGTAATCGACAAGGTGTGCCCGTCTATAGTTAGCTCGTACTCTTTTGTTGGTGCTACCAAACAAGCCCCTTCTTTCTAATTGACTTGTCCCTACTTTGTCCAGACAAGCGAAGATTATGTGAGCTTGAGCTTTCTTGCATAGCTCTTACCTTAATCATCCATAATACGTATAGCTTTCCAGTGGCAGGTGAAGACATGGATTTTAAGCGTAAAGACACAACAAAAGAGCTGATCGAGTCTATAAATGCCTGTAGCTTAATGGATCTGGAGGGCATTCCGGTTTTTTCTAAACTCGCAGATAACATCGCCCTTTTGAAAAAACTGTTTGCGGATTGCTCGGATTTTGTCATACGGGAATTCAAACAAAAAAACAGTGTGATCGCGATCGCTGTATTTGTTGATGGGTTGATCGATACCCATGAGGTAAATCAAGCATTAAAGACTCTAATGGTGCTCGAGGATGGCGATGAGCATGTTCGAGTTATTGAAGAAGTGCTTTTGCCAGTCTCCCAAATTACGAGAGTCAATGATTATAAACAACTTCTGCAGGCTGTACTCTCTGGTGATACTGCGCTCATCGTTGAGGGAAATCAAGAGGCGCTCACTCTCGGGATACGCGGAGCGGAAAAACGATCCGTCAATGAGCCAGAGGGTGAAGCCGTAGTTCGTGGACCACGTGAGGGCTTTATTGAGAATATCCGCACGAACACCTCCATGCTTCGACGCAAGCTGAAAACGCCACGTTTAAAAATGAAGTCGGCTGTTGTTGGGCGTGAGACGAATACCAATCTGGTTATCGCCTATCTAGACGGGATAGCTGATCCTCAAGTCGTCGAGGAAGTATCTAGGCGTATCGACAGGATAGATATTGACGCGGTACTGGAAAGTGGCTATATCGAGGAGCTGATCCAAGACAGTACGTATTCTCCTTTTCCGCAAGTCATGTATTCGGAGCGCCCCGATACCGTCGCGGGTGCGCTTCTCGAAGGGCGAGTCGCGATTTTTGTGGATGGGACACCGATGGTGCTGATTGTACCCACCACCTTTTGGATGCTGATGCAAGCCAATGAAGACTACTTTGAGCGATTTCAAATGGCTACCTTGGTACGATGGCTGCGATATTTGTTCGTGATCATTTCATTGGTGACGCCAGCGATTTATGTTGCCATCACGACTTATCATCAACAGATGCTGCCAACAACGCTGTTGCTGAGTATTGCTGCTGCGAGGGAAGCCATTCCATTTCCGGCGATTGTGGAGGCGTTGATCATGGAGGTAGCGTTTGAAGCGTTGCGCGAAGCAGGGATACGTCTTCCGAAAACGGTTGGTCAAGCTGTCAGTATTTTGGGGGCGCTCGTAGTTGGACAAGCAGCTGTCCAAGCTGGGATCGTTTCCGCGCCTATGGTCATCGTCGTATCCATCACAGGGATTGCCTCTTTTACGATTCCTCATTTTAATGCGGCGATTGCCTTGCGCATGCTTCGATTTCCGTTGATGATTATTGCTTCGATTCTCGGTATTTACGGGATTTTAGTCATGGCTTTGATCATTTTGGGACATATGGCCAACCTTCGCTCCTTTGGAGTACCTTATCTCTCCCCGTTGGCACCGATGTCTGTTGGCGACTTGAAAGACACGCTGATTCGAGCTCCGTGGTCCAATAATGAAAAGCGGCCAAGCTTTTTGGGAGTACAAAATGCAAGGCGAATGGATTCCGGGTTTGCCGATCAGATCCAGAGCAGGGGAGGGGGAAAAGGGGTATCGGGTCGCAGCAGCACGAACGAGGAGGGGAAGACGTGATGCGTACTCTCTGGAAGATTGGATTGGCACTTAGTCTGGTAGTCGTTACAGGCTGTTGGGATCGCCGAGAAGTCAATGACATGGCGATTGTCATTGCGATGGCGATGGATAAAGAACCAGGCGGGCTGTATCGGTTGTCCGTTCAGGTGCCGCTAGTCAGCAATTTGGGTGGACCTTCGGGCGGTGGGGGAGGAACCAGTGGAGATAAAAGCTATTATGTTGATTCAGCCGTTGGGAAAACGATCCGCGAAGCAAATAGTACCATTCAGGCGAGAATGTCCAGGCACCTCTACTATGCTCACCATCGGATTGTCGTGATAGGGGAACGGCTGGCGAAAGAGGGCTTCAGCGATGCACTTGATATCGTTTCCCGTTTCCCCGAGAATCGCTTGACCGCTTTCATCGTGATGACCAAGGGGAAAGGAATGGATTTGCTGGTTGCCCAGCCGCAATTTGAGCGTTTTTCCGGCGAAGCCATTCGTGAATTGGTGAAGTCTGAGGCCATCCCGGTCACCATCAAGGATATTTCCCAAATGCTAAATACGCCCGGCGTGGATGCGTTTTTACCAATTTTTGAAGATGTCAATTCACATCCAAAGGGAAAGTCCAAGGAAATTCAGGCGGTCGGAATAGGGACATTTCGGGGTGACAGGCTAATTGCTACCTATACAAACTATGAGATAGCTGGACTTCGATGGTTTCACCGAACGACACCTCTCAATCTAAACGTGAACTTGGGACAAAAGGAAATGCTAAGTATTGCCTTTCAAAATGCGAAGGCCAATATTCAGCCTAGCATCAAGGGTGGGCATGTTCATTTCAATATCGAGCTGCACGGCTCTGCTTACGTTACGGAAAATCATAGCTCATTGGATCTGAGTCAGCAAAAGAACTCCAAGCTTGTTGAAGCCAAGCTGACTCAAAAGGTTACGGATGATGTAAAAAAAGTGATGGAGCAAACAAAGCAAACCCGCTCAGATATGATTGGGCTAGGAATTGTACTGGCGCGCAACTTTCCGAAGGAGTGGAAGGACAAGTATCGCAACACGTGGGACAAGGAAATACCCAGAATTACGTATGAAATAAAAAGCAAGGTGCAAGTCGTCGACATCGGCCAGACAACGAAAAACATTATGAAGGAAGAGCGTTTATGAATCGGATTTTTATGCTGTTTTTTTGTTTATTGCTCGTCATATCCATCATCACCTTTTTGGTTAATCGAAAAAATATGCCTCCAAGGCAGCAGGCGATCATATTCACTCTATACGGATTAACGATCGGGCTTATGGTGTGTCTACAGCTTCAGTACAATCAAATTTTACCGTTCGATCATCTATCAACGTACATATCCCCTTTAAAAAACTGGATTGAACGGTGGATGTAGAGGAGGGAAGGGAATGATTCATAAGCAGGTCATCAACCATCGTCAGACTGCCTGGTTGGTAGGAAGTGTTCTGATGACGGCCATGATGATTTCTTCCTTGCACAAAATCGTAGCGATAAGCAAGATGGATGCGTGGTTCTCGCAAATTTTGCCTGTTGGCTATGCGATCGTAGTTGCTTTTGTACTGGCTGAATTGTCTAGAGCCTATCCGGGTAAGAATTTGTTTGAAATATTGTTCATCGTGTGTGGCAAGTGGATTGGTGGATTTATCAACCTCATTCTGCTGGGGTATATATGGATCATTCTCACTTTAGATATCAAGGGGGCATCTGAGTTTTTTCGACAGACACTATTACCCCGAACTCCGGTTGAAATCATTCTGATTGTGTTTGTCCTCTTGATGATGTACTACGGCAGGACGAGCCTGGAGGTAGCTGCACGGGTAAATGAAATATATTTTCCCGCTTACTTTGTCTTGTCGATGATGCTTTATTTTTTGTTAGGAAATGAATACAACGTGGAACGGCTTGAGCCTATTTTAAGTACCGATCTGGAGAAAATATTTGCTAGCAATCTTTTGCCGATCGGTATCTATGGAGATATTTTGTTGTTTGGAGCCTTCTTGCATGCCTCCACACACCCACGATTATTTTTTGCCGCCATGAAGCACGGAATCATAATCGTAGGTTTTACCGTTTCCATGCTGCTGTTGATTCTGCTTGGTGTTATGGGCTTTACGATTGCGAGCAGGCTTAATTTCCCAATCTTTATTTTGGTGCAACAGATACATGTTACAGATTTTTTAGATCGAATCGAGATCATACTGTTCAGTTTATGGTTCCCTGCTTTTACGATTAAGGTAATCGTAGCGTACCTTGCATTTCTTGTATGTCTGGGCTCCTTTGGCGGTCAGCAGCATTATAATGCGTTCAATTTGCCGAGTGGGTGGTTTTTGGTTGTCACCTCAATGCTTGCATTCCCGCGTGTCTATGACTTTGACACGTTTCTCAGCTACACGCTGCCAGTCATAGTCTTAGTCATACAGATTCCCCTACTCTTGTTTTTGTATATTCACGCAAGGATGAACCGCACGATGGATACCCAAGTAAGTATTCCAAAAGGGACGAAGCTGTATCGGTTTTATCGATTCATGGTCTGGATGGGGGGAATTGCTTTGGGTGGCTGCCTTGTAACGCTCGTAGCTGGAGATTTATTTGTGGATAAGTCAGTGTTTGCCGGGTTTTTTACTGCCGGCCTGTATCTCGTGTTCTTTTTTATAGCGCTCATTGCAAGCTACGGGGAAATGCAGGCTTTGAACCACGGGAAGCAAAAGCTGGGGCAAGGCAAGCGAGCAGGAACGTTTCGTCAGTAAAAGGATCGGAGCGCAGCTTACTTTTTCTGTTTGTCCAAAAGCGTATTTAGTTGAGCAAGCTCCTGCTGCATTTGAATCAATTGAATTTGAATCTGCTGTTTCTGCAGAAGCTTGTTTTGCATTGAAAGCTGCTTGCTCAGGTCATCAGAGCCGTTTTTTGCAGAGGAGGATGAATTGCCAGCATCAGGTTCAACTTGTCCTGTAGAGCCAATGGCTGCCAAAAATGCACCGAGAACGGCAATCCATCCACCTACTGCTACCAATTCGTTTGCAAGATCTTTATCTATCATAGAAATCACCCTAATATGGCATCGTGAAATCACTTTTTATCGTTTTTCTGTAAATCCTTTTGCATATCTTGAATGCCAGAACGAAGCTGCTCCAGCTGTGACAAAATATCTTTGTACTGCTGCTCATCTGTAGCGGACTGATCACCGTTTTGCAGTGTCTTTGACTGATTGATTTCGATATTCATGCAGGGCTTCGGTTCACAGCTCGGCTTGTTACTCAGTTTGGTCGTCTTTTCGATCGCCAAAATCACGAATCCAATGGCAATAATCCACAATGCAATGGCTACAACATCACTATCGCAATCAATAATCGTCAATTTGATAACCTCCACAGCAGCCAAACATGAATCGCTTTAGTGAAATCCAGCTCTACCCAAAAATATGCGATGACCTAGGCAGATGTGAATGCTTCGGTGGGACGATCAGGTAAATCAACACTTGACGGTTTCTGAATGAGACAGGTAGTGTTTATTTTTATTCCTTTTTCATGAAGGAATTACCTTGTACTCCTGTTTTGCTAATGATAAATTTACATTTAGTATCAGTTATCCCTAATGTGACCATTCAAATGATTCTACTTATTCACTCATCAAGATAGGCGAAAAGATGATGATGTAAAGAAAGGTGATTCTGTGAGCAGAAAAGAAATTAAAACGACTCGGATGTGGCATTATTTCGTAGATGCTACGTTTTCTATTATTGAACAGGATGGCTTGGAGAATGTGACAGCAAGAAAAATTGCAGATAAGGCTGGCTTTACCGTTTCCACTATCTATAACTACTATGGAGAGCTATCCCATCTCATTTTCTTTGCGGCAATGAGGTATCTGCAAGAGTATACGGATGAAATTCCTTTATATATGAATAAAGGACGCAATTATCTGGAAAAGTACCTTCTCACATGGGAGTGTTTTTGTAAGCATTCTTTTATGAAACCAAAAATCTACCATGCTATTTTTGTCGCTAACCTGGGAGAGCAACCAGATGTACTGTTAAAGCATTACTATTCTCAGTATCCGAAAGATCTGATCGGGATTCCAGAAGACGTCAAGCACTTATTGTTTGAACAAGATTTATCCAAGAGAAATAAACCTTTTCTTGAGCTGGCGCTGCAGGAGGGGTCTATCAGTCAAGGGAATATTGAAGAAGTAACGGAGTTAACTGTTCTCGCTTGGATAGCAATGATCACCCTTTTGCTGAATAATCGACGCAGCTATTCACCAGAAGAGGCTGCTGAAATTACGATGAGCCATATTCGAACACTCACAACACGTCTTCTTAAGATCCCAAATGAGTAGGAAAATACTACATAGATAGAAGCATCTTCTTAGCAGGGAAGGGGACATTCCCTTTTCTAAAGAGGATGCTTTTTATTATGGTGCAATAAGAGTCAGAAAAGACAAAAAATATTGACGGGGCATAGGGAGGTAATTATAATAACTTTACAAGAACACGTTCATAAAATGAATTTGTTTCTTTTTGGGGGGTGAATAATCGAGAGTCGCGAAATTTAGCTATTGACTTGTGAAGGGGGCAGGGCATTGGAAAGATCAGGCTTTAACAATAGTGTAGTTCTTATTTCTTTCCTTATTATCTCCATCTTTATCGTTTGGGGAATCGTTTTCAACGAACAATTAGCCTCGATCACAAGTTCCATCTTGAAGACGACATTAGTTGGATTCGACTGGTTTTATGTAAGTGCTGTATTTTTGTTTCTCCTGTTGGTCATGATCTTGCCATTTACGAAGTTTGGCAAAGTACGTTTAGGGCGTGAGGATCAAAGGCCTGAATTTAAAACTGGCTCATGGATTGCGATGCTTTTTAGTGCGGGTATGGGAATAGGGATCATGTTTTATGGCGTAGCTGAACCTGTTATCCATTACACCTCACCGCCTGTAGGTGAACCTTATACGGAGAACGCAGCAAAAATTGCCATGAAGTATAGCTTTTTTCATTGGGGAGTTCATGCATGGGCAATCTACGCCGTCATCGGTTTGGCACTCGCTTACTTTCAGTACAATAAACAGTTACCTGCGTTAATGAGCTCCTCCTTTTATCCAGTATTAAAGGAAAAAATTCATGGACCGATTGGGAAAGCAATTGATGTATTTGCTGTAACAGCTACTGTGTTTGGAGTTGCTACTTCTTTTGGATTGGGTGCGCTTCAAATTACTAGTGGCATGGAGTCTATATTCTCCGTTCCGAAATCAACGACTGTTTCAGTCATAGTCATTACGGTTACTACTGTTTTGTTTATGATCTCAACAAGCACAGGTTTAAAACGAGGCATACAGTTTTTATCCAATTCGACAGTGCTACTGTCTCTGTTGCTAATGATCATCGTTCTCCTGGCAGGTCCAACTGTAACTATCTTGCGAGTCATCTTCTCCACAACAGGTAGTTATATAAATGATTTTTGGACCATGAGTTTACGTTTGGAACCTTTTCACGAAGATACATGGATTTCGAGCTGGACGGTATTTTATTGGGCAGTTTGGATCTCTTGGGGACCGGCAGTTGGCATGTTTATCGCAAGGATTTCCAGAGGACGTACAATACGAGAATTTATATTTGGTGTATTGGTAGTACCTAGTTTAGGATGCTTCGCTTGGTTTTCTGTATTTGGAGGGACTGCTCTTAATCTGATTCATCAGGCTGGCAAAAACGAACTGGCATTAGCCATTACAAAAGATGTCAGTCTAGCGTTATTTGAACTATTTAAGTATATGCCATTCAGTACGGTGCTGAGTGTTTTAGGTTTTATCGTGATCTCTTTTTATTATATTACGCTTGCAGATACTTCTACGTATGTGCTGGGGATGATCAGTGAAAGAGGTGTCGAGAACCCCTCCGTATTAATGAAAATAACGTGGGGTGTCATTCAAGCGTTAGTCGCCATTGCGCTTTTAATTTCAGGAGGCTTGGAGACGATTCAAACTATTGCTGTTGTTGCGGCCCTGCCGTTTACCGCTATTATCATTTTGATGTGTGTATCTTTTTTGAAAGGGCTTAGCGAAAATCAAAAAAGGGAAGAGCAGTATGTTACAGAGCATACACCTACGGAGATTGTGAAAAACAAAGGGACAATAAAGATGTAATCTTAGTTGACAAAACTAAGGAAATTCGTTATTTTTCAATTAGAACATGTTCATAAAATGAACAAGTTCACAATCAAACAGAGGTGATAAGCATGAGTGCAGATCAGACTCGGACAAAAATGAAAAGTATCGGTGCCAATGGATTAATTGACTGTGACATTCATCCGTTTTTAAGTGATTTTAATGAATTAGTTCCTTATTTGGATGAAGGTGTGCAGCGGTATATGAATATTGGCCGCTTTAGCAAGGGGGCAATGTCTAAGCAAAATGGCGGTTCATTTGTTTTCCCGACATCACCTTATGGGAACCCATTACCAGTAGCATTGCGAGCAGACGCATTTCCTCCAAATGGAGATCTGCCGGGGACGGACCCTCGTTTTCTGGCGACAGATTTACTTGATCGCTTTGATACGACCTACGGCATCTTAAATGTAGGACATGGGACAATGGCTGCTTATCACAATTTGGAGATTGCAGGTAAATACACATCTGCTGTGAATGATTGGCTCTATGATAAATGGATGAAAAGTGATCCCAGATACAAAATGACAATGGAAATTACGCCATTAGATCCTGAGCAGTCTGTGAAGGAGATCGAAAGAATTGGCAAACGCCCTGAGATAGTTGGGATTAACATGCATTGTACCAATATCCCATTGGGCAAGAAGCATTATTGGCCCATTTATGAAGTAGCAGAAGCGTATGGTTTGCCTATCGTTTTACATCCTGATACGGAAGGAAATGGCGAATACGCTCCGCCGCTTGGGGTTGGTCCTGCTTCTACTTATATGGAGTGGCATACTTCACTTGGGCTCGTGGGTCAGCGTAACACGATAAGCCTCGTATGCGAGGGAGTTTTCGAAAGATTCCCGAAACTGAAAGTGATATTCATTGAGTACGGTGTTTCATGGATTGGACCGGTTATGTGGCGGTTGGATAAGAACTGGAAGTCGCTTCGCCAAGAAATACCATGGGTTAAAAATTTGCCGAGTGAATATATACGAAACAATATCAGATTAGGCACGCAGCCAATAGAAGAACCGTTCCGGCCGAAAGACTTAGTGGAAATCATTCAAATGTGCGGGGCAGAAGACATGCTCGTGTATTGCAGTGATTATCCGCATTGGGATGGGGATGATCCGACACGCGCCTTTCTCCATTTTCCAAAAGAAATGCGCGATAAAGTCTTTTTCAACAATGCTCGTGCATCCTACAGGTTTCTTTAATTAAGGAGGTGAATTGCCATGAAGCCGACTTTTGCGCTTGAATTATTTCACAGGGATGAATTACAGGATGGCCAGCGTCAGTTAATTGAAGTAGATGGCGTGGAGATTGCCATTTTGAATATTGATGGCGAATACTACGGGATATGGAATAAATGCCCGCATCAAGGAGTGCCAATGATATATGGGAGTGTCGGTGGAACCCAGCTCCCGTCTACCCCTCATCAATACAACTACGGCCGTATGAATGAGATCATCAGCTGTCCATTACATGGCTGGGAGTTTGATCTGAAGACAGGGAAAACCTTGTTTGATCCGGTTAAGGTTTCACTCAAAACTTTCGAAGTAACGGAAGAGCGGGGGATGATTGTCTTGAAACTTGAGAAACAGCCAAAAAACTATATCCGAAAAGAATTTGCGTGCAGATTGCATTTGCAAGTATAAGATGATGGATGTCCCTTTTAGGTACGGTAGCCTAGCAAAGTGCAAAGCCGTTTACCTAAAGGGGATCGTTGTGTTTTGGGGATTCTGGTGTTTGGAATTTCACCATTACGATTTGAATTATCAGAATAAATAGAATGGATTGACTATTAAAAACGATGGTGTTAAAATTTCGAAAAGAACACGTTCATAAAATTTATGCTGTTTTTTCCGAAGGGACACGTCAGTAATGAGAGGGGAAATTGCGCAAAGGGAACGCGTTCATCTAATTAATGCGTTGATTTCTGCTTTTGCACCATAAGAAAAAGGGGGCCATCATGAAAAGGAAATTATCCATTCTCTTAAGTGGAATTCTCTTCATCGCAGCTGTATTGACGGGGTGTTCGAACTCAGAGCAAGGAAGAGGCGGGAATGACAAGACATCCGAAGCCCAGAAAACGGACGTTAAACAAATGGTTCGGCTAAACATTCCTAGTGAGCCAACATCGTTGGACCCCGGATTGGCAGCGGATTCAGTCTCATTGAACCTGACCCTAAACTTGTTTGAAGGGCTGACGCGTATAAGCGACGGGAAGCCGGAAAATGCGCTAGCTCAAGATATTAAAGTTTCGGAAGATATGAAAACGTATACATTTACTTTGCGTGAAGCGGAATGGTCAAACGGAGAACCCGTAACTGCACACGATTTTGAATTCGCTTGGAAAAGAGTGCTCGATCCTAAGACTGCCTCTATTTACGCCTATATCATGTACTACCTCAAGAATGCTGAGAAGTTTAATCATGGGGAAGGTACAGCAGATGATGTGGGGGTAAAGGCATTAGATAACAAGACATTAGAGGTAACCCTAGAGAATCCTACTCCGTATTTCAAAGAACTTGTCTCTATCGGTGCGTACTATCCGGTAAATAAAAAACTCGTATCATCAACGCCTTCATGGGCGGCAAATGCTGATACATTTGTGAGTAACGGACCTTTTAAACTCGATGTATGGGAGCATAAAAGCAAGCTCACGTTTCGAAAAAACGATAACTACTGGGACAAATCTGCCGTTCACTTAGAGAAAATTGACTTTTCTATGGTAGAAGACGTAAACACAGAGCTTTCTATGTACGAAAATGATGACATTGATTGGGCAGGAAGACCGTTCAGCTACTTCTCGAATGATGCGATTTCAGCTCTCAAAGATTCCGGCCAGCTACAAACAGAACCCGCTTCAGGAACGTATTACTACACGTTTAACACAGAGCGTCCTCCTTTTACCAACGCGAAAATCCGTAAAGCCTTCACGTATGCGATAGACAGACAAGTGATCATTGATAATATCACACAGGCTGGTGAGGCGCCTGCATTAGGATTGGTAGCAAGGACAATGAGTCCAAAACCGGATGGTTACTTCCTTGATCATGACGAGGATACGGCGAAGACCCTTTTGAAAGAAGGCATGCAAGAGCTTGGTATCACTGAGCTACCACCCATCGCACTGATTTACGACACATCAAGTGCCCATAGCAAAATTGCAGAGGCGATACAATCGCAGTGGAAAAAAGTACTGAACGTCGAAGTTAAATTGGAGAACAAGGAGTACAAAGTATACTTGGATCATTTGCAACAGGGGAATTTCCAGATTGCTAAATCGAGCTGGTATGCAGATTTTAGCGATCCGATAAACTTCCTCCAATCATACAAAACCAAATCAGACTCACTTAACTTTGCCCGATGGGAGAATGAGCGATACAAGGAATTGTTAAACAGCTCGGTAAGCGAGACGGATGCTTCCAAACGCCAAGAAGAGTTAAAACAAGCAGAAACGATCTTGATGGATGAAATGCCTGTCTTACCGATTTATCATTTTCTAGCTGTCTATATCAAAAAAGACAAGTTAAAAGACGTAAAGCTAGAAGCGCCTGCATATGTAGACTTCAAAAGGGCAAAAGTCGAACAGTAATTGCAAACGTACAAATAGAGGAATTGTATAAGGAGCGAATCACATGACTAGAACTTCCGCATTTTGGGATCGTGAAGAATTTCCACTGCCACGCAACATGATTCTTTATTCTGAATTAAAAGAGGAGCTCGAGCGACTACAGGCTATCAATCCAGGCATGATGAAGATTGAAGTTGTAGGGCGGTCCGCTCGTGGACGTGATCTCTACCTCGTCATCATCGCGAATGAACAAACGATGGCAGATATCGAAAACTATCGTCATGCCATTCGAAATGCAGTAAATGACCCGAAGGCAGCTATCACCTCCCTACAAAACGGAATCGACTACAAAGCCCCTTTCTTGGTGAACTCCGGAATCCACGGAAATGAAGGTGGGGGAGTAGACGCTAGTTTACGAATCATTGAAAAAATGCTGTTAAATCCAGCTGCGCCCGAGACTGCTCAAATACTCGATAACCTCATCGTCCTGTTCAATCTTGCAATGAATCCAGACGGACGTGTGAATCATACACGTGACAATGCGGAATTCGTTGATTTGAATCGCGATGCCATGACGCAAAGCCAACCGGAAACACAAGCGCTGATTCAAAATGTGGGTCTGAAATGGTTTCCTACAGCTAGTCTGGATATGCATGGCTGGGTCGGAGGGATTGTCGATTTTATGATTGAGCCTTCAACACCACCCTATAATCCGAATGTCGAACATGATCTGTTTACCCATAAATTGCAAACTGGTCGAAGCATGGCTGTGGCTTTAAAGAAAGAGACAGGGCTGCCTGCGCTGATTCCGCTTGAACATTGGAAGGAAGGCTGGGATGAATATACGACGGTCATGCCGCTTCGTTACTTGCAATTGGTCGGCACGGCAGGGCTTGTAATCGAAGACCGTTTTCCTACCGAACAGGGTTTAAAAGCAACAGTAGCAGTGACCTGGGCAAATCTCCTCTATGTAGCAGTGAATAAAGAAGACATGCTGCTCAAGCAATTTGAGTTTTACCTCAGAGGGGTTGAGGGCAGAAATGAACGTACCGATATTCAGTTTCCGTTTGCGTATATCATTCCACTGGAACCATCCCTACAAAAAAATGCGAAAGAAGCCAAAGAAATGGTCGCGCATCTTCAAAAGAATTGCATTGAAGTAAAGCAAGTGACAAGAGAGTTTGTGGCCGGAAAGGTAACGTATCCGGAAGGCACAATCATTGTCCCCATGCAGCAGGGCTTAAGGGGTTTAGCGAACGCTTTGCTCTGGTCTGGTGAAGACCTGCGTAAATTGAATGTGCAGATGATGTACGATGTAGCGGTTTATTCCTTTCCTTTATTTGCAGGCTTCGATGCCATACCGGCTTGGGAAGAGTTTCTGTTTAATGGGTCGGATGAGGTAGCGGTGGAAGCTTTCCCAGGCATCTTCAAAGAAGCCTTGCATGGTGATTTCGTAATCGCATGTGACCATAACGATGCCATCACAGCAGCAAATCATTTGGTGCAGGAAGGATATGACGTATCACGATTTTCGAAAGAACACGGGTATGTGCCTGCAGGAAGCTTTCTGATCAAAAAACAAGAAGGATTATCTGAGCTGTTATTGACGCTGTGTGAAACTTTATCGATTCGAGTTGAACAACTTGGTGACATTCAAGACGTGACCTTGCTTCCCGTAAAACTGAGAAAAATTGCTGTCATAACAGGCGACAACAATGGTGCCTATTTCTCCATGAAGAAAATGGGCTTTGATGTAACTCCAGTATCTTACCATCTATTAAATATGGACTATGATTTAGAGGCAGGGGGATTTGACGCGATTGTGGTCGCGGGTTCTAAGCGAGGGCTTTGGGAGGACACTGGTGAATATGTGCATGCATACTCAGTATTTTGGGGTTTGACGGAGCGCGGAAGGCAGAAAATCATTGACTTCATTGCAAAGGGCCGTGATTTTATCGGGATTGGATTTGCTGGCATACAAATCAATAAGACACTCGGCTTGCTAGATGTTGATTTTGCCTACCCCAATGATGCCGTATCCTCAAGTGGTTGGACACCTGATGATGGGCCAGACCCAGACGCTCAAACGACGGAAAATGGAATAATCAAAATCGATGCCGACACCAATCATCCACTTAGCTTTTCGTTTGGCAAGAATGAAACCGTTTATGCTTATGGTCCGGTATG
This sequence comes from Brevibacillus reuszeri, assembly GCF_002897295.1. Lineage (GTDB taxonomy): Bacteria > Bacillota > Bacilli > Brevibacillales > Brevibacillaceae > Brevibacillus > Brevibacillus reuszeri_A. The sequence continues at coordinate 21,811 of NZ_BEXF01000005.1, forward strand.
GTTTCCGCGTGTTTCAGAGGAAGTAGGGGTGGCGTCCAGTTTTGCACAAGGCGACACGCTGATTTCAGGATTTTGGTTAGCACCAGAAAAGGCAGGCGGTCAGCCGATGATTATATACAACAAGGAAGGCAAGCAAAAGGTCGTCCTGATGGGTATTGACCCGACCTTCCGCAATTACACCCCAGCCACCTTCCGTCTGATGGCAAATGCATTTTATTGGTTGGGATACGAATAAGCTCGTTTATTGAGATGCATTTCGTAGGAAGTACAACAAAACCTCTTATAAAGAGAAGGATAAGATGATACTACATTTCTCTTTTCTGAGGTGAACAATGAACCCAATCATTCCGATGGAACCGATTAGCTGTGAGGTTATCCCAAAAGGGGCGGACTGGATCGCTCAAGTGAAATGGGATGGCGTACGAATGTTAACCTACTTTGATGGTAGCAAGACTCGATTATACAACCGGAGAATAAATGAGCGGACTCACCAATATCCCGAGTTAGCAAACATACAAACATTTTGTAATGCTCACTCCGTGATCCTGGATGGGGAAGTGGTTGCACTCGGAGCGGACGGAAAGCCGTCCTTTCACGAAGTGATGCGACGTGATGGGATCAGGCGATTGGAAAAAGTCGGCCAGGCACAAAAGCTTGTCCCCATTACCTACATGGTATTTGATGTCTTATTCGCGAACAATGAGTGGACAATCGATCGTACATTGAGAGAACGTGCCAACTTACTGTCGGAAATAATTATTCCAAACGACCATGTACAATTGGTGGACCATCATAATAATGGACAGGCCTTGTATGAGGTCATCGAACAGCACGGGATGGAAGGCATCGTCATGAAGGATTTAAACAGTAAATATGTAATTGGCGGGAAAGAGAAGCATTGGCAAAAGAAGAAATATTATCGCGACACGATTGCTGTAGTTGGAGGGGTTACGCTGCGTGATAACATTGTGAATTCTCTTTTGCTCGGACTGTACGATTCGGAAGGGCACCTCTTTTATATTGGCCATGCTGGAACCGGTAAGTTAACGCGAGATGACTGGATAGCACTGACGGAGGTGATTGTACCTCTCATCCAAAGTGATATGCCTTTTGCATATACACCAGCAAGGTTCAAGGGAGCTGTGTGGCTCAAACCAAAGGTCGCGGTTAAGGTTCAATTCGCAGAATGGACAGAAGGCTATACATTACGGCAGCCAAGTATTCATGCGGTTGTAGATATACCTGTTGATCACTGTTTATTGGAGTAAATTTGCATAGCAGATAGAGCTTATCAAAGAAAACATCCCTCATCAATGTGGGATGTTTTCTTTCTGAATGGAGAAGGGGAAAAAGTTTAGGGACCATTAGCAACTTTTTTGTTGCAAATGTATCAATATTCGTTATATACTAAAATTGTTACTTCCTATACATGCATTTTATAGGAAGTAGTAGACATACTTCTTGATATCTCATGGGCTATATCTGGTTGAATGAGTTCCGTCTGGAGTGGTACGTCCACCACACCTCAGAAGTCGGGCTCGATTCTCGGATATGGCCTTCTTTTTTGAAGGACAATTCTGACTTTGTTCACGATCATTACTTATTATTTCAATTGATCTATAAATATTTTTATGACTATAATTACTAGGGTAACTAATGTTTGAATGGTGTATTGGTATGCTCTCAGATATTTTCAGATCATTGGAACAGGAAAGTAGGGATCACCTTGCCTTTTCTACGATTTAAAGGTATTGATAAAGATAAAGTAAAAGCAATGTCTCCCATCGTGGTCGAGCAGTTTGCGAGGATTGCGGAGGTTTCGGAAGAGAAAGTTAAAATTGAGCTTTTAGTTGTGGAGCAAATTACGAATAGTCCGTCTTCCTTGGAAATTCTCATGTTTGAACGAGAGCAGGAGAAGCACGATGCCATTGCCGCTACGATGAATGCCATCCTGGAAGAGCACGGCTATGGACAGGTTCATATTTTCTTTGTGCTATTATCACCGACTCTGTACTATAAAGAAGGGGTTCCATTGAAACGGGGACAGGTCGAGTTGGTTCGGTAAAAAATTTTTTCTTCTATAATAAAATGGTCGAGTCCTCTGTGTGAGGATATCGACCATTTTTAATGTGTGCGTATGTTTATTTATTCTTCCCTAATAATAGAGGCTTTCGGTTAGCGAGCACTTTGTGCATGTACGGGTAAGTGATGTCTCTTGGAAGTCATGCTGACAATGCTTTTGCAATTGAATTAATTGCTTTTGACGCTTTTCCAGCTCTGACTGCAAACGGATAATTTCTTCGCGCAATTGACTAGACTCGCTCATCTTATTTCCTCCAGTCATGCTATGAATATAGTTTGCTTCCTTGTTCACGAAATTCCTGAGCTTTTTCCTGTAGTCCTGTCTTGATGGAGGCATCCGGGCTAACTTGCTTTTCCCGAGCGTAGTTACGAATATCCTGTGTGATTTTCATGCTGCAAAACTTGGGACCGCACATCGAGCAGAAGTGAGCTGATTTGGCGCCCTCAGCAGGCAGTGTCTCATCGTGGTATTCACGTGCTCGCTCGGGATCTAGAGACAGATTGAATTGATCCTTCCAGCGAAATTCGAATCTGGCTTTGGACAGTGCGTTGTCACGCTCTTTTGCACGAGGATGTCCTTTTGCCAGATCGGCAGCGTGTGCCGCGATTTTATAGGCGATCAATCCATTGCGCACGTCTTCTTTATTCGGCAGCCCCAAGTGCTCCTTGGGTGTCACGTAGCAAAGCATTGCGGTGCCAAACCAGCCGATCATTGCCGCACCAATCGCGGAGGTGATATGGTCGTAGCCGGGGGCGATATCTGTTGTCAAAGGTCCTAACGTATAAAAAGGAGCCTCGTGACAAATCTCCAGCTGCTTCTCCATATTTTCGCGAATGAGGTGCATCGGTACGTGACCAGGTCCTTCGATCATTACCTGGACGTCGTGCTTCCAGGCGATTCGCGTCAATTCCCCCAATGTTTCCAACTCCGCAAATTGTGCTTCGTCATTGGCGTCCGCAATCGAGCCAGGACGCAGTCCATCTCCTAGGGAGACAGAAATATCGTAGGCTTTGAGGATTTCACATATTTCTTCAAAGTGCGTGTAAAGAAAGTTTTCCTCATGATGAGCCAGGCACCAGGCAGCTAAAATAGAGCCCCCTCGGGAAACGATCCCTGTAACACGCGTGGCTGTCATTGGGATGTAGTGAAGCAATACGCCTGCGTGGATCGTGAAATAATCTACTCCCTGCTCTGCTTGTTCGATCAAGGTGTCACGGTAAACCTCCCATGTCAAATCTTCCGCTTTGCCATTCACTTTCTCCAATGCCTGATAAATAGGGACAGTTCCGACTGGTACAGGGCTATTGCGAATGATCCACTCGCGGGTAGTATGAATATGTTTTCCAGTCGACAAATCCATGATCGTATCGGCCCCCCAGCGCACAGACCACATCATTTTTTCTACTTCTTCCTCCATGGAGGAGCTGACAGCAGAAGTACCGATGTTGGCGTTGATTTTGACATGAAAATGACGTCCGATAATCATCGGCTCACTCTCAGGATGATTGATGTTTGCAGGTATTATTGCACGTCCGCTTGCTACCTCTGATCTGACAAATTCAGCAGACACGCCTTCTCGAATAGCGATGTACTCCATTTCAGGAGTAATGATGTTCTGTCTGGCATAGTGAAGCTGGGTGACGTTTTTACCTTGTTTTGCCCGAATTGGCTGATATCCAGGGCGCACGAATGCAGGTACAGCCCGGCTGTCTTCTGTATGAAGTCCATCGTCTCGGAGCTGAGGCTCCCGTCCACTGTACGCTTCCGTGTCAGCTCGTTCAGCAATCCATTGCTTTCGCAGTAACGGAAGTCCGGTTTCGATGTTTATAGAGTAGTCATCAGAAGTGTATTCGCCACTTGTGTCATAGACACGGAGCGGAGGGTTAGGGGTTGTGCCATAAGGGCCTTCTGTGGGATGAAGGATGATTTCTCGCATGGGTACGCGAATGTCTGGACGACTGCCTGTTTCATAAACTTTGCGGCTACCTGGAAACGCTGGAATCGAGAACATCAAAAAACCTCCTTGGAATGGTTGCACGTAGCGAGAACCTTTTGGGGAGGCGAAAGAATCTATCGCGCCATTAAAAAACGCCGCATGGGGGCATGCGACGCCAGACGCGAGAGTGGAGAAGAAAACGGGTATTCAAAAGAATACACGCCTCTTTTCGTGTCGTATATGACAATTCCTCCGCTGGCATTACCCAGTTCAGGTTCAACGGTCGATGACAACGTAGTCATCCTCTCAGCCTGGTCACTCCCAAGCTCCCGTGCTTTTTATGATTATGTCTTGCATGAATAGCATACCGATTTACCTTTCCAATTTCAAGCAATTTTTAAAAATAATATTTGCCGGTGTGCAACACATTTTCCTCCCCTCTATAGTCATGTCTCGGACTAAAACTGTTTCTGTAGACCCACACGAATTGGGTCTGTTACGATGAAGTTCGGAAAATGAAAACCAGCAAGAAACGGTTCATTTCCGCTCCTATCAAAAGGATATAGAGATTTTTTTGAGGTGATGTAGTGTGGATGTTTATTCCAATCTTAAGCAAGGAGAAAGAGGAGCATGGGTAAGCATTATTGCCTATATTTTCTGTGCTACTTTAAAGATAGGAGTTGCCCTACTATCAGGTTCTGAAGCATTGATGGCAGATGGTTTGAACAACTCAACCGACGTGGTGGCGTCCATTGCTGTATTAATTGGACTACGAATCGCAAGCAAGCCACCCGATCAAGACCATCCCTACGGTCATTTTCGTGCAGAGACGATTTCTTCGCTGGTTGCGTCCTTTATCATGCTTTTTGTGGGCATACAGGTTGTTACAGATGCGGTATCATCCTTATTTCATTCGAAGCAGTCTGCACCTGGAATGCTTGCGGGGTGGACAGCGCTTGCTACAGCAGTCGTGATGCTTTTTGTCTATCGTTACAACCGAGATCTTGCAAAGAGAACGAATAGCCAGGCACTGATGGCTGCAGCAGCAGATAATCGCTCAGATGCTCTCGTCAGTATCGGTACGTTTGTAGGGGTAGCAGGAGCACAATTTCAAATGTACTGGCTTGACCCGTTGGCTGCATTTGTCGTGGGTTTCATTATTTTGAAGACAGCGTGGGATATTTTCCGTAATGCAACTCATCAATTGACAGATGGTTTTGACCAGACACAATTGGAGGATTTGCGGGCAACTATTGGGGATATTGCAGGGGTTCGTGACATTAGTGATATCAAAGCTCGCTATCATGGCAGCAGTGTATTGGTGGATGTCGTTATTCATGTTGACCCAGAGCTGAATGTTGTGGAAAGCCACACCATCACCGAGAAAATTGAAGCTCGAATGAGAAAGGTGCATAAAATAAGCGCAATTCATATCCACATCGAACCAGAGCAGAGAATTGCGGAGAGATAAATCTGAAAACCTGTCCAGATGAGGACAGGTTTTTTGCGTTTCGCAGCTTTTTCCTAGACTGGCGTTGCTTTTTTGCGGCGCAATGTTTTCGTTGTGGAAGTCGATGCGCCTGCTTTGGAAGCCTCTTGCGGAGAGGGGGCCTTTTTTGCAGAAGCTGCCCGTTTTTTGTTGGGCTTTGATTTTGCCCCGGAAGGCGTTGGCTCGGGTTCTATTTTTATTGGACCGGCTGCCTGTCCAGCAGTAGTGGCCAGACTTTCCTTCAAGGCTTGCATCAAGTCTATGACATTGGCACGTGCTACAGTTGGAGCTGTAGTGATTTCTTGACCTTCCAGCTTCTTCTCAATCAAGCTTTGTAGCTGTGCTCGATATTCATCCGTATATTTTGCCGGATCAAAGGCGACTGTCATATTCCCAATGAGCTCTGTCGCCATTTTTAACTCATTTTCGGACAGGGTGATCGTTGCCTCTGGCAGGGCAGGTACTTGGCTGACAGGTCGAACCTCGTCAGGATAATAAATGGTTTCCAGCATGATGCAATGCTCATACAGCCTTATGACCGCCAAACTTTGCCGATTCCGCATCGTCACTTGGGCAACGGCTATTTTTCCAGACTGCTCCATTGCGGCTCGAAGCAATGCATATGCTTTTTCTCCTGTTTCCTGAGGAGAGAGGAAATAGCTTTTGTCAAAGTAAATCGGATCAATTTCCTTCAAATCGACGAAATCGAGAATCTCGATGGCTCTTCGGGTTTCCGGAGTTATCGCTTCCAAATCAGAGTCGTCGATCATTACGAAGTGCCCTTTTTCGTATTCGTATCCACGAACAATTTCGCTCGCATCTACTTCACGCTCGCAATGCGGACACATTTTGGTGTATTTAATCGGGGTATGGCATTCCTTATGCAACTGGCGAAAACGAATGTCTCGCTCTTCCGTTGCCGTAAACATCCGTATAGGAATGTTCACAAGACCAAAGCTGATCGAGCCTTTCCAAACCGTGTGCATGTGATCCCTCCTGTCCATGCTTTTGCCTTAGTATCTGCCATCTCTCTACAAAAAGGCGAGGGAAATGAAGGTCATTACAGAAGGGCATAAAAAAGCCAACCGGTAACTTATTTTCGGCTGGCTTGTTGTGCGACCAAATACGAATGTCCTGCGGCATTGCCAATCCATAGCTAGCCAGGGTTTTTAACAGTAACGGCTATTGACCGTGCTTGACGATGTCAGATTGGTCAGCCCGTGATTGCATTTCTCGAGCCATCTCTACCCCTGTACCTGTGCGATCCGCGATAGATTGGGCTTTTGCTGCTTTCAATTTTTGCTCGGATGGTCGTTTTTCAGCCATAATCGTAACTTCCCCCTTTACGCAATGTGTAGGTAGTATGCTTCGTTTTAGCGGAAAAAATCGCAAAAAAATACCCCATCGCCAAAAGACGAAGGGGCAGCGGTTCAACTCCTCCCGTCAATGGGAGCGGTGGCACGGAATGCTCCTATCAGACACGCCGTGCGCGAAAAGTGAACTGCCTTTCAATTATGGGAGAGGAGAAACCGGAGGAAGAGCTTATGGGGAAACGTAAGTCTTCTCCGCGGTTGTCAGCGACACCGTTACGTCGCTATCCATCATCCTTTCCAATTTTTTGGTCAGGTATACGGAGTTTGCACAAAAAATTTCCATCCGACAATTTTACGGCTCTATGCAGTTGTGATAGTATGAAATCATTCTTTGATCGAAGAGATAAAAAGCATCATACATAAATGAATTGACAGGTGAGAATGTATGCGAGTCATCGCTGGAGAACACAGAGGAAGAAGACTGACGGCTGTCCCAGGTAAGGGGACTCGTCCCACTACAGATAAAGTAAAAGAGTCGATATTTAACATGATCGGCCCGTATTTTGACGGTGGCTGGGCCCTGGATTTGTACGCGGGAACAGGCAGTCTTGGTATTGAAGCACTTAGCCGGGGGGCAGAGCGCGCTGTTTTTGTTGAAAGAGATACGAAGGCTTTTGCTGTGGTGAAGCAAAATGTGACGACATGCAGATTGGATGCCTATGCAGAGCTCTACCGCATGGACGCTGATAAAGCTATTCGCACACTCGCCAAGCGTAATCAATCTTTTGATTTGGTATTTCTTGACCCGCCTTACGCCAATCAGAGGATTGTAGAAGAAATCAGTCTGCTGCAAGAATTTGGGATGATCACTGATGGAGCCTGGATTGTGGCTGAGCATGATGTTGGTGACAAGTTCCCAGATGAAATCGGGAAATGCGTAAAAACGCGTGAAGCGACTTATGGGGACACTGCCGTGACATTGTACTATTATGAAACGGAACTCAAAGCTGATCACGAGGCTAATCCTGTGATGTAGGACGCAATTCACAAGGAACTAACGAGCGGAGGATGAACGATGGCTATTGCTGTTTGCTCAGGAAGTTTTGATCCGGTAACCTACGGGCATCTCGATATTATTTCCCGTAGTTCCAAAGTATTTGACAAAGTGATTGTCGCGGTCCTGATTAATTCCAAAAAAAATTCCATGTTCAGCGTAGAAGAGCGCGTAGAGCTTTTGCGCCAAGCTACAGCTGACATGGGCAATGTAGAAATTGACTCGTTTGATGGTTTATTGATTGATTACATGAATAAACGTGGGGCACACGTCATCGTTCGCGGTTTGCGGGCTGTTTCCGATTTTGAATACGAAATGCAGGTTGCTTCCATTAACAAGAAGCTCGACGAAAAGATCGAAACCTTTTTCATGATGACCAATAACCAATATTCGTATTTGAGCTCGAGTATTGTGAAAGAAGTAGCTAAATACAAGGCGAGTGTGACCGATTTAGTACCACCTGTTGTTGAGGAAGCCTTGAAAAAGAAAGTAAGCGAGCAGGCCATCAGGAACGGCGGCTAATCAGCTGTCGTGTTAAAATGCTGGCAACAAATAGCAGGACAGCAATACCAACAGCGACAATACCAGAAAAAGCAAAGGTTTCCCACCAGCTTGTTTGCGGGATGCCTGATGTAACAGGAATAAAAACAGGTACGCTTTTTTCAGTAAACCAGCTGCTAGCGCTGGAAAGCGGCTCCCAGACAATAAAGGTGAGAATCGCTGCAATAACAGCGTGTACAGAGCGGGCGATCAAATAAGGGGCTACTCGTATATCTGTTTCACTCAAAATACTGGCGACCTGAGCATGGACGCTGAGTCCGCCCCAGGAGAGGATTGCACTTGCGATGGCTGCCTTCCAAACGAGAGAAAAGCTGTCTGGAACGACACTGGCTGCTTGAGCTCCCAAGGTTACTTCAAACAAGCCGGAGATAATGGCTTGGGAAAAAGCAGGCGGAAAGCCTAAGGGACCGAGAAAAATAGTCAAAATGGAACTGATAAAAGGTGTCAGGTGAATGGCAGCGAAAATCTGGATCAAAACTGAAAAAACAATGATGAAGCCGCCGATCATAAAAAGTGTGTTGAGTGCCGATTGTACGGCGTCCCCCATAAGCTTGCCAAAGGCACGACCATCACGTAAACGAGCGCGGTGCATCGCTTGCAGTGCGCGAAGTGGTAAAGGAAGGCTTGTTTTGTCCAAAGGCTTGGTAACAGTGGCAAACGGTGCGTGAAAACGATACAAGAGGCCCATGATGATCGCGGAAACATAATGGGTAGTAGCCAGTACGACGCCCATTTGCTCGCTGTGAAAAAAGCCAATAGCAACCGCGCCGATTACGAACAATGGATCGCCAGTGGTTGTAAAGGAGACGAGACGTTCCCCCTCTGCCTTCGTTATGTTTCCTTGTTGTCTGAGGCGAGTAGTTAGTTTGGCAGCAACGGGATACCCGGAGGAAAAACCCATTGCAAGCACGAATCCGCCTGTTCCGGGGACGTTAAAAAGTGGTCGCATAAATGGCTCCAGCAAGACCCCCATAAAGTGAACAACACCAAGGCCCATTAATACCTCAGAGAGGACGATAAAGGGAAGGGTAGAGGGAAACACGACCTCCCACCAAATTTTTAAGCCTCGGACCGCTGCTTCAAATGACAATTGCGAAAAAACAACCAGCGAAAAGACAAGAGCAATGGCTGAAATGGCAAACAACAGGGTAAGAATCGGAGAGTGGCGTGACATGGACTCCTCCTGAACGAACGACAAGATAGATAGTACATGTCTACGTGACGGACAAGGAAACTATGCGTGAGCTTGTATCTTGTTCTTGTGAAAGGATTCGTAATTCTTCACATACGCTGTTTACAGGGGGGATGTTGCCATGGCAGTGAAACGTAAGCCAATCGTGGGGGTTGCCCTCGGCTCGGGTGGTGCTCGCGGGTTTGCTCATATTGGTGTGCTCAAAGCATTAGAAGCAAAAGGAATCGAGATCGACATGCTCGCAGGGAGCAGTATGGGCAGTCTGATTGCAGCTGTTTACGCCAATGGAATCGAACCTCATATGATGGGGAAGCTCGCTCTCAATTTAAAGCGGAAGCATTGGCTTGACCTTACTGTACCGACACTCGGCTTTGTGGCGGGAGATAAGATCAAGCAGCTGATCCGTCTTCTCACGCATGGCAAGCGAATAGAGGAGCTCAAAAAGCCGCTTGCCATTGTTGCTACCGATATCGAATCGGGAGAACGAGTAGTATTTCGTGAAGGACCTGTGGATCAAGCCGTGAGAGCGAGCATTTCCATCCCAGGTATTTTTGTGCCGGAAAAAGTCGGTAACCGTTTGCTTGTCGATGGAGGGGTAATTGACAGAGTCCCTGTTACGGTTATTCGTGAAATGGGAGCGGATATCGTGATTGCTGTTGATGTTGCCCAAGTAGATACGCCGATGAAGGTGAGCTCCATCTTTGATGTCATTGCCCAAACAATTGATGTGATGGAACGAGAGATACTGCGACACAGGATCATTGCGGCCGATCTCGTAATTAGGCCAGCTGTTGGACACTATAGCAGTATCGCATACTCTGGTGTTGAGGAGATTATGGAGCTGGGAGAACGTGCCGGCGAAGCGCATGCAGAGCAAATTCAGGAATTGATTGCGAATTGGGAGGTAGAACATGGGTGAGGATCAGCTGTACGCTACAAATCGGAGGCCAAAGAGTAGAAGAGGCTTTAGCTGGACGCTTGCTCTGATTTCGGTATTGCTCGGACTTTCTTTTTTTATACCCACAAATTATTATGTAACACGCCCTGGCTCAGCGATTGAGCTTGGGCCAATGATAGAGGTTGAGGGCGGGAAAAAAGACGAGACAGGCTCATTCATGCTGACAACCGTGCGGATGGGTGAAGCAAATCTAGCGTGGTACGTCTATGCACAGGTAGCATCTGATGCAGAATTAATGCCGAAGGAACTGGTTGTCAGTAAAGGTGAGAATAGCGAAGATTTTGTTCGACGGGAACAGGCGGTTATGGACAACTCGCAAAAAATCGCCGAAGCTGTAGCTTTTCGCCTTGCCGGCTATGATGTCAAGGTAGAGAAGCAGGGTGTGTGGGTAATGGGCACACTCGAGGGGCTGCCAGCAAAGCAGGTCTTGAAGATCGGTGATGTCATTACCTCCGTAGATGGAGTACGCACAGCAGAAGCAAAAGACTTACTCCAGGCTCTCGCGAAGAAAAGTGCAGGAGACAAGGTTGAAATTACATACATCAGAGATGGACAAGAAGCAAAAACGATGTTAACCTTGGTACCACTACCAGAGTCAAAGGCTGTTGGCATCGGAGTGCGCCCTGACAACAAGCAGAACATCAGTATTCCGAAAACAGTAGCGATCGCGTCCCAAGGAATTGGAGGACCGTCTGCTGGTCTAATGATGACGCTGGAGATTTATGATCAGCTAAACACCAGCCTCGATTTGACGAAGGGCTACAAAATAGCGGGGACAGGCACCATTTCGCTGGATGGAACGGTTGGTAGGATTGGCGGAATCAATCATAAGGTAATTGCGGCCGATAAGGCTGGGGCTGAGATATTCTTTGCTCCTCAGGATACGCCAGACGCAAACTCCAATTACGAGGAGGCGCTGGCTACGGCTAAACGCATCAAAACCAATATGAAAGTGGTTCCCGTCAAAACTGTGGGAGACGCTGTAACCTACCTGAATGGCCAAAAACCAAAAAATTCCTGAGCGAATTAGCTGTCAAGGAAAAATGGTTGACAAAGCTTTGGGCAGGGTCTATAATCATCTTTGTTGTGCATGAGGTGAAATGACAATGAATATTAAGCTAGCAGATTTGGAACGTAGAAATGGAGAGCCGTTGCCGTTTAAAGCCACTTTAGACGAGGTGGATCTGAAAAGCCGCCATCATGAGATTCGCAGCATGACGCCTGTAGAGGCTGAAGGCGAGGCAGTGCAGCTCGGTAATCTTTACTACGTATCTGGCAAGATGAAAGCCGACGTCAATTTCATTTGCGCAAGATGCCTGAATCCGTTTACTCACCATGCGGCTGTTTCGTTTTCCGAGACATTCGCTCCGGAAGATGATCCGGTGTTAGGTGAGGACGAAGACAGCGACATTCTGCCGCTTGAAGGCGATGAAATCGAGTTGGACGCGCTATTGCAGGAGGACTTCCTTCTGGCGATGCCGACATTCCCGCTTTGCGAGGATGATTGCAAAGGTCTGTGCCCAACATGTGGTGTAAACCGCAATGAAGTAGCTTGCAGCTGCAAGAATGAACGAATCGACCCCCGCTTGGCAGGGTTGGCTGATTTCTTCAAAGACAGCAAGTAGTTTCCTACGTTTTCAAGATGAGGCGCCTTTCCTTAAATGGCTGCGTCTCATTTTTGAAGGATGGCATAAGCTTATCGCCTATACTATCCACCCTATAGAGCATCTTAGCATTTGTCAGTTGAAGGAGGTGTAAGGAAGATGGCAGTACCTCAACGGAGAACTTCCAAAACCCGTAAAAGAATGCGTCGTACGCACTTCAAATTAGAGATTCCAGGCATGATCAAATGCGATAATTGCAGCGAATACAAGCTTGCGCATCGTGTTTGCCCAAGCTGCGGTCACTACAAAGGCGTGAAAGTAGCGAAGTAAGATCCGCTGCTAAAAGTAAGGTGAGCAATCACCTTACTTTTTTTGTGTTTTTCTTCGGCTTGTAATTACTTATTAATACTTATTAACACTTGCGAAGAAGGTGCAAATCACTTACAATCAAGGTGAAAGATAAGGATGGGGTTGAATCGTTATGTACCAAGAGGAGCGGTTGGCCGCTATCCTGCAATACTTGCAAAAGCATCAACGAATCAGTGTCCAAGATGTCGTTGAGAAGTTTGGTGTTTCGCGGGATACAGCTAGACGGGATATCGTCAAGCTGGAGGAGTCGGGTGAGATCCTTCGTACACGAGGAGGAGCGATCCTTCCTAGCCTTAACAAGAAAAGCTATTCGTATCAAGAGCGTATGCAGCTTGACCTGACTGGCAAGCGCAGGATTGCACAAGCAGCAGCCCGTTTGATTAAAAACGGGGATTATCTTCTGCTGGATGCATCGACGACAGTCCAAATGGCAGTAGAGGCTGGGGAAACGACCGATCTTGTGATTATTACCAATTCACTCGGGACGGCATCTAGTATGGCACGTAAACAAGGTGTGCTCGTAAAGCTTTTGGGTGGAGACGTGCATGGAGAAGATCAGTGTGTACATGGCACCCGAGCCCTGGAGAATTTGGCAGATTATCACGTCGACAAAGTGCTTGTAGGTGCTTGTGGATTGACTGCTGATGGCTTGGTTTCCCCTTCTGAGGAGCATGGACATTTGATCCGAGAAATGATGAAAAAAGCGGATCAAGTGATTATTTTGGCTGATCAGTCCAAGTTTGGGAAAAGCATGCTGTATCGGGTTGCCAGCCTTAATAAAATTGATATCATCGTTACCGACCAGGAGCCTAATGAAGAAATGGCTAAGGCGCTTCGAGAAAACGAAGTCGAAGTGATGGTGGCAACCGATGAAACGACGTAAACTTTGAAAAAGGATAGATTTCAGCTGGCTGGCGTGATCGCTTGTAGCAGCGTGACAGCAGCCTGAATTTATCAGGGAAGGCCCTTCGCAGAGAAGGGCTTTCTTTTTTTCAATTTACGTACCAGGAAGGAATTGCAATGCCATCCGGTATCTGCTATTCTATGATTCCTGACTTTTTCCAAAAGGAGGATCATATGGTCTACTGGCGGATTATCCGCAAAAGCTATCGTCGTAATCTTCAGTATCGTCTGTCACATTTGATTAACAACCTTGCAAGCTCGATTTTTGGGCTTGTTTTTATTGCCATTTGGGCTGGGGTGCTTAAAGGCAAAGAATTGCCCGACCCTTACGATCTGCAGACTATGGGACAGTACATCGCCGTTTGCCAAAGTGTTTTATGGATGACAACCTTTCTATCTCCAGGACTTGCCATTCCGGTTGGAGTGAGAAGCGGAGCGGTGAGTCTGGATTTGATCAAACCTGTTCACTATCTTTGGTACATGCTCAGCCAAGAATTTGGCCGGATTCTCTACAATGCTCTCTATCGCAGCTTGCCCATCGCTTTGCTTTTAAGTCTTGCTGTAGGCTTCCAATTCCCATCTAGCTTCTATACCTTCCTCTTGTTTGCTCTCTCTCTGCTACTTGGGACGTATGTGGGTCTATTGCTTTTTTACCTGACGGGTCTTGCTTCCTTTTGGACGACGGAAATTCGCTGGGTTCACTACATTTTGCTGTCACTTGTGTTTGGTCTCGGAGGACAAATGATTCCTTTGGATTTATTGCCGGGTGTGATGGGGAATATCGCGCCTTATTTGCCGTTTTCCTGCATGATTTATTATCCGGTCATGACTTTCCTGGAGCTGGCAGGTCCTGAAGCTCTTATTGTTCAGTGCAGCTGGGCACTCGTACTGACGGGGATCGCTCTTGCAGTAACTACGCTAGCAAGGCGTAAGGTTGAGATTCAAGGAGGGTAGGGAAATGCTGGTACTTTATCGAAAGCTGCTCGTCGCTAGCATTCGTGCGCAAATGCAGTACAAGCTCAATTTTATTACAAGTGCTGCGACTACAGGGATGATCATGGTTCTGGACTTTTTGATTTTGTCTGCCATTCTTTATCGGTTTCATGATGTCAGTGGCTGGAATATTTACGAGGTTGGACTCTTGTATGGTATTTCCTCCGTCGCAGTTTCTGTCTATCGATTCTTTGCGCCCGAAATTAATGACTTTGAGAAATACGTTATCCATGGCGAGTTGGATCAACTGCTGATTCGCCCTGTTTCCCCGTTGCTTCTGCTTTTAACGCGGAATCTCGACCTGTCGCGAATAGGTGGCATGGTGCAGGGCATCTCAGTTTTGATCTTGTCCATGGTCGGGTTGTATACCCAAGGGAAGGAAATCGGGCTTTTGCTGTTATTCACTCCTGTAGCGATTGTGTCTGGCGGTGTCATTTACTTCTCAATCGCTCTTACCACAGCAGCTCTTGGGTTTTGGACGCATCAAGTCAAAGACCTGCAAACCTTTACAATCTATGCACCAGCCAACGCTTCGAATTATCCGATCAGCTTGTACCCGGGCTGGTTAAAATGGATGTTTTACACAGTGCTGCCCATCGCCTTTATGAATTATGTACCGATGCTCACGCTGCTCGGGAAAGCCGAGAGCTGGTACTTGCCTTTGCTGACTCCGGTGGTGGCGGCGCTCGCTCTAGTATTATCATTGCGGTTTTGGGCCTATGGAATACGACATTATCACAGTACAGGGAGCTAAGGAGGGATTGCGATGATAAAAGCGGACCGGGTCGGGAAAACATTTTTTCTGACACAAGCAAAAGAAGGGAGGTTCTCCTCCTTGCGCACGCTGTTTTCCCGCGAAAAACGAGAAGTAAAGGCGGTTGAGGATGTTTCCTTTTCGATCGAGGAAGGAGAATTCGTTGGCTATATAGGGCCGAATGGAGCGGGGAAGTCGACGACAATTAAAATGCTTTCCGGGATTCTCCACCCAACCGAAGGAGAAATCGTAGTAGGAGGCTATAGCCCGCAAAAAGATCGTGCTCGGGTAGCTTCCCGGATCGGTGTCGTATTTGGACAAAGAACTCAGCTATGGTGGGACTTGCCTGTTCGCGATTCATTTGAGATATTGCAAGCGATGTACAAAATCGATCGCCAATCATATGTGCGAGCGATGGAGATGTACAAGGAGCTTTTGGATTTGAATGATTTTCTGGATACTCCCGTTCGCAAGCTGTCGCTCGGACAACGGATGAGAGCTGACCTTGCTGCAGCTCTTTTGCACAATCCACCGATTTTATTCTTGGATGAACCGACGATTGGGCTGGATGTAGTCGCCAAAACACGAATACGGGCATTTCTCAGAGAAGTGAACAGAACGCAAAAAAAGACAATTCTTTTGACGACGCACGACATGGATGATATTGAACAGCTGTGCAGTCGAATCATTGTGATCAATCACGGGAAAAAAATGGTTGATACGAGTATCCAGGAACTGCGCAATCGTATTGGACTGGCGAGTATGATTCAAATTGACTATCAAAAGCCCCCTAAGCTGCCCGAGGCTTACGCAATTGAAGGCGTAGAGAGAATAGAGCTTGCGGAGAATGAGTTGACGATTTACTATGACAAAGGGAAAATTCCTTCGCCGCGGATTTTGTCAGAGGTGGCACAATGGGGGGAGCCTTTAGACATTAGAATGAAGGAACCGGGAATTGAGGAGATCATTAAACGCTTGTATCGCTAGGGACGGATACCCATTTTCACCAACTTTACTTGTAATTCAGAGCCTTCTCCCTTATACTGATTTTTGGTACCAGGTATTAAAAACTGATCGCAATCATACATATGAAAAGCGTTACCTACCATGACATTGCCAGGGGGTGTCGAGCATCGCCCGCTTGCCGAAAAAAGATCGCCAGTCCCGTTTAGTACAGTCGCTGGCGGATAACCCATTTGCGACGGACGAGGATCTTGCAGAGTTATTTAAAGTCAGTATTCAAACAATACGATTAGACCGTTTGGAGTTAGGTATTCCGGAGCTTAGAGAACGGATCAAGTCTGTAGCGGAAAAAAGCCTGGACCCAGTAAAATCATTAGGCATCGATGAAGTCATTGGTGAAATCATTGACCTGCAGCTGGATTCACAGGCGATCTCTGTTTTGGAAATTAAAGAAGAGCACGTTTTTTCACGAACGCAAATTGCTCGTGGACATTACATATTTGCCCAAGCCAATTCGCTTGCGGTGGCAGTAATAAATGCGGATGTTGCTCTGACCGCTACAGCTCGGATTCGTTTTGTCCGTCCGGTGCGTGCCGGCGAAAAACTCGTAGCAAAAGCACTGGTCAGAAGCCGCAGCGGCGATGAATGCAAAGTGCGTGTAGAGACAAAGGTACAAGGAGAACTGGTCTTTACTGCTACTTTCCGTGTTGTCGGGATGTCGGGGGCACAAACTCGGCATGGCCTGAGAAGTTAGGAGGAATTACGGTTGCGAATTGCAATAGATGCGATGGGCGGCGATAATGCACCGCGTAGCACAGTGCTCGGCGCGTTAGCTGCCGTCAAGGAAAACCCATCAATAACAGTTGTATTGGTGGGGGATGAACAAGCTATTCGGAGCCATTTGCCGCAGGATAGGCCGGAAAACATTGAAATAGTGCCTACAACAGAGGTCATTCAAACAGATGATGAGCCTGTGCGAGCAGTGCGTCGGAAGAAAAATTCGTCGCTTGTTGTAGCAGTGGAGATGGCGCGCGAGAAAATTGTCGATGCTGCCATCTCAGCAGGAAATACAGGTGCATTGATGACGGCTGGACTGTTGTACGCAGGGCGCATGGAAGGGATCGAACGACCAGCGCTGGCTGCATACATCCCAAACGTAAAAGGGAGAGTTACACTGACGCTAGATGTCGGTGCGAATATGGATGCCAAACCGCATCACCTCGTTCAATACGCAGTGATGGGAAGCTTGTATGCAGAAAAGGTTCTTGGATTTGAAAATCCAAGAGTAGGCTTGCTCAACGTAGGGACAGAGGAAGGAAAAGGCAATGAGTTGACGAAGGCCGTCTTTCCGCTGTTAGCCGAAGCGGACTTGAATTTTGTCGGCAATGTCGAGGCGCGTGATGTCATGCAAGGTGAGTGTGATGTACTCGTCTGCGACGGATTTGTCGGGAATGTTTTGCTCAAATCAGTGGAGGGAGCAGCTTCTACAATCTTTTCACTACTCAAGCAGGAGTTTACTTCCAGCCTGATTAATAAGGTAGGAGCGGCTATTTTAAAACCCGGATTGATGCGTTTCAAAAAACGGATGGATTATGCGGAGTACGGTGGTGCTCCATTGCTCGGCTTGCGTAGTCCGGTGATCAAAGCCCACGGGTCTTCAGATGAAAAGGCCATTAAAAATGCGATTGCCAGCGCCGCTCGTTTCGTAAAACAGGACGTGAACGACATTATTCAGGAAGAGCTACAAAAAAATCGGACAGAGAGCGAGTGAAGCAGATGAATGCAAAACGTTCCGTAGGAATTTTGGCTACAGGCTCCTACACACCTGACCGGGTGTTGACTAACTTTGATCTGGAAAAAATGGTGGATACCTCGGATGAGTGGATTGTCTCCCGTACTGGTATTCGGGAAAGACGGATCAGTTCATCTGAACAAGCTTCTTCTGACCTTGCTTTCGAGGCAGCCAAAAGAGCGCTGGAAAAAGCAAATATTAGTGCCGAACAACTGGATATGATTATTGTCGCAACCGTGACACCAGACATGATGTTTCCTTCGACTGCCTGCATTTTGCAGGAAAAACTAGGGGCGAAGCGCGCGGCCGCATTGGACGTGTCGGCAGCTTGCACTGGCTTCTTGTATGGAATCACGACAGCGACTCAGTTTATTACTACAGGCATGTACAAATACGTTCTGGTTGTCGGTGTAGAAACCCTCTCTAAGATCACTAACTACAAAGATCGCAATACATGCGTATTGTTCGGTGATGGTGCAGGAGCTGCCCTGATTGGTGAAGTAAACGAGGGCTTTGGCTTCCAGTCGTTTGAATTGGGTGCAGATGGTTCGGGCGGTCCTCTTCTTTGTCAGCCAGCAGGTGGTTCAAGAATTCCGGCTTCGAGCGAGTCTGTTGAAAACAACCTGCATTATCTTTCGATGGCAGGCGGAGAGGTCTTTAAATTTGCTGTTCGCGTCATGAACTCCGCGACTGAAGCGGTATTGACGAAAGCAGGTATCACAAAAGAAGAGATCGATCTGTTGGTACCTCATCAAGCGAACAAGCGTATTATTGATGCCGCTGTTCAACGTTTTGGATTGTCAGAAGAGAAAGTAGCCATCAATCTGGATCGCTATGGCAACATGTCCTCTGCTTCCATTCCGGTAGCTTTGGATGAAGCTGTGCAAGCTGGCCGCGTAAAAGAAGGCGATCATATCGTCCTCGTCGGCTTTGGTGGCGGACTGACTTGGGGAGCATCGCTCTTAAAATGGTCGACTACTCCTGTAGAAGGGAGCGAGCAATAATGGGTAAAATCGCCTTTGTGTTTCCAGGCCAAGGCTCACAATTCGTGGGAATGGGTCAAGCGCTCTCTGAGCAATCACCAGCAGCACGTCAGATTTTTGAAGAAGCGGATGCTGCACTCGGCTTTCCGCTTTCGCAGCTTTGCTTCGAAGGTCCAGAAGACGAGCTAAAGCTCACAGCAAACACACAGCCGGCAATCCTGACAGCGAGCATTGCTGTGCTTGCAGCCTTGAAGGAAAAACAGCCCGATTTCTCCCCAGCGTTTGTTGCAGGGCACAGTCTGGGTGAATATTCCGCCTTGGTAGCAGCAGGAGCTTTGTCTTTTGCTGATGCAGTGAAAACAGTGCGTTCCCGTGGTCAATTCATGGAGGAGGCAGTACCAGCGGGACAGGGCGCGATGGCTGCGGTTCTGAATATGGATCGCGCTGCACTTCATGCCGTATGTGAAGAAGTGACGGCATCCGGTCATCCGGTTCAGCTTGCGAACCTTAACTCTCCTGGTCAAATCGTCATTTCTGGATCTGCCGAGGGAGTTAAGCTGGCTGGTGAACAGGCAAAAACAGCGGGTGCGAAGAGAGTGCTTCCACTCAATGTGAGCGGTCCATTCCACTCTTCTCTCATGCAGCCGGCAGCTGATAAGCTGCAAGCGGTTCTCGCCGATATTTCCGTACAAGACGCAGCTGTTCAGGTCGTTGCCAACGTAACAGCAAGACCGGTAACAGAAGCGGCAACGATTGTAGATAGTTTGATTCAACAAGTGAGTGCTCCAGTATTGTGGGAGGACTCTGTGCAGTGGATGGTAGAACAAGGTGTGACGACTTTTGTTGAGATTGGACCAGGAAAAGTACTGGCTGGCTTGATCAAAAAGATCGCTCCTGCAGACACAACCATTATTTCTGTACAAGATATGGATTCACTTAGCGAGCTTTTGGATGGAGGGGTACTATGCTAGCAGGAAAAACAGCACTGGTTACGGGTGCATCGCGAGGGATCGGTCGTGCGATTGCGCTGAAACTGGCAGAAGCAGGCGCAAATGTCGTGGTGAACTACGCAGGCAGCGAAGCGGCAGCGGGTGAAACAGTAGCGCTCATCAAAGAGATGGGGCGTGATGCGATCGCGGTTCGCGCAAACGTATCTTCCACTGAAGATGTAAACGAAATGTTCAAGGCAGCCCTCGAGCATTTTGGAACAATTGACATCCTCGTAAACAATGCGGGTATTACCCGTGACAATTTGCTCATGCGCATGAAGGAAGACGAGTGGGATGATGTGATTGCTACGAATCTCAAAGGCGTATTCAACTGCGTAAAAGCAGCTACTCGTCCGATGATGAAGCAGCGTTCTGGCAAAATTATTAACATTACATCCGTCGTTGGTGTGCTGGGGAATGCCGGTCAGGCAAACTACGTAGCAGCCAAAGCGGGCGTAATCGGCCTCACGAAAACGGCAGCACGTGAGCTCGCTTCGCGCGGAATCACTGTGAATGCGGTAGCACCTGGCTTTATCGATACAGAAATGACGGCCGTTTTGCCTGAGGATGTAAAAGCAGGCTTGGTAGGTCAAATCCCATTGGCACGTTTGGGACAGACCGAGGATATCGCTTCTGTTGTATTGTTCCTTGCGTCAGATGCAGCTAACTACATGACTGGCCAAACCCTCCATGTAGACGGCGGCATGTACATGTAATAGCTTCTCTAAGACTTGTTTTATACAAACTGGTTTTTTGAAAGCTCATCCACTATAATACGGGAGAGGGGGTGAAGCAAGATGGCAGATACATTGGAGCGTGTGAAGAAAATCATCGTCGATCGACTGGGTGTAGATGAGTCCAAAATTACTTTGGAAGCTTCTTTCAAAGAAGACCTGGGCGCTGACTCCCTGGATGTAGTAGAACTCGTAATGGAACTTGAAGACGAGTTTGATTTGGAGATTTCAGACGAAGATGCTGAAAAGATCACTTCTGTTGGTGAGGTTGTAAAATACATAGAATCTCAGAAGTAGAGAAATCAGTTGGAAGTCCCGTACTTTACGGGACTTCTCCTTCAATTACCGCTTAGTACATACCATCCACTTTTACGAATTAGTGTAACTTGTGAAGTAAGAAGCTTACTGCTGACTTTCATATAGAGGTGATCGTAATGAAACGAAGAGTGGTGATTACTGGCGTTGGTGTGGTTTCCCCAGTGGGAAATGACGCGCAGACCTTCTGGAACAGCTTGTTGGAAGGCAAATCAGGCGTTGATCGTCTGACTGCGTTTGACGCCTCTGATTATCCGACGCAGATTGCGGGAGAAGTAAAAGAATTCAATCCCGAGCTGTACATGGACAAGAAAGAAATACGACGTACAGACCGATTCGTTCAGTTTGGTTTGGCAGCTGCTAAAATGGCAGTCGAAGATGCGAAACTGGAAATCACGCCAGAAAATGCGGAACGAGTGGGTGTATACATCGGGTCCGGAATTGGCGGGCTGTCCACATGGGAAGAGCAGCATTCCGTACTTTTGGAAAAAGGTCCACGCCGCGTGAGTCCGTTCTTTATTCCGATGCTGATTGCGAACATGGCATCAGGTGCCGTTTCCATTCAGTACGGTGCAAAAGGACCTACCTCCAGTGCGATTACGGCATGTGCTACTGGTACCAATGCTATTGGCGACGCACTTCGCCTGATTCAGTTTGATCATGCTGATGTCATGATCGCAGGTGGTGCAGAGGCAACCGTTCGCCCGATGGCATTTGCAGGATTTTGCTCAGCGAAGGCAATGTCTACACGCAATGACGAACCACAAAAAGCGAGCCGTCCGTTTGACAAAGACCGTGACGGATTCGTAATGGGTGAGGGAGCAGGTGTAGTTATTCTAGAAGAGCTGGAGCATGCGAAAAAGCGTGGTGCAACCATCATCGCAGAGGTGATTGGTTACGGAATGAGCGCGGATGCGCATCATATTACTTCTCCATCTCCAGGTGGCGAAGGTGCAGCTCGCTGCATGACAAACGCTCTGAAAGACGCTGGAATCCAACCAGGTGAGGTTGATTACATCAATGCTCACGGCACCTCTACGGATCAAGGTGACATCGCTGAGACACAAGCTATTAAAGCCGTATTCGGCGAGCATGCTTACAAGCTGGCTGTCAGTTCGACAAAATCGATGACAGGTCATCTGCTCGGAGCAACTGGTGGTATCGAAGCGATTGCATCCGCATATGCACTGCGTGATCAAATTTTGCCGCCGACAATCAATCTGGAGAACCCTGATCCAGAATGTGATCTTGACTATGTTCCTAACCATGCGCGGAAGGCGACCGTCAATGTAGCTGTCTCCAATACGTTTGGATTCGGCGGTCATAATGCAACGGTGGTCCTCAAGCGTTACGAAGCATAAATGAGTCCTACTGCGAGAAAAAGTAGGCAGTCTCCTGGAACGGTGGTGAGGGTGATGAGTTTTGCACAGCTGCAAGAAAAGATTGGAGTACGCTTTCACGATGAGAGCGTTTTGCGGCAAGCATTCACCCATTCTTCCTACGTGAACGAGCAACGAGGCAAACGGATATCCGACAACGAGCGGCTTGAGTTTTTGGGCGATGCCGTACTGGAGCTGACCGTTTCTCAGTTTTTGTACAAAACCTTCCCGAAAATGAGTGAAGGGGAAATGACAAAGCTGCGGGCGGCAATCGTCTGTGAACCGTCTTTAGTCAAGTTTGCCGAACTGCTGAATTTTGGCGATCTCGTTTTGCTGGGAAAAGGGGAAGAGCTGACGGGTGGCCGACAGCGACCAGCCTTGCTAGCGGACGTTTTTGAAGCATTTGTAGGTGCACTCTATTTAGACCAAGGGGTGGACGCAGTTTTCTCCTTCATGGAAAAATACGTCTATCCTCGTGTAGATAAGGGAGAGTTTGCCCAGGTAACCGACTTCAAGAGCCAGTTGCAGGAATTTGTTCAACAGGACAATCTGGGAGACATCCAGTATCGAATTGTAGAAGAAAAAGGACCGGCTCATAACCGAGAATTTGTGTCCGAGGTTCTCTTAAATAATCGTTCCCTAGGTGTTGGTTCAGGTCGCTCCAAAAAAGAAGCTGAACAGCAAGCAGCAGCACGGGCATTGGTGATTTTAGGAGATAAAGCATAGCTAGAAAAGATGAGGCTGCATCGTCTGAGAGTAGATGATGCAGCTTTCTCTAACCCTACCTCTATTGCGTGGCAGCTCATGTGAGCAAGCCCGATAGAGGTTTTTTGCTCATCCTGCTCATCCGTAAAACCTGCAACGATAAAGGTTTTCTTCCTGTAAACAAAGGGAAATTACTGCGTGAGCAAGCCTTCTATGTTACACTTATTTGGATAAGATCAAGTAAGCTCGTAGTGGAGTAGCTCCTGTCCGAAGCAGGGGCTTCTTTTCGGGTGACATCTGCTCTTTGATAAAGCGGATGCGTTGTTAAGGAGGACCGTCAGTATGTATTTAAAACGCCTGGAACTGGCAGGATTCAAGTCCTTTGCCGACCGGACGGAGCTGGAGTTTGTGCCAGGAGTAACAGCAGTTGTTGGTCCAAATGGAAGCGGAAAAAGCAATGTCTCCGATTCAATCCGCTGGGTCCTGGGTGAACAAAGCGCTAAGTCGCTCCGTGGGGCGAAAATGGAAGATATCATTTTTGCGGGAAGCGATACACGCAAGCCGGTTAATTTTGCGGAAGTCACGCTTACCTTGGATAATACGGATCGCTCTCTCGACATGGAATATTCGGAAGTCTCTGTGACGCGACGTGTTTATCGTTCCGGGGATAGTGAGTACTACATAAACAATCGATCATGTCGTCTAAAAGATATTATGGAGCTGTTTATGGATACGGGCCTCGGAAAAGAAGCGTATTCCATTATCGGCCAAGGGAAAATCGAGGAAATCCTAAGCACCAAATCCGAAGATCGTCGTGGCATCTTTGAAGAAGCCGCTGGTATCGTGAAGTACAAGACACGCAAGCGCGAAGCGGAAAAGAAGCTGGACGACACGGAGCAAAATCTTGTTCGAATTCACGATATCGTCAGTGAAATTACAGAACAGATTGGCCCGTTAGAGGAGCAAGCACAAACAGCGAAAACTTACAAGGAGCTGCATCGCAAGCTGGTAGAGCATGAGGTGGCACTCTATGTTCAGCAAATTGAAGCGGCCCATGTGAAATGGGAGGCTGCATCCAAACGGGTTGTGGAGCTGCAGGAGCAGCTTGTTGAGCAATCGACACAAGCATCCAAGCAGGAAGCAGACCTGGAACAGGCGCGTTTTCATGTGACGCAAATCGATCAGTCCATCGAAGAGCTCCAGCACGTCCTCCTTACAGTCAGTGAGGAGACGGAAAAGGTGGAAGGGCAACGGGAAGTATTGCGCGAGCGCATGCGAAATCTCCATGCCAATCGCCAGCAGACAATGGAGCAAATGCATCGCATCACAGAAAAGCAGCATACGATCGAGACAGAGCTTGCGGATGAGCAAGAGCGTGCAGAGGAAGCAAAACGTCGGATGACGGAAGCACATAAGTCGCTGCAAGCAGCAGAAGGTCAGTTTTTCTCTATGGTGCAATCACTGACTGATGATGTTGAACGATTGAAGAGCGACTACTTCGAAAAGCTGAACGAGATGGCAAACCAGCGTAATGAAATTCGCCATCAAGAGCAGCTCTTGCAGACCAGTAAGGCCCGCTTGGATCGTCAGCAATCGGGAAAAGAGCAGCTCGATTTGGAAGAAGCACAGCGTCAAGCTAAGCTTGCTAGCCTACAAGAGCAGCTGGAGAGCATAGATCAAAAAATCCAGGAGACGGTTACTCGCTATAAAGAGCTGATGGAGGGCTTGCGTAACGGACAAGCTCGATTAGAGTCAGAGCGCCGAGACCTGCGACAGTGGGAGCAAAAAAGGGAAGCAGCCAAATCTCGCTTAGACTTGCTCAAAGAGATGCAGTCCGAGTTTGCTGGCTTCCAACAAGGCGTTAAAGAGATTCTCAAGGCTCGGGAGCGTGGCTTTAAGGGAATTCACGGAGCCGTAGCAGAGCTCGTAGTCGTGCCGCAGCAATATGAAACTGCCTTGGAGGTCGCACTTGGTGGTGCCCTGCAAAACGTCGTAGTGGAAAACGAAGCAGCTGGACGTGCGGCGATTACGCACCTGAAGCAGCATAATGCTGGTCGTGCTACCTTTTTACCGCTTGATGTCATACGTCCGCGCAGCTTGGCTGCTGATGACAAAAGGCAGCTTGCAAAAGAGTCCGGCGTGATTGGAATTGCCAGTGAGCTCGTGTCATATGAAGCGACCTACCGTCCGATTCTGGAAGCACTTCTGGGCAATGTAATCGTGACTGAGACGCTGGAGCAGGCGAATAAAGTCGCTCGTACACTGGGCTATCGCTATCGCGTAGTTACACTGGAAGGCGATATCGTAAATGCAGGCGGATCGATGACAGGGGGGGCGCTCAAGAAAAACAGCACCAACCTGTTGGGAAGAAACCGGCAAGCAGAAGAGCTGGAAGCGCAAATGGGCGATATCTACCAGACAATTTCTGGGCATACTACCCGTATTGAGCAGCTGACGAAAGAGCTGCACCAGCTGGAGCAGGAACAGGAAGCACTCCGTACTGAAGGCGAGAACTTGCGCCTGAAGGAGCAGGAAGTCAAAGGTCTTTTGCAGCAAACGGAAGCAGAAGGACGCTCACTGGGCGAACGAGCAAAGCTGGTCGAGCAGGATATTGAGGGCTATCGTAGGGAAATGGAAGAGGCGATCCGCAAGCAAGAAAAGCTTCAGGAATCGCTCGCGGCGATGGAGGCGGAGGAAAAGGAGCTGTCTTCCCTTGTCACTGCTGCCGAAGCCAAGCGCCAGGAGCAACTGGAATCCAAAGAAGAGATGAATGAAAAGATCACGAGTCTCAAGGTGCTGAATGCACAGGTCAAGCAGGAGTACCAATCCCGCCTGGAGCAGACGGAGCGTTTGGTCGAGCAAAAAAGCTTGCTGCAGCGTGAATGGGAAGAGCAAAATGAAAATTTGGCATCCTATGATGAGCTGGAGCGTACGAATGAATCGTCGGGAGCTGAGCTAGACCAGCGCATTGCCGAGCTGCGTCAGGACAAGGATCGAGTAGCTGGATTGATCGCAGAGCGTCGCAATGAAAGAGCTACACTCTTCTATAAACAGGAGCAGCTGGAGCAGCAGGTCAAAGAAATTCGCCGAGAGGTCAAAACTCTTGAGGAAAAACTGCATCAAGAGGAAGTGAAGGTAAACCGCAATGAGGTTGAACTGGACCATCTGTTGAACAAACTCTCGGAAGAATACGAAATGAGCTACGATCTCGCCAAGCAAAAGTATCCGGCACGCGGGGAAATTGCAGACGAGGTACAAATCGTTAATCGTCTCAAAAAGCAGATCGCAGCCCTGGGAACAGTGAATCTGGGGGCAATCGAGGAGTTCGAGCGCTTGTCAGAGCGTCAGCAATTCCTCAGCTCACAGGAAGCTGACTTGAATGAAGCGAAAGACATGCTGTATCAAGTGATTCAGGAAATGGATACGGAAATGTCGCGTCGATTCAAAGAGACTTTTGATGCGATTTCCTTGCAATTCCGCGACGTATTTGTGCAGCTGTTCGGTGGAGGGCGTGCCGACCTCGTTCTTTCCAATCCAGATAATTTGCTGGAGACGGGGATCGATATCGTGGCCCAACCGCCAGGCAAAAAACTGCAAAATCTGGCACTTCTCTCAGGGGGGGAGCGTGCCCTTACCGCGATGGCTTTGCTGTTTGCCATTCTGCGTGTCAAGCCGGTTCCTTTCTGCGTGCTGGATGAGGTAGAGGCGGCTTTAGACGAGGCCAATGTGAACCGCTTTGCCGAGTACATGCACCATTTTAGCAGTCAGACGCAGTTTATTTGTGTAACCCATCGCAAAGGAACGATGGAGAGCGCTGACGTATTATACGGGATTACGATGCAAGAAGGCGGTGTCTCCAAGCTGGTGTCCGTGAAGCTGGAGGACAGTGAAAAGTTTATTGAGTCGGCATCCTAGCAAGCTCTCCCAAAAACATGACAATACCCGCAAAGGAAGATGGATATGAGCTTTTTCAAGCGCCTTCGTGACGCCATTGTACAAAAATCGGAGGAAGTTACACAGAAGTTTACGGATGGATTGTCCAAGACGAGAGACCTTTTGGTTGAAAAAGTAGAGGATTTGGTTCGTCGCTATAAAAAAATCGATGATGATTTCTTTGATGAACTGGAAGAAATCTTGATTACTTCTGACGTCGGGGTCAACACCGTTATGGAATTGATTGACGATTTGCGTTCAGAAGTCCGCAAGCAAAAGATTGAGAATGCGGTCGATTTGCAGCCAATTCTTTCAGAAAAGCTGGTTGCTCTTTTGAAAAATGATGAGGCAGCCGATACTTCCCTCAATGTACAGGATGGTCGTGTAAACGTCATTTTGTTCGTTGGGGTAAATGGGGTAGGGAAGACCACCACGATCGGAAAAATGGCGCATATGTTCAAGCAGCAAGGAAAAAAAGTGCTCTTGGCAGCAGGCGATACTTTCCGTGCAGCAGCGATTGAGCAGCTCGAGGTTTGGGGCGGCCGTGTAGGCGTCGAAGTCATCAAGCAGCAGCAAGGCTCCGATCCGGCAGCAGTCATCTACGATGCCATTCAGGCAGCGAAGTCCAGACAGGTAGATGTTTTGCTGTGTGACACGGCAGGCCGTCTGCAAAACAAGGTGAGTCTCATGGAGGAGCTGGCAAAGGTTCATCGCGTATTGCAGCGTGAACTTCCGGGCGCCCCGCATGAGGTACTGCTTGTGCTAGATGCAACAACCGGGCAGAACGCGCTGTCCCAGGCGAAAACGTTTGGGCAATCAGCGGGTGTCAGCGGTCTTGTGCTGACCAAGTTGGACGGTACGGCAAAAGGTGGTATTGTCATCGCGATTCGCAATGAGCTGAACATCCCTGTAAAATATGTAGGACTGGGCGAGGGCATGGATGATTTGCAGCAGTTCGATCCGGAGCAATTTGTGCATGCTTTGTTTGCTGGATTGATTCAAAAAGAAGAGGCAGAAGCCCAGGAAAACGCATAAAATCAAGTAGAAACTGCGAAACAAAAATGATGTCAATAAAAAACCTTGACACTAGGTGTGGAATTAGGTACTATAATCTACGTGCTGTAAAGAAAAAGTCTTTACAGTTTGAAACGAGTACCTCATAGCAAAGGATTGGTTCCATGTTAGAAAAGACCAATCAAGTCAATCTCTTGTTTGACTTCTACGCGCCTCTACTTAAGGGCAAGCAACGCGAATATCTAGAGCTATACTACCTCGACGATCTGTCCTTGGGAGAAATAGCCGAGATGCACGAGGTCAGTCGACAAGCTGTTTATGATCACATCAAGCGGGCTGAGAAGCAGCTGTTTGAATATGATCAAAAGCTTCATCTTGCAGAGCGTCATGAAAAGCGGATGACTGTGCTGAATCGAATGAGCGAGCTTGTAAGTGAGCTTGCGGAGAGCGGGACAAGAGACGAGCTGAATACTTTGCTCCACCAACTGTCAGAGATGGATTAGGAGGGCTCGCATGGCGTTTGAGAGCTTAGCCAATCGGCTGCAAAACGCGTTTGACAAACTGCGCGGCAGAGGAAAGATAGACGAGACCATCGTGAATGAAGCGATGCGTGAGGTACGTCTGGCTCTACTCGAAGCAGATGTTAACTTTAAAGTAGTAAAAGACTTCGTAGCTCGTGTCAAAGAGCGCGCAGTTGGTCAGGAAGTCATGAAAAGCCTGACGCCTGGTCAAATGGTGATCAAGATCGTGAATGAAGAGCTCGTCGCTCTCATGGGCGGCAATGCAGTCGGACTCACGATGGCACACCGACCTCCGACTGTCATTATGATGGCAGGTCTGCAAGGGGCAGGTAAGACAACCACGACCGGTAAACTAGCAAAGTATTTGCAAAAGCAAAACCGCAAGCCGCTGTTAGTGGCGGGGGACATTTATCGTCCGGCTGCGATCAAGCAGCTGCAGGTTTTGGGGGAGCAGCTCGGTGTTCCCGTCTTTACACTCGGAGATCAAGTTAGTCCTGTAGACATCGCACGCCAAGCGATTGAACATGCGAAGACAAACCATCTCGATGTCGTTTTGATCGATACCGCAGGTCGACTGCATATTGACGAAGCGTTGATGGACGAGTTGAAGCAGATTCGCGAAGTGACGAAGCCAGATGAAATTTTGCTGGTTGTCGATGCGATGACAGGTCAAGATGCCGTCAACGTAGCAGAGAGCTTCAATAGTCAGCTGGAGCTGACTGGGGTGGTTCTTACCAAGCTCGACGGTGATACCCGAGGCGGTGCAGCGCTTTCCGTAAAAGCAGTCACTGGCAAGCCGATCAAATTTGCGGCGATGGGTGAAAAGCTGGATGCGTTAGAACCGTTTCATCCGGATCGCATGGCCTCCCGTATTCTCGGTATGGGGGACGTCCTCAGCCTGATCGAAAAAGCACAGGCATCCGTCGATGAAGAAAAAGCACGCGATATGGAACGCCAAATGCGTCAAGGGGAGTTTTCCTTCGACATGTTCCTGGATTCCATGCAGCAGCTTCGTAACCTGGGTCCTTTTGAAGACATTCTCGGCATGCTGCCAGGAATGAACAAGATGAAGGGCAAAATGAACGTGGATGAAAAGCAGATTGCCCGTGTAGAAGCAATCGCGAAATCCATGACCAAAGCGGAGCGCGCCAATCCTGATCTGCTAAACGCAAACCGTCGAAAGCGCATTGCAAACGGTAGCGGAACGAGCATTCAGGAAGTGAATCGTTTCCTCAAGCAATTCGAGGAAATGAAGAAAATGATGAAGCAATTCTCAGGCGCTGCAGACAAGATGGTCAAGAAGTCCAAGAAAAAGGGCTTCGCTGGATTACCATTCATGGGTAAAGGCGGAGGAAACAACCAAGGCGGTATGAACTTCCCCTTTAACTTCAAACCACCGTTCAAGTAAAATAGGCATGATCTCTTCGCGACACTGACTTGTCAGCTGACGCGATGGTTCAGATATAGTAGCACCAACGCGAGTGTAACTTGCGTTGATCCATACAGGAGGTGACACAACATGGCAGTTAAAATCCGTCTGAAGCGTATGGGTTCTAAGAAAGCTCCTTTCTACCGTGTAGTAGTAGCTGACTCCCGTTCCCCTCGCGATGGCCGTTTCATTGAAGAAATCGGTTACTACAATCCGGTTGCACAACCGGCAGTGGTGAAAATTGATACCGACAAAGCGGTACAATGGATCCTGAATGGTGCAGCTCCAACTGATACCGTTCGTAACCTTCTCTCCAAAGAAGGCGTACTCGCAAAAGTACACGAAACCAAATACGGCAAATAAGTCGATCATCTGGAGGTCTGATGATGAAAGCGCTAGTTGAAACGATCGCTAAAGCTCTCGTCGATCATCCGAATGAGGTTCGTGTTAACGCAGTGGATAAAGAACGCATTCTCGTCTTTGAATTGTCGGTTCATCCTGATGATATGGGGAAGATTATCGGCAAGCAAGGACGAATTGCCAAAGCACTGCGCACGGTCGTGATGGCTGCTTCCGTGGAAACGGACAAGCGTGTCACGGTTGAGATTGTTTGAGAAAAGGCTGGGAGCTTTCCCAGTCTTTTTTCTACTATCAGAGTGTATAAACATTCTAGTGAAGATAGTATAAGCGCAACTAAGGCCCTGCCTGCGCCAAAAGGCTTGTCAAAGCCTAGTTTTCTAATACTATCACGATGTACATGCTGTTTTGCCTGTTTGGGATAGCTCTTGCGTCGAAGGGAGTGCTTTGAACTTGGTCACTATTTTTCGTACGGTACAGGTAAAAATCATCATCACTGAAGCGTCTCGGGCTGTTCTCATCGAGCAGTATCGAACTCAGCTGAACAAGCGCAATGAAGAATGGCAGCAATGGCAGTTTCAAGCGAAGAAAATACTTGCGGATGCGAAGAAAAAATCTGCGGATACATATACAGTGGCGCAAGAAAAAATTGCTCGGGAAGAACGCTTGCGCAAAGAAAAAATAGAGCAGCTGACATGGCAGTTGGAACAGGCTGCAAACCTGCCTGTAGGCAGTGAGCTGGATTATCAGACCGTACAAAGCCCGGTAACAGTGAAAGTCGGCGATGTTTGGGATGAAATCATAGCAGGAACGGAAATCATGATAAAAGATGGCTGTGTGCACGAGATTCGTCAGAAGACTTAGCACACACGGATGGCAAGAAATAAGGAGGTATGATTCCTTGGAACAGAAAAATTACTATGGTGTGGGTAGACTTGTAAACACTCATGGTTTGCGCGGAGAAGTTCGTGTTACTCCAACAACGGATTTCCCTGACCAACGCTTTCGCAAAGGGAATGAGCTGTTATTGTTTCACCCAACACTAGCAGAGCCACTAAAGCTGAAAATCGCAACACGCCGCGCACACAAAGGCTTTGAGATTTTGAGCTTTCATGGATACAGCAATATTAATGACATCGAAAAGTATAAGGGCGGCGAACTGAAAATTCCGGAAGAAGCACTGATGGAGCTGGAAGAGGATGAGTTCTACATCCACCAGCTTGTAGGTTGTCTGGTTGTAACAGACGAAGGAGAAGAGCTGGGCAAGATCACAGATGTGATGCAACCAGGTGCAAACGACGTTTGGGTCGTCAAAGGAAAACGCGGCGAAATTTTGCTACCGTACATTGATGAGTGTATTAAAGAAGTGGATATTGAAAACAAGCGTGTCGTCTGCCATCTGATGGAAGGCTTGTTGTAGGGAGGATTTTATCGGATGCGGATTGATATTCTCACGCTTTTTCCCGAGATGTTTACCGGTGTCTTATCCAGCAGTATTTTGGGAAAAGCGAGTGAAAAGGAGATTGTGGAATTTCACGTCAGCAACTTCCGGGATTTCTCTGAAAGCAAGCATGGAACGGTGGACGATACCCCATATGGTGGCGGCGGGGGAATGGTACTCAAGCCAGAACCATTGTTTCGTGCCGTTGAATCCATGTCGACAGACAAAAAGCCTCGTGTTATCCTCATGTGTCCACAGGGGGTGCCTTACAATCAAAAGCTGGCTGAAGAGCTGGCGCAAGAAGAACATCTGGTTTTTATTTGTGGACACTATGAGGGATACGATGAGCGAATTCGTGAGCATCTCGTCACCGATGAAATTTCCATCGGAGATTACGTGCTGACGGGTGGTGAACTAGCAGCAATGGTCGTAATCGACAGTGTCGTCCGTTTGCAGCCGGGAGCACTTGGAAACCAGACATCAGCTGTGGAGGATTCTTTTTCAACTGGACTCTTGGAATACCCACACTACACGAGGCCAGCTGAATTTCGTGGCTGGAAGGTTCCAGATATATTGCTCTCTGGACATCATGCGAACATTGAGAAATGGCGCCTGAAGGAATCGCTCCGACGTACGAGCATGCGCAGGCCGGATCTATTGGACAAGCTGGAGCAGACGCCAGAAATGAAGAAGCTGTTGGCAGAAATCGAGCAAGAGAAAAAAATGGAGGACCAATCATAATACCTCCTTGTAGTTTTTCGCCTACTGTGTTAATATACTTCTTGTGGCAATTTTGCCCGCTGACTAAGGCGGTCCGCTACTCGTATCTCAGTCACTTGCACTGAGCCTATTGGATAGACGAGTAAGAACGTCTGATCGGAAGGAGGGAATTCAAATGAACCAAGTAATCCGTGAATTGGAAAAAGAGCAATTGAAACAGGACATTCCTGCGTTCCGACCTGGTGACACTGTACGTGTACACGTAAAAGTTATCGAGGGTCAGCGTGAGCGTATTCAGCTGTTCGAAGGCGTTGTTATTCGCCGTCGCGGTACAGGTGTTAGCGAAACATTTACTGCTCGTAAGATTTCTTATGGCGTAGGTGTTGAGCGTACATTCCCAGTGCACACGCCTAAGATCGACAAGATCGAAATCGTGCGTCATGGTAAAGTACGTCGTGCGAAACTGTACTATCTGCGCGATCGCGTAGGTAAAGCTGCTCGCATTAAAGAAATTCGTCGATAAGCGTTTCATAACGCATGAGAAAGGGGACTGGTCTGCTAGCCAGGCCTCTTTTTTCCATTTTCTCCCGTTTTATAAAATGACAAGAATAGCAGATAGTATCAATACAGGATGGACGAGCTTGCATTAGGAGGATCGGAAACATGAGCGAAGAAGTAACCTCCAGCCGCGCCAAGAAGAATGAGCTTTGGGAATGGTTAAAGGCGCTCGGAATAGCGATTATACTAGCGTTTCTCATCCGTACCTTCCTGTTCGCTCCTTTTATCGTCGAGGGCGAATCCATGGAAACGACATTACATAACAGTGAAAAATTAGTCGTGAATAAAGCGATTTATTATTTGCAAGATCCGAAGCCAGGGGATATCATCGTTTTTCATGCCGAACAAAA
This sequence comes from Brevibacillus reuszeri, assembly GCF_002897295.1. Taxonomy (GTDB): domain Bacteria; phylum Bacillota; class Bacilli; order Brevibacillales; family Brevibacillaceae; genus Brevibacillus; species Brevibacillus reuszeri_A. Next base: position 55,203 of record NZ_BEXF01000005.1, read on the forward strand.
ACGCGATTATATTAAAAGAGTAATCGCTGTTGCTGGAGATACAGTGGAAGTAAAGAACGACGAGCTGTATGTGAACGGCAAACTGGTAGAAGAGCCTTATCTTGCACAACATAAAGAACAAGCGAAAGCACAGGGTGAGCCTTTTTTCACCAATGATTTTCCGCCAGTTCAAATTCCAGCGGAACACATCTTCGTCATGGGGGATAATCGCCTAAACAGTCATGACAGCCGTGCCATCGGGCCAGTTGCGGTCAGTACGGTTGTTGGACGGGCTGAGTTCACATTTTGGCCTCTGGGTGATATCCGCGTAACGAAATAAATAGCAAAGCATAGCTTCAAGGTAGGTGAGACATCATGGCGATCCAATGGTTTCCTGGCCATATGGCAAAGGCACGCCGACAAGTAACGGAGAAGCTGAAACTGATCGACGTGGTCATCGAGCTTTTGGATGCACGTCTACCGTTGTCCAGCCGAAATCCAATGATTGATGAGATTGTCAGCGAAAAACCGAGATTGATATTGTTAAACAAAGCCGACTTGGCTGATGAAAAAGCGACAGAAGAATGGATGGCGTATTTCCGCAAGCTCGGAATTCGTACGCTGCCGATTGATGCTCTCAGTGGCAAGGGCGTAGGCAAGCTTCCAGAGCTGTGCCGTGAGCTGGCTGCTGAGATGCTGGCAAAGCGCAGTGAAAAAGGCATGCAAGGCCGAGCCATTCGCATCATGATTTTGGGGATTCCAAACGTAGGGAAATCCTCATTGATTAACAGACTTTCCAAGCGTGCTGTAGCACAAACGGGTGACAGACCGGCAGTGACGAAGGCCCAGCAATGGGTGAAGATGGGCGATACACTTGAGCTTCTGGATACACCAGGTATTCTATGGCCCAAATTTGAAGATCAGATGGTGGGACTCAGACTTGCCGCGAGTGGAGCGATCAAGGACGAACTAATCGATTTCACCGAGGTAGCCTTGTTTGTGATCACTTATATGATGCATTACTACCCAGAACGCTTGCTGGATCGCTTCAAGCTCAAAGCACTTCCTGAGGATCGCGTCGAGATGCTCGAAGAAATTGGCAAGAAGCGAGGATGCCTCATTTCAGGCGGAAATATCGATTACGATAAGGCAGCAGAAATATTCCTGCGTGAACTGCGCTCTGGCAAGCTGGGGACAGTTTCCTTGGAACGTCCAATCGATTGGGAGATGGATGAGCCGATTGGTAAGCCGGTATCCTTTCCTGAATGAGATGAAGTACGTCAGTTAAAAACCTGTCTATCGACAATCCGGTAGGCGGGTTTTTTACATAGCAAAGGAGAAAGATGTCAATGAATCTGGCCGACATGTCGATAAAAGAAATACGGTTAACAATCGAAAAAATGGACGAAGTGCCCAAAGATTTTTTACAATTGTTAAAAGAGGATCAGCGAGCAGGCGTACAGGCGATGGCTCGTCAGCAGGAAGCGGCAATCGCTCGTCAAGAAAAGCTGGCCTCCATGTGGAAGGAAATGACTCTCTATGAGAGAGCATTACGTGAGAAAGGCCATGTCCATTTAATTGGTGTAGACGAGGTCGGCAGAGGCCCTTTGGCTGGACCAGTTGTAGCGTGCGCTGTATGCCTTCCTGAGGATTTTTATTTGCCAGGCTTAAATGATTCTAAAAAAATTCCGGTGGCGACTCGCGAGGCGTTTTACGAGGTAATTGTACGTGATGCACTGGCTGTTGGAATCGGAATTGTTGATGCTGCACGAATTGATGAAATTAACATTTTGCAAGCAACGAAAGAAGCGATGAAAAATGCAATCGATAATTGTGGCTTGAACCCGGATGCTTGTTTGATTGACGCTGTGCAGCTCACCGGCCTTAGCTGTGTGCAAGTACCCATCATAGGCGGTGATGCTAAAAGCGTCTCGATTGCAGCCGCATCGATTGTAGCAAAGGTCACAAGAGACCGTATGATGGCAAATTACGCCAAAGAGTATCCAGAGTATGGCTTCGAGAAGCACGCAGGCTATGGCACTGCAGAGCATTTGTCAGCGATCGCACGATTTGGATCAACGTCGATTCATCGAAGAACATTTACAGGTGTAAAGGAACAGGCATAATGCCACATGCATTTTTTACGTCGTAAAGGAGGAGGTTTCCCATGTTTTCCCCTTCGCAATTGATTCAATCTGTCATGCAGCGATCTTCTATTCAAACGCCAAAGCCAGTGGAGCTTACCCCAGGTCAAGTATTTAAAGGGACTGTCATTAAGCAGTATCCGGACAATATGGCTCTTGTTCAAATTGGCGGGCTGCAGGTTCAGGCAAAAATGGAAGCAAATCTTGAGCCTGGACAAAAAGCGTGGTTGCAGGTGCAGCCATCGTCTGATGTTGTGACCTTAAAGGTTTTGGAAACAACACCAGAAGGGGCTGGCAAAGAGGCAACGCTGGAGGGCTTAATGCGGTCATTAGGGCTTCCGGAGACAAAAGAGAGAGAAGCAATCGTTTCTGCTCTATTGAATGCCAATTTGCCTGTAAACAAGGAAACGGTACAAGCATTTACGGCGGTAGCGCAGCGTCTGGGGATGGACGATGCTACGATAGAGGCATTCATGCTCGCTGCAAAGCGAAATCTTCCTCTCACGCCAGATACAGTGGCAGGACTCAAAACATTTATGTCTGCGAAGCCGATCGACCAAGTGATTCAACATTTTCAGCAGCAAGCCTCTCTCTTTTTGGATAATGACGGTCCAGCTACGCCACTCCCTGGTGGATCTATCCGAAATGATCAGGCAACGGTCATGAACAATAATCTTCGGCAGGTCGTTAGTCAGTTAAAAGAGAGACTGGCTGCGCTCCCAGTACTGGTTTCAGGACAGAGTGAGACCAACGTAGCAGAGCAAACGCAGCTGATCAACAGGCCAAATGCGCCAACCCCTCCTGGTCAGAATGCAGTCACAACGGGAACGGGAAACACACTGCCTGCTTCGAGCAATCAAGCGACAGCAGGAGTTGTTACCGGAAATCCAGTGTCAGGGGTAGCGAAGGAGTCAGTATCCGGCAATCAACAAATCCAGGCGAAAGCAAATGATTCTCTGCAGCAAAATGTGAACCTACAAAATAATGTAAACCAAGCTGGAGCTTCTGCCAGTACGCCTGCTCCTGGAAGTGCGCTTGGCCAAGGAATGGCAGGGAGAGGGCCTACAGGGTTTGAACAGGCGAATCAGCCGCTGACAAATGCTAGCGGTACGCGTCAGAGCCCGGAGCTACAGCAGGCGTTAGGTTTGGGGAATGCTGAATCGATAAAGCCGGTTATCACTGAAACGGTGAAAGCAAATTTGCCTGTTCAAGGAAATGGTCAATCAGCAGCGCCACCAGCTTCTGTAGCAGGGACGCCCTCAAATCCGATTGCCGAGCTGTTTCGCCAGCTGGGGTTGGGACATGAGCGAGGCATCATGGGACAGACACTTTCTGGGGGGGCTCTAGAAGCTGGAGTTCACAAGCAGCTAGAATCAGTAAAGTCCTTATTGCTGCAAATCTCCCAGGCACCACCGCAAAGCGTTCCGCATGCATTGAGAGAAGCAGCGGATCAAATGCTGCAGCAGGTCACTGGACAGCAGCTCATGATGCTTCAACCATCAAACCAGGCCTTGTCTCAAATCGTTTTGCAGATCCCAATACGCACAGATCAAGGCGATGATACAGCCTTTGTACAGATTGAATCCAAGAAAAAAGATGGTGGCCAAGTAGACGCTGAGAATTGTCGCTTGTTTTTCCATCTGGAGCTGAAATCGATGGGGACAACGATGATTGATGTAAGCATCGTCAATCGGATCGTCAATCTCCAGATTTTCAATGATGCTCCGTGGGTGGAGCCTTTGATCTCGGGGATGAAAGACAGCTTTGCGGTGCAGCTACAAGACGTGGGATATCATCTGTCTGCCATGCGCGTGCAGCCTGTCCCGGATGAGCGTAGCCGAATCGCCAGTCAATCTGGGGCGAAACGGACAGCACTCACCGACTATAAAGGAGTGGACCTGCGCGTATGAGTCACTCAACCACTCCGGAAGGGAAGCGAATACAGGCCGTTGCCCTCAAGTATCAGGCTGGTACGATGGATGCTCCCAAAGTTGTAGCCAAAGGAAAAGGATACGTTGCTGAAAACATGCTCAAAACTGCGAAGGAACATGCAATTCCGATCCAGGAAGATCCATCGCTGGTGGAAGTACTGGGTAAGCTCGATTTGGACCAGCAAATTCCACCAGAGCTCTATCAGGTAGTCGCCGAGATTCTTGCCTTTGTGTATCGTTTGGACAAAGGAGGCGGCAAAGGGTGACTGACCAACGACGCGCTCTCGGTCAAAAAGGCGAGCAAATGGCTGAAGAATTTTTGGAGCAAAAGGGCTATGAAATCATCAGTCGCAATGCACGCACGAGGCGAGGAGAAATCGATTTGATTGCGATGGATGGCTCCACACTTGTATTTGTAGAGGTTCGGACTAGAGCGAGTCATGCATATGGAACTGCGCTTGAATCAGTGACATGGCGAAAGAGGCAAAAATTGCGTGAGCTAGCCTTGGAATATTTGCAGTCATGGGAAGGGTATGTACCTTCCTTTCGCTTTGATGTCATTGCTGTCGAGCGTGCGGATCGAGGCAAAAGCGAGGCAGCGTATCACATCCAGCATGTTGAACATGCTTTTTAGCCAGCTTTTTCTATACGTTACAAAGGATGTTTTCCTTAAAAAAGGGCGCAGGAGTATTTGTTTATTGGGGATATGTCTACAGCAACCGCCTTGCAAGCGGCGTATGATGTACTGTACTCGACGCGATGAAACTCCTCCAAGCATCAACATTCGCCTTCTGGCAGTTGCCAGGAGGCTTTTTTTTGTTTGACGTATAGAAATTTATAAGAGTGACGCTTATGATTTCCGGAACGCATGGAAACTTTCCGCTAAAACGCGGTCGCTCTCGTTGAGAGTGCCTCGATAGATGTTTTCTTATCGCTAACCTGATTCAAAACATTTGCCGATAATAAAAACAAATGTTTTTCAAAAAAACTTGGATTTTCATGTGACATTTTTCCATTTCGTTCGTCAAAGTAAGTATAGGAATCCATTTGGAGGTAATTATGAAGAAAAATACGTTAATGAAAAACGTGACCTTGGCGGTTGCGACTATTTTCACTGTACAGTTTTCTGCCACAGGATTTGCGTCTGCACAGACTGTGAATCCGATCACAGTGGGAGCTTCTGGCATTGTTGCAAAAGCTTATTCAGAAGGACTTCAAACAGAGTATTCAGAGATAAAGCTATCGTCAGGAGATTCTGAGACAATCAAGCTGACGTATGACGGTCGGACTCTCGACAACTCGCGAGCAGATTGGGATACCACTGATTCTTCTATTGCTCATGTAAGGAACGGTGTGATTACAGGGAAGAACGCAGGTACTGCCTATGTCATCGCGTCCTATGACGATGACTTTGTCTATATTATTGTCAATGTTTCAAAAGACGGAAGCCTCAAGGCAGATATCGATAGCATCTCGCTGAAAAAAGGCGATGACAAAACAATTACGTTGAAATATAACAACAAAACGATTTCTGGCTACGATGCAACATGGACGACGTCCAATACAGCTGTAGCAACCGTCAGGAATGGTGTCATTACAGCTAATGCTTCCGGAACAGCAACCATTACTGCCAAGTACAACGGGCAATCTGTGAAGATTACAGTAAAAGTGAATGCCGATTCCACAGACGGCTTGAAAGCAAGTGATACAAAACTCTCGTTAAGCTCTGGTGATAAAGAAACCATTACCTTAACGTATGACGGAGATAAGATTGCCGGGTCAAAAGCAACATGGAAAACGTTCAATACGGCAGTTGCTACTGTAAACGATGGAGTAATTACTGCTAATAATAAAGGAACAACCAAGATCAGAGCTGAGTACAAAGGCTCCAAGGTTGATATTGAAGTAACCGTTGATGGCTCTGATACCAAGAGTAAGCTTAAAGCGGATGAAACCAAAGTCAGCTTGAAAAAAGGCAAAAAAGAAACAATCTATCTAACCTATGACGGCAGCAGCATCTCCGGATCAAAAGCGACATGGAAAACGTCTAATTCATCCGTTGCAACAGTAGATGATGGAGTAATTACAGCTAAAGGTAAAGGGACAGCAACAATCACTGCAACGTATAAATCAGAATCCGTAAAAATTGAGGTAAAAGTCGATACGACAGACTCCTCTGACGGGCTCGAAGCAGATGAGACCAAGATCAACTTGAAAAAAGGGAAAAAAGAAACGATCCGTCTCACCTATAATGGCAGCAGCATCTCTGGATCAAAAGCGACATGGAAAACGTCCAAGTCTTCAGTTGCAACAGTAGATGACGGAGTAATTACAGCCAAAGACAAAGGTACAGCAACAATCACTGCATCGTATAAATCTGAAACGGTAAAAATTGAGGTCAGAGTCGATTCAACTGGTTCTTCCGACTCTCTTGAGGCATCTAAGAGCAAGCTGAACATGAGCAAGGGCGATAAAGAAACAATCAAACTGACCTACGATGGCCGCTCTATTTCTAATTCAAAAGCTTCCTGGAGCACATCTAAATCTTCTGTTGCAAATGTTAATGATGACGGAGTAATTACAGCAAAAGCGAAAGGTACAGCGACTATTACGGCCAAGTACAAAGGCGAAGAGGTTGAAATTGAGGTCAATGTAGATGGCAAAGGTTCGAGCTCAGATGGTCTGGAAGCTGATGTGACCAGCCTGACGCTCAGTAAAGGGGACAGAGAAACGATCGAGCTCCTCTACAACAACAAATCAGTCCCAGGTTCCAAGGCTGAATGGAGCTCTTCCAAAACCTCTGTTGCAACTGTAAATGAAAATGGTCGTGTAACTGCCAAAGGTAAAGGTACAGCGCAGATCACTGCTGAGTACAAGGGTGAAAAAGTAAAAATTAAAGTAACGGTAGAATAACACACTCATCAAGAGCGAGAAGCCCATCAAATCATGACCAAGTGATTCGAAGGGCTTCTTTTTTCATGATGTAGTCCAGAGAGTTACGATATGGTCAAAATGGGAGCTTCACGATAAAGTAGGGGAGGTAAAGGTGAATCCTCGCAAGGAAGAAGGCAGCCTATGGTTTTTTATCTCATCTCCATTTTGGTGATCATCGCAGACCAGCTATCTAAATATTTGATCCGTCTATACCTCCCTGTTGGAGAGACCATGTATGTATGGGGCATTTTGCTTGAGCACTACGAAAATGCAGGAATGGCATTCAGCTTGTTCCAGGGTTATGCTCGTTTGTTCGCCGTAGCCGCTGTGCTTTTCGTAACAGCCGTAATTTACTATCGGAAGAAGACAGAAGAGAAGCACTTTGTAATGGAATTGGGTCTTGGTTTTTTGGTAGGAGGTGCAGTAGGGAATGCGATCGATCGGATTTTATTTGGACGAGTTACCGATTTTATAGTGTCTTCCTCCGGCAATGGCATCCTGAACTTTGCGGATCATGCGATTAATATTGGAATTGTGTTCCTGTTTTTAAATGCGGGAGTTGGTTACGTAAAACGTTTTAAGAATAAGAGAACGTAAATATGGATTTCGCCAGGCAAGCATCGTGATTAATGCCTAAAACGATAGGAGGGGGCTTGGGTGGAGAACCAAGTACTATTTGAGACTTTCCCGATTTTAGAAACAGACAGATTAATCCTGCGACAGCCTGAGACAATTGACCTGCCGCTCATTTTAGACATGCTGTCAAATGAAGAAGTTGCTAGGTATATCGGCTTTCCAACCTTTCAAACGATGGCTGAAGCAGAAAACGAATTGGGCTGGTACCAAGCACTTTTTAGAGAAAAGCAGGGAATTAGGTGGGCCATAACAGATAGGCAATCGGGTAAATTCATTGGTAGCTGCGGCTTCAAAAATTATCAAGCAGTCCACAATAAAGCCGAGATCGGATACGATTTAATGTATTCGTGGTGGAACAAAGGAATCATGACTGAAGCAATTCGCCCGATCATTGAGTATGGCTTCACGCACATGAAACTAAATCGAATAGAGGCAGAAGCAGACACGAGAAATACAGCTTCGATACATTTACTTCAAAAAGTCGGCTTCCAGGTAGAGGGCATTTCTCGGGAGTCTGAATTTGAAAACGGTATGTATATTGATCTAGTGAAATTGGGGCTTTTGCGCAGGGAATATGCAGGTTATGTATAAGCTCAAATAGTGTCGATTCATAACGCTCCTTTAGAAACAATAACTAACTGGAAAAAGGACAGACCGTGTAATTGCTGGCTGTCCTTCCTCTATTTGTCATGATGATTCCTAGAATGGTAATATACCTCGCCAGCAAAATGACCATGTCAGGATCAGGCGCCGCGGCACTATTTCGATACATTCCTTTTACCAGTTCGAGTTTATTTGAGTAATTCCTCCGAGAATACCCGTCAGAACCATGAGCAGGATCGGGTTCATCTTCCATTTTCTCAAAACAAACAAAGAGCCTGCAAAGACTGCTATCGCAATCCAGTCCACATCAGCAACCATGCTTATTGTAGATGTCCCAAAAAACGTCAATAACAATATCGTTGCAGCAGCGGAAATAATAAGCCCAAGAGAAGCCGATCTCAGGCCATTCAAAGCTTCTATCACATAGATCGATTCATTGTGTCTTTGGAAAAAGCGATACAGCAATATAGAAATGCCGACACCTGAAATTACACAGCCGAACGTTGCGATTATGGCACCGGGAATCCCTGCAATCTGAAAGCCAACAAAAGTGGAGGCGCTTACCGCTAGCGGGCCAGGCGTCATTTGCGAAATGGTGATGATATCGGTAAATATCTGTTGTGATACCCAAGCATTTTTTTCAACTGCCATTTCCTGAATGAGCGGGATGATTGCATATCCTCCGCCGATACTGAACAAACCGATCTGAAAAAAGACCAATAACAGTTTCAATAGTTCACTCATTTCTGTCACCTTTTGTCAGCCATACTCGCGCAATGCATATAAAGCAGGACACTGCAAGGATAATAGCCACATTGATTTCAAATAGAAAGTTTGCCAAAAATGCCGTCGGAATAATTAAAGTAAGGAGTAAAGAACGTTCCTTGATCATCATACTGCACATATCAACAACGAAATTAATGATAAGGGCTGCTACGCCCGCCTGCATTCCTTTCAATACCGCGGAGATCAATGGATTCGCCGCAAAACTAATATAAAACTTGGAGATTAACACCAGTATAACAAGCGATGGAATGACAGCGGCGATACAACTGATTACAGCCCCTATCCTCCCAGCTACCCGAAACCCTGCGAGCGTTGACAAGTTGATTGCAATTGCTCCAGGTGAAGACTGTGCAATAGCAGCCATATCTACCAACTCATCTTCACTGAATAGTTTTTTGGAGGATATAAAATACTTCCGAATCATCGGAACAACAACATATCCACCACCAAATGTAAATGTGCTGATAAACAAATTTATGCCCAGAAGCCAGACACATAGTTTGGTTCTTTGGTTTATCATAAAATCGCCTCCTCGTTACCTGATTATTATGGAGGTTGTTGATCGATCAGTAAAATGATATTATTTTGCAATAATGATTAGTTCTATTCATGTCAGGGGGACCATCTATGATGACGCTTCGGCATTTTGAAATACTGAAGGCAGTAGCTGAAACGAGAAACTTTACAAGGGCTGCGGAAAAGTTATATATCACGCAATCGGCAGTTTCTCATGCAATACGAGAACTGGAAGAAAGGGTAGGGACTGCATTATTTGATCGATTGTCAAAAAGTGTGCAGCTTACAAAAAGCGGTCGGTTACTGCTGGATGAAATTTTACCGATCTTGTCTTCGTGCGAAGCTTTGAATGCGCGTATCAATTGTTTGGAAAAACGAGCCCCCCTGCACATTGTTTCCAGTATTACAATTGCAGCGTTCTGGTTGCCGAAAATATTGCAAACCTTTCATAAAGATTGGCCCGATATACCGAGCAAGGTCGATGTGGTCAGAGCAGCAAATGCGGTTGAAATATTGCGGGAAGGAAAAGCTGACATCGCTTTGATTGAAGGTGCGGCTCCTCAAGGTCCTTTTATATGTACCCCCTTTGCTTCGTATCCGTTACATATTGTGTGCGCACCCGACTATCCCATCAAGAAGAGAGAATTGACTTTACATGAATTTTGCTCAGAAAAACTATTGTTGCGCGAACAGGGCAGCGCAATCCGCGATACGTTAGACAGCGTTCTTTATTTGTTAGGATTTACCGCGCAACCTGTGTGGACAAGCGTGAATTCTCTGGCTCTGATAGAAGCAGCTAAGGCTGGAATCGGCATAACGATTTTGCCGGATGTTCTTGTACGCGAGCCGCTAACGCAGGGGAAGTTGATTTCGCTGTCTGTTCAAGACCTATTATTGAAAAATGAATTGATAGTAGTTCACCATCGAGATAAATATCTGACAGAACCGTTGAAATCCTTTCTAATGCTCTTACAATAAACCTACGGATGAAGAATCCATTCAGGCAGTTCGTCGAACTCTGGATCTTGGAGTAACGTCTCTTGATACCGCTGAACGTTTGCCAACGGTTCTGAGTTGATATGTTGTTGTAAATAACAAAGAGAAATGGATAGAGATCCAGATATTTTCTGAGACCTCTATCCATTTTTTTACTCACAAAATGTATAACATCATATTCAATTACTTATTGATATTTGCATTAGGGGAGTTTCTCTAGCTATTAATAAAACGAATTGAGGATGTCTCGATGTCGTTTCTTATTCTCCTACCATGCAAGGTAGTAGAAATACCTTCTCATCTACTCATAAATCTTCCCCATGTATAAAATGGCTGCGAGCGACTTCCACTCGGCCTGATCTGGTAAATATCCTCTATCTATAGTATCTTCCATCCAAGATTCCATTGCCTCCAGAAAGCCATCTAGGGTTTGGTTTTCCCATTCATCGGGATTAACTAGCAGATCGTGTCGTAATGCCTTTATGAATTGGATAAGCTCATCTTTGGAATCAACATGAATGCATTTCTCAAATAGGTCCATTGTTTAGCTTTCTCCTCCGTTAAAAAAAATTAACCTGAATTTCGTACAAATTCTAAAAGTGCCTTATCTTTGTTATCGGAAGCCTATCCTATCCCCAACAAAACTTGCCCACCACCACTATCTTTTCCTACCCTATGAAAAAAGGGGGAAGAGATATGTACGCATCCAGCTACTCCGGAACGGTATTTGGCATAGATGGCATGGTCGTTACGGTAGAAACAGATATCGCCAACGGACTGCCCCAGTTTGATTTGGTCGGTCTCGGTGGTTCGGCAGTAAAGGAAGCGAGAGACCGTGTCCGTGCAGCCCTACGCAATGCAGGCTTTGATTACCCTATGCAACGCATTACGGTAAACCTGGCTCCCGCAGATCAACGCAAGGAAGGCTCGGGCTTTGACCTCGCAATTGCTTTTGGCATTCTCCTCGCATCCAAGCAAATTCCCCCACGATCAGAAAGAGTACTAATCTTAGGTGAGCTCGCATTGGATGGCAGCTTACGACCAGTTACCGGCGTGCTACCAATCCTGCTGGAAGCAAAAGCTGCTGGATTTTCCCATGTGATCCTTCCTGCGCAAAACGCTGCCGAAGCTAGACTCGTGGACCTACTTGTGTTACCAGCCTCCTCCGTGAAAGAAGCTGTATTGTATTGGACAAACGGACTAGTGCCTCACAATGAGGAAGAACTTAGCGCGGTAAACCTGCCCCGATCCCAAAAACAAAGCAACACCGCAGATTTCGCGGATGTATACGGACAGCATTTTGTAAAACGCGGGTTAGAAATTGCTGCCGCCGGCTTTCACAACGTATTATTAGTCGGTCCTCCAGGCTCTGGAAAAACGCTGCTGGCCACATGCTTGCCGGGCATCATGCCACAGATGACAACAGAAGAGTCCTATGAAGTGACGAAAATATACAGCATTGCGGGGCATTTAACTAGAGCAGGCGGACTCATCGAGGAACGCCCATTCCGCTCTCCACACCACACGATAACAGCGACGGCACTGATCGGCGGCGGCCCTCAAATCCCACGACCAGGAGAGTGCAGCTTGTCCCACGGCGGAATTCTCTTTTTGGACGAGATGCCAGAGTTTTCGCGTCATGTGCTCGAGGTATTGCGTCAGCCGATCGAGGCAGGGATCGTTACGATTGGGCGAGCCAAGCAAGTGTTCACCTTTCCAGCTCGCTTTCTCCTTATTGGATCGTGCAACCCTTGTCCCTGTGGATTTTTCGCTACCAGAGATCAGCAAGCGTGCTCATGCACTCCACAACAAATCCACAAATACCGCTCCAAACTCTCAGGCCCACTTCTCGACCGTATCGACCTGCACCTCGAAGTACCGCGGGTCCCAGTAAATCTGTTGCACAAGCGTATTGCCGAGGAATCCTCCGAAATCATTCGGGGACGTGTAGAACAAGCTAGGAACATCCAGTGGCAGCGGTATCGATACCGAACCAGTTGTCCGTTTAACAGTGTGATGAATGGCGATGAGCTGCGCCGGTATGCCCGTTTAGATAAAGAAGGGCAGGAAATGCTGCAGCTTGCATTTGAGACTTTGGGCTTAAGTGCACGAGCGTACGATAGAATCGTAAAGGTAGCGAGAACGATCGCTGATTTGGAGGGGGCGGATACTATTGCTGCTGAGCATGTCGCAGAAGCTATTCGCTATCGAGCTTTGGATAGGGCGCTCACCTTTTAGAGCAAGCCTACTTAGATAAACAGTATCACGCTATTGTTACCGTGTAAAAATGTACATTGGCGCAATCACTCTCATCCCAAGGGCGACAATACTTCAGCGCGATAGAGGTAACGCCTGACCGTAATGGCTGAAAAGTAAAGATCTGCTGACCACTTTGGCCGATTCGAGGTAAGGGAGAGGCTGGAGTGTAGTGAGTCGAAACAAACTCCAAAAATTTGGCATCTAGTGGATTCGATAAAAGCCATTGATATCCGGTAGATGGATTTGCCTCAAGTGACAAGGAAAAAGAATGGCCGGGTGATACATGTATAGAAGAGGTAGAAACATTCGGCATAGATCATCGTCCTTTTTTCGTAAAAGTTATTCGCCCACCAAGTTTCTTCTAGAATTACGATACGTCAATGCAGGTAATTTGGTTCTTATTGTGAACGAGTAAACAGGAAATAATCGTAAGATACTTTTGAATTTTCAACCAATTACTGGAAGTGAAAATCAATTGTCAAACTTCCAATTTTTTATGATGAATTAGTATGATATGGAAAGGAATTTGCAAAAAATTAGCGAATGAATAGGGATAAAGGCATAAAATGTCGACAAAGAATCACTAAAGAGTAATCAATTTTACCTAAAAAACCAATGAGAAAAAACAATTAGTACGTCTCATATGGTAATTTTTTATCAGACACGCGTGTTGGTTTTTTCCAGCACTCTCCATGGGGCAGGCAGCGATAAGTTGCTCCTCATGAATTGGGAGAAGCTTTTTCTTTGTGTTCATCAATCGCTAGGAAAGGGAAAGGAAAACTGATGGAGAGCATTGCGGAGCTATTTGAAAAAAGAGAATACTATCACGCATTTCAGCCCATTTGCCATCTCCCCGAAAGACAGAGAATCGGGTATGAGGTATTGCTGAGAAGTAAGGCAGGGATTAATCCCGAGTCCTTATTTCAGGCGGCAAAGGAAAGCAGGAAATTACCAGAACTCGACACGCAATCGCTGCACTATGCCCTCTCTACCTTTTTTCATCAGTCAACAAATAATGAAAGGGATCTGTTGTTCGTCAATATATTTCCATCGACGATTACAGATGCTTCCTTTCCACTCTTTATTGAAGAAGTCAGCCGCGAGTATTATCCCTTCCTTGGCCAGATCGTTTTGGAAATTAACGAATCGATCATGGAAGGCGAAGTCTGGCACGATCCCATCTTCAAAGAGAGAATTTCTGACTTAAAAGAAAGAGGCTTTTTGATTGCGTTAGACGATGTCGGTGAAGGAATGAACACGTTTCGCAAAATTGTTGATATATCCCCTGATTACATTAAAATTGATCGTTTTTTCTCTCACGAGTTGTCCACTTCTACGGATAAACAGGAAACAGTGAAACTATTTGTGGAGTTTTGCCAAAATGATTCACAGCTTATTCTTGAAGGCGTAGAAGAGGAAGAGGATTTTGTTTGTGCTTCTTTACTTGGTGTCGTAATCGGTCAGGGATACCTGTTTGGGAAGCCAGGTAGCTTGTTGGACGATTAAGAAGCAAGTGTTGAATGTGGAGGTATACATATGAGCAGTGAAAAAAATGTTTATTCTAGGAAGGCAACCCTTTCTCTTAAAATATCCGAATTTGAAGTTCCACCTATGCAAGACATGCTTATTATCGGAAGAAAAGCTCCAATCGGGCCGGAAGCGGTCAGAAGAATGGCCGAAGCCCTGTCACCGGAGCAATTTACGCTAATTAAAATGGATCATCCAAAGATTGAGGCCGTATTGCTTCGAAATACGCTTTTGCAGATGCTAGATGAGAAATTGCTCATGAAAATTGTGCTTGAGGAATCTGAGCGCATGATTAGTGACTCAATGGTTCTTCGATCTGAGCTGAAAATAGCAGTCTCGATTCAACGTGAGGTGGATCTGCTATGACAATCTCCGAAATCATGACAACATCCGTTAGCACGATTACCTCTGGCAAAAGTGTTTCTTATGCAGCGGAGCAAATGAATGAATGTAATACGCGATGGTTGGTTGTCATAGATCACGGAGTCGTTATGGGAGTAGTTACCTCCCGCGATGTCTTGTCCGCGCATCCGAATCGAATTGTAGCAGATGCGATGAGTGGGTATCCGAGTCGTTTTTCAGCAGATCTAAATGTATGGGAGGCGCATTCCTATTTACAGGAGGACAATGGCGAGGTTGCTCTCATCATGGATGGAGAGCGTTTAATAGGAGTGCTTACCAAAGATGCTGTTCGGATGAAAATTGCTGAATTCATTGATCCGTTAACAGGTCTATACGAAGCGCCATATATTCAGTATGTCGGTGAGCAGTTTTTAAAGGAAAACATCCCATTTCATTTGCTTTTCATCGACCTAAATGATTTTGGTCAGATCAACAAAAAGCATGGACACCCTTTTGGTGATGATGTGATTCGAAGGTACTCCTCCGTGCTTGCTTCATTCGCATCTGAGAAAGGTGACCATTTATGTCGATATGCGGGGGATGAATTCGTCATGATTTCAACAGCTGAAGAGGACCAGGTCCAAAAAGGGATTGCATTACTGACAAAACCCACCCATATACGAAACGTCAGCATTTCCGCTGCTGTCGGCCATGTGAATGGGTATGAAGAGCCAGATTTTTTTTCATACTCCCTGAGAGATTTGATGGAAAAAGCGAGTCTGGAATCCTCAGCGGCAAAATTACAAAATGATTATCCTACATTTGCTACATAAATAACATCATCGCCTCGGACAGGAATAGGCGCATGTCTTCATGCATACACTGATTGCTGAGTATTCGTGATGTGTGTAAAAGTCTAGTGCAACCTGTAGCTTCTTCAGTCGTAATATTTATTGAAAAGAACAACTTGAAGTTCGGGAGGCTAACTAATGATCGTTACAACAACTAGCACATTGCAAGGCAAAGAGATTGAAGAGTATCTGGATATTGTCAGTGGAGAAGTCATTATGGGCGCAAACGTTGTCCGTGACTTCCTCGCAGGAATTACGGACATTATCGGAGGTAGAAGTGGAACGTACGAGAGCAAGCTAGCAGAAGGGCGCGAGATGGCTATTCGTGAAATGAAAGAAAAAGCCCGTTCCATTGGAGCAAATGCCATTGTAGGTGTAGATTTGGATTTTGAAACCTTGCGTGAGGGCATGATGATGGTCATTGCGACGGGTACAGCTGTACGTGTAAAGTAAGCCGGGCATATCCGGCTTTCTTTTTTTACTATCGGAAAGTTTAAAATTCTAAGGAAGATAGTATAAGCGCAAATAAAGCCCTGCCTGCGCCAAAAGGCCTGGCGAAGCCAAGTTTTCTAATGTACAGGCAGAAAATAATGATAATATATGTATAGTGAACCATATGTAAAGTGAACCTGATCAAGCAACTTTTGCTCTGATTGTTCGCGAGTGCATGAAAGCAGGGTGTTCTGGTGTCCGAGGTGGAAATTGCTTTATCAAAATTTATTGCAAATACAAATTCAAAGCCTTGTGAAATTGCTGGATTTAATGCCGTATACCACATTACTCTTCAAGGCAAAGAGGCTGGTGAATATGAAGTTATATTCGCTAATGATCGTGCTTCTTATCAAAGGGGTTTTACTCTTGATGCAGGATGCAGAGTCGAGTTGTCAGAAGCTGATCTCCTAAAATGGTTGAACGGGCAATTAAATCCGGCTGCTTCTATCATTACAGGAAAATTAAAAATACAAGGGGATATGTTATTTTCAATCAAGCTCCAGACGCTTCTGCATACCTTTCAAATATAGACTTTTTGGGAGGAGGCAATCGAAAATGTAGACGGAATATATGGCTGAGTAGGAATGGCTACATATTCCATTAGACCCATCATTATTTAGAAATAACTAGTCAATCCCTTCAGGGTTGCGTTAAAATATGACCAATGAATGACAAGTGACTAAATCAAAAGAACGAGGGGAATCATGCGCCATATTTGTTCGTTTGTAGCTATCGTAACTCACCTGGAAGAACAATCTGTGCGTTTTGACTTTTACCAAGAGAGCCGAAGGTCTAAAACCGTACGAGAGCTTTTAAAACAGCGGGCAACCTTACCGCGCCATTATTTTGATTATTTATTTCATTCAGGGGTATTAGAAGTTGAGAGTGATCCGCCGTATCAACCGATCGCGGCCAAGCCTGCAGCGATTGGGATGAACATCCGATCCTTAGGAACAAACATGGTTTTTGATATGTGCTTTGCCCCGCAAACGTATAAGCTATGGCAAAATACAGATGCAGTTCTAGAAGATATTTCCTTGCCGGCAGACCTTTTCGAAGAGTACGTCTATCGATTAGGGGCCATTAGCCGATTTCGTTATCTTGGACGTGTCGATGATCCACTTGTAGCCACGCAGCTGGGCGAAAATGACATGATTGAATTCAAGCGTGATTTCTTGTTATCCAAAACGGGCATTATCAAGTCGATTGTGGCATTTGCCAATTCCAATAATGGAAATTTGTTTCTCGGTATAACCGACGAAGGAAGTATTTGCGGTGTAGACCATGAAGTTGAACATTACGGCGATCCTGATAAGTATATCCTGGCTATCACTCAATACATACAGGATAAAACGCTGCCATTCCTTACGCCATTTCCTAAAATATCCTTGCAAAAAGTACAAGGGAAATATGTTGTCGCCATCTTTGTAGAGGTTGCATCCGAATTGATTTGCGGATTGGACAAGAACGGGGAAAAGTACGTGGTTATTCGCACGAACAATCGCTCGGTCGTGGTCAAGGACCCTCATCAAATAGGAGAAATCTACGTAAAACGAAAGCTGGGCAGTGAAATCAGCCGTCGATTGGGGCTTCTGTAGCATAATCGTGATTGGATTGCATACACGAAGGAGGTTGCTGCATGAAATCGTCTTTACGTGCCTATCTGCTTAGTATTTTGGTGGCAAGCATGGTAATGACTGGATGCGCGCAAGGAAGCAAAGTTACTGAAAGTGACATGAGAGATCGGATGGAAACTGAGCTGGGAGGAGTTGAAAAAGTAACGGTCATGTCCACGGACGGACAGGAGGTTGCACTCGATCTGCCTGTTTTCCTCAAGGAACTGCCCACACAGGGACAGGATCTGCAGCTATCGACAGAGCCACTCAAGCAAGAGGATGTTCGATTTACTCTTGTATTATATCGCAAGCAACTGGCCCCACTGGTTGTGACGGTGGGAGAAAAAGCAAGCCAGTTTGGAGAAAGTACATATCGCGGGAATGGTGCCATTTATTTTTATCAGTGGGTTCATAAGCAAACGGGAAAAGGGCTGCTCGCTCAAAAGTTCGATAACGCGCTCCTGTCGGCTGATGACCTTTCCAAAACGATTGTGCTTGCAGGAACCGAGCTTGATCAAATCAGAAACGTTTTACATACCGCGGTTCCCGAAACTGAAAAAAATCCAAAGCAGTATCCGCTATTTCCGACTTACAAAATTCACGTTGGTTCGACACAAAAACCACTTGAGGTAACTGTACTGACACCCACACTGATCTCGGTACCTTTTGGCAGAGAAAAACATCTTTTTCATGTAGATGGCCAATTGTTTTCGCGTATGACGACATGGCTCCCGCCTAGCGAGACAGAGGAGCAATCGCTGGAGAGACTGTTTAAGACAACGCGTATACGCTTGACTGCAACAGGCGAAATGGTGGGAGAAAACCGCGAGCTGGATGTCACGCAAACCACCGTTGAGCAAGGAATCGCTCATCAAACCGTGCGTTTGCTGCAAAAAGGAACATTACTGGAAAAGACGCCGGAAGTTCCTGGAAAGGAACAATTTCAACTGCAATTTTTGGTAAATGGTTCAGAGCGGTCGGTTGTCTTTTATCCTAGCTATTTTAAGCTGGATCAATCGTGGTATGCTCACAATGAACTAGCGCAAAATGTGTGGAAATTGTTTGAAAACCTTCGAAAGTAAGTGTTTTCATTGATGAACTTTGTCGTTATTGGTCAGGATAAAGACAACATATCACTACCACTTTTGCATTTTTTGTCGTAGAATAGTAACGTTGCACTGATAGTGGTGCTTTAAGACTGGGGGAGACGATGAGTCTTCATACCGGTCTAAAAGCCTGCCGATCTTTATCTGCCATAGGAGGATGGAGAATGAACATTCATGAGTATCAAGGTAAAGAGATACTTAAGCAGTACGGTGTAAAAGTTCCTGAAGGACGCGTAGCTTTCACAGTTGAAGAAGCTGTAGAAGCAGCAAAAGAACTGGGCACCCAAGTAAACGTAGTAAAAGCGCAAATTCACGCTGGTGGCCGTGGTAAGGCTGGCGGGGTAAAAGTCGCAAAAAATCTGGATGAAGTTCGTACATATGCCAGTGAAATTCTTGGCAAAGTACTCGTTACTCATCAAACAGGACCAGAAGGTAAAGAAGTAAAACGCCTTCTGATCGAGCAAGGCTGCGACATCAAAAAAGAATACTACGTAGGTGTAGTAGTTGACCGTGCAACTGGAAGCGTCGTTATGATGGCTTCTGAAGAAGGCGGTATGGACATCGAGGAAGTAGCAGCTAATACTCCAGAAAAAATCTTCAAAGAAGTAGTTGATCCAGTAACTGGTCTGAACGGCTTCCAAGCTCGTCGCTTGGCTTATGCGATCAACATTCCAAAAGAGCTGATTAACAAAGCTGCCAAGTTCATGATGAGCCTGTACCAAGCTTTTGTTGATAAAGACGCTTCTATCGCTGAAATCAACCCATTGGTTGTAACTGGCGACGGAGAAGTAATGGCACTCGATGCTAAATTGAACTTCGACAGCAACGCACTCTACCGTCACCCTGACATCGTAGCTCTGCGCGATCTGGATGAAGAAGACGAAAAAGAAATCGAAGCTTCCAAATTCGACCTGTCCTACATCGCTCTCGATGGAAACATCGGTTGCATGGTAAACGGTGCTGGTCTGGCGATGGCTACGATGGACATCGTGAAATTCTACGGTGGAGACCCTGCTAACTTCCTTGACGTTGGTGGCGGAGCTACTGAAGAAAAAGTAACAGAAGCGTTCAAAATTATTCTCCGTGACGAAAAAGTAAAAGGTATTTTCGTCAACATTTTCGGCGGCATCATGAAGTGCGACGTTATCGCAAACGGCGTAGTGAATGCAGCAAAACAAATCAAACTGGACAAACCTCTCGTAGTTCGTCTCGAAGGTACTAACGTTGACCTGGGTAAGAAAATCCTCAACGAGTCCGGCTTGAATATCGTTGCTGCTGAATCTATGGCAGATGGCGCTGAAAAAATCGTATCCTTGGTGAAGTAAGAATAAGCGAGTAGATACGTCAAAAAAGGTGGGAAAATTACGCGATGAGTATTCTCGTTAATAAAAATACAAAAGTAATTACGCAAGGGATTACGGGTGCAACTGGTCTGTTCCACACTCGCGGAGCCGTTGAATACGGTACACAAATGGTGGGCGGTGTAACACCTGGTAAGGGTGGCACTGAAGTTGACGGTATTCCAATTTTCAACACAGTGGCAGAAGCTGTAGCTAAAACGGGCGCAACTGCTTCCGTAATCTACGTTGCTCCTCCATTCGCTGCTGACGCGATCATGGAAGCAGTAGATGCAGAGCTGGACCTGGTTATTTGCATCACGGAAGGTATTCCTGTTCTGGACATGGTAAAAGTAAAACGTTACATGGAAGGCAAGAAAACCCTTCTCGTAGGTCCTAACTGCCCTGGCGTTATCACTCCAGGTGAGTGCAAAATCGGTATCATGCCTGGCTACATCCACGTTCCAGGTAAAGTGGGTATCGTATCCCGCTCTGGTACCTTGACTTATGAAGCAGTACACCAAACTTCTACTCGCGGCATTGGCCAATCCACTGCAGTAGGTATCGGTGGAGACCCTGTTAAAGGCATGGAGTTCATCGATGTACTGAAAATGTTCAACGAAGACCCTGACACTGAAGCAGTTATCATGCTGGGTGAAATCGGCGGAACTGCAGAAGAAGAAGCAGCTGAATGGATCGCTGCTAACATGAAAAAACCAGTAGTAGGCTTCATTGGCGGACAAACTGCACCTCCAGGAAAACGCATGGGCCACGCTGGTGCGATCATTTCCGGTGGTAAAGGTACAGCTGCTGAGAAAATCGCGAAGCTCGAAGAATGTGGTATTCGTGTAGCAAAAACGCCTGCAGTTATCGGTGAAACTTTGGTTCAACTGTTGACTGAGCGCGGTATGCTCGACAAAGTAATGAGCAAATAAGCTTGTGAATAGCTAAAAGCGGACAGGTTATAGGCCTGTCCGTTTTTATTTTTGAGTCAGACCACTGTCTTTCGATAAAATAGCACTCAATACCAACGATATTTGTAAAACGGTAGGTATGGAGGAGGGGAAAACATGTTTATGGACCAGGTGAGTGAGCGAGATTGGCTTTACTTGTTGTCAAGTGTTCCTGGGCTGGGGAGAGTGAAGCTGAGAGCGATGTATGAAGTAGCGGGCTCGTTTAAAGAAGCGATGAAAAAATGGGATTCACTCAGCCACGAGCTGAAGCTGTCAGCATCTATTATGAGGGAAGGAAACCAACTGCGAAATGAAACAGTTGCGTTGAAAATACTGCGCGAGCGTATATCAAATGGTATACAGTATGTATGCTTTTTAGATGAGGATTTTCCCGATCAGCTACGCCATATTCCTGATCCTCCACTTGTATTATTTTATCGAGGAGAGCTACAGCTATTGCAAAGGCCAGCGATTGGGGTGGTCGGCTCGCGAAAGCCTACTCCTTATGGTAGAGCAAGCTGCTCTTATTTAGTGAAGGAATTGGTGCAAGCAGGACTCGTGATTATTTCAGGTTTGGCTTATGGGATTGATGGGGAAGCGCACGAAACCACACTGAAGAATAATGGAAAAACAGTAGGTGTTCTCGGATGTGGAATCGATCAGGTTTATCCGCCTCGTCATCGCGCACTCTATGAAAAAATTGCAACGTTTGGCCTACTTCTATCTGAATATCCCCCTGGAACACCACCTGTGCCAGGGCTGTTTCCCGAGCGAAATCGAATTATTAGCGGACTTAGTATGGGGATTTTAGTGGTAGAAGCGGCAGAAAAAAGCGGGTCACTAATTACAGCAGATTGCGCATTAGAGCAAGGGAAGGATGTTTTTGCAATTCCTGGTCCGATTTTTTCATCGTTGAGTATGGGGCCGCATAACTTGATCAAACAAGGTGCAAAGCTAGTAACAGGTAGCTCTGATGTTCTGGATGAGCTCGGATATCCGCTAGTTCCTGAAACCGAGCCTCGTCATCGCGATTATTTGGACCAAAACTTATTGGATAAAGAAGAGCTGGCAATCATAGATATCGTTACACACGAAGGTATTCATGTTGATGACCTGCTGACTCAATTGGACGCAGATATGCGCAAAAGTCTCCATCAGGTTTTGTTTCGTTTAGAAGCAAAAGGGGCACTTGTTGCTCTGGCTGGGGGGTATTTCGCGAAGCGTTAGGCTGGGTTCTTCTGTACCCGGAATCCCCCTAAAGTCTTGCAAGTGTTTGACAAATCGGATGAGCATATTTAATAATAGGGAAGATTCCTTACTAAAAGGGGAGGAAAAAAATGGCTGACACGCTCGTAATCGTAGAATCCCCTGCGAAAGCGAAAACCATTGGAAAATATCTGGGTAGCAAATATATTGTCAAAGCATCTATGGGACACGTGAGGGACCTCCCGAAAAGTCAGACGGGTGTGGACGTGACACGTGGCTTTGAACCCAAATACATAACCATTCGCGGCAAAGGGGACGTACTGAAGACCCTCAAAGATGCCGCCAAAAAAGTGAAGAAAGTATACCTCGCGGCCGACCCGGATCGCGAAGGGGAAGCGATTGCTTGGCATTTGGCTCAATACTTGGGGTTGGATCTAAGCCAGCCGCTTCGGGTCGTGTTTAATGAAATCACGAAGGACGCCATCAAAGAAGCTTTCAAACACCCACGTCACATCAACATGGATTTGGTGAATGCGCAGCAGGCTCGTCGTATTCTCGACAGATTGGTTGGATACAATATCAGTCCGATCCTGTGGAAAAAAGTACGCAAAGGCCTTAGTGCTGGTCGTGTACAATCCGTTACTGTAAAAATGATTCTTGATCGGGAACGGGAAATTCAGCAATTCATTCCGGAAGAATACTGGACGATAGCAAGCAAGCTCAACAGCAACGGAAAAGACTTTGAAGCCAAATTTTATGGCTATGGAGACGAAAAAGTTGAACTGAAGTCAGAGGCGGATGTTCAGGAAGTCTATAAAAGGATGGCGGATCAGTCGTACGTCGTTCGGAAAGTGACGAAGCGGGAGCGCAAGCGGAATCCTGCGCCTCCATTCATCACCAGCTCCTTGCAGCAAGAGGCGGCGCGAAAGCTGAATTTCCGTACAGCAAAAACCATGCGGATTGCTCAGGAGCTGTACGAAGGTATTGACGTCGGTAGCAAAGAAGGGGCAGTCGGTTTGATTACCTACATGCGTACTGACTCGACACGCATATCAGCTACCGCACAAGAAGAAGCAAAAGCATACATACTGGAAAAGTTTGGATCGGAGTATGTCTTATCAGAGCCGCGCACCGCTGCCAAAAACGAGAATGCACAGGATGCTCACGAAGCAATCCGCCCTACGGCGGTTATGCGTACGCCAGATGAGATCAAGGAGTTTTTGTCCCGAGATCAACTGCGACTGTATCGGTTGATTTGGGAACGGTTCCTGGCAAGTCAAATGTCTTCG
The DNA here is from genome assembly GCF_002897295.1 of Brevibacillus reuszeri. Lineage (GTDB taxonomy): Bacteria > Bacillota > Bacilli > Brevibacillales > Brevibacillaceae > Brevibacillus > Brevibacillus reuszeri_A. The sequence continues at coordinate 78,706 of NZ_BEXF01000005.1, forward strand.
GCAGTATTGGATACGATGAGCGTAGACATCGCCATCGGAGATGTCATCTTTCGGGCAACAGGCTCTAAGGTAAAATTTCCTGGCTTCATGAAGGTATATATTGAAGGAGACGATGACGGAACAGAAGAAGAGAGCTTTTTGCCACCGATCGAAGAGGGACAGACACTTGAGCAGAAAAGCATCGAACCTTCGCAGCATTTTACACAGCCACCTCCTCGATACTCTGAAGCACGTTTAGTAAAGACGTTGGAGGAACAAGGCATTGGTCGTCCTTCTACATACGCTCCTACTTTGGAAACCGTTCAAAAACGCGGCTATGTAGCACTCGAGGAAAAACGATTTGTTCCCACTGAATTAGGAGAAATCGTTATCACCCTGATGGAGGAGTTCTTTCCTGAGATCCTTGACGTGGAGTTTACGGCACATATGGAAAGTGACCTGGATGGTATTGAAGATGGGATCGCCAACTGGGTAAATGTACTCGATGCGTTTTACGGAGGCTTTGCAAAACGGGTTGCCTTCGCGGAAGAAGAGATGAAGGAAGTCGAACTAAAAGACGAAGAATCTGATGAAATGTGCGAGCTTTGCGGACGCGTCATGGTATATAAGCTCGGACGTTTTGGGAAATTCCTCGCTTGTTCCGGATTCCCGGATTGTCGGAACACGAAGCCAATCGTAAAAGAAACTGGTGTAAAGTGCCCGCAATGTGAAACCGGAGAGATTATCGAACGTAAATCTAAGAAGAGCCGAATTTTTTATGGTTGCAATCAATATCCTGAGTGCGATTTTGTTTCTTGGGACAAACCGATTGCAAGACCATGCCCGAAATGCTCTAGCATGTTAATAGAGAAAAAACGGAAGAAGCAAGGCGTAAGCATCGTTTGTACCAAATGCGATTATCAGGAAGAAGCAGATTCCTAATGCGATTCTTGAGATTTTTGTAGGTTTGGAGGATTAACAGCATGACATTGCCAACTATCACTGTTGTGGGCGCCGGTTTGGCTGGAAGTGAAGCCGCATGGCAAATTGCACAGGCCGGAGTACCCGTGAAATTGTACGAAATGAGACCAAAAACACAGACACCTGCACATCATACAGACAAGTTCGCTGAATTGGTCTGCAGTAACTCGCTACGAGCGAATACCTTGACGAATGCAGTTGGAGTTTTAAAGGAAGAAATGCGTCGTCTGGGATCTGTTATCATCAGTGCTGCGGACCGTTGTGCTGTTCCAGCTGGAGGAGCGCTTGCGGTAGACCGTCATGAGTTTGCTGATTATGTGACTGAGGCAGTGCGAAACCATCCTCTGGTAGAGGTGGTAACGGATGAAATTACAGAAATTCCTGAAGGGATCGTTGTGATCGCAACAGGACCGTTGACATCTCCTGCACTGTCCCAGCAGCTCAAGGACCTAACCGGTGAGGAGTACCTGTACTTCTACGACGCAGCAGCACCGATTCTTGAGAAAGAATCAATTGATATGAACAAGGTATTTGTGGCTTCCCGCTACGATAAAGGTGAGGCAGCGTACTTGAATTGTCCGATGTCAGAAGAAGAGTTCAATCGCTTTTATGATGAGCTGATTGCTGCTGAAGCAGTTCCTTTGAAGGAATTTGAAAAAGAAATTTTCTTTGAAGGCTGCATGCCGATCGAAGTCATGGCAAAGCGCGGGCGTCAAACCATGGTGTTTGGTCCGTTAAAGCCAGTAGGACTCATTGATCCGCGAACAGGTAAAAAGCCTTATGCAGTTGTCCAGCTCAGACAGGATAATGGTGCTGCAACCCTATATAACATCGTAGGGTTTCAAACCCATTTGAAATGGCCAGAGCAAAAGCGTGTTTTCTCTATGATTCCTGGTTTGGAGAACTGTGAGATTGTTCGTTACGGCGTTATGCACCGTAATACCTTCATTAACTCTCCTAAGCTGTTGAAGCCTACATACCAGTATAAAGAGCGTGAAACACTCTTTTTTGCTGGACAAATGACAGGTGTTGAAGGCTATGTGGAATCAGCTGCGTCTGGTTTGTTGGCGGGTATAAATGCAGCAAGACTGGCAAAGGGCGATGAGCTGCTTGTATTGCCACCAGAAACAGTAATCGGCAGTATGGCGCGTTATATAACTACAGCTGACTCCAAGCATTTTCAACCGATGAACGCGAATTTCGGCTTGGTTCCTGAGTTGCCAGAGCGAATTCGAAACAAACGAGAGAAAAACGAAAAGCTTGCTGAGCGGGCGCTAGATACAATTCAGAATTTTACACAATAACGACACAATAAACGTTGATATCCGAATTTCGACTGTGTTACTATATAGGTGCTTCGAGGAGGGTGCATCCCGTATGGACATTTCGCAACAGAATTCTGCGGATCTTGCGATGTTTACCCGTTATTTGCGAGTCGAAAAAAACGCCTCTCCTCATACGGTAAAGCAGTATGTGGCAGATATCAGCGAATTTGTCTCCTTTATGGAACAGCACCAAATCACCGTATTTGCTGCTGTTTCTTATTTGCATGGTCGCTCCTTCCTTGCGCAATTAGTGGGTAGGGGGCTTTCTCGGCGAAGTATCGCACGCAAGCTCTCCAGCTTGAGAAGCTTGTATCGTTTTTTATTGCGTGAAGGTAAGCTGGAACAAAATCCATTCCAACTCGTCTCCACTCCGAAAATGGAGAAGAAACTTCCTTCCTTTCTGTATCCACAAGAGGTTCAGGCGTTTTTTGATCTGCCAGACACTTCCACTCCACTAGGAATTCGAGATCGGCTGATTTTTGAACTACTGTACGCAAGTGGCATACGCGTCATGGAGCTTGTCACACTTTCTGTGGGCGCGGTTAACCCGGACGTGGGGGTGGCTCTTGTATATGGAAAAGGAGCAAAAGAAAGGTATGTGCCAGTTGGGAGTTATGCTTGTGAGATTCTTCGGCAATACCTAGAGTATGGAAGAGAAAAGCTGCTGGCAGGAAAAGAAGACCACGGCAATCTGCTGGTCAATTACCGTGGAGAGCCACTTTCCGACCGCAGTGTTCGCCGGATTGTAGACAAATACGTTGATACGTACGCTCTGCATTTGCGTGTATCGCCTCATACGTTTCGGCATACATTTGCAACCCATATGTTAAACGGTGGAGCTGATCTGCGTGTTGTTCAGGAGCTGCTGGGGCATGTGAATGTCTCTACAACTCAAGTGTATACGCACGTGACCAAAGAGCGCTTACGCCATGTATATGATACCGCACATCCGCGTGCAAATTCGCGCGATACCGGTTCCGCCAAACGGCCATAAACGGGAGGAATCAGTGATGGAACAGTTTCACGCAACAACAATCTTTGCTATACAGCATAATGGATCTGTAGCGATGGCTGGAGATGGTCAGGTAACCTTTGGCAACAGCATGGTGATGAAGCACGGAGCCAAAAAAGTAAGACGTCTCTATCGCGGAGAGGTTCTGGCAGGTTTTGCTGGATCAGTAGCAGACGCGATCACCCTTTTTGAAAAGTTCGAAGGTAAGCTGGAGGAGTACCATGGAAATCTGCAGCGAGCTGCCGTCGAGCTGGCCAAGGAGTGGCGTATGGACAAAATTTTGCGTCGCTTGGAAGCAATGATGATTGTACTGAACAAGGATCATTTACTGCTCATATCGGGTAATGGTGAAATCATCGAACCAGATGATGGGATATTGGCAATCGGATCTGGAGGCAGCTTTGCACTTGCTGCTGGAAGAGCATTAAAGACGTATGCACCCCACCTTAGCGCAAGAGAAATTGCGGAAGCATCACTGCGTACTGCTGCTGAGATTTGCGTATTCACGAATAACAATCTTGTTGTGGATGAGTTGAATTGAGCAAAAGGGAGGACTTTCTGTGCTGAATTTTGAGCAATTAACCCCGCGTAAGATCGTAGAGCATTTGGATAAATACATCGTCGGGCAGGCACAAGCCAAGAAAGCCATCGCTGTGGCGCTTCGAAATCGCTACCGTCGAAGCCGTTTGCCAGAACAAATAATTGACGAAGTCGTACCGAAAAATATCTTGATGATTGGACCAACTGGTGTTGGGAAGACGGAGATTGCTCGGCGGATTGCCAAGCTTACCGGAGCTCCATTTATTAAGGTAGAAGCAACCAAGTTCACAGAAGTTGGTTATGTAGGACGAGATGTTGAGTCCATGGTTCGCGATTTGGTGGAAGCCTCCATTCGGACTGTTAAGCAAGAAAAAATGGAATCAGTCAAGGAAAAAGCCGAGAAGCTTGCGAATGAAGCGATCGTAGAGGTTTTGGTTCCTTCACGTAAACAGCAGAGCTCTTTTAAAAATCCACTGGAGATGTTCTTCGGAGGGCAGCAGCAGTCGCAACAGCCAGCAAATGATCCAGAAGAGGCTTCGGTAGAGCAAGGGCGTAGACAGGTGGCTTGGCAGCTGGCAAATGGTCAATTGGAAGAGCAAATCATTGAGATAGATGTAGAAGATCAGTCCCCAACGATGTTTGACATGTTCCAGGTTCCGGGTACAGAACAAATGGGGATGCAAATGCAAGATATGCTCGGCAGCCTGATGCCAAAACGAACCAAGAAGCGAAAATTGCGAATTAAAGATGCGCGAAAGGTATTAATTCAACAAGAAGCGCAAAAACTGGTGGATATGGATGAAGTAACGCAGGAATCGATTCGCAGGGCTGAGAATCACGGGATTATTTTTATCGACGAGATCGATAAGATCGCCGGAAAAGATGGTCGAGGTCCCGATGTATCCCGTGAAGGAGTTCAGCGTGATATTTTGCCGATCGTCGAAGGCTCAACCATTATGACCAAATACGGACCAGTCAAGACAGATTACGTATTGTTCATAGCGGCAGGAGCATTCCACATGGCAAAGCCATCCGATCTCATACCGGAGCTGCAGGGACGTTTTCCCATCAGAGTAGAGCTGACCAGCCTTAGCGCCCCGGATTTTGTCCGGATTTTAACTGAGCCTAAAAACGCGCTTCTGAAGCAGTATGTTGCCCTTTTGGAAACGGAAGGCGTGCAGGTTGAATTCACACCAGACGCCATTCAAGAGCTTGCTCGCTTGGCTGCTGAAGTGAATCAAAGCACGGATAATATCGGTGCCAGACGTTTGCACACCATATTGGAAAAGCTGCTAGAGGATCTTTCCTTTGAAGCCCCGGACATTCACCTGGAGGTTGTGCAGATCACGCCGGATTATGTGAAACAAAAACTAGGCAACATCGTAGGAAACAAAGACTTAAGTCAGTATATTTTGTAACGAACATTGGGTAGGAATCACACAGACATTGGGAGGAAATTTAAGATGGATCTACTGTCGAAAACAAGAAGAATTAACCGCATGCTGCAAAAATCTGCAGGTCATGCCGTTAATTTCAATGAAATGGCGCAAGTATTGAGTGATGTAATTGAAGCGAATACCTTTGTTGTAAGCCGCAAAGGTAAACTACTTGGCTTTGCTATCCACCAAGAGATGGACAACGCGCGTATCCGCAAAATGCTGGAAGAGCGCCGTTTCCCTGAAGAATACAGCATGGGCCTCTTGAAAGTAGAAGAAACATCTGCAAACCTGGATGTAGATAGCCCATACACCATTTTCCCTGAGGAAATGAAAGAAGTATTCCGTTCGGGTTGGACAACATTGGTACCGATCATCGGTGGCGGTGACCGACTTGGTACACTCATTTTGGGAAGAATCAACGATCAATTCGTAGATGACGATTTGATCTTGGCTGAAGTAGGGGCAACCGTAGTAGGAATGGAAATCTTGCGTGAACGCTCTGAGGCAATTGAAGAAGAAGCACGCAGCAAGGCTGTCGTCCAAATGGCGATTGGTTCTCTTTCCTATAGCGAGTTGGAAGCGGTTGAGCATATTTTTGAAGAGCTGGAAGGAAAAGAAGGACTCCTCGTTGCCTCGAAAATCGCAGACCGTGTCGGTATTACCCGTTCGGTGATTGTCAATGCTCTGCGTAAACTGGAGAGTGCAGGTGTAATCGAGTCTCGTTCCCTTGGAATGAAAGGTACATTTATTAAAGTGTTGAATGAGAAGCTGTTACCTGAGCTGGAGAAGCTGAAAACCTCTTAATCCAACGTAGACTAAAGTTACACGAGGTTAAACAAAAGGCGTAGCAACTTATGTTGCTGCGCCTTTTTTCGTGGGTACAAATGCCTAAAATCAACAAAACCCGACACAACTTAGCAAATTTTCATCCATAAATTCGTCAAAGTCTACATGCAAAAATATGGCAATATCAGTCGTATAATTGTAAAATGCAGTAAAAAATCAGGGCAAATAAGTGATTTAGTGCGATTGAATCATTTTGAAAATCTTCATGAAAAGGGGCTTTTTTCACTATTACAGTTTTGCTATGATTGAAGCGTATCTTAAATGTCGAAAATACAGGAATTTTAGGTAGATTTGAGGAAGCTTTGACGACAAATATAGGGGGATTAGGAACATGCTGGATAGCTATCATCTTCAGGTCCTAGAACGATCGATGGACGCAGCCTCTATGCGGCACAGAGCGATCACAAACAATCTTGCCAATATAAATACCCCTTATTTCAAGAGTCAACAAGTCAACTTCGAGGAGTACTTGCAAGATGAACTGAATGGGGTTATTGGCAAGAAAAACTTGGAAGCCTACAGAACGAATGAGCGGCATATTCCCTTCAAAAATAGTGGGGGCTTTGCAGTGCCGCAACTCGTATCCAATCCAACAGCTTATGTACAAAACAACGGAAACAACGTAGACATGGAAGCAGAAAGCGCGGAGCTAGCAAAAAACCAAATTTGGTATAGTGGTTTGACACAACTGACCGCAGGATCCTTCCAAAAGCTACGAAGCGTAATTGAGGGCGGAGGTAAATAAGGATGAGTTTGTTTCAAGGAATGAACGCAAGCACTTCTGCACTGACTGCTAATCGATTGATGCTGGACACGATTTCTGCCAATATTGCGAACCAAGAGGTTACGAGAGCTACTTATGTAAATGGCGCATGGCAGCCGTACAAACGGAAAATGCTTGAGATGGCTCCTAGATCGAGCAGCTCTTTCGACAATATGCTGCAGATGGCTGTCGGAAATGTTTTTAACAACAACGGTGGTGAGCTTGGGGTTCGGGTAACAGGTATTCGTGAGGATAATACACCGTTTAAACGAATGTATGATCCATCTCATCCGGATGCAGATGCGGACGGATACGTACTGATGCCAAATGTGGATCCGATGAAGGAATTTGTAGATCTCATTGCAGCATCAAGAGCTTATGAAGCGAATATCACTGCGTTTAACGCTTCGAAATCGATGATGATGAAAGCTTTAGAAATAAGATAAAGCGGGTGATCTTTAACAAATGGATATTAACGCTCTTTCTCAAGTAAGCGCTATTCGTACGCCTAGCGTGAACAAGCTGCAAACCCCAGCCGAAGTAACAAAGGAATTTTCCTCCTTTTTGTCTGATGCAATCACCGAAGTGAATCAAGCGCAAATTGAGTCCGCCATTCTCAGCGACAAATTTGCATCCAAGGAGATTGAAGACATCCATCAAGTAACAGCAGCTGGACAAAAATCATCGATCATGCTTCAAATGACCCTGCAAGTGCGTAACAAGATGATCGAGTCTTATCAAGAAATTATGCGTATGTCTGTATGATTTGTTGTTGGTATCCTGTGAGAGGTGAATCATGAACGAGCGTCTGGCATTATTCAGAGAACAGCTTACGTCAAAATGGAACCAGTTATCTAAAAAACAAAGATGGATGATTGTTGGAATTTCTCTATTTCTCCTCATCTCACTTGGCTTATACATATACATAGCTTCTCAACCGGTATACAAGCCGCTATATAATCAACAACTGAGTGAGCAAGAGATTGGGGCAATTAAGAAAGAGCTGGAAGGCTCTCAAACTCCTTATCGAATTACGGGAAATGGAACTAGCATTGAAGTACCGGAAAAAGTAGCCCAAGATGTTATTGTGGATCTGGCTGCCAAAGGAATTCCAAGTCAGGCAGGAATCAACTCAGAAATCTTTTCAAACACACTTGGAGTTACGGATCGCCAATTCGATGTGATGAAAAAAGAAGCATTGCAGCAGGAATTGCGCAAAATGCTGGAGCGGGTTAAAGGGGTGCGAAGTGCACAGGTCATGATCACTCTGCCACAAGAAAGCTTGTGGGTAACAGAAACACCTGATACAGCTACCGCTTCTGTCATCGTTGATGTAGAACCTGGAACAACACTTGATCAGAAACAGATCAATTCCCTTTACTTGCTAGTATCACGAAGTGTTCCGAAGCTGCCGATGGAAGCAATTGCGATTACGGACCAGTACTCCAATTCGCTGGATCGCACGGATGGGAATGAAAGTGAAGGTTCTTTGAGCAGCTTTAAACAACAAGAAGATATCAAAGCTGAAGTAGAAAAGAAAATACAGCAGAATTTGTACAATCTTCTGGGAACCATCATGGGACGGGACAAAGTCATTGTTCATACTTTTGTTAAAATGAATTTTGATAAAGAAAACCGTGTGGAAAATCTCGTAGAGGCACCTGATAAAGAAAATAACGAAGGTCTTATCATTTCATCGCAAAAATTATCTAAAGCATTTTCGGGACAGGGTGTACCGCCTGGTGGAATTACCGGTACGGGTGATAATGCATCTCCCCAGTACCAAGCAAATACTCCAAACGGCAACAACAGTCAATATGAAGAATTAAATGACACGATTAACCGAGAAGTAAATCGAATTACACGAAATGTCGTGAAGAGTCCATATGAGATCGAAGACTTGACGATTAACGTAGGTGTTGAACCACCAGCTGGCGCTCAGTTAGATCCAGCTACTATCGACAGCATCAAACAAGTACTCCGAAATGTGGTACGTGTTACCTTGAGTAATCAAGCGATTGATTTGTCCCAAGACGAGCTGGATAAACATATTTCTGTCTTCCCGCGCGAGTTCTCTGGAAAAGTGGCTTTAGAAGAAAGTAATTCTCTTAGCCCTGCTGTACTTTGGACTGTTGGTGGTATTGCAGCATTGGCGCTTGCAGCAGTTGCATTCCTTTTGGTTCGCAGACGTAGCCAAGCCAAACAGCAGCAAGAAAATGAAGAAGTTCAAGATTTGCTAACTCCATCCCAATCGCTGGATGTTCCCGATTTGATTTATCAGGAGGATGGCGATCAGGTTATGGTCAGGAAGCAGCTTGAAAAATTGGCGCGAAGCAAGCCAGATGAATTTGTAGTTCTGCTTCGTACATGGCTAGCAGAAGATTAAGGAGTGAAAGGTATGGCTCGCGGCGCTAAAGAGTTGACAGGACGTCAAAAAGCTGCAATTCTTCTTATCTCACTCGGGCCGGAAATCTCTGCCCAGGTGTTCAAACACTTGCGTGAAGATGAAATCGAGCAACTAACATTGGAAATTGCCAATGTTCGTAAAGTCGATACGGATGAAAAAGATAAAATTCTTGCAGAGTTTCATCAGATCGCGGTAGCAAAAGAAGTCATCGCGCAAGGTGGTATTACTTACGCAAAAGATATTTTGCAAAAGGCATTGGGTGAAACCAAAGCCATGGATATTATTAACCGACTGACAGCCAACCTGCAGGTGAGGCCATTTGACTTTGCTAGGAAAGCTGATCCCGGTCAAATTCTGAACTTTATCCAAAACGAACATCCACAAACGATTGCGCTTGTATTGTCCTATCTGGAAGCGCAGCAAGCAGCTATGATCTTGTCAGCTCTTCCTCAGGAGAGTCAGGCAGAGGTAGCCAAGCGCATCGCCATGATGGACAGTACGTCTCCAGAGGTTATTGCGCAGGTTGAGCAAGTTCTTGAACAAAAGCTCTCTGCTACAGTTACACAGGATTACACGCAAGCTGGTGGCATCGAAGCGATCGTGGCTGTACTCAACGGTGTGGATCGCGGTACCGAGCGTACGATCTTGGATTCTCTTGAGATTCAAGACCCCGAGCTGGCAGAAGAAATCAAGAAACGCATGTTTGTTTTCGAAGATATCGCTACTTTGGACAACCGCTCCATCCAACGCGTTATCCGCGATGTGGAGAATGCAGATCTGCAGCTCTCGCTCAAAGTATCCAGCGAGGAAGTGCGGGAAGTTATTTTCCGGAACATGTCCAAACGGATGGCAGATACATTCAAAGAAGAAATGGAGTTTATGGGACCCGTCCGTTTGCGCGATGTAGAAGAAGCACAATCACGTATCGTTGCCATTATCCGTCGCTTAGAGGAGGCTGGTGAGATCATCATCGCTCGCGGTGGAGGAGATGATATCATTGTCTAGGATCATCAAGATGGCCAATTATCGGCCTGTAGAGGACACTGTGCTCCTCTCGGTGACGCCTGTACCATTAAAGACGGAAGAAAGTTCCGAAAGGTTGCAAGAAAATATACAAATTATTAATCAAGCGGAAATAGAAGCAAAAACAATCATAGAAGACGCGGAAGAAACCGCTCAAAAGATCTTGCAGCAGGCGACAGAGCAGGCTGAGTTGTTAAGGGAACAAGTACAAGAAGAAATCAATCAGTGGTGGGAACAAAAGCGTGTGGAAGCAGCTTCTCTTTTTCAACAAATACAGGAAGAAGCTGCACGTGAAGGCTACGAGGCTGGATATGAAGATGGCAAGCGACATGCTTATGAAGAAAAAGTAGAGGCCATTACCAAGGCTAGAGCGCTATTGGAAGAAGCCTACAAAGAAAAGCAGCAAATCATTGCCGAGGCAGAGCCGTTTTTAGTTGATCTAAGTATAGAGGTAGCTAGAAAGGTAATTGGTGGAGAGCTGAAGCAATCACCAGAGCAGGTCCTCCAAATGTCCAAAAAAGTGCTGAGCCGTTCCCGTGTTCACGGTCAAATTACGGTGTGTGTCAATCATAATTACTTTGATTACATCCAAGAGCATCGCTTCCAGCTACTTGAATTGCTCGATGGACAAGCTGAGCTGTCGATTTATCCGGATCACACCGTTCAAGATGGCGGGTGTGTCATTCGTACCCAGTTGGGTAGTGTAGATGCACGTGTGGATACGCAACTAAGCGAAATTAAGCAGGCGCTGCTGGAAATTGCGCGAGGAAGTGAGACGACATGAGCATCCTCGATCTTTCAAAGTACAAACAGGTGCTGCATGGCTTGGACCCGATGCGTGTAAACGGAAAAGTAACACAGGTAGTAGGACTTACCATTGAATCACAAGGCCCGGAGGTAAAGCTCGGCGAGATTTGCCATCTGTATCCTACGAATAGCAAAGAGCCGATCATTGCTGAAGTGGTTGGATTTCGTGAAAACAAAGTGCTCTTGATGCCACTTGGCGAGCTGACATCCATCGGACCAGGATGTGATGTCGTGGCAACTGGTCAATCACTTGAGGTGAAAGTGGGACCGGAGATTCTCGGCTCGATCTTAGATGGATTGGGACGTCCGTATCAAGGCACTCTCCCATTTGGATTATCTTCTTATCCAACAAACAATCTTCCGCCGAATCCTATTCTTCGCCCTCGCATTAAAGAGGCGCTGAGTGTCGGAGTTCGGGCTATCGATGGACTTTTAACGATTGGAAAAGGACAACGTGTCGGTATTTTTGCGGGGTCTGGTGTAGGAAAGAGTACGCTGATGGGAATGATTGCCCGCAATACGACAGCTGATATCAATGTCATCGGGCTGATCGGTGAGCGTGGGCGTGAGGTTATGGAGTTTATTGAGCGTGATCTGGGGGAAGAAGGACTAAAGAGGTCGGTTGTCGTTGTAGCTACATCGGACCAACCTGCGATGATTCGTATTAAGGGTGCGTTGATTGCCACTTCCATTGCAGAGTACTTCCGGGACCGAGGATTGAATGTCATGCTCATGATGGATTCCGTCACTCGTTTTGCGATGGCACAGCGTGAAGTTGGCCTGGCTATTGGTGAGCCACCTGCCACAAGAGGCTATACGCCTTCTGTATTCGCGCTTCTTCCAAAGCTGATGGAAAGAGCAGGGACCGCAGACCGCGGCAGCATTACAGCCTTTTACACCGTGTTGGTAGACTCTGATGACATGAATGATCCCATCGCAGACGCGGTACGGGGGATATTGGACGGACATATTGTACTCGACCGAAAAATCGCCCAAAAAGGACATTTTCCAGCAATTGATGTGATGGCGAGTGTCAGTAGGGTAATGAGCGAGATCGTAAGTGATGCACATGGAGAAGCAGCGAGACAGCTTAAAAGACATTTGGCCACTTTCCGTGAAGCAGAAGATCTCATTAATATTGGGGCGTATAAGCAAGGTACTAACCGAGAAATTGACGCGGCAATTCGTTATCGGGATGTTATACGTGAATTTACGGCACAAGGGACGCACGAGCCCTCTACGTTGCAAAGTGCTATAAAAGCGTTGACGACCCATTTCGGAGGAGTGAACTAGTGTGAAGGTGTTTCAGTTTCATCTTCAAAAGGTTTTGGATCTGAAGGAAAAAGAAAAAGAGCAGGCAGAGTGGGCATTCGGCAAATCCATTCAACGAAAAAATGAAGAAGAGTGGAAGCTGTACCAATTGAATGAGCAGCATGACCAAATGACCAATCTATTGCAGGAGGTCCAAGAGCAGACATGCAGCGCTGCAGAGCTCATTTCAATTACTCAGTATCAACAATCTGTCGCCAGATCTATCAAAAACCAGCGAAGAACACTGCACGGATGTGAGCAAGACGTTGAGCGCTGCCAAACTCACCTGACGGAACGAATGAAAGAGTCTCAATTATGGAATCGACTGCGTGAACGATCTCTCCATCAATTTCTAGACGCAGAAAAACTGAGAGAGCAAAAAGAGTTGGACGAGATTGGCACTCAGCTCTATCTTCGTCGAAGCAACTGAGGGAGGTACACGATGGAAGAAATCCAAGAAGAACGGGAGTACGGCAGGTGGGAATGGTTTTTTTACATGATTGTCATTCCCGCGCTATTCGCTTGTATCCTTGGTGGCGTGCTTCTGAGCTTACTGGGGATCAATGTGCTCGGCAATGTTCTAACCTGGGCTAACTCCATACCGTACGTGGAAAAATTGGTCCCGGACGATTATGTGACGGCTCCCGAAAAGGATGAAAAACCTGAGCTTGAGAAACAGGTAAAGGGCCTGCAGAACGATCAAGCGAAGAATCAACAGGCTTTGGCAACACTGCAAACTGAATCCGCCAAAAAGGACTCTACGATTCAGGCGCTTGAGAAGCAGATAGAAGATCTCGGTAAGATGATGGAAGAAAAGCGGACAACAGAGGCTGAGCGTCAGCAGCAATATGCGGACTTGGCAAAGGTTTATACAACGATGTCAGCCAAAAACGCCGCTGCGATCATTGAGAATCTCAAATTGACAGAATCAGTGACAGTTATGAGCAAGATGAAGCCTGCTCAAAGAGCTGACATCCTAGCCAAAATGGATCCGAAAACCGCTGCTGACATTTCCATCTTACTAAAAGATTCTGTTGTAGCTAAAGATGATGACATCGCTGCCCTGCAAGATCGCGTAAAAGTATTGACGGAAGCTTTAAGCGAACAGCGAAATGGGCAGGATCAGCTTCCGGCAGGCGATATCAGCAATTCTTTAGCAAAGTCTTTTGCTGCGATGTCCCCTGATGATTCAGCTGCACTCATCCGTTCACTTATGGAGACAAACAAGGCGAAGGCATTAAAGCTCATGACTGAAATGCCCGAGGATAAACGGGCTCAAACTCTCGCTGCGATTGCCAAAGCAGACAAGAAGAATAGCGACAACCTGGCGGCACGCATCACTGAAGAGTTGCTTCGATAAAAGACAGTAAATACTGCTCTTCTATCGTTTTACATAGCAACAATAAAAAACAAGGAGGTGAACGAAATGATTGCAAACAACGTAGTTGGAGCTTCTACCAGTGCAACAATGGCTCAGGGCGTGCCTGCATCCAAGGAAGGTACGGGATTGGGTGAGCTTTTTTCTCTGCAAATGCTGTCGGCCTTTCAAAACATGTCAGCAACAGATGAACTTGGTGTAGCACCTGAAGGCTTTAGCGAAGAAGAACTAAAAGCACTGGAAGAAATGATGGCGCTGCTATCTCAGCTGCTTTCATCTGGTCAACGTGTCCCAGAAGAGCTCATGCCCCAAATTGAGGAAAAGACAGCAGCTATTGAGCAATTTTTGGGTAAGACACAAGGGAATGTCGATAAGCTCAGTGAAGAGTGGAAACAACTGCTTGCGAAGCTTCCTCAAGAGGAGCCTGCCTCAGCAAAACTGGAAAAACTGGCAGCTCTGCTTGAAGCACTGAAAAATCAAAAAGCGAATGGGGAAACTGGGAAGCCAAGTACAAGTGCAAGTGCAGTACATCTTCGTTCCGAGGTCATGGCTGGGACAAACACAACACAGCAGGATGCTTTTAAAGCCATTCAGCCAATGCGTGTGAATGCCGGACTCGCCGCTTATAAACAAGAGGCAGGAATTCAGGCTCAAACAGTCCAGCCAACTTTGCAAGCAGGCTTACTCAATCAGGATAAGCCTGGTGACGAAGGCTTAACGTTTACAAATGCACCTGTAGTGACAACAACGAGTCAATCGCAACCGAGCCAGACGTTCCAACAGCCAGGCGTACAAACACATCAGGTTCATGCAAATCAATTGCCTGAACAGGTGACACAGCTTTTTGTGAACAAGATGAACATCAAGCATGTAAATGGCGTCCATGAAGCGAAGCTGGTACTCAACCCGCAATCGCTTGGTCAAGTCGACGTTACGATCAAGTCTCACAACGGCGTGATTACCGCCCAGTTCCATGCTGAAACTCAAGCCGCCAAAGACATGCTGGACAACCAGTTGCCGCAGCTTCGAGCTGCACTGACTCAACAAGGCTTGCAAGTCGATCGCTTAGAAGTGAACCAGCAGCAGGAAACGGCTTTCAGCTTCCAGCAGCAACGAGAGCAGGCAAGACAGCAAGGAAAAGAGCAAGAACAACAGAAGCAATCGGAACAAGAATTTGCTCTTGATGCATTGGTAGACAATACCGAATCTACGGAAGACTTATGGAATCGTCTCCGAGAAACGACTAGCGGCATTAACGATATCGTTTAGGAATGGAATAAAGGAGGAAGCACCATGAACCATTTTCGTGTGGCGCAGCCCTATTTTCCTCCGAAAACGAATCACGTTACTAGAGCTACAGCACAGACTGCTCCAGCTAGCGGTAAACCGTTTCAACAATTTTTGACTGAATCGCTTGGCCAAACTGCGAAAACATCGCCTCTGAGCTTTAGCCAACATGCAGTCAATCGTCTGCAACAGAGGGGGATTTCGCTAGAGGCCCCACAGCTGGAACGGTTAGAATCCGCCGTACAAAAAGCAGCGGCAAAGGGAGCACAAGAGTCTCTCATCCTGATGGATAATGTGGCTTACGTCGTGAGCATCGTGAATCGGAAAATTATTACCGCCGTAGACGATGGTAGCTTGAAAGACAATGTATTTACGAATATTGATAGCGCCATAATCGTATAGCGCCATAAATGAAGGGCTGGACCTCGTTGAGGAAGCCCAGGTGGTTACCGACCGACAGAGGTAACCCTTGCGTGTGACATAGAAGAGGAGGAAACAAAAAATGCTTCGTTCCATGTACTCGGGTATTTCAGGTATGCGTGGTTTCCAAACAAAGCTTGATGTGATTGGAAACAACATCGCAAACGTGAATACGGTTGGTTTCAAAAAAGGTCGCGTCATGTTTCAAGATATTTTGAGCCAAAACGTTCAGGGGGCTGGCGCTCCTACAGACGGTGGCAAGGGCGGTACAAACCCGCTGCAAATTGGTCTAGGCTCATCTATTGCTGCCGTTGACACAGTATTCTCGGCTGGTAGCCCGATGACTACAAACCTGCCAACAGATTTATCCATTGAAGGCGATGCTTTCTTCATGGTTTCACCTGACGATGGAGAAACCATTTACTACACGCGCGCAGGAAATTTCACACGTGATTCTGTAGGTAACCTTGTTAACTCACAAGGGTTGAAGCTGCTGAACTCCGACGGTGCAGTAATTACGATCGACCAAGCAACAGCCGTTTCCTACTCGATTGGCAAAGATGGTGTAATCACAACGGTAGATGAAGCTGGGGAACTTGCGTCAGACAATACAGTAGGTGTCATGACCTTTAACAATCCAGGCGGTTTGAAAAAAATCGGAAACTCCTTGTATGAAAACACTGTGAACGCTGGACCTAGAGATGAGGATGCAGCAACTCCAGTAGCACCGGGTGAAGCGAATGTCAGCATCATCGCTGGTCAACTCGAGATGTCTAACGTAGACCTTTCCGAAGAGTTTACTGAGATGATCGTGGCACAGCGTGGATTCCAAGCGAATTCCCGTATCATCACTACATCCGACTCTGTTCTGGAAGAACTGGTAAACCTGAAGCGATAAATAGGTAAAGGGTAAATGCGGGGGAAGCATAAAAGTCCTTCCCCCCATTCATCCAGAAAGGAGCAGCCGATGATCAAATTGACCCGATTTAACGGCGCCACGTTTTATCTGAATATCACTCATATTGAGACGGTAGAGGCTACTCCCGATTGCGTTATTACTTTGTTCAACGACAGAAAGTACATCGTCAAAGATTCGGCAGAATCGATCGCTGAGCGTGTACAGGCTTTTTACCAAAACGCTCATCCGGCAACCGTAACACCCAAAATGCCGGACGATTCAAATGAATAGCGGGAGGCAGTGCGATGTTTCAAAATCGTTTGTTTAACATGGCTCTAATCATCATTATTGCAATTTCGCTTTTAGGTGTGATTTCGTTTGTGCTCTGGCAGACTTATCTTGCTCCGGGGGCGCAGACAGCTTCTACAGAAGAAAAGCAGATGAAACCGTTGACTGCCAAGGAAATGAAAGAGTACTCCGTTGACACTGGTGAGATTACGACCAACCTGCTCACGAATAATTACATGATTGTTCGTTTTAACATTACCGCCGAGAATTCTTCTGCAAAAGAGGAGCTTGAGCAGCGTTTGCCGCAGGTCAATCAAGTGATTATTAAAACACTTGCTGGGTTGACACCAGAAGATATCAAAGGGACAGAAGGCGTCAACAAGCTGGAAGCGAAGATCATGAATGAAATCAGCTCCCTCATGCAAGAAGGTAAGATCGTTCAAGTGGTAACTACAAAGCGAGTCTTGTCGTAAGGAAGCGATGAGTGGATACATAGCAAGGAGGTGACGACATATGGCCGAGGTTCTCTCACAAAGTGAGATTGATGCGTTGTTGGCTGCCCTCTCTTCAGGTGAGATGGATGCCAACGAGCTGAAAAAGGAAGAGACTGAGCGTAAAGTCAAAGTGTACGATTTTAAGCGTGCTCTTCGGTTCTCCAAAGACCAGATCCGTGGATTGACACGCATTCATGAAAACTACGCACGGTTGTTGACGACGTATTTTTCCGCTCAGCTCCGTACCTTCGTGCAAATTACGGTTGCCTCCGTCGATCAATTACCGTATGACGAGTTTATTCGCTCCATTCCCAAGATGACGATCCTAAACATCTTTGAAGCCCCTCCATTAGAAGGTCGTATGGTCTTGGAAGTGAACCCAAACATCGCCTACACCATGCTCGATCGGCTTCTTGGTGGACAGGGTGCTCTCCCGGAAAAAATGGGCGCACTTACGGAAATTGAAACAACGGTGATGGAGCGTGTATTCGGCAAAGCGCTGGATACATTCCACGAGGCATGGAAGCAAATTATTGAGTTGGATCCATATCAAGAAGGCCTGGAGATGAATCCGCAATTTATGCAGATTGTTTCTCCGAACGAAATTGTGGTCGTAATCTCGTTCAGTACGAAGATTGGCGATACAACCGGGATGATTAACCTTTGCCTACCTCACGTCGTGATGGAGCCAATCATGACAAAACTGTCAGGACAGTATTGGTTCTCCAAGCAGAAAAAAACGCGTGATGAAGACGAGCGCCTGCGTGTAGAAGAACGAGTTAAGACGGCAAACCTGCCGATTATCGCTGAAATGGGAACAGCAACGATTTCGGTAGGAGATTTTTTGCAGCTGCAAAAAGGCGATGTGATTCAGCTTGATCAAGCAATCGATAACAAGCTGAAAATTAAAGTGGGTAACCACTTGAAATTCTTGGGTCAGCCAGGAACGCTTAAAGGGCGCGTTGCTGTTCAGATTGATGAAGTCATAGAGGAGGGGGAGGAACAAAATGAGTAGAGACATGCTTTCTCAAGACGAGATTGACGCGCTGCTTCGCGCAAACAACTTGGTTGAGGATGAAGAGGAAGCTGATTCGGTAGAAAATCAGGATGTCGCCGAATATCTATCCCCGTTTGAACAAGATGCCCTCGGAGAAATTGGGAACATTTCATTCGGTAGTGCAGCTACTGCGTTATCAACCCTGTTGAGCCAAAAGGTAGACATTACAACGCCTACTGTAACTGTTGTAAATGTAAACGAGTTGGAAAGCGAATTTCCAATTCCTCACGTGGCAGTTCATGTAGAGTACACAGACGGATTCAAGGGTATCAATCTGCTCGTAATCCGAATGGAAGACGCTGCCGTTATTGCTGATTTGATGATGGGTGGCGACGGACGACCGGAGAGTACCGAGATGTCCGAGCTACATATTAGTGCTGTTCAAGAAGCTATGAATCAAATGATGGGCTCGGCAGCTACGTCCATGTCCACGATCTTCAATCAATTTATCAACATTACTCCGCCAGGCATTGATGTGATGGACCTCGCACAAGGCAAGGGTGGAGACAGCT
Organism: Brevibacillus reuszeri; assembly: GCF_002897295.1. GTDB lineage: Bacteria > Bacillota > Bacilli > Brevibacillales > Brevibacillaceae > Brevibacillus > Brevibacillus reuszeri_A. The sequence goes on from NZ_BEXF01000005.1 coordinate 97,473, forward strand.
TTTCTGACGATGATAGCCCACTCGTAAAAGTATCCTTCCGATTGAAGGTAGGAGAACATGGAGAACTGATTGATTCAAACATTATGCAGCTGCTCCCTCTTTCTTTTGCGAAGAAAATGATTGATAGACTGGTTGGGGGTTCTGAGGACGAAGCAGCAGCCGCTGTGGAAGCCGTGGAAATGCCAGCTATACCTGCAATCACTCATTCGGCACCACCTGCTCAAACGGCGCAACCAGAGCCTGTACAGACGCCTCAAATGGCGCCGCCAGTGGCACCTCCTATTGAAGCACCTGCTGCACCGCAGCAAATGTATCAACAGCAGCCACAGGTCGGTTACGCACCGCCACCGATGGGGTATCCGCCACAACCGATGTATCCGGATTATTATGCACAGCATGCGATGCCGCCTGGTTATGCACCGTACCCGCCAGCATATCAACAACAGCCACCAATGGCACCACCGGCGCCCCAGCATTATGGCAGTCCAGTTGCGAACCAAGCAAATGTACAGCCGGCACAATTTGCTCCACTTGGCGGGGCTCCGATGTACACTGGAGACGAACAAAATCTTAACCTACTTCTCGACATTCCACTCCAAGTGACAGTCGAACTAGGACGCACCAAGAAGTTAATCAGAGATATCCTTGACTTGTCTGCTGGCTCTATCATACAGTTGGACAAGCTGGCTGGTGAGCACGTAGACATTTTGGTGAACAACAAGTTGATTGCCAAAGGGGAAGTTGTCGTTATCGATGAGAATTTCGGTGTACGTGTTACAGATATCATCAGTCAGATCGATCGTGTTCAAAAATTACAATAAACCAATCAACACTCATGCATTGGGGAGGAGCTATTCATGTCTAACAAAGTATTAATCGTAGATGATGCAGCATTCATGCGTATGATGATCAAGGAGATCCTGTCGAAAAACGGTTACAGTGTCGTAGGGGAAGCAAGCGATGGTGCCCAAGCTGTTGAAAAATACAAGGAATTGGGCCCTGATCTGGTAACGATGGATATCACGATGCCAGAAATGGACGGCATCTCTGCACTGAAAGAAATTAAAAAGATGGACCCTAACGCGCGAGTTATTATGTGCTCTGCGATGGGACAACAAGCAATGGTTATTGATGCGATTCAGGCAGGCGCAAAAGATTTCATCGTGAAGCCATTCCAGGCCGATCGCGTTTTGGAAGCGATCAAGAAGACCTTGAGCTAATGATGAAGATCCGGAATGCAGGAACAGGGATCATCTGGGTCTTGAGTCTACTCCTGTTGCTGCTTGTTTTCCCAGGTGCGACCCTCGCAGAAGGCACTGTGGCAGATTCGTACAATCAAGGGAATGTACCAAAAAGCAATGCGCCTGCCGGCGGCGAACAGCCGGCGGCCATTCCGGGCAGCGGAACAGGAAGTATGATTGGCTATTTCGTTCAGGTTATTTTCTCACTCGGTTTTATCGTTCTGCTCATCTATCTATTACTACGATTTCTTGGTAAGCGACAAACTGCTCAAAGTCATGGGCCAATTAAAATTATTAGCGCCGCTGCACTTGGGAATGGAAAGACTTTGCAGGTTGTGATGATCGGAGAGTCTTTGTACGTCATTGGTGTCGGTGACAACGTTCAACTGCTTAGGCAGATTGAACCAGGAGATGAAGTCGATCTGATCCTGTCCGATGCAGAGATAAAGCCGTTGAAAAACCCGTTCACCTTCAGCTGGTTGCCTTTTGGAAAGAAAAAGCAGGCTGATGAAGAGCTGTTATTCTCTTCTGATGTGGATGGACAAACCTTTCAAGAGCTGCTAAAGGGACAATGGAAAGATGTGAATAAAGGGCAAGTTCAAATGGACGCTTGGACCAAAGAGGAAGCTCAGGACAGAGGGGACCGAAAATGAAATATGTTTTGCAGGTGCTCGTGCTTGCTATCGTGCTGTTAGCCGTACCAAACATGGTGCTGGCAGCTCCTGTGGGAACACCACTCGTTCCGAGCATTGATTTGAAAATAGGCGGCGGGAATGGAACACCTCAGGAAACATCCTCGGCGATTCAAATTCTGCTGATCTTAACAGTACTGTCTGTTGCTCCAGCCATTTTGCTCTTGATGACCAGCTTTACAAGAATCGTCATTGTGTTGTCATTTGTTCGAAATGCATTGGCAACGCAGCAGATGCCTCCTAACCAGGTCATTATCGCACTTGCTTTATTCATGACGTTTTTTATTATGGCTCCCACGATTGGTAAAGTGAATGAAACGGCAGTGCAGCCTTTTATGAAGGGGCAAATGACACAAGAACAAGCATTTAATGCGGCGGTCATCCCGTTTAAGGAGTTTATGGCGAAACAGACTCGGGAAAAAGATTTGGCGCTGTTTCTTGAGTTTACGAAAGCAGAAAGACCGAAGACGATTCAAGATATTCCGCTGAATGCATTAATACCGGCATATGCGATTAGTGAATTAAAAACAGCCTTTCAAATCGGCTTTATGATTTTTATCCCATTTCTTGTGATTGATATGATCGTCTCTAGTATTTTAATGGGGATGGGGATGATGATGTTGCCACCTGTGATGATTTCCTTGCCATTTAAAATTTTGTTGTTCATCATGGTGGACGGTTGGTATCTCGTAGTGAAATCACTACTAACCAGTTTTTAGCGATTATCCGAAGGGGCCTAGGAGGTATAGAGCATGACACAAGAATTACTGATGCAGATTGCCCAAAATGCTGTTTACACGATCTTGATCGTTGCGGCACCTGCTCTCGGGATCGCCTTACTGGTTGGATTGCTTGTAAGTGTATTCCAAGCAACGACTCAAATTCAGGAGCAGACACTTGCCTTTATCCCAAAGATTGTAGCTGTTTTTATTACGATCCTGGCAGTGGGGCCTTGGATGCTGCGAGTCATGCTTGATTTTACGATGGATATATTCGGGAATCTCCATCGTTTCGTTGGGTAGCGTATGGATCTTTTTTTGATGTACCTGCCTATATTTTTGCTGACGTTTGTTAGAATGAGTGCTTTTGTTGTATCTGCGCCTTTTTTCTCCATTAAAGGCGTGCCAAATCAGTTTAAAATTGCGCTCGCTTTTTTAATGGCACTGATCAGTTTTCAATATCTGCCTGTTCAATCCCAGATTCCCATGGATTTGACCTTTGTCGTTTACGTGATTAAGGAAGCGCTTGTAGGTCTCATTCTTGGATACATATGCGAAATGATGTTTATCGCCGTTCAAGTAGCAGGCGGAATGATGGATATGCAAATGGGACTAGCCATGGCAAACGTAGTCGATCCAAAAACAGGTGCTTACATTCCGGTTACGGGTAACTTTAAAAGCATGCTGGCTGTTCTTTATTTTTTCAGCATTAACGGACATCACATGCTCATTCGCGGGATTATGAGCAGCTATCAAGTGATTCCGGTCGATAAAATGTGGGCTGCTATTGGCAGTGAGAATGTCATGATGCTTGCGGTAAAAGTGTTTATGAACATGTTCCTGAGTGCGTTTATGATGGCAGCACCCATTGTGGTGGCGTTATTTCTGGTAGACCTCTCTCTAGGTATTATCGCCAAATCCGTCCCTCAATTTAATATCTTTGTTGTCGGATTGCCACTAAAATTACTCGCCAGCTTTTCACTGCTGATTGTCGTAATGCCTGCGTTTTTACTTACATTAAATGGATTGTTTGAAAAAATGTTCCGGGCATTTGCCGAAATGATCAAAGCACTCGGAGGCTCACCATGAAGCAAATAAGGTTTGCCTATCCGATCGACCTTCAATTCTTCAACGGTGAAAAGACGGAGAAAGCGACGCCGAAGAAAAAGCAAGACGCTCGCAAAAAAGGACAAGTTGCGAAAAGTCAGGATTTGTCCGCAAGCATTGCCTTGACAGCATTCTTCTTTTTACTAATGATGCTCGGATCAACAATGCTAGGTACATTCGAAAGTATGATGAGAGAATCTTTGATTACCTATACGAGCTGGCAGGTAAATGAAGAGAATTTGAAACTGATCGTCACTCAAATTGCTTTTGAAGCGGTAAAAATTGTGGGACCTGTACTTGCCCTGTCTTACCTGGTAGCATTTGGAGTCAATTACATGCAAGTAGGCTGGCATATCAGCACAGAAGCAATCCAAATGAAACTAGATAAACTAGATCCCATAAAAGGGGCGAAAAGAATCTTCTCCATGCGTTCGATTGTGGAATTGCTCAAGTCGATCCTGAAAATCAGCGCTGGAATTTATGTTGCTTATACCATCTTATGGAACGAAATCGAACAAATCTTGCAGCTTTCTTTAAAATCGCTAGGAAATGTTCTTTCCTTTACGGCAACAGAGGTTGCCAAGCTAGGAATTTATCTCGGGTTGCTGCTATTTATTCTGGCAATCCTCGATTACGCTTACCAGCGATATGAACATGAAAAGAACTTGCGGATGTCAAAGCAAGACCTCAAGGACGAGCACAAGCAGGCTGAGGGGGACCCGCTCATAAAAGGGAAGATTCGCGAAAGGCAGCGAAGCATGGCGATACGCAGGATGATGCAAGAGTTGCCTAAAGCGGATGTAATCATTACGAACCCGACGCACTTTGCTGTGGCGATCCGCTATGATTCGAGTGCGATGAGTGCTCCTACAGTAGTGGCCAAAGGACAAGACTACCTTGCATTAAAAATTAGAGAGGTGGCCAAAAAGCACCGAATCATTACGATGGAAAACAAGCCCTTGGCCCGGGCTCTCTATAGTCAGGTTGAAATCGGACAACAAATTCCCGAAGAGTTGTTTAAAGCGGTCGCGGAAGTTCTCGCGTACGTATACAAGCTGCAGGGGAAAGTGAAATAAGAGGAAGGAGGATAAACAGTGGGATTCAGATTCAAGGAAGTAGGCACGATCCTATTCGTCATAAGCATTGTGGTCATGATGGTAATCCCACTCCCTTCGGAGCTGCTCGATTTACTGTTGATTCTGAACATCTCCCTTGCATTAACCATTTTGCTTGTGTCCATGTATACAAAGGAAACATTAGAATTCTCCATTTTTCCGACGGTCTTGCTCATAACGACACTTTTTCGCCTGGCACTGAATGTATCGACGACGAGAAATATTTTGTCGCACGGTGAAGGCGGGAAGGTAATTGAAACGTTCGGAAGCTTTGTTGTAGGTGGGAATCAAGTAGTTGGTTTCGTCGTGTTCCTGATTCTGATCATCATCCAGTTCATTGTTATTACGAAAGGTTCCGAACGTGTGGCAGAGGTAGCAGCACGCTTTACCTTGGATGCTATGCCCGGTAAGCAAATGAGTATTGACGCTGATTTGAATGCAGGGATGATTACAGAAGCAGACGCGAGGGCTAGACGGAAAAAGATCGAAAATGAAGCGGACTTTTACGGGGCAATGGATGGTGCCAGTAAATTCGTAAAAGGGGACGCTATTGCTGGTATTATCATCTTCATTATCAATATTATTGGCGGCTTCATCATCGGGATGCTCATTCATGGATTTAGCTTTGCCGAGTCGGCTTCGCGCTTTACTACTATGTCGGTCGGAGATGCTCTCGTCAGCCAAATCCCTGCCCTGTTGATTTCTACAGCAGCAGGTATTATCGTGACCCGTTCTACATCAGGCGAAGGTCTGGGTGAAGATATCGCCCGTCAAATGTTCAATGTTCCACGACTTTTGTATATCGTTGCTGGTTGCATGTTCTTCCTTGGTCTGTTTACTCCGATCGGATTGTTACCGGTTGCTCCTGTTGCGGGGATTATGAGTTTTGCAGCATGGAAGCTTGATCGGAAGAAGCGTATGGAGATTCAAAAATCTGAAAATGAAGTGGAAGAACAACAAATTGAAGAAGTCCGAAGTCCAGAAAGTGTGGTCAATCTCTTACAAGTTGACCCAATCGAATTTGAGTTCGGATACGGGCTGATTCCTTTGGCTGATGTGAAGCAAGGCGGCGATTTGCTTGACCGGGTAATCATGATCCGCAGACAAATTGCCCTAGAGATGGGTATCGTTGTTCCAGTCATTCGGATCCGCGACAATATTCAGCTCAGACCAAATGAATACATGATTAAAATTAAGGGCAATCAGGTAGCAAAAGGCGAGATCATGCTCGATCACTATTTGGCAATGAGCCCTGGCATCGAAGACGATTCGATTGTTGGGATTGAAACAGTTGAACCTGCGTTTGGATTGCCTGCTTTATGGGTAACAGAAGAGAATAAGGAGATTGCTGAACTCTCCGGTTATACAGTTGTCGACCCGCCGTCTGTCGTCGCTACTCACCTGACAGAAGTCATCAAGCGTCATGCACACGAGCTGTTGGGACGTCAGGAGACGAGAGCACTTGTAGACAACGTAAGAGAAACGGCGCCTGTTTTGGTGGACGAGCTGATTCCTGGATTGCTCTCAATCGGCGATGTCCAAAAGGTATTGCAAAAATTGCTGCGTGAAAAAGTATCTGTTCGTAATCTCCAGGTCATTCTCGAAGCTTTGGCAGACCACGCTATGTTTACAAAAGATACGGATGTACTCACTGAGTACGTCAGACAAGCGATGGCGAGACAGATCACGTTGCAATTTACCGAGCCTGGACAGCCACTTCGCGTATTGACGGCAGGCGCAGGCTTGGAAAAGGCCATTTCAGAACGAGTCGAGCAGTCAGAGCAAGGCAGCTATCTGGCAATGGACCCGGAAACATCTCAGAGAATTTTCCAAATCATGTCGACAGAAGTTGGAAAAATGATTAATTCAGGGCAACAACCTATCATTCTTTCCTCTCCGGCTATTCGGATGTATTTACGACAGCTGCTTGACCGGATGATGCCAGATGTACCTGTTTTGTCGTACAGCGAGTTGGAGCCACATGTTGAAGTGCAAAGCGTAGGGATGGTGAACATTTCGTGAGAGTAAAACGTTACATAGTCGATACGATGCCAGAAGCGATGGAAAAAATCAGAGCGGATTTAGGGATGGATGCAGTCATATTAAACTCAAAACCTTTTAAATCCGGTGGCTTTTTCGGGATGTTCAGCAAACAGCAAATCGAAGTCATCGCGGCGGTGGATGAAAAGGCATCCCAACGTGAGAACATAGACTTCACGGCAACCGATCGACAAAAGGACGTTTCCTCGAGACAACAGACGGGTACGTATACAGCACAGCAAGCCTATCGCAGACCAACCGTACCCAGAACGCCAGCGGATAAGCCGAATTCCAATACGAGGGAGCAGGAGCCACTCCTTGAACAGCCAGTTGCCATTGCACAAGCAAATCAACTTGTACGAGAAGAGACGGCTGTAGCAACGGAGCTACCGTTAACGAAGCAACGAGCAGCTGCTGTAGTCCCTTTGAAAGAGGAGGCACAACCGCTCGGGCAAAATGAGGTGCTTGCCAACGAAGTACGAGGTATGCGGCAAATGTTTCAAAAGCTGTTGGTCAACGATTTGAGTCATCAACTCCCGCAGGCAATTCAAGATGTACGAAAACGATTGGTTGATCAAGAAGTAACTGAAGAGCTAACGGCCCAGATTATTCGTCAATTGATGGAGAGCCAGGTAGCAGGCAAGGAGTGGACCAAAGAAGAAGCACATACGGCATGCCGACAGATCATCTCCGAGCTGGTTAAGCCCAGATCGAAAGGATCAGCCAAACTAGATCGGAGTGTAGAATACGCCTTCTTTTTTGGACCGACTGGGGTTGGTAAAACGACCACGATTGCAAAGCTTGCAGCGAACAGTATGCTAAAGGAAAAACGAAAAATTGGCTTCATTACAGCGGATACGTATCGGATGGCCGCTGTCGAGCAATTGAAGACATACGCTAACATTTTAAACGTTCCCATGGAAGTTGTCTTTTCACCAAAGGAAATGAAGCAAGCGATGGAACGATTAAGTGATTGCGACCTAATTTTTGTCGATACAGCTGGACGTAATTTTCGTAATGATGAATATGTACAAGGAATTCGCGAGCTTGTCGAGCAAGGGACAAACAGCATGAATTATTTAGTGCTCAGCTTATCGACCAAGTACAACGACATGAAGACGATCATTGACAACTTTGGGGATGTACCAGTGAAGCATGTGATTTTTACTAAGGCGGACGAAACACAAAGCTTTGGTTCGATAGTGAATGTTTGCCAAAATACAAGCCTCGATCTCTCCTACGTGACGACAGGACAAAATGTTCCAGATGATATCGCTCTCGCTACTCCTGAAATGGTAGCAGCGATGGTCTTGGGAGAATGAGGATGCGGGATCAGGCAGAACGACTTCGAGAACGTATGCAACAAAGCAAACAAGACCGAAAAACGAAGCTCATCACTGTTACGAGTGGAAAAGGCGGCGTAGGAAAGTCAAACTTCAGTCTCAACTTTGGTCTCGGACTAAACCAGCAGGGACACAAAACAGTCCTGTTTGATGTGGATTTGGGTCTTGCCAATCTGGATGTGCTGATGGGAATTACACCCAAAAAGCATTTGTTCCATCTGCTGGAGCCGAATACGACGGTATGGGACATCATTGAGCAAGGACCAGGGGGACTAGAGTTTATAGCTGGTGGCTCAGGATTCACGCAGATTATGCAGCTGGATGAGGACAAGCTGGATCGGTTGTTCACCCAATTGAATCCGTTGCAAGGGTACGCGGAAACGATCATTTTTGATACTGGAGCTGGCTTTTCCAACGAGTCGATACGCTTTATGCTCTCTTCTGATGAAGTGATTCTGGTGACTACTCCAGAGCCGCCAGCCATAACGGATGCGTATGCAGTGATCAAGCTGCTGCATTCGCGTAATCCGGCCATCACTATCAGATTGGTCATCAATCGGGTAACCTCAGATCGCGAGGGAAAAATGACCGCGGATAAACTGGCGATGGTAGCCAAACGATTTTTGAATATGGACCTTCATTCGCTCGGATATGTATCAGATGATCCTCAAGTATCCAAAGCAGTGAAGCAGCAACGTCCTTTTCTACTTACATATCCGCAAGCGCAAGCCTCAAAGAGCATTCGTAATCTGGTTGGCCGTTATCTGGAGAGTTCAACCATGACTGATGTTTCAACGAATGGACTAAAAGGATTTCTTGCGAAGCTGAAAAACTTCATTCGATAAGGCAACAGGTTGTAGGAAGGGAGCGACATTCGATGAGTAAAATTCGAGTACTGGTTACGGACGATTCTGCATTCATGCGTAAAGTAATTACTGATATTTTATCTACTGATTCGGAGATCGAAGTTATTGAGCGAGCCAAGAACGGTCTCGAATGCATTGAGAAATGCAAACAGCTCACCCCGGATGTCCTTACGCTTGATATTGAAATGCCGATTATGAACGGCCTCGACGCATTGGAAAAGCTGATGAACGAGTATCCAATCCCAGTGGTTATGCTGAGCAGTCTGACGCGTGAGGGAGCGGAGGCAACCATTCAGGCTCTTGAGCTGGGCGCTTTTGACTTTGTGACGAAACCATCTGGGCCAATCTCACTAGATATTCATAAAGTGGGAGATCGATTGATTGAAAGGGTGAAGGCTGCTGCTTCTGCAAGAGGTAGAATCCGCAGAACGGATGGCAAAGCGAGCAAGCCAACATTTACAAGCCCAGTTGCTGCTCAGCCTGTTGTTCGCCCTGTTGTTACAAGTACGCCGCCGATCTTAACTAGGCTGCCCAATACAACCAAAGCAAGGCTCGTTGTATTAGGTACTTCGACGGGTGGACCAAAAGCGTTGCAAACGGTATTGACACAGCTCCCAGCCAAATTTCCAGCTCCGATTGCAATCGTTCAACATATGCCCGCTGGGTTTACAAAGTCACTGGCACAGCGTTTAGATTCACTGTGTCAAATAAAAGTCACCGAAGTCACAGACGGTGAAATTCTGCACCCGGCAACCGCGTATATTGCGCCAGGGGGTTATCATTTTGAAGTGCATTCCGTAAATGGTCGATTGCAAGCCCATTTGCATCAACAAGAGCCCCGAGGCGGACATAGACCTTCTGTAGATGTTCTTTTTGAGTCAGTTAGTCGATTGACAAATGTAGACAAATGGGCAATTATCATGACAGGCATGGGAAATGATGGGACAAAAGGTCTGAAATTGATGAAAGAAATCGGACCAGTTGCGAGTATTATCGAAGATGAGTCGAGCTGTATCGTGTACGGAATGCCGCGCGCTGCTATCCAAGCTGGACTCGCAGATCATATAGCCCCATTGGATAAGATTCCAGAGGTACTGTGCAAGCTCTTGCACTGATTTTGGGAGGTGGATCACCTATGGATATGAATCAGTATTTGGACATGTTTATTGAAGAATCAAAAGAACACTTGCAAGCAATTAACGCCAACTTATTGCTGCTCGAAAACGATCCGGGCAATATTGCTCATGTGAAAGAAATTTTCCGTTCTGCACATACGTTAAAAGGAATGTCGGCAACGATGGGATTCGAGGACATGGCTAGTCTGACCCATGAAGCTGAGAATGTGCTTGATCTCATCCGAAATGATAAATTGACGATCAACAGCGATATTATGGACGTCATTTTTCAAAGCATCGATTTGATTGAGGGTATGGTCATTGATATTACCGAAGGCGGAGACGGATCAGCAGATGTTTCTATTCCAGTGAAAAAGCTTCGCGCGATTGTGGCTGGAGATTTTTCGGTAGAACAAGAAATTGCAGCTACTGCCGTAGCGCTGGAAGACGCTCCTTCGGTGGAAGAGACAGCTCAACAGACTCAAGAGTATGACCTCGATGATTTTGCACTCATGGTCATGGAGCAGTCCAAGGAATTGGGCAATCAGGCTTTGTGGATAAAAGTGACGTTGAACGAGAATTGCTTGTTGAAAGCTGCTCGTGCATACATGGTTTTTGACCAGCTGGAATCTCTTGGCGAAGTGATTAAAACAAAACCAACCGTTGAAGATATCGAAAACGAGCGCTTTGAACAATCCTTTGAAATCGCATATGTCACCATGCACCCGATCGAAAAAATTCGCAGTGCAATTCTTAACATTTCCGAGATTCAGGATGTCACTGCTGAGCCTATTGTGATCAAAGCAAAGGTTGAGGAAGCACCTGTCGTGAAAGAACAGGCAGCTTCGACCCCTCAAAAAGCGCAAGAGGCGCAGCCAGCTGCTGCTAGAAAGACAGGAGCAGGCGGAAAAACGATTCGTGTAGATATCGATCGCCTCGATATTCTCATGAACCTGTTCAGTGAGCTGGTCATTGACCGTGGTCGCCTAGAGCAATTGGCACGTGAGATTGGCAAGAGCGAGCTCCAGGAAACAGTTGAGCATATGAGTCGAATCAGTGGCGATTTGCAAAACATCATTCTGACTATGCGAATGGTTCCAGTTGAACAAGTATTTAATCGTTTCCCGCGTATGATTCGAGATTTACAAAAAGACTTGAGCAAAAAAGTCAATTTAGAAATTTTCGGTGCGGAAACAGAGCTGGATCGTACGGTGATTGATGAGATTGGAGACCCGCTGAATCACTTACTGCGCAATTCTCTCGACCACGGAATTGAGTCTCCTGCGGATCGGAAAAAGGCAGGCAAGCCCGAAGAAGGGACGATCGAGCTTCGCGCGTTCCACAGCGGAAATCACGTATTTATTGAAGTAAAAGATGATGGTGCCGGAATTAATAAAGAAAAAGTATTGAAAAAGGCACTGGAGCACGGCATCGTTACACAAGCCATTGCAGACAGCATGAGCGACAAGCAAATTCATGAATTATTGTTTGCAGCGGGCTTTAGTACGGCAGATGTGATCTCCGACATTTCTGGACGTGGAGTGGGACTCGATGTCGTGAAATCCAAGATCGAGTCACTGGGTGGTAGTGTAGGAGTCGATTCTGTGCGCGGCCAAGGGACTACCTTCTTGATTCAGCTTCCTCTGACTCTTTCTATCATTTCTGCCATGCTGGTACAGGTGCAAAATGAGAAATATGCCGTTCCTCTCAGCTCCATTATTGAAACGGCAGTCTTCAAGAAAGATCAGATCATGATGGCTCACCGCCAAAAAGTGATCGACTTCAGGGGCCGTGTAGTACCGCTTGTCTCTCTCCAGGATATTTTCCAGGTTCCGAGTAGTGGGAACCAGAACGATGACGAAGTAGCTGTGGTCATCGTTCGCAAAGGAGAAAAAATGGCTGGTCTCGTCGTAGATTCATTCATTGGACAACAGGAAATTGTCTTGAAATCTTTCGGTAAATATCTGGTCAATGTATTTGCGATTTCTGGTGCTACCATCCTGGGTGATGGACAAGTCGCACTCATTATTGACTGCAATGCATTGATTAAGTAGAGGAGGGGCAGCCAGATGCTCGATCAAAAAGAAATCGTAAGCGAAGTCAAAGTGATCGTGTTTCGATTGAAGGATGAAGAGTACGGAGTAGAGGTGCACCAAGTAAAATCAATCGAAAAGCTGGAGCATATCACAAGAGTTCCGCGCACACCGAAGTTTGTCAAAGGGGTTATCAATCTGCGGGGTGTGGTCACTCCAATTATTGATCTGCGGAATCGCTTCAGTCTGGAAGACAGCGAATACTCCGAAGCAACCCGCATCATCATCGTTGCAGTAGGTGAGCTTGAGGTTGGATTAATTGTAGATGCAGCCAATGATGTCATTGACATTCCTGTAAATGCAATCGAACCGCCTCCTGAGGTTGTTGGTGGAGTCGAAGCGGCTTATCTACGCGGTGTAGCAAAGCTAGATAGAAGATTACTGATCCTATTGAATCTTGATAAAGTTTTGAGCACTGAGGAAATAAAGCAGTTGGACGCAATCGAGGGATAATAAAATGGTCTATTTTACCAAGTTTGGCGATTTCCAATTTGACGTGCTGCGCGAAATCGGGAATATTGGTGCGGGTCATGCCGCTACAGCCCTCTCCAAGCTCATGCAAAAAGAAATCGATATGAAAGTGCCTCAGGTGAGCATTATTCCCTTCGATGAAGTAGCTGATTGTGTCGGTGGGGCGGAAACGGTAGTGGTTACAGTATTTCTCCGTGTAGAAGGAGACTGCCCGGGCAACATGTTTTTTATCCTTGACGTGGATTCTGCCAAGTATCTGTTGCTGCAAATCACAGGTATCGACAAGGACGTGTATGAATGGGGAGAGCTTGAGGTCTCCGCTCTGCACGAAATTGGAAACATTTTAACGGGGTCTTATCTCTCTTCGTTGGCAGATTTAACAAAGCTGAATCTACAGCCATCAGTTCCTGCTCTGGCTGTAGATATGGCAGGTGCCATTCTTAGCTATGGATTGATTGAGTTGGGTCAAGCGGGTGACTTTGCCCTCACGATTGACACAGCCTTTTTTGAAGGTAATGAGCAAGTGAAGGGAAACTTTTTTCTGATTCCTGATCCAGAATCGCTACCCATTCTATTTCATTCACTAGGAGTTCCGTTTGATGGAGATTATTAAGATTGGTATGGCCGATCTCGGTGTGGCAAAGCCTCCGAGTCGGCTACGTACCACCGGTTTAGGCTCATGCGTGGGGGTTGTCCTCTACGATAGCACTCATAAAATTGCTGGCATGGCACATGTGATGCTGCCCGAATCATCTCTGGCAAAAAGTGGGGAACTATCCATAGGGAAGTATGCGGACACCGCTATTCCTCACCTCATTCAACTGATGGAGCGTGCAGGCGCATCGACACGTCATATCGTGGCAAAGCTGGCAGGCGGCGCTCAAATGTTTGCATTTTTAGGAAACAATGACACGATGCGGATCGGACCAAGAAATGTGGAAGCTTGCAAGCTGGCTTTGAAGGATGCCCATATAAAGATAGTGGCGGAAGATACAGGGGGAAACTGCGGTCGGACTATAGAACTCGATGCCACAAACGGGATGCTTCAAATTCGAACAGTAAATCAAGGTGTGAAGGAAGTATAAGTATGCTGGGAACCATTTGGATTAATATAGGCTTGGGATTGCTTGCATTTGTCGTGACTTTGGTTGCAGCAGGGGCGGGTAATGTATGGCTAGTCTCCTTAGTACGAGCCGGCATCGCATTCGGCGTATTTTTCCTCGTCGCATTTCCAATCCGTTGGGTGATTGCATTAATCACGCATACATCCGCGAGTCCAGTTGGTGAAGCAGGGGAAGCCGTGTCAGGGGAGCCAGTGGCTCCTCTGGAAAATCCTCAAAAGGATCAGGAGCAGGAGGATCCGGAGGAAGCGTTTTCCCCACTTTCCTTGTCCAAGATGGAGAGGATTCAACCAATTGAGGATCCCACCACCGTTGCAGAGGTCGTTAGACGCTTATCAGATGAGTAAAGGTTGGTGACTAATCGTGGCACGGCTAACAAGTCAAGAAAAAACAAAAGAATTTGATAAATGGGTTATGTGGAAGCAAGAAGGCAGTCGCGAAGCGGAAGTCGATTTGATCACGCGCTTTTTACCACTGGTTGACAAGGTAGCGAATCGATTGGCGATTAACTTACCTGCAAATGTAGATAAGGATGACTTGATTAGCTACGGCCGTTTTGGTCTCTTAGATGCTTTAGCCAAGTTTGACCATACAAGGGGTCTACAATTCGAAACATATGCGATGTGGCGCATCCGGGGGGCAATGATTGACGGGCTGCGTGAGAATGACTGGATTCCTCGGACAGTGCGGGACAAGGCTAAAAAAATCGAAGAAGCGTACACCACTTTGGAACAGCAAATGCTACGCATGCCAACCGATCGAGAAGTTTCCGATTATCTCGGGATAAGCGAGAAAGATCTGCAGCAAGTATTTTTGGAAACGTCCCTAGCTTCCATGGTCTCTATCGATGAAGCAGTTGGTGACGAAGATGAACAAAAGACGGCACGACACTCCTATATTGTCGATGATGTAACACCGCGTCCTGAAACGGTTGCGGAGGTAACCAGTTTAAAGGAAGTGCTGGTTACGGTTATTGATAAGCTTCCTGAAAAAGAACGTCTTGTCGTTTCCTTATTTTATTTTGAAGAAATGACATTATCGGAAATCGCTGAAATCATGAGCCTGTCGCCATCACGTATTTCACAACTTCATTCCAAGGCTCTATTCCGTCTGCGTTCTGCGTTATCTAGATGGAAGACGCAATTGATGTAGGTACGACAATACCCAAGTTTGAGAGGGGTAGAATGATGGAAGGGATCGGTAATTATCGTTTTGAGGTCAAAATGTCCGCTGATAAGCTGGAAGCAGGAATCATTCTAAAAGTGGATGAAACTGAGCTTGATCAGATCGTAATTATGGAAAGTGACGTGCTTCAAGCACTTCAAACACAGAAAGTGAATTTTGGCATTAAAAACGAAATCGTTCAAGCGCTATGTACGACACCGGCGAAGTTTGCCAATGCCTATGTAACGGTTGCTACTGGTACGCCTCCAGTGGTTGGAGAAGATGGATACATTGAGTACCCATATTTAAAAACCATACAGGAAGGGCAAGGGCCAAAAGAGCTGGAAGATGGACGTGTTGATTTTTACAATGTGACAAGCATTCCGAACGTGATCAAAGGACAGTTGTTGGCGAAAAAAATTCCGGCTGGACAAGGTCAACCAGGAAAAGCAGTTACCGGAGAGCCCATCGCTCCCAAAGCCGGCAAGGAAGCTATCTTAAAGCCTGGAAAAAATGTGGTGCAAAATCAAGAACGAACCATGATCTATGCTGCAATAGATGGGCAGGTTTCATTTACTGACCAGGAAAAGATGAATGTATTTCCCGTGTTTGAAGTAAACGGGGATGTGGATTTTGGTGTCGGTAATATCGATTTTGTGGGAACGGTGGTCATTCGCGGGAACGTATTAAATGGATTTCGTGTAAAAGCATCTGGGGATATCCGTGTCCTGGGAAGTGTGGAAGGCGCAGAACTAGATGCTGCAGGGTCCATTGAGATTAAGAGTGGAATCGTAGCTCAAGATAAGGGCTCTATTATTGCTGGGCAGGACATTCGTACGTCCTTTATCCAAAACGCAAATGTAACCGCAGGAAATCAAGTGTTGGTTTCTCAAAGCATTATGTTCTCATCCGTGCGCGCAGGTAAGCAAATTATATGCAAGGGCGCAAAGGGCATTATTATTGGTGGTGTATTGCAAGCCGGGGAGAAAATAGGAGCGCGAATTTTTGGCAACAACAGTGCTACTCCAACAGTACTGGAGGTTGGGGTCAAGCCGGAGCTGCGTCAAGAACTGGCATCCCTGCAAAAAGAATTGCAAGACGTATATGAAAATTTGCGTAAAACCGATCAGGGCTTAGGCGTGCTCAATCAAATGATGCAAGTTGCGGGAGAGCTGCCACCTGATAAACGAGTCATGCAAATTAAGTTAACAAACACACGTTTGGTACTTGAAAAAGAGAGCAAGGCACTGGAATCCCGAAAAAAAGATGTGGAAGCCGAATTATTAGGAGAAGGTCCCGCAGCGATTGACGCTTATCACGTCATGTATCCCGGGATCAAAATGACGTTTGGCAGGCTTGTCCACTTTATCAAGCATGAGTATGCGCGTACACGTTTCATGGTGATTGACGGAGAAATTAGCAGCACTACCCTCCTTTGATAAGCAATCTAGTGATAGAATTGTTGGGAAGAGAGGTGTAGCCTGATGAGCTTGAAAACGGTCGAATTACAGGTTGCTTTGCCACGCACGCTAGAAGTTACGCGTGTACAAGAGCAACAACAGCAGCGCACCATGCATGAGCAGCAATCCATGATTAACCAGCGAAGAGAACTGGATGAGCATTTGCGTCAGCGGCCACATGATGTGGAACATACACAGAAAAATCAGATTCGCGAGCGGGAGCAAAGACAAGGCAAGGATGCTTTCGAACAATCTGCCTCTTCTTCAGAGGAGGAGAAGGAAGCTGGTTCAGGTGAAAGCACATCCTCAGCTACAGCCGTCTCGATGAGAGATCCGTTGCGCGGACGTTTTATTGATATATCGTTATAATGAAGGATAGGAAATGATAAGCCAGAAATAAAGGTGACCAACATGGACGTAGTGTACCCAATCCTAATCGGAGCTGGAGTCATTAGCATGATACTTGCCTTGTTTATCAAGAGGAAGTCACCTATTGATTCCGATTCTGCCACACAAACTGTTCGCACAACTGACAAAGCAGAGCTGGAAAAGAGCATGCAAAAGATCAGCAGGCAACTAAAACAGGAAAATGAGCGGTTGTCTGCTGATGTTCAAGATACCCGGGCAGATTTGCTGCAAGAAGTACAGCAGCTCCGAAGACGGGTCGAGCAGCTAGAAAACCAAGCGAAAGAGCGACTACCAATCGTAGAAACAACAGAAGTAAAAGTAACGTCCTTGCCCAAGGAGTCAGTCACGGAGGTAGACATGCTCGCACTTCGGGAACGCTACCGACGTGCCTTTGAGCTCGCCAAAGAGGGTCTTACCTATGATGAAATCGCCAAACGCCTTGGAGCGGGACGCGGTGAAATCGAACTGATATTCTCATTGGCAGCCAAGAATGAAAGAGGTCAAGCAGATGCGTAAAAAAGAACTGTTGTTCGGTTTTGGTGCTGGTCTGCTAGTCGCAACCTCCGTTCTTGGTATGCTTGCATCGCGAGAAGTAGAGCCACACCCTGTTATCACAAAGGAACAAATCAAGAAATCTGCAGAAGAAATGCAGATGGTCATCCTTACGCCTGAGGAGTATGAGCAATGGCAGCAGGAAAAGAAAGTAAATGTAAAGCCAGCCCCTACAGCTCCAAAAGCGCCGCAGCCGCCTGCGCCCGGGCAAACAACGAAGCCGGAGACAAATGCTCCGAATGCTCCGCAAAAGACGATTGTAGGCCAAACAGCGACGCCTGAGGCTCCTGGTGCTGTTGAAAAGGCTACGACACAGCCGCCTGCTCAGTCTACTTCTGTGACGGGTGCTTCTGTTCCTACGCCAACACAATCTCCTGCTGCTCCAGTTGTAGAAGTTCCCAAAACGGAAAAAAAGGTTTCGTTTACTGTTCCGTATAAGGCAACTGCCGAGCAGGTAGGTCGTATACTCGTGGAGGAAGGAATTCTCCCTGCAGACAATAAATTCGTTGATCAGCTGCGGTCCCAAAACAAGCTGAATCGAATTCGTGTAGGTACATACGAAGTGAGCGAATCGGCAACGGAAGCGGATATCGCAAAGCTGATAACGACTCCGCCAAAGAAATAAGGCGGAGTTTTTTTACGAAAAAAATGGTATTTGTTTGTTGCAATTGAAAGTCCCGTATGATATATTCAATAACGGTGTTGAAATCGCACGTCCACCAATTCCGGCAACGGTGCTGCCAATGGCAGAATTGCTTGGAACATGCGGTGTGACGGAGGTAGGCATCAAAAAAACCATTTTTGAAGGAGGTGTGAAATATGGCAGTAATTTCGATGAAACAGTTGCTCGAAGCTGGTGTACACTTTGGTCACCAAACTCGTCGCTGGAACCCGAAAATGGCTCGCTATATCTTCACCGAACGTA
This sequence comes from Brevibacillus reuszeri, assembly GCF_002897295.1. Classification (GTDB taxonomy): domain Bacteria; phylum Bacillota; class Bacilli; order Brevibacillales; family Brevibacillaceae; genus Brevibacillus; species Brevibacillus reuszeri_A. The sequence continues at coordinate 115,905 of NZ_BEXF01000005.1, forward strand.
ACGGAATCTACATTATCGACCTGCAAAAAACCGTTAAAAAAGTAGAGGAAGCGTACAACTTCGTGCGTGAACTCGCTCAAGACGGCGGTAAAGTGCTCTTCGTAGGTACGAAGAAACAAGCACAAGAATCCGTTAAAGAAGAAGCAGAACGTACAGGTCACTACTACATCAACCAACGTTGGTTGGGTGGTACTTTGACTAACTTCAGCACCATCAAAAAACGTACAGGTCGCTTGGCTGATCTGAAACGTATGGAACAAGACGGTACTTTCGAAGTATTGCCGAAGAAAGAAGTTATCGTTCTTCGCAAAGAAATGGATCGCTTGGAGAAATTCTTGGGCGGTATCGCTCATATGGATAAACTTCCAGATGCTCTGTTCATCATCGATCCTCGTAAAGAGCGCATCGCTGTTGCAGAAGCTCGTAAATTGGGTATCCCAATCGTTGCAATTGTTGACACGAACTGCGATCCAGATGAGATCGATTACGTGATCCCAGGTAACGATGACGCTATCCGCGCAGTTAAGCTTTTGACTGCGAAAATGGCAGATGCTCTGCAAGAAGGCAACCAAGGTACAGAGCAACAAGCAACTACAACAACAACTGCGTAAGCAAGTGTAAAAGGGTGGACTGAGGGTGTCAGAACCCCTGTCCACCCTTTTTTGTACAGATAAGAATTTACAATTTCTTATCTAGTATAAGCACAGGCTAGCCTTTACCATAGTCATGGTGAAGCTAGAATTCTAACTGAGCACAAGGAGAATCCTTCTTCGTATTCAGCAAAGAATAAGGTTGCAGAAACGTTATCTTAACAGATGGCTTCCAAGTACATTATAATGAGATCGTAACTTTCCTTAGGAGGTTTAACCAAATGGCAATTAGTGCACAATCGGTTAAAGAACTGCGTGAGCGTACAGGCGCAGGAATGATGGATTGCAAACGCGCGCTGGAGGAAACTGGCGGAGACATGGAAAAAGCAATTGACTTGCTCCGTGAACGCGGAATTGCAAAGGCAGCGAAAAAATCCGGTCGTATTGCGGCTGAAGGTCTGACAGCAACAGCAGTTACTGGTAACGTAGCAGCTGTAGTAGAAGTTAACTGCGAGACTGACTTCGTTGCGAAAAACCCTGAGTTCCAAACACTTGTTAAAGACATCGCTGAGCACGTAGTTTCCCAGCGTCCTGCAACTGTAGAGGAAGCTCTGGAGCAACCGTTCAAAGGTGCTGGCGAGACTCTCGCTCATGTCATCAACGAAAAAATCTCCACAATCGGAGAAAACATCTCCTTCCGTCGTTTCGCTCTTTCTGAAAAATCGGATGCAGGCGTATTCGGTGCTTACCTGCACATGGGTGGAAGAATTGGTGTTCTCGTAACATTGGAAGGTACGCAGGACGAATCTTTGGCTAGAGACTTGGGAATGCACGCAGCAGCGTCCAACCCACGCTTCGCTAACCGTGAAGAAGTTTCTGCTGATGAGATTGAGCGCGAGCGCGAAGTTCTGAAAAACCAAGCACTGGCTGAAGGCAAGCCTGCAAACATCGTTGAAAAAATGGTGGAAGGCCGTCTCTCCAAATTCTTCGAAGAATACGTACTGGTTGAGCAACCATTTGTAAAAGATCCAGACAAAAAAGTATCCGCTCTGTTGAAAGAAGCGGGTGCGTCCTTGAAAGAATTCGCTCGCTTCCAAGTAGGCGAAGGTATCGAGAAGAAGCAAGAAGACTTCGCAGCTGAAGTTATGGCGCAAGTAAATAAGCAATAATATTGACTTATAGGGAACACCTCCGTGTTCCCTATTTTCAAAACGAGAGTTTCACACCATGTGAAACTCTCTGCATGTAAAAAGCAAGTGTGCGTATACGAGTAAGAAGGATTGCACACAGGTAATAGAGAATGATTCATGAATGGAGGCCGTTTCACATGCCACTTCCTGCCTATAAACGGGTTGTGTTAAAGTTGAGTGGGGAAGCACTGGCGGGAGAGCTCGGGTATGGTATTGACCCAAAAGTTATTTCTTCCGTTGCGAACCAGATCAAGGAAATCGTAGAGTTGGGAGTACAAGTCGCAGTAGTCGTCGGAGGAGGTAATATCTGGCGCGGACTTTCCGGCAGCTCCAAAGGGATGGATCGGGCAACAGCCGATTACATGGGCATGCTGGCAACGATTATGAACTCACTCGCCATGCAGGATGGGTTGGAAAAGGTGAACGTTCCTACACGTGTTCAAACTTCGATTGAAATGAGACAGGTAGCGGAACCATACATACGCCGTAGAGCGATTCGTCATTTGGAAAAAATGCGTGTCGTTATCTTTGCAGCGGGTACAGGCAATCCTTACTTCTCCACGGATACTACTGCAGCCCTGCGCGCAGCGGAGATCGAAGCAGAAGTGATCCTGATGGCAAAAAATAAGGTAGATGGGGTTTATTCAGCAGACCCGAGTCTCGATCCGACCGCGGAAAAGTACGAACAGCTGACTTTCCTGGAAGTATTGAACAAAGGTTTGGGTGTGATGGATTCCACCGCATCTAGCTTGTGCATGGACAACAGTATTCCACTCATCGTCTTTAACATTTCCGAAGAAGGCAACATTCGCCGTGCTGTAATGGGCGACAAAATCGGTACTTTAGTTAAGGGGGAATAATCATGCCACAATCCGTGCTAAAAGACATGGAAGATCGTATGAACAAAGCGATCGCTACATTGAAAAAAGATCTTTCCAGCCTCCGTGCTGGTCGTGCAAATCCAGCAATGCTGGATCGTGTACTGGTTGACTACTATGGTTCACCAACGCCTATTAGCCAATTAGCTAACATCAGCGTTCCTGAGCCAAGGATGTTGATTATACAGCCATGGGATAAAGCAGCGCTGAAAGAAATTGATCGTGCGCTTCAACAATCTGATCTTGGCATCTCTCCTTCTAATGATGGCGTGGTCATCCGTTTGGTAATCCCGCCGCTGACAGAAGAACGCCGTAAGGATTTGGTTAAATTAGCAGGTAAGAGCGGAGAAGACAGTAAGGTTGCCATTCGCAACATCCGCCGCGATGCTAACGACGACATTAAGAAGTTGGAAAAGGCTGCGACCATTTCCGAGGACGAATCTCGCCGTCATCAAGAAAGCATCCAAAAGACAACAGATAAATTCATCGCAGAAGTCGATAAGATTGTCAAGGATAAAGAGAAAGACATCTTGGAAGTGTAACACAAGGTTATCCCCCTCTGGTGAGGGGGATGTACGTCTATATCTCTCATTACGGGGGAACACTTTATGTTAGAACATCTGGCGCGCAAATGGGCCCGCAAAGAGAATCAACCAATACCAGAGGAATTGGATCGTACCGGAAAAATTCCGCAACACGTTGCGATTATTATGGACGGGAACGGTCGTTGGGCCAATATGCGCAATTTACCCCGGGTTGCCGGGCATCGGGCAGGAATGAAAACAGTAAAAGAAGTGGTCAAGGTTGCAGACGATCTAGGAGTAGGTTATGTGACCATGTATGCTTTTTCTACCGAAAACTGGAAGCGCCCAAGAGACGAAGTTGATTTTCTCATGAAGCTTCCGCAGGAATTTCTGTCGACAGAATTAAAAGAATTAATTGAACGAAACGTGCGAATTCGTATGTTAGGGAGCAAGGACGAATTACCGAAGCACACGTTAAAAGCGTTAACTGAAGCAGAAGAGCGTACAGTAAGCAATACTGGTCTGCAACTAAATTTTGCCTTGAACTACGGAGGCCGCGACGAAATAGTTAAAGCATTTTCGATGATGGCGTCCCAAGTAAAAGCGGGCGAACTCGACCCTGAGAAATTGGATGAAGAAGTCATTTCCCGCTACCTGTACACAAGCGATATTCCCGACCCTGACCTCTTGATTCGCACGAGTGGAGAGATTCGCTTAAGCAACTTCATGCTATGGCAATTGGCCTACACGGAATTGTGGTTTACGGACGTTCTTTGGCCTGATTTTACCCGTGAACACTTTTATCAAGCGATTGTGGAGTACCAAGGCCGAGCTCGTCGTTACGGGGCGGTATAGCCGAGAGGTGGAATCAGTTGAAGCAACGAATAATTACTGGCCTGATTGGTGGGGCGGGTTTTATTCTCTTGATTTATGCAGGAGGAGCCTGGTACTCACTATTGGTTTTTTTACTGGCCGTCATTGGCCTGTTTGAATTTATGAGGATGGCTGGCTTACAGCCATTACATGCGGCAGGGATACTTGGATATGTGTTGATGGTAAGTATTTTGTGGCCATCCCTTGCATTTTCGAGTTGGCTGAACATCAGTATGCCGGATCTGATGTTACCAGTGCTCCTTCTTTTGTTGATTTACTCCGTACTGCGGAAAAATCAGTTTCACATTGAACACATCGCCCTTACATTAGTGGGGGCGTTATACATAGGCTATGGATTTACGTATATGGCCGCTGCCCGCAATCTTCCGGACGGGTTTATGCTAACTGTGCTCGTCATTCTGGCAATCTGGTCGACTGACTCTGGCGCCTATTTTGTAGGTAAAGCCATCGGTAAGCGAAAGCTTTGGCCAGAGATCAGCCCAAATAAAACGATCGAGGGCTCCATTGGTGGTTTGCTCGCAGCAATCATCGTTGTTCTTGGCGTAAATGCTCTACTGGGCAACCTGACATTGGCACAGGCACTGACCATCGCTTTTGTGGCAGGGATTGTAGGTCAATTGGGAGATTTGGTGGAATCAGCGTTTAAGCGCCATTTTCACGTAAAGGATTCTGGACAGCTCATTCCTGGTCATGGGGGCGTGCTGGATCGTTTTGATAGTTTTCTACTTGTTTTTCCGGTTTTGCATCTACTAGGTATCGTCTGAAACCTGTTGCATATATAGAAAGAGATATAGAAGGTGAAGGCAGTGAAAAAAATAGCACTCTTAGGTTCTACGGGTTCGATCGGAACAAGTACACTTGATGTAGTTGAAGAGCACCCGCAGGAGTTTTCTGTGGTAGCGATGGCTGCAGGAACAAACGTGGACTTGCTGGCAAAGCAGGTTGTGCAGTTTGGACCAGAGCTTGTTTCGGTAGGGAGTGAACAAGCAGCATTTGAACTGAGAGAACGCCTTGGTAGTCAGGTAAAACCAGAAATTGTATACGGCGCCGAAGGCCTTGAGCAAGTGGCTCGATATGAGGCTGCCAATTTTGTGATGACGGCTGTTGTCGGGAGTGTAGGTGTTGCCCCGACTCTGGCTGCCATTGAAGCGGGGAAAACAATCGGACTTGCTAATAAGGAAACATTGGTTTGCGCTGGATCGGTCGTCATGAAAAAAGCAAGAGAAAAAGGGGTCCAAATCATCCCGGTCGATAGCGAGCACGCTGCCGTGTTCCAATGCATGCAGGGAGAGAGGCGTCAGGACGTAGAGAGAGTCATGCTGACTGCATCCGGAGGCTCCTTTCGACATTTGACTCGTGAAGACTTAAAGCAAGTAACGGTAACCGAGGCATTGGCACACCCGAATTGGAGTATGGGTGCCAAAATTACGATTGATTCTGCTACGATGATGAACAAGGGCTTTGAAGTAATTGAGGCGCATTGGTTGTTTGATCTGCCTTATGAGCAAATTGAATGCGTACTCCATTATGAAAGCATCATACACTCTATGGTAGAATATAAAGACAGAGCGGTAATGGCTCAGCTGGGGACACCGGACATGAAGGTTCCAATCCAGTACGCAATGAGTTACCCGGGCAGAATAGCCTTGCCAACAGAGCCACTTGATTTAGTCAAAGTGGGTACTCTTCACTTTGCTGCCATGGATTTTGACCGTTACCCTCTGTTAAAATTGGCTTATGAGTGTGGAAAAGCTGGTGGGACTTACACGGCTGTACTAAATGCAGCCAATGAAGTAGCTGTTGATTTGTTTCTGAAGGGCTCGATTGGGTTTCTTGATATCGAAACGATCGTGAGCAAAACATGCGAAGCCCATCAAGGCATACAAGACCCTACGCTGGAGGAGATTTTTGCTGCAGATAAGTGGGCACGCTCGCAGGCGCTCATATTCGCATAAAAGCAGGATATGAGCTTTAGATACTCGAAAGAAAGGTGGCTGTTCACTTGCCTTTTCCCAATCTGGATTCCGTTGAATCAATTCTCGCGATAGTAGTTGTTTTTGGGGCACTCGTATTCGTGCATGAACTGGGTCACTTCCTTCTGGCCAAAAGGGCTGGGATACTTTGTCGGGAATTTGCGCTTGGAATGGGTCCCAAGATTTTTCGCGTGAAGCGTGGTGAAACGGAATATACCCTTCGCCTTCTGCCTATTGGTGGGTTAGTCCGTATGGCGGGTGAAGATCCGGAAATGGATATGCTCAAGCCGCACATGGAAGTAAGTATCGAACGTGATGCGCTTGGAAAGGTAACGCATATCCTGTTAGATGGGCCGAATGCAGGCTCTCAGCGAGCTATATCGGGTACTGTCGTACGTTTTGACCTGGAACAAGCATTGAGCTTGACCCTCGAAATTGATGGAGAACAGCATACTTACTCGGTACATCCTCAGGCACAATTAGTGAGTGATGGACAAGAGGTTCAGATTGCTCCATTAAATAGACAGTTCAAAGGCAAAACCGTTTCGCAGCGTTTCTGGGCTATTTTTGCAGGACCTTTTGCCAACTTCCTGCTGGCATTCCTGTTGTTTGTGATGATCGGTCTTTTGTACGGTGTTCCTAATGGGACATACCTTGGAGAAGTGAGGGCAGGTGGACCTGCTGCCCAAGCGGGACTCATGGAAGGCGACAAAGTGATTGCGATTCAAGGACAATCGGTTTCCACCTGGAAAGATGTCGTTCAAATTATTAGCCAAGCACCTGACAAGGAATTGACTTTTCAGTATGAGCGAAATGGACAGGTAAACACGGTTCCTGTAAAAGTAGGAAAAGACGAAAACAACATCGGCAAAATCATGGTAACGAATTCACTCACATATGCGCCCGGAGAAGTGCTAAAATACGGGGTATCGTCCACCTACGAATTTACCGTGATGATTTTGAAAAGCTTAGGCATGCTGTTTACCGGTGCTGTAGGACTGAATGATTTGAGCGGTCCTGTGGGTATTTTCAAGATGACAGGTGAATTTGCACAGCAAGGTATGGCGATTTTGATGAAATGGGCTGCCGTTCTAAGCATTAACCTAGGATTGTTCAATCTGTTGCCACTCCCTGCACTTGATGGTGGACGTTTAGCCTTTTTGGCAGTAGAAGCATTGCGAGGACGTCCCATTGACCCACATAAGGAAGGGATGGTTCACTTTTTGGGCTTTGCATTTTTGATGCTGCTCATTTTAGTAGTAACCTGGAATGATGTGCAACGGTTGTTCTTCCAATAACGTACTAACCCGGTAGAAAGAAAACAGAAAAAGCTTAAAGGATGGTGCAAAATGTACAAGCGCGAGGAGACGAAACCGGTTTTTGTAGGAGGCGTGCAAATCGGGGGCCAAAAAAGCGTAGTGATTCAGTCTATGACGACAGCGGATACGCGTGATGTAGAAAAGACACTGGCCGAGATTCAAAGACTGCACGATGTCGGTTGCCAAATTGTCCGCCTGGCCGTCATCAACGAAGATGCAGCACGCGCCATCAAGAAGATCAAGGAGCGTTCACCGCTGCCGCTTGTTGCCGACATCCATTTCGACCACAAGCTGGCCCTAATTGCCTTGGAGAGTGGAATTGATAAAATCCGCATTAACCCAGGGAATATTGGCTCCAAAGAAAAAACCCAAAGAGTCGTTGAAGCGTGCCGTGAGCGCAATGTCCCTATTCGCATCGGCGTAAACTCTGGTTCTGTGGAAAAACGACTGCTTGAAAAATACGGTTATCCATCGCCTGAAGCGATTGTAGAGAGTGCAATTGATCACGTGCAAATTTTGGAGGACCTCAATTACGACAACATCGTGATCTCCTTGAAATCCTCTGACGTACCAACAATGATCCAGACGTATTCCTTGATGGCAGAAAAGCGTAATTATCCGTTGCATGTAGGAGTAACGGAAGCAGGTACTCAATTCTCCGGAAGTATTAAATCAGCAGTGGGGATCGGTACGGTTCTATCGATGGGTATTGGCGATACCATCCGTGTATCCCTTACTGCTGATCCAGTGGAGGAAATCAAGGTAGCTAAGCAAATTCTTCGCAGCCTGGATATTGTCAACAACGATCCTGTAGTTATTGCGTGCCCTTCTTGCGGACGTTGCGCGATCGATTTGATTGGTCTTGCTACGAAAGTAGAGGATGCGATCTCTACTCTGAAAGTGCCACTGAAAGTCGCCGTTATGGGTTGTGCTGTAAATGGCCCTGGTGAAGCACGAGAAGCAGACGTAGGTGTGGCAGGTGGAAACGGGGAAGGCCTTATTTTCCGTAATGGTGAGATTGTTCGGAAGGTAAAGGAAACAGAACTGTTCGAAGAATTAATGAAAGAAATTAACGAAATGGTCGGCGAGCAAAAACCTACTACAGTAGGGTAATGAGCGCCACTTGCTGATGAGGCATAAGGAGGACACGCACGTGTTGAAGCAAAGTCAAATGTTGATTCCTACCTTGCGAGAAGTACCTGCTGACGCGGAGATTGCCAGCCACAAGCTGCTGCTCCGCGCTGGTATGGCTCGCCAATTGGCTTCCGGGATCTATACGTATTTGCCATTGGCAATCCGCTCGCTGCATAAAATCCAAGCCATTGTGCGTGAAGAAATGAACAACGCGGGAGCCCAGGAGCTTTTGATGCCTGCGATGCAGCCAGCAGAGCTGTGGCACCAAACGGGCCGTTGGGATGTATACGGCCCGGAGCTGGTTCGTCTGCGCGATCGTCATGATCGTCCTTTTGCTTTAGGACCAACTCACGAGGAAGTAATTACGAGCTTGGTGCGTGATGAAATCAACTCTTATAAAAAGCTGCCGATCAATCTGTACCAAATTCAAACCAAATTCCGTGATGAAGTTCGCCCTCGTTTCGGTTTGATTCGTTGCCGCGAATTCATTATGAAAGATGCATACTCGTTTGATACGACACAAGAAGGTCTGGATCGTAATTTCCAAGCAATGTACGATGCCTACACCAATATTTTCACTCGCGTAGGGCTGAACTTCCGTGCAGTAGAAGCAGATGCAGGAGCGATTGGTGGTAAAGGTACGTACGAGTTCATGGCATTGTGTGAGATCGGGGAAGATACGATTGCCTACTCCGAAGATGGCGATTATGCTGCGAATTTGGAAAAGGCAGAGGTTGTTTACAAGCCTTCTGAAAAACCTGCTTCCGAAGCACCAGCACGCGAAAAGCTACATACGCCTGGTGTCAGAACCATCGAGCAATTAGTACAAGCCCTGCAAATGGAAGCGAAACATATCATCAAGAGTCTGTTATATCGTGTAGATGACAAGCTCGTTATGGTTTTGATTCGCGGAGATCATGAGCTCAATGACGTGAAGCTGAAAAATCTGTATGATGCTACCCAAGTTGGTCTGGCGTCGGAAGCTGATATTCTCGCGGTAACTGGAGCACCAGCTGGGTTTGTTGGACCAGTCGGCATTGATCCGGAAAAAGTGGAAATCATCGCCGATAACTACGTACAAGACGTTTACGATGGAGTCGCGGGTGCGAATGAAGCAGATTACCACCTGACGCACGTAGTTCCTGGTCGTGACTTTGAAGTATCACGTTATACTGATTTGCGCAACATTACAGAGGGTGACGAATGCCCTCGTACTGGCAGTACCATCAAATTTGCCCGTGGTGTTGAAGTGGGTCACGTATTCAAGCTGGGAACAAAATACTCCAAAGCGATCGGTGCTACGTTCTTGGATGAAAATGGCCGCAGTCAACCAATGATCATGGGATGCTACGGTATTGGGGTATCCAGAACGATCGCAGCTGTGATCGAACAGAACAACGATGAAAATGGTATCATTTGGCCAGTGGCTGTAGCCCCTTTCCATGTGCATGTGATCCCAGTCAATGTTAAAGTAGAAGAACAGCGTCAAGCAAGCGAACAAATTACAGAAGCACTTCGTCGTGCAGGCGTAGAAGTACTGTTTGATGATCGACCAGAACGCGCTGGCGTCAAGTTCAAAGATGCTGACCTGATTGGTCTGCCACTCCGGATTACTGTTTCGGACAAGGCTGCACAAGAAGGTACTGTAGAAGTACGTGTTCGCAAAAACGGGGAAACACAAGATGTTAAACTGGAAGATCTGGTTACCGAAGTAAAAGCGATGCTGGCACGTGTTGATCGCACAGGAGCAGAACTCTTCGGCAAATAATATCTAGCAGGAATGTAGAAGGATTTTGTCGAAATTTACCGGGGTACTCCCCTGATCTAAGGGAGTGCCTCTTTTTCGTTTCTAGGTAGGGATTTTCCGCTAAAAAGCGGAAGTACCTCCATGCGTAGGCATCGATAGAGGTTTTTTTATCTTTGGGAGGGTGGGAAAACCGTGGACCGTTTACAAGAGCAAAAACATCGTTTCTCCCTGCTGGTGAAGCAAATGGACTTACCAGATGAGTGGGTGGAGCGTTTTTTTCTTGATGGGCAAATCGACAAGCTGGAGCTTTACAAGCAAAACAAAGAGTGGGTTTTTCACTTCACGCTGCAAAGATTAGTTCCAGCTGATGTCTTTGCAGCATTTAACATGCGACTGACACAAACCTTTTCACATCTAGCCAAGGTCGATGCTCATTATCGGTACCTGCAAAAGCCGCAGCTGGATCTGGTTGTGAATGAATATTGGGATCTTTTGGTTGCGGGGCTGGAGCCAAGCTTGAACTCTTTGGCAGTTACCCTTCGTTCCGCTCGAAAACAGGTCGACCAGAATGAAGTGAAAGTCTACCTGCCAACGGAGATGACAGTAGAAGTAGCAAAGCGAAAAAGAGCTGACAATGAATTGATCGCTGCCTTTCAAAAAGCGACGGATTGTACGATGCGTTTTTCGTTCCATGGTGAAGAAAGCGACGAAGCGTACAAGGCATTCGTAGAGCAGCGGGCTGAGGAAGAACGAGCACTGGTGGAAGTTGTAATGACTACAGCGCAGCAGGACAGCAAGGGCTCAGATAAAGCCGAAGCAATCACAACACTCATGATGGGCTACGAAATCAAAGACGCTCCTATTCCGATTATTGAAATTCAGGAAGAGGAACGCCGTGTTGTTATCCAAGGTACCGTGTTCAATGTAGAAGTGAAGGAGCTGCGTAGCGGACGTCATCTGCTCACGTTCAACATAACAGATTACACAGACTCTCTGACTGTAAAGATGTTCTCACGTGACAAGGAAGACGTCAAAATGCTGGAAGCCCTCAAGGATGGAATGTGGGTAAAAGCGCGCGGTAGTGTCCAACACGATACGTTTATTCGTGAATTGGTCATGAACGCAAACGATCTCAATCAAATCGAGCAGCAAGTCGTACGCAAGGATACAGCCGAAGAAAAACGGGTAGAGCTCCATTGCCATACTCCGATGAGTGCGCTGGACGCGGTTGCCTCGGTAAAATCGCTTGTCTCTACTGCAGCAAAATGGGGTCACAAGGCAATTGCTGTCACCGACCATGGAGTTGTACAGGCATTCCCAGAAGCGTATTCTGTGGCGAAGAAGAATAATATCAAGTGCATTCTTGGGATGGAAGCGTACGTCATTGAGGACGGCATTGATGTCGTCTACAATTTGAATGCCGAAAACAATTATGCGATTGATGAAAATACTGAATATGTTGTATTCGATACAGAGACGACTGGTCTGAACGCCGCTGAGCATACGATTATCGAGGTAGCAGCCGTTAAGATGAAGGGCGCAGAAATTGTCGACCAATGGACAGAGCTGATCGATCCACAACTGGAGATTGGTCCCAAGACAACTGAGATTACGGGTATTACGAATGAAATGCTGCGGGGACAAGAAACGCTGGATGTCGTTCTGCGCAAGTTTAAAGAGTTTACGGGTGATGCCGTTCTTGTCGCGCATAATGCGGAATTCGATAAAGCTTTTATCAATGCATGTGCCAAAAGAATCGGAATGGAACCTTGGAATAATGCCTTTTTGGACACATTGCCTTTAGCTCGCATGATGTACAAGGGCATGCGCAACTATCGATTAGGGACACTTGCGAAGAAGTTTAACGTGGAGCTGATTAATGCTCACCGAGCCTTGGACGATACTGTCGCGCTGGCTCACGTCTTCCAGCAAATGCTGAAGGATATCAAAGAAGCGCAGATCAAAACGATGGCAGAGCTTAACGAGAGAAGTAATGCAGAAGCGGACTACAAAAGTGGACGACCTTTCCACGCTACGATTTTGGTCCAAAACAAAGAAGGCTTGAAAAATCTGTACAAGCTGGTAAGTCGTTCACATGTGGAAACCTTTTATCGCTGGCCCCGCATTCAGCGAAGTCAGCTGATCAAGTATCGGGAAGGGCTGTTAATTGGAACTGCCTGCAAAGATGGCGAGTTGATGCAAGCGATTTTGCGCGGTAAATCTATCGACGAACTGAAAGAAGTGGCTGCATTTTATGACTATCTGGAAATACAGCCAGTCGCGCAGTACTCGCCGCTTTTACGTAATGAAGAGATTCCTTCATTGGAAACGATGAAAGGCTACCATAAAATGATTGTGGATATGGGAAAAGAACTGGACAAGCTGGTCGTTGCGACTGGTGATGTACACTTCCTTAATCCGCAGGATGAAATTTTCCGTGACGTCTTCTTGCTTTCAAAAGGGGACCCTGTAGCCGGGAACCAACCGCCCCTTTACCTACACACGACAGATGAAATGCTGGAGTCGTTTTCATTCCTGGGAGAAGAGCTGGCACATGAAATCGTCGTAAAAAATACGAACGCCATCGCTGACATGATCGAAGATGTCAGTCCGATTCCAGACAAGCTGTACACACCAATCATCGAAGGTGCCGATGACGAGCTAAGGCAAATGTGCTATGACAAGGCTCGACATCTTTATGGTGATCCTTTGCCTGAAATTGTAGAGAGCCGTTTGGAAAAAGAGCTGACAAGTATTATCAAGCACGGCTTCGGCGTTATTTACCTGATTTCACAGCGGCTCGTAACAAAATCCCTGAATGATGGTTATCTCGTAGGATCACGGGGTTCCGTTGGCTCGTCCTTCGTTGCAACGATGTCCGAAATTACCGAGGTAAACCCGTTGCCACCACATTATCGGTGCCCGAATTGCAAGCATAACGAATTCATCACGGACGGCTCGATCGCTTCGGGATTTGACTTGCCTGATAAAGAATGTCCTTCGTGCGGTACTAGCTATGCGAAGGATGGGCAGGATATCCCATTCGAAACGTTCCTTGGATTTAAAGGGGATAAAGTTCCCGATATCGACTTGAACTTCTCTGGTGACTATCAGCCGAGAGCACATAAATATACCCAAGAGTTGTTCGGTGTCGACTACGTCTATCGCGCTGGAACAATTGGTACGGTAGCTGAGAAGACAGCTTACGGTTATGTTCGCAAATATGCGGATGAGCGCGGAATGACGCTGCGCAATGCGGAGATATCGCGGATTGTAAATGGCTGCACTGGTGTGAAAAGAACGACAGGGCAGCATCCGGGGGGAATTATTGTTGTTCCTTCCTACATGGAAATTGAAGATTTTTGTCCAATCCAGTTTCCAGCAGACGACAATGAATCAGAATGGCGCACGACACATTTCGACTTTCACTCCATTCACGATAATTTGTTGAAGCTCGATATTCTCGGTCACGACGATCCGACCGTTATCCGCATGCTTCAGGACTTGACCGGCATGGACCCGAAAACCATTCCGCTCGATGACAAAAAGACGATGTCCATTTTCAGTACAACCGAGGCGCTCGGCGTGACACCTGAGCAAATCGGAACCAATATGGGAACGCTGGGGATTCCGGAGTTCGGTACCAAATTCGTTCGTCAAATGCTAGAGGATACAAAGCCTACAACGTTTGCGGAGCTTGTTCAGATTTCTGGTCTGTCCCACGGTACTGACGTATGGCTTAACAATGCACAAGACTTGATTCGTAACGGAACTTGCAAGCTGCCTGAAGTAATTGGTTGTCGTGACGATATCATGGTGTACTTGATTTACAAAGGTCTCGATCCGTCTCGTGCTTTCAAAATCATGGAGTCGGTTCGTAAAGGGAAGGGCGTTCCGGAAGAGGATCAGGAAGAAATGCGTAATAACAACGTGCCGGATTGGTACATCCAGTCCTGCCAGCGGATTAAATACATGTTCCCGAAAGCCCACGCCACTGCTTACGTGATGATGGCTGTTCGGATTGCATATTTCAAAGTGCATCGTCCGCTTGAATTTTACGCTACGTATTTTACTGTTCGCGCCGATGACTTCGACATTCCACTCATGGTAAAAGGTTCAGCAGCCATCAAACAGAAAATCGAGGAGATCGAAGGTAAAGGTCACGACGCACAACCAAAGGAGAAAGCGTTGCTCACTGTTTTGGAGATGGCGCTGGAGATGGTCGAGCGTGGCTTCCGCTTTGCCAATGTAGACTTGTATGCATCTGATGCTACACGTTTCTTAATTGACGGGGATTCCCTGATCGCTCCTTTCAATGCACTGCCTGGACTCGGGACAAACGCCGCGATCAGCATAGTGAATGCGAGAAAAGAAGGCGAGTTCCTCTCCAAGGAGGATCTTTTGTCACGTTCCCGGATTTCCAAGACGATTTTGGAGTATTTAGAGGAGCAGGGCGCTTTGAAAGGATTGCCAGAGTCCAATCAGCTATCCTTGTTCTGATGCGGGTTCTGGAAGCGTGCAACCATCCAAAGGTTGTCAGCGGAGGGCTGTTATGCTATAATTTTTTTGGAAATACTGGTTTTATACGCATGGCAGATCGAGAGTGGGGAAACCCACTCTTTCTTTCTGGCTACACCTCATGGTTCAAACGATAAGGAGGTACTTGCTTGAGCAAGGTAACGGACATCGTCACCGAACTGGTCACGCCCATTGTTGACGAATTGGGTCTGGAACTGGTTGACATCGAGTACAAAAAGGAAGGCAGCAACTGGTTTCTGCGCGTGTTTATCGACAATGAAACTGGCAACATCGATATTGATGACTGCGGCCTTGTCAGCGAGAAGCTGAGCCAAAAACTAGACGAAGTAGATCCGATTCCTACTGCGTACTTCTTGGAAGTATCGTCTCCGGGTGCAGAGCGCCCGTTGCGCAAGGATAAGGATTTTACAAAGGCTGTCGGCAGGCACGTACACATTACAACCAAAGAGCCGATAGAAGGAGCTAGCGTGTTCGAGGGCGAACTGATATCCTTCGAGGACGGCAAATTGACTGTAAAAGAACCAAAGAAAACGTATGTCATTTCCCTCGAGCAAATTGACACAGCCCGCATGGCAATCGTTTTTTAACCGTATCGGAAACAGATAAGCATCTGGTTAGAACCGATACACAAGACTCACTTTCCGCTAAAAAGCGGACGCTCATTCATGAGCAGGCCTCGATAGAGGTTTTCTTTTAGTCTAGGCCGGTGGTATGTAAAGGAGGAGGCAACGAAAGTCATGAACGGCGATTTTATCGAGGCTTTAGAAGCCATTGAGAGAGAGAAAGGCATCACCAAAGACGTACTGATCGAGGCCATCGAAGCGGCTCTTATCTCAGGATACAAACGTAACTTCAACTCGGCCCAAAATGTGCGGGTGGATGTAAATCGTCATTCTGGTATGGTACGCGTGTACGCACGGAAAAACGTAGTAGAGGAAGTACTTGATCCAAGGCTCGAGATTTCTCAAGATGCAGCGCAGGAGATTGATCCTAACTTCCGTTTAGATGATATCGTGGAAATCGAAGTAACACCTCGTGACTTCGGACGTATTGCCGCCCAAACAGCGAAGCAAGTCGTTACCCAACGCATTCGTGAAGCGGAGCGCGGATTGATCTACAGTGAGTTCATCGAGCGTGAAGACGATATCGTGACCGGGGTCGTTCAGCGTATGGATGCTCGCAACTACTACATTGATTTGGGCAAGGCAGAAGCAGTCATGCCGATCACTGAAAAAATGCCTTCCGAAGAATTCAAATCACAAGACCGTGTGAAGGCATATATCATCAAGGTAGAAAAAACCACAAAGGGACCGCAAATTGTCGTATCCCGTACCCATCCAGGACTTTTGAAGCGCCTCTTTGAATTAGAAGTGCCAGAAATCTACGATGGCGTGGTAGAAATCAAATCGGTTGCTCGCGAAGCCGGAGACCGTTCGAAAATTGCGGTTCATTCGATCAATGAGGATGTAGATCCTGTAGGTGCATGTGTAGGTCCAAAAGGAATGCGTGTACAAACAATCGTCACCGAGCTAAAAGGTGAGAAGATCGACATCGTACGCTGGTCTGAAGATCCGGCAGAATATGTAGCGAATGCACTTAGCCCTGCAAAGGTCCTTCATGTAGAAGTAAATGCGAGTGAAAAAGTGACGCGTGTCATCGTGCCGGATTATCAACTGTCCTTGGCAATTGGCAAACGCGGTCAAAACGCTCGTCTGGCTGCCAAGCTGACTGGCTGGAAGATTGATATCAAGAGCGAGTCTCAGGCAGATCAAGAAGGCATCGCCTATCCAAAGGCTGTAGAGGGCGATGAAGGGGCGGACAACGAATAATCATGAAGCAAAAAAAAATCCCTTTGCGTAAATGCATTGTTTGCCAAGGAATGTTCCCAAAAAAGGAATTAATCCGCGTGGTCCGGACGCCAGACGAAGAGATCGTCATTGATCTGACGGGAAAGGCGGCAGGACGCGGTACCTATGTGTGTCGGCAGGATAGCTGTCTGAAGCCGGATACGTTCGCATCGGGAAAATGGAAAAAAGTGCTGGAACGTGCCCTCAATATGTCCATCTCCCAAGAGAAATATGATGCCTTCCGGGACAAATGGCTGGAGATGATGGGACAATGATCCCTAAAGCAGCTCAATTACTCGGATTGGCTATGCGAGCGAGAAAGGTCGTTACTGGAGAAGAACAAGTCATCACAGCTGTTCGGAACGGTCAGGCTCATCTCGTATTGCTCGCAGGCGATGCATCTGAGAATACCGCTAAAAAAGTAAAGGATAAATGTTCCTATTACGGTGTTTCGTGTGTAACCACTGGCGACCGACATTCACTGGGACACGCAATCGGAAAAGATGGGCGCGTTACTGTGGCGGTAACCGATGGGAAATTGGCCGAAAGCATTCAGCGTCTGCTCACCTAACTTTCGAAAGGGTGAAGATCTATTGAAGACACGTGTGTATGAATATGCCAAACAGCACAACATGAGCAGTAAGGAAATCCTCAATTTGCTAAAGCGTTTGAACATAGAAGTAGCGAATCATATGAGTATCATGGAAGAAGGGACGATCAAGCGGATCGAGGATCACATGGCCAAATTGCGATCCGGTGCGAAGCCGGAAAATCGCAGTACGCCTGTTGATACAAGACCAAAGCAAACGGACGATCAACGACGCCCCAACGACTCCAGAGGACAACAGGTACGACCCCAGCAGCAATCGGGTCAAGGTCTTGCATCAGCGCAGTCTAGAACTGAACGACCGGCAGATCGTGATCGTGGAGGAAATAGCCCGAGTAACAATCGTCCTGCTGGAAACAGCACCAGTGGCAACCGACCCGATCATCAAAGTCCTCACAATGGAAAAAATCAGGGGAAGAATCAGGAGAGAAAACCAAACAATATGAGAAGTCAACCCGCAAAACCGACTGACCGTAAGCCGCAGACGAATAGCCAACAAAGACCACAGAATCAACAAAGACCAAACAACAACCAACAACGCCCACAAAATCAACAGCGCCCTGCTAATCAGCAAAGCACTCCTCCGAGCCAAACAGAGGGACGTACAGGCGAAGATTTTGAAGATAAAGTAAAACTTCCTGCAAACGTTGGCACGGAAAAGCGTGAGAAAATCAAAAAAGCTCCACAAACCCAAAAAACGTTTGAAGATAACAAAAAGAACCAGCCTTTCCGCGGTGGAAACAACCGTAATCAAAACAATCGCCGTGGAAACAATTCACGTGGACAACAAAAAGCTCCACGCCCTGTATTGGAGCCACCAACAAAGATTACTTTCACTGATTCTTTGACGGTTAATGAACTCGCACTTAAACTGCGCAAAGAACCGGCGGAAGTCATCAAAAAGTTGTTTAATTTGGGGATTATGGCTACGATCAATCAATATTTGGATCGCGATGCCATCGAACTGGTGTGTACAGAATACAACATCGAAGTAGAAGAAAAAATCGTTATTGACGAAACCAATTTTGAGACGCTGGAAGAAGTCGATGCACCTGAGACTTTGGTTGAGCGCCCACCAGTTGTTACAATCATGGGTCACGTTGACCACGGTAAAACCACTTTGCTTGACGCGATCCGTTCGACGAATGTCGTTTCTGGAGAAGCGGGCGGTATCACACAGCATATCGGTGCATACCAAGTAGAAATCAAAGGAAAGAAAATCACGTTCCTGGATACACCAGGTCACGCAGCGTTCACTACTATGCGTGCTCGCGGTGCACAAATTACAGACGTGACCATCCTGGTTGTTGCAGCGGATGACGGCGTAATGCCACAAACCGTAGAAGCAATCAGCCATGCGAAGGCTGCCAATGTTCCGATTATCGTAGCTGTGAACAAGGTAGATAAGCCAGAAGCAAACATTGATCGCATCAAACAAGAATTGACTGAGTATGAATTGGTTGCAGAGGAATGGGGCGGCGACACAATCTTCTCTCCTTTGTCTGCAAAACAACGTACAGGTATCGAGGAACTGTTGGAATACATCCTGCTCGTTTCCGAAGTTCAGGAACTCAAAGCAAACCCTGACAAGCGCGCTCGTGGTACTGTAATCGAGGCTGAGCTGGACAAAGGTCGTGGACCGGTTGCAACTATTCTGGTTCAACAAGGTACACTGCGTGTTGGAGATCCAATCGTAGTAGGTTCTGCTTTTGGTCGTGTTCGTGCGATGGTGAATGACAAAGGTCGTCGTCTGAAAGAAGCGGGTCCGTCTACTCCTGTAGAAATTACAGGCTTGAACGATGTACCACAAGCAGGCGATCAGTTCCGGGTCTTTGAAGATGAGAAAAAGGCACGTGCGATTGGGGAAGCGCGCGCATCCAAGCAGCGTGAATCCGAGCGTCGCGAAAATACACGCGTATCACTGGATGATCTGTTCCAGCACATTCAGGAAGGCGATATTAAAGAGCTGAACCTGATTGTAAAAGCAGACGTACAAGGTTCTGTAGAAGCACTGCGTGGTTCCTTGGAAAAAATCGATGTCAATGGTACTCGTGTGAAAATTATTCACACTGGTGCAGGTGCGATTACCGAGTCCGATGTAACCTTGGCAAACGCGTCCAATGCGATTATCATTGGCTTCAACGTACGTCCTGAGCCAAACGCTCGCAGCATGGCTGAGCAAGAGAAGATCGATATTCGTCTGCACCGTGTTATTTACACTGTTATTGAAGAGATCGAGCAAGCACTCAAAGGTATGCTGGATCCTGTTTATAAAGAGAACATCATCGGTCAAGCAGAAATTCGTGAAGTGTTCAAAGTATCCAAAATCGGTAACATTGCAGGCTGCTATGTAACCGAAGGCAAATTGAGCCGCGATGCTGGTGCTCGTTTGATTCGTGAAGGCATCGTGATTTACGAAGGCAAGCTCGATACGTTGAAACGCTTCAAAGATGATGCCAAAGACGTAGCTGCGGGTTACGAGTGCGGCTTGACCCTGGAACGCTTCCAGGACCTCAAGGTAGGCGACGTAGTCGAAGCATTCGTCATGGTTGAAGTGAAGCAATAATGGTAGCAGGGGTGCAGATCGAACTTCTTCTGCCCGCTTGCCAAAACTTGAAAGAGAAACGGGCCATCGTCAAAAGTCTGATCGGTAAGCTGCGGAGCCGCTTTAATGTCTCCGCGGCAGAGGTGGCTTACAATGAGCAATGGCAGCGTACCGTTTTAGGTATCGCTGCCGTTGCTAATGAAATATCCTTTTTACAAGAAGAGCTAGCGGCTGTGATCCGATTAGTGGAAATTCATCCCGGCGTGGAGTTGATTCACGTGGATACGGAATACTACGACTAATGCAGCCAGTGGAGGTGGAAAGAAATGAATAAAACACGGATTAGCCGCGTAGGTGAAGAGATCAAAAAAGAACTGAGCCTCGTTTTGCAACGCGGATTGAAGGACCCTCGCGTAGGCTTTGTCACAGTAACGGACGTAGAAGTAAGCAGCGACCTGCAACTGGCAAAAGTATATGTGAGCATTTTTGGTAGTGAAGAGCAGCGTAAGGCATCTTTGTCTGGTTTGACAAAAGCGAAGGGATATCTTCGTACAGAGATCGGTAAGCGAGTAAAACTGCGCCATATTCCTGATTTTGTATTTAAGCTGGACGAGTCGATCGACTACGGCAGCAAGATTGAGTCAATCCTACGGGAAATCTCTACGGATGAGGAAAAGCAGAATGAATCCTAATCGACAATTTGTTCGGGAAGCGGCCCAATTCATGCGAGAGCATGACCGCTTCCTGGTTCTTTCTCATATTAACCCAGATGGCGATGCAACAGGCTCCGCTTTGGGTGTAGTGTTAATGCTGGAACAATTGGGTAAAGAGTATGTAGTAGTCAATGAAGGAGAAACACCCATCAAGTTTGCATTCTTGCCTCGTTTCGATCACCTTCGTAATCTCCGAAAACAACCGCTGGAAGAAAGGTTCGGGGCCGTAATCGCTGTAGACTGCGCAGATGAGTCGCGGATGGGCGATGTACGGTCTTTATTTGATTCTGGCGCTCGCTTGTTAAATATTGACCACCATCCGACGAATGATGGCTTTGGTGATGTCAATTTGATTCAAACAGATGCGGCGGCGACTGCTCAAATCTTGTTTGAGGTTGCGGAGGAATTGGGAGTAACATTTAACGAGGAGCTTGCTCTCTGCATCTATACAGGCTTGCTCACAGATACTGGTGGATTCCGCTATTCCAACACTTCACCACGCGTAATGGAGATCGCCTCCAGGCTGCTTGGCTTCGGTGTTAAGCCAGGTGAGGTTGCCGAGCGCTGCTTGGAGGAGATTACCTTTGCCCATGTGAAAATCTTGCGTCGCGCGCTTCAAACATTGGAGCTCTCTCATCAAAACCTAATTGCTTCCATTACAGTTTCTCTGGCTGACTTTGCAGAAACGAATGCGGAGCGAGAGGATGCAGGTGGCTTGGTGAATTATTGCCGTAATATCGAGGGAGTAGAGGTAGGCGTCTCCTTTGTGGAATCCGAGCCGGGTGTAGTAAAAGTCAGTATGCGTGCACGTGATCGCGTGGATGTATCCCTCGTGGCGAAACAGCTTGGCGGCGGAGGCCATGCCAAAGCGGCTGGCTGCACAATCCGCGGCTCTCTGGCTGATGTAAAACAAAAAGTAAGCCACGTCCTGGAAGAAGCAGTAGGAGTGAAAAGTGATGAGTAACATAAACGGCGTGCTGGTCATCGACAAGCCGGCAGGTATGACTTCACACGATTGTGTTGCACGTATCCGTCGATTGTATGGAACCAAAAAGGTAGGGCATACAGGCACACTTGATCCTGATGTGACTGGAGTACTGCCGATTTGTGTAGGGAACGCGACGAGGCTTGTAGAGTACCTGCAGGAGCTGCCAAAGCGTTACGAGGTTGTCATGAGAATCGGCTCTACGACAACAACAGAGGATGCATCTGGTGAGATCCTCGAACAGGCGGCAGTTGATCCAACTACGATAACAAAAGAGCGTATGGAAGAATTGTTCGGTTCGTTCCTGGGAGAAATGGAGCAAGTGCCACCGATGTATTCTGCGGTTAAGGTCAACGGAAAAAGACTGTATGATCTGGCCAGAGAAGGAACCGTAATTGAGCGACAGGCGCGGAAGGTAACACTGTACGAGTTGACCCTGCATGACATTCGGGTGGAAGGCGATGCGGTAGATGTATCATTTACCTGCACCTGCTCAAAAGGAACCTATATGCGCACCTTATGTGTTGACCTTGGGCGTGCGCTGGGTTATCCTGCCCATATGAAGCTGTTGCGGCGAATTAAAAGTGGCCCGTTCGTAGAAGGAGAATCCATCCCGCTCGAACAATTGGAACAACAGGCTGCAGAGGGAAAAGACATTACCCAAAAATTGGTCTCAATCCCACAAGCAATTTCGTTTTTACCATCCTTTCAAGTAAAACCGGAGCGCACAAAAGCAGTGCGAAATGGATTAGCTACTGCACTTCCGGGGGTCACTGCCGAAGAAGGAAGTCTGATCTGCCTCTTCTCCGGAGACGAGTTGCTCGGTATCCATCGTGTATGCCGTGGGGATAAAGGCTTGTTCGCCAAAGCAGAAAAAGTCTTTCCAGCAGAGGTGTAACCGTGAAAACGATCTGGCTTACCTATCCATTACCAAATGATTTGCAAGCAAGTCCTTGTGCGATTGCATTGGGGTACTTTGATGGCGTACATATTGGTCATCGCCGGGTCATTCAAAAGGCGATCGATACCGCAAAGTCAAATGGTTGGCAAAGCACGGTGTTGACCTTTGATCCTCATCCACGTGAAGTTCTGGGTCAAAGCGGATATACGCGTTATCTTACTCCCCTAGCCGACAAACTGGAGCAATTCGAAAAAATGGGCGTAGATACTACCTACGTGATGAAATTCGATATTGGCTTTGCAGCGGTCTATCCTGAAGACTTCATTGCGGAGTGTATGCTCCCTCTGGAGTGTCGTCATGTTGTCGTCGGATTTGACTATACGTTTGGCCATCGAGGTATGGGTACAGCTCATACATTGCAGGAGATGAGTCAAGGACGCTACGGATTGGACATTATTGGTCCGGTAAATCGTCTGGGTGAAAAAGTGAGCAGTACCATTATTCGTGAGTATTTGCATCATGGGGATGTAGAGCAGGTGCGTCACTTGCTAGGACGTCCTTATAAGGTGCGCGGCACAGTGGTGCATGGAGATAAGCGGGGACGGACAATTGGTTTCCCAACGGCCAATGTACGAGTAAACGAGCCTTACCTGATCGGCAAGAATGGCGTTTACGGCGTTCGCTTTACCGTAGATAAAAAAAGCTATTATGGTGTGATGAATGTAGGTATCAAGCCTACATTTGAGCTGGAGAAGAAAGAAAAATCACTAGAAGTGCACATTTTTGAGTTCTCTGGTGAAATCTACGACAAAGAAGTAGAAGTAGAATTCCTCTTCTACATTCGAGAGGAACAGAAATTTGCTGGAGTCGATGCGTTAATTGCGCAAATCGGACGCGACGTACAGACTGCCAAGCAAAAATTTGCAGAATGAATCTCTTAAAGGATTCTCTTTGCTTTTCATATTTCCGTATGCTATAATTCATAACGTTGTACAGATAACCGTAGCTTGGCTGTCCGATACTCACCGACGGCAGACTCGGCGAACGGTATACAAAATAAGGAGGTGAGTCATGATGGCATTGACTCAAGAACGTAAAACTCAATTAATCCAAGAGTTCCGTACTCATGAGAACGACACCGGTTCGCCGGAAGTGCAAATCGCTATCTTGACCGAAAACATTAACAATCTGAACGGACACCTGCGTACGCACAAAAAAGATCACCACAGCCGTCGTGGTCTTTTGAAAATGGTTGGTCAACGTCGTAACCTGTTGACATACCTGCGTGAATCCGATGTTCAACGCTACCGTTCTGTTGTAGACCGTCTGGGTCTGCGTCGCTAATCAGCGTCTTGTAAAAAGCGGGTCTTTCCCGCTTTTTCTAGCGTGTAGGAGGGCTTAGCACAGTATTGTGCTAAGCTTTCCGAAACGTTTACACAAACAGGTGAATCAACGCGATGGTGATAGCTTCAAAAGAAGCTTTTTTTATTATCTAGAGCGACTGCCAATGGTACCCATTTAATTTTTATCGTGGCAGGAAATAATACATACAGGTAGAAAACAAAGTGTAGATAATGCACATTGTAGTGAAGGAGGACTGCTAGCATCATGGAGCAACAATACCGTACATATGATTTCGAACTGGCAGGCCGTAAACTGACCCTTGAGTTTGGCAAAATGGCCAAACAGGCGCATGGTTCGGTCTTGGTTCGGTACGGCGATACAGCAATCCTGTCTGCAGTGACAGTCTCCAAAGAGCCAAAAGCTCTTGATTTCTTCCCGTTGACTGTCAACTATGAGGAACGTCTCTATGCGGTTGGGAAAATTCCTGGCGGCTTTATTAAAAGAGAGGGACGCCCAAGTGAAAAGGCGATCCTGGCTAGCCGTTTGATTGACCGGCCAGTTCGACCACTTTTCGCAGAAGGATTTCGAAACGACGTACAAATTGTAAATACTGTTCTTTCCGTTGATCAAGACTGCTCGCCAGAAATCGCTGCGATGATTGGTACTTCTGCTGCGCTTTGCGTGTCAGAAATTCCTTTCGAAGGGCCGATTGCAGGTGTAATTGTAGGACGTATTGACGGTCAGTTCATCATCAATCCTACCGTGGAGCAAGCTGAGAAAAGCGATATCCACTTAGTTGTAGCAGGTACTCACAAAGCGATCAACATGGTAGAAGCAGCTGCAAACCAAGTACCTGAATCCATCATGCTGGAAGCGATTATGACTGGTCATGATGTGATCAAGCAATTAATCGAATTCCAAAACCAGATCGTAGCCGAAATCGGTAAGGAAAAAATGCAGGTGATTCTGCACGAGGTTGATCCTGAAATTGATCAGGCAGTGCGCGGATATGCGGAAGCACGCTTGAAGGAAGCTGTCCGTATCGAAGAAAAGCAAGCACGCTACGATGCGATTGATGATATCAAGGCGGAAACCAAAGAGCATTTCGCTACTCTAAATCCGGAAACCTATCCAGATCAGGAAAAAATGATCGCGGAGGTTCTTGGAAATATTGTAAAAGACGAAGTTCGTCGACTCATTACGGAAGAAAAAATTCGCCCGGATGGACGAGCTTTGGGTGAAATTCGCCCACTTTCCAGTGAAGTAAACATTCTTTCCCGTACACATGGCTCGGGTATGTTTACACGTGGACAAACCCAAGCACTTAGCATTTGTACGTTGGGTGCACTGGGTGATGTTCAGATACTGGATGGATTGGGTCTGGAAGAATCCAAGCGCTTTATGCACCATTACAACTTCCCGCCGTACAGCGTGGGGGAAGCGCGTCCTTTGCGTCCACCAGGACGTCGTGAAATTGGTCACGGGGCATTGGGTGAGCGTGCGATTGAGCCAATCATTCCTTCTGAAACAGAATTCCCTTACACGATCCGATTGGTATCTGAGGTTATCGAATCCAACGGTTCTACTTCACAAGCATCGATTTGCGCGAGCGTACTTGCTTTGATGGATGCAGGTGTACCAATTAAAGCACCAGTTGCTGGTATTGCCATGGGATTGATTATGAGTCAAGACGAGAAATCCTTCTCAATTCTGACTGATATTCAAGGCATGGAAGACCACTTGGGTGATATGGACTTCAAGGTTGCAGGTACCGAAGCTGGTGTAACCGCAATCCAGATGGATATCAAGATTTCCGGGATCAATCGAGAAATTTTGGAGATCGCATTGGAGCAGGCCCGCGAAGGACGTTTGCACATCTTAAAGCACATGATGAGCACCATTTCCGAGCCGCGTAAAGACCTCTCGCCATATGCGCCAAAAATCATGACGATGACCATCAATCCGGAGAAAATTCGTGATGTCATTGGTCCACAAGGTCGCGTGATTAATAAAATTATCGAAGAAACCGGCGTTAAGATTGATATCGAGCAAGATGGCCGTGTCTTCATTGCATCTATTAACCAAGAAGCAAACCTTCGTGCGAAACAAATTATCGAAGACCTGGTACGTGAAGTTGCTGTCGGCCAAACTTATTTGGGAACAGTAAAACGCGTTGAGAAGTACGGGGCATTCATCGAATTGTTCGCGGGTAAAGAAGGTCTGTGCCATATTTCGCAACTGGCTGAAGAGCGCGTAGCGAAAACAGAAGATGTTGTCGCAGTCGGCGATAAAGTACAAGTGAAGGTTACCGAAATCGACGACCAAGGCCGCATTAATCTTTCTCGCAAAGCAGTATTGAAGGAACAAGCAGCTGCAGCTCAAGCAGATGCGGCTCCAACACAAGCTGAATAAGATAGAGCAAAAGGCTTCGTCACTCGAAGAAATTCGCGTACGGAAGCTTTTTCTTTTTTCGTCTAAGATAGCCACCCCGTTCATACATTGGACAAAGAGAGGACTTGTACGTTCGGGAGGTGGCGAGCGCTCCAATGGCAGCCCAAAAAAGAAGAGTATGGTTTACGATCATCTGCGCGGCATTGTTTATTCTTTTGTTAAATTATCAGCCGATCCAACATTATATAAGTGTGGTAAAAAATAAACAGGCAGTGACTGCGGATGGTGCCCTTGATGAGAGGGCGCGACTTCTGACTCTGATAGAACAGTGGAAGGAAGGCAAAGAGGATCTGCCTGTTGACGCGGTAGTAGATCCTACTTGGAAAGCAATACCTGGATACAACGGGCGTATTGTAGATGTAGAGGCTTCCGTAAACAAAATGTTGGCAGCGGGAGCGGCGAGTCCCGAAATGATGGTATATAAAGAAATTCCTCCAGCGGTAACGCTAAAGGATCTCGGAGCACAACCAATCTTTCGGGGAAATCCGAAAAAGCCAGCCATCTCTTTTATGATTAATGTAGCTTGGGGGAACGAGTACCTCGATTCCATGCTGGATACATTAGACAAACATAAAGTCAAAACCACCTTTTTCTTGGACGGCTCATGGGTAAAAAGATACCCAGAGGATGCGAAAAAGATTGCAGCACGTGGACATGAAATTGGGAATCATGCTTATTCGCACCCCGATATGAAAACATTGGGCACCCAGCGCATTCATCAAGAAATGAATCGAACGCAAGAGGTTATAGGCAAAACATTAGGAATAAAGCCTACCTTGTTTGCCCCTCCTTCAGGTTCCTTTAATCAAAGAGTTGTGCAAATTGCCCATGATCCTTTTCAAATGCAAACCATCATGTGGACTGCTGACACAGTAGATTGGCAAAAACCATCTCCTGCTTACGTCATCAAGAAAATTACCGGTCTAATGGGCAATGGGGTTTTGGTCCTTATGCATCCAACAGCAACATCAGAAAAAAGTCTCGATCAGCTGCTTACAAATGCGAAGCAAAAAGGGCTAGTGCCAACGACAGTTTCGGAAGTGATCTCGAGTAGCCGTCTCCCGTAGCCTCAATTTGCTTCATTTGTTGTGGAGACAAGGGAAGTTTGCTATAGTTAAACGTGTTTACTACAATTTCCCTGAAGTTAGGATAGAGACAGATGATCAACTGAGGAGGATTTGCGTGATACTACGTCATACATGTGATAACGGTCTTAGAATCGTAACAGAGAGAATTCCATCTGTTCGATCTGTAGCACTCGGTATCTGGGTCGGGACCGGTTCCAAATATGAAAACGAAATCAATAATGGGATTTCCCACTTTCTGGAGCATATGTTTTTCAAGGGTACAAAGACTCGTTCTGCGAAGGAAATTGCAGAAAGCTTTGATGAGATCGGTGGAAACGTCAATGCGTTTACTTCCAAAGAGTACACATGCTACTACGCACGGGTGCTTGATCAACATGCTCCGATTGCATTAGAAGTACTTTCGGATATGTACTTCAACTCCGTTTTTGATTCCGAGGAATTGGAAAAGGAAAAAAATGTAGTCATCGAAGAAATAAGCATGTACGAAGATACACCGGATGATCTTGTGCACGATTTGATCGCCCAAGCGTCCTATGGCAAGCATCCGCTAGGCTACTCCATTTTGGGTACAGAGGAAGTCTTGAAGAGCCTGAAACGTGATGATTTGTTAAGCTATATCGATCAGCGTTATTTGCCGACGAATACAGTGATTACGGTTGCAGGGAACTTCGAAGAGAGTCTGATCGAAGATATTAAAAAGCGTTTTTCTGGATTCAACCGCAAATCCAATGATGCTACCTTGACTACACCTGATTTTACCGCAAACGTTATTTCACAGCATAAAGCTACTGAACAAGCGCATTTGTGCATTTCTCTCCCTGGATTTCAGGTAGGACATCCAGATGTGTACTCCCTCATCTTGTTGAACAACGTGCTAGGTGGAAGCATGAGCTCGCGCCTCTTCCAGGAAATTCGTGAAGAAAGAGGATTAGCGTACTCGGTTTACTCTTACCACTCTTCGTACAAAGAAGCGGGAACCTTTACGATTTACACGGGCACGGCATCGGAGCATGTAGGCCAAGTGTTCGATATCGTTTCTCATGTACTTCGTGATGTGGCTGATCACGGGATTACAGACAAAGAGCTGAACAAAGGCAAGGAGCAATTAAAAGGAAGCTTAATGCTAAGCCTGGAGAGTACAAACAGCCGTATGAGCCGTCTTGGTAAAAATGAGCTGTTGGTAGAACGCCATCTCACATTGGATGAGATGATCGCGAAAATTGACAAAGTAACCCATGAGTCCGTACATGATGTTGCTAAGCAGCTGTTCCGTTCCAAGCTGGCTATGGCAATGGTTAGTCCACTGGATGGCTTCCCTGATAATGTGAAAAATGACATCCTCCTGTAGGAGCGATGAGAACCCCTGAAAAATCCGGCATAGCCCGGATTTTTTTGCGTATATCAACAGTAAAACGATGGACAAAGGGGGTAGCTTTATGCGTCTTAGCGAGCTGGGAGGGAAAGAAATCATTGGGCTTGATACCGGAGAGCGTATGGGGGTCATTAGCGACTCTGATTTGGTCATTCACGCGGAAAATGGAAGCATTCAATCCATCATATTGCCCGGAAGCAGTTTTTTCGGATTTGGCAAGAAACGCGAGGATTTGGTTATTCCGTGGAATTCCATTGTGAAAATTGGGCCTGATATGGTAATCATCCAATTAAATCAGCAGGAGACACAAGCTTCTCAAAAGTAGGCGCCACTGTCACCTAACGATTAGGGAGCGAATAGGATGGGGGTAGACCGTATGAATACCAGTCAACTTTTTCAAATGGAAAACCTTTGCGTTTCGATCATTTAATGCAGTAAAATGTGTGGAAAGGGGAACGCAGCATGCTAACGGGCATACATGTTGCCTTCATCGGCGGAGACGCTCGCCAGTTGGAAGTAATCAAGCGTTGCATACAACTGGATGCCAGCGTCACGTTAGTTGGCTTCGACAACCTGGAAAGTAATTTTACAGGGGCAACGAAGAGACCATTAACATGCGATGTGTTGAAAGACGTTGACGCCCTCATCCTTCCTATCGTAGGGACTGATGATCAAGGCTTTGTGGAAAGCATCTTTTGCTCCAAACAGCTGCAATTGCAGGATGCACACGTAGCCAGCTTGCCTAAGCATTGCGTTGTATATACCGGAATGGCAAAACCGTACCTGAAGAACCTAATAGCTCCACACCAGATTCCTCTAGTGGAACTGCTGGATCGTGATGACGTAGCTATCTATAACTCCATCCCCACTGTGGAGGGAGCCCTTATGATGGCGATTCAAAATACGGATATTACGATTCATGGGTCTTCTTCCATTGTTCTGGGGTTAGGTCGTACAGGTTTGTCCATGGCCCGGGCGCTGCACGCTTTGGGAGCAAAAGTCAGGGTAGGGGCTAGGCGTCAGGAACACTTGGCACGCATTTATGAGATGGGATTGACTCCCTTCCATATAAGCGAAGTAAGGCAGCAGGTGACAAATGCTGATTTCATTTTTAATACTGTCCCACAGCTTATACTCACAGCAGAAGTAATCGCTCAGATGCCACAATCGGCGTTTATCCTTGACCTCGCATCCAAGCCAGGGGGCACTGATTTTCGTTATGCCGAAAGACGAGGCATCAAAGCGCTTCTCGCTCCCGGATTACCTGGAATCGTTGCGCCAAAAACCGCAGGACAAATCTTGGCTCAAACCTTGTCTCGTCTTATTGCGGAGCAAAGGATAACCAGGGGGGATAAGGCATGAGTATGCTTCAGGGAAAGACCGTTGGTTTTGGATTATCAGGATCGCACTGCACATTTGAGGAAACCATGCCACAAATTAAGCGATTTGTGGATGCGGGAGCACGAGTGGTTCCAATCGTATCCAATACGATAATGACTACGGATACCCGATTTGGTACTTCTCAGAGCTGGCAGCAACAGATCAAGGACCTGACAGGTGAAGAGCTGATCTCAACGATTCCTCAAGCGGAGCCGCTGGGACCTTCAAAGCTGTTGGATGTCATGCTGATTGCGCCCTGCACAGGTAGTACGACCAGTCGTCTGGCGAATGCAATAACGGATAGTGCCGTTCTCATGGCCGCCAAAGCGACTATGCGTAACCTGCGACCACTTGTAATCGCAATCTCTACCAATGATGGTCTGGGACTAAATGCAGCGAATATTGCCAAGCTATTGGCAGCGAAAAACATTTATTTCGTGCCATTCGGGCAAGATGCTCCTGACAAAAAGCCGAATTCGCTTGTTGCACGCATGGATCTATTGCTGGAGACATGCGCAGCTGCCATGGAAGGTCGACAACTGCAACCCTTGCTCATCGAGAGATTCAACTACTAAAAACACTACAGAAAAAAACAATTAACCTGCTTTTCGCGATTAGGAGGAGAGTAAGAGATGGCTAACCAACTGACTTATAATGTCGCTGTAGTAGGCGCTACTGGCGCTGTCGGACAGCAAATGATTCGAATTCTTGAAGAGCGCAATTTTCCGATCAAACAACTCAAGCTGCTTGCATCTGGACGTTCTGCTGGTAAGACAGTGACGTTTAAAGGACAAGAAATTGTACTGGAGGAAGCGACGCCTGAGAGCTTTGCCGGAGTTGATTATGCCCTGTTTAGTGCTGGTGGGTCCATCAGTAAGGAACTTGCTCACCACGCTGTACGTCACGGTGCAGTCGTCATCGACAACACCAGTGCATTCCGTATGGACCCTGAGGTTCCATTGGTGGTTCCGGAAGTAAACATGGATGCTGCGCTTGCAAATAAAGGAATCATTGCGAATCCGAATTGCTCGACAATTCAGATGGTAGCCGCTCTGAAACCCTTGTATGATCGTTTTGGTATAGACCGAATTATCGTTTCCACCTATCAGGCAGTATCAGGGGCAGGTCAATCTGCGATTAATGAGCTGTTGACTCAAAGCCGTGACGTCCTGGATGGCAAAGAAGCAGAATGCAAGATCCTTCCTGTCGGATCACAGCCTGTTCATCATCAAATTGCCTTTAACGCGATTCCGCAAATTGATGTATTTACTGAAAACGGATTTACTTATGAAGAAATGAAAATGATTAACGAAACGAAAAAAATCTTCAATGATGATAACGTGTTGGTTTCTGCTACATGTGTGCGCATTCCGGTCGTCTATGGACACAGCGAATCCGTTTATGTTGAATTGAAACAGGACTATGATTTGGCAGAAGTAAAAGCTCTGCTGGAAAATGCTCCGGGTGTCGTATTGGTAGACGTGCCCGAAGAGCAACGCTATCCGCTTGCTACTGACGCAACCGGCAAGCTCGACATATTTGTAGGCCGGGTGCGACGCGATCTCCACCATCCTCGCGGGCTGCATATGTGGATCGTTTCTGACAACCTTCTCAAAGGTGCGGCA
The DNA here is from genome assembly GCF_002897295.1 of Brevibacillus reuszeri. Lineage (GTDB taxonomy): Bacteria > Bacillota > Bacilli > Brevibacillales > Brevibacillaceae > Brevibacillus > Brevibacillus reuszeri_A. The sequence continues at coordinate 147,551 of NZ_BEXF01000005.1, forward strand.
TGGAATACGGTGCAAATCGCAGAAGAACTCATCAAAGCAAGAGCATAGGGGAGAGGTTTGTGAAGATTCTCGTCCAGAAGTTCGGTGGTTCTTCCTTGACGACGGAAGATTGCCGGATGAGGGCAATCTACCATATGGAAAAAGCGATCGATGAAGGCTACGCCCTAGTCGTTGTCGTATCGGCAATGGGACGGAAAGGCGATCCCTATGCCACCGATACACTCTTACAGTTAGTACGCAGTAACGGACATCAACTGCCAAGTCGAGAAACGGATATGCTCATGCATACCGGTGAAATCATTTCAGCGACTGTCATGTGCAGCATGTTGCATGCACGCGGGATCAAAGCGACGATCTTAACAGGTGGTCAGGCAAATATTATCACGAGTGATGATTTTTCCAACGCGCAAATCACTTCGATTGATCCAAGCCGCATTCTACAGGACTTAGAAGCGGGCCATGTCGTAATCGTTCCAGGCTTTCAGGGCAGAACAGCCGAATGGGAGATTACGACTCTGGGCCGCGGTGGCAGTGATACAACTGCAACCGCTCTAGGGGTTGCCCTGCAAGCTGAAATGGTTGATATTTTCACCGACGTTGAGGGCATTATGACTGCTGACCCGAGAATTGTGGAGGAAGCGCAGCCTCTTTCCATGGTAACGTACACGGAGATTTGCAATATGGCACATCTGGGGGCGAAGGTAATTCACCCCAGGGCCGTGGAAATTGCGATGCAGGCTAACGTACCAATTCGCGTTCGTTCCACGTTTTCGGACGACCCCGGTACTCTGGTTACCACGATGCACGAAATCGGAAAACTAGAGTATTCGGTTCATGATCGCGTTGTTATGGGGATTGCCCATGTACCTAATATCACCCAGATTAAAGTCGCTAACAAGGAAGGGTACTACGATACACAGCTGCAAGTTTTTAAAACCATGGCGACGAATAATATCAGTGTTGATTTTATCAATGTGAATCCACTGGGTGTCGCTTATACTGTACATGATGAAATGGCCTCCAAAGCAGCAGGGCTTTTGACTGAGCTGGATTATGAGCCTCAGTTATTGCCTCATTGTGCAAAAGTATCGGTGATTGGAGCAGGGATGACGGGTGTGCCAGGTGTAATGGCACAAATCGTAGAGGCTTTAACACAAGAAGATATCCAAATTCTTCAATCGGCAGACTCCCATACGACCATTTGGGTACTTGTGCATGAGATGGACATGGTCAAGGCGGTTCGAGCGCTTCACCATCAGTTTAAGCTGCATGTACACCATATGTGATCGAAAAGCATAGTCTAGAGATCATGCTTACTGATCACGATAAGAGGAGTTGTAGAGGCAGTGGCACGATTTGGCCGACTGGTTACCGCTATGGTAACGCCATTTGATGATCAATTACAGATTGATTATGATAAAACAGAGCGCCTCATTGATCATTTGGTGGCGACGGGCAGCGAAGGGATTGTCATCTCTGGAACAACAGGTGAATCACCAACCCTGTCAGGCGCCGAAAAGCTAGCACTGTTCAAGCATGTGGTCTCCTATGCAAAAGGAAAATGCCATATTATCGCTGGAACAGGCAGCAATGACACAGCTTCGAGTATTGAATTTTCGAAGGCAGCGCAGGAAACAGGCGTAGATGCCATAATGGTCGTGGCACCATACTACAGTCGACCATCGCAAGAAGGTCTTTACGCGCATTTTAAAGGAATTGCTGCGTCGACTGATTTGCCAGTCATGCTGTACAACGTTCCAGGACGTTCTGCGGTAAATATCACTGCGCAAACGACCCTGAGACTCGCTGAGCTGCCGAACGTGGTATGCGTCAAGGAAGCTTCTGGTAACCTGTCTCAGATGGCTCAGATCATCGAGTATGCTCCAGAGGGCTTTGAACTGTACAGTGGGGATGACAGCTTGACTTTGCCAGCTCTGGCGATTGGTGGAGTAGGGATCGTCAGTGTAGCGAGCCATGTAGTTGGCCGTGATATGACCGAAATGATACATTCATTCCTAGCTGGAAACCACGCCGCAGCTGCGAGCCTGCACCGCAAGCTGATGCCCGTATTTGAAGGACTTTTCGCTTATCCGAGCCCTGGTCCTACAAAAGTGGCTTTGCAAAAGCTGGGCATCGAAACAGGCGGTGTTCGCCTGCCGCTGGTTGAACTAAACGACGAAGAAAAAGCGTTTGTTCATTCCTTGCTTGTTTAACTGGATAGAAAGAAAAAGAGCCATTCCTGCGGGGATGGCTCTTTTTCCTTGTGTTAAGGTTTTCACTTCGGGTATAATGATAGTAAGTGATTTGGGGCGGTTTATTTGAGTGGACATGACAACTAAATATAGGAGGTTACACGTTTTGGCAAAATCGAATCACTCTGTTCTCATTTTTGCCCTGGGCGGAGTTGGCGAAATTGGGAAAAATATGTACGTGGTGCAATGCGACGATGACATCGTCGTTATTGATGCCGGATTGAAATTCCCGGAGGAGGAAATGCTGGGAATTGATATGGTGATTCCAGATATTACCTATCTGGAGGAGCATCGGGACAAGGTTCGGGGTATTATTATTACGCATGGACACGAAGACCACATCGGTGGACTAAGTTATGTGCTGAAGCACTTGAACGTTCCTGTTTATGCAACAAAACTCACCCTTGGTTTGATTGATGCAAAATTAAAGGAAGCGGGCATTCTAAACGATACCAAGCGCGTGTTGATCAACAGTGATTCGGAGATCGTTCTCGGCAAAATGAAAGCGACGTTTTTCCGCGTGAATCATAGCATCCCTGATTGTGTAGGGGTTTGTGTTGAAACAGCGGAAGGCTACGTTGTTCATACGGGTGACTTCAAGTTTGATCAGACGCCGGTAAACAATCAAGTAGCTGATTTGGCTAAAATGGCGATGATTGGCGACCGTGGTGTATTATGCCTACTTTCGGACAGTACCAATGCTGAGCGTCCCGGATTTACGGGATCTGAGCGTTCTGTAGGCATTGCCATCAAGGATGTCTTCTCGAAGGCGACTGGACGCATTGTCGTTTCTACCTTCGCATCCAACGTTCATCGGATTCAGCAGGTAGTAGATGCAGCAGCTCAGTTTAACCGGAAACTGACTGTGGTCGGAAGAAGTATGCAAAATGTCATCAACATCAGCCGCGATCTTGGCTATCTTTTAGTCCCAGAAGGGCTGATTGTGGAAATCGATGAAATCAATAAGCTGCCTGCAGAGCAGGTAGTCATTCTGTCTACTGGAAGCCAAGGAGAGCCAATGTCTGCGCTCACTCGTATGGCCCGATCCGCCCATCGGAAAATTGACATCCTTCCAGGCGACACTGTTATTATTGCGGCTACCCCTATTCCAGGGAATGAAAAATACGTAGCCCGTACGATTGACCAATTATCACGAATTGGCGCTGACGTCATTTATGGCGGCCATGGACCAAACGGAACCGTCCACGTCTCCGGTCATGGCAGCCAGGAAGAACTGCGTCTCATGCTGAATCTCATGAAGCCTAAATACTTTATCCCCATCCATGGCGAATATCGTATGCTGAAAACACATTCGCTGCTTGGTGAACAAGTGGGTATTCCTGAAGAGAACATCTTCTTGCTGGACAACGGCGATACGGTGGAAATCGCAGGAGGCAAAGCCCGTTATGGTCCCAAGGTTCATGCAGGCAATGTCTTGATTGATGGCCTGGGTGTTGGGGATGTAGGAAATATCGTGCTTCGAGATCGTAAATTACTATCTCAAGATGGAATTCTGGTAGTTGTTGTTACACTCAGCAAACAAAATGGCACGATTTTGTCTGGTCCAGACATCATTTCCCGCGGTTTCGTTTATGTGCGTGAATCGGAGGAACTGTTGGACGAGGCGAATCGCATAGTGACCCAAACACTTGTCAAATGCATGGAAGAAAATGTGAATGAATGGTCCTCTCTGAAAAATAATGTAAAAGAGGCGCTGGGTCGTTATCTGTACGAACAGACGCGTCGTCGTCCAATGATCCTTCCTATCATCATGGAAGTATAAGCGTAAGCGAATTGAAAAGGAGTCGTTAAACCTTGCTTAAAGGTTTGCGACTCCTTTTTTAATGTGATGCACCTGTATGGTTTTGGCTAAAAGGGGTACTCATAAAGAGACTATTTAAAATAGTTAGAAGCGTGCAAAATCCTGGAAAAGTCAACGTGAGAAGGAGTCTCGGCTACATTTGATTTTTCAAGCCAGGCAGCCATGGAGTTGAGCAAGGCAAACAAGCTCTCGTTTTTTTGCTTCTCAGGATCTTGCTTGAGCTCCAAAATCATATTTTCAATAAAAGCAAGTAAATCGTCACGTGTATGTGAATGGTCCAATTGTTTTTCAAATTCCATCTGAGTTCCTCCAAAACTATGTTTAGTTATAATTAAATATAATTAGTTATAATTAGATTATAGTAACTATACCTAAATAATCAATTAGGAGTTAAATGTGAAAAGGAAAGACCACGTGACGCGGAAGGAGTTTATTTCCTGCTGTAGAAAAGAAAAGAGTCGTAAGCTTTATATGAATACATCCATGGAATAGTCGGATTGCTCAAGCTGCTGAGATTTGCGCAACCTGCTTTTTCACTTAACTCTTGTGATAGATCGGTGCATTTTTTCCCTTTTCCTTAACCATACTACAGAGGAAAGCGAGGGAGGATCATCCATGTCCAAGCAACAATTTACCGATTTCTTAAATCGGCCGCCTTTTGCGAGTTCGCAATTGAATAATAGGAAAAGCTCTACACCGCTGCTTTCTGCGGCAGAAGAGCAGGAGCCGGCAGCAGAACCGCCTGCGGAAGCCCCTGCTTCGGAGGATTCTAAGAAGAAACTGTTAGACTCTATTACCCAATTGGGTCAAACAAACGTACCACAGCTGGAGAGCAATATTTATTGCATGAGCATCATTGGGCAAGTAGAAGGTCATATTCAACTACCGCCACAAAACAAAACAACCAAATACGAGCATCTCATCCCCCAACTCGTAGCTGCTGAGCAAAATAGCAAAATTGAAGGGGTTCTCGTGATACTAAACACGGTGGGAGGGGATGTAGAAGCAGGTTTGGCAATTGCTGAAATGGTTGCTTCGCTATCCAAGCCGGTTGTTACTCTGGTACTTGGCGGAGGGCATAGTATAGGGGTTCCAATCGCAGTATCAGGAAATTTTTCGTTTATTGCAGAAACAGCAACGATGACGATCCATCCGATACGATTGACAGGACTTGTCATTGGAGTTCCGCAGACATTTGAGTATTTGGATAAAATGCAGGACCGGGTAGTCAGCTTTATCGCTCGCCACTCCGACATTACCGAGGAGAAATTCCGTGAATTGATGACACGCACTGGAGAATTAACGCGCGATATCGGTACGAATGTCATCGGGGTAGATGCGGTGAAATACGGCTTGATAGATGAAGTTGGCGGCTTGGGCAAAGCGCTGAAAAAGCTGAATGAGTTGATCGAGAAAGCCAGAAAAGGGGAAGAGGAGGTCTTGCAATGATCTTGTATTCCATCATCCCCACAGAAACTGTGTTTGAGGGTATGGAGCAGGTCGAAAAACAGGAGCTGAAAGAGATCGTAAACGGCCATGCCACTATGCTTGTTGAACAGACTGGACCGTTTGAGGGACGGATCGTACGACTCATTAGTCCTGACCCGCAAGACTATTTAAAGCCGCACTATGCTCCGGGACAAAAAGTTCGTTTTCAGCCGGAATGGCTAGTCTAAGAAGTCCTGTATTTCTATGAATTTCCTGTGTTATACTAGATGGGTACGAACAGCAGCCGAACAGCAGACGGCTGCCTTTTTACCATTTTGGGTACATAAGTGTGTTAACACAAGGAGGAGGCGTGCCATTGAGTAGGAGAAAACGAGAGAAGTCGCAAGCGGCATTGGCCTCAGTTGTCAAAATAGAGCTGCTGGGACTTCTGATTATTGTCTTATCCTTAATCGGCCTGTTGGAGAGTGGGTGGCTGGGCAAAAATGTCCTAGCCTTTGTATTCCGCTTTATCGCCGGGTCCTGGGACTTTATCATTCCTGTGCTCTTGATCGGAATGGCCGTACATATGATGTTTACCCGTAAAGCACCGCGCCTTACGTATCGCGTACTCGGAATCGTATTAATTGCTGTTGGTATTTTTACGTGGGATCATATGATGCTCTTCAAGCAAATTACTGCTGACGGGAAATTTGCTGAGCAAAGTATTGTCCGAGTGACGTGGGATCGACTTTGGCTTGACCACAGTCAGAAAGTATCGACCACGGGTGTTGGCGGTGGCATGCTTGGTGCCCTCGTGTTTGCTGTTTGTAACGGATTGGTAGGGACGATCGGTACTGGTCTGATCATCGTATTCCTGTTCTTGGTCGGTCTGATGTTTATGTTCAATCTGTCCTATGTGAACATCCTAATGTTCCTAAGAGACAAAATAGCGCAAATGTACGGTAAGGCAAAGGATACGGTAAAAGATTCTGTTCAGCTGCTGCAAGAGGAAAGTGAGAAACGGAAGCAGGAGCAGAAGGACACGCAGGAAGCCCGCAAGCAAAAACAGGAGGAAGAAAAACGTGCGATGCCAGTCAAGGCATTAAAAGACCCCCCATCCCAGCATGCTTACTCAGATGAGGACGACTCTTCGCAAACTCCTGTCATACCAGTGATCCGCGATTTTGCTGACAGGATAGCGATGGATGAGGAGGAACCGTCCGTTGAGAATGAGCAAAAGTCAGTATCAACCCCGACAGCTCCAAAAGCAAGTCAGGAAATCGTGTTTGCTTTGGAGGGGGATGAGGAGATATTAGGCACACTCGAGACGGATCCAGGACAGCCAGTTATTCCTTACGAGCTACCTAGCCTGCAAATGCTTTCGCGTCCTCGGGGAGGAAACACGGGAAAAGATGTGGACCATACGTCCAACGCTGCGAAGCTGGTGCAAACATTAAAAAGCTTTGGAGTGAATGCCACGGTGTCCGAGGTTCATCGAGGACCAGCGGTTACCCGTTACGAGGTGCAGCCTGCTACAGGTGTCAAAGTAAGTCGGATTGTAAGCTTGACCGATGACCTGGCACTCGCTCTGGCAGCCAAAGACATCCGGATCGAAGCACCGATTCCAGGAAAATCGGCGATCGGGATTGAGGTACCGAATTCAGAGGTGGCAGTTGTTTCTTTGCGTGAAGTTTTGGAGGCTCCTGAGTATCAGGATGCACCGGGAAAGCTGACGGTAGCACTTGGACGAGATATCTCGGGCGAGCCGATTGTGGCTGATTTGACGAAAATGCCTCACCTTTTAGTAGCGGGAGCAACGGGTAGCGGGAAGTCTGTTTGTATTAATGGACTCATCATGAGTATCCTGTTCAAAGCCAAGCCCGAAGAAGTCAAGCTAATGATGGTTGACCCGAAAATGGTTGAGTTGAATGTGTATAACGGGATCCCTCATTTGCTGGCTCCGGTCGTGACTGATCCTCGGCGTGCCTCTGTCGCACTGAAAAAAGTTGTGGCCGAGATGGAGCGCAGATATAATTTATTTGCCAAAACCGGTAGCCGTAATATTGAAATGTACAACTCCCAGGTCGAAGGTACACCTTTGCCTTATATTGTAGTCATTGTCGATGAGCTTGCCGACTTGATGATGGTAGCACCTGGCGAGGTTGAAGACGCGATCTGCCGTCTCGCCCAAATGGCTCGCGCATCTGGTATCCATTTGATTATTGCGACACAACGTCCGTCGGTTGATGTCATCACAGGTGTCATCAAAGCCAACATTCCATCCCGTATCGCATTTGGCGTGTCCTCGATGGCGGATTCCCGGACCATTTTGGATATGGGCGGAGCAGAAAAATTGTTAGGTCGAGGGGATATGCTCTCGCTGCCAATGGGTGCTTCCAAACCAGTTCGTGTCCAAGGGGCATTTGTATCCGACAAGGAAGTTGAAGAAGTAGTTCGTTTTGTAAAAGAACAGCAGGAAGCCCGCTACAACGAAGAAATGATTCCAGGAGAAGTACAGGAAGAACAGCCTCAAGCAGTTGACGATGAGTTGTACGACCAGGCTGTACAGATTGTTTCCGAAGCGCAGACAGCGTCTGCATCACTTTTGCAGCGGCGTTTGCGTGTAGGGTATACTCGTGCGGCAAGATTGATTGACATGATGGAAGCAAGAGGGGTAGTGGGCCCTTATGAGGGCAGCAAGCCACGGGAGGTTCGCTTGCCACGACCGTCTATCGAAAGCAATATTTCGTAGTGAAAGAAGCGGTTAAGTAAAATTTTTTTTCTAGTAGGCGAGTAGTCATGCATCTTTTTATGAATGTGCACTTTTATTCATAAATATTTGGCTTGCATGATACTCGCCCCTAGGTTAAAATTCTTAGAGATTGAAGGAAATTGTTGTTATCACGTCTCATACGAATCAGAGGTCTGACGTCCTACCTGTTGGGATGGCTAAAGGACAGCAGGAGTGAATGACAATGAGCATCAAAGGGAATGTTCGATCACTTTGCCTTTTGGTTATGGATAAAATCAAAAGTGATATCGAATCGGGGCAGCTACGTTCAGGAGAACGCCTCCCTTCCGAAGCCGAGCTGTCCAAGCAGTTAGGGGTAAGCAGGGCAACACTTCGCGAGGCACTTCGTCTTCTTGAAGAGGAGAAAATTGTCATTCGTAGACACGGAGTAGGCACCTTTATCAATTCCAAGCCTGTTTTTTCCGGGGGAATTGGGGAACTCTTTAGTGTGACGGATGCAATTGAGCGTCAAGGATATACGGCGGGAACGATGATCCTGAAGACATCCTTTGGCGAGTCTGCAGAAGAAGAGAGAAAACGACTTTCTTTAAATCCGGGCGAAGGCGTACTGATGGTAGAACGCATTCGGACGGCAGATGGAGAGCCAGTGGTTTATTGTGTTGACCGTATCCCTGCTCATCTGGTACCTAAAGGCTATGCCGCAGGTGGAGAGTCTATCTTCAAGTGGCTGGAGAGTGTGACTGGTGTAAGAATCGCTTATGCTATCGCAGAGATTGAACCCATGGGCTACAATGAAAAGGTTTCCAATCTGCTACACTGTGATAAATCTACACCTCTGCTCTTGCTGAAGCAGATTCATTATGACGAAAGTGAACGGCCGGTGCTTTACTCCCACAATTACTTCAGGGCTGACAAATTTCACTTCCACGTCATGCGAAGACGGTTGTAACCGTGGGGGCAACCTCACTCAACAATTTCATTCTACAATAAACAGGGGGTATTCTCAGATGAAGAAAGTTCTATCCGTGCTTTCTGTAGCAACTCTTAGCCTGTCTCTCGTTTTGGCTGGTTGCGGTAGCAAAGAAGCACAACCTCAAGGTCAAACTGGTGCAAACGGAGGAGCAACTGGTTCCGCTCCAACTATTAAAGTCGGTATGGTTACTGACGTTGGTGGGGTAAACGATAACTCCTTCAACCAGAGTGCTTGGGAAGGTCTGCAAAAACTGCAAAAAGATCTGAATCTCCCACAAGACAATGTAAACTACCTGCAATCCACAAGTGATGCTGAGTACGTACCAAACCTGACTCAATTTGTAAAAGACAAATGGGATCTGACTTGGGGTATCGGTTTCTTGATGGGTGACCACCTGAAAAAAGTGGCTACTGAAAATCCAGATTCTAAACTTGCGATCATCGACGCAGAAGTTGACGCACCTAACGTTGAATCCGTTCTCTTCAAAGAGCACGAAGGTTCTTTCCTCGCTGGAGTAGTAGCTGCGAAAATGTCCAAATCGAAAAAAGTTGGTTTCGTGGGTGGTGTTGAAATCCCTGTAATCAAACGTTTCGAATTGGGCTTTGAAGCTGGTGTGAAAGCAGTAGATCCTAGCGTTCAAGTAATCAAAGTATACACAGGTGCATTTGACAAACCAGATGTTGGTAAATCCACTGCATCCTCAATTTATGGCCAAGGTGCTGACATCATCTTCCACGCTTCCGGCGGAACTGGTGATGGCGTATTTAACGAAGCAAAAGACCGCAAAGCTAAAGGTCAAGATGTATGGGTAATCGGTGTTGACAAAGACCAATCCCTGACATTCGGTGATGAAATCACTTTGACTTCCATGGTAAAACGCGTTGATGAAGCAGTATACCTCGTTTCCAAAGACCTGACTGAAGGTAAATTCGAGGGCGGAAAAATCAAATGGCTCGGTCTGGCTGAAGACGGTGTAGGCTTGGCTTCCACTTCCACTAAAAACGTTCCTGAAGACGTTTTGAAACTGGCTGAAGAATACAAGCAAAAAATCGTTAAAGGCGAAATCACTGTACCAGATAAGTAAAATACGTTGAAGCTGCAAACGGACAAGGCTAGTTCGAGCAACTAGCCTTGTTCTTTACCTTCAAACTAGACCCACAAAAACGGGGGGAACATGGTTGAATCCGGTAAAGAATGTTGTTGAAATGCGTGGTATTACCAAGCGTTTCCCAGGGATCATTGCAAATGACAATATTACCTTGTCCGTGAAGCATGGGGAAATTCATGCGCTTCTCGGCGAAAATGGCGCTGGCAAGTCTACCTTAATGAACGTTTTATTTGGTTTGTATCAGCCTGAAGAAGGCGAAATTCTCATTAACGAAAAGTCTGTAAAAATTACAAGTCCGAATGTCGCGAATGAGCTTGGCATTGGGATGGTGCATCAGCACTTTATGCTAGTTGAAACGTTTACCGTAACTGAAAATATTGTTCTTGGAAACGAACCGAAAAACGGGTTGCAGATAGATATTCGACACGCTGAGAAAGAAGTAGAGAAGCTTTCTGACCGCTACGGATTGAAAGTAGATCCACGAGCAAAGATTCAAGATATCTCTGTCGGTATGCAGCAGCGTGTAGAGATTTTGAAAACGCTTTACCGCGGAGCGGATATCCTGATTTTTGACGAGCCTACCGCCGTATTGACCCCTCAGGAGATCCATGAACTTATTGAAATTATGCATAATTTGGTTAAAGAAGGTAAAACGATTATCCTGATCACACACAAGCTAAAGGAAATTATGGCGGTATGTGATGCAGTTACGATTATTCGCAGAGGAAGAGTGATCGATTCTGTATTGATCAAAGACACGAATCCGGATGATTTGGCGGCGAAAATGGTGGGCCGTGAAGTAAACTTCCGCGTCGACAAGATTGAAGCTTCGCCGAAGCAAACAATTTTGGCTGTAGAAAATGTGACTGCGATGGGCAATCGTGGAGTTAATGCACTCAATAACCTGAGCTTAGAAGTACGTGCTGGCGAAATCCTAGGGATTGCTGGTGTAGATGGAAATGGTCAGAGTGAGCTGATTGAAGTATTGACAGGGTTACGTAAAGCAACAAGTGGGCGTGTCCTTCTTAATGGCAAAGAAATCACCAACCAACCTCCGCGCAACATCTCGGAGTCCGGATTGTCCCATATCCCGGAAGACAGACATAAGCGTGGTTTGATTCTTGATTTCACCATGAGTGAAAATATGGTATTGGAAACGTATTTCCATCCTACGTTTAATAAGAACGGTTTTCTCGATTATGGCGCTATTGACAAGCATGCGGCTAAGCTCATCGAAGAGTTTGACGTCCGTACACCGAGTATTTATACTCCGGCTCGCGCTCTATCCGGCGGTAATCAGCAGAAGGCGATTATTGCCCGTGAAGTGGACAAAAATCCAGATCTCTTGATCGCCGCACAGCCAACGCGTGGCTTGGACGTTGGTGCGATTGAGTTTATCCATCGCCGTTTGATTGAACAACGGGATAATGGCAAAGCAGTACTCTTGCTGTCTTTGGAGCTGGATGAGGTTATCAATGTATCTGACCGGATTGCTGTCATTTATGAAGGTCAAATTGTAGGGATTGTCGATGCCAAATCTACAACCGAGCAAGAACTTGGCTTGATGATGTCTGGCGGAAAAGGGCTAGATGGAGGGGAGAAACGATGAATAAAGTGATTGCCGTCTTTACAAAAGAATCGTTCCTCGTTCCTCTCGTTGCAATCATTCTCGGTCTCTTAACCGGGGCTGTGGCCATGCTTGCAGGTGGTTTCAATCCTGTTAAAGCATATGTGGCTCTTTTAGAGAAGGTATTTGGCAGCGCCTATAACTTTGGGGAAACGATACGGCAGATTACACCGCTCATTTTTACGGGTCTGGCTGTGGCATTTGCCTTTCGGACAGGCTTGTTTAACATCGGTGCAGAAGGGCAATTTATCGTTGGGATGGTTGCTTCTACTGCGGTAGGTGTATCATTTGATTTGCCAGCGTATATTCATGCGCCACTCGCAGTCATTGCAGGGGCAGTAGCTGGTGGCTTGTGGGGCTCCATTGCTGGTTATTTAAAAGCAGCTAGGGGAGTAAACGAGGTTATTACAAGTATCATGCTGAACTGGGTAGCGCTCTACTTTGCTAACTGGGTAATGAATGCATTCTATATCCCAGCCGGTCAGCAGCGCTCTGAAATGATCCAGGATTCGGCTGTGATTACGATCAGCTGGCTTTCCGCAATGTTTGACAGTGCTCGTTTGCACTGGGGAACTCTCATTGCAATTCTTGCAGCTATTTTCTTCTACGTCATTCTTTGGAAGACGAAATCCGGTTATGAATTGCGTGCGGTAGGGTTGAATCCGCATGCGTCTGAATACGCGGGGATGAACGTAAATCGCAATGTCGTGAAAGCGATGTTCATTGGCGGTATGTTTGCTGGTATCGGGGGAGCTTGCGAAATCTTGGGCGTCTTCCATTACCAAGCAATTATGACCTCACAGCCTGGCTATGGCTTTGATGGAATTGCGGTTGCGCTGATCGGTGGAAATAGTCCACTTGGTGTTGTTCTCGCAGCGATTTTGTTTGGTATTTTGACGTTCGGTTCCGCAGGTATGAAATTCGGCGCTGGTGTTCCTGTTGAGTTGATTCGGGTGGTAATCGCTTCCGTTATTTTCTTCGTGGCAGCTCACGGAATTGTGAAGATTTTTGTGAAACCAATCTTGAAGAAGAAAAAGGAAGGTGGAAACTGATGGATTGGGGAATAATTCTTAGCAACCTCGTTCATGATACCATCGTGTTTTCCACTGCCTTGATTTTTGCGTCATTGGGTGGACTTTTTTCAGAGCGTTCTGGTGTGGTGAACATCGCACTAGAGGGCATGATGATCATTGGGGCTTTTACTGGTGCGGTCATGACCTTTGCCTTCCAGGATTCACTTGGAAGCTTGGCGCCATGGGTAGGGTTTATAGCTGCGGGTATTGGTGGGGCCATTTTTGCCTTGCCACATGCGGTAGCTTCCGTATCTTTTAAGGCAGACCAGACAGTAAGTGGGGTTGCTTTGAACTTCTTGGCAGCAGGTTTATCCGTTTACTTGACCAAAATCATTTTCAATGGTGCTGGTCAAACAACGACATTGAGCCAAGTATTCGGCAAATGGAGCATCCCAGGTTTGCACGATATTCCTTACTTGGGTCATGCTATTTTTGAAGCGTATCCTACAAGCTACATCGCATTTATTCTGGTGTTTTTGACATGGTTTTTGGTGTTCAAGACTCCGTTTGGCTTGCGACTGCGTGCAGTAGGGGAACATCCACGTGCAGCTGACGCTGTAGGGATCAACGTAAAGAAAATGCGTTATACAGCCGTCATGATCAGTGGTGCTCTTGCTGCATTAGGTGGAGCAACCATTTCTTTGACGACAACAAGTAACTTTTCGCATAATACGGTTTCGGGACAAGGCTTTATTGCGATTGCAGCTTTGATCTTCGGAAAATGGCATCCAGCTGGTGCGATGGGAGCAGCACTGTTCTTTGGTGTCGCTCAAGCGATTAAATCGCTGGTTCAAATCTTCGGATTGACCCAATATGTACCAACGGAGTTTATCTTCATGCTTCCGTACGTATTGACGATTCTTGTTATGGCTGGTTTGGTTGGTCGTTCAAGTGCTCCAGCAGCATTGGGCAAACCATACGATACCGGCTCTCGATAGTTGACATAATTTAGCGTCTAGAACCTGGCTCTTTCTCTGTGCGATAATTTTTATGGTGAAATCGTGCGGGGAGGGAATGAAATGAACCGCTGTCTACATAAGAGCAGCAGACTTCATCGGCCCAGACTTCTAGGCGCTTTTTTTATTTGTCTGAGCCTATATTTTGGGATGCTTGGTGCGAGCGAGGAAGCTGTGGCAGAAGAGCAAGGCCCTACGGTATCTCTGATGGTAAATGGAAAAGGTGTGTTTTCCGACGTACAGCCGCAAAATGAAAACGGACGCATGCTTGTGCCCATTCGCTTTATTGCTGAAGCAACAGGCGCGAAAGTAAGTTATGACGCTGAGAGCAAACAGGTTACGCTCGAACAAAAGGGAAGACGTGTATCGTTAATCGTGGAGAAAAATATCGCTTATGTGAATGGAAAGCACTATACACTTGATGTGCCGCCGAAAATTGTTAGCAATCGTACACTGATTCCCATCCGCTTTGTCAGTGAGGCGCTTGGTTATCGGGTCTATTGGGATCAAATCGCACGGGTCGCACAGATCGAGTCACAGGAGCCAGACGATTCAGTAGCAGTCGTGGGGACAGCAACGAACCCATACGTTGTGCAAGCTGGAGATACCTTGAGTGAAATTGCCAGCCAACATGGCACTACGATGAGTGCGATTAAAAAGAATAACTACTTGTCCTCGGACAACCTGACGATTGATCAGATTTTGTTTCTACCGGATGGATCGAGAAAAGCATTAAACCCGCTTTCCAAAAATGTGGGAGATAGTAAACTACTCGAGAGCAGCTATCACTTTCCATTTAATAATCGCAGCTGGTATGAGCCTTATGGCGACAGCTTTGGCTCTGATCGTGAATGGACCGAAAGTAACAGTGGAAGTGTTCGCAGTCATGAAGGCATTGATATTATGGCGCCAAAAGGTACCCCCGTTTATTCCGTATCGACAGGGACAATTAATCGCATCGGGTGGAACACGTATGGAGGCTGGCGTGTCAATATTACAGACGCATCGGGACAATATCGCATGTATTATGCGCATTTGAGTGCCTATGCTCCTGGATTGCTCATTGGCGATACTATACAGGCAGGACAATTGATCGGGTTTGTAGGTGATACGGGCTACGGTGGGGCAGGAACGGTTGGGATGTTTGCTCCTCATCTACATTTCGGGCTTTACCGGAACGACAACGATCGTGCCATCGATGCTTATGATTACTTGCGATTTTGGGAACAAAATAAAATTGCAAGCCCTTTTTCCTGATGGGACAAACTAGATGAAGAACATCCTTTTTAGAGAGGTGTGACTTCGTATGTGGACATGTCCTTATTGTGGGGGAACTCACGGCTTGCCGTTTCATGACGAGCAGTTGGACGGCATGCTTTGTCTGACTTCCGACTGTGGGCGCTTTGTTGAAGAAAATGTTATGCAGGAAGACGCGAGAGAATGGGACTATACGGATTTGTAAATTTTGGGGGACAAGTCGTGCTGGATTGAAGCAGCGTGACTTGTTCTTTTTTTCTCTTATACATGATCGTTCCTCCTTGATGAGACCTCGATAGAGGTTTTTTATCAGCATATTTGAGCGTGTGATGAGGGGTAGCGTCAGCTCTGCACGCATACGCTGATAAAAGGAAGAAGACATTGGAAGATTCTGATGCTTGATGGCCTGCCAATTGGTTACAATAGAGGGGTAAGCTGATGGAGAAGGGAGAATGGGATATGAGTGGGCAAACAACCGAAATTGCGTTTCAAAGCTCCCAGGTAAACGGGATGAACGTACATATCCTGCCGACCGCCAAGTTCAAAACAACCACCATTGTGACAATGATTGAACAGGCGCTGTCGGAGGAACACGTGACAAAAACGGCGTTACTCGCCATGGTAATGAAACGGGCTACTGCCAGGTTCCCCGAAACGAAACGATTGCGTGCGCATCTTGATTTCCTGTATGGTGCGATCTTTGACGTAGATGTGATGAAAAAAGGGGAGCGTCAAGTCCTGCAAATCTATATGGAGGTGCCGAACGAGAAGTATCTCTCAAAGGATGCGACTCTGTTGGAAGCCGCTATTCAGTTTGTCGGAGACATGCTGACCAGGCCACATGTTGAAAACGGTGCCTTTCTGGAGAAATACGTGACGCAGGAAAAAGAGACTCTCCGCAAGCGAATGGAGAGCCTGATTGACGACAAAATGAAGTATGCCAATCAAAGAGTGACGGAAGAAATGTGCAAGGGAGAGCCATTTTCTCTGCTTGCGCAAGGTAGGGTAGAAGACTTGCCGAATATAACAGGTGAGGATCTCTATACGTATTTCCAAGAACTCACAGCATCCAATCCGATTAATATGTTCGTAGTGGGCGATGTGGAGCCGCAAAATGTGTCTGAAATCATACGCGCCCAGGTTCCTCTTGAGCGCACGAATGTAAAAGCGCTCCAGTTACCCAATACACCAAAACAAGTTTCAGCAGAGCGTGAAGTGATCGATCGATTGGATGTCAATCAAGCGAAGCTCAACATCGGGTGCCGTACGCAAATTACGTACAAAGACGATGATTATCCAGCATTGCTTATGTACAACGGAGTATTGGGTGGATTTCCCCACTCAAAGCTGTTTGTGAACGTGCGTGAAAAAGAAAGCCTCGCTTATTATGCTGTTTCCCGGTTAGAAAGCCACAAGGGCATCCTGATGATGATGTCCGGCATTGATGTCAACAAGTATCAAAGAGCTGTCGAGATTATCAAAGAGCAGCTCGATTTGATGGGAAAAGGAAGCATTTCTGAAGAAGAAATGGGGCTGACGCGCGCTACCTTGAGCAACCAGTTCAGAGAGCTGACAGATAGTGCTCGCGGCATGATTGACTTTACCTACAATGGGGTTATTAGTGGTCGGAAGCGCCAATTAACTGAGCTGCTGCAAGCGATCAACGACGTGACAATTGATGAGATCAAGCAAGTCGCAGATAAAGTGAACATCGACACCATCTATCTCCTGCGGGACAAGAAGGGAGAGGCACAATAATGCAGACGACCGTTTTTGAGCAAGTAAACGAAACCGTATATCACGAAAAGCTGGAGAATGGACTGCAAGTCTATTTAGTTCCAAAGCAAGGGTTCAGTAAGACCTATGCCGTCTTTACTACTCGTTATGGTTCCATCGACAGCCATTTCCGCACGAGGAGCGGGGAAGAAATCAATGTCCCTGACGGCATCGCCCATTTTCTTGAGCACAAGATGTTTGAGAAAAAAGATCGAGATGTCATGCATGAGTTTAGTAAAAATGGCGCGTCCTGCAATGCGTTTACGAGCTTTAATCGGACCGCGTATCTTTTTTCGTGCACGGATAAACTCGATGACAACTTGAATCTTCTCCTCGACTATGTACAGGAACCTTATTTTACGGATGCCAGCGTAGAAAAGGAAAAGGGGATCATTGGTCAGGAAATCACAATGTACGATGATAATCCGGACTGGAAAGTATACATGAACCTGCTCAAGGCCATGTATCAAAAGTATCCGATCAATATCGAGATTGCGGGTACGATTGAAACCATCTCGCATATCACCAAAGAATATCTATATCAATGCTACGAAACGTTTTATCACCCTGCCAATATGCTTCTGCTCGTGGTCGGTTCCTTTGAGCCGGAAGCGATGATGAATTTGATCCGCGAGAACCAGTCGGCAAAGGAGTTTCCGCCTGCACCGCAAATTACAAGAGTATTTCCGGAAGAACCAGCTGCACCTGCTCAGGCAAAAGTAGAAGCGTTTCTGACAGTCGGGCTCCCGAAATGCATGATTGGGATTAAAGAAAGAGAAAATGGAATTACCAAGGAAGCCTTGTTAAAACGTGAGCTGACTACTAAACTGATATTGGACCTTGCGTTTGGCACCAGCTCCGCTGTTTATGAGCGTCTGTACGACAGTGGGTTGATAACGGAAAGCTTTGATTTTGACTACAGCAGCGAGCAGGATTATGCGTATACCATCATTGGCGGCGATACACCTGATCCGGAACGGCTGGTTGAGACCATCAAAGCGGAGATTGAACAATTGAAGCAAGCAGGTATCGATCAGGATGATTTCGAGCGGGCAAAGAGAAAGAAAATCGGTAACTTCTTGCGTTCGCTAAATTCTGTTGAATTTATTGCCAACCAGTTTACCAGCTTCAAGTTTAATGGTAACGATCTGTTTTCCGTGGTGCCGACTCTCGAGTCGATCACCCGCGAAGATGCCTACGAGCGATTGAAAGAACATTTTGTTCCCGAGCAAATAGCTGTTTCGATCGTGCGTTCTGCTTCGCCACAGGAGTAGTGAGCAATTATGCAGCAAAATGCGCCATGGGCGTTGATTACGGGAGCTTCCGGCGAGATCGGGCAGGCGATTGCCTCCTGCCTGGCTGAGGTGGGAGTTCCCCTCTATCTTCATTATCATCAAGCCGAATCAAAACTGGATTCCCTCCTACATAAGTGTCACTCGTTAGGGGTGCCTTCTTGCAAGCTGCAAGCGGATTTACGAGATCCGCAGCAGATTGCAGTCATGTTCGAGGCTATGCCAATAGCACCTCTGTTGATCGTGAACAACGCTTCGGTCGACCACGTCGGACTTTTTTCCGATGTTTCCGTAGACATGTTTGACGAAATGATCAATCTCAATGTGCGCTCTTCATTTTTGGTGAGTCAGGCAGCGTTGCCAGCAATGCTGCGTGAGAGGTACGGGCGTATTGTCAATATTTCTTCGATTTGGGGTATGACAGGCGGCTCTTGTGAAGTGCTTTATTCCTTGTCCAAAGGAGCGATAAATACATTTACCAAAGCCTTGGCCAAAGAGCTTGCACCGAATGGCATCACGGTAAATGCTGTAGCTCCGGGCGCTATTGAAGGCGGGATGATGCAAAAATTTTCGTCTGAAGAGCTGGCCATGATCGCCGAAGAAATCCCTGCCAATCGTTTGGGACGACCAGAAGAAGTTGCAGCCGTCGTGCGATTCCTTTTGACACGAGAAGCGAGCTATGTAACCGGCCAAATTATTAGTCCAAATGGCGGTTGGTACACGTAAGAGCAAAAGCATGAATAATTTAGGTGAAAAGATGGAAATCTACCTTTTGTGTGGGCAGCAAACCTGTTCGCAACGTACAAAAGGAGGGATTTTCGCTATGTCGATTCTTGACAATTTTCGCGACTGGAAAGAATTTCTCGGAGATCGCGTAGAACAAGCGAAACAGGCTGGGATGGAAAGTGAAACATTACAAAACGTTGCCTACCAAATTGGCGGCTATCTGGCTGAGCAAGTGGACCCGAAAAACGATCAAGAGCGTCTGTTGAAGCAGCTCTGGGACGCGGGCGATCAACAGCAGCAGCAAGCTTTGGCTTCGCTCATGGTCAAGCTTGTTCAGAACCCCGGTGAAGTAAGCCGTGGCAATTAGGCTTTGAAATCCCCTTCTTTTGGGGATTTTTCTTTTCGCGATTGTCGATTGTTCGGAACATGTTATACTACATAAGAAGAGAATTTTGGGTGGCGGAGAGGATTGCATATGGAAGCAAAAAAAGAATGGTATATGGAGTACGAAATTGCCCGTAACCGTCCTGGTCTTTTAGGGGACGTAGCTTCTATTCTGGGTATGTTGAACATTAACATCGTCACGATTAACGGTGTAGATACGATGCGCCGGGGCATGCTGCTTTTAACGGATGATGATGAAAAAGTTGAGGTTTTGCGCAACGTTGTGCAAAAAATGGACAACATAACCATAACGAGGCTGCGTCCGCCCACGATGCTCGATCGATTGGCAGTTCGCCATGGTCGTTACATCGAACGCGATAGCGAAGACAAGAAAACGTTTCGCTTCGTTCGTGATGAGTTGGGCTTGCTCGTTGACTTTATGGCGGAAATTCTCAAAAAAGAAGGGCACCAGCTGATCGGAATCCGGGGAATGCCTCGTGTAGGAAAAACGGAATCCATGATTGCTGCCAGTGTTTCGGCCAATAAAAGGTGGACGTTTATTTCGTCGACGCTGTTGCGTCAGACGGTCCGCAGTTCATTAGCCATTGATGAATTGTCCGATGATCATGTATATTTGATTGATGGAATTGTTTCTACTATGCGGTCAACCGAGAAGCACTACACCTTACTTCGGGAGATCATGAACTTTCCTGCCGCGAAAATTATTGAGCATCCCGATATTTTTGTAAGGGAATCAGAGTATGAGTTATCTGATTTTCATTACATTATCGAGCTGCGCCATCATCCAGACGAAGAAATTACATACGAGTTAATCAACAACCGCGGCTTTGATAATTTTGACATGAATTAAGGAGGGGCAGCTGTGTCTGAGCTAGGCCAAGTGCTACAAAGAGCCCGCGAGGAAAAAGGAATCTCGCTCGACGACATCCAACGAATCACCAAGATACAGCGGCGATATTTGGAAGCCATTGAAAGGGGGCATTTTCATGTACTTCCTGGCCACTTTTATGCGCGTGCATTTATAAAAAGCTATGCAGAGGCGGTAGGTCTCGATCCGAATCACATCATGAGTCATTTTCAGTCGGATCTGCCATCACAGCCACCTACTGAGCAAGTGGAGAGACTGCGCAGACGTCGAGTAGCTTCGGCTAATAATCCGCTGCAAGGAGGCCGGTGGGTAACCAAAACCTTGCTGGTACTTTTTATTGCATTGATTATTGGCGTAATTTACATCGCTTTTGTAAATAGCAACGGAGAAATGACCGCACCAACTGTGCCAGGTGGAACCGTGAACCCAGGAGCCGAAATCACTACACCTGGTCAAGCTGGCAGTGGTGCGACTCCGGCTCCGCCTGTCCAAACTCCACCGCCAACTGGCACACCAACAACTCCAGATCCGGGAATAGCACCACCGGAAACCACTCCTGAAACTCCTCAGGCAGCTATCACTTTTGAGTCCCAGCAAGGCTCGATCTACAACTACTCTGTGCAAGGCGGAGACAAGGTGACTGTTTATCTCAAGGTGAAATCGGACCGAAGCTGGTATGGCGTATCGGAAGGTAAAGGTAAGAAGTACGTGGCAGAAGGCGAATTAAAGTCCGGAGCTACGGAAGAAAAAACGATTGAGCTTGGTAAAACGGCGTATGTGCGTCTCGGTAATCCAACCGTTTTGGAAATGACCGTTAATGGTGTGGCGATCGATATGACGAAATTAAAGTTCAAACCGTCCAATATCAACTTCAAAATAAAAGAAACGGCAACACAGTAGGCAAGCGCTAAGCTTGCCTTTCATACTTTTGTCACTTTTGACACTTCCTTTAGGCTTATATTATACTGAGTAGGTGTAATATGGGCTGGTGTGACCAATTGGAGGAAAAAAGATGGCAGAGAAGGTAGGCACGCGAGAAAAAGTAGCGATTGTTACGCTGGGCTGTGAAAAGAATCTGGTCGATTCTGACATGATGGCCCATCTGATAGATGAAAAAGGCTATGAACTGGTTGACAATCCAGACGAAGCAACCGTGGTCATTGTCAATACCTGTGGATTCATCGACGCTGCTAAAGAAGAATCGGTAAACAAGATTCTCGATATGGCTGAACTAAAAGAATCCGGAAAGCTAAAATCGCTAGTGGTGGCAGGCTGTCTCACCCAACGTTACAAAGAGGACATCTTGAATGAGATTCCTGAGGTGGATGGTATTGTCGGAACGGGCGATTTTATGTCCATTACAGGGATCATTGAGGAATCGCTAGAAGGAAAGCGTCCGATTTTTGTAGGGAATCCTATTTTTACGTACGAAGATGTAGTGAAACGGAAAGTAAAATCTGGCACGTACTCAGCGTACATTAAAATTGCTGAGGGCTGTGACAATGCATGTACGTTTTGCAGTATTCCGCTTATGCGTGGAGGCTTCCGCAGCCGTACAATCGAATCAATTGTGGAAGAAGCCCGTCACCTGGCCGAGCAAGGGATTGTGGAAATCAGCTTGATCGCACAGGATTCGACAAATTATGGTACGGACATTTATGATGGCAAACTGATGCTTCCTGAGCTGTTGAATCGTTTGGCTGAGGTTGAGGGCATTCAATGGATACGCTTGCATTATGCTTATCCAGGCTTCTTTACTGACGAACTGATCCATACATTTGCGACGAATCCAAAAGTCTGCAAGTACATCGATATGCCTCTGCAGCACTCAGAGGATCAGATTTTGAAAAGAATGCGCCGCCCAGGTCGCCAAACAGATATCCGTGAGCTAGTGGCGAAAATTCGTGCACAAGTGCCTGATGTTGCATTGCGTACCTCTTTGATAGTAGGCTTCCCAGGTGAAACCGACGAAGATTTTGAGCGTCTTTCCGAGTTTGTCAAAGATATTCGCTTCGACCGCTTGGGTGTATTTACGTATTCCAACGAAGATGACACTCCGGCATCCCGTCTGCCAGATCACGTAGATGAGGAACTGAAGGAGAAGCGTGCGAATATCTTGATGGAAATTCAGCGCGAGATTGCTGATGAGCGCAATAGCCGATTTGTCGGTCAGGTTTTGGAAGTACTGATTGAGCGATACGAAGGTCGTAATGATATTTACGTAGGGCGTACACAGTACGATGCACCTGAAATCGATGGCGAAGTGTTTGTCTCGGGCTTCAAAGGAGAATTAGGCTCCATTGTGAAAGTAAAGATTACGCACTCCTATGAGTACGATTTAGCTGGGGAGGTAGTCTAGGTGAATCTCGCCAACCGTATCACCCTCGCTAGGATTTTCCTGGTGCCAGTAGTTATGTTTTTTCTGCTGGTGAAATACAACATCGGGACGTTTTCCATTGGCAGCCTGACGATGACCTATAACGAGCTGATTGCGGCTTTGGTGTTTATCCTGGCAGCCAGTACGGACGGACTCGACGGTTATATCGCGCGCAAAAGGAAAATCGTAACGAACTTGGGCAAGTTTCTCGATCCGCTCGCGGATAAGCTATTGATTTCTGCGGCTCTGATTTCGTTGGTGGAAATGCAGCGTTTGGAAGCATGGATTGCCATCGTCATCATCAGCAGGGAGTTTGCGGTGACAGGTCTACGGTTGGTTGCAGCGGCAGAAGGACAGGTTATTGCCGCTAGCGCACTGGGTAAACTGAAGACATGGGTACAGATTGTTGCCGTTACAGCCGTAATGATTCGCAACTTTCCATTTGCCTTCTTCGGTATCCCATTTGACGAGGTTGCCATTTGGGCAATGGTCCTCATCACGCTTTACTCCGGATACGACTATTTTTCGAAGAACCGCAACGTTATCCAATACTCGTAAATGCGGGTATTGGTCTCTTTTTTCACAAGAGGCTTCTCTAGAACGGTTATCGATGGTAAACTGTTAGTTTAGAGGCTTTTCTACTCTCTAAGAGAATGGATGAGGAAGATGAGAGCGGAGATTATTGCGGTGGGGACCGAGCTTTTGTTAGGTCAAATCGCCAATACAAACGCCCAGTTTCTTTCACAGAAGCTGGCGGATATTGGCGTGGGAGTTTATTTTCATACCGTTGTAGGAGATAACACGGAGCGGTTACTCCAAGTCATTCGTCTCGCGGCAAGTCGATCCGATCTCGTCATTTTTACTGGCGGACTTGGACCAACACAAGATGATTTGACAAAGGAATCGGTAGCAGAGCACGTAGGAGTTGGCTTGGAAACGAATCCTGAGGCAATGAAGCGGATTGAGGATTTCTTTTTGCAACGTGGGATTGTCATGACGGAGAACAACCGGAAGCAGGCATTAGTGCTTGCTGGCAGTCATGTCTTCTCCAATGATTTCGGGATGGCGCCTGGCATGGCGATCCGTCATGACAGTAGTACGTTCGTGCTTTTGCCTGGACCGCCAAGTGAACTCTACCCGATGGTTGAGACTCACGTCATGCCGTATTTGATTGGTTTATTGCCAAAGAAGCAGGTGTTTCATTCTCATGTGCTTCGCTTTTACGGTATCGGAGAATCAGCCTTGGAAGAACGATTGCTCGACTTGATCGAGAAGCAAGACAATCCAACGATTGCTCCTTACGCAAAGGAATTTGAGGTAACACTGCGAATCACTGCACGGGCGTCGTCGGCAGAAGAAGGGGAAGCCTTGATTTTGCCTGTTGAAAAGGAAATAAGAGATCGGGTTGGGCAGTATGTGTACGGCATGGGTGAAAACTCATCGCTGCACGAGGTATTGGTAAACGAGCTCAAACAGCGCGGGGAAACAATCGCTTGTGCGGAAAGCTGTACAGGTGGAACCGTTGCTTCTCTCATCACCTCGGTATCGGGAAGCTCTGCCGTTTTTGGCGGCGGAATCGTTTGCTATACAAATGCAGTCAAGCATCAGGTGTTGGATGTGCCAGAACAGGTGTTACATACGGTTGGCGCGATTAGCGAAGAAACAGCTAGGCTGCTTGCCGAAAACGTAAGAGAAAAGCTGGGAACAACGTACGGTGTATCCGTAACGGGTGTGGCTGGACCCGATTCATCAGAAGGCAAGCCTGTTGGTTTGGTCTATGTAGGAATTGCGGCACAAGGAAAGCCGACAGTCGTGAAGGAACTACGCCTCGCGGGAAGACGGCATGCGATTGTTGGGCGTGCTGCTAAATTTGCGCTATTTTATGCGCTGCAAATGCAAAAAGAAAGGTGACATTTTATGACGATTTTTTCTGATTTTCCTTTACATAAATCTATTCTTCAAGCCATCCACGACATGGGCTTCGAAGAACCATCGCCGATTCAGGCAGCGTGCATTCCAAAAGTACTGGATGGCGGAGACCTGATTGGACAAGCGCAAACCGGTACAGGTAAAACGGCTGCCTTTGGGATTCCACTTATTGAAAAAGTTACCCCGGCTAACCGTGTGCAAGCCATCGTATTGACGCCTACTCGCGAGCTGGCTATTCAGGTGGCTGGAGAGCTTTTGCGTATTTCCAAATACAACAAAGTGCGTACACTGCCGATTTACGGCGGACAATCCATCGGGCACCAAATCCGTGCGCTTCGCCAAGGCGTGCAAGTAGTAGTAGGTACACCAGGACGTGTTATGGACCATCTGCGTCGTAAAACGCTGAAGCTGGAGCATGTACATACTCTGGTACTTGATGAAGCGGATGAAATGCTCGATATGGGCTTCATTGAGGATATTGAAACAATCATTCAGCATATGCCAGAAGAGCGTCAAACCTTGCTCTTCTCCGCGACGATGCCGCCTGAAATCAAGCGCCTTGCTGTTCGTTACATGAAGCAGCCACAAACAGTTGCTGTAAGCCGTGAAGAAGTTACTGCACCGTTGATTGAACAAGTCTATTACAAAGTATTTGACCGCAATAAAGTGGAGAGCCTCTGCCGCATCCTGGACAGTGAAGATGTTGAGCTGGGAATCATTTTCTGCCGCACCAAGCGCGGTGTGGATGAGCTGTCCGAGGTATTGCAATCTCGCGGATATCTCGCAGACGGCTTGCATGGTGACCTCTCTCAGGCACAGCGCGACAAGGTAATGAATGCATTCCGTGAAGGCTCCATCGAGTTTTTGATCGCGACAGACGTAGCAGCACGTGGTATTGACGTAGGGAACGTTTCTCACGTAATTAACTACGACATTCCACAGGACTCTGAGAGCTATGTTCACCGCATTGGACGTACAGGTCGTGCAGGCCGCAAAGGTATTGCGATGACACTTGTTACGCCGCGCGAAGTAAGACAAATGATGTTCATTCAAAAGCAAACAAAAGCACAAGTGCTGTCCAGAAACGTACCTTCTCTGGAAGAGGTTGCAGAACGCAAGCAGGAGCAACTGCGTGAGCAATTGACCAGCTTGCTTGAAACAGATTCCATTGCAGATATGTATCAAAAGGTAGCAGATGCCCTGGTTGGACAATATCCGGCTGAAAAAGTAGCGGCAGCTGCCCTGCATCTGGCATTCCATAGTGAAGTTGGCCAGGCGCAGGAAACAGAAGCGTACAACTTCGGAGAGACTGGTGCTGCTAAAGGCATGGTTCGTTTCTTCCTCAACGTTGGTCGCAACGCAAACATGAAGCCGCAAGATCTGGTTCGGGAAATTTCTGAATCAGTAGGGATCCCAGGGAAGTCTGTCGGACGCATTGACATTTTCGAGAACTTTACCTTCGTGGAGGTTCCAGAAGAAGTGGCAGCGTTCGTTTATGAGTCCTTGCGTCAAACACGCATCAATGGAAAACGGATCAATTTGGAGCCAGCTAAGCCACGTGGAGCGAAGCGTTCCTAATCAGGTAGTCTTTGAATCGACAACTGCAGCCATTTTTCTGGGGAAAAACCCAGGAAATGGCTGTTTTTCTTATATGCGAATATTTGTTCGTAAAAAATACTTGGCAAACCCTTCTGTCTCGATGTATGATGAAGACAAGCAAAACAGAAGCGAATGTTGAAAGGGTGTGTACCATTTGTCAGATCGTCGCGCAGCTTTAGAAAGTGCATTGCGTCAGATAGAAAAGCAGTTCGGTAAAGGTTCCATTATGAAGTTGGGGGAAGTATCCAACGTTTCGATTTCAACCGTCTCCAGCGGTGCGTTAGCTCTTGATATCGCACTTGGTGTAGGTGGATTCCCACGTGGACGCATTATTGAAATTTATGGACCAGAATCTTCGGGTAAAACAACCGTTGCTCTCCACGCTATTGCAGAAGTTCAAAGACAGGGCGGACAAGCTGCCTTTATCGATGCAGAGCACGCACTCGACCCAGTCTATGCTGCTAAGCTCGGTGTAAATATTGATGAGTTGCTTTTGTCTCAGCCTGACACAGGTGAGCAAGCACTGGAAATCGCAGAAGCATTGGTTCGCTCCGGTGCAGTAGATATTATCGTAATTGACTCGGTAGCGGCATTGGTTCCAAAAGCCGAGATCGAAGGCGAGATGGGAGATTCCCACGTAGGTTTGCAAGCTCGCTTGATGTCTCAAGCGCTGCGCAAGCTTTCCGGAGCGATTAACAAGTCCAAAACAATCGCCATCTTCATTAACCAGCTTCGTGAAAAAGTTGGCGTAATGTTCGGTAATCCAGAAACTACACCGGGTGGACGCGCTCTGAAGTTCTACGCGAGCGTACGACTCGATGTACGTAAGGCAGAGTCCATCAAGGTCGGTAACGACATTCTTGGTAGCAAGACGAAGATCAAGGTTGTCAAAAACAAAGTGGCTCCTCCGTTCAAGGTCGCAGAAGTGGACATCATGTACGGCGAGGGAATTTCCAGAGAAGGTAGCATCCTCGATATCGGTTCCGAAATCGACGTCGTACAAAAGAGTGGTGCTTGGTACTCCTTTAACGAAGAGCGCCTCGGTCAGGGTCGTGAGAATTCGAAAGTGTTCCTGAAAGAGAATCCTCACATTGCTACGCAAATTGAAACAAAGGTTCGCGAATACTTCAGCCTCAATCCTGGATCCGTTCCAGAAGCAGAACCAGTGAATGATCCGGAGCAAGACGAAGAGCCAACATTTGATCTGGAATAATCCAGATGAATGGTAGAATTCATATTAACAGCCTGTCGATGAGACAGGCTGTTTTGTTCACGTAAATAGAAGGGAAGGGAGGGAAAAGAGATGAAGAGTGGTCAGATTACGTCCGTGCACCGCGACATGAAGCAAAAACAAAGATATCATATTGAGATAAATGATGAGTATGCGTTTACGGTTCATGAAGACATACTGGTAAAGTACAACCTTTTTAAGGGAACCGAAGTGGATGAAGCCTTTTATCATGAAGTACTAGTGGCTGAAGAGAAGCACAAGGCATATTTAGGAGCGCTTCGCTATCTCGGTATTCGACCAAGAACGAGCAGCCAGCTGCAGTCCTATTTGCTAGAGAAAGGGTTTGAACCAAAAGTAGCAGAAGAGGTTTGTCAGCGATGTGTGGAACTAGGATACATAGATGACAAGGTATTCGCGAAGCAATGGGTGGATGAACGGCTACGCTTGAAGCAGCGAAGCCCCTATATGCTGCGTATGGAGCTGCAGCAGAGAGGCGTGGACAGATCGATCGTGGAGGATGCTGTCAGTGGTGTTTCCAAAGAGGCTGAGCTAGAGGCCGCCAGATCATTGATAGAGAAAAAAGCACGTCGCCTGCAAGGCCCACCTAATCCTGACGAAGAGCGCAAACTATTATCTATGCTCATGCGCAAAGGCTTCTCTCATTCCATTGTTCAACAAATTAGAGGAGAATTGCGTCAGAGAGAGGATGAACAAGGGTGACTCTATTTGCATGATCTTGACAATTCTTGTTCACAAATAATAAAATAGGTTTGTATTTACTTGGTGTATCATAACTTTTTTCGATTTGCTCACTCGTTGCCTACAGAACAACTGAAAAACCGTGCATGACATGTGCGGATTCAGCGGACCGAGTATAGTCGGTCTTGTTTTTTAGTCGAATGTTCGAAAGTGAGAGCAAAACGACAGCGGCACTCCATGAAAAACAAATGCTTGGAAAGCGGGGAGATGTCTTACAATAAGGAGGTGAAACGAAAAAGCCTATGGAACCTATACTCACAGTAGTTATTGTGCTCGTCGCCCTGCTTATCGGTTTGGGTGCTGGCTACTTCATTCGCAGATCCATTGCGGAAGCGAAGATCTCTAGTGCAGAAGAAGCTGCACGTCAGATCGTTGAAGAAGCGAAACGGGACGCCGAAGCCGTTAAAAAGGAAAAGGTGCTGGAAGCTAAGGATGAAGTGTTCAAGCTTCGTTCCGAAGCAGAAAACGAGTTGCGTGACAGACGTAACGAGATCCAGCGTCAGGAACGACGAATCCTCCAAAAAGAAGAATCGTTGGACCGCAAGATGGAGCAGTTGGAGCGTAAAGAAGAAGAATTATCAGAGCGCGACCGTTCCATCGCAGAATTGCAAAGCAAGGTAGAGCACTTATATAAAGAACAAGTATCCGAGTTGGAACGCATTTCCGGCTTGACGCAGGATGAAGCGAAAAATATCATTCTGACGGACGTGGAAAACACGGTTCGCCATGAAATGGCTGTGATGATCAAAGAGATCGAAACACAAGCCAAGGAAGAAGCGGACAAGCGTGCTCGCGAGATTATCACGACCTCCATCCAGCGTTGTGCAGCGGATCACGTAGCAGAAACCACTGTTTCTGTTGTAACCCTGCCAAATGACGAAATGAAGGGACGGATTATCGGACGTGAGGGACGAAACATTCGAGCACTGGAGACGCTGACTGGTATCGATCTGATTATTGACGATACTCCTGAAGCAGTTATCCTGTCTGGCTTCGATCCAGTTCGTCGAGAAATTGCCAAAACGGCTTTGGATAAACTAGTCGCTGACGGACGCATTCACCCAGCCCGTATTGAGGAAATGGTAGAGAAGGCACGTCGCGAGGTAGATGAACGAATCCGTGAATACGGTGAACAAGCAACGTTTGAAACCGGTGTACATGGACTGCACCCGGATCTGATCAAGATTTTGGGACGCTTGCGCTATCGTACAAGCTACGGTCAAAACGTGTTGAAGCACTCCATGGAGGTTGCCCATTTAGCAGGTTTGATGGCGGCAGAATTAAAAGAAGACGTCAAGCTGGCTAAGCGAGCAGGTCTCCTGCACGATATCGGAAAAGCAATCGACCATGAAGTGGAAGGTTCTCACGTAGAAATCGGTGTGGAACTGGCTAAGAAGTACAATGAGCATCATGTGGTTGTTAACAGTATTGCTTCTCATCACGGTGATACCGAACCAACATCCGTCATTGCCATGCTCGTGGGAGCTGCGGACGCTCTGTCTGCTGCACGCCCAGGTGCACGCCGTGAGACATTGGAAACTTATATCAGACGTTTGGAGAAACTGGAAGAAATCTCTGAGTCGTTCGATGGCGTAGAAAAGTCTTATGCGATTCAAGCAGGACGCGAAATTCGCGTGATGGTACAACCTGAAAAGATTGACGATGCGGAAGCTACCCGTCTGGCACGGGAGATCACCAAACGAATTGAAAATGAACTCGACTACCCAGGTCATATTAAGGTAACGGTTATCCGTGAAACGAGGGCAGTTGAGTATGCAAAGTAAAGTGGCTAACAGCCACTTTACTTTTTTTCTACAGGGATGAAGAATGGGGAGCCAGACTGGACAATGTTTGGGGAATCCCATTTCGTTGTGTATACTAGCAATGAGGTGATAGTAAGATGAAGCTTTTGTTTATTGGAGATATTATGGGGTCACCAGGCAGGGAAATTGTAAAAACATATCTGCCCCTTTTAAAAAGAAAATATCAGCCGACCTTTATCGTGGCCAATGGTGAGAATGCAGCCCATGGCAGAGGGATTACGGAAAAAATCGCCAAGGAGCTTTTTGAAGGTGGCGTACAAGCGATCACGCTAGGCAATCACACATGGGACCAAAAAGAAATTTTTGATTTCATTGATGACGAACCACGTATGATTCGTCCAGCGAATTATCCGCAAGGGGCACCTGGAAAAGGGATTACATACATTAAACAATCCGAAGGGGAGCTCGCCGTAATTAATCTCATGGGCAGAACGTTTTTACCTCCATTGGATTGCCCGTTTCAAATGGCAGACAAACTCGTAGAACAAGCACGAAAGCGGACCAAGCTGATTTTCGTTGATTTTCATGCAGAAGCGACGTCTGAGAAGCAAGCGATGGCTTGGTATTTGGATGGCAGAGTTAGCGCGGTAGTAGGAACTCATACGCATGTGCAAACCGCTGACGAGCGAGTGCTTCCAGGGGGAACCGGATTTTTATGTGATGTTGGCATGTGTGGACCGAGTAACGGGATTTTAGGGATGGAGCGCGAAGCAGTCATTAAAAAGTTTTTGACACAGTTGCCGGTTCGATTTGAAGTAGCTCCCGATCCTGCTCAGTTAAATGCTGTTTTGATCACATTGGACAAGAATACAGGGAATGCGAAAAAATTGGAACGAATCAGAATTGACGTCGACCATCCATTTATGGAATAATAAGATTAGAATTTTTTGAATCTTTCATGCGAGTTAGCAGGAATTTTTAGGGGTTATGCGAATATCATTCTAATGATGACAGGATTCCTATCAGACGGGAGGTTCAAAAGGATGGAAGTATTAAAAGTTTCAGCAAAGTCTAACCCCAATTCCGTTGCTGGTGCCCTTGCCGGCGTTCTTCGTGAACGCGGTGCTGCCGAGATTCAAGCGATAGGCGCTGGGGCGCTTAATCAAGCTGTGAAGGCCGTAGCTATCGCACGAGGGTTCGTAGCGCCGAGTGGAGTTGACCTCATTTGTATTCCAGCCTTTACCGACATCGTAATTGATGGAGAAGAGCGAACCGCTATCAAGCTAATCGTAGAGCCCAGATAATAAAATGATTGTTGTTTCGTCTGCCTGTTTGTTCGAAGAATGAACAGGTTTTTTCGTTTGTTTACATAATCTCGTACGAAAAAAAACACAGAGGGAGTAGGGAACATGAAAATTTTTGACGCGCATTGCGATGTATTGTGCAAGCTCTGGGACAAGCCAGAGCTTGATTTCTATAAAGAGGACGAGAGACTTCAGGCAGGTTTTCCCGAGCTCGTAAAAGGGAATGTAGACATACAGGTGCTCGCGTGCTTTGTACCTACCCATGTGCCATACGGACGAAGATTTCATACGGTACTAGAAATGCTCGATATTTTTCATGAGCAGGTAGCAAGCGAGCAGTTTCTTCCGATCTATACGAAGGCTGATTTGGATGAGCGCGTATTAAAGGGACAGAAAGGGGCTATTCTGTTTGTAGAAGGAGCACATGCTTTGGAAGAAAGCTTGGTTCAGCTGCGTACTTGGTACCGTCTGGGTGTACGCGGGATGACTTTGACCTGGAATCACGGGAATGCACTGGCAGATGGAAGCGGTGAACCGAATCCGGGTGGACTGACGTCATTCGGTCGTACAGTAATAGAAGAAATGAATCGGCTAGGCATGATCATTGATGTTTCGCATTTAGCAGACCCCGGCTTCTGGGATGTACTGGAGCTGTCTACGGCACCGATCATTGCCTCTCACTCCAATGCGAGAGAAATATGCAACCATCCTCGCAATCTTACAGATGAACAAATCCGGGCACTGATTGCCAATAATGGAGTCATGGGTCTTACGTTTGTAGACTTCTTTACAGTGAATGAAGAGAGAACGGTGTGGATCGATGACCTGCTACGCCATTTAGATCATGTTTGCGCGCTTGGTGGTGCTGATCATGTGGCTTTTGGCTCTGATTTTGACGGGATTCCAAGAACGTATGGTGACCTTACTTCGGCGGCTGGCTACACCCAATTACTGGAGGCAATGCTCAAGCGGTACAAAGAGGCGGAAGTAATGAAATTTGTGCACGGAAATTGGTTGCGTGTTTTCGGAAACGTGCTACAATAATACATGAGGATATTAATGTACCAAGTTCAACATTAAAATTCAGGTCAAAAGTAAGTTGAGTAAAAGCACTTGCAATTTCACATGGACAGGACTACAATTGTTACTGTCTATGCACAGAATTGTCACATCTTATCAATCTTTTTCAGATAGGATGCGCGCTTTTTCTCACAGTCACTGAAAGGGTGGAATCTGAATGATTAGTCAACTTTCTTGGAAAGTTGGAGGACAGCAAGGGGAGGGCATCGAGAGTACTGGTGAGATTTTCTCGATGGCGATGAACCGGATGGGATATCATCTGTATAGCTATCGTCACTTCTCTTCCCGTATTAAGGGTGGACACACAAACAACAAAATTCGCGTGAGTACACAACCTATGCGCGCGATCTCCGACGATCTGGACATTCTCGTAGCGTTCGATCAGGAGACGATCGATTTTAACGGTCATGAATTGCGTGAAGGCGGTATCATCATCGCCGACGCCAAATTCAACCCAAAGCTGCCGGACGGCTTGAAGCCAGTTCGCTTCTTCACTGTACCACTTTCTGAAATTGCAGATGAGCTGGGTACTTCCCTGATGAAGAACATGGTGTCGATCGGTGCGTCCAGCGCGATCCTCGGCATCCCAGTGGAAAGCTACCGAGTCATTGTTGAAGATATGTTCCTCCGTAAAGGCGAAAAAGTGGTTGAAAAGAACATGGATGCCATTCGCCGCGGATTTGAATTTGTTAATGAATTGACAGGTGGTCAACTGCCAGAGTTCCAATTGGACAAAGCAGACCCACAAAAACAATTGTTCCTGATCGGTAACGATGCAATCGCTCTTGGTGCTGTAGCAGCAGGCTGCCGCTTCATGCCAGCTTACCCGATTACACCTGCATCTGAGGTAATGGAATATCTGATCAAAAAGCTGCCTAAATTGGGCGGTACGGTTATCCAAACAGAAGATGAGATCGCTGCGATCACAATGGCAATCGGTGCAAACTTTGCTGGTGCTCGTTCCTTGACTGCATCTGCAGGTCCTGGTCTGTCCTTGATGATGGAAGCAATCGGTCTGGCTGGTATTACAGAAACACCAGTAGTAATCGTAAACACCCAGCGTGGTGGTCCTTCTACAGGTATGCCAACCAAAATTGAGCAATCCGACGTGAATGCTATGATTTATGGTACTCATGGTGACATTCCTAAAGTAGTAATCACTCCTAGCACAGTAGAAGAGTGCTTCTATGATGCAGTGGAAGCGTTTAACATTGCGGAAGAATACCAACTTCCAGTAATCCTGATGACAGACCTCACTCTGTCCCTGGGTAAACAAACCGTTACTCCTTTTGATTACAGCCAAGTAGAAATCCGTCGTGGTAAACTGCTTGCTGGACAAGAATTGCCTGAGAAAGAGCAAAACGACCTGTTCAAGCGTTATGAAGTAACAGAAGACGGCGTTTCTCCTCGTGTAATTCCTGGTCAAAAATATGGTCTGCACCATGTAACTGGTGTTGAGCATGATCAAACAGGTCGTCCATCCGAGAATGCTGCAAACCGTGTCCAACAAATGGATAAACGTATGCGCAAACTGGAAGGCGTACTGAAAACCTTCAAAAACCCTGTAACTGCAGACGCTCCTCACGATGATGCGGATGTTCTTGTTGTGGGTATTAACTCCACAATCGGTACAATCCAAGAGGCAAAAAGCCGTCTGGAGAAAGAGGGCATGAAAGTAAACCATGCTCAAATTCGTTTGCTGCATCCATTCCCTGCTGAAGAAATGAAAGCACTCGTGGATAAAGCGAAAAAAGTGGTTGTCGTTGAGCACAACATCCAAGCACAAGTAACTAACTTGCTCAAACAAAACATCGGAAACGCAGAGAAGATCGAATCTGTGTTGAAATATGACGGTAACCCATTCCTGCCGAAGGAAATCTATGCTGAAGTGAAGGAGCTGGTAAAACATGGCGACTATGAAAGAGTTTCGAAATAACGTTAAGCCAAACTGGTGCCCAGGCTGTGGAGACTTCTCCATCCAAGCAGCGATTCAACGCGCTGCAGCAAACGTAGGTCTGGAACCTGAAAATCTGGCAGTTATTTCCGGTATCGGTTGTTCCGGTCGTATTTCCGGCTACATCAACTGCTATGGTTTCCACGGTATCCATGGTCGTTCCTTGCCAATCGCACAAGGTGTGAAAATGGCTAACCGCGAACTGACAGTTATCGCAGCTGGTGGAGACGGTGATGGATTTGCAATCGGTATGGGTCATACTGTACACGCAATCCGTCGTAACATGAATGTAACTTACATCGTAATGGATAACCAAATCTACGGTCTGACAAAAGGTCAAACCTCTCCGCGTTCCGCGACTGGTTTCGTGACCAAGTCTACACCGGCAGGTTCCATCGAGTCTTCCATTTCACCTGTTGAATTGGCGCTGTCTGTTGGTGCAACATTCGTTGCTCAATCCTTCTCCAGCGATCTGAAAGGCTTGACTGAGCTGATCGAAAAAGGTATCCAGCACGAAGGCTTCTCTTTGATCAACGTATTCAGCCCTTGTGTAACCTACAACAAGGTAAACACATACGACTGGTTCAAAGAAAACATCGTTCCACTTGATACAATCGAAGGCTACGATCCACATGACCGTATCAAGGCTATGTCTACTTCCATGCAGTACAAAGGTCTGATCACAGGTCTGATCTATCAAAATACAGAACAAAAACCTTACGAAGCACTCGTTAACGGATTCAAAGCAGAAGGCTTGGCTAACCAAGACGTCCGCCTGTCCGAAGAAGACTTCGCAAAACTGGTTGCAGAATTTGCGTAAGGTTTCGAAGAAAAACCTCTCCTCTTGTGGAGAGGTTTTTTTGTTGCGAGAGAGTCTTTTTTATGACTCTCTGCCACGCCATTGTCGGTACACTAGCATGACAAGGAAAAAAACGACGAGCTGTCCAAACAGAGGGTACAAAAACCGAAGCAGCGAACTAAAGCCGACAAAGCTGATGAAATAACTGATAGCCAGGATACCTAAAAGAATGGTGGGTCCCCGTAACCGGGTGACCTGACGAATTTGTTCCGAGAGACCAAACACATTCGCGACGAGTGTTGAAAAAATTTCCGCGTACACAAGCAAGGAAAATAACAAAGGAATTCCTTTTCCCGCTCCTTGCAACAGAGCAATCATCGGCATTTCCGCTTGCTGAATACCGGGCATATTTGCCGACAGGGAAGAGTATGCGAGTAATAGCAACAAACCAATGCCTAAACCTCCGATTATCCCTCCTGCAATCAAAGGCTTCTCGCTTTTACTATGTCTGCCGATAGGAATAAGAACTGCTTGTGTAAGTGACACGTTTAAGGCAACATAGTAGAGAGGAGAACTCAGCCATGCCAAGGGTCGCAGAGACTCTACAGTGACAGATGTATCTTCCCAGGGCTTTGTATAAATAAAGACGAGGAAAGTAAAGGCAATGAGAGCCGGAACAAAAATACTGTTTACATGATGGATTGCAAACAAGCCTTTTCTCGTGACGAAAAAAATCATGATCATACTTATCCAAATGCCAAGCTGAGGAGACAGTTGAAACGACTCCATGAAAATGGCCCCTGTCGCTGCTAGCATCACTGAGGTTGTGCCCAGCAATACGGTAAGCAATAGCGTATTGAATACCGTTCCAAAGGGATGTCCAAAAAGATACGTGCTTACTTCTTGATAGGAATTGGCCTGAGTACGATAGGAAATAAGCATGATTTGTATGCCTGCCCATGCAAAAAGAGCTGTAGCCAATAGAATTCCAACCAAGCCCTGGGTTCCATATTGTACAAAAAATTCAACAATCTCTTTTCCAGAGGCAAAACCGGCTCCAACGACTGTTCCAATATACGTAAAAGCGATTTGCCAAGCGGCTCTCCATGATCCTTGCATCTCCTACCTCCTGTCCCACCTTATTCCATCCTATGAGAAGGAGTGAATCGAATATGCGCTTTACTGTGTTAGGCTATCAATCTCCTTATCCAGGTCCAGATGGAGCAACTCCTGGATATTTAGTTGAGACCGATGAAGTACGACTCCTGATTGATTGTGGCAGCGGTGTGCTCGCTCAAGCAGGGAAGCATCTGCCCATCTATGAATTGGATGTCTTGCTTTTGTCTCACTATCATCACGACCACATAGCAGATATCGGAGTCCTGCAATACGGTCTTATGGTACATCAATTGTTTGGTCAACGCCCGGCAGACCGCCCACTTCCCATCTACGCACCAGAAGCACCAGCCCAGAATGTGCAGGCACTTACATACCGAGATGCGACTTGTTTTTACCCGATCAACGAGCAAACAAGTCTGACCATTGGTGACGTGACGGTCACGTTTTTACGAACAGATCATGGAGACGGTGATCCTTGCTTCGCGATGAGGCTGGAGTCAAAGGGACGCGTTATCGTATACGGAGCGGATAGCGGTCCAGGAACGAATTGGGCAGCATTTGCACAGGGGGCCGATTTATTCATTTGTGAAGGCACCTACCTTGATCACAACAAGCCTCAAAAACCAAATGGCCATTTGTCTGTAAGAGATGCTGCTGAGCTTGCAGAATCGCTCTCCTGTGGCTCTCTGTTGATTACGCATCTTTTCCACGGTTATGAGGAGGCTGACGTCGTGGCGCAAGCAGAGGCCTATCAGAGCGGCACCTGCTATGTCGCAAGAATCGGGCTTCAAATTGATTTAACTACGCAAAAAGGATGATAGAGAGGAGATGCGTAATGTTTCCAAACGTATTGGAAGTAGCACGAAAGTTGATTCGGGAACGTGTCCGTGAAGGGGAAACCGTCGTAGATGCAACGATGGGAAATGGAAATGACACCTTGTTCCTCGCTCAGTTGGTTAAGGAGAACGGAAAGGTCATCGCCTTTGATATCCAGCCGCTCGCCATTGAGAAGACGAAAGAGCGTTTGGAGCGAGAAGGAGTCGCTGACTGGGTAGAAATGAAATTGGCGAGTCATGAAGAGATTGAAAAGCTGGAGGGAAGCGCCGGCGCCATCATGTTTAATCTGGGCTATCTGCCCGGTGGCGATAAAGAGATTACCACACAAGCGGCGAGTACCATTCGTGCGATTCAATCGGGCTTGAATGTGCTGCGTCCTGGTGGCATTATGACGGTCATGATTTACTGGGGGCACTCT
The DNA here is from genome assembly GCF_002897295.1 of Brevibacillus reuszeri. Classification (GTDB taxonomy): domain Bacteria; phylum Bacillota; class Bacilli; order Brevibacillales; family Brevibacillaceae; genus Brevibacillus; species Brevibacillus reuszeri_A. Next base: position 185,035 of record NZ_BEXF01000005.1, read on the forward strand.
GCGGGAGAAGTCGAGAAGGATGCTGTAGAATCCTTTTGTCATGAGCTGAGCCAATTGGAGTTTCTCGTCCTGAAGTATCAGTATATCAATCAGCAGAACCAGGCTCCTTTTTTATTGGCGATTGAGCGTCGCTCTTTATAAGTAGAAAAGGAAATAATCTTTCCCGGGCAAGCGCAGGTTACGACATCACTTGCGAAAAATAGGCACGCCCTTGTCGATTACGGCACATACCCTATGGTGAGGAATGGAGCAAGGGGGATCTTTTGTGGACAGAATCGGCATTATGTTAGATTGGGGCATTATGCAGAGAGGGATTAAAGGAGACAAGTCTTACGAGCGCCTACCTTATTATGTGGAAATCGGAAAAGAGCTTGGACTCGAGCCGGTATTCTTTCACCCCCGCCATGTATTTCCTGGCGATGAGAAGGTGAAGGGTTTTTTTTGGAACGGCAACAGGTTAATTCCACGTTTGGTCCATATCCCGCGCGTGATTCACAATCGAGTGCTGACTGGCGATGGAAGATCACGAAGTACCATCCAGCGTCTAAGTAGAAAAAAGACGGTTTTCAATGGATTGGTGGTGCGGGATAAACGGAAAGTGCATCAGATGCTTTGGAAGAACGAGCAGATTCGTCAGCATTTGCCACACACAGTACCTTATTCGGGTGAACAGCTAAGGCAGTTCCTCGATAAATACCGGATTGTGTATGTCAAACCATCAATCGGTTCAGTAGGGATTGGTGTCGCGCGCATTGAGCGGCACGGAAATGAATACCGTTTTATTTCATCCAAAAAGCAACGAAGCATGACTCGTAATCAGCTGCTTGCGGTTGTTCGCAAATGGGTGGGCAATAAACGCTTTTTAATTCAGCAAGGAATCCCGCTGGCTCGTTATCGGGGCAAGACGTTTGATATTCGCGTGTCTGTACAGAGGAATGGAGAACGGGAGTGGACGGTAAGCGGTTTGGTCGCCAAAGTAGCCAATCAGCAAAATAAGCTGAGCAATCTGTCTCGAGGCGGGAGAGCCGTTCCCTTGACGGAGGCGATCGCAGAAACCTTTCCGACTGAGGCACATCCGCAGATAGTGGAGAAAATCAGTGAGGCGGCCGTGAAGATCGCGAAGCAATATGGCAACCATTTTCCATCGTTAGCGGATTTGGGCATGGATATGGGGATTGATGATCAAGGGAATCCCTATCTAATTGAAGTGAACGTGCGAGATCAACGTTACTCCTTTTTTAAAGCGGGAGAAAAGGCTATGTTTAAACAAACATACCGCCATCCAATGGAATATGCTCACACCTTGATCTATGAACAAAGGGCTCGCAAGAAACGGCAGCTGGCTTAATAATCGAATAACAGGCTCACACGAAAAGCAGACAAACAAAATAGGGGTCTGCTTTTTTCGTGCTGTTTTGAATGCTACAGAAAGAGTGGAAGTTATTTATTGAACAAATTGAGTGCGGAATCTATACTGATGGAAATCATTGCCTCTAGGATTCACAGATTGAGCATCGCAAACAAAGATAGGGGAGAGAAGGAGAAAATCATGCTGAAAGGAAAGCGGGTTATCTGGCTAGTCATCGTGCTAGTCGTCGTTCTGACGCCTTTTGTTTATGTACAGGCTAATAAGCTGATCTACGCAAATAGAGTGACGGAGCATTTGCTAATAAAAGAAAAAATTCAACCAGAGCAAGTACAGTCAGTGAAAGGGGAATGGAGCAAAAAGCTTCCGCCGTTTTGCGCGATTGTCATATTTGCGGATGAACCAGAAGTGGAGTATGTATACTTCGCGCACAATGAAGTGATTCAGTTCGGATATCGCTTGACAGAAGAAGGGAAAAAGCAAGGATTGGAGGAAGGGGATTTAAAGCATCGGAAAACCTTGGAGGAACAACAAAATGGGTAGTCAATAAGAAAAGGACGGTGGGCACTTGTGCTTGCCCCCGTCTTGGGTGTGTTAGGTTTCTATTTTATTGCGGTTGATGAGTATCTGATGATGGGAATGGCAAATTCCGAAAATGCCGATACGCCAATGCCAAAATCGATTTTCGCGTAAGAATTCCTTGGAAGTATTGATTATCATCTACGATACACACGAAAGGGTGATTGATCGACACCTCGAGTGCCTTCATGAATTCGTCACTGTCCTTTAGACGAGGCATTTTGGTATCCATGACTTCATCGACGGTATGTTCAGACATCTGTTCCAATTCAAATCGTTCCAGGCCAAGCGTCTTGTTCATAATCATATTGGTGCTGATCAATCCATGCAAGTGGTACTGATGATCCAAAACAGGTATAGCGGAGTAGCCGGATTTGATGAGTACGAGCAGAGCATGTTCCAGTGAATTGCCTAATTGCACATGAGCTACTTTTGTCGAGCTAATAATCAAATCTTTGATAGGCGTATGTAACAACGGATTATCTTGATTCATTAGATCAACCACCTTTTCTGTCATCTATGGAAGCCGAGCAGGCTGCCTGTGGTTCTCTTCTATGATACCGTATGCCGGGAGTAAACGATAGGTCTACATAAAAAAACCATCCAAGTAAAGAGCCAAATAGAAGCCGCAGAAGACCGAAAAAAAGCCCGGCTCAAAGGCCAGGCAAGTAATCGAGGTGTGGAACATTTGTTGTCCCTACCTTTAGTATGCAAGATACGCATGTACTTTACATTAGGATTTTGAAGGAAACAAGGCAGTGAATCCTTACGCTTTGTGCGTTTCTGTCTGCAAGACCCGCTTCGGCTTTTGGCTTAAGCGGCTTGTCCAGTACGAGACGAGCGTATGCTTATACAAAAAGATACAGAGTGGCGGTGTAATCACAAACATCGCGACCATCAGAACAGGCGTTGACCAATCCAAACGGAAAATTACATAGCTTTCCAATAAAAACAGGATAAGTGGATGGACGAGGTAGATCGCCATGTTTTGCTTTGCCAGAGTAGACAACCAGTGAGCCAGCGCCGGCAGCTTCCCGAGGTAGCGAGACAGCGAATAGAAGCTGACAAGGAAGCTCAAGGTATACACCAGATACAACGGATCAAAAATATTTAGGCTTTCCAAATAGGTCTTGGACCCAGTCAAATAGTTAAGCATAATCCATCCGCCAGAAACGAGTGTAAGGAAATGGGCAAGATAACGCAGCTTATGTGTCCACGTACGCCATTTTTCCAGGTTTAATCCGGCATATGCACCTAGCGAAAATGTAAACAGGTACATGTGCACATAATTCTGTCCCGCAATATACGTGTGCTGGACGAGCGTGAGAAACGAATTGGCTGACCAGTCAATGCTCCAGAGCGGATTGATAAATAGGCAGTAGTACAGCACATACAGCCCCATCTGACCGAAGAAAATCAAAGTTACAATACGAAAGCTCAAATATTTCTCAAACAACGGCTTGACGAGGCAAAACAGCAAATTGAGCTGCAAATATAACGGGATGTAGTACAAGTGATAAAAAGCGCTTCCAGTAAACAAGCTATGAAAAAAAGGATAAGCCAGTTCAACCGGGTCAATGCTTTGCAATTTAAATCCGGTAAATATGGCCGTCCAGATCACGTAAGGAAGCACGATAACACGCCAGCGCTTTGTCCAGAAGGCTCTCCAGTCCATTTGCCGGTTTTGATGCCAATAAAACAACAGCATTCCGGTTGCAAAAATGAACAAGGAGCGTCCAAATCTGAGTAAAATCAACAATATGGCTTCGATGTCTTCGTTCCACGGATAGTCCTTTTGGTTGGCAATAAAAAAGCCGAGAATATGAATTGCCAACACAGTACATGCCCCAAAAACAAAAAGGGCATTCAGATCCTGAAACGTCCCCTTTCGATCGCTATTCATATGTCCTCCAAGATTTTTGCCAATCGCGGACAAACAGTGTTCTAAATTGGCTTTTGATCCCATGAGCCCTTATTCCGGCAAACGCCAGTCTGATGCCGCCAGTTCTTTTGCTGTATAGGCGAACAGGCGAAGGCGATTTGCCAAGTGGTGACGAGACTCATCGACGAGCTCCTCTTGCACCGTAAAAGGAATTGGTGTTACGGGCCATTGCGTGCGAATGGCAGCAAGTAAGCGCTCTTTTACATCATTTACAGAGACGGTTTGATGCGTCAAGCTGGCAATGCTGCCAATCGTAGATGCATCAATATGAGGAATCGGCTTATGGTTGTCCATTTCATGAAGGCCAGCCAGCTCGTAGAAGCGTTCCATCCATTCCCCACGAGGTCTGTCGTCCACGTTGATGCAGAGCTGTAGAATGGACCCGAATCGTGTGCGACGCTGTGCCATTCCTCCGATTTTTTTTCCGAGAATCGAAAAGTCATATTCCCCTGCACAGTAAGAGCCAGCTACCTCTCCAAACTGCAGAGTTCCATAGTCGCGCAATCCGACGCGCAGCAGATCCGCAACAAAAGCAAAAAACGAATCAATTGAAAGTGCCGTATCCGGCAACAAACAGGCCAGATTGAGAACTCCCGCATCGAGCGGTACACAGGCGCCCCCAGACGATCTCAAGACACATCCAAAGCCATCCAAGCCAAACTGGTGCAAAGCCTTCTCCAGATGAGGAAGCTTGGCGTCTCTGCGCCCCAGATAGAGGGCTTGATCGTAGACCCATAGATGGATGACAGGTGAGCCGGAAGCGTTTTGCATGCTTGCTGTCAGTGCTTCATCTCGGATCAATGGCTCGAGCGGACTTTCCTGATAAGTACCCGAGTCCATCCAACGAAAAGGCTGATTGACAGAAAATGACATAAATAAGCTCCTTCACAGGACAAGAATAGCTACCATTATACATCTGAAGTGTGTTCATTTCTAGGCTTTTGCGTTCCTTTTTTCTGGATGGAAGAACATACTTAAGGTGAGAGGGGGAAAAAAGAACGCCCGACACATCATTTTTGAATGTGTCGGGCGTTGCTTCCTGTGAGCTACTTCACTTCTTTAAAGGAGAAATTATCCAGGTACGTCATTTTTCGAGGAGCATCCTCAGTCGCGCCATATTGCAAGTAAAGACCCAGCTTCGTACCTTCTTGCTTCACCTGCTGCTGACCGAACAAATATTGGTCGTTGATATAAATGGAGACTGTGCTTCCTTTAACAACAACCTTCAAGCGGTTGGAAGACTTCAGTTTGTAAGAGCCAGAAGCGATTACATCGATGTCATCTTTTTCTACGTCTTTCACCTTGCCGAGGTAGACGCGATCTTTGGTAAGGTATACGACATTTGCTTTGCCGTCCTTGCCATTGAAAAAGAGCCCGCCAAGACCATTCGTACCAACTACGTTTACATCAACAGACAATTCGTAGTTCTCAGGGTTTGCAGATTCTTCCCAGATAAGTGGCAGCAAGAAATGATCCAAATCATCGTCAGTGGAAACAGCCGTGACTTGTTTGTTGATTACTCCCCAGTTGCCATCTGCATTTTTGGTATCCCAATTTTTCAGGTTGCTGTCAGAAAACGAGTCGGAGATGCTGATTGGTTGTGGCTTCGGTTGTTCTGGATTCGGGAAAACCACTTTCGTTTCATCACCATCACGGTTGACAAGAGCGCGATAGAGAAGCGACGCCGCTTCGGCACGAGTGATCGGGTCTTGTGGACGGAAGTAGTTGTTATTTCCTTTCATCAGATCCGTTTGGATAGCGATTGCGATATAGGAACGCAATGCTGGCGAAATGTCATCTGAATCACGGAACTTTTTCAATTGATCCATATCGGCTTTGTATTTTTTATCATAGCCGAGCAGTCGGACCAGAGCGACAGCGATGTCTTCGCGTACGGCAGAGTTATCAGGCTTGTAAGTATAGGTAGAGCCTGATTTGTAGCCAGTCAAGTAAGGCTTGGCGTATTCCACATAGTAGAATGCCCAATGAGATTTGGGTACATCTTTAAACGTTTGGCTAACAGATCTTTTGTCCATATCAACGTCCGCTGCCGCAATCATGATCTTCGCAAATTCTGCGCGTGTCACTTCATTGTTTGGGCGGAAAGTTCTGTTGTCGTATCCTTTGATGATCCCTTTTTCGGCCATTTCGGTGATCTCTTTATACGCCCAGTGATTTCGTGGGACGTCCGAGAACGACGGAGAAGCGGCACCTGCGAATGGGATGACAGTCAGGAACATTAACACCGATAGAAATAGGGTTAGTGCTCTTTTCATGTTAACCTCCTCATATTTGCTGGTTGATTTCTGTCTCGCAGTTATTCAGACGCTGGGTGGGATTGGAATGTTGCAGGGGACAAGTTCATTTTGTAAAAAATAGGAGAAAAGACGGAGGAAGTTGCCCTGAAAGCAGGAGTTGCATCCAGTTCTAAGGAAGAAGTACTCACTGGTGAGACTAAGGAAGGGTGAGGAAAACGATGCTAAAGGCTTGTATTTTTGACTTGGATGGAACCTTGCTGGATCGGGACGGGTCATTACCCGCTTTTTTGGAGCGACAACACGAACGGTATTTTGATGCGCTTGGATCTATCCCGCTGGAAGTCTATCAGCAGCGATTTATCGAATTGGATCAGCGTGGATATCTGTGGAAGGATGTCGTTTACCAGCAGCTGCTTGAACAGTTTCAGATAGAGAAAATCGATGCTGATACATTGCTTCACGACTATGTCGAGCATTTTCATTTGGACTGTCGAGCATTTCCAGGGGTGCATGAGACGCTGCAGCAATTGCAGGACAAAGGGATTCTGCTCGGAATGATTACCAACGGACGGACACAGTTTCAACGAAAAAACTTTCAAGCAATCGGTATTGAAAAGTACTTCCAAGTGATACTTATTTCAGAGCAGGAGGGAATCGCTAAACCTGCAGCAGAAATATTCGAAAAAGCGCTCCGATTGCTTAACGTGAAGGCGCATGAGACGATTTTCGTGGGGGATCACCCGGCAAACGACGTACAAGCAGCACGAGCGATCGGGATGAAGGGAATCTGGAAACGAGACGATTACTGGCCTGAGCCCGCCGAGTCAGACGGGATCATCGTTCAAATTCAAGAGCTGCTCGCACACATAGACAAGATAGAAAAAAGCATCCGACTTTCGAACGAAAAATAATGAGATAGTCAACTGCAAACGTACAGACGAGCTACAGATGTCCGTGGGCGATGATTACTTATGTCTGCACAACTGTAAAGTCTCGATGGCAAATAACCTTTATATAGTAGAACTACCGTAGCAGGTATGAATGAATAAGCTTCCAAAAAGAGCACTTCCACGAGGGCTCTTTTGCTTGTATATCTGTACATATTTTGTCTCATTATGCATTAGCTTTTGTATGGCCCAAAATGATATAATGATTTATTGGTAATGAATGATGATAATTCTACTGAGGTGATACATGATGAAGGAAACAAAAGAGGCGACTCCGGACTTAAAATCCGCTAAGTCTCCGAAAACAACGGCGGACTTTGCAAAATACTTCCAGCCACCTTCCTTGAAGGATGCAAAAAAGCGCGGAAAAGAAGAAATCCAGGTCCACTACGATTTCATGATCCCAGAGGATATGCAAGGGATTGGAAAAGGGAAGCGTTATCATGTTCGCACATACGGCTGTCAGATGAATGAGCATGACTCAGAGACGATCTCCGGCATTTTGCAGCAAATGGGCTACACGTCTACGGATGATGTAGAGGATGCAGACGTCATTCTGTTTAATACCTGTGCGATCCGCGAGAACGCAGAAGATAAAGTGTTTGGTGAGCTGGGACACATGAAGCGGCTCAAAAACAATAACCCAAACTTGATTCTCGGCGTTTGCGGCTGTATGTCACAGGAAGAAAAGGTTGTTAATAAAATCCTGAAAAGCTACACACAGGTCGACCTGATTTTTGGTACGCATAACATTCACCGTCTGCCGGAATTGCTGAAAGATGCGATGTTCAGTAAAGAAATGGTGATTGAGGTATGGTCCAAGGAAGGCGATATCGTCGAAAATATGCCCAAATTGCGTGAAGGAAATACAAAGGGCTGGGTTAATATTATGTATGGCTGTGACAAGTTCTGTACGTACTGCATCGTGCCATATACCCGTGGAAAAGAGCGTAGTCGTCGACCAGAAGACGTGATTGCCGAAGTTCGCGATCTTGCTCGCCAAGGGTTTAAGGAAATTATGCTGCTCGGACAAAATGTCAATGCCTACGGAAAAGATTTTGAAGATATTCAGTATGGCTTTGGCGATCTCTTGGATGAAATCCGTAAGATTGATATTCCGCGTATCCGCTTTACCACTAGCCATCCAAGAGATTTTGACGACCACCTGATCGAAGTTCTTGCTCATGGCGGTAATTTGGTAGAGCAAATTCACTTGCCAGTGCAATCGGGCTCCACTGAAATTCTAAAGCGCATGGCTCGCAAATACTCCCGTGAGCATTACTTGGAGCTGGTTCGTAAAATTAAGGCGGCGATACCGAACGTCTCGTTATCTTCCGACATTATTGTTGGCTTCCCTGGCGAAACCGACGAGCAATTTGAAGAGACGATTTCGTTAGTGGAGGAAGTGCGCTACGATTTTGCCTACACCTTTATTTACTCTCCTCGTGAAGGTACGCCCGCAGCAATAATGGAAGACAATGTACCGATGGAAGTGAAAAAACAGCGCCTGTATCGTTTGAACGAGGTGCTGGGACGCATCAGCCTGGAGCAAAATAAAAAACTTCAGGATCAAGTGCTAGAGGTACTCGTGGAAGGCGAATCGAAGAACAATCCGGATGTGCTTGCTGGTCGTACGCGCACGAACAAGCTGGTCCATTTCACTGGCGATAAGTCTTTGATCGGGCAGTACGTACACGTAAAAATTAACGATGCAAAAACGTGGACACTCCACGGCGAAATTGTTACTAAAGTTGAGGTGTAACCTGAGATGGAACAAACAAACCTGTATACTCAAAAAGAAATTCTCGACAAGGCACGCGAATTGGCTGCCATGATCTCGCGCACGAACGAAGTAGATTTCTTCAAGCGCGCAGAGCTGCAAATCAAACACAACGAACGCGTCCAAGATTTAATTGATAAGCTGAAACAAAAGCAGAAGCAAATGGTCATGTTTGAATCCATCAACAAAACTGAACTGGTGAAAAAGGTGGAAGGCGAATACAACCAGCTCCACGAAGAATTGGATTCTATTCCGATTGTTAACGAGTTCAAGCAATCTCAAGTAGACGTGAACGATCTCTTGCAGATGGTTACCAATGTGATCACCAATACCGTGTCAGAACGTATCATCTTAGATACTGGCGGAAACCCGTTAACAGGTGAAACGGGCGGCGGACCGGAGAAGAAAAATAATGGGGGCTGCTGCTCCTAAAAAACGCCTATACAATAGAAGAGTGTGACTATAGCGGTCGTGATGAGTTCCCAAACAAGTTTCCCAAAATAAGGTGGGTGTTTGCACCCTAGCCGAATGCCCTGCATACAAATGTACAGAAACGTTGTATGGAGGAGGTAACGAAATGTCGGGTACAGACAAAGATCTGCAATGCCGGGAACTCATCGCGAAAGCTGTCTGCGGTAAAGGCCATAAATTCTCTACTACCACCCACACCATCATACCGTCGCAAACTCCTTCGACGATCCTCGGATGCTGGATTATAAACACGAACTTCCAGGCAGAGAAAGTCGGAGACGCGGTTGAAGTATCTGGTACGTGTGACGTCAACCTGTGGTTCTCGTTTGCAAATAACACGCAAACCGAAGTCAAGCGGGAAACTGTCAAGTTCTCCGTACTCGTTCCGCTAACGTTCTTCGACAAAAACTGCAGAGGCGATCTTGAAATTGTCGCTCGCGCCGTGGAACAGCCGAAGTGCGTAAAAGCCGAGTTGAGTGGAGGCGGCACAATCACAGTCAAGGTTGAAAGCGAATTTGCGGTAGAAATCATTGGAGAAACAAAAGTATGCGTTGTTGTCTGCAATAGTTGTGATGAAAAGGATCTTCATATGATAGGCGACTTTGAAGATAACAGTGACGAATTTGATGACTTTGATTCAGCCACAATGCTCGACGAGCTTGACTAAAGAGGAGAGTTACATCTCCTCTTTTTCTTTTGTCTTTTATAAGGTAAATCCTCCAATTGAGCACGGTGGGTTATCCTGCCTCACTCTTTTTTGGGCGCAAACATAGGATAACGAAAGGATGAGAGAGGGAGAGTGAAAGCCATGTTTGCGCGTGTGAAAGGGAAGCGGCTTGTCTTGCATCCAGGAGCGAAAATGGCAGAGTCCATGACGGCAAATGCAAAAGAAGCGCAGAGCTTTTTGCAGCGGCCAGAAATTGGGCGTTGGCTGCTTAGACAAAGTGGCATACCCGTGACGACAGGAAAACAAGCACAGCCAGGCTGGCGGACGTACAAAGTCTCTCTGTATCAGGAGCATGTGCTGCACATGGAAAGGAGCGTGGAGAGTCCACAATGGCTTCTCCATCGCATGGAAGAGCCGTCTTATCAACAGGTAGCTCTGACGGTACCCGATCCAGAGATTCAGGTAGTAAAAAGCTTGGCGGCACGAAGTCTGTATGCTGCTGGGATCGATGCTGGTGAGGTGACCATTATGGCAGCATCACCACATCGCCAAAAGGTGCTCCAGGTCGAGCCGGAATGGCCACAACCAGAAAAAGATAGATGTATGCAACAGGCAAAAGAGTGGTGGGAATCGCGGCTACGGCAGCATCCACAAGAAATCGAGAAATTGGGTGCTGACCCCGAATTTGCCTTGCGCAAGCCAACAGGGGAGATGGCACTCGCTTCCGATTATTTAAAGGTCGGGGGAAAGGTCGGCTGTGATACGACGAGATATCGTGAAGAATTAGCGATGCATCAACACCCCATTGCAGAACTGAGACCCGAGCCTTCAGAAGACCCAGACGAGTTGTTCTTTCACATTTTAGAAGGGCTACAGCTAGCCCATAAAAAGTTGGGAAATGCCAAGCTGGAATGGATTGCTGGAGGTATGCCCTTTGCGGGTTATCCGATTGGAGGACATATTCATTTTAGCGGGATGACAGCGACCTTTGCCCTACGTCGCAAACTGGATGCCTACCTTGCGCTCCCTCTGGTGCTCATTGAGGATATCGGATGTCGTGACCGTAGACAGAGATATGGATTTTTAGGTGATTGCCGGGAAAAGTCATATGGATTTGAATACCGTACATTGCCGAGCTGGCTCGTGCATCCTGACATTACCCGGGGAGTATTGCACTTGGCGAAACTGATCGCCACAAGCCACACGCAATTGCGAGCAACCCCCCATTTGCAGCTGCCCTTGATCAAAGCGTACTATACGGGTGACAAAACAGCTATGATCCCGTACGTCGAGCAAATATGGGAGGAGCTAAAAGGTTTGCCTGGATATGTGCTCTCGCGTGTCTATCTGGATCGCTACTTTTCTTATCTGCAAAATGGTCATACATGGCCAGCAGAAATGGATTTGCGCACCACGTGGAGCTTGAGCTGAGCCACTCCTAATGTCAGCTGCACGTTCAACAATAATCTCAATCATGGTATAATAGCGTCGAGATTTCTAGGCTAGGAGAAGAAACTAATGGAGCAATATACCCCGATGATTCAACAGTATCTGGCAATCAAAAAAGATTATCCGGATACTTTCTTATTTTTTCGGTTAGGCGATTTTTATGAATTGTTTTTTGACGATGCGATTCTCGCGTCCAGGGAGCTGGAAATTACACTCACTGGTCGTGGTGGCGGAGGTGATGAGAAAATTCCGATGTGCGGAGTTCCTCATCACGCTGCAGATGGATACATTGCAGAGCTATTGAAAAAAGGTCACAAGGTAGCCGTCTGCGAGCAGGTGGAAGACCCGAAGGAAGCCAAGGGCGTAGTACGGCGCGAAGTAACCCGTGTCATTACACCAGGAACCATGATGGAAGGCAAGTGGCTCACAGACAAGGAAAACAACTACATGACTGCACTGGCCAGCCTGGATGGACGGACCGGGATTGCTGCTTGCGATATGAGTACAGGTGAGTTGTATGTAACATCACTTCTTGGGGAGGCAGAGGGTGTTCTGGACGAGGCACTGCAATATCGTCCAAAAGAACTGGTTTTTGTCGGTCTTTCTATCGTACCGAAGACTGTACTCCCTTACACGGTTGTGGATAGCAATCAACTGGATGTTTTCGCTGTGGATGGTCAATATGGTGAGCAGGCAAAGGAACTTGATCTTGCGATGCGAGCGGCGATCAATGGGCTGTTGTATTACATAGGGACGACGCAAAAGCGTAGTTTGTCTCACATGCGCCTGCTGAAACGATATGATGCTAAGCAATATTTGCAAATGGACGGCTTTTCCAGACGTAATCTTGAGCTGACGGAGACGATCCGAGACAAGACAAAAAAGGGATCGCTCCTATGGCTCCTGGATCGTACTCAGACGGCAATGGGTGGTCGACTGCTGCGTAGATGGATTGAGCGGCCGCTGCTCAGACAAGAAGATCTGGATGCCCGATTGGAAGCTGTGGAGGCACTAAAAGGTGACCTTCTACTTCGCGCAGACGTGCGAGAGAGCCTGGACCGCGTATATGACCTCGAACGGCTGGCGGGACGGATTTCGTATGGGAACGCAAATGCGCGCGATTTGATCCAGCTTCGCCATTCATTAGAAGCTGTCCCGGTATTAAAGCAGCTATTAATGAGGACCGAATCTCGCGTACTGGCGGAAATTGCCCAAGGCATGGATGAGTGCGCAGACATCGTAGGTCTACTAAGTGCTGCACTCGTAGAAGATCCGCCGATTTCTGTAAGAGAAGGCGGCATGATTCGTACCGGCTACGATGAATATTTGGACAAGCTACACTCTGCGAGCCGCGACGGAAAGACGTGGATTGCCCAACTGGAACAAGCAGAGCGTGAAGCTACGGGTATTCGCTCGCTCAAAGTTGGCTTTAATAAAGTGTTTGGCTATTACATTGAAGTATCCAAAGCCAACATCGCCAATGTGCCGCCGGGTAGATACGAGCGCAAGCAAACCTTAACCAATGCCGAGCGTTATATAACTCCTGAGCTGAAAGAGCGTGAAGCGCTGATTTTGGAAGCTGAAGAAAAAATGACGGAGCTGGAATATCAGCTTTTTGTGGCTGTACGCAGTGAAATCGCCTTGCATATTCCTCGTCTGCAAAGCCTGGCAGAGCGAATTTCTTCAGTAGACGTCCTCCAAGCGTTTGCGACTGTCAGTGATGAGCGTGGCTTTATTCGTCCACAATTCACGACTACGGGGGAGTATGTCATCACCGAAGGACGACATCCTGTTGTCGAGGCTGTGCTCGATCGGGAGAAGTACGTAGCCAATGACGTGCAGATGGATCAGTCAAATCGTCGCGTACTGCTCATTACAGGACCGAATATGGCGGGTAAGAGTACGTATATGAGACAAATTGCACTGATCACGGTGATGGCGCAAATTGGTTGCTTTGTGCCAGCAAAAGAAGCAAAGCTTTCGTTGGTCGATCAAATCTTTACGCGAATTGGGGCAGCAGATGATCTGGTTGGCGGCCACAGTACGTTCATGGTAGAGATGCTTGAAACCAGACATGCCTTGCAAAAAGCGACTGAACGCAGCCTGATTTTGCTCGACGAAATCGGGAGAGGCACGTCCACTTATGATGGCATGGCTCTCGCACAAGCCGTGATTGAATACATTTGCCAAAAAATTGGTGCCAAAACGCTGTTCTCCACGCATTATCACGAGCTGACAGGTCTAACCGATACGCTGAGTGGCGTGGTAAACGTCAATGCTCGTTGTGAGGAACGGAATGGCAAGCTTCTCTTTTTGCACAAGATCGAAGAAGGCAGAGCGGATAAAAGCTATGGTATCCATGTTGCTGAATTGGCGGAAATGCCGGTCTGGGTCATTGAACGTGCACGCAGTATTTTGTCTGGCTTGGAAGCTGGCGGCGCTGCAACCGCAAATGATACGCAGATGTCACTTGAGGCACTATGGGCAGCGCCCGTTGCTGCTGTACGAGAAGAGCCCGTCTCGCTTTTGTCGGCGGAGGAAGAAGCGATCTTGGCTGATCTTCGCGAGCTGGATCTGAATTCAACTACACCAATGGATGCCATGATGAAGCTGTTCGCATGGAAGCAACAGCTAAAAAAGAACTAGCATTCGTCAAAAGAGGAGGAGCCTATGGGTAACATTCAATTGCTGGATGAGCATCTCTCCAACATGATCGCTGCCGGTGAAGTAGTAGAGCGTCCTGCATCGGTAGTAAAAGAGTTGGTAGAAAATGCGATTGATGCCTCTGCTACGACGATTGAGATTCATGTCGAGGAAGGCGGGCTAGAGCTGATTCGAATCGTAGATAATGGACAAGGAATGGACAGAGAAGATTGCTCGCTTGCCTTTGAGCGTCATGCTACGAGTAAAATCAGAAATGCCCGCGACCTATTTCGCATTCGTACACTTGGCTTTCGTGGAGAGGCTCTCCCGAGTATTGCCGCCGTATCACGAATGGAGCTTACTAGCAGTCAGTCCAGCAGTCAAATCGGGACGCGCATTACGATTGAAGGCGGGCAGCTTGGGGAGGTAAAAGATGTTGCGGCAGTAAAGGGGACCGAGATTTGTGTACGCAGCCTGTTTTTTAATACCCCAGCACGGCTGAAATATATGAAGTCCATTGCTACAGAGGTGGGGCACATCTCTGATTACGTCAACCGTCTCGCACTCACCCATCCGTCGATTGCATTTACATTGACTCATAATGGAAAATCGCTGCTGCAAACCTCTGGGGACGGTAAGCTGCTTCATGTTATGGCTGCCATTTACGGGGTTCAGGTAGCCAAGCTGTTATTGCCGATCTCTGGTGAAACGCTTGATTTTCGGTGGAGCGGATTTTTATCCAAGACAGAAGTCACGCGTGCCAACAGATCATATCTTTCGACGCTCGTTAATGGAAGATATGTTCGCAGCTATTCGCTGAATAACGCGATTATGAAGGGCTACCATACCCTTTTACCGATAGGGCGTTATCCGATTGTTGCTCTGCAGATAGAAATGGACCCTACCCTCGTGGATGTGAACGTCCATCCAGCCAAGCTGGAAGCAAAATTTAGTAAAGAAGATGAACTTTGCAGTGCGATTGAACAATCCGTCAAAGAAACGTTGCGACAGGGATTGGGCATCGTTCGCCCCATGGTCAGTGCTCCTCGGGCAAAGGTCGTCAATCAGATCGTCCAGCCGCAGTTTGATTTGCAATTGCCAAAATCTACGCCGCCGGTTTCATCCAGAATCGAAGCGAGTCCACGGTTGCGGGAGTGGATGGCGAAGCAGGAGTATTCGCGAAAAGAGTCCGACGTCATTACGACCCAGTTGGCAATGGATCAAGCAACCGAACGCCCCGCGATCATGGAGACACAAGTGCGATATGAAAGCGAAAGTGAAAGCCCGCGTACGGTACAGATGCCAAGGGAAGGGATGCAGCCTGCTCTCGGAGACGAATGGGCTAGTGAACGCCACGCTTGGAATGCTAGGCAGGATGTAAGTGACCCGGTAAAGGTGGATGAAGGCGAATTCCCGGCACCTGGAGAAGGTCTGCAGACAGATGCGTTATGGACACAAACAGAGATTTCAGAAAGTCAGGAAGAAGTTGTCCAGACACAGGAACCTCCCAAACAAGCCAAATTAGATGTAGTTCAAGCACAAGATGAGGATTCTGCAGTTCCAGTCATGTACCCGGTAGGTCAGGTCCACGGTACGTACATCGTTGCGCAAAATGATAATGGGATGTATTTGATCGATCAGCACGCTGCGCAAGAACGCATTTTCTACGAATTTTTCATGCAAAAGCTGGCAAGTGAGGATGTGACAAGCCAGATGATGCTATTTCCACACACGGTGGAGTATACGACTGCAGAAGCTTCCAAGTTGGAAAAGAGACTTTCCCAGCTGCAAGAATTCGGGCTGGAGGTAGAGTCCTTTGGGGGCCGGACATTCATCGTACGAGCACATCCGCATTGGTTCCCGGAAGGTGCGGAGCTGGAGGTCATTGAGGAATTGATCCAGTTTGTTTTAGAAGCAGGAGAGAACAGTCAAGCAAACGTGGTACAAATGCGTGAAAAAGCAGCCATCATGATGTCCTGCAAAGCCTCGATTAAAGCAAACCGCTTTTTAACACACGCCGAGATGGAGAGCCTTTTGAATCAGCTGCGCGCGACGAGCAGTCCGTTTACTTGCCCGCATGGCAGACCGATCGTAATTCATTTTACCGGGTATGATCTGGAGAAAATGTTTAAGCGGGTTATGTAAGTCTTACAACGTCATTTGAATAAGTGAGCGCCCCAGACCGTTTCGAAACGATTTGGGGTGCTTTTTATTTCTTACGAAGCACAATTTTTCGGTACATACCGTCGAATAGGACAGGTGAGTTTTCCTCTATTACCACGCTTTCCGCATAGGGCATCACGATATGTTCAAAACGACGTCCTATATCCGTCCCCATCATTCCAATGACAGGACGCATGATTTTTTTGATGATAGACAGCTTTTGATTTGGAGGCACAAATTTATCAAAAATTACGATCAGACCACCAGTACGGGTAACACGTATCGTTTCTCGTAAACATTGATCTGGATCTGGAACTACCGACAAGATAAGATTGGCAATGACAAAATCAAACGATCCACTTGGGAACTTCAGGTCTTGCGCATCCATAATCATGAACGTTATCGATGGAGAATCATATTTGTTCTTGGCTTTGTCGAGCATTTCGGGTGACAAGTCGATTGCCGTTACAGAAATATCTTCTCCATGAATGAACGGCAAGTCTGTCCCCGTCCCGACGCCCACCAAAAGAATCTGACTGTCAGCTGTGATTTTGAGGTTCTCAAATATCACTTTCCGTGCTTTTAGAAAAGGCCCAGAATTAAAGAAATAATCGTAGATCGGTGCCCACACCCGATAAATTAATTTATTCCAATGGTTATTCATAAGCGAATTTTATCCTTTCCCTTTTCAAAATTAACTAAAATCGTTCGCCAGAAAAAATCCACGCTTTTTAAACAGGGCGTGGAAAAATAAAGACTTATTAATTTGGGTGTAAGCATTTCCAATTGAATCACCATATCGTTTTTTCTAATTTTATCCAATTGTTGCAAAAAAGAAAAGCTGCTTCGGCAAAGAGCAAAAGGTGTTTCTAAGATTCTCCAAAGCGTTATTGAAAAAAGGCCCCAGATACGAGGGCCTGTAAAATGACAGAAAACCTATTTATACAGAATATCATCTCTCAGCGACCCGACTTTGGTTAATGCATCGTCAATGTCTCTTTCACTTACACCAAAGTGGGTGAGGGCAGCATGAAGGTGTTTAACAATGGCATCGAAGTGAACGGGTTGCAGATTCATTCCTGCGTGTACCTTTGCCATGGACTGACCCGTGTATTGATTTGGACCACCAAGTGCATAGCTGATGAATTTGGTTTGATGTTTTCTCTGTTTCTCCATATCAGTATCTTTGAAAAACTGGTTTACAGTATCGTCAGCTAAAACCAAATCATAGAAGTAGTCAACGACCTTAGATATTGTTTCTTCGCCACCATACTTCTCATAAAACGTTTCCATCATTGACCTCCTCGATAATTAACATCAACATAGATATTCCACTAATGCTGGACACTTATGTTAGGCGTTGACTTTTTACACAACTGTCATTTTTTCAGTCTATGTTATTTATACATCCTTCTAATTTTTTTGTTCAATTTATCGCAAATAACCTTTTTCGGATTTTTCACGATATCCCATCCCCGTAAAAGCTTTATCCTGGCAATTTGAATGAAAAAGCTGGTTTGAAAGTATATCCGTTTCATCAGGCTAGGCTTTCGCTTACCTAGCTTCACTTTTCCCATCCTTTCCACCTCGTCAAGACGTTTTCTGATGCGATTACTAGCATATATTATCATACTATTTTTGGAGATCCTTTTGCTGATAAGGTTGATTCTTCCAACGAGGCATATTACTATAAAGTAATATTTATTACAGATGCTGGAGATGTTTTATATGGCGCAAAGAGGTCGGAAAAAGGGAGCCATAGGAACCCAAAGTCGGGCTTTGTTGCTTGCGATCGCTACTGAAGAATTTGCCTTAAACGGCTTTCATGACACTAAAATAAGTACGATTGTCAATCGAGCAGGATTAACCCAGCCTACTTTTTACTTATACTTTCGAAACAAAGAGGCTATTTTTCAAGAGCTGGTAGATTCGTTTCAAGCCAATCTGTTTAGGCTGGTAAAAAGCAGCAGACTAGACCCGGGTATAGAAAAAGAATACGTATCAGATCGAATTAAACTGGGATTGTCGGCCATTTTGCATTTTTTTAATGAGAATCCGCACCTGACGCGAATTGGACTGATTGTTTCCCCGAAGTCAGAGGAAATAAAGAAGGAGCTTGCTGCCTTGTTAGAAGTGAACCTGACAGCAGAGCAGCAGGACGGGTATTTTACAAATGAAATGGACATGAGCATTGTTGCAGAAAGCTTGGTAGGGATTATCGAACGTGTAACGATTATTCATTTATTCGAGAGACGAAGACATCCTGAGGAACTCGCTGCTGAAATTGTGCGGTTGCTATTGTATGGAATGCAGGTACGTTCTGAGAAAAAATAGGAAGGATACAGTATTTCAGGAAATATTTCGGGTTGATCTTGAAACAGAAATCATTCATTTTCGTCCTTATAAACAGGGGGGAAATGAATGAACATTCGCAAATGGATGATACTGACCGTATTGTCACTCGTCATGATATCAGGCTGTTCTTCTAGCGAGCAACAGATTCAAACCAAGCTATCCAAACAATCGATCCATAAAGATGTACCGAGCACCATTATTGAACAGGATCGGCATATAGAAATGCATGCGGATAAAGCAGCGTATTCATCTGCAAATGAGGAAGTAACGATAGAAATCAAAAATAACGGGACAGCTACATTTAACTTTGGGCTTCCTTACACGCTTGAAAAACGGGAACAAGGTACCTGGTATGAAATCCCGTTCAGATCGGACATCGCATTTGCAGAAATAGGGTTGGTGCTTGCGCCGAATCAAACACATGAACAGAAAATCAACTGGAGTGATTTTGACTATGTCATATCACCCGGAGAATACAGAGTAATCAAATCTTTTTATGCGGATGGAAACGAGCGTATTTTAGCAAGTTACTTTACCATCGAAGAAGCGAATGGAAATAAATAAGTTTCATCATTCTTCAACTTACTGATTTATGGAGAGTGCCCACACCACGGAGTTGTTCTGTGGTGTTTTCATTTCTTATAAAGGGAGACGAAAATTGGGCTATGAGAAAATCATCAAGCTGAGGAGGGACAAAAGAAGATGTACATTATGGAGACGGATCGTTTAGCGTTCAGGCAAATGAATGAGAATGATGAAGATCATCTCATGCAGATTTTTTCTGACCCGGTGGCGATGCAGTATTACCCTTCGACCAAGACGCGTGAGCAAGCAAGAAGCTGGATTCAATGGAACCTAGGTAATTATGAGAAGCATGGTACTGGTTTATGGATTTGTGAGTTAAAGGAAGAGGGGACGTTTGTCGGACAGTGTGGGATTGTTCCACAGACAGTTGATGAGAGAAGTGAAATGGAAATTGGTTATTTGTTTGTGCGAGCGCACTGGGGAAAAGGATTGGCAACAGAGGCTGCAATGGCGGTTAAAGAGTATGGCTTCACCACCATGAAGCGAAGCAGGCTCATCTCCATGATTTACAAGCCGAATCTGCCATCCAAGGGGGTAGCTAAGCGAATCGGAATGTCCTTTGAAAAAGAAACACGGATAAACAACCGAGAAACGCTGATTTACTCCGTTCATGCCAAAAAGGATTAACCTGTAAGGCTCTCGATTCCAGGGGGTCTTTTTCGCGTAGGCCAATTGGCGTCAATGGGAAATCCTTCTTGAGCCCGACGCGTGGGAATGAAAACATGATATGATAAGGAAGTGGAAGGAAACAGTTTGGCTCAGATTCTATTTGACCGCCAAAATAATCCTGCTTACAATAAAAGAGTTTCCGTCTGACGTGGACGAAACGTAAGAAAGGGACCGAGTACGTGATTGTTACGACAGGACTTGAGCCTGCTCAAGAAACCTTGCGCCATGCAGCAAAATTAGCTGAAACCTTTGGCCTGCAAGTCGTGAAGCGCGGCGATCTTTCCCTTGGCGAGCTTAGAAAACGACAGAATGACCAAGAAGTATTGGTTGTTTCCGCGCAAGGTGCACGACTGGAAGTACCGGGGAAAAAGCCGTTCTTTTTTCATCCGAACACATCTGCTTTTCGTATAAAGCGGCTTATGCGCGGCGATACTGATACTATGCTTGCTGTTTGCCAAATTCAACCAGGAGACACTGTGCTGGATGCGACTTTGGGTTTAGGGGCTGACGCCATCGTCTTTTCACATGCGACTGGAGTGCATGGAAAAGTAGTTGGCATCGAATCTGAGCGAGTGCTTGCCATCCTAGTAGAAGATGGACTGCGGCATTGGTCTTCTGACTCAGATGCTCTGGTGGAGGCGATGCGTCGCATTGAGGTGCGACATGCAAACCATCTGGAGGAGCTGAAAAGACTTCCTGATCGATCCTTTGATGTCGTTTATTTTGACCCCATGTTTGAAATAACGGTGCAGAGCTCTTCAGGAATTGCTGGGGTTCGTGAGTTTGCCAATCAACAGTCGCTTCATGAGGAGGCTGTGACGGAAGCTTTGCGAGTGGCCAGAAAACGCGTAGTATGTAAAGAAGGCAAGACAGGCAGGATGTATGAGCGTTTTGGTTTTACCCCATATCGCTCTGGCGGCCAACAGGTCGTGTACAGCTACAAAGAGATAGGTGGAGGGGAGTGACCTTGCAGCAAAGAGAAAAGCTTGTTGTCATCGTTGGACCAACAGCCGTAGGTAAAACCAATCTGAGCCTAGAGCTGGCTGATCAGTTCGACGGTGAGATCATTTCCGGAGATTCTATGCAGGTCTACCGTGGAATGGACATTGGGACAGCAAAAGCGAGTCCCAGCGAGCTGGCTACGGTGCCGCATCATCTCATTGATA
This sequence comes from Brevibacillus reuszeri, assembly GCF_002897295.1. Classification (GTDB taxonomy): domain Bacteria; phylum Bacillota; class Bacilli; order Brevibacillales; family Brevibacillaceae; genus Brevibacillus; species Brevibacillus reuszeri_A. Next base: position 206,075 of record NZ_BEXF01000005.1, read on the forward strand.
TTAAAGATCCCGATGAGGAGTACTCGGTTGCTATTTTTCAAGAGAGTACAACCCGCCTCATTACGGATATTAACCAACGTGGACGTCTTCCGTTCATAGTAGGTGGAACGGGTCTCTACATAGAATCGGTAACGCATCGTTTCCAATTTTCGACGACCTCACAAGATCCAGAACTAAGGGAACAATTACAGCGTATGGCTGATACAGAAGGAGCAGAAGCTCTTCATGCCAGGCTGGCTGCCATTGATCCCATCACTGCGGAACGATTGCATCCGAATGATGTAAAACGAGTGATTCGCGCGATCGAAATTTACGAGAGCAGCGGATATAAAATGTCCGATTTTCAGCTCCGGGCTCAGCATTCCCCATACGATGTGGTCATTGTCGGCCTAACCATGGACCGTGCCAAATTGTATGAGCGGATCAATCATCGTGTAGAGTTGATGATCGAAGCTGGCTTGATCGAGGAAGTGAGGGGCTTGCTTGACCGCGGGTATGATCCTTCGCTAGTCTCCATGCAAGGACTCGGATACAAGGAACTGATTCCCTACCTGTACGGGGAGATCACGCTTGAGAAGGCGATCAACGATATCCAAAAGCGTACAAGAAATTTTGCAAAACGGCAGCTTTCGTGGTTCCGCCGTATGCCCGAAATCCAGTGGTTTGACATGACAGATCCGGCAGAACAGCCGAATAACGTGCAAACTATCAAGCAGATATTGGCAGGAAAGTTTCAACAATTGCCGAATATATAACATACAAGTCCTTTTAGGGGGTAGTGTACATGAAACAGACGATCAACATTCAAGATACGTTCTTGAACCATTTGCGGAAAGAAAATATCGCGGTCACCATTTACCTGGTGAACGGTTTTCAATTGCGCGGGTATATTAAAGCGTTCGATAATTTCACTATCGTGATTGATAGCGAAGGTAAGCAACAGTTGGTATACAAGCACGCGATCTCCACTTTCACTCCGCAACGTCCAGTGTCTTTGATGTCACAGGAAAACAACCAACAGTAGTACGTGCACTGCACCCAGCCAGGATACTCGTGATCCTGGCTCTTTTCTTTTTGTGCAAATGCCAAAAAGGATAAGGAGTAGTTCCTTATCCCAGGTATCGTGCTATGGTGAGGCCGGTTTTACGAAACAGTTTTTTTCGCACGAATCATGAACGTATAGCAGAGAATTGAACCGATAGTAGCAGCAGTAATAACAATGCCCATGGGAACCGCTGTCTGGTTTCCGGCGATCCCGACGAGCGGTGCCACAATTCCTCCACTAATAAAGGAAAGCAAGCCTTGAAGAGCGGAGGCACTTCCTGCTGCTTTGCTTTGATTTTGCATAGCCAATGAAAAGCCAGTCGCCCCGACAATCCCGACACTTGATACAACAAAAAAGAGAGGGATCAGGACTGCGACGAGTCCAGCGTCCAAAAGAATCATGGTAAGAAGTGTGATACCTCCAATGGCGGCCATGGAAATCCCAAACACAAACAGAGTCGTTTCCTTTACTTTCCCTGCAAGCTTGCCTGTTATTTGACTGGCAAGGATAATACCGACCCCATTTGTAGCAAAAATCAAACTAAAGCCCTGTGGGGACACGCCGAAGATTTGCTGAAAGACAAAGGGAGAGCCGGAAATATAGGCGAACATGGCAGCGGTTACGAGACCTTGAGAAAGCGCGTAGCCCATAAACACGCGATCCTTGAACAGATTGGAAAAGGTTGCGAGCGTATTGCCAAATCCTGCCTTGGAGCGTCTATCTGACGGCAGTGTTTCGGGCAGACCCAATAAAACCGTAAAAAACATAATGACACCGATTAAACCCAGCACGACAAAGACACCGTGCCAAGTCGTTACCTGCAACAGCTGCCCTCCTGCAATGGGGGCGGCAATCGGTGCAATACCATTAATCAACATCAATAGAGCAAAGAACTTGGTTAACTCCGTTCCTGAATACAAGTCCCTGACAGTAGCACGGGCAATTACGATTCCTGCTGATCCCGCCATCCCTTGAACAAACCGTAGGAGTACGAAGGTCCAAATGGAGGGGGCGATCGCGCATAAAAAGGATGATATGGCGTACAGAATCAGCCCGATGAGCAGAGGCAGACGCCTTCCTCGAACATCGCTTAGTGGTCCAGCGAACAATTGACCGACTGACAGGCCGATCAGACAGGCAGTTAAACTCAGCTGGGCCATGGAGGTCGTCGTTTGCAAATCGCCTTCCAGCATCGGCAGGGCTGGCAAGTACATATCGAGTGAAAGTGGTCCAAAAGCTGAAAGAGAGCCCAAGATAACGGCCATCCAGAGCCTACGTGATTTATTCCCCGCAAGTGACGTTGAATCTAATTCTCTGGCAAGATTACTCAAATGGTTCTTCCATCCTTTCTTTCAAGAACCAAAGAATCGACTATTTCTTTGGTTCGGGTGGTTGCGGGTTGTTTTCCAAATAAAACGTCTGCATATTCGTATGCATTCGATCCAGCATCCCGGCAAGTACTTGTTTTTCCTCGGAGGTGAAACCTTCGTAACATTGAATTTCCAATACGCGCAGGGCTTCCTTCACTGCTTGACTGGCAATACGACCCTTGTCTGTCAAAAACACACGAGAAATTCGTTGATCTCGCTCATCAGGCTTGCGAACGACGAGACCGGACTTTTCCATGCGGTTAATCATTACGGTCAAAGTCGCAGGCTTTACTGAGATGCGCCGGGCAAGCTCTTTTTGAATTAACCCATCTGTATTTGCCAAACGCATAAGCAAGATAGGCTGACCAGGATAGACGTCGTATTCTTGAATCAGAAATTCAACATTTGCGCGATGAAGCTTCATGACGTGACCCATCGTATGAGTCAAGGCTTGAGAGTAATCAAATTCCACAGCAGTACCTCCGGTTTGTTAGCTGGCTAACTAAGCGTTAATGTAAATGATTCTCAATCGAGTGTCAATACTTTCGAATGTACTCCATTGTGTAAAAAGGGAGGAGATTCGCAGCATTATGTAGAAGATCTTCTGATCTCCCAGACAAAACTGGTGAAAGGCTTTAGGTGATAATGATGATGATCATGAATGAAAAAATAAAGGCTGAAGAGGTTCAGCTCACAGGTATAGATGGAGAAGACCTAGGCATTGTTGCAACGAAAAAAGCATTGCAGATGGCAAAGGAGCTCCGAGTGGATCTGGTATGTACCTCGCTTCTTAGCAGTCCTCCTTTGTGCCAATTAGTAGGTCGCTCCGATTATAAACAACAAGTCGAAAAAGAAAGCTCGAAAAATAGAAAAGCAGAAAAGGGTGCAAAGGTAAAAGAGATCCGTCTAAGTGCGTTTATCGAGGATCATGATTATGATACCAAAAAACGACAAGCGGAGCGTATACTTTCCTCAGGAGATTGTGTTCATTTACTCGTTCGGTTGGAAAAAAAGGAAAGCAAGGAAGCGAAGGCGCTGGTAGAACAGCTTGTGCGTGATTTGGCCCATTGTTCAAAACAGGATAAGGGTATCCAGGTAAGCGGCAAGCAGGTCATGGCTGTACTACTGCCGAACTAGAGGGGCTAACGATGATAAGCCGACCGGAGAAAAGAGAGTGAATTCATGCCGTTTACATTTGCCCATCCTGCCATTGTGCTTCCTTTGCGAAGGAGTAAGTGGTTTTCTTTTACGGCACTCGTCTTTGGCAGTATGGCTCCTGATTTTGAGTACTTTTTCCGTATGCAGCCCTTCAGTGCGTATAGCCACACGATGTGGGGACTGCTTTGGTTTGATGTGCCGCTCGTGTTGCTGCTAGCTCTGCTCTATCATGGAATCGTGAAAAGGCCGTTAATTGCTTGCTTGCCCACATGGGTCGGCAGGGGATTGTCCGCAACATATTCGATGGATTGGAACTGGCGTACGTGGAGATCTATTTTCGTTTATGGATACTCTGGGCTTATCGGGAGCTTCAGCCACGTTCTTTGGGATGCTTTCACACATCAGGGTGCTTATTTTGTTGAAAGAATTTGGTTTTTACAGCTGCCCATTACGCTCGGTGGGGTAGTAATCCCGGTGTTCAAGCTGTTACAGCACGGGAGTACGAGTCTTGGGTTTTTGGCGATTGGGTATGTATTATGGAAAGAAGGACGAGCTTTACCGATATCCGCCTGGAAGCCACTAGTGAATACAAAGACGAAATGGCTATTTTGGATAGGGGTAGCTCTCATCGGTATTTTTGGAGCAGCGTTATACTCGGCAATTGCCAAAGGCACGTTATTACTTACGCAGCCTCTCATACACGTCGTCCCCTTTTTATCAGGAAGCCTGGCCGGACTCGTCATCATGAGCTGGTGGCTACATACAACAAAAATCCCTCCAAAGTGAGGGATTTTATCGTTTGTGGCTCAGCTTTCTCATTAAAGAGCGAAGTCCTCGTATTTTAACGTAACCAGATCATCACGGGTCGGTTCCGTGATCCTGAGCATTCTTACCGCCTGTACACGAATTGCTTTTTCTATACTGTTCCTCACAAACCTGGCATTACTGAAATTTTCACGAAAAGGATCATGCAGGGCAGCGACAAGTCTTCTTCGTAATTTTTCGATTGCTTCTTTGGAGAGTTCGTATTCTTTGTTTTTTGCCATGATGTTTGCGATTTCCAGCAGCTCATCAACGTCGTAATCCGTAAATGTGATGTGTACGGGGAAGCGGGACGGCATCCCGGGATTCAGATCAAGAAAGGAATCCATTTCATCATTGTACCCTGCAATAATGCAAACGAATTCGTTGCCTAAATCTTCAAGGGATTTCGTCAAACAGTCAATCGCTTCCTTTCCGAAATCTTTTTCCCCGCCACGTGCGAGCGAGTACGCTTCATCAATGAACAAAATACCGCCTAGCGCTTTTTTGACCAGATCACGTGTTTTTTGTGCTGTGTGTCCGATAAACTCTCCAACTAAATCCGCTCGCTCAACCTCGATCATGTGACCTTTCGACAAGATGCCCATTTCGCGGAGTATTTTCCCAAATAAACGGGCTACAGTAGTCTTTCCTGTGCCCGGATTCCCTTTAAAGACCATATGAAAAACTTGTTTTTCCATCTTCAAACCATGCTTCTCACGCTCTTGATTCATTTTCATTAACGCGTAGATTTCGTAAATCGTTTTTTTCGCTTCGTGTAAACCGATCAAGCCCTCTAACTCATCAAAGACAGTCGCCAAGTTGGCATTAGCTGTAGCGCGCACTATTTCAGCCAAAGTATGCGGTTGCTTCACGCTAGGAGGGCGATTGAAGACGACTTGAATTCGATTCGGGCTGTTTGAGGATTCATTTACATCGGCTGCAGAGCTCATCCCTGTTTGCTTCACATGCGTCACCTGCCTTGACCATCATACAAAAGTATACTCAAACAAGAATGAAAACCTGCCTATTTTTCAAAATCAGATGACGTCGTTTCTTGGTGAAATATGGCATTATGTATATAGAGAATCGTCACAGTAAGTGATACAATTGTCCTATAAATATCATCTATCAGGAGAGACATATGAAACTGTTACTATTTTTCTTTTTTTCATCTTTAGAGTACGTGTCCATCTTTTTACTGATGCTTGTACTCTTCAGACAGAAAATTCGGATTCATTTAGGGAAAATTGCGTTTTTATGCTTTTTTCTAGGCCTAGTCTCGCATTTTATTCGTTATACCCTTCAATTAAATGAATTTGCGATTATTGTACAAATTATTACGATGGTTGCCAGTTTACGATTCTTATGGAACATTCAATGGTTTTATTCCATCGTCATGGCAGTGATCTCATATTGTGCGTTTTTAGCAATTAATTTACTTACCTTTATTCTCATGAACACTTTTGGTCTAATCCAATTGGATCAGCTACAGGAAGCAGATGGCACCGGATTAGCGTATATGGGCTATGTGCTACAAATTGTCACGGTTTGTATGTGTGCAATCGTTATTGGAATTATCCGATACTTAAATCGAGGGTGGGCATTTATTCCTGACGGCGAAAAGGAAGTCGAATACAGAAAAAAGGAAAATCAACAATTACTGATCGCTTCCTTTATTGCATTCGTTTCATTCGGAAGTATTTTGTTTATTGGCAACATGTGGGGTAACAAAACTTTTACCATTTCGTTTTTTGTTCTAGCGTGTATTTTGGCGACCCTTTTTTATCTAGCAACGAAAAAGGATGAGGCAGAGCATGATTGAGAGAATGGCCTTGCATATCGCTAAATCGATAAAAGGAGCAAACCCGGCACAAACGGCAAGCGTCGAGGTCATGCAATATTCCTTGATTGCGATCATAGGAACAGGATCAGCGATTTTTTTGTCCATTCTTTTTGCTGCTATACTCGGGACAGCCTTCCAAACAATTGTTGTACTGCTTTCCTTTATGACATTGAGAGCATTTTCTGGAGGCTATCACTTTGACTCGGCTGAAAAGTGTACGCTAGTTAGTATCTTTGGTGCCGTAGTTATCCCATTGATTCCGTTGAATGACACGCCAAATGACATTTTGCTGGCAGCAGCATTTGTCTTGATCCTTCTGTTTGCACCTAAGGGGAAAAATCAGTCCAGAATCTTTTCCAGGAAACATTATCCACTATTGAAGTTGATATCACTTGTTATCGTCACGACGAATTATTGGATTGGCTTGCCGGAAGTAACGCTGGCGTTTTTGGTACAAGCACTGAGCTTACTACCGTTTATTTGGAAAGGAGGTGAAATAAATGAAGAAACTCGTTAATAAAGCCACGTTGGCATACTATTCGTCCACGGTTCTGGCTGCGCTTGCTACAATCATCGTCACGCCATTTTCAGCAGGTCTTTCACATCAACCTGATGCTCCAAAGGAGCTCTATAAAAAATAAACTTTGGGTTGTATTGTGGAGGAACCATGAAAATTCCACTATTCCGTAAGGGATTTGAGGAAGAGGGAATTTACTGGGTAGATTTACCTCAAGACATCACATACCTTTCTCATTCAAAAAACAAAATAGAGATTCATACGCAAGATGATGTTTATTACATGTTGACCACACTAGAGGATTGGAGAAAGGTTTTGAAGCCCTATGGCTTTGAGAAATTAGATGTGGGAAACATCGTGAATATGAACAAAGTCGTATCATTTGATGAAAAAGCACAAAAGGTGTACTTTGAAGAAACGCCTAACAAGCAGTCAAAGTTTGCTGACGTTGCTCGCGTTCATATTTCAAAACTAAATTACGTTAAGCGATTAAAAAAGTAACATGCTACGTATAGTCGGCATGTTGCTTTTTATTTTCATAGAGATATCAATTTGTCAAGAAAAATCGAAAATGTTCAATTTGTAAAGAAAGGAAATCTTTAGGATGTTATGATGGATGTACGAGAAGATAGAGGCAGGGAGGTATTGATTAAAGCGTTTGCATGGAGGAAGATGCAGTCAATGGCTCGTTATCTTTAAAACGCAAAATAGCCATTCGTAAATCATCCTGTGAATCCAAGAGAGGATGATTCGGGGATGGCGTTAAGGAAGATGAGTGAACAGATTGAAATACATGCCTAATTCACTAGAACGATTCTATTTCATACTTATTTGTTTAGCAGCAATCATAGAACTATTTTTAATGATTATCGGTGTCATTCAAATCAATTTTCAGATTGAGTTTCTTCATGGTGTGCAAAATGTTAACTTTTTGATGCTGCTATTTTTTCTCGTCATCGTGCTTTTGGTATTCAAATATGTCATGCTGATTCATCAAGAGGATCAGGGAAATGAATTCATTGACAAAGGACAAGATTGCAAGGGAAAAACTGCGCAGGTAGAAGGTACCTCTAAAAGGAATGTGAGCGGGGTGCTGAATCCTGCAGTAGCAAGTTACTTGCGTTCAAAAATACAGGAGCTGCTTGGAGCGTCGATTGATCATGAAGCTCATGTCATTAAAATCTCTTTAATCCAGAATGATGGGCAAGAGATAATGACAATGGAAAATATAAATAGTAATGACCAAAATAATGATACACAACACTTATTTTATTTGGGTGTACCAACAGAACCGGGAGAACGAAGTGGAAGCACCATACCTATATTGATGAAATTTATTGAAAAGAATGTGGGTCAAGTCCAAATCGTGATTGATAAAGACTTCCGTCAATCGCAATGAAATAAGTAAGTAAGAGCCCTAATGATTAGGGCTTTTTTTGTTTGTGAGGAACGTGAGGTAGAAATGAGACAAAATTGAGACTTTTAAAAGGGGTGCCAATGCTACTATAAGGTTGTAGGAAAAAGGAAACGGGTGTCGAAAAAAGGGCGATTAGGGGGAGGGGCCACGATGTATCGTTTATTTAAGTATAAGCCTCTGATAGATGACATGATGTATAACTGGCATGAAGTGTGTACATCACACGACATCGCCTACATTTCGCAGCTTGCAGAAGGTATGAGCAGAGTAGATGGACGCGGCAGGTACAGATACAACGTCGAGGATATTATTTTTGAGGTCATTCGGCTTGGGAACGGGAAATATAAACATGTCATCATTAAAGAAAGGTTGAATACATGGCCTGAAAGAAGCAGTCTGTCAAAATGACAGGGCTGCTTTATTTTGTGAAAGAGGATTCTTAATTCTTTTGCAAAAAACGAACAATATAAATCTGTACATAGGATAAGAATGCCACGAATGTGGTTACTCATTTTCACGAAACACGGCTATCATATTACAGCATCCTGATCAGCATTTTTAAGCCTCTACCTGAAATTGTCTGACAGAGTGGGAAGCGATATCGAAATGGGGAAAATGTGGTATGATAAGGGAAGAAAGGGCGTGAATCGGTGAACGATCTGATCAAAACAACAGAAACAGCGATATTGGTCGGTTGTTTTTTGGATAACCGGGATGAAGAGCGAACACGTCTGTCTATGGAAGAACTACACGAATTGGCAGCAACAGCCGGCGTAGAGGTTCTCGATGTGATTACACAGAACAGGGACAGAGTCGACTCTGCGTGGTACTTAGGAACAGGAAAAATCGATGAAATTGAGAAGCGTGCAGAAGAGCTGGATGTAGACGTCATTATCTTCAACGACGAGCTATCGCCTAGTCAGACACGCAATCTGGATAAAGTATTCGATTGCAAAGTAATTGACAGAACACAACTCATTCTGGATATTTTTGCTGGCCGTGCACAATCGCGTGAAGGGAAAATCCAAGTTGAGCTGGCTCAGTATAACTATTTGCTGCCACGTCTTGCGGGACAAGGAAAGCAGCTCTCACGACTGGGTGGGGGAATCGGGACGCGTGGTCCAGGGGAATCCAAGCTGGAGAGCGATCGCCGTCATATCCGCAAACGAATCAGCGAACTGAAGCAGCAATTGAATGATACGGTAAGAACCAGACAGCTTCATCGAGAGCGTCGGAAGAAAAACAATGTCTTCCAGGTTGCACTGGTAGGCTACACGAACGCCGGAAAGTCTACGATCTTGAATCAGCTGACCGGAGCAAACACACTTCAAGAAGACAAATTGTTTGCGACTCTGGACCCAACAACACGTCAGCTTTCCTTGCCGAGTGGATTGGAAGTGCTTCTGACTGATACGGTAGGCTTTATTCAAGATCTGCCTACAAGCTTGGTTGCGGCATTCCGTTCGACGCTTGAAGGTGTAAAGGAAGCGGATTTAATTCTTCATGTCGTGGATAGCCATCATCCAGACTTGCAAGTTCATATGGAAGTCGTGGACAGGATTTTACGTGAGTTGAAAGCGGAGGAAATTCCGCAGCTCGTTGTATTCAACAAAGAAGATATTTTGCCCGAAGGAACATACCTGCCGCGGACAGAAGAATCGATCTTGATTTCAGCCATGCGACAGGATGACCTGAGGAAGCTTATGGAGCGGATCGAATCTTTTGCACTGGCTTCTTTCAACGAAATGACGCTGAAGGTTCCTGTGGAGCGGGGAGACATTCTGTCGCTATTGCATCGCGAGGGCGTAGAAATCGATCAACAATTTAATGAAGAGGAAGAATCCTACCGGGTTACGGTACGTGTGAATCGGGATCATCCGATTTATGGGCGGATTGCTCCTTTCCTCCTGGATAAACCAGAGACTGTTGAAGAGAGTTGGTAAGATAACTGATGTTTTCCTTTTTTTCTCATGGTGAAAAGCTTCGTCCACTTGTTATGGAAGTGGAAGCAACCATATCAGAACGACACAGACAAATTGCAGCGATGGTGGACACGAGCCAACTAAAAGTGCTGCGTTCCTTTCAAAAGCATGAAGTAAATGAATTCCATTTTTCTCCATCTACCGGTTACGGTTATGATGACTCTGGACGCTCCACACTGGAGTCCATTTATGCAGATGTTTTTGGCGGAGAAGCTGCTCTGGTCAGACCGCACATTATTTCTGGGACACATGCGATTGCAATATCGTTGTTCGGAATTCTGCGTCCTGGTGACGATCTGCTCTACATTACGGGCAAACCGTATGATACGTTGGAAGAAGTTGTTGGCGTTCGTGGCGAAGGTCAAGGATCGCTCAAGGATTACGGGATTGGCTACAGCTATGTACCGCTTACACCAGAAGGTGATATTGATTTTGTCGCAGTAGCAGAAGCCATCACGGATAAGACAAAGGTCATCGGGATTCAGCGTTCGCGCGGTTATGCGGATCGCCCGTCCTTTACCATCCAGAAGATCCAAGAAATGATTCGGGTGGTCAAAGAAATGAAGCCTGAACTGATCGTGTTTGTTGACAACTGCTACGGCGAATTTACGGAGGAGTACGAACCTCTGCATGTGGGCGCCGATATTATGGCAGGCTCATTAATTAAAAACCCGGGCGGCGGACTAGTAAAAACGGGTGGGTATATCGTCGGTCGTCAAGATTTAGTTCAACTTGCATCTTATCGAATGGCAGCACCTGGGATTGGGGCAGAGGGCGGAGCTTCCCTATACTCACTTCTAGAAATGTTCCAAGGCTTTTTCCTCGCTCCTCACGTAGTGGGCGAAGCATTAAAGGGAGCAGTATTTTCTTCAGCGCTACTGGAGCGTCTAGGCTTCCGAACCAACCCGCTTTGGCATGAACCGCGTACCGATTTGATTCAATCAGTTGAATTCGGTTCGGCTGAACGACTGATTGCCTTTTGCCAGGGGATTCAAAAATCAGCACCAGTGGACTCCCACGTAACTCCGTATCCTAGTGAAATGCCAGGATATGCGGACCCTGTCATCATGGCTGCGGGAACCTTCATCCAAGGGGCAAGCATCGAGTTTTCGGCAGATGGTCCCATTCGTCCGCCTTACTTGGGATTTGTCCAAGGCGGTTTAACCTACTCGCACGTAAAAGTGGGTATCATAACTGCTCTTAATGGCATGCTTGAAAAAGGATTGCTGCACTTGCCAGGTGAGCAGTAAAAAAGCACATCAAACAGTGATTTCCCGCGGTTGAAAGGGATAGTCACTGTTTTTTTGTGCAGATTGAACTGGAAGAAGAGGAGTACAGCCTCGGATTCCGCCAAAAGGCATGGCGAAATTGTAGTTTCTAGTTTGAAGGTACATTTTCATGTAATATTTTATAACATCCGTTGACAGGGATTTAAGTTTTGAATAGAATAAGGCATGAGGAACACGATAGAGGAGGGACGAGTCATGGGTGATGATACTCGCCGTAATATGGCCCTCTTTCCCATTGGGATCGTCATGAAATTGACGGATCTAACTGCGAGGCAGATACGCTACTACGAACAAAACGACCTCATTCAACCAGCCCGCACCGAAGGGAAGCAGAGGCTTTTTTCCTTCAATGATGTAGATCGTTTGCTGGAGATTAAGGCACTGATTGAAAAAGGGCTGAATATTGCAGGCATCAAGCAAGTACTGCAATTGAACGACCCTACACCGGTACAGACAGAGATTACAACCACGTCTGAGACCAAACGAAAAGAGATGTCTGATAAGGACCTACATCAGCTCCTAAGGCAACAGATCATGTATCGCAATGCTTCTCGTCATGGCGAGGGTGCATTGATACGTGGAGAGCTTTCGCGCTTCTTCCACTGATATAAAGCCGTTATAGAGACAGGAGGAGAGAAATTTGAGCAAGTTTACAAGAGAAGACATTATGCGTTTGGCACAAGAAGAGGACGTAAGGTACATCCGACTTCAGTTTACCGATTTGCTCGGTGTGATTAAGAACGTTGAGATTCCTTCTTCCCAGCTTCCTAAAGCACTCGACAACAAGATGATGTTCGACGGCTCTTCCATTGAAGGTTTCGTACGCATCGAGGAATCCGATATGTATTTGGTGCCGGATCTGGATACGTGGGTTGTCTTCCCTTGGGGTAATGAGCATGGCAAGGTTGCGCGCCTGATCTGTGATATCTACAATCCAGACGGCACACCTTTCGAGGGAGACCCGCGCTATATTTTGAAGCGTGCGTTGAAAGAAGCGGAAGAAATGGGCTATACAGCGTTTAACGTAGGTCCAGAGCCTGAGTTCTTCCTGTTCAAGCTGGATGAAAAAGGCGAACCAACTCTTGATCTGAATGACCAAGGTGGTTACTTCGACTTCGCACCACTCGACCTCGGTGAAAACTGCCGTCGCGATATCGTTTTGACTCTGGAGAAAATGGGCTTTGAAATCGAAGCTTCCCACCATGAAGTAGCTCCAGGTCAACACGAGATCGATTTCAAGTACGCTAACGCTTTGCATGCTGCTGACCAGATCTTGACTTTCAAGCTGGTTGTAAAAACAATTGCTCATAAACATGGTTTGCACGCGACATTCATGCCAAAACCACTGTACGGTGTAGCTGGCTCCGGAATGCACGCGAACCAATCTCTCTTCCGTGGTAACCAAAACGTATTTTTCGACGAGTCTGATGAACTCGGCTTGAGCGAGACAGCGAAGCACTACCTGGCTGGTATTTTGCTGCACGCACGTGGATTCACTGCGATCACGAATCCATTGGTAAACTCGTACAAGCGTCTCGTTCCTGGTTACGAAGCACCTTGCTATGTAGCTTGGTCTGCTAAAAACCGTTCTCCATTGATTCGTATTCCGTCTTCTCGCGGTGTAAGCACGCGTATTGAAGTGCGTAGCCCAGACCCGGCTACAAACCCATACCTCGCTTTGGCGGTTATGCTGAAAGCGGGCTTGGACGGAATCAAAAACAAATTGGCAGCGCCACCTGCAATTGATCGCAACATCTACGTGATGAACGAAGAAGAACGTGAAGAAAACGGAATTTCCAGCTTGCCAGCTACCTTGAAGGAAGCAATTGAATGCCTCAAGGCAGACTCTGTCATTTGCGAAGCTCTGGGTGAACACGCTCTGATCCACTTCATCGAAGCAAAAGAAATTGAGTGGGATATGTTCCGTACTCGCGTCCATGCTTGGGAGCGCGAGCAGTACATGAGCACTTACTAATAGGCTTTACCCCTTGTGCCACTCGGTGCGAGGGGTTTTTTCTTTTTGTGGGTAGACATTCATTTTTTCACATTGATTTGACCGCTAGAGATTGTTGGAATCTCGAGTAGGGCAGTAGGGGGCTAAGTGCGGAACTAAAAGCGATGTCCTGTTTATGAGTTACTGGACAATTTCAAAAACGGTACCTTGGTTAAAATCAGCCACCTTCGTAGATCCATAGACCCCTAAATATAGTTTGGTTTGATCCTGATTCGTTCCCAAACTAACATAATAAGCTGATCGAGATCCAAAATTATAGTCGGTTTCAATGACACTAAAATCATTTTGTTTACAATCTGTTTGTACCCTGGTATAAGCTAAAACCCCTCTAATTGGAGGGTGAGATCCTTCATTCCTGGCAAGATCAGTAAACACAACACTTCCTGTTAAATCGGGTATTCCATTCCCCATATAGGGCTGGACTCCAGTAAGCGCAGTTCCGCCAAATTTATCGGGCCTTGGATCTTTATGAAAATAACTCGTTAAAGGCAGAGGATACCTTACTGAAGTTTTTATTGCTTCATCGTAATAAGCGATTGTTTTCTCATCCAAAGTTGGATTTGCAGGGCAGCTCCTCATTATCGAAGTAGGAAAAGTACCTTCCCATCCTCGCCAACCGAAGTTAATGAATCCTTCTTGGTCAGGTTCAGAATTGATTAAAGACGCTTGAACAAGCTGGGGAACCGGTATAGGAATATAGTGAATAAATGCAAAAATCGACTCTACCAGATCCTGTCCGACTATCCCCACATATTTCATATACTGATTATAGAACCTTTGAAATGAAATGCCTGGAATATTACGAACCCCTTTGGCAATTACCGTAAGCGTCTCCTGAATAGGTGCGGGAAGCTCATCAAAACGTGTGACTACAGGTGGATTATTAATAAATGTATTCTTAGCTACATCAATTTCAATAATTTTTCCGGCGATTTCCATATCGTTCTGACTTAAATTAAATGGATCGTAGCCTGATCCACCATCTCCGGTTGTTAAAACAAGTTTTCCTGTTTCAGGTGAAAAGTTTAAGCTATTGACACCGTTATGATTTAAAAATGGTCTTCTTACGTTCAGTATTGTCCGCCGCTTTTGAAGTTGGCCATTCGATTGTAGAATCCATTCTTCAACTGTATCAATATGATCGTATTGAATTTCTCTATTTATCCACTTCAGGTTTAAGGTTTTAGAATCACACGGATTAGGCTTAAAAGATTCAAAAGCACCTGGAAGAGCACCTGGACCTTGTGTACCAACTACTGAAAAATGAAGATAGAAAAGACCGTTATAATAAAAATAAGGATGAAACGCCAGCCCTAGCAACCCCCGTTCATCATATCCACCACTAGAGATACCTAATTTTATGATTCGCGGGCTAATATCTAAAAAGGTTCTAATCACTCCGTCTCGTATGTAAAAGATCTCTCCTACCTGCGTGACAACAAATAAACTTTCAATTGAATCACCTGGAAGTACAGCTGTTTTCAAAACAGTGGGCATATTTATCTTACTCACAATGGGCTGTAAACTAACCTTAACTTTTCTCAACTTTGTATAGCACTCCCTCCTCATGTTTCCTTTTTTAAGGATATGATAAGAACAGTGCCCTAAGTACCCGTCAAGGTAAACGACTTCTGATGCCTTTTTCCCCACTAAAGTCCATAGGTAAACGTGTAATAACCCTTGTGTTACTTGGTGCGAGGTTTTTTTCTGGCGAAGAAAGACATTTATGAAAGCTGAATGTAAAAAGTATTAACTTTGGATAGGTTTACAACTCGTGCAGCTGGGTTAACTTGAAATTGCCCATTGTAAAAATCTTTTTATCCGTTGATGGAACGCCGTGTGCGATGAAAGTCGCCTGCACGGTGTAGGCTCGAATGAAAACCCTCATAAAGAGAAGGGAATAAGTCGAGAATAGCCAAAATGACGATATCATGATTGACCCTATAACAGTAGATGAAGGCGAATACACTACCTATGGTCATCTACTAATTTTTACTCTGACTTTACATGCAGACTCATTAATTGATCGGATGGAGCTGGACTCAATCACCTTAGCTGATGACTTTGCAGATATGCAAATTGCGCAAATAAGGTACGAGCCTGGGGAAAAATTTATTCTTCTAACGCTTTACGGGAAAGTAATTCGAAATGCGAAGATAGGAACGATTACTGTAAAAGGCGAGGTGCTTAAGAAAGGCAATGACCTCTCTGTTAAGGTACCTGTAAGGTCTGCAAATTAACTATACAACCATCAACGGCCCTCGGGAGATCTTGAGGGTATTTTTTCATCCTGACAGTGAGCCAGCCTCAAACCGATCAAAGCTGTTGATCGACCCAACTTTAGTTAGGTTACAAGCTGAGAGAGAATTGGTACGATATAAGCGCCCATTGTAAAACAATCATTTTTACCGTTGATAGAACGCCGTGTGCGATGAAAATCGCCCGCACGGTGTAGGCTCGTTATAAAACCGATAAAGAGAAAGGTTATAAGACGAGAATAGCGGACCACTGGTACCACCAACAGTAGCGCCAGATTTGACTGATAATTTTATGGGAATGCCACTGGAATTTACATTTGTTGAGAATCTGGATTGGCGATTAAAAATCCAAAGTGTTGAGTGGAGTTCCGATAATGGAGCGAATTATAATCAAATGCTTTTTACTCCAATGCCAGGTAAAATTAGCACGATATCATTCCTACCTCTTGGACTCAACAAAATAAGGATTAAGGCCGCTGGATACGCGGATGTAGAATTTGATCAGCTAATTACATTTCCAGGACCACCATTACCGCCAGTTCCGCCAGTATTTCCAACTCCATAACTTGATTTGACCTCACTCTTAGAGTGGGGTTTTTTCCTATTCAAATGCTTGTAGATACTCGGTTCCTAATATTCATCCAAATAAGGAGTTACCTGCTGGCATTTTATCAAAAATGAGTCAATGTAGATTTAGCTTCGCCTAGCCGTATAATCATCTGCGCTTATTCTTAGATAAATTACTGGGGAGAAATTAAAGCAATTGACTAGTAATAAGTACCAGTCTGGAATGAAATATGTTAACTTTGGATAGGTTTCCAGTGAGAGAAGCTTGGTTAACATGGAGTTGCCCGTTGTGATTTTCCTTCTTACCGTTGATGGAACGCCGTGTGCGATGAAAGTCGCCCGCACGGTGTAGGCTCGAATGAAACTCTTATGAATAGTAAGGGATAAGTCGAGAATAGCGTTGTCCCAATTTCAGACTTGAAGGTGGATGGAGCATCCCCATCAGCAGTTGTACTCAGCTTTAGTAAAGCTGAGGGTGCAACAAACGTAGTTTTGATGCAGTCAATTGATGGCGGAAATAACTGGTCGCCCGCGAATGTGCGTGTAAACAAAGACTCTCTACTTGCAATGGTGTTTGGCTTAAAAGGAGGTACGACATACCATTTTCAACTAGTTGTTACAGGTGGAAGTCGAGCCGGGGAGTCGAACGTTGTTTCTGTGTCCATTTAATGGGAATCCATCAATAGCCCTCAGGAGATCCTGAGGGTATTTTTATCACCAAGGTAGTTATGGTATCTCGAGGAAAAGGAATGCGATCGTGTAAATCTGTTTTTTTTATTCTTTGTTTACTGTTGAATGAGATGATCAAATTGCCCATTGTAAGATGAAAGTTGCCTGCACGGTGGAATAAGGTGAGATTAGCGAAGTTACTCCACCGACATTGACACCATTACGATAAGGCAGGGCAAAAAATTGTAGTGACGACTAATGTACCAGTTGCGAATAAAAAAAGTAAGTGGCATACTAGTTTTCGAGTAAAAAATTCCCTAGGCATTGCTCATTGAGATCAGAGTAGATGGAGATAAGGAACTTATCCAAATTTTTCATTTCTCTTTCAAGCGGTTGAGCAGACGAATAAGCTAAACCATTTAGGAATAAATCAATTCTAATACCCAAAGACTGTTCCCTTAGAAAACCTAGGGGATTTTTTACGGCTTTACTCTCGAACTTAGTACATTTCATTTATTTGTTGAAGTGGGCAATATACTGGAAAATGCCGATGATAGCAATGAAAAAAAAGATGGCACACACAATACGTACCATATCAAAATGAAATTTAGATGGTTCTCCTCGATCGTAAAAAAGAGTACCAAACTTATTCCAAAGCGCGCGAGGATATAAGTCAAGGAAACCAGTAAAAGATAGCCAAATAAAATAAAAAAAGAACTCTAAAAACACCCCCATATTTCCCCTCCTTACTGTAATTCTACTGAATAAATGGAGGATTTTTCAAACGTAAAAAGAAGAATTGACCGCTCATCACAATTTTGTGACGAAAATAGGTTTTTTTTCCCATGACTCTCTACAGTTCGGATCGAACGGTGTAGTATGGACAGGAGCAAAACGAAAATAGGTAGGTCGATGAAAGAAAACACAACTCGCAGAGTAAATGACAAGGGAGTTCTATATGAAGGGAAATAATCAGATAGCAGTTGTCAATCATCTAGTAGAGCTACGAAACCGAATCATCTGGGTAATCATCGCATTTGTTCTTATATTTGGGGTCGGACTATTTATTGCTGGCCCAATCATCGAGTACTTGAAACGCAATCCGATTGCTGAGGGCGTGCCAATCATTTCCTTACATCCATCAGATGCATTGCGGGTGTATATGCAGTTTGCAGCTTTAGTTGGTGGGGTAGGTGCTTTGCCTGTTGCTCTGTATCATATATGGCGATTTGTTTCTGTACGCTTAAGTGCACGAGAACGAAGGGCGACGCTTTACTTTATTCCTGCAGCATTTTTGCTGTTTGTGATCGGAATTTTGTTCGGGTATTTTATTATTTTTTCGATGATGATGCAGTTTTTGGCTGATCTCTCAAATAGTATGGGAATTACGACAAAATACGGAATCGGGTCATACTTTGATTTTATGTTTCAATTGGTCGTTCCGATTGGAGCATTGTTCGAGCTTCCGATTGTTGTTATCTTTCTGACGCGGTTGCGTATATTAAATCCGAAAATACTCTCGAAGATGCGCCGCTTTGCCTATTTTGGTATTGTGGTTGTTACCTTCATTTTGACACCCCCTGAGCTATTAACGGAAATACTTGTGACGATTCCCCTGTTGCTATTGTACGAGGTAAGCGTATGGCTATCGAAGGTCATTTATCGGAAGCAACAAAGTGATGATGCAAAACAAGAGCAAGAACAGGCTGTTACATCGTAATAGAAAGCAAGGAGTATTATGGAGCTGCCTTTGCAGCTTCTTTTTTGTTACTAGTAAAGCATGTATCATTTGAAATGATTGTGAAACTCGCGTGATTATCTGTTAAAATATGGTTATTCCATTTAAGAAGGTGAAGCAATCTGAGCACAGTAACGCTGCCCGCATGGTTTTGGATTACGTATTACTTGATTCTGCTGCTTACCATTGTTGCTTCGATTGGTTGCCTTTTTCACAGAAGAATGATTCGCTTTTCTCTCCTCACTGCTATGTTTGCTATTACAGTTCCTGTCGTTAGTCTGTTGAATAGTATCGGGAGACCAGAAGGGAAAAATGAATTTGAGCACCTGATACAACAGTTGGCGAACATGGAAATATGGTCGCTTTATGTATGGATCGGCTATGCATGTATTCTGCTCTGGTGGATTTACCTTTTCAAAAATTACAAAAATGGGAAGCCAATAAAAAGCAGCTAAGAGAGACTGGAGGATATAAAATGAAGTACAAACGAACCACGCTTACTCTCTTATTGCTGATCGGTGCACTGCCTTTTTTCATTTCTGAATACCAAGCCTCTTATTCTCATCCAATCGATGCACTCATGAATTCAAGCATTAAACAAACAGATGAGATCTATCAGGTAAAGCAAGTGATTGTATCATCGAAAAGAAATGATGAGGTCATTTTCTTTTATCTAAATAATGATGAATCAATTACAGCTGCTTTCGTTTCCAAAGGCTTGTTCGGTTGGAAGAACGGACTTCAGGTCACTGGATCATCGAGCAAAATCTCTGAAGTAGAAGCAGACCAATATGCGAAAAGTCATATATCTGTTTCAAATCGTATAAAATTTGGTTTGATTGCTTCATCCGACATTGCAGATATTCGTGTGGATGAGGAGCAAGCTACTATTTTACCACTTGATTTCTATGTCAACAGCAGCTTACCTAAGAAAAAAATCAAATTGTGGTATGCCATCTCCGATGAATTTAGCCAGAATAGCAAGCTGGAATTTATTAACGCGCAGGGCGAAATTATGGTCGAATAAGAAGACTAAATGCGTAGCATTGCCGATTGGGAATCGAGAGGAAATGATTAAATGCTTATTCATGTCGATGTGGTTTATGTCCTACTCTATGATCAGGAAACAGACAAAGTCCTAGCAGTGCACAATGAACAGTTTTGGAGTCTTCCAGGTGGCAAGAGAGAGCACGGTGAGATGCTGAAGGATGCGGCAATTCGTGAAGTAAAAGAAGAAACAGGACTAGATGCTCATGTTTTTGATATTGTCCATGTCAGTGAAAAAGTGATCAACGATCATCACGTGACCTTTCTTACATTTCGAGGTGAGATAACAGGGGGAGTAATAGGGACAACAGATTCAGAGATTCGAGAGATAAAATGGCTGTCATTGGATGAGGCAGAGGAACTGATGCCGTATTTGGGCAAGGTTCGTGAACTGTTGGAAAACCATGCGAATTACGAAGTGGAAATGTAGGTAAGCATTCAAGAACCAGCACTAAAAACCTCGTAACCCGATTAAAGTCTACGAGGTTTTTGTTTTTCCAAAACGCGCAAACAACTCAGAATCGGAAAGGGCTTCCAAGTCCAAGAGAGCCTCGTACGGATCGTCACCTGGTATTTGAAAATAACGGGCAAAGGCTGGTTCCGTTTTCGTTCCTTTCTCTTTTAATTGTCGAATTTCACGATAAGCGTCCTGACCACCTACTGTCAATAAACGTGCTTCCATATCCATGTGGCGATAAGCATTTTGCTTGAGAACGGGAACAGGCTGCGCGAATATTTCAAAGAAAAAGCCAGCGGCATAAAAAGAGATGACGCTTGTCTGGATGTTCGAGACGATCAGGCGCATCTCCGTGTAATCTTTATGCCCTCCGAAATTCGCACGTACTTTTGATTCCAAATGATCGAGATCATGACATTCACAAATAATATCAAGATCACTGCCTGAAACATCGATGTCTAAAGGAATCGTACCCGCGAGCACAGGTGTGTAGGGTTGAAGAAGCTCCATGATTCTCGTTTCGGCTATCGCTTGCCAAGCTTGCTGCTGGCGAACAGTACCTGTACGTAAATAAGTCAGATCATGCCAGTTTCTCAAGAGAGTACCTCCATTTCAACAATTAAAGGAATGGAATGATTCAAGGAAGTGGGGCTGCAACAGTTAATTGTAACGGTGTGAGTGATAGAGTG
Source organism: Brevibacillus reuszeri (assembly GCF_002897295.1). Taxonomy (GTDB): domain Bacteria; phylum Bacillota; class Bacilli; order Brevibacillales; family Brevibacillaceae; genus Brevibacillus; species Brevibacillus reuszeri_A. The sequence goes on from NZ_BEXF01000005.1 coordinate 226,939, forward strand.
CAACGAATTAGCAAGTCACTCGTATATGTAACAGAGAGGAGTGCAGAGAATGGATATTGTTCTTTGGATTATTGTCATCGCGTTGTTTGTCTTGAGCATCGCAGGAATTTTCTTGCCTGTACTGCCGGATACGATTCTGCTTTGGGGAGGATTTTTGCTCTATCACTTTTTCATCGCTGACCCTGGAGCAGGCTTACCCGCTTCGTTTTGGTGGGGGATGGCCGTACTGAGTGTACTTTTGTATGGAGCGGATTTGCTGACCAATATGTTCTTCGTAAAAAAATACGGTGGCTCCAAATGGTCGTCTATGGCTGCTGTGATAGGAATTATTTTAGGCATCTTCTTATTTCCGCCATTCGGGATGTTGATCATGCCATTTGTACTGGTCGTATTGGTTGAACTACTCATACAGAAACAGTCCCTAGAAAAAGCGATCAGAGCGGGATTTGGCTCTTTAATTGGTTTTTTAGGGAGCGCCGTTGTCAAGGTCGTGCTGCAGGTTGCCATGATTATTTGGTTTTTCATTGCGAAGTAGAGATGAGCAGAGGGCTAGGGCTGGTAGTAACGGCATACTTTAATCGTTGTAAAAACAAAAAGGACAGCCTCGGCTGCCCTTTTTTTAGTGAATGAGTCTGTACACACCAATTACTTTACCCAGAATGGAAACGTTCTCCAAAATGATCGGCTCCATGGTCGCGTTTTCTGGCTGGAGACGGAAGTGATTCTTTTCTTTGAAAAATCTCTTAACGGTCGCTTCATCCTCTTCCGTCATCGCAACGACGATATCACCGTTATTCGCAACATGCTGCTGACGTACAATTACGTAATCGCCATCCAGAATACCTGCATCGATCATGCTATTCCCGGAGATGCGAAGCATGTACACCTTGTCCGATGTCACGATGTTTTCTGGCAGAGGGAAGTATTCTTCTACATCCTCGATCGCCGTAATAGGCAGACCTGCTGTAACTTTACCGATTACTGGCACACGAACAACGGAGTCTTCAAAATTGTCTTGAAAACGATCTTCTTCGGAGAGGAGCTCGATTGCACGAGGCTTGGTAGGGTCTCTGCGAATAAGTCCCTTCTTTTCAAGACGTGCCAGATGCCCGTGGACGGTAGAACTGGAAGCGAGTCCGACAGCTTCGCCAATTTCTCGTACGGAAGGCGGATATCCCTTGTCGCGAACTTCTTTTCGAATAAAATCGATTATGGCTTGCTGCCTGCTGGATAATTTCGACATATAAGACACCTCTATTTTCTCGAACATGTTTTCCTATATTATACCATGGGAGCTTGCGTTCGACAAACATAAGTTCGATTATTTTGTTGACATGAACGTATGTTCTCATTTATGATGAAAACAAGAACGAGGAACGTATGTTTGCAGGGGGGGATTATGATGAACGTAATGACCGTACATAACCATTTTGAGGAACAAGCAGCTCGCCGCGTGCGATTCGGCATAACCAGAGGACAGGCTATTTTATTCTTGGCGACTTTTGCTCTCTTTTTTTACTTATTAACCGAACTGGTGTTTGCTTCTAGCTCGGCAGCAGAGCTTCATAGTAAGGAAGTGACGGTTCAATCAGGTGATAGTCTTTGGAGTATCGCTGTTCGTCACCAAGAAGAAGCGAAAATGGATGTAAACGAACTCATCCTCGAAATTAAAAAGGCAAATGATTTGCAGGGTGTTCTCATTTATCCTGGTCAAACACTCATCATTCCAGTGTCAGAGTAGCACTCCACGCCTTGCGAGATACCCGTGATATGGTATAATAGAGCAGCATTACTATAGAGTGGGAGGAACCAGCATTGGTATCTGACGCAGAAATTAAACGTATTAACGAATTGGCTAAAAAGTCGCGCGAGGTTGGTTTATCCGACGAAGAAAAGCTGGAACAAAAAGCACTTCGCCAAAAGTACATTGATGCGGTGAAGCTCTCGCTACAATCGAATCTAGATTCAATTCGTTATGTGGAAGACCTTGAAGAAAACAATCCAAAACAGTAAGATAACAGGTATGAATACAACAGACATCCTTGCATGACGCCAGGGTGTCTTTTTGTTCCATACGCCTGTTTCGCCTGAGGGAGTGAAATTTGATGGGGTGGGTAGCGGTAGCTGTTGGTGGAGCGTTGGGGTCCCTTTTTCGTTACGGACTCTCATTACTGGCTAATCAGCCAGGTCTACCACTCGGAACATGGCTTGCCAATGTTCTCGGCTCCTTTTTGATTGGACTTCTTTCTGTCTGGGGAAAAGAAAAAGGAATCCTCTCACCAGAGCTGTATTTATTATTTGCAACTGGCGTGATGGGCGGATTCACCACCTTTTCTACATTTTCGCTGGAGGTCGTCTCTTTTTGGGGGGATGGTCAAATCTTCAGAGGAATGATTTACGTTCTTGTAAGCTTGGTGATCGGTTTATTATCTTGTGCAGCTGGAATATGGCTTGCAAGGCAGTTTCAATAATGACTTTGGTAACTCACCGATGATGTGAGAGGGGGGATGGGTATGAGTACCCAACATCGTGAATATGAGCAGGAACAGAACAAATTGGACGAAACAATCGCTGTGATTGAGATGGAAATAACGCAGCTACGAGAAGAAATTCGGGAAGCGACTGATGATTACGTAAAACAGGTCGTGAACTATAACAAAGCCAAGGATCTTCGCTATCTTGAAGATCATGGTCGTGAGAAGCCATATTTTGGACGCGTCGACTTCATGAAGGATGAGATTTACGAGGTAGATCAGGTTTATATCGGAAAACGGGGAATTGTTCGGAGCGATACGTTTGATTCGGTTGTTGTCGATTGGCGAGCACCGATTGCCAGCTTGTACTACTCGGGTGAAAGCAAGGATGCTTTTTATCGCATGGGTAGAGAAATTGTCCGCGGCGAAGTGACCTTAAAACGGAATTTTGCTATCGATGATGGAAAAATAACAGGTATCTATGACGGTGCGGTGAAAGAGACGATTAACCGTGAGATGGGAGATCCTGATGATTTTTTGCAAGAAGGCTTCATTGATGAGTTTCTGGCAGCCAACTTAAATCAAGCAAACGATAGCAGGCTAAAAGACATCGTAGCAACTATTCAGTCAGAACAAAATGATATCATTCGTGCGGAAAAGGACAGACCGCTCGTCGTTCAAGGGGTAGCAGGAAGCGGGAAAACAACAATCGCCCTTCATCGATTGTCGTATTTGATTTATAACTACCAGGATTCGATGATGTCCAAAAAGTTTATGGTATTCGCACCCAACAGGATGTTCTTGGCTTACATATCGGAGGTTTTACCTGAGCTTGGCGTAGATGATGTACAGCAAGCCACTTTTGTCGATTGGGCAGCACGCTTAGTCAAGCCGCTTTTGCCAAAAGGGTGGAGAATTATTAGCCCGGATAAACCGTTGCAACTGTTTTTTGAAGAGGGGCAGGATGAGAGGCAGCAGGAGATAGCGCGGCATCGTTTGCGCTTCAAAGGCTCACTTGCTTGTCGAATCGCTTTGGAAGGATATATTGATCACGTAATTGAAACGAGAATTCCATTTAAGAAATTAAGCTTCCTTTACAACAAAACGAAGCAAGTATTTTCTATTCCTGGTGATTTTATTCGTCAAAGCTTCTTGGAACACTTCTCCAATATGCCGTATCATCGGCGCTTGGACGCCCTACGAAAACATCTCAAGCAAGAAATGAACAAGCAGCTGTTTTCACATTTGCGTGAGAAGAAAATCGATCTCGATAAGACTGGCCTGGCGAAATTCGAAAAAATGCTGGAGCAAATTTTAGATACATATTTGACTTCCTTTCCGCGTTTGGAGACCTTCGAAGCGTATCGGGAAATGATCAGTAATGAAGAATTGCTTCGCAAGCTGGTGCCGACAGAGATTAGTGATAACATCATACATGATATTGTGGAATCCTCAGAGGCTTTATTCTTCGAGGAGCGTATTGAAGCGGAGGACATCGCACCACTGCTCTACTTGCATCATTTGATCGAAGGAATGAACAAAGCAGAGCATTTTGATCATACAGTGGTAGACGAAGCCCAAGATTTGAGTGCGTTGGAGGTTGCCGTTATTGCACTCGCAACCAAACGACATTCGTTGACTATTGTGGGTGATATTGCTCAGGGAATTCATAGCTATCGCGGAATCCACGCTTGGGAAGAATTGACCCAAGGAATTTTCACGGAGCTAAAGCCTTCCTATTACACACTTTCCCAAAGCTACCGCTCGACGATTGAAATCATGAAGTGTGCCAATGAGGTATTGCGTCAAATTGAATTGCCAGAAACTGTTCTCGCAAAGCCAGTTCTGCGGCATGGAGAATTGCCGATCATGTTCACCCCTGCATCTCGGAGCGAGCTTCATAAAAATATCGCAAGTAGAGTAGAAGGATTTTCAACTGAGGGCTTCAAAACGATTGCAATCGTGACAAAAACGATTGGTGCTAGTAAGAAATTGTTTAAAAGCTTACAGGAAGCGATTCCGGAACTGACCTTGCTCAGTAGCAAAGACAATCAGTTTCCGGGCGGAGTCACTGTGATGCCGGCGTATTTGACCAAAGGCTTGCAGTTTGATGTCGTTTTTATTGTGGACGTGGATTTGTATCTGGATAACGAATGGGATGCGAAGCTGCTCTATGTAGCAATGACTCGTCCAGTCCACCGCTTGGTCATGAGCCATATGCAAGGTAACGAGCTGCCTTTGTTGCGAGAGTTGCCAAGCGAACTATATAAAAAAGAAGCATGACAGAAAACCCCCCCTGCTGATACAAGTCGCAGGGGGGGTCGCATTACACTTTTTAGTGATCACCAGTGTTTCCTTTGGAAGGGTTGGTGATTACGAAGCCTTCTTGTGGCAGAAACAGGTAATCGAGGATAATGCCATCGAGGAGAGGCTCATCCTTTTTCACGATTACATCGATGTCTTTGTCAGTGGAGATTACTTCGTCCTCATCAGTTGGCTTGTCCAAAGCCAGTCCATAATGAGCGTGATCGCCATGCGCATGTGTAATGTAAACGCGCAGTTTCAAATCTTTGTCTTCTTCTTGTTCCATAATGGTTGTTAATTGTTTCGCTGCATTGCGCGTAATTTTAACTTTCATGGGGCAAGTCTCCTAACGTATGTATGTGTCTCTCTCTCATATTAGCAAAGAGGGAAATACAGATGCAATGTTGAAAGTGTTTGATATCTGTATAGAAAAGGGGAGAAAGACGATCATGAAGATAGATTTACGCAGCGATACGGTGACCAAGCCTACCGAAGCGATGATAAGGGTGATGGCAGAAGCAGAAGTAGGCGACGATGTTTATCGAGAGGATCCAACCGTCAATCGCTTAGAGAATATAGCTGCAGAGCGTCTTGGCAAAGAGGCCGCCCTTTTCGTTACAAGCGGTACGCAAGGAAACCAGGTAGCTGTTCTCACGCATTGTGTGAATGGGGATGAAGTCATTCTGGAGGCAGACTCTCATCTTTTTTATTATGAAGGGGGAGCTATGTCAGCGCTCGCTGGGGTGCAGACACGAACCATTCCTGGTGTGCGCGGGACAATGCGTGCAAAAGACGTGGAGAAAGCGATTCGCGGCAAAAACATTCACTTCCCGCGAACGAAGCTGATTTGTTTGGAAAATACGCACAATCGCGCTGGCGGTGCTGTAAGTACTGTCGAGCAAATGAAAAGTATTTATGATGTAGCGCAAAAATACCAAATTCCGGTTCATCTGGATGGAGCAAGACTCTTTAATGCCGCTGTCGCACTCGGTGTAGATGTGACAGCGCTATGTAGCTATACAGACACTGTTCAGATTTGTCTGTCAAAAGGCTTGAGTGCTCCTGTTGGCTCTATCATTGCTGGAGACCGTGATTTTATTGAGGAAGCCAGATGGTGGAGGAAAAAACTCGGTGGCGGGCTGCGCCAAGTAGGCTATATTGCAGCTCCGGGTATTCTCGCTTTGACACAGATGACGGAGAGACTCGCTGAGGACCATGAAAGAGCGAGGCAACTTGCAGAAGGCCTTCGTAAGCTGTCACTACAAGTGGAGCCTGTCGAAACGAACATCGTTTTGGTACATACCGAGTCGATTCGCGAGTCGGCTGTCGACTTCCTGAAGCGTCTGGAGGGCAAAGGGGTACTAGCTGTTGACTTTGATGAATATGTGATTCGCTTTACAACACACCGGCATATTACGGAAGAGAACATCACGCGTGTGCTTGAAATCATGGAGGACCTTCTTGAAGCAGTTGCATCCCCTCGATGAGGGGTTTTAAGCGGAAAAGACTTTACATATACAACGATTGAACGTTTGACAAAATGCTGCCCCTGCCTCGCATTTTCATGAGGGAGGGGCTTTTGTGTGCAGTAGCGTGTGTAAATGCGAGCCTTCAAAGAGATACTATAGCTATCCAACCGAGGGGAAAAGAGGGATTAGATGATATCAGCAAAAGATCGCGAGCGAATTCAGAGCCAAATGAAGCGAGATGAGAGCAGAATCGTCAATATCGTATTGAATGATACACAGCAAGTAGCAGGTGAAATTGACAAAGCCACCCACCAAGGTATTTACATGGTGGATGGCCGTTACTATGGGTACGAAGACATAAAAGAAATCAACGGCTTGTATTAGCGCAAGTTACTGTATCTTCCCTTATAGGTAAGTAGGGAAAAAGTGTCGCAGCGCATCGGGTAATTCCTTTTGCCACAGTCCCCAGACGTGATTGCCCGGTTTTTCGGAGTACGACAAAACAACCTGCTTTGTGTGCAAGGCTTCTTTTGCTGTTCGATTCCAGTGAACGAAATCAAAGGTGCCCATGTGAGTTTCCACAGCTGTTTCATCGAGTCCGACAACCATCCACAGATGCAGCCAGTCCAATGTGGAGTGTCGCTCGATTTCATCCAGAGTGGTTTGAAAAAAGGCTCCTGATAATGCCAGTACGTTGGTAAATAACTCGGGGTTGTCCAAAGCAAGATGGAGAGCAACTGTACCGCCAAGAGAATCTCCAGCGAGAACGCGTGAAGCTGGATCGCGCCGGACAGGATAGCGCTCCTCTATAAAAGGGATGAGCTCTTGCGTGAAAAAGCGTTTGTATGCCGCATTTCTTGAGCCGGCAGGAGAGTATTCACTCGTACGTTTGCTTCTGTCAACAGATACCCCCACAATGATAAATGGTTCCATTCCTTCTTCCAAAATGAGTTGGTTTGCAATGGTCGCAATGCGGCCCATGGTGAAGAAGTCATTTCCGTCCTGACAGTAGACAACAGGATAGGAGAGGAGCTCGTTATAACCAGGTGGCAGGTATACTTTGACGGAGCGGGGAGTGTCCAGATGAATACTCGGTACTTCTTCTTTCATGATTGTCCTTTTTACATAATCAGACATCGGTTCCCGCCTCCTGATTTATTAAAAAACAAAACTAACCCTTGAAAAAAACTGATACAGCTTATATAGTAAATGATAACAGAGAGGAAATAAACCCTGTAATATCAATACTATAACACATTGAACAGACGTATGTCTGCAGTATAACAGGGTGGTGCAAGCGGCGCTGTAAGCCCTTTCTTGCACGATATAAATTTTCTTCTTCTAACCGGGTTCCTTCCGACACCTTTCGCGAATGCTGTTCACCCGAGCACCTGCTCAGTTGGACGATTAGCAAAGGCGGCTAAGGAAGCCCCTTATTCCAGTGACGAGGTGAATGTGATGAGCGTAACCACTGCTGTTGAACAAACAGAGAACAACACCCCGCTGCAAATTCTTGCACCGGATGGAACTGTTGTTCGTCCTGACTTGATGCCTAAGCTCTCCGATGATGAATTGCGCGATTTGATGCGTAAAATGGTATTTACCCGTGTTTGGGACCAACGTGCGATCAGCTTGAACCGCCAAGGTCGTTTGGGCTTCTACGCGCCAGTAGCTGGTCAAGAAGCAAGCATGATCGGTTCTGAAGCAGCTTTGTCCAAAGAAGATTTCATCCTGCCTAGCTACCGTGATATTCCACAAATGGTATGGCATGGATTCCCAATGCATAAAGCATTCTTGTACTCCCGTGGCCACATCGAGGGTGGAAAAATCCCTGAAGGTGTTAATGTTCTGATGCCACAAATCATCATTGCAGCACAATGTACACAAGCAACTGGTGTTGCAATGGGTTACAAGCTGCGTGGTGAAAAGCGCGTTGCGATCAACTACTTTGGTGACGGTGCGACCTCCCAAGGTGATTTCTACGAGGGTATGAACTTCGCAGGAGTTTACAAGCTCCCGGTTATCTTCTTCTCTCAAAACAACGGTTATGCGATTTCCTTGCCTTTCGAAAAGCAAACTGCTTCCGAAAACATCGCGATCAAAGCAACTGCAGCAGGTATTGCTAGCGAGCGCATTGATGGTATGGATATTATGGCTGTTTACTACGCTGTTCAAAAAGCAAAAGAACGCGGTGTGAACGGTGAAGGCGCAACCCTGATCGAAGCACTTACTTACCGTTATGGTCCTCATACAATGGCTGGTGACGATCCAACCCGTTACCGTACAGGTGAAGAGCAAAGCGAGTGGGAACTGCGCGATCCGTTGATCCGCTTCCGCAAGTTCCTCGAATCCAAAGGACTTTGGAACGAAAAAGACGAAGAAGCAGTTATTGAAGAAGCAAAAGCAGCTGTAGCAGACGCGATCAAAAAAGCGGATGAAACGCCGAAAATGAAAGTATCTGAGCTGATTGATGTAATGTTTGAGACACTGCCGCCTGCACTCGAAGAGCAAAAGGCAGAATTCCTGGCGAAGGAGTCGAAATAAGCCATGGCACAAATGACAATGGTTCAAGCCATTACGGATGCAATGCGCGTTGAACTCAAACGCGATGAAACCGTACTTGTCTTCGGTGAAGACGTAGGAAAAAACGGCGGTGTATTCCGTGCAACAGAAGGTCTGCAATCTGAGTTTGGCGAGCAACGCGTATTTGACACACCACTCGCTGAGTCTGGAATCGGCGGGTTGGCAGTAGGTCTTTCCGTAAATGGCTTCCGTCCGGTAGCAGAAATTCAGTTCTTTGGATTCGTATTCGAAACGTTCGATGCGATTGCATCCCAAGCTACTCGCATGCGTTACCGTTCCGGCGGCCGGTTCAGCAGCCCTGTTACTTTCCGCTCTCCATTCGGTGGCGGTGTGAAAACGCCTGAGCTGCATGCTGACTCCCTGGAAGGCTTGATGATGCAAACACCAGGTCTGAAAGTTGTTATTCCTTCCAACCCATATGATGCAAAAGGACTTCTGATTGCTGCGATCCGCGATAATGATCCAGTTGTTTTCCTGGAGCATATGAAGCTGTACCGCTCTTTCCGTCAAGAGGTTCCAGAGGGCGAGTACACCATCGAGCTGGGTAAAGCAAACGTAGTGAAAGAGGGTACAGATGCTACCATCATCACCTATGGTGCCATGGTTCATACCAGCCTGAAAGCTGCAGAAGAAATCGAGAAAGCTCGTGGAGCAAAGGTAGAAGTTATCGACCTGCGCACCATCAGCCCACTCGATATCGACACGATCGTTGCATCTGTGAAGAAAACAAACCGCGCAATTGTGGTTCAAGAAGCGCAAAGAACATCTGGTGTCGCTGCAGAAATCATTGCTCAAATCAACGAGCGTGCGATTCTTCACCTGGAAGCGCCAGTACTGCGTATCACAGCGCCAGACACCGTATATCCGTTTGCACAAGCAGAGGATGTTTGGCTGCCAGACGTGAAGCGCGTAATCGATGGTTTGACTCAGGTGCTGGATTTCTAATCAGAATTGGACATAATGGCGGAAAAGTTGAGAGCTTTCCGCCTTCTTTTGGGCAATTAGGAAAAATCAGGTTGAAAATACGGCGAAGTGTGTATAAGGAGGAGATACTGTGAGTCGTTTTACATTCAGACTCCCGGAGCTCGGTGAGGGTATCCATGAAGGCGAAATCGTCAAATGGCACGTAGCGCCAGGGGATTCCGTAGAAGAAGACCAAGTCATTATGGAAGTACAAAATGACAAAGCGGTAGTAGAAGTTCCATCGCCAGTAAAAGGGAAGGTTCTCGAACTGAAAGTTACCGAAGGAACTGTTTCCGTAGTAGGCGATCCTTTGATCGACTTTGATGTGGAAGGCGAAATTCCTAACCTGCCAGATCATGGACATGGCGATTCCCACGCGACAGAAGCGGCTCCTGCACCTGCAGTAGCTGACAAGATGGAACCAGGCTGCGATATTGGCTCCCAAGTGAGTGCAAACGCGAACCAAGCCTTGGAAACGCCAATGGCACAAGCGACTGCAACAGCTGTAGCGGCACCGATTGACCGCAAGCATGTACTCGCTACGCCTTCTGTTCGTAAATATGCACGTGAAAAAGGCGTTCAGCTGGCATCTGTACCAGGTACTGGCAAGTTGGGTCGCATCACACGTGAAGACGTAGATCGTTTTGTATCCGGTGGCGCAGTAGCAGTGTCGGCACCTGCAGCGGCTGCAGGAGCACCAGCAGAAGCAGCGGCTCCGGTAGTAGCGGAAGCATCTGCAACAACTGGTGTAGCGCAAGCGGCAGCAGCACCAACCGTTCACTACACTACACAAGCGGGCGAACTCGAAGAACGAGTTCCACTCAAAGGCATTCGCAAAGCAATCGCTAAAGCAATGGTGAAATCCGCTTACACAGCTCCACATGTAACTATCTTTGATGAAGTGGATGTAACTGCTCTTGTGGCTATGCGTAAAGAAGCTAAACCTCTGGCTGAAGAGCGCGGAGTGAAGCTGACTTACTTGCCAATGATCGTAAAAGCAGTTGTGGCAGGTCTGAAGAAGTTCCCTGAGCTGAACGCTTCCATCGATGATGAAAAACAAGAAATCATCTATAAAAAGTACTACAACATCGGTATCGCAGCTTCGACAGATGAAGGCTTGCTTGTACCAGTAGTAAAAGCAGCTGACAGCAAGTCGATCTTCCAAATCGCTGGTGAAATCAGCGAGCTGGCGAAGAAAGCACGCGACCGCAAAGCTAGCGCGGACGAGCTGAAAGGCTCTACCTTCAGCATTACAAACATCGGTTCTGCTGGCGGTATGTTCTTCACTCCAATCATTAACTATCCAGAGGTAGCTATTCTGGGTGTGGGTCGTATCAGCGAGAAACCAGTTGTGAAAAATGGAGAAATTGTGGTTGGCCAAATGCTGCATCTCTCTTTGAGCTTTGACCACCGTTTGGTTGATGGCGAACCAGCACAGCGTTTCGTCAACTACGTGAAGCAGCTTTTGGAAAACCCAACGCTGCTCGTCATGGAGGGGTAATCAGCTATGGTAGTAGGTGAATTTACTACAGAAGTAGATGTTCTCGTAATCGGTGCAGGTCCTGGTGGCTATGTAGCTGCTATTCGTGCCGCCCAAATGGGAAAAACCGTTGCTGTTGTAGAAAAAGCGGATATCGGCGGCGTATGCTTGAACGTAGGCTGCATCCCATCCAAAGCAATGATCCACGCTGCTCACACATACGAGCACACACAGCATACAGAGTCCATGGGTATCACAATGGAAAATGTAAAAGTGGATTTTGCCAAAGTACAAGAGTGGAAAAGCGGCATCGTGAAGCAATTGACCGGTGGCGTAGGCTCTCTGTTCAAAGGGCACAAAATCCAAGTCATCCCTGGTGAAGCACTGTTCGTTAGCGAAAACGAAGTTCGTGTATTCCACGGCTACGACGTTAACCGCTACCGTTTTGAGCATTGCATCATCGCGACAGGTTCCCGTCCAATTGAATTGCCTGCGTTCCCATTTGGCAAGCGCGTACTGTCCTCGACAGAAGCTCTGTCTTTGACTGAGCTGCCAAAAAGCCTCGTAGTAATCGGTGGCGGCTATATTGGGATCGAGCTGGGTACAGTGTTCGCCAAGTTTGGAACCAAGGTAACGATTTTGGAAGGCTCCGATCAAATCCTGCCTGGCTTTGAGCCTGATATGCCACGTCTGGTTGAGCGCAAGCTGAAAAAGCTGGGCGTTACCATCAATACGAAGGCACTTGCTCAAGGAATGGAAGAAACCGAAAATGGCGTAATCGTAAAAGCGGAGGTAAAAGGAGAGCAGCAGCAAATCGAGGCTGAATATGTACTCGTAACTGTTGGTCGCCGTCCTAATACCGATGAGCTCGGCGTGCGCGATATCGGCATGAACCTGACTGATCGCGGTCTGATTGTCGTTGATAAACAAGGCCGTACGAATATCCCGAACGTGTATGCGATTGGTGATATCGTAGCAGGTCCAGCACTTGCTCACAAAGCTTCCTACGAAGGTAAGGTAGCAGCGGAAGCAATTGCTGGTCACCCGGCAGAAGTTGACTATAAAGCAATTCCGGCGGTTGTCTTCTGCGATCCGGAAATTGCGAGCGTAGGTATCAACGAAAAAGAAGCAAAAGAAAAAGGCATTGACTATGTAGTAGGTCGCTTCCCATTTGCTGCAAATGGCCGCGCACTGTCCGTCAATGCTGGCGAAGGCTATGTGAAGCTGATCGCGGAAAAAGAAACGAATCTCGTATTGGGCGCACAAATCGTTGGTCCTGAAGCATCCAATATCATTGCAGAAATTGGTTTGGCGATCGAAATGGGTGCAACTCTTGAAGACATCGAGCTGACCATTCATGCGCATCCTACTTTGGGTGAGGTAACGATGGAGGCAGCTGAGCTTGCATTGGGTCGTCCGATCCATGTAATGAAGTAAAGGCTTGCAATCGCTCGGAAAAAACCTTGTACCTTTGACGGTGCAAGGTTTTTTTCTTCCACATCTTACCCTTTCCACCTGTTCTTATATAATGTAAAATAGTGGGAGACAAAAGTTGGGTGGGGGCCTGGCAGCATGGAAAATACGAGTAAGATGATTGATGACTTGCGCCAAAAGCTAGAGCGAGCAGCTAAAGATGCTGGTTACAATTTTCTTGACCCAGAAATTGTTCGAATCAGTCAACAATTGGATAAGTTAATCGTTGCACATATGATGCATGAAAAACGCCCTTCATAGGGCGTTTTATATTGGAGCTTTCGATATATAAGAATGGTTAAGACGACGTGATATTCGTCGGTCCTTTATGTAGAAAAACAGTACAGCAGATGTGCGCTTTTTCCTCTTTTGGTTAGGAGGGGCTCATGAGCAAAGTAATGGCTTGGATAGAGAACAAGCTGCTGGACCTCAACGCTTGCCCCCTTGGTCGGACAGAGGAGACGTTGAGCTTCTGTGTCATAGGTGATTTCGGGTGAGATCTTATTTAAAAATGGTAAGCATGCGGATAGATCTTCTAGCATCATGTGAATTTGTTCTGCTTCACGAACAAAAGAGGGGGCAATCGCCTCCCAGTTTGCCTCAAAAAATAGTTGCCAATACGAAGAAATAAATAGACTGAACCGCCCCTTCACATAATCAGCGTCCTCCTCTATATCAAAAACCACGTTGGGAATATCATGATGCTGATTCCACTCATGTAATAAAGGCTGCAAGCTGCGTATGAATTCATCCGTTGGAAGAGTAACGAAATATTCGTACTGATCGTCTACAGACATAACCCCTTTTGTAAAGACGGGATCAAAGGAATCAGGAATTCCAAAGCGGAAAATGGGAAGAAAGTATTCCCAATCGCTATTGAGCCTCGCTTCTTTGAACTGAACACGGATTTCCTGTGTCCAATCGACGAAGCGCGCAGGGGGAGCTGGCTGTGCGAGTGTATGTAGGCTGGCTGCCAACTCAAATAAAGGAGAAACACTGTAGCTAATCGTTTGGGAAAGAGGGCTGTTGCTTGGGAGTGGAATGCTGATCATTATCACTTAACCTCCATCAAGAATACTAAATTTATCATAGTTCATCCTTGTGGGACAATTCAATCTTTTGTTGTAAAAAAAAGGAAATACAAAAACCCGACTCCATTTAAAAGTCGGGTAATCCAATTTTTGATTCGTTAACCTTCTCTTGTTTTAATTGCGCGAGAGTGATTTTTTTGTTTCACTTTTTTAGAGCCAGGCTGAGGCTCGCCTGTTTGTTCAAGAGATTGTGCTTCATTATTGTAGATTTGATGAGGGTTTACATCCCGAATTTGATCTCTTTCCATCGTGATCAGCTCCTTCTGTTGTAGTTTGTTGCAAACGGATGATGACGAATCATAGGAATTGCTGGTATTCTATAGGGAAGCATGTCCGCGATTAGAAGGAATTGATGTGTTGTCAAAAGACGCAAATGGCACGATACTGTTTATATAACATAACTTTTATTATGTAAACAAAAAAGAGCTCTAGTGGAAGATCCATCTGAAAGGAGCGATACTATGCCACTGTTGATTGCACCTGTGTTCAATTCTACTACTCCTCATCCAGTTCAGATTGAACTTCCTAACTCCTATCATTTGGTTTCTGGTGTTCAAAAGCCTTATGAAATTGCATCTAAATTTTTGCGCCACGAGATGGATGAAAACAAGCGATTGTTTGATAAGCGTGTAGATCAGACGAGCTTGTTTCTTATAGCTGATCATCCTGATATGAGGGTGACCGATGATCGAGTTTGGATTGAGGAGATTGAGAACAAGCTTAATATATCCACCTTTAAGGGTACTTGTTCCATTCCTTATGTCATCACTGCCAATGGCAATCAGTTTGGAATTACGTATTTAAAGCGTTCCCTGGATGGCACCAAATATATGTTTGATGATTCTGCCCAAAATGTATTTCTTTCCCTGATTGAGCGCAAGCTTCCGGGACTGGCTTTTCGCCGCTACTCCCTCTCGTTGGAGAAGAAAAGCTATGAGGATCAATTGCTCGATCTATGGATCGGCCTAGAGTCACTCTTTGTTCCGGACGGGAAAAAAGGGGAAATCACATACAAACTGCGGGTTCGGATGGCATATTATTTCGGGGAGACCTTCGATCAGCGAGAAAAAATTGCACAGTTTATTAAAAAATCGTACAATCATCGCTCGGAGATTGTGCATAGTGGTAAAGTGTTTGGGGATTCACTTGCGGATGAAGTGAATATCCTTCGACTAATGGCTCGTGCCACTATTTTAAACGCTGCCATGGAGGGAATCAGCCTTCCGGATTTGCGTGTACGACTGGACCAGTTAATTATGACTGGGGAGAATTACAGTGATCATTTTTCTCCAGCATTTTTTGAAAGAATTATTTTGTAACCCCCGTAGAGGAAACAGATCAGGAGGAAGAACATGAGTGTTTTGATTGTGGAAAATTTGTCCCATGGATTTGGGGACCGTATTTTGTTTAAAGATGTATCATTCCGCTTGCAGCCAGGTGATCGCGTAGGTCTTGTCGGAGCAAATGGTACAGGAAAATCCACAATGATGGGGATTCTGACCGGACAAAACATGGCAGATAATGGACGCGTCGAGTGGATGCCAAAGATTCAGTATGGCTACCTCGATCAGCATACAAAGCTGCAAGCAGGCAAGACCATTCGTGACGTACTCAAGGACGCTTTTCTGCCGCTTTTGGAGCAGGAGCAAGAGCTGATGGTCATTGGTGAAAAAATGGCTGAAGCATCCCCAGAGGAGCTAGAAGAGCTGTTGGAGCGCATGGGGGAGATTCAGGACAAGCTGGAGACAAGCGGCTTTTACCTGATTGATGCCAAGGTGGATGAGATTGCAAACGCACTAGGTCTGAGTGCAATTGGCTTGGAGCGCGACGTTGCATCCCTGTCCGGTGGTCAGCGCACCAAAGTTTTACTTGCCAAGCTTCTCTTAGAGCAACCGACTGTTCTTTTGCTGGATGAGCCGACAAACTACCTGGACGAAGAGCATATCGTTTGGCTGAAAAATTACCTGAAGGATTATCCTTACTCCTTCATGCTGATTTCTCATGACACGTCCTTTATGAATGAGGTCGTAAACGTTATTTATCATCTTGAATTTACAAAACTAAACCGCTATACAGGGAACTATGAATCATTCCTCGCGCAGTCGGAAACCAAGCGTAGTCAGCATTTTGACGCATTTGAAAAGCAGCAGGAAGAGATTGCACGTATGGAAGATTTTATTGCCCGAAACAAGGCGCGTGCCTCAACCACAGGACGAGCGAAGAGCCGTCAAAAGCAATTGGAGAAAATCGAGCGTATCGACAAGCCAGAAACAGCAGCAAAGCCGACCTTTATTTTTAAGGAATCACGGGCAAGCAGTCGTTTTGTCGTCGAAGCAGATGATTTGGAGATCGGCTATTCCCATGCTTTGCTGCCAAAGCTGAGTGTTAAGCTGGAGCGCGGCGAAAAAGTAGCGATTGTCGGAATGAACGGGGTAGGAAAATCGACCT
Organism: Brevibacillus reuszeri; assembly: GCF_002897295.1. GTDB lineage: Bacteria > Bacillota > Bacilli > Brevibacillales > Brevibacillaceae > Brevibacillus > Brevibacillus reuszeri_A. The sequence continues at coordinate 243,224 of NZ_BEXF01000005.1, forward strand.
TGCTCAAAACCTTGCTCGGCGTTATCCCACCGCTAGGCGGAAAGCTGGACCGTGGAGATTTCCTGCATCCTGCTTACTTCGAACAGGAAGTAAAGGCAAAGCCAATCACGGCCTTGGACGAAGTATGGAACGAGTTTCCTGCGATGAATAACCATGAGGTTCGTGGAGCATTGGCTCGCTGTGGTTTAAAGAATGAGCATATTAACCGCAACATGAACGCACTCTCCGGGGGCGAGCAGGCAAAAGTACGCCTTTGTAAGCTGCTGCAACGAGAAAGCAACTGGCTTGTTTTTGACGAGCCGACGAACCACTTGGATGTGGTCGCCAAGGAAGAGCTGAAGCGTGCACTGAAGGAATTTAAAGGGACTGTCCTGTTAGTATGCCACGAACCGGAGTTCTATGAGGATTGGGTAACACAAACATGGGACGTAGAAAAATGGAGTCTGGAGCAAGCGAAGACCCCAATTAAATTGTAAGACAACGAAAAACAGGCACCCCACGATTTAGTGGAACTGCCTGTTTTTTCGTTTTGCGCTACAGGATGGCATTGCGCATGCGGATCATGGAAACGTGTAGACTGCTCGGAAGAAGAGCATCACGCAGAAGGGATAGCGACGGCGTCATGCGCAATTCAATATCCTCCTGACTGAGCCTGGCAAGCAAATCGCCAACCGGCTGTACAGCGATAGGCTCGACTGGATCATGCGAGAGGTAGTACCCAGCTCCGTGATCCAAACAGTAAAACGAGTCTGGGGGAAAGGAGTACTGATACAGGATTGCATCTCGTACCCGTGTATACCAGCGGTTCTCAATGGTAATGACCATTCTGGCAGTACCTAGGCCCAAAAAACGGTTGATGTCTTCTTCCGTAGATTCTGGCTTTTTGTAAAAAATAATTCGCGGACAATCTCTCGGCAAAAAATACATAGGTGCTTGCTGTTTATCAATCGCCCAGACCGCGGGAGAAAGTCCTGGATGAGACGGATGAGCGCGTGGTACAAACCGTGTAATGGTTGGATCTTCACTATAGTGGAATAATACTTCTATCGTAAACACATCCCGTCAAAATATTGTATTGATTATATGACCGCCCACGCGTTTGGCAAATAGCGCCCGCGATAGTAAGGACAAGAGGTTTTCGTAATCGCTTCACCATTGTGCAGCATCATGGAGCTGGACCCTCCGTCCATAGCCATGGCTGTAACGACTCCACGCTCTTCCAGAAGCTCAGCTAAATCGTTCATGCTTGCCCCGATAGAATGACTTGGCTGCCGTCCGTCTATCACGACAAATACGATCGTGCCATCTGCTTTTTGACCAATGGCTGTGCGCGGCTGAATTCCCCAGCTCTTGGCAGGTTTATCTACAAACAAATTTTTGCCGTTAACAATCAGCTGCGGGCGAAAGCTCATCGCATCGCGAACTCCCATTTTAACCAGTTGTTCAGCAGTGTAGCTACCCGTAATCAGTTTACCTTCGTACGTAATACCCAGAGCCGTCTCTCCACTTTTTGGGTTGTAGCCTTGCAAAATTTTTCCGTCATGAATGACAACGCCGTACGCCTTGGCTCCTCTTCCATAGCCATCTGGATCAGCAAAGCCACTGGCATTTACAATACCGATCGCATTCGATTTCTTGACGAACTCATCTAGCAGATCGCCGCGATCCTTTCGGTTGGTGAGCAATAGCTGGACCCGTTTGGGATCGCTAATATTCATGATCTTCCCTTTAAAATAATAGCTTCCCTTGGAGACATTGATTTCTTCGATTTCTACAAGCTCCTTTGGCTTTTCAGGTACCGTTACAGTGTTAGGCTTGCTTTCTGGCTCTTTGGTCTCTGTCGGTGTCTCGGAGTTGATCACTTCCGGATTACGGATTTGCTCCTTGAGGGCATTCAATTTTTCCTCTGGCAAGAAAGTATAAGGAGCCCAATAGTCGTGTTGGGTCGTGAGCAAGGTTCCAGCTGCCCATTCTCGTAATTCTTCTCCTGTTTTTGTACCGAAAAAAAAGATGATTCCCACAAGCGTGATGGTTGTGAATGAGAGGGCAGAAGCAAGCATGAGCCGTTTCAGCCAACGCATCGGGCGCTTTCTTTTTGACCGTTTCTGAGATTGTGTACGTGACAAGGTTTGCATAAAAACATTCACATCCATCTACGAAATGAAAAATTGTAATTATCCTATATGAAAGGACGAAGAACTGGGTAAAAAGTTTCAGGAAAATAATAAATGAGTACCGAGGTAAAAATAGTGGCAGGAGGTGAGCAGAATGCGTGAGTATGATGCTGCGTTTCAAAAAGAGGTAGAGGAGTACATGGAAAGCCCAAAAGGAACTCGAAATCAAACAACGAGCCGGGATCGCCAAGACCAGGGCGAAAAACAAGAGACACGTATGGATTCGAATAACGGGTAAAAACATCAGGCGAAGTCCCGCAGTGGGAGTTCGCCTTTTTCGTTACCGTTTTATACCAGTGATAACGGTTATCGACTGGCAGGCGTGCTCCCTCTGTTTTCTATACAGAAAATATGGTAAGCTTACCAGATGCACGATTTTCAAGCCAGGAGGGTTCTTGTGAGCACCACGTTTGCTGAATTACACATTAGCGCATCGCTACTCGATGTTTTGCGTGAACGAAAAATGGACAACCCAACGCCTGTTCAAGCGGATGCCATTCCCTTGATTCTCGAAGGCAGGGACGCATTGGTTGAATCTCCGACAGGAACAGGTAAGACGTTTGCCTATTTGCTGCCGTTACTAACTAAAATCGATATGGAAAAGAAGGATGTACAAGCAATTGTACTGGCTCCTACGCACGAATTGGTCGTTCAGATTGCCAGAGAAGCAGAAAGCCTGCTGCCGGCTTACGATACCGCTGTAGTCCCGCTCATTGGGGGAGCTGACGTGAAGCGGCAGGTGGAGAGACTGAAAAAGAAGCCGGTGCTAGTCGTAGCGACTCCTGGAAGACTGCTGGAGTTGATTGAACAACGCAAATTAAAAGTGCACGAGGTTAAAACAGTCGTCGTGGATGAAGCGGACCGGATGCTGGATGCGGGTTTCGGCAAGCCAGTTCAAGAGGTCATGAAAAAAACATTGCGAGATACACAGCGCTTGCTTTTCTCTGCGACTATTCCAGAGGACGTCATAAAAGCAGCCGGTGTTTTTACAAAGGAAGCAGCGGTTATCCGCTCTGCTGCACCAGAAGGAGCTGCGGGCGTCGCCCATATGTATCTGGTAACAGATCCTCGCAAAAAGGTCGATACGCTACGTCGTCTGTTACGACTGGTGAATGTGCGCTCTTCCATCGTATTTGTCAATCAAATCGAAAAAGTGGACGAGATCGTTTCCAAGCTCAACTATCACCATTTGCCGTGCAGACTGCTGCATCGTGACGCAACTAAGGAAGAGCGAGCACGTACCCTGCAACAGTTCCGTGAAGGTGTTTTTCCTGTGTTGATTACGACGGATGTTTCGGCGCGCGGTATTGATATTCCGGGTGTGGAGTGTATTGTGCATTATGACCCGGCTTCGGATGCGGATACGTATGTACATCGCAGCGGACGCACGGGCAGAATGGGACGTGCTGGACTTGTTTTCTCCATCATTAACCCACAGGAACGATTTATCATTCAAAAGTTCGCCAAGCAAACGGGCTTGGTGATAGCTGAAAAGTTTATGTCTCATGGAGCTTTAGAGGATCCTAAGCCCGTAAGAAATCCGGGGAAGGCTGGAAAGTCACAAGCCCCAAAAGCAGCTTCTGCGAAGTCTGCTGCACCGAAGTCTTCTTCCGCTCCGAAAGCGAAGTCTGCTTCCCCATCAAAACGTGTACATAAGAAAGGCGGCTTTGGAACAAAGTAGGACAAGAGGCACATTACTCTTGTCTGCGGGAGGTTTCCATGCGCAAAGATCGCTTGTATGAAGAGGATTTACTGGTGAATGGCACGGTCGGTGGTGAGGTTTTATCCAAGCATGAACGGCAGGTGCTTCGCAGGGAAGCAGGCGAGCTGAAGGAAAAGATCGAAGAGGCGAAGCAAGAACCAATCGCCGAGTAACGGGATATCCCACATGAAAAAAAGAGCAGTGCTAACGTAATGAGGTCTCATTGCGCATGCTCTGCTCTTTCTTCATGATTCGGGTTGTCGTACATGTATAACAATGCATCCAGCTCGAGCAGCCACTCGTGTACGTTTTCATATGGTTGATCCAGCTGTAGCAAGCGGCGTATCATCTGATGGAGGGCTGGTGATAGCGAGAGCTCTTCCTCCCAGCTGCGTTCAGGCTCGTTCTCATTTGCCGTATATCCGGAATAGAGCATGAATAAAAAGAAGTGTCCCAATGCGTACAGATCGCTGGAAGGAGCAACTTCCCGTTTTAGCTGCTTTTCTAGCGGGTAGGCGTCCAGGTCATCAGTGGCATAGGTCGGTTTATCTCCAACGAATCGAGCGAGCCCAAAATCAATCAGGTACGGTGTATTGTTTTGCCATATGACATTTGGAATCCGAACATCCCGGTGAATGAGTCCATAAGTGTGGAGATAAGCGACCAATTCACCAATTTGCCGCATCAATCTCATACAGATTCGCTCATCTACAACGATATGATGATCAAAAAGCAATTCTTCCAGGGTGGGTCCCTCAAAATAGGTCATCACCAAAAAGGAGTCTTTTTTATAGCGGAAAGAATCAAGCCACTTGGGAACCTGTGGATGGGAGAGTGTGGATAAGACCTGCTGCTCATACGCCTGCATGGCTTCTCCTTTTGCAGTCCCGCGCAGGCTCGGTTTTACTTGTTTTAGCACAACATGATTTCCTGTAGGGACGTGGGTGGCGAGGTAGGCAATCCCGTAACTCCCAATTCCAAGAACATTCACAATCTCATAATCGCCAATCTGTGATCCAGGACGATAGGGTCTATCGCGGATGGTATCGTCCCACCACGTTATCAATTGAGTCCACATATCCGCTTCCCTCCTGTATTCATCTTACCATGAAACATAAAAATGACTGACCGTTTTTATTTGAATTTGCTATAATCAGTTCGTTACATGTAGACAGGAGCGGAAGTGAAAATGAACTTTACGATTGACTGGCTATCCTTTTACTTGATTGAGCAGCCTGAGGAAGAGGATGGGATCAAAAAAGTACGCATGACTCGAAATTTAAGCCATGATGAATATCAAAGAAGTGAGCTCCGTGATTTTCTGGATGGGGAGTTCGCCCGGATCGCCAAGCGCAAGGTCGAAATGAACCCCAAAACGGAAGGAACGCCAACGAAATTGGGGCAATTTGTTTTGGAGCCCGGTCACCCGTTAGACTCGAATCCAAACTATGCTTTGTTGAATCGCCTTCTGACCGCTGAGACGGCAGGAGAGAGCAAGGAGCCTTGTCAGGAGCTGATCCAATCGTATTTGCGTACGTCACAGGTACGGGGTGGCGTGATGATTGTCGTTCGCACGAGACTGGAGCTTTTAGATGAACGGTATGTGTTTATTTTAAAATGTGATTTCGAACAAAAAACGGCTGTCATTACAGATGAGAAAAGTCTGATCTCCAATGTGCAGATGGCTATCAATGCGAAAAATATGAAGTCCCTTATGTACCCGTATATGATTGAGTCTGGAATGAATGACCCGTATCATGTAAAAATTCATCAGTTTTCCCACGCGAAGTATTTTGAAGAGTTTTTACGTTTTATCGATTACCCACAAACGGTGACACAGATTGTTTCGGAAGAAGTCATTTCGCTTGCTAGGCAGCACATTGAATACAACTATCCAGAAGAAACCGAGGAAAGACAAAGGGAAGAGGAAGCAATCGAACTGATCGCAGCGAGCCCAAAACGCGAATTGGCGGAAAAATGGGAGCATGAAACGGTCATGGAAGCAATGCATATCATTACAGACCGTCAACCAGAGGTAGAGCTTAAATTCAAGCTGGATCATATGCAAATACGGACGATGCTGGCTGATTATGGGACAAGCCTTCACATTGCCAAAGTAAACGGACGCTATCTCATTTTGCTGGAAGGTGAGCAGCTCCAATTCGAGCGAGGAGTGTCTCCTGTCGAATTCGTGAAACCAAAAGCGCTGGCAGATATCGTGAAAGAGATTGAAGCACGAAGTCATACGGTACAACAACCAGTGATGGCTACAGCTCAAGGAGATGATGAGGATCGGCCGCCGTGGGAGTAAAGCAGGAGGTGTAATCAAGGGTGAGTGAAAAAGAAACGAAGCAAGCTAGCAAACCGAGTCGACAAGAAGTATCCCTCGTTGGAGGAGAGCAGCAGGTTTTTCCAGTGCTGCGCCATGCCTCATTGGTGAAAAAAAATCCGGATCGTTGGGTAACTAGACCACATACAGCTGATACGGTTATTTTATACGCATTGGATTTGGGCGAAGGATATATCCTGCTTGAACACATTCATCTTACGTCTGCTGCCTGGACAGAAGAAAAGCTGCATCAGTGCGCCATGGACAATCTGCAAAAGCTGCCTTTTTCGGTGAAGACGCAAGAGGTAGCAGGCAATCACATTCATTTTATTAGTCCATCAGATGGTTATGCCGCAAGTCGGATTTTGCTTGATTCCGTCATTCGCAAATTTGACGAGAAGAAGCAAGGTGATGCACTCGGTGTGGCCATTCCGCATCAAGACGTGTTGGTGATTGCCGATATGGTCGGTGATTCCGGAGCAAATCTGTTGGCGCGATTGACCTATGACTTCGCCTCCAAAGGACAAGTACCAATCTGTGTCCTGCCCTTTTATTGGGAGGATGGGGAGCTGACGCCGTTTATCGTTGTGTCTCACGGTACAGAAACGGCTGTACAGAAAAAGCCGCCGACTGCTTGAATCGATCTATTTTGGAAGCACGAAGACTGCCAATTGCTATAGGCAGTCTTTTTTGATAAGATCCAGTTTATGGGATAAGTCATTTTTATTACCGGAAGCGTGAGGAGCGAAAACATGCGCAATTTTATGATCGGACAATATGGTTCTTTCGATGTCCAAAAGTATGAACGGGACTATCGACACTCATTTTACGGGATAGAAGCATGTTTGTTCGAGAAAGAGTCAGATATTTTGAAATTAAAAAACGAATCTCGTCTCAACAGCTTTCAGATCGGAGTTCACTTTCCTATGCGTGCAGGTGGTTCCAAGCTGCGAGACGCACTCTTTTTAGCTCAGGATGAGCTCGTTAGACAAGACGCTTATGACTACATTCAGAGGGAATTGGACTATTTAGCAGCAATCAAGCCTGCCTACATTTTATTTCATTACCCGAAGCCTGTTATTGTCGATGATCGCGTCAATTGGGAAAAATGGCGATTTTGCGATGCGGCCGAACATGTATTTGAGAGCCGCTATTCCTTTGCCGAGTTTACCGAAAAAAGTGAGCACTTGTTTGCCTGGCTTTCAGAAAAAGGCAAGGAATACGGCTTTACTCCGGTTCTCGAATTTGATGCCTTGAATTCGTACATATACGACACGGATTTTTTGGAAGGATTACTTAAGAAATATCCACGAATCAGGCTTTGCTTGGATACAGGACGTCTTTTTTTCCAAGAAAAGATTGATCCTTTTTTTCAAGCAGAGAAAGTCATTAAGAAATTTGCTGCTTATGCAAATAGCGTCCATCTCTGGAACATGAAGTATACCGACAAGGTCGAATACAATCATTATCCAGTATTACCCGAATGTTCCGTGGAGGATGGCTGGGCACCGATCGAAGCTTACTTGACATGGATGCTTCAGGAGAATCCACGCATCAAGATCATGTTTGAGCACCGTTCAGAGATGGTGAGTGAGGAGCAGCTGCAGCGATGCTATGAATGGGTAGATAAAATCGTAGGCAAAGCCCAATGACCCTATAATTTCAGGGGTTTTGGGCTTTTTTCATTTGGGCGCAATGTTTAATAGAATTTCTCTATTGGTGGATAGAAAATCTTTGTGCTTTTCTTTATTGACGATGAAGGTAGTCGATGATACAGTTAGGTACAATTCCGGGTTAATCACTCAGAATAATGAGTTTTGGTTATGATCATGATGGAGGTGAAAGTACCGTGGCTCAAACAGAGGCTTTACGAATTCGGGATGCAGTTGATTCGGACCGCGAAGCGATTCAAGCGGTTTCCTTAGGAGCCTACGTGCAATATGCCGAGGTGCTGCCCAAGGACAGGTGGGAAGCCTACCGGGATTCAATCCTTGATTCTGTATATGGTGAAGAGCCAGCAGCTCGTATCGTGGCTGAATGGAATCAAGAAATTGTTGGGAGTGTGCTCTTGTTCATTACCTCCGAAAAAGCTTATGATCGTCCACAACTAGGGATCAAGGGTCCGATCATCCGGTTGCTGTCAGTTTCACCCCATGCAAGGGGTAAGGGAATAGCGACTGCGCTGATCAAAGAGTGCGTACGCCGTGCGCAGCAGATGGGTGCTGAATACCTTCACTTGCACACATCCGATATGATGGCAGCCGCCGTAAAGCTTTACGAGCATCTCGGCTTCGAAAGGGCAGTGGACAAAGATATGATGAACGGCACCACACTAGTGAAGGGCTATCGAATAAACCTGCAAACGACCAACCTGCTGGAATCAGCAAATACGAGTAGGTAGTAGCTTTGTTTTACGCCAAACATATATGGAATAAGTCTATAGCAGTCGACCGGATCACCGGAGACGTTCAAGTTTCTTAATCGAGGGAAGGAATGATTGAGGGAAATTGAAGGTCTTTTTTTAATCCCCTAAACAATAGGGTAGGTTGTAGTGTGCCATGATGAAATAAAGCCGACTAAAAAGATGTAAATAATTAGATAAAATTAGGAGTGTTCGATTGTATGAAAAAAACTGGTGCTATTTCATCGCTTTTACTCGCTGTAGCCATTTTTGCTGTTGGCTGCGGATCGACAGAGAGTGCCAATCAGACGAGTACATCTAAGCCGCCAGAAGCTGGAGCTGTGGGAGTGAAGAAAATCATTGTTGGAACCGGCACCAAGTTTCCGAATGTTTGCTTTATCGACGAGAACGGAAAACTGACTGGCTATGACGTCGAGCTGGTAAGAGAAATTGACCAGCGTCTCCCGGACTATGAGTTTGAATTTCAGACGATGGAATTTGCCAATTTACTGCTCAGCCTGGAGACGAAGAAAATTGATTTTATCGCACATGAGATGGAGAAAAATCCGGAGCGTGAGCAAAAGTATTTGTTTAACAAAGAGCCGTATGTCATTTGGAAGACAAGGGTAGTCGTACCAAAGGAAAACGAAACGATCCAATCACTCGACGATTTAAAAGGTAAGAGGGCTTATACCACCGCAACGTCTGCTGCAGCGCAAATTTTAGAAAACTACAACAAAGAAAATAACAATGCCATCAATATTGTTTACTCCAATGGCAGTGCCAACGATGCTGTTAACCAACTGACCCAAGGGCGTGCGGACGCGACACTTGGCTCAGACTTTTCTCTTCCGCTTATTGATCCACAAGGAAAGCTAAAGACAGTTGGTGAGCCGCTGGTATCCTCTAACGTTCTGTTCATGTTTCGCAAAGACGAGCAGGAGGCGCAAGTGTTGTCAGACAAGATCGATGAAGTCATTAAACAGCTCAAGGACGATGGAACCTTAACCAAGCTGAGCAACCATTGGCTTGGCGGTGACTATACGCAATAAACAGAGTTTAACGAGAGGTGAGATCACGTAAATGGGCAAGGAATTCGAGATCACCTATGTATTTACGCTCTTTATCAAGCTTCTATCCGCGCTTGGCACTACTATGTTCATTGTCGTAGCTTCCATCCTGCTAGGAGTTATCGTCGGGTTTCTCATAGCCCTACCGAGGCTGTACAACATACCCGTGCTGCGTCATTGTTCACAAGTTTTCGTGTCATTCTTTCGAGGAACACCGGTATTAATCCAGCTTTTCCTCATTTATTATGGATTGCCTGAAGTATTGAAGCTGCTCTCCCTGGATGTATCGAGGGCACCAGTATTGATGTTTGTCATCTTCACGTACGCACTGCACAGCGGGGCATTCATCTCCGAAGCGATACGGGCAGCAGTTACCGCGGTTGACCGGGGGCAGGTGGAAGCGGCTTATGCTGTCGGCATGAACGGTTACCAGGCTTTTTCTCGCATTGTTTTACCTCAGGCGCTGGCTGTTTCTATTCCTGTCCTAGCCAATATTGTTATCGCCAATCTCAAGGATACATCGCTCGCCTTTTCGCTGGGGGTCATCGAATTGACAGGGAAGGCGCAAACGCTTGTAACAGCTACACAGCATTTTATTGAGACGTATATCGCCCTAGCTGGAATATATCTGTTGATCAGTATCGGTCTTGAAAAAATGTTTAACAAAATGGAACGTCGTCTACTCTCCCATGAACGGAGTGTTGTTCAAAAGGCAGAGGAGAGAGCTAGCAATAGCTTACTTTCATCCTATAAAGGATTCGTGACCAGGCTGAAGCTCGGAAAAGGGGGGAGTGGGGTATGAAGCTGGATGTATCCTTTTTGCTAGACGTATTTCCACTTTTACTATCAGCGCTCCCAACGACACTGGTGATAACGGCTGTTTCTGTAAGTGTAGGCTTTGTGATTGGGATCGTGATTGCTTCGATACGCATCTATCGAGTTCCCTTCCTTTACCCCATTGCCGTTTCCTATGTGACGTTTATCCGGGGTACGCCCATGCTAACCCATTTGTTTCTTATCTATTTTGGTCTCCCTCTACTCGTTGATGGTCTTGCTTCGTTTGTCGGTTTGAGCTTTCGTGCTGCTTCTATTCCTTTAATCTGGTTCGCTTTCATTTCGTTCTCCATTACGGCGGGGGCATACATGTCCGAGGTTGTGCGCTCGGGGCTTTTAGCAGTCAACCGAGGACAGACGGAAGCAGCCTATGCGATTGGGATGACTACTTGGCAGGCATTGAGACGGATTGTGTTTCCACAAGCATTTGCGACCAGCTTACCGAATTTGTCAAATTCTGTGATAGGCATGCTGCACGGCTCAACACTTGCTTTTACCGTTTCCGTTGTCGATATCAACGCGAAAGCACAAATCGTGGCCACAACCAATTGGAAATTTTTCGAAGCTTATATCGCTGCAGCTATCATTTTCTGGGGGTTAACGATCGCGATTGAGCGAATAACAGGACTCATCGAGAAGCGGATCAATCTGTATAACAGAGGAGGTGTCGCATGATCAAATTAACCGGAATTACAAAAAGCTTTGGACGCAATCAAGTCTTAAAAGGGATTGATTTGCATGTCAACAAAGGCGAGGTGGTAGTCATCCTCGGTCCGAGTGGCTCTGGCAAGACAACTTTGCTGCGATGCATCAACTACTTGGAGAGACCAAGCGACGGTCAGATTGTCATTGGCGACAGCATTGTTGATTGCAAGCGTGCTGGAAAGCAAGACATTCTACAGCTACGGCGAAAGAGCGCGATGGTATTTCAGCAATATAACTTGTTTAAGCATAAAACCGCATTGGAAAACGTGATGGAAGGCCTAGTGATCGTGCAAAAGCGACCAAAGGAAGAAGCACGAGAAAGGAGTGTAAGCGTGCTTGAGAAGGTGGGGCTTGGCAGCAAGCTCGATGCGTATCCCAGTGAATTATCTGGCGGTCAGCAGCAGCGAGTCGGGATTGCAAGAGCACTTGCTTTGGAGCCAGAGGTAATTCTATTCGACGAACCGACGTCGGCACTAGATCCTGAGCTGGTCGGCGAGGTTTTGGAAGTCATCCGTAAGATCGCCAAGGAAGGAATCACGATGATCGTCGTGACTCATGAAATGGGTTTTGCGCGTGACGTAGCCAATCACGTTGTGTTTATGGACGGTGGGGTCATCGTCGAAGAAGGTACCCCACTGGAAATATTCAGCTCGCCAAAGGAAGAGCGTACCAAACAGTTCTTGAAGCGGATTACACCAGAGTGGAGCTATACGATTTAACTTGCCTACTAAAGTGAGGAGCGTGAACGAGATGGGAATCAAGCTGAGCATTTTGGACCAAACCCCTATTTTTGCAGGAGAGACGCCAACCCAGGCATTTCACCATACAATCGAGCTGGCACAATTGGCAGAACGCCTAGGCTATCATCGTTTTTGGGTTTCCGAACACCATGATTCGGATCGAGTAGCAGGCAGCTCTCCAGAAGTATTAATTTCCTATTTGCTTGCCCATACGAATCAAATCCGGATCGGCTCCGGTGGAGTGATGCTCCAGCATTACAGCCCTTATAAAGTCGCGGAAAATTTTAATGTGCTAGCCGCACTTGCGCCGGGCCGTGTCGATCTTGGTATTGGTCGTGCCCCAGGCGGTTTGCCGCGCTCTACGCGTGCGCTTCAGCAAGGAATTACGGAGCCAGCAACGTTATCTGAAAAGCTAGTGGAGCTAGAGCAGTTCGTACACAATCAAGTAGGTGAAGAACATCCGCATGCAGGGATCGTAGCGGCACCTGTTGTGGATACACCTGCTGACATTTATGTTCTAGGGACGAGTGTTTCCAGTGCAGAAATCGCAGCCGAGTCTGGTTTACCATATGTGTTCGCCTTGTTCATTAATAGCGATGAACAGGTTGCCCGGGAGGCATTTACCGCATATTCGCGCAAATTTAAAACGAAAAATGGACGTGAGCCTCAGCCGATTTTGGCGTTATCTGTCATTGTCGCAGACTCGGATGAAGAGGCAGAATCGCTGGCAGAAGGCTATGAGCTTGTAAAAATCAAGCTAGCGAGCGGCAAGACGCTGACAGTGGGAACAAAAGAGCAAGCCGATGAATTTGCTCGGCAATCGAACGAGGAATATACAATCGAAACGCAGCAAGCCCAAATAACGCGAGGCACAAAAGAGTCAGTGAGAGCCAAACTGCGGGAGTTGCAGGAAAAATTTGCAGTCGACGAGCTGATCGTCGTTTCGACCAATATACAAAACTTTGAACAGAGAAAGCGTTCCTACGTTTTACTGAAGGAAGCTTTCACCGAGCTGGAAGGGAGAGAAGTGGAGTGGGAGCAAACCATCACGGGGTGATCGTAAATTTCCCAAACATCGAACAGCGATTAGTGGACATTCGCAGGCACCTGCACCAATATCCAGAGCTCTCCAACGAGGAGTACGAGACAACTGCTTTCATTCGAGAGCAGCTAGAGCAGGCGGGTATTCGGGTTTCATCGGACTATGCCTTGCCAACGGGCTTAATTGCCGAGGTGGGTGAACCGTATTATGCAGAGGGTCCTATCATCGCCCTGCGAGCCGACATCGACGCTTTGCCGATTCATGAGCAGACAGGGCTTCCCTACGCATCCAAGATTCCTGGGAGAATGCATGCTTGCGGACATGATTTTCATACAGCTGCAATACTTGGTGCAGCGTTTTTGTTAAAAGAACGGGAGCATGAGCTAAAAGGAACCGTCCGTTTTGTTTTCCAGCCTGCCGAGGAAAAAGCTGTAGGAGCGATTAAGGTGCTGCAAGCCGGTGCCTTAGAGGGAGTGCGAGCGATTTACGGATTTCATAACAAGCCCGAGCTGCCAACAGGTACGATCGGGATCAAAGCAGGAGCTCTCATGGCAGCAGCAGATGGCTTTGTCATTGAGCTGGAAGGTGTCGCTTCTCACGCTGCGGTACCTGATGCGAGTATAGATCCGATTGTAACCGCAGCTCACCTGGTTACGGCACTCCAATCAATCGTTAGTCGTAACATTAACCCTTTGGAGAGTGCTGTCATTAGTGTGACGAAAATAAACAGTGGGACTTCATGGAACGTCATACCCGGAAAAGCCGTTCTGGATGGAACACTTCGGACCTTTGACGAAGAAGTTCGGAGCAGGATCATAGAACGCTTCGAAGAGATCGTAAATGGCGTTGCGGCTGCCTTCAGAACAAAAGCAACCTTGCGATGGATACAAGGCCCGCCACCTGTTACGAACGATGGCGATTTGGCGGTAGCGGCAGAGAAGACAGCCAAGCGACTTGGCCTTACCGTGATAGAACCAAAGCCGTCACCAGCAGGAGAGGATTTTGCCTTTTATCAAAAGAAAGTGCCTGGGTTCTTTGCTTTTTTAGGGACTTCTGGTGCAAAAGAGTGGCATCATCCGGCATTTGATGTCGATGAGCGGGCGTTGCCGCTGAGTGCCTCCTTTTTTGCCGAGCTGGCAGCTTCAGAGCTAGACCGGTTTGCAGCATCACAGGAGTAAGGAGAGGGCTGAGCGTGAAAAAATGAGCCGAATATATGATGTTATTGTAGTTGGCGCGGGTTCGATGGGCATAAGCGCAGGGTATCAGCTCGCAAAAAGGGGCATATGCACACTTCTGATTGACTCGTTTGATCCACCTCACCAGCAGGGGAGCCATCACGGGGATACACGCCTGATTCGCCATGCATACAGCGGTGGTTCTACCTATATTACACTCGCTCTACAGGCCGATCAGTTGTGGCGGGAGCTGGAGGAGTTGTCACAAACACAGCTACTTGTTCGCTCTGGCGTCATTAATTTGGCAGACAACGTGCGCCAGTCCTTTCGTGACCGGATAAAGGATGCTACCCGACTGGGAGTAAAAGTCGAGCGGTTAGAAGCAGCTGAAATCACGAATCGATGGCCGGGCTTTCACTTGCCTGAATCGTTTGAAGGCATGTATGAGCCTGATGCTGGGTTCCTGTTAAGTGAAAAGTGCATCGCGGCTTACCGATCGCTAGCCCTCGCCGAAGGGGCCGAAATTTTAGTGCATACGCCAGTCGAGGAGATTGTTGTTCAGGACGCTGGCGTTTGCGTGAAAACGCATAGCGGACACTATTTTGCCAGTCAAGTGATTATTAGTGCAGGAGCATGGCTTCACACACTGGAGCCGTTTGTAGCTTTGCCGGTGAGGGCTGTTCGCAAAACGGTAGGCTGGTTTCGTGCGGAGCCGCGATTGTTTGATCAGGCTGTTTTTCCGGGCTTTACTCTTGCTACCGAGCATGGCGGCTATTACGGATTCCCAAGTATTCAAGGCACGGGGCTAAAAATCGGCAGACATGATGGGGGAGAGACGTGGCGACCAGGGGAAAAGCTTGAGCCATTTGGTGCACTTGCGGAGGATGAAATAGACCTGCGAAATACACTCGAAGAATACATGCCCCATGCAGCCGGTGGCCTTTTGAATGGAGGCGCCTGCAAATACGAGCTGACTCCTGATGAGAATTTTATTATCGACAGACATCCGAATTACACGAATGTACTTGTGGCAGGTGGCTTTTCGGGGCATGGTTTTAAATTTTCTAGTGCAGTTGGTGTGATTTTAGCTGATTTAATAGAAAATCGTAAGCCTGCTGTGGAGCTCGAGCCATTTTCGATTTCGCGTTTTGATGCTATTACCACGTAAACCAAACGAACTTAGCGGTAGCAAAAAGAGTAGCAGAACCGGAGGAGGAGAAATCGTGGGAAGTAAAAAACAACTCAAGCTAGGTGCCATGCTGCATGGGATTGGAGGGAACATTTCGGGATGGAGACACCCGGATGCTATTACAGATGCGAGTGTGAATTTCGAGTTATACAAGAAATGGACGCAAAAGGCAGAAGCAGGTAAATTTGATTTTGTTTTCATTGCTGATGGACTGTATATTACCGAAAAGTCGATCCCGCACTTTTTGAATCGGTTTGAGCCAATAACCATCTTGAGCGCACTCGCTGCAATTAGCTCTAAAATTGGCTTAGTCGGTACCGTGTCTACCTCTTACAGCGAGCCATTTACGATTGCTCGCCAGTTTGCTTCACTTGATTTGATCAGCGGTGGAAGAGCAGGCTGGAATGTAGTGACATCGCCACTCGAAGGCTCAGCGCTTAACTATGGCAAGACCGAGCAGGAGCATCCGTCTCATCCCGAGCGCTATAAAATCGCGAACGAGTACCTGGAGGTGACAACCGGGCTATGGGATTCATGGGAGGATGATGCATTCGTTCGCGACAAGGAAACGGGTGTATTTTTTGATCCTAAAAAAATGCATACGCTCAATCATAAAGGGAAGTATTTTTCTGTTAAAGGACCGCTCAATGTAGCCAGATCCAAACAAGGTCAGCCAGTCGTATTTCAAGCTGGTGCCTCCGAGGATGGGAAAGATTTTGCAGCAAAGGTAGCGAATGCGATCTTTACGGGGCAAGAAACGCTCGAGGAAGCCAAAGCTTATTATGATGACGTCAAAGGGCGCGCCAAAGCGTTGGGTCGTAACCCGGATGAAATCAGTATTTTGCCAGGCATAGGTCCGATTATCGGCAGCACGCAGGATGAGGCTGAGCGTAAATACACAGAGGCAGCAAGCTTGGTGTCCATTGATCGCGCTTTGGACTTTTTGGGCCGCTTCTATGAGCATCATGATTTTACGCAGTACCCGCTTGACGAGCCGTTTCCAGATTTGGGAGAGCTGGGGCGTAACAGCTTCCAAAGCTCGACGGACAGGATGAAAGCATGGGCGAAGGAAGAAGGCCTCACGCTGCGGCAAGTAGCTCTGCGAGTAGCGACACCGAAACCAACATTGCTCGGAACGCCAGAAAAGATAGCAGATACACTGCAGGAATGGTTTGAAGCAGGAGCAGCAGATGGATTCATCGTTGGGGCAGCCGTTCCTCGTGGCCTGGAGGAATTCGTCGACCAAGTCGTCCCTATTCTGCAAGAACGCGGACTCTTTCGCGATGAGTACGAGGCAGATACGTTGCGAGGCAATCTTGGTATTCCCATTCCTGAAAATAAGTTCGCAGCCCAAAAGAAAGCGGTATTAAAAGAAGGCTGAGTATCTGGTACCAAGCCAGCAAACCCCATCTGTCAATTGATGGGGTTTGTACTTTTTGCGGGAACCACTTGTGGGCTGGGCGAATACCATGTCGTTATCGATTGATTGTGGAGGGATTCATTTTGTATCCAAGATACCCGTATTACGGTTTTAAAACGAAATGTGAAGAAGTACCTATATCCTTTCCAGCACAGCATCAGGACCGTCAGCCGGGAATGGAGTATCTGATGGTCCCACGCCCGATTTATGACAACCCACAGTATATCGGCAGCGGGAAGCTGAGGGATAAAGTAGCGATTATTACGGGAGGAGATAGCGGGATCGGGCGGGCGGTGGCCGTGGCGTATGCCAAGGAGGGAGCAGATGTAGTAATCCCTTATCTCGATGAGCACGTTGATGCGGAAGAAACGAAGCAAATCGTCGAGAGCTATGGACGTAGCTGTTTGCTACTTCCTGGCGATTTGCGGGATGAGCTGTGGTGTCGAGAGGTCATACAGAGAACGGTTGCCTGTTATGGGAAGCTGGATGTGCTGGTGATCAATCAGGGTGTTCAGTTTCCGCAAGCAAGCATTCGCCAAATAAGCCGACAGCAGCTGGAGGACACCTTTCGTACCAACATCTACCCAAATTTCTTTTTAACGCAGGAGGCTCTCCTTCACTTGCAGCCCGGCAGCACAATTATTAGTACGACCTCGGTAACGGCATACGCTGGGCATTCTCTTCTCGTTGATTATTCCGCAACCAAAGGCGCGATTGTTTCATTCACACGCTCCTTGTCTCTGCAGCTTGTAAGCAGTGGTATCAGAGTCAATGCTGTGGCACCTGGTCCAATTTGGACACCCTTGCAGGTTTCTAGTTATTCAGCAGAATATATTACTACACTGGGTTCGGATACGCCTATGCGCCGTGCTGGTCAACCATTCGAATTGGCTCCAACCTACGTCTATTTAGCCTCTGATGACTCCAGTTATGTGACTGGCCAGGTGCTTCATGTAAACGGTGGAACGATGACGGAGACGTAGGCTCCTTCCACTACTGCTCATGATGAGTACCACCGATGACGTGACTTTCGAGGTGAAGCAGTAATTGCAAAAACCTACCTGACTCATGAATGAGCCAGTAAGGCTGTCTAGTGCCGTATATGTATAAATCTATGGCCGCCCTGAGCATACGGTTTACACGCACATGATCACCCATCAAGCGAGCGCATTCCCCCATTGCCATCCATGGATACAAGTCACCGGTTTGGAAGGTGTCAAAATGTGGAAACGCGGTTGTTATTCGTTGATAAAGCATGTGTGCAATCGCAGGATCTGCGACGTCATAAATAATCGGAAACGCTTGTGACGTTACGTCAGGATACCATTTTCGCCAGCCAGGATGTGTATAGTCATACATCGCATACGACCTGAAAAGCCTGCTATACATCTTCAGAATCCCCATTTTACAGGCATTGGCACGAATCTGGGCCTCATTAGCATTTCGATTATCTCCGAGACAGGTGAATAAAAAAGCAGCATCCTCCAAACCGCGCACGACTTCACAATTGTCCATTAAATACTTGACTCGGTAGGAGTGCTTTGCCCAAGTCAATCCGTCTTTTTGTTGGAGGCTGGTGATACCTTGCAGAAGTGTTACTAATTCTGTATGCTTGGTTGCCAGCCAGTTCGTCTTTCCAGTAGCTTTTATCCATTCCGCCACAAGGCTGAATAACGTTGCGTGGTAGCTGTCTTCACTGTCCGCTGTTCCTGTATCAATCTCGGTTTGTCCTTTCAAGCGGTAGTCGTTGACGAAGCCATCGTGATTCAGGTGCCGAAAGTACCATTCGATGTGGCTTTGTATCGGCTCCCATTCGTTCAACGGAATCAGAGCAAGCAAAGCCAAATTGGTGAAGTACGGATTAATCTGTTCACGCATAGGCGCCAGACGAAACGTGCCACTCGGAAGCCAGCAGGACAAGAGAAACATTTTTTCATGCTCAATCAGTGCGCTTTTCTCGCATGTCATTCTATACTCACAACCTTCCTCACGTTAAGGTTGTTACCCACTTAACTCCGTATTCCATCCACTGGAGAGTACGGGCATACGAATCATTGTCGATCGGAGACATATCAACGATCTCTTCACTCACCATACTATTCCATTTTTCATGACGATACCAGTCGACTCCATCGGCAGGTGCATGATCGAAATTCTCCCATACACTGTGCAAGGCGGGACTGTATAGCTTTGACGTGCCCTCTCGCAAATTTTGTCCATCTACTCTCAATTGATAGTCAGGATTGAACGACAGCTTGTTCTTGCGCGGAGTAAAGAGATGTGGCCAATAATCTGCTCGCGAGCCAGTATGAGGAATCCGCGTGGCAAAAGCAACAATTTTCTCCAAGCGTGAAGGATCGTCAAATAGAAGCTTGTAAAGTGTTTTGCCTAGCATGATCCGCTCAGTGACTTCTGGAAAATGCTCTACACTTAGCCCTGTCAAGCTGATTCGTCTGTCAGTCGGGTGTGCCTTATAAGGAAAAAGCACTTGGCTAAGAGAGAGAACAGATTGCGCGAAGAATGCAAAGGTAGAGAAGATGCGATTCAGTGTAAAAGGCTTTTGGACAACCCGCTGTTCGATGTATTGCTGCTCATTGACGATGAGGGCCCGAGTCAGTCTGGAGCTGTCTTGATTTGTTAAAAATTCCTTCCAGTAGCTGTGCATAAAAATCGATACACACAATGGACCAAGTAAGGATGTCAGGTCGGCACCTGTTCGTTTCATTTCCTTGTAAAGCAGCAGTTGTGGGTAAGCATCTTGAAAGATAAGCCAATTACTTCTTTCCAAAAACCAAAAAAATGGCTGGATCGCATGCTCGTCCATCAGCAGCGGGAGCCATTCCCCTTTTAAGTCTGTCATGTTCCAGCCACCATTGCGTGAGACGAGATGTGCGAGCAAAGCCCAATGAATTTCTTTATGCTCCAGATAAAATTCCAGATATGCCTGCGTACGCGTGACGTTATTGCGGTTGGCGAGGGCTGTCTGATGACGAATATGGGCGATTAGGTCTTGTTTGTGGAGGGTCATTGGCTCAATAGTCATGCTGTCGCTCCTTGCTTTTTCGATACAACAGGTTCCCGATTTCCGAAAAAAAAAGCAGGCCCGTAGGATGACCCGCTCTTGCTTCATCCAATCATTTCTAAAACGAGAAGTCGGACCATCAGTTTTTCTTTGGCCTCTTCCCATGTGTTCGCAAAAATGACTACATGCTCGGATTGAAACTCAGTTTCCGCGATGAAAATACCATCTTGTTCGTAAATGTTCATAGAAAATCGTCCTTTCTGATGCCTTTCAAGCATTGTATGCTATCATGATCAAGATGATGCATACCATTTGCTGAAATGATAAGCAGAAAGGGTGGAATTACGTGGAAATTACGGTAACACAAGAAGCGCTGCGGCAATTAAACGCTATGAATCACGCAAAAGATAAGGATACATTTATACGAATTAATGGTGAATTGGTTGGCGGATGCGGCATGACGGTGGATTATGCGTTGTGGTGGGATGAGAGGGGAGTTAATGATCTGGAGGTTGTTGTAGAGAAACATACGTTTTTGATCGATAAAGCGACGATCGAGTATATCGGTGCAGAGAAGCTGACCATCGATTACCGGCAGCAACAGGGATTCCGCCTTGTATCTCCGCATCAGATTGTAGCGTATGGACTGGCTTTAAAAGAGCGTTGGGGGTAAAAATATTGTATGAAAAAAGACCGGGCTTAAAATATGGCTCGGTCATTCTTTCTTCTCAACTAAAACCATGGTTCTAGCATCCCTATCGGAAAACCAGTCTGTTCGTCCGAATCGGGAAAACGGCCCCAGGCAAAAACGCCATTGAAGTAATCAATTGTAAATGGCTGATCATATTCAGGAACACTGTACTTTCCACCGATTCGGAACTCATCTGTTCCTACATAATACGATTTAGCCATAAAGTATTTTTGCTGAATAATGCCAAGCTGAGAATTGTCGCCAAGCTTCTTTTTTGCTTCAGCTTCCAGGCGCAAACGCTCCATTTCTTCTTGGAGCTCAGCTAGCGTCATTTGACTGTACAAGCGCACGGGATTGCCTCCTTTCCATACAGCTTTATTGTAGCAAAAGACAAGGGAAAACGCGATGGATATAGAATCACTAGAAAGGAAGGAAAGGGGAGAAGAACAGATGAGTCGTTTTGACTTGACCGGAAAAAAAGCCATTGTGACAGGAGCAGGAAGAGGGATAGGAAAAGCTGTCGCACTCGGCCTCGCCGAAGCAGGTGCTGAAATAGCAATCGTAGCACGTACAGAGGGAGATTTGCAGGAGGTCGTACAAGAAATTAGAGCAAAAGGCGGCATTGCGCACCCAATCCAGGCAGATCTGACTGCTTCAGGAGCTGCTGACCAAGTGGTTGCACAAACGCTTGAGGCTTTAGGCGGGCTACATATTCTTATAAACAATGCAGGGATGAACATACGCAAGAAAGCGCATGAAGTGAGCGAAGAAGAGTGGGATCGTGTCGTAGATCTAAACATGAAGGCAACGTTCTTTTTGAGCCAAGCTGCCGGTAAAATCATGTGTGAGCAGCGCTATGGACGGATTGTCAACATGGCATCAGTAGCAGGTCTGGTTGCTCTGCGTACAGGTGTGGCTTACGCATCCAGCAAGGCGGGTGTGATTCAAATGACGCGTGTACTCTCCCTGGAATGGAGCAAATTCGGGGTCAATGTGAATGCCATTGCACCATGGTATTTCCGTACGCCATTGACCGAAGAGCTATTGGCAAACGAAACGTTTTTGCAAGAGGTGCTAAGCCGCACGCCTAGCGGGCGTATTGGTGATGTGGATGACCTCGTTGGACCAGCTGTTTTCCTGGCTTCCGATGCAGCAGCGTACATAACGGGCCAAACGATAGCAGTCGACGGTGGCATGTCTGTTTACGGATTTTAACAGGTGAGAAAAAAAGGGCATCCCCAGCTGGGGATGCCTAAATATTTGGGGGCGATTGAGAAAAATATCGATCGGCCGTTCGCATCGTTGTTTTGCTCTCACCCAAAACAATGACGCAAGCCAAAAATCTAGCAACGCATACATCCGTGGATGAATACGTCTAAGAAGTCATTCAAGTTGAATATCGATCGTTTTCTCAATGCGTTGAAAAAGTGCTTACGCTATAAAAATAACAGTCAAAAGTAAATTACGGATAAAGTAAAAATAAAGTATTATTAAATTTTTGTTTTATCGAGCAAATGTGTGATTACCAATGACGACAGTTTTTTCCCTCGACCAGATCCAACGGGAAGTGGCTGTATTCGGATTGAAGAAGTACAAAGAACCATTCGTTGGGTCCTTTCCGTTTACCGCTTCCTGAACTGCTTTGCGTGTACTTGCGTTAGATGTGCGCGAGAGATGGCCGTCATTGAGAGGCGAAAATGCGTTGGGAGCGTAAATAACCTCTCGTACCGTATTTGGGAATTCAGAAGAAGCTACCCGATTCAATACAACAGCAGCAATGGCTACTTGTCCTTCATACGGTTCTCCCCGGCCTTCCGCATAAACGAGCCGGGCGAGCAGTTCCATATCCCTGTCCGACACTTTCACTTTTCCATTGCGAATAACTTTCGGTCGATCGTCTCGACTTGTCGAAATGGA
Source organism: Brevibacillus reuszeri (assembly GCF_002897295.1). Taxonomy (GTDB): domain Bacteria; phylum Bacillota; class Bacilli; order Brevibacillales; family Brevibacillaceae; genus Brevibacillus; species Brevibacillus reuszeri_A. The sequence continues at coordinate 265,635 of NZ_BEXF01000005.1, forward strand.
ATCGCGTTTTCCTACAGTGACGGGAGTAGTTGGTTTTGCTTGCTTCTTTGCTAGTTGTTCATTGGGCAATGAGGGGCCTATTGGAGCAGGTAAAGCTTGATTGAAGTGAGGAGCTGAAGCGCTTGTTGGAGTTACTAAGAGGCATAATAGCAGCAAACCAAAACTGTTAATAAAGAAGAAAAAGCGCAATCGCGCTTCACGTGTGATCACGTTGGGAACCACTCCTTTTCGCTTTTTGCTTTTTGATTGCGGAAGCGAATCGGGTCATCGACAAGTCTATCGAGATAATCAGAATGGTTCAAGAGGGAATTGGTTCCAAGGAACTATTTACAACGAATGTGAATTTATTAAGTGAGAATAAAAAGAAGCCAGATCAAACACTTTCTTCGTGGTTGATCTGGCTTTTCGATGCACCCGCGAGAAATCAGCAGTTACGTCCCTGCTGGTTTATTTCTCCGTGATTGTTACTGTATTGATTTTAATGGTTTGCTCTGGAACGCTGGTTTCACCTGTTTGTGGGTTGGCTTTTACCTTTGTTCCGGCGATTTTTTGTACGACATCCATACCGCCTACTACTTTTCCGAAGATCGTGTAATTTGGAGCGTTTTCCAGCCCTTCGACATCTTTACCTGATCCGATGAAAAATTGGCTGCCGTTTGTGTTTTTTCCTGCGTTAGCCATGGCCACAACACCAGTCTCATACTTATGACCGTTTTTCAATTCATCTTCAAACGTATACCCAGGACCGCCGATACCAGTGCCGAGTGGATCGCCTGTTTGAATCATGAAATCCTTGATCACGCGGTGGAACGTAATACCATCATAGAACTTGTCCTTCGCGAGGAAAACAAAATTGTTTACGGCGATAGGAGCGTCTTTGGCAAACAGATCAACCGTAATATCTCCCATAGTGGTAGAGATTTTTGCCTGATACGTTTTTGCTTTGTCGATCTGCATGGCTGGAGCTTTGTCATACTTCTTCGCGCCAGTTGGACCAGGCGGCTGCGCTGGTGTATTATCTGCTGGCTTTTGTGGTTGAGTCGGTTGTGCTTCAGGAGACTCAGGTGATGTAGGTGTGGTGGAGTTGCTACACCCCACAAGTAGGCTTATCGAAAGTAAAATCGAACTTATAGCTAGTAGCGTACGTTTCATTTTAATCATCCCTTCATATGCTCGTTTTACGCCCCACATCACATTATAATAAAATGATGCGTGTGGTCAAACTTTGGCAAGGAAGTGTAAAAGTTGTAGAACAGAACAAATCCTGAAAAGAAAGAAGCTGCTGGAGTATCGAAATAGGTATAAATTACTAGTGTAAAAGCGTTTTCGCAAGTTCAATCACATGGCTGTTTTTCCCATACTCATGATATGATGGAAGCAGGCGAGCATGGCGATTGTTCGAGCCGGTGATTAGGTTCACTCTTGTTTTTGAAATGGAAAAATTTGTGTGATTTTGCTACATACATGATCGTGAGGGGGACTATACATGAAAGAGCGATTTGAAACCAAAACGGTACATATTGGACATGAGCCATTACGTCAAGTCAAAGCCAAGTCAACCCCCATCTACCAAACCTCTGTTTTTGCCTTTGAAGGTCTGGAGGAAGTAGAGCAATTTTACACGGGTGAAGGCGAGTATCTGTATACGCGAAACGGAAACCCCAATCAAGCAGAGCTTTCTGATGCAATCGCCGCTCTCGAGCAGGCAGAGGCAGGAGTGAGTGCTTCCTCAGGCATGGGGGCAATCATGGCAGGGCTTTTGTCGGTCTTGGGACCAGGTGATCAGGTACTCGCATCCCATGAAATTTACGGCGGGACCTATGCGCTTTTGTCCAAGGAGCTTTCCCGATTTGGAATCGAGCTTACGTGTATCAACCTAAATGAAGAGTCATCACTTGCGGGTCACGTACGTCCTCAAACGAAGCTCTTTTTTCTGGAAACGATCACGAATCCTTTGCTAACAGTCGTTGACATGCCGTTCTGGATCGAGCAGGCAAAGCAGCATGGATTGACTGTGATGGTAGACAATACGTTTGCTACACCCTATTTGGTACAGCCATTTACCTTAGGAGCCCATCTAGTCGTTCACAGTGCTACAAAGTACATAGGAGGGCATAGTGATGTCACATCAGGGGTATTGGTTGGGGAACGTGAACGGATTGCACGGGCGCGGGAAATTGTCGTAAACTATGGCACCTCGCTGAGTCCCTTTGAAGCCTGGTTGACAGCGCGTGGACTCAAGACACTCGCCGTACGAATGGAACGTCAATGTGACAATGCGAGCGAAGTCGCTTCTTTTCTGCAAGAGCATCCTGCGATCAAGCGGGTCTATTACCCAAGCAAAGAATCTACTGCGTTTTTTCATCGACAAAAACAAGGGGCGATGGTCTCTTTCACATTAGCTGACGAAAACAAAATTTACGATTTTTATCGCGCGCTGGACTGGATCAAATTTGCTCCGTCACTTGCTGGAGTAGAGACGAGTGTATCCCACCCTGTTACGACCTCGCATCGCGCTTTTACAGAAGAGCAGCGACAAGCAACGGGAATTACGATGGGCCTAGTTCGTTTATCTGTTGGGATTGAAGCTTCCGAAGACATCATTCGAGAGCTGAGCTACGCCTTACAAAAATAATTCAAAAAAATTACCCTAAATTCTGTTACTTTCTTCCGAGTCCAAACGTAATACGAAGTTAGAGTAGAAATACTATGTCTGAACGATTTGCACGACTTTTCACGATGAGTGGTGCTTCTTGAAGACTGGAAGAAACCGAGGAAACCGTACATGGGGATGGCAATGAACCGCTCCGCGCAACCATCGGTCCAATCGAATGAGGGTTATTACGAATCTCGTCCGTTTACTGAACTGTATGACGAATATTTTGATCGGGTTAACCGTTATTTGCGTTGCCGCGTTCAAAATTCATGGGACGCAGACGATTTGACGACGGTGGTTTTTTTAAAAGCGCTGGAAAAATTTGAACAATATAGCAGAACCAGTCCGTTTGCTTCCTGGATTTTCCGTATAGCACATAATGCCTATGTGGATTTCATGCGGAAAAACAGGGAGATCCCAGTAGATCAGGAGGAATTTCTGGGGGCAGAACCGGATGATACCTGGCAGCCGGAGCGGCAGGCATTAACGAATGAGGAAATTCGTTTGCTTCGTGACCGGCTCGACTTGTTGTCGCAGGATCAAAAAGACGTGTTAATGCTCCGCTATTTTGCCGATCTCAAAATCAGTCAGGTGGCGGAAGTCCTGGACAAAACAGAATCAAGTATAAAAATGATCTCATACCGTGGCTTGCAAAAACTGCAGAAAATGTACGAAAGGGGGGACTCCGAGTGAGAGAGGAGAATCAAAACCCCCGGGGTTATGACGAGGATCAGACAGTTCCTATGCTCCTAACCCATTTAAAACAGTTGCGGCGTTCCGTTCCTGTCAATTATCAATTGAAATCGGAATTGAAGAAGCAATTGTTGCAACGGATGAGAGAGCTAGAGGTTCAAAAGAAAAAATTACCGGATGTAACCGTGTCAAAACGTAGAAGGAAGCTCATGCAAGCTGGCGTTGTTTCTTTGGTAGTAGCGCTTGCTTTTGGCAGCTATGCATGGTGGACAAAAGATGCGATTTCTGTGAGTGAACCAAAGCTTCTCTCCCTACCCGTTCAATCAAGCGCGGAACAAGTAGATATGGACCCGGCAGGTACTCAAATTGCATACATTTCCCAATCGTCTGTACTGCGTACCCTTCCTATAAATAGTGATCAAAAGCCACTTTCAGTCAAATTGCCGCCAACAGAGGGTAAATACTTATCTGTCTCTTGGGGGAATCATGGAACACAGATCGCGGTTGTCGAACAACAAGATCAGTTATCCAGGCTTTGGATCGTTGATTTGCCTACTACCTACAGTATGGGAAGCAGCCGACTGTTAAAAGAAGAAGAGGGCGTTTTATACCAGGCTCCTAGCTGGTCGCAAAATGATGATTCGATCGCGTATTCCCGTACGAAAAATGACGTTCAGGAGATTTGGGTTAGCAGCACGGTTTCGTTCCAGGAGTGGAAAATCGCTGAAGGCTCACAGCCTGAATGGTCACCAGACGGTCGTTTTCTTGCGTTTGTGGATGAAGGGGAAATCCGAATCATGGAAATGAGGACGGGTAAAATAACGATTCTGGGTAAAGGTGAATGGCCTTCCTGGAGCGGAGATACACGGTTGACCTATACAAACAGCGAAGGAAAGCTAGTCGAAAGCGTAGTTGATGTACAACCTGTCGCGACAAGTGAAGTCACCTTGTTTAATAAATCTCCCGATAGGCTGATTCGGGCTAACTGGTCAGCAAAAGGCAAGCAATTGCTGCTCATATCGCATGAAGAGCAACCAAAAGCGCTGGTTATCTCACTGGCGTCACGATAACGAGCGGAGGAACAAACATGAGATGGAAATGGATGTTGGTCCTCCTGATGGTTTGGTTGGGCGTTTCAGTCCAGCCGGTAAAAGCGGAGGGCAACATAGAGGTAGAAGTAAACGTACCATTGAGCGGAATCATTAAGTATGACTCATGGATGCGTCTGGAAGTTAACGTGACGAGCAAGGAAGAGGCGTTTCATGGATTTGTTGAGCTGTCAAAAGGGAGGGCCAAGAAAAATTCTTACCAGCCAGCCCTGCGTCAGCCTATCATGATTGAAAAAGGACAGAGTAAGAAAATATATTTTGACATGCCTGTTCAAGTCATGCTTGATGAGTGGAATATTTTGCTGACAAAAAATGGGCAGGTCGTCCAAAGTGAGAAGCTGCGACTCCCTTACCCAAAAGACGGACGAACAGTTGGGGTCGTGCACGAAGGCGGCAATGCATTTCATTTTCTCGCCATTAACCAGTCCCAATTCAATATGTCCAGACCGATGACTGTGCAAAATTTGGCGCCAGAGATGCTGCCAGATCAAGCTTGGATTTATCGTAATCTAGATGTGCTGGCACTCGGGGGGAAGCAAGCTGCTCTCTTAAATGATCAACAGGTCGTGGCAATCAAGGAATGGGTGCAAATGGGCGGGATTGTCATTTTGTCAGCAGGACCCGGACAAGATGGTATTATTCAAAAATTTGCAGATGTCTTTTCGGTAGCCCCTGGAGTTGGAGGTACGATTGTGCTATCCGAAGGCTTACGTCCTTATACGGGTGACAAGCTTGCTCCTGCTGGCTCCATTCCGGTCTATAACAAGGATGTCCCCTTGTTTTCATCGCAAAAGGTAGGAAAGGGCATGATGCTGTTTGTCAATTATGATGTGACAGCAGAGCCGATGGCTTCCTGGCAGCATAATTTGCAGCTGTGGCAAAGTGTGCTGCAAAAGCATGGGGCGCAAGAATTATTGGAACAAAATACTTACATGGATCAAATGACTCGTCCTTTTCTTGAATTAAGCCGCATGATTCCAGATGTACAGACCCCTTCTCCGACGTGGATGGTAGTTTTGTGGGGGGGTTATGTGTTTTTGATCGCCCCACTGACTTATTTTGTGTTGAAACGAGTTGGACGTAGGGCATGGGCTTGGGGTGTGATTCCTGGCCTTGCCGTTCTTATTTCAGTTGGTATTTTTGCGATCGGAAAGCCACTTGTGGTGAAAACAAGTGCTAGTAACGCCATTTCTGAAATTAGCATTTTGGACGAACATACAGCACAGACAAGAACGGCGGCTACCTTTTTGACAGTAGATCAGGATCAGTTTGATGTAGAGGTAAAAGCACCGATCATCGCGCTTCCGTTAACACTTGGCCGCAATGATTACGAACCAGAGGGGCAGGCAGAAAAAGATCAATTTCTGGCCTATCGAAACCTTCCTTACCTCACACCCAAGCAAGCAATCGGTTATGGCATTGTGCGCGATATCGGGGAATTCGAGAGCGATTTGAAGGTAAATCGGGATCGTTTGCAGGGACGCATCAAGAATAATACGAAATTCGCCTATGACAATACTTTTATTGAGATTGGATTACAGCGTATACCAATCGGCGCAATGAAAAAGGGAGAAGAGAAGCAGATCGACAGTCTTCTCGAGCCACTTCTCATGCCGAGACAAGAGAAGCAAGTCGTGCCATTAACAATCGAAGAACAGCATAACAGGCTGAAGGACATCGTAATGACCTATGGACAAGGGAATCAAGTGCGAATCGTCGCGACAAGCGATGAAGAGCTGCCTCTCTTAACGATGCGTGAACCACATCGCGCCCATTACTGGAACGTCGTCAATCAAGCCGTATATTTAAAACCGAATGATCAGGGAATCGTTACGTACCCGTACGGTTTACTGGGTGTATACATCAATGAAACCGTAGGGGAGTATGACTCCAGTGGACCAAACCTATGGCAATTGGGTAAAGGAAGTATTACCTTTGAGCTAAAAGCAGGCAATGCGCAAATGGAAATGGAAAGGCTGATTGTTCCTCTGGATCACAGTCCTTTCCGACCGTTCAAAATCGAGTACTTCCACCAAAAGAGTGGAAGATGGCTGCCAGTGGAAAGGGCATCCAGACTGGTGCTGGAGAAGGATTTGGAAGACGTGCTGACACCACAGCAATCCCTGCTGCTACGCTTTTCCAACGATGGAACAACGCGCTTGTCAATGCCTACGCCGTTTTTCCAAGTAGAGGGGAGTGAGCGGAAATGGTGATTGAAACCGTTCATTTAAGCAAGCAATATGGAAATCTACAAGCTTTGACCGATTTAAATCTCTCCATTGATGAGGGTAAGGTGTTTGGCTTCATTGGCCCCAACGGAGCGGGAAAATCCACGACAATGCTCATCCTGTCAACCTTGCTGGAGCAAACGGATGGTGACGCGTATGTGTGTGGATACAACGTACGTAAAGACCCGGTGAGTGTCCGTCAGTCACTTGGCTATATGCCGGATTTCTTCGGTGTGTATGATAACTTGACAGCCGTGGAATATTTGGAGTTTTATGCGGGGGCGTTCAAGATTCCTGCGCCAAAGCGAAGAGCGCTAGTAGCTGATTTGCTGGAGCTGGTCAATCTCTCTCATAAAGCGGATGCGTTTGTTGACTCACTCTCTCGAGGGATGCAGCAACGCTTAGGGCTCGCACGTTGCCTTGTGCATGATCCAGCTGTACTGATTCTGGATGAGCCTGCGTCGGGGTTAGATCCGCGTGCACGGATCGAGCTGCGGGAGATTATCAAACAGCTTCGCGAAATGGGCAAGACGATTTTGATCAGCTCGCACATCCTTCCAGAGCTGGCAGAGCTGTGTGACGATATCGGCGTGATTGAGCAAGGGAGACTGATCGCTTGTGGATCTGTTCACGAAGTAAGCAATCGTGACAGGGAAATGAGCATTATGCAATTACGGGCTTTGCACAATCAAAATACGGCAGCCTTGATCCTTAGCAACCATTCGTCTGTATCCAATCTGGAGGAGTACATGGGCGGATTACGGTTTTACTTCACTGGATCGGAGCAGCAAAAAGCAGATTTACTGCAGGAATTGATCGAAGCCCGGGTAGCCGTCGTTTATTTTGGCGATGCCAAGGCGAATTTAGAAGATGTTTTCCTGTCTATTACGGAAGGGGTAGGTGGCTGATGAATAGCTTCTTTTTTAACCCCATTCTGGTAAAAGAGATGAGAGAGCGATTTCGCTCCAAGAAAACGGTTTGCATTCTGGCTATTTATTTGCTGATTATGGGAGGAATTCCAATCGGGTTCTTGCTCATGGACCCGATGAAGGCAGCTGCACTAGGGGAGAACCGCAACCTGTTTCTCTTGTCCGCAGGCATTCACTATGCGATGGTTTGCTTCGTCGCTCCTGCACTGACGGCTGGTGCAATCAGTGGGGAACGGGAGCGGCAAACACTCCAAATTTTATTGACGACTCAGCTTTCCACGCGCACGATCATATTAAGCAAGCTGATTACATCACTGGCGTTTTCCTGTTTGCTTCTGGTCGCCACCATGCCATTGTATAGTATCGTAATGCTCTACGGCAGCGTTTCACCAGAGCAAATGGCTAAGCTCATTCTTTTTTTGGCCATCAATGTTTTATTTTTAGGTTCACTTGGTCTGTTTTGTTCGACATGGATCAAACGCACCTCTGTCAGTACAATCACGTCCTATGGAATTGCCTTTTTCTTTGTCGTTGGAACGGGACTGCTCTTTTTCTTCATCGGTGAATCGTTGCAGCAAGCATATCCTGAGCAGTTCCCCGATGATGGCGTGTGGAAATTATCCCAGCTCCAAATGCTGGCGGGTATTAATCCAGTGATTGTATTGTTTGGGATTCTAGGTGAATCCATTGCTCACTCTGATCAGATTACATTTTCACCATGGCTCTTCTTTTCGTGTTTTTACTTGTCGCTGACAGTGATTTTCGTTTTTTGGAGTGCCTATTTGTTAAAACCGATTCGTCGGACATGGTGGAGTTGGAAGAAACGACCTGTTCGTGTAAAATGAAAAACGTTGAAGGAGAAGGGAGGGTTTTACGTGAGTGAACAAGAAGTACAAATTATTGATTTTGAAGAAATGCTGCGGTTTATTGAAAGCCGTCTAGCATCTGCCGGGATGCTCGTGAAACGAGAAGCAATTATCACGATTCTTCAAGCAGAAGAAGCGTTTTTGATGGAAAAAGGCGTTCTGCAAGAGTACAGCGAGTAAACAGCGAACAACCTGCCAGATTGGTAGGTTGTTTTTTTGTGCGGCAAAAGACCCACCAGCCTTTTTATCCAGTAGCTATGCAGCTATCACTCGGTTTTCACCAAATGGTACCAGTTAAAAAGAGGAAAAACTTGGTTTGTGGTGAATTCTTTGAGCCATATCCTGTGGATCAAAACGAGGTGCATAATTTTGCAAACGCAAGAAAGTGATAGGAAAGTCCCGGGAACAAACGACCTTCACAGAGCAGTGGAAAATGGACATAACCATATCTTTAGACTGGCTCGAGATCATACCGGTGAATTTGTGATTACGTTATCAGAAGGAACATTGGCGATAGAGTTCGGATTGACAACTGAGCAGATAAGCGGAAAAAAGCTCACTGACAATCTATTTAGCCGTGCAGATATTCAGGTGTTGCCATATTATGAAAGAGCTTTTATGGGCAACGTCGTTGAATTTGAAACAAAAATCCGGGAGCGGACTTTTTTAACGACTCTTTCTCCGATCAGCAAGGATGGAAAAGTTATTGAGGTGATCGGTTCGTCTACCGAAATTACCGAGCGCATAAAGATGGAGCAGCAATTGCAAGAAACCGAAGAACTGTATCGAAGTCTGGTAGAAGATACGCTTGTTGGTGTGTATATTGCCTATGTAGAGCATCCGGGTTTTGTATACGTCAATCCACGTCTTGCTGAAATCTTTGGTTACAGCCAGGAAGAGCTGGTACAAATGACGGCAGCAGATCTGGTCATACCCGAGGAACGAACAATCATTCGTGCTAATCAGGATCGGCGGTTGAATGGCGATCGTTCCAGTATCCGCTATCAATTCCGTGGGCTGCGCAAAAACCAAAGCATCGTTGAGGTCGAAGTATTGCAAAAGACAAGCATGTATAAAGGGAGGGCAGCTGTCATCGGAATTCTGCAGGATGTGACCGAACGCAAGCAAGCGGAAGAGATTGTTCGCAAGTCGGAGATGCTCTCCATAGTGGGCCAGATGGCAGCTGGAGTCGCTCACGAGATACGCAATCCGTTGACCTCGCTGAAAGGCTTCCTGCAGCTACTTCAGAGGCAAACCCATGACAATAAAGAGTATTACGGGATCATGCTTTCCGAGCTCAACCGCATCGAGTTCATCATTAGTGAATTTTTGGTTCTGGCTAAACCACAGGTCATCATTCATCGCAAACACGAAATACAGCAGCTACTCGAGCATATTGTCATGCTGGGAGAAACTCATGCCATTATGTTCAACGTCGAGATCAAGACGCAGTATGAGAAAAATATACCGCCTGTCCCATGTGAGGAGAATCAGTTAAAGCAAGTTTTTCTGAATTTACTGAAAAACGCGATTGAGGCGATGCCGACAGGCGGTAAGGTCACGGTCACTGCCAAAATGGACGGCAGCATGCTGCTTGTTGCCTTTGCAGATGAAGGCTGTGGAATACCGGAGGATCGTTTGGGAAAACTAGGTGAGCCCTTTTTTACAACAAAAGAAAAGGGCACCGGGCTGGGACTCATGGTCAGCTACAAAATCATTGCTGCACATGAAGGCACGATCCGTGTCAGAAGTGAAAAGGGGGTAGGCACGACATTCGAGGTAAGAATACCCGTGGGATAGTATTCATTCGCCTGTTTGCTTCTACCGGAAAAAAACGGTATGATGGAATTGAGAGCCAATAACCGCATAAGGACGTGAACACATTGACAGAAGAAAATAAAGACCTTGAATTGGGCGATATCATTACGCTGGATGATGAAAATGGTGAACCGTTGGGTGACTTTGAAGTGATTGCACTGTTTGACCTGAACGGTAAAGAATATATTGCCTTGACCGAAGCAATCGAAGATGAAGAAAGCGAAGAGGAATTGGACGAAGAAGTAGATATCTTCGTATTCCAAGTCGACGGTGGAGAAATGGTTCCACTCGAAGAGGACGAAGAAAGCACTGTTTATGCGAAGCTGAACGAGGTTTTGGAAGGCATCGAACTGATTAAAGAAGATAACTAATTCGTTTATAAAACAAAAGCCACTGCAGGCTCACTGGAAATTGTGACCATGCAGTGGCTTTTTGTATCCATTTAGTCGTTCATTTTGATGATGTTGTCTTTGAGGTCGCGGACAACAAGCAGGCACGTATAATCCGTCTCTTGCAATTCTCTGACCAAAGAGGAGCATTCGTCCTTGGTCAGACCCAGCTTTTCAAGACGAGTGCGCAGCTCCTCACCGCCATTGTCAAAAAAATGGGCTTTGCTGTCGATGTCTCCGACCGCGCTTTCAAAATGAGTACTGAATTTATAAAAATTGTTCCGTTGATTGGAGTGGTTTTTATCGGGGTTCCATTTTAAAACCCAGATATCATCCTTGTGGTATCCAGAAGAATTCAATGCTTGAATATCGGAGACCAACTCCTGATCGTAGCGGTGGAACTTCACAAACGGCTTGGTAGCACTAATCAAGTTGATTTCCCCCTTTTTCGCCTCTGAAGACGATGCCTTACTAGGATGCCCTGTGAATCTGGACAGATGATTGGAAAAACTTGTGCTTTCTCTTTGACCTTTCTTTGCCAGAAATGCTACACTATGAACTGGTAGTGGTATGAAACGATTCCCAAAAAACACTTGTGCCCAGACGACCGTTTCGTTTTTGGCTTCTTGATCCCTGTGGAGAATGCTTGTACCGTATAGACGAACACTGACGTCTGTTGACCGAGAATTTATCAAAGCAATCGGCCATCTCGCTAGGGGCGAGGTGGCTTTTTTAGCCCATTTTGCTATGATCGTTGAATACTATAGGAACCATACGGTACAATAGCGATTAAGTGTTCGCTTTTTTATACCTTCGCCAATTTCGCTTGCGTGAAAATATACGGAGTATAAGAATAGTGGAGGCTTCGGCTTTTGCACGTGGCGATCAGCCAGTTTTTTCTAAGGAAGTTGCTTTTACAGTAGAGGGGAGAGCGCGATTGAAGGAAACAGATACACTACATACATTAACGTACACGGAAGAAGATATTCAGGTCCTGGAAGGCTTGATTGCCGTTCGCAAACGTCCAGGAATGTACATAGGCTCCACCGGCAGCAGAGGCCTTCATCATCTTTTGTGGGAGATTGTGGACAACGCAAAGGATGAAGCGCTGGCAGGTGTAAACGATAGCATCATTGTTACGCTCTACAAGGATGGCAGCGTAAGTGTGGAAGACCACGGGCGCGGGATTCCGACTGGTATGCACAAAACAGGAAGACCTGTTCCCGAAGTAATTTTTACGACTCTGCATGCCGGCGGTAAATTTGGCGGCGGAGGTTATAAAAAAAGTGGTGGGTTGCACGGAGTAGGCTCCAGTGTGGTTGTGGCATTGTCCAAATGGCTCGAGGTAGAAATTCACCGCGAGGGCAAAATTCACAAGCAAAAATTCGAATATATCGTAGACGAAAAGGGCGTTGAGCATGTAGGCAAGCCCGTAACCGATCTCGAAATTACCGGAAATACCAAACGGACGGGGACGACTGTACGTTTTTTACCTGACGAAGCGGTTTTTGGAAACGCTCGCTTTGACTACGAGACGATTCGTGATCGCTTCCGTGAAACAGCCTTTTTGTTGAAAAAGCTGAAAATGGTATTGATTGATGAGCGCGGCCCTGAGAAAAAACGGGAAGAGTTTTACTTTGAGGATGGACTGAAATCGTATGTGTCCTATCTGAACGAAGGAAAAAACACACTCCATCCGATTGTTTACTTTGAGGGCGAAAAAGACAACGTCTATGTCGAACTTGCCTTCCAGTACAACGACGGCTATACTGAAACGCTTGTCTCCTACGTCAACTCGATTGTCACTACAGACGGAGGAACGCATGTTACGGGCTTCCGCAATGGTACAACCCGTATATTTAACGAATTTGCTCGGAAAAAAGGGTACTTGAAGGATAAAGACCCGAACCTGACGGGAAATGATTTGCGCGAAGGCTTCCTTGGCGTGTTGTCTTTGCAAATGGCTGATGTCCAGTTTGAATCCCAAACAAAGGATAAGCTGGGCAACGAAGAAGCGCGGGCCATTGTGGAACAGATCGTTTCAGAAAAACTCGGTTTTTTCCTGGAGGAAAACCCAGAGACAGGCAAGCTTCTGATCGACAAGGCGCTTCGCTCTGCTGAAATTCGCGAAGAGCTCCGCAAACAGCGTGAAGCTTTGCGTGGTGATAAAAAAGGGAAGACGGCGAAGAAGCGCAAGTCTATTTCCGAAAAGTTCACCCCGCCGCAATACAAGGACTCCAAGCGCAATGAGTTGTTCCTGGTCGAGGGTGACTCCGCTGGTGGTTCAGCCAAGCAGGCGCGTAATTCCGAGTTTCAGGCTCTGTTCAGCTTGCGTGGCAAACCGCTGAATACAGAAAAAGCAAAGCTGTCCGAGGTGCTGGCCAACGAGGAGTTCAGAACGATTCTCGAAGTGCTGGAAACCGATATCGGCGAAGAATTTTCCATCGAAAACTGTGCGTTTGACAAAGTTATTATCATGTCCGATGCGGACGTGGATGGCTCACACATCCAAACCTTGCTGTTGACATTTTTCTTCCGCTACATGAGGCCCATGATTGCAGCGGGTCATTTATATATCGCCCAGCCACCGCTTTATCAGGTGAAAAAGCAGAGCAAGGGCAAGCAGACAGAAGCAATCTATTGCTGGTCAGACTATGAGCTGGAGCAAGCCTTGAAAAAGGTTGGACGCGGTGCAGAGGTACAACGTTATAAAGGCTTGGGTGAGATGAACGCCGATCAGCTCTGGGAGACGACAATGGACCCTGAGACTCGCAAGCTAATCAAGGTCGAACTGGAAGATCTGGCTCACTGCGAAAAACTCGTTACTGTATTGATGGGCGACAAGGTTCCTCCAAGACGCGAGTGGATTGAAAGCCACGTCACCTTTGAAATGGGGGAGGATGAATAAGCATGTTGTCCAATCAGATTATTAAACAGAGCTTCGCTGAGATCATGGGCAAGCGTTTCGGGGATTATGCCAATCTGGTCATCCTCTCCCGTGCGATTCCGGATGCGCGTGATGGTCTCAAGCCTGTACAACGCCGTATTCTTTATGCGATGTACCAGGAAGGCAATACGAATGACAAGCCATACCGCAAATCAGCCAAGACAGTTGGTTACGTAATGGGTACATACCATCCACACGGAGACTCCGCCATTTATGAAACGATGGTTCGGATGGCACAGTGGTGGAAGATGCGTCAGGTGCTCATTCAAGGTCACGGAAACTTTGGTAGCTTGGATGCAGACCCACCAGCTGCCATGCGTTATACAGAGTCACGCTTGTCTGCGTTGTCCAATGAGCTTTTACGCGATATTGAAAAAGAAACGGTCACCTTTATTCCGAACTACGATAATTCAGCCATGCAGCCAGCAGTTCTGCCAGCACGCTTTCCGAATTTGCTCGTGAACGGTGCTGCCGGGATTGCGGTTGGTTTTGCCACGGATATTCCAACGCACAATTTAGGAGAAGTCATCGACGCTGCTGTAGCACAGATGAAGAATCCGAATATTACCCTGGACGAGCTGATGCAGCATGTAAAAGGACCTGATTTTCCAACAGGAGCGATTGTCCAAGGGGTATCTGGCATCCGCAAGGCATTTGAAACGGGGCGCGGACAATTCATCATTCGCGGGAAAACGCATGTCGAAGAACCAAAAGGTGCGAAAGTAAAGAAAATCGTGATCTCCGAAATTCCTTACGAGGTAGTCAAATCCAAGCTTGTGGCACAGATTGATGAGCTGGTGATGGAGCGCAAAATTGAGGGGGCTCTCGCTGTACGGGATGAAACTGGACGGAAAGAAGCCGAGCTCAAAAAGGTGCGCATCGTGGTCGATATTCGCAAGGAAGCCGATGAAAAGGCGATTCTCAATTACTTGTACAAAAATACCGATCTGCAAATCTATTACAACTACAATATGAACGTGATTCACGAGGGGACCATCCGCCAGATGGGACTCAAGGCTCTGCTTGCTGCGTACATTGATCACCAAAAGGAAGTTGTTACGAATCGATCCCAGTACGATCTGAACAAAAAGCAGAATCGGGAGCATATCGTCCAAGGGTTGATCCGTGCGAAATCAATCCTCAGAGAAATTGTAGATACGATTATGGATTCGGAGGATCGCGCTGACGCCAAGCGAAACATCATGGAGAAGTACGGCTTTACGGATGCACAGGCTGATGCAATCCTGAATATCCAGCTGGCATCTTTGACCCGTTTGGATATTGTCAAGCTGGAAAAGGAATTGGCGACGCTGGCAAAAGAAATCGAGGAGCTCAAGGCGATTCTGGGAAGCGAGAAAAAGCTGATCCAGGTCATTACTGGTGAGCTGAACGAGATCAAGAAAAAATATGCCGAGGAGCGCCTGACGGAAATTCAGGGGGAGATCGAGGAAATCAAGATCGATATCGCGATGCAAATTAATGCGGAAGATTGCATCGTGACTCTTACCAATGAAGGGTACGTCAAGCGGACAAGTCCTCGTTCGTTCAAATCAGTGGGCGGCACGCTTGAGACCTGTGGGGTTAAGGAGGGGGATCGTGTACGTCACTTCGTAGAAACCAATACGTCCCATACTGCCCTCTTCTTTACACAGGATGGAAAGTATTTCGCTACACTCGTTAATGCTTTCCCAGATGATAAGTGGAAGGACATTGGCTCTGCTCTCGTCAACGTGATTCCTCTGGAGAAGCAGCAGCGTATCGTTGGATTTACCATCGTCGAGAGCTTCAAGCAGGAGCTGTATGTGTATCACGTCAGCAAAAGCGGTCTGGTCAAAAAGACAGCACTTGCCGAATATGAAACGAATCGTTCGAGTGCCCTGGTCGCTGCCAAGCTGAAATCGGATGGAGACGAGTTCGTCCATGTGTTTGTCGCAAATGAGACAGGCGGTATTCTCGGGGCAACAAAAGATGGCATGGGCATCCGCTTTATGCGCAGTGAAGTTAGCACAACAGGCCGTGCCTCTAGCGGGGTGAAAGCAATTACACTGGCTGCAGGCGATGAAGTCATTACGATGCTGCCGATCGAAGAAGACGATAGCCGGGCATTCAGCTTGGTAACAACAGATGGTGTCTTGAAACGAACAGCGATTACTGATATTCCTCTACAGGGCCGTGCAGGCAAAGGTGTGACATTGATCCGGAAAAGAAAGAGCAATCCGCACCAGCTGCTTGCGATCAGCATCGAAGAAACGATGTATGCATGGACTGAGCAAAATGAATGGAGTCTGATCGATACGAGCCAAGTCATCGTGAATGAACAGGGCGGCATTGGTCGAACAGTAGTCGAAGGCGGCTTGAAAGCTATCGCATTTGAAACCGTTTTGCCTACGGAAGAATCAAAAGATGACGGTCCTGGAAAAGCATCGGGAGAGGGAGCATCCCATGGAGGCTCATCACAGAAAACGCCAGACTCACAAGGTACTCTTTTTGATGAGTAAACTGGCTGAGAAGGAATGATGTGTAGATGGCAACTACGTTCGAGTCTTTTATTTCGCCTCTGAGCTGGCAACAGGTATCTTTGTTGCTTGATACTGTACAGTATTTTGAAGAAGCGCCCAAGCTGCTCTCACTTCCGCAGGAGGAGGGAGCAAGCGTTGCCGTTCCAATCACCGCCGAGACGCTGACCGCCATGCTCAGCTGTCTTGATGAGCAAGATGCCTTTACCCGTAAATCGTTTGATCTTAGCTGGGAAGAAGGCGAACAGTCCGGGCACGGTACGCTAGTAGTCAAAATGCCTACAGGCGATACGATAAGACAGCCAGCAGACTGGTCATTGTTTTCAGCCGTATAAATAATGAGAATGGATCGCTCCAGGAAGTAAGGTGCTCTCAATTAGAGAACCTGCTTTTCTGGGGCGATTTTTTTGCATAAGTACAAAGAAAGTTGATCGACAAAACGAAATCGTGTTACAGTTTGGACAAACCATTTTTTTAAAACAGAATTTAGATAGGCATGTGGAGGATGAGGAAAAATGGAACAGCTTACGACACAAAAAGCAGCTTTTCTCGACGTAATCACTGATCGTCGCTCGGTTCGTCATTATGATCCAAGTGTCAAAATTTCGCGGGATGAGATTGCCGAGATGCTGAAAGAAGCGACTTTGGCGCCTTCCAGCTCCAATCTGCAGCCATGGAGATTTTTGGTGATTGATGATCAGGAATTGAAAGAGAAGCTGCTTCCGATCGCATTCAACCAGCAGCAAGTTGTGGATGCCTCTGCTGTGATCGCGATCCTTGGAGATTATGAAGGATACAAAGTGGCTGAAACCATTTACAGCAAAGCGGTGGATGCAGGTTATATGAACGAGGAAGTGAAGAGCACTCTTATCCAAAACATTAACTCACGCTACAGCAATAGAGAGCGTGAAGTGATTAAGCAAATCGCCTTGGTTGATGGTGGGTTGGTTGCGATGCAATTTATGCTTGTTGCCAAGGCTAGGGGATATGACACAGTGCCGATGGGGGGATATAATCCAGCCAAATTCAAAGAAGCATTCAATATCTCAGATCGCTATGAAACCATTATGCTTATTGCGCTAGGAAAAGCAGCTCAGCCAGGGCATCCTACTGTGCGATTGAATGTAGAGGACATTACTTTTTGGAATGAAATGCCTGCCCCTGCATCTGGAAAGTAACATAACAGACAGCGATCGATGAGACTGCGCATATATCGAACGGAAAGAAGGATAGATGATGAAACGGATACTGGCAATCAGCGATATTCACGGCGAGCTCGAAAAGCTGGAGTCGCTGCTGCTGAAGGCAGAGTATAAACCCGACGAGGACCAACTGATTCTGCTTGGGGATTATGTAGATCGCGGCCCCGATTCCAAAGGGGTAGTGGAAAAAGTAAAGCAGCTTAAGGATAACGGAGCGATTGTGCTGATGGGCAATCACGACCATATGATGGTGAAATCTTTTGAGCAAGACCCTGTGTTTATCGAGCGCTGGTTTCGGAATGGCGCAGGGCAGACCCTCGCAAGCTATGATCACATGGCAGCGAAAACAGAGTCGGGTGCCCCCGAATCCTTAGAGAAAACAGAAAAAATAGCAGAGCATGTGGCTTTTTTAGCAGACCTGCCATGCTATTACGAAACAGAGGATTACATATTTGTTCACGGAGGTGTGCATCCGACGACCGTGCTTGCCGAAACAGACCCTTACTTGCTCATGTGGATTCGGGAAGAATTTCATAAAGGCTATTGCGGAGAAAAAACGGTCGTATTCGGGCATACTCCAACCGATAATTTGCACGGGAAGCATGATGTTTACTTTGGTGATAACAAAATTATCGGGATCGATGGCGGAGCGGTCTTTGGCGGTCGTCTGAACTGCCTGGAGCTGCCTAGTCAAAAAGTCTATTCGGTTGAATAACTGCTTTATGGATGAAGGGGAACGGCTTGGGTCACACTACAGTGGGAGGTGTGACCACTGTGGAACGAAACATGAATGTGAACGGTAGGGAATACAATTTTGCCACTACGTACGATGGTGACTCGCAATATAATGTACAAGTACGGAGCGGCAATAAAGTGGTGACGATGTTCAAGATTTCTGCTGAGTCTGAGAGCGAAGTCTTTGATGCTGCGATCGCCCATTTTTCTGCTGATATTGAGATGGGTAACCTAAATGTTTGAGATAAGAAACGCAGCCTGATCAAAATGGGGCTGCGCTTTCTTTTGTTTACACATTTGCTATCATGTGCTAATGTATTATTGTTTCCGTGGACACAAAAGGGGTGAGATAAGATTTGGACCTCAAAAATAAAGTTTGGAACCAATGGGTGACCATGCTACATAAGCAGGAGGAGCGAAGCAAGCACCGTGAGGCAATCCTGCTTGCCCAAATCAAAAAGAGCCTGCCTGACTATGACCATGCAGGGGATATGTCGATCACGGAGCTGCATGTCATCCAAGCCATTGGGAATCACGACGCCATGAATGTAACATCGATTGCTCATCAGATCGGTGTAACGAAGAGTGCCATTTCCAAAATAACAGCAAGACTGATCAAAAAGGAATTGATCGAGCGTTATCAGCTCGAGGACAATCAAAAAGAGGTCTTTTTCCGGCTGACCAAAGGGGGAGAAACTGTCCATCACTTTCATGAGCACTACCATTACCGATTAGAACAGCACATGTTCAAATTTTTGGAGCGCTACAGTGAAAAAGAGCTGGCTTTTTTGGAAGAAGTGATGGTTGCGGCAACGATTGAAATGGATAAAAATTGGGCGGATGTGTAAGAGAGGGCATTGCCCATTTTTTTACACTAATTGTTTCCTTGGACACAAAAAGTAACAGCAAGGGAGAGAGAAACCGTACATGAGTGCAAAAAAAGTACTATTCCTGCTAGGAGTCACCATTCTCCTGGGCACTTTTGCCCAAAATTTGTTTATGCCGATTTTGCCAGTTATGCAAGAAGAATTCCACACTAGTAGCTACCTCATCAACTGGACAGTCTCTATTTTCACGGTTATGCTCGCTGTCATGCAAATTGTGTATGGACCTTTTATTGACCTGTGGGGACGAAAAAAAGTGTTGATACCTGCTCTTGTGCTGTATACGCTGGCCTCGTTCGGATGCTATATGGTTGATTCGATCTATTCACTTTTGTTTTTCCGGGCCGTGCAGGGGATTGGATTTGCAGCCATCCCGCTTGTGGCAGCTACCGTCATCGGTGATCTCTTTTCTGGACCGAAACGTGCTGAAGCAATGGGTACGTACCAAATGCTGCTCGGTATTGGCCCTGCGATCGGTCCACTCCTCGGAGGATGGATCGGGGGAGCAGGTGGTCATTCTGCTGTTTTTCTGTTTCTGGCAATAAGCGCCTTGTTTTTACTAATAGCCAACACGACATGGTTGCCCGAAACAAAAAAAGAGCAGTCTACTTCTAACGGTTTTAGTTTCCGCTTGTTTGGCCATGTCTTGAAGCAACCAATTGGGGCTTCTGTCATCCTGCTAGGCTTTACGCAGATGTTTACGTATTACGCTTTTTTATTGTATTTGCCGGTTCGATTAACAGATCACTACCAACTGAGTGCAGAACAAATCGGTCTTGTCTTTTTGCTTGTTTCCGCCACATTCATTATTAGCAGCAAGGCTTCAGGAAAAGTGCAAAAGCGAGTGGGTACACGCAGAGCCTTACTTTTGACTGCCAGCTCCCATGCCGTAGCGACTTTCTTGTTTATGGCCTTGGCAGATACTTCACTAGTACTACTCGTGTTATCCAGTGCGTGCTTCAGCTATACGCTTGGAATTGGTATGCCTGTGCACACGACGCTGTTATCTGAGGCTTTTGAAAAAGAGAGAGGGACAGCCATCGGGGTGTACAACTTCATTCGCTATGGGGGAATGGCTGCTGGTCCCGTCATAGGAGCGGCTTTGTTTGGATGGGGAGGAACATGGCTTGAATTTGGTGTGGCGGGTGTTGCGATTGCCGGAGCGGTATTGTTTGCAGGTAAAAAGGTCAGAACTTTGCAGGCTGCTTGCCAATGATTCCGCGTAAAAGCGTGCTCTTTTGCTTTTCATGTTCCGCTAAATATGCTACAACTGGATTGAACGAACGGAGCGGGAGGAGCATGCGCAGATGCATCAACAGCATGAACGGGATGTACTTGAAGTGATCGCAGACTGGAAAAGCAATCCGTCAGGCGGGCAAAAGATAACGGAAGGGGCATGTCTCACCATGCTCCAGCAAATCGAAGAGCGGCGAAAAATCAATCCAGATCTGGCTTTGGATCGTGCGGAAGCAGTCGTTTTAACCAAGCTGGCTGCACTTCGCCTGATGAAAAAGGGCGGGGAGAATCTGGCTACTGAATGGATCAAACGCGCCTTGCAGCTTGCCCCAAATGACGATCAGGCTTTGAACATACAAATACAGCTCTATTTTACGAAGCTGCGGGAATCAATACGAAGAGAGGCGTACCCAGCGATTCGAGAGACGGACAACGTAGTTACGCGCAGACGGAAAGCAGAAGTATTGCTTGACATGGCTACGGACGAGCTCAAGGCAGTGGCAAACTGGCGTCTTCTAGCCAAAGACGCGAGCGATATTGCACAGACGCTGTCTCAGGTGGAATGGACGACGAAAGCAAACGATTTGGAACAGCTCTATACGAAGCGTGAGCAGCTGCTGCACGAGTTGCTGGAGCGTGTAGAAGCATACTCTGCTTCACTGTCAGGTGTATTTTTCTCGATAGAAATGCTGTCACAGCTGCAGGAGACCATCCGAGCGCTAACAGAACTGCAATCACGTCAAGAACAGCTTTTGTCGGAAAAAGTGACCAACCAGACGGATGAGGCGATTGCCGGTGAGCTTGGTGCATTAGAAAAACTGGAGCAACTAATAGGGTTGGAAGAAATTAAGCACCGTGTAAGGCAGCTTGCGCAATTTTTGCAGTACCGACAATTACGAGAAGAAAAAGGCTGGCACATGCAAGACCAGCTGCCATTGCATTTGGTTTTGATGGGCAACCCTGGTACAGGAAAAACCACATTAGCTCGTTACATCGCCGGCTTGTATCACGAATTAGGCTTGCTTTCCACGGGACAATTGGTTGAGGTTGATCGATCTCATCTAGTCGGAGCCTATGTCGGTCAGACGGAGCAGAGAGTGATGGATGCAGTCAAGCAGGCAGACGGAGGCGTGTTGTTTATCGATGAAGCGTATAGCCTGAAGCGACCCGACAGCTCGGGGAGCGATTACGGGCAAGTTGCTATCGATACGCTCGTTGCAGCTATGACAAGCGGGGAATACGCGGGCCGCTTTGTCGTGATGCTGGCGGGCTATCCAGAGGAAATGCGTCATTTTTTATTTGCCAATCCGGGCCTTTACAGCCGTTTTCCGCAAACAGGACATTTTCTTTTACCGAATTATACGACAGACGAGCTCATCCAAATCGCTGACGAGGTGGCAACCCGGAATGACTTCGCATTAACAGATGCCGCGAAAAAAGCACTAAGACAACGCATTGAAAAGGCACAGGTCGATAATACGTTCGGCAATGCGAGAACTGTTACCAATCTTGTCCTCGATTCGATTTTTGCCAAAGGACGAGCAACGGCTGGTAAAGAGCTGCAATGGGAGGATTTTACGCTTCTGCTTCCAGAAGACGTAACGGAAGAACAGACAAGCAAGAATAGCCAATCTGCATTGGATCAGCTGCATAGCTTGATCGGACTTGCAGAGGTCAAGGCAGAGCTGCGAAAAATTGCTGCATTCGTTGCTGTCGCCAAGGAGCGCAGCATTCGTGGAATGCCAACGAGCCCGATTGAGCTGCACGCTGTCTTCACAGGCAACCCGGGTACGGGAAAGACAACGGTAGCTCAGCTGTATGCGCAGATTTTGAAAGAAATCGGATACTTGAAGAGAGGACATCTCGTAACAGCAAGCCGAGCAGATTTGGTGGCGGGCTACGTCGGTCAGACCGCGGCTCTTACGCGCAGAAAAGTGAGAGAAGCGCTAGGCGGAGTACTTTTTATTGACGAAGCGTATGCGTTATTAGGCGGGGGTGAGAATGATTTCGGCCAAGAAGCGATCCATACGCTTGTAGAGGAAATGACGCGGCACGAAGAGAATCTCGTCATCGTCTTGGCCGGTTATCCAACCGAAATGAATCAGCTGTTGGCAAGCAATCCAGGACTACTATCCCGTTTTAAAAAATACGTCCACTTTCCAGACTACTCCGTGGATGAATTGGTATTGATGCTGCGGCAGGCAGCGTATTCCTCCGGCTATTCTCTCGCCGATTCGACTGTAGATCAAATACGGGAAAAGCTATTGGAGATAACGAGCAAGCACAGGGTAGATGGGAACGGCCGTTTCAGTAACAATCTGTTGCAAGAAGCGATTCAAAATCAGGCGCTACGGCTCATGACCCTCCCTAAAGACGAATGGAGCCAAGAAAGGTTGAGCGAGCTTATCTGGGAAGACTTTTCAACACTGCTAGACGTTGGCGAAATTTAATTATGTCCCACCCTTTCTCCTAAAATGGTAGCATCATGCCTTGGGAGAAAGGGTGTTTTTGTATTGCTTAGAAATGGGATCAAAACTGTAACCATAATATTTATTATGTTAACTATTCTTTTGGATTTCTCCCTTTCTTCTTCTGCCAAGCATACTGGCGAGCGTACGGGATCGATTCGGATAGAGGCAAAAAAAGAGCTTGCGATTGACTTGGATTCCTCAATCAAAAGTAGGTCAGAGCTAGTGATTATCCAGTTTACAGGGCCAATTCAGGATAATTGGATCGAAGAAGTGGAGGAATGCGGGGCATTGCTTGGGGATTATATTCCGGACTATGCATTCATCGCCAAGCTCACTGATCAAAAAATAAGGAAGCAAATCGAACAGCTGGCTTACGTGGAGGGCGTAGTTTCGTTTCAGCCAGTGACAAAGGTAGCTCCTACTTTGCGCTCAGCCCTGGGGAAAAATCGAAACGTGGATATAGCTGTCATCGGCTTTGATCAGCAAGTGAATATGCAGCGTACAGTTGCCGATTTGGTTCCCAAAGAGGAGATTGAAGCGATCCAGACCATGGAGGACGCTAGCCACATCACGATTGCTACGATGAATGCGCAGAGCTTAGAAGAGGTGATTTTGTCAGAGGATGTGATCGCGGTAATCCCTGTGCCAGAAAACAAGCTGCATAATGATATAGCAGCAGCACTGACGAGTTCTGATGCGCTTTTATCAACAGGGTATAGTGGCAAAGGACAAATTATTGGAGTCGCAGATACAGGGCTAGATACCGGAGAGGAAACGAATATCCATCCTGATTTTCAAGGCCAAATCAAAAGCTTGTACGCAAGGGGAAGAAGAGGGGATGCGAGTGATCGTCACGGACATGGGACGCATATAGCAGGGACACTAGTGGGGACTGGAGACGCTTCAGGTGGCGCATATAAAGGGCTGGCACCAGATGCCCAATTAGTGTTTCATTCCATGCAGGATCGATATGGGGCCCTACTTATTGATGTAGAAACTTTTTTGTCCCAGTCATACAAGGATGGCGCACGTATTCATTCGGACTCATGGGGGGCTGATGACGAAGGGGAGTATAGTCTGACCTCTTTTTTATTTGACCGTTTTTTATGGGAGCATCCTGATATGACTGCGCTCATTGCGGCTGGAAATACAGGATATGGTGGCTTTCAAACAGTGGGAAGCCCCGCGACTGCCAAAAATGCAATTGCTGTAGGAGCAACAGAGAGTGACCGACCTGATTTGGGAGATTGGTCAGACGAGCCCGATCACATCTGGCACTACAGCAGCAGTGGTTTGACGGCGGATGGAAGATTGAAACCGGAGATCGTTGCTCCTGGCACCGCCATTCTTTCCGCACGCTCATCTCTAGCACCAAACAAAAACTATGATCGTCGCTATGATGAGTATTATGCGTACATGAGTGGGACAAGCATGGCAACGCCTGTCGCTGCGGCAGGGATCGCACAAATCCGACAGTTTTTAAACGAGCAGGGACACAAAAACCCGAGCAGCGCCCTGCTCAAGTCCATGCTGCTTACAGGCGCAGATGATTTGGGGGAGGACATGAGGCTCCAGGGCTTCGGACGAGTCAATTTGCTTCAGGCTATCGAAACGGACTATATGGACGAAAAGAAGGGACTACGAACAAAAGAAATGCGGACCTATGCCGTAAAAGTCACTGATACAACGAAGCCGTTCGTAATTACTATGGCCTGGACCGATTACCCAGCGTCACTCGTGGCAAATCGAGCTTTGGTAAATGATCTGAATCTGCAGGTAATAACCCCGGACGGGGAGAAGCGCAATGGGAATGACTTTTTTGAAGCGCCCTATGACGATGAGGTGGACAATCTGAACAACGTCGAGCAGGTTTGGATCGGTAAGCCCGAGTCAGGAATCTATCACGTCACGGTGGAGGGGTACAATATTCCAAAAGGTCCACAAGCATTTGCTTTGGCTACAACCGGAAAATGGGTGCCAGTCGAAAATGATGTTCCCGAAGAAGATGGCTCTGATAAAGACGTAATCAAAGGGCAGCTTAGCAAAAAACAGAAATTTGTGGACTATTTTATCCGTGTGTCCAAGCCTGGAAAGCTAAAAGCATCCGTGGAATGGGAAGGGGAAGCAGACATCGACCTGTACGTCTATGATCATCGGAAAAAAGTAATCGCCTCGGCAAAAAGAACGGACAATCCTGAAACGGTATCGCTAAAGCTTGCAAAAGCAGGCTCTTATCAGATTCGCGTACGACTGGATGAAGGTGAGGAAGCACAATATCGGCTCCGTCTTTCCTATCCGGGAAAATAAAAAAAGAGGGCAAAGCCTTTGCACAGCATAGTGCCAAGGATTGCCCTTATTTGCTATTGCTCCCCATAAGTGTGCTTTCTTTATTCAACCAATCCAGTGCGCGCAAAGCAATCTCGATGCACAGTCGACGGTTTGGCGTCGCATAATCCTCCCCAAGACACTCAGAGATTTTCTCCAGTCGATGATACAGTGTCTGGCGGTGAATAAATAGCTTTTCTGCTGCCTCTTGCTTGGAGAGGTTGGTGTTCAAATAAACGCGCAAGGTGTGCACGAGCTGCGAGCCATGCTCCTCGTCATGGGAGATGAGCGGGCCCAGGTAATCGTGGATAAAGCTTTTTAGTACAGGCTCATATGGCACATGAAAAAGGAGGCGAAATAGTCCGAGATCAGAAAAAAACGGGCTCGGCGATTCATGATGGAAAGCCAGTGCCTGCTCCGCCTCCGCCAGATGCTTGCCTGCTTCAGACAGTCGTTTGCCGACCCTTCCGACTCCAAAAGAAACCTGCGTTTCAACTCCCATGATGGAAGTAGTGATTCGGGTAATTTCCTTCATTGCTTTTTCCAGGAGTCTGCGGGTATCGGGTACAGAGCTTTTTTCAAGCAGCAAAAAATAAAAGCGATTGCCGATGCACCGAATGAAGGTCCGAAAGCCCAGTCTAGTCAAAAGCGAACGAAAAACGGCTGTCAAATCATGAGGTGGCAAGGAATCGGAATAGTTGGACTGTTTTTGCTCAAAAGACATCAGCATGGTGTGGTAGGTAGGCACCTTGGAGGTTCCTGACAGGCCGAGCAGAGAGCGGATTTGCTCCTCCGGCATGGGCCGATTGGCAATCAAATCGTCGAACAAGCGCTGCTCGGTGGCGCGTGCTTGCTCTTCTACGAACATTTTGCGCATCAAAATCTGCGCCATGGCACTGACTGTATTATCGAGTGTGAGCTGCAAATACTCGTCCACATTTCGCTCATACAAAACCATTCCGACATAAGCGAGCAAATGCCCCATCGCAATAACGGGCTGATAAAAAATCCGTTTTGTATCGGTCAGGTCCAAAAAAAGAGCATCGGCGCTTGTTGCGGCGTCTGCGGGAAAATGTGTGCGCATCAGCTCTGCCAGCTCTGTCTGTACGGAATGAGGTGGAGTAGGGACAAACTGGGGAGCCGAACCCGGGGTATAAATAAATACTTGTGTTTGGACGGCCGCCTGAAAATGCTGCAAAAGCTTTGGGATGCCCTGTGCTTGCAAGCTTAGTTGCTGAAGGCTGCGAGAATATGCCTCAAGGTCACGCAGTGCCTGCATCTGGCGATTGATCAGATGCTCATGCAGGTCTTGTGTAATATCAACAAAGCGAACAGTCTGATGAAAAACGATCAAGGGGAATTCGTGGTGATTGGCCATATCAAGCATATCGTCCGGAATCCCGGAAAAATAAGTGCCCAGCTCCAAGCAAAGCCCTGCTGCCTTCCTGCGTATGAGCTCCGACAAATAAGCGAGCCGCTTCTCACGTGCCTCACCAAATCCGAGTCCGGTAGAGAGGATCAGCTCTCCTCCATTTAAGAATTGTCCTGTATCCGCAGATTCGAGCACATGCACCCAGCGGACGGGGCGTGATAATCCACGATGTCCAGCGACGACCTCGGAATGCTGGAACAAAGGGCGCTTGATTGCTTCGGAGATCGTTAAACGCCAGTCGCTGCTCATCAGGTTCCTCCTTTCTTGCTATGAGTGATGAAATGAATATGGCGAACTCGTATAACAATTGACACTCTGTATGATGAATCCTACCGAATGTTTAGCGCTTTGTCTAGTGATGACAGGCTTTGTTTTTGGATAAAATAGAATTGTCAATCAATTGATCGTGAGGAGTTGAAAGGATGAACACAGCAACTGTTGGAAATCCATTGAAAAACTATATTGGTGGACAATGGGTAGAATCGCAAACGAACCGGTATGAGGATGTTCCGAATCCTGCTACAGGTGAGCTGTTGTCGCGAGTACCTCTGTCCACAAAAGAAGATGTGGAGCTAGCTGTTCAGGCGGCAAAAGCAGCGTTTGTCGGGTGGAGTGCTACACCGGTTGTAGATCGTGCCCGTATCATGTTCCGTTTCCAAAGCTTGCTTTTGAAGCACCAGGATGAGCTGGCACACATGATTACATTGGAAAACGGAAAAAACCTTCCTGAGGCTCAAGCGGAGATGCTGCGCAGTATCGAAATGGTTGAGTTTGCATGTGGGATGCCTACGCTTTTGATGGGCGAAAACCTACCCAACATCGCAGGCAGCATCGACAGTCAAACGATTCGCTTCCCGCTTGGAGTCGTTGCAGGGATTACGCCGTTTAACTTCCCGGCGATGGTGCCTATGTGGATGTTCCCAATTGCGATTGCTGCAGGAAATACCTTTGTCCTGAAGCCATCGGAGCGCACGCCACTTTCCTCTATCCGTATTGCGGAACTGTTAAAAGAAGCCGGCTTGCCTGACGGAGTATTCAATGTCGTGAATGGTGCGCACGATGTCGTCAATGGTCTGTTAGAACACCGGGACGTAAAAGCGATATCGTTTGTAGGCTCGCAGCCGGTTGCCGAGTATGTGTACAAGACTGCCGCGGCGAACGGAAAACGTGTGCAAGCTTTGGCTGGAGCGAAAAATCATCACCTGGTCATGCCAGATGCTGATTTGAGACGTGCGGCCAAGACGATCACCAGCTCTGCTTTTGGCTGCGCAGGCGAGCGGTGCATGGCAGCAAGTGCGGTAGTCGCAGTTGATGAAATTGCCGATGAGCTCGTGCAGTATTTGATCGAGGAGTCCAGTGCACTCGCGATGGGGAACGGACTGGAGGAAGGGATCGATTTGGGACCTGTCATCCGCGAATCCCATCTGTCCAAGGTACATGATTACATCGAAAAAGGAGTAGCAGCAGGAGCAGCTCTTGTTCGGGATGGTCGTGAAGATGCTAAAGACAAGCCAAATGGTTACTTCCTCGGCCCAACTATTTTTGACAAGGCTGATGCAGAAATGGTGATTGTACGTGATGAGATCTTCGCTCCTGTTTTAAGTGTGATGCGTGTCAAGGATTTTGAGGACGGCCTGGATACGATCAGCCAATCTCGCTTCGGCAATGGTGCGGTTATCTATACCAACAACGGAAAATGGGGCAGAGAGTTTGTACAGCGGGTAGAAGCGGGCATGGTTGGAGTGAATGTGGGAGTGCCAGCACCAATGGGCTTCTTCGCCTTCTCTGGCTGGAAGGAATCGTTCTATGGTGACTTGCATGCCAACGGAAAAGACGGCGTGCTCTTCTTCACTAAGAAAAAGACAGTTACATCCAGATGGTTTGATGACGGAGATACAAGCATTGGCTCGCAACGAATCTTTGTAAAATAAGGGGGAGCTCAGGATGGAACAAGATCAACTGACACAATCTTATGACAAGGAAAGCTTGCTAGACACTGACAGGTCTCATATGTGGCATCACATGTCGCCTTACAATCCAAACCCGATGATTGTTACAGAAGCCAGTGGCTCCTGGATTACCGACATTGATGGTAATCGGTATCTCGATGGCATGTCAGGTCTGTGGTGTGTAAACATCGGCTACGGGAGGCAGGAGCTGGCAGACGCTGCGTACGAGCAGCTCAAGCAATTGGCGTATTTCCCACTGACACAAAGCCACGTGCCTGCAATTAAGCTGTCGGAAAAGGTCAGTGAATGGCTGGGCGAAGAGTATCGCGTCTTCTTTTCGAATAGCGGCTCTGAAGCCAATGAGGTTGCTTTTAAAATTGCGCGCCAATACCACCATCAGAACGGAGAGCCAGGACGCTACAAATTCATCTCCAGGCATCGTGCGTACCACGGGAATACGATGGGCGCTCTCGCTGCTACGGGTCAATCCATCCGGAAAGAAAAATACGAGCCGCTAGCGCCAGGCTTCCTGCATGTACCACCACCGTATTGCTATCGCTGTCCAGTAGGGAAGTCCTATGGAAAATGCAGTATGGAGTGCGCACAATTCTTTGATCAAGTAATCAACTGGGAAGGCGAAAAGACAGTGGCTGCAGTCATCATGGAGCCTACGATTACAGGTGGCGGCGTGATTGTTCCGGCACCGGAATATATGCCAAAGGTAAGAGAGATTTGCGACAAATATGGCGTGTTGATGATCGTAGACGAAGTCATTTGCGGCTTCGGACGCTCCGGCAAAAAATTCGGGCATCAAAATTTTGGCGTCAAACCAGATATCGTAACAATGGCAAAAGGAATTACTAGTGCGTATTTGCCGCTGTCTGCTACAGCTGTGCGTGCCGATATTGCAGACAAATTTAATGAACAGGGTAACAATCTCCACTTCCGCCATGTGAACACATTCGGAGGCAATCCGGCAGCCTGTGCGCTGGCTCTAAAAAATCTGGAGCTCATGGAAGAGGAGCAGCTGGTTGAGCGCTCCGAGCAGCTGGGAGAAGAGCTGCGTGCCAAGCTCGCATTTTTAGCAGATCATCCTTATGTGGGCGACATCCGCAGCTTTGGATTTTTGATGGGAATTGAAATGGTAGAAGACCGTAAGACTAAAGAACCTGCTGCTCCTGCAAAATTGACTCAAGTGATTGCCGAGTGCAAAAAGCGTGGCTTGATCATTGGACGCAACGGTGATACCATCCCTAGCTTCAACAACGTCCTCACTCTTTCGCCGCCATTTACAACGACAAGTGATGACATTGACTTTATCGCCCATGTCATGAAAGAAGCATTTGATACATTGGAGTAGAAACAAACGATTCCGATAAGAAAGTTACAAAAAAATAATATTTGCAGCCGCTACCGACTCGATTCAGGAGTAAAATCCAGCGAGGTAGCGGCTTTTCACGTTTGGAAATGACTTTCTACAAATAGAACCAGGAAGAATCAAGAGTTTCTGCCGCTTTTGGATTTTTGTATAATAGGACCATATGCAAAGCATGGCAATTGTGAAAAAGCCATTCGACTTCATCGAATCTTGGGAGGATAACATGAAACGTATCTGTGTATTTGCAGGATCAAATCCAGGTGTGAATCCAGCCTTTGAGCAGGTGGCACAAGAGCTGGGACGTGAGCTCGTCGCACGTGACCTTGATTTGGTGTATGGTGGGTCCAACATGGGATTGATGGGACGAGTAGCCAATTCGGTATTAGCAGGTAGAGGAAAAGCGATCGGCGTAATGCCAACCGGTTTGTTCCGTGGGGAGATTGTCCATACAGGACTGACAGATTTACATGAAGTGAACACGATGCATGAGCGAAAAGCCATGATGAACGATTTATCGGACGGTTTCATTGCGCTGCCAGGTGGATATGGCACATTTGAAGAAATATTTGAAGTGATAAGCTGGGGGCAGATCGGCATCCATAGCAAACCGATTGGTCTGTTGAATGTCGCAGGCTACTACACACCACTCATGGAGATGGTGAATCATGCCACTCTAGCAGGGTTTATCCCGAACATGCAAGGAGAATTGATCATTTGCGAAAGCGATCCTGTGGTGCTATTGGATCGTATGCGTGAGTACACACCACCTGTTAAAGTCAATAAATGGTCCGAGCTGGACAAGTAAGCAAAAAAGAAAGCAGTTCATTCTGGATTCCAGAGAACTGCTTATTCTTTTTATGATTTTGTTTGAATCCTTGACACCAACTATAAGTAAGTGCTATTGTATAGCAATATTCCCTAGTAAATAAATAGGAATAATATTAATATTGCATAGCTTCATACATAAGAGGGGGAACCAAGGATGAATAAGTCAACAAAATGGGTTCAGCTTGCCGTATCGGCGACTTTGCTAACAGCGCTCGTATTCCCGGCAGTGGCAGGAGCAGCTGGCCAACCAGTGGCTGTACTATCTCCGGCAACGGCACAAGCTGAATGGAATAGCTATGTAAAACAACAGTACGGCATTACGTTTGCCAAAACAGTGACCCGTGATGAATTCGCGAAGGCATTGGCAAAGGTTGGTGCATCTACTGCTAGTATAGCGGAGAAAGAAGCCGCAGCCAAATCTTTCTTGCCAGAAGCCAAAGCAGGCACAACCAAGCTCGTAGCTTGGGAAGCGATCAGTGCAGCTGTCAAAGCCGCTGAGTTAAAAGAGCTGGCTTATACGTATAAAGAAGAGAAGGTAGCTACCTCCCTGAAAAAGGCTGGTCTGACGTATAAAAAAGACGGAGTGTTGACGCTTCAAGCAGCACAGGAGCTAGCTGCTGCTATTGATACGGGACTGGTGAACCCTGCGACGTTAGCGAATGTGAAAGCTGATGGAGAGGTTACAGCAGATTTGGCTATCCAGCTGCTCGGCAAGGTGGCAGAATTCCACGGAAAGTATAAGAACTATCTGGGTACGATCTCTGAAGACAGCATTTACGGAAAACTGGCACAAGCATGGAATGAATCCCAGCTTATCAAGGCTGGAGCTTTGCAAGACCTCGTAGATAAAGGCTTAAAGCAAAATTTGATCACCGGCTACAATTTGAAAGACGCTACGTTTGATCCGCATTTTGACCCAGAGCGTACCATTACCTATGGTCATAGTGACATTGTTCATGCGATCCAGCTGATTGGTCTATTAAAGAGCGAGGGTATCGACGCCAAAGTGCAGTTTGAACCAAAAACATCTGCATTCATTTACTTGAAAGAGTGGGGCGAGCCTCTCCAAACAGATGATTATCAGGTTGTTCAAATCGACAACGGCAACTTCATCGCTTATGCAAAAGAATACGATCTCAGCTTTGAGTTTGCGACTGTTGAAGAGAAAAAACGTTTCCAGCCTCTTGTTTTGCAATATGCGAAAAAAGATGATGAGGATATGACTGGTCTCCTAAAAGGCTCCTGGTGGCAACCGCTCTATCATTCCCGGACAGAGCTTGCCGATTATCCTGTCATTACGAACAACGTACTGAAGCAAGGACGTTTTGTTGTACAGTCCTTTTCATTGAATGATCAATCTGCAAAAGTGATCGAAGGCTTCAAAAAGCTCGATAGTAAAGTGGAAGTCGAATCATACAAGTTTTGGGTGGATCAACCATTCTATAACTACCTGATCGGTGAGTATAAGTAATGAATCGTTGATACCTAGTTAAACTCTGCGCCTCTACTACCTATTCTATGGAATTCCTTTGAGGGATACATGGATGGGAGTCGGGGTGCTTTTTTATTCACGAGCTCGGGGAGGATACTAAAGGTAGGGGATTTTGGAAAATCGTTGAAAATGCGTGTCGGTTTTAATAGAGAATTCTGGTATAATTTAGGTATAAGTCAGTAATTGCTATGACAGCCAATCATGATTGGCATTAAGCATGGGAGGGAAAACAGTGTCGAAGAAGCACCTGATCCTTCTGCTTACCTGCTTCTGTTTCGCTACAGAGGCTTCTGCAGAAAGTTTGACAACGACCACACCAGCTACACAGCTTTCCATACCTGGAGCCGCAGCGCAGACTGCACAGGTTCTTTCTCAAGGACTTTTAGTTGAAACCTTTTTGACAAACAACTGGAAAAAAGACAACCTCTCAAAGCTGCTTGGAAATTCGCTCTCCAGCTTTGATGATTACGAGGCGTATGCAGCAGGAATCAAAATCAGGTGGGACGAGAACAACAAAGCCTACGGTATTCTAGTAAACGCCACCTACCATGGGGAAATTGTCAAAGGACTGACGACCAAGACATCCAAGAAAGACGTCACGAAGCTGCTCGGGAGTCCTCAGTTCGTAGATCAATCAAATGAGCTGGTAGGCTATCAATATGATGGGTATTACTTGTTTGTTACGTTCACACAGGAAAAAATCAAAGGGATCTCTATCTATCGCCGGGACCAAACAAGTGATACGGCTGCGCTGATTGAAATGGCAAAAAATTTGCAAGCGTACGGGGAAAAGCTCTCGTCTCCTTCGACTGCGAATACCTTCTCGATTTTTGGTGTATGGGGGGCACCCGATTTTACCCATCATTTGCACGGAATCGGAACATTCGCATGGGAGTATCCATCGCTTGGTATCGCATATGATGGATTAGAGGCCGATGCGACCTTGACCATTTACAATAATTTCTCAGCCAAACAACAGCTATCTGCCATCAAAAATGCGAAAAACGTCGTCTTTTCCAAAGAGGACTCCCTATTATTGGAAGAACAGAACCGATTGTTTTGGGAAAAAGTCATGATCCAGACAGCCAAAGATCAGGGAATTTCTTCTCCTGACAAACAAACGATTGCCTTGATTGATTCAGACGGGTTGTACAGTTCGGCGAATATTCGTTTTTACCGAGCTGACTACACACCGCTCTCCCAGTTGTATCCCGGGTACTTTGTTGATGAGGTCACTTGGCTGGATAATAACTGGGTTTTGTACACCACGATGGAAGGCAGCGGCGTTTTTAATAAGGCAACGAACGAGCATATCGTAATCCTTTCCCCGAAAAAGATACCTGAGGGCTTGACTGATTTTTATGACGTCAACGCCGTGAGAGTAGATGTAAAAAGCAAAACGATCTGGTTTGACATGTCCTCTGAGAAGCAGAAACCATACAAGCTTACCTATCAAATTAGCGGGAATCAAATCAAGTTTTCTAAATAACTTGCATTCCTAGGAGGCGTTTTGAATGGAGTTCTTGGAAGCGTTGGAGGGACTCGGAAGTGCAATCAAAAAAGGTGCTTCACTTACCATGCGAGTGCTTGCGAGTTCCGGAGAATTAATAGTCACCTTCTTTGAATACCTTTGGACGCGCAAGGAAAACAATCGGTTACGCAAGCCAAAAACGCCCGTTGGACCGTAAAGTAAGACAAGGATCGTGCTATTATCTGTCTGTCTGCTTGGATAACGGAGAGACATTTTCCTTTTCCTCATCTTTTTCAGCCAGATAGGACCGCATTCCTCTGATAAACATTTCGCGAATGACCTCCTGCTGTGTTTTGCTGCTGACAAGAGAACGAATTTGCTCCAGCTCTGCCACTAGCTCTGAATCCAGATGCAGATTGACGGTCTTCCCCTTACTGCGTGGATGCACTTCACAATGGTGGGGGCATTTGCGCAGATGGCCCTCGATGACAGCTATTTGATCGAGGGGGTCCGCGTGTGGAAGATACAAGCAAGGTGCCTCCAAAATAATATGGGTCAGTTCTTCGCTAAAACGAATAGTGAGGGGCTGGCCTTTTTTTTTGTGAAAGTCCCGAATCTGACGCGATATCTCCTGATTGTGCACCGTATTCTCCAAGGTAATCGTTGCGAGTTCCATATGGCCTCCTTAGGGGCGTGCCAAGTCTTCTTCGGCAATCGAGGAGAGGATTTCTCCAGTATCTTCCAGCTGAATCTGGTAGGTGAAGTGCTCGTCATGGCGTTCGATTGCAGTTACCAAGCCCCAGGTATTCCTTTCTTCTAGCCGAATCATTACGCGATCGAGCACGTCAAATAGCGGCAACAGAAGTCCTTTCTCATATAGAAAGCGAAAGACGATTTCACGAGGGTACAGGAATCGCTTGTTGCCCTGTTTGTTTTCGAGAAGCGGAAAAGTATCTCGCTCGTCGACGACCTCACCTAGATGGCCTTGATCCGCCCAGCGTTTTATCGTGGCCATACTGCCGGCTCTTCCATTGCGTGCTTCTAAAAGCTCCAGTATTTCTCGCGATGAGAGATACGCTGTTCGCCGCTCGCATTGGCTACGATACGCATGCTGTTCAGCTTCTAGCTGGGCAAGCTGCGCTTTTGCTTCCATCACTTGGTTTTTTAGCCGCTCTATTTCTTTTTCGTAATCCCTCATACGCTCTCCTTCCCCTATACCTGCTTTCCTCCAGCTTATTCGTCAGTGAAATCAATCATTCCATGACAGAAGTAATGATTTCGTCCAGTCAGTAGCGAAAATGGAAATGAAACAATCATAAAATGACAAAACGCCACATTGATTAATAGCAAGCTAGTTTTTAGATCAGGTAAGGAGGGTGTTAAGAGATGGGCATCTCCAAAGAATTACAGAAAAATTTTACGGAAGTTGTACCCGCCTTAAAGCCAAAGGAAGCCATCGATGAAGCAAATCGGTGCCTGTATTGCTATGATGCGCCCTGTATCAAGGCGTGCCCGACTTCCATTGACATTCCTTCTTTTATTCAGAAGATTGCGACAGGAAATCTGTTTGGTTCGGCCCGTACCATTATGGATTCCAACCCTGTAGGGGCAAGCTGCGCACGTGTCTGTCCGACGGAAGAGCTGTGTGAGGGCGCCTGTGTACTGAATCATGCTTCCAAACCGATTATGATCGGACTGCTCCAGCGTCATGCAACCGATTGGGCGATCAAGAACAAGGCTGCTCTTTTCCAAAAAGGGGACGACAACGGAAAGCGTGTAGCAATTATTGGAGCGGGGCCAGCGGGCTTGTCAGCCGCTCGGGAGCTGGCGCGACTGGGTTATCAAGTCACTATTTTTGAAGCGAAGGAAAAAGCGGGGGGGCTCAATACGTACGGTATCGTATCCTTTAGACTTCCGCAGGAGATTTCACTTTGGGAAGTCGAGCAAATCGAAGCATTGGGTGTCGAGATTCGAACCAATACACGTATTGGCGTAGATGTACAGCCAGAGGAGCTGCTAGACGGATACGATTCCGTTTTACTTGCAGCCGGAATGGGGAATGTGCCGAATTTGCATATTGCGGGCGAAGATCTCAGCGGCGTTCTCGATGCCATTACCTTAGTCGAGGATACAAAGACGAAGCCTCTGACAGATGAGATGATCGGTAAAAAAGTAGTTGTCATCGGGGCAGGAAATACGGCAATCGATGCGGCGACCTGTTCGAAGCGAATGGGGGCAGACAATGTCCAGATTTTATATCGACGTACTGAGCATGAAATGTCCTGTTATCAGTTTGAATACGAGTTTGCCAAGCAGGATGGGGTAGAATTCCGCTGGTTAGTCGCTCCAACTCGTATTATCGGTGAGAACGGTCAGGTTACGGGACTCGAATTGGTGCGCATGGAACTAGGAGAGCCAGATGAAAAAGGACGAAAGCGTCCGGTAGCGATACCAGGCAGCGAGTTTGTCATTGATGTCGATTTCGTGGTCAAGGCAATCGGTCAAACCCGCCATCAGGCTATGATCGATTCCTTTGGGATTTCCCATAAAAATGGAGTCGTGCTGGTAGAGGATGGTACGTATCGCACTAGCCATGCCAAAGTATTTGCTGCGGGCGATGTCATTTTTGGGGGCGGTAAGACAGATGCGATGGTGGTCGATGCAGCAAACCATGGAAAACGAGCGGCGCACGCTATTCATCGTGCACTCAGTGATCAGAAGCAGCCGGTTTAAAAGTAGAGAGGGAAGCCTCTGGCGTAGACGCCTGCACCAGAGAGTACGGCGATAAAACAATCGCTACAAAGATGGAGGAGTCCTATCATGGCTGATCTTAGTATAAATCTGGCGGGTATTAAATCCCCCAATCCTTTTTGGCTAGCTTCTGCGCCTCCAACCAATTCCGGTTATCAGGTACAGCGTGCATTTGAGGCAGGCTGGGGTGGAGCTGTATGGAAAACCCTGGGCGAGCCGATTATCAATGTCACGTCGCGTTTTGCAGGATTAACCTATGGCGGTCAGCGCGTTTTCGGATTTAACAATATCGAGCTGATTACGGATAAACCACTAGAAGTCAATCTCAAAGAAATGGACGAAACCAAAAAGCGCTTCCCCAAGCATACACTGATTGCTTCCCTGATGGTCGAGCACAAGCAAGAAGCCTGGCACGAAATTGTAAAAAAAGTAGAGGCAATCGGTGTAGATGGCCTAGAGCTTAATTTTGGCTGTCCGCACGGGATGGCAGAACGCGGAATGGGTTCAGCAGTAGGACAGCATCCTGATCTCATCCGTCAGCAGGTGGAATGGGTAAAAGAAGTGGCGCAAACCCCTGTGATCGTCAAGCTCACGCCTAACATTACCGATATTCGTTTTACGGCACGCGCAGCTAGGCAGGGCGGCGCTGATGCGATCAGTATGATTAATACGATCAACAGCTTGATGGGAGTGGATTTAGACAAGTGGCTGCCGATCCCGCACGTGGATGGAAAAGGTGCTCACGGTGGTTACTGTGGACCCGCGGTTAAACCGATTGCCTTGAACATGGTAGCCGAGTGCGCTCGTGATCCACAGATCGGCATCCCTATTTCCGGTATTGGTGGTATATCCAATTGGCGGGATACAGTGGAGTTTTTACTCATGGGTGCGTCAGGCGTACAAGTATGTACAGCAGCGATGCACCACGGGTTTCGGATCGTGGAGGACATGATTGATGGACTTTCCAACTATCTGGATGCAAGAGGAATCGCTTCCGTCATGGATATCGTCGGGAAAGCAGTACCGACCTATTCCGATTGGGGACATCTCAATCTGAATTACAAGGTAGTCGCAAGAATTAACGAGGAAACCTGTATTAATTGCAACAAATGCCATATCGCATGTGAAGACACCTCCCATCAATGTATTGATATCGTAAGTGATGCTGCTACAGGTAAAGAACGTCTAGTTGTGAGAGAAGAAGACTGTGTAGGCTGCAATCTCTGCTCTATTGTTTGTCCTGTAGAAGGGACGATTGATATGGTAGAAATCCCGAATGATTTACAGCCGCTGAGCTGGAACCAAAGACAGGCTGCACTGGCTGCTGGGGGAACCTGCGAGACATAAAGAAGGGAATCTTTTAGGCGCAACGTGCATAGCGTGTACTAGGGAAGGGCACGTCTTTTACGTGCCTGTTCTATCGATGGAAGGGGAGGTAGCAGGCATGAAAAAATGGATTCGTAATGGCACCATTGTGACTGCGTCCGAGGCGTATCAGGCGGACATTCTGATTGAAGGGGAGAAGGTAGTCGCGATTGGCTCTAACCTGGATACGGTAGGTGCAGAGGTGATTGACGCAACAGGCTGCTACCTCCTCCCTGGTGGAATTGATCCGCATACTCATCTTGATATGCCGTTCGGTGGGACCGTCACCTCAGACAACTTTTTTACAGGGACGAAGGCTGCGGCATTTGGCGGTACGACGAGTGTCGTTGACTTCTGCCTAACGAATAAAGGGGAGTCGCTGCATTCGGCGATCTCGACCTGGCATGAAAAGGCTCGTGGAAAAGCTGTCGTGGACTACGGGTTTCATCTGATGATTTCAGATGCAAACGATCAGGTTCTCGAAGAGCTGCAATCCGTTATTGTCTCCGAAGGAATCACTTCGTTGAAGGTGTTCATGGCATATAAAAACGTTTTGATGGCAGATGACGAAACCCTATTTAAAACACTCATTCGCGCCAAAGAGCTAGGGGCACTGGTTCAGGTTCACGCTGAAAATGGTGACGTCATTGATTATTTAACGAAAGAAGCGCTGGCAGAAGGAAACACTGACCCCGTTTATCACGCACATACACGTCCTCCAGAAGCGGAGGGTGAAGCAACTGGTCGGGCGATTGCCTTGACTGCCTTGGCAGATGCTCAGCTGTATGTGGTTCATGTGTCGTGTGCGGATGCGGTGAGACGTATTGCCGAAGCACGTGAAAAAGGCTGGAACATTTACGGGGAAACATGCCCACAGTATCTTGTTCTGGATATTACCGATTTAGAAAAGCCGGATTTTGAAGGTGCCAAATACGTGTGGTCGCCACCGCTGCGGGAAAAGTGGAATCAGGATGTGCTATGGAGCGCGTTGAAAAATGGTATTCTGCAAACCGTTGGGTCTGATCACTGCCCATTCAATTTCTCTGGACAAAAGGAATTGGGACGAGGGGATTTTACGAAAATACCGAATGGCGGGCCGATTATTGAAGATCGGATGACGCTCCTTTTCTCAGAAGGGGTGCGAAAGGGCAAAATCAGTCTCAATCAATTTGTGGATATTACATCGACGAAAGTAGCCAAACTGTTTGGGATGTTCCCGCAAAAAGGAACGATTGCAGTAGGCTCTGATGCGGATATCGTATTGTTTGATCCGACAGTCCAGCGCACGATATCGGTGGAGACGCACCATATGAACGTAGATTACAACCCGTTCGAAGGCAAGGAAGTGTATGGCGAGGTGGTATCGGTGCTGTCTCGTGGCGCTTTTGTCATCCGCAATAAGCAATTTGTAGGGCAGGCGGGTGCTGGACGGTATGTCAAACGATCTACATTTGCCAAGCCATAGAAGTGAGAGTGACAAGAAAAAGAGGGGGGAGCGGAAATGGGAAGCAAGGTCAGTATCGGATTAATCCAAGCGAAAAACGATGTGAATGGAGACGAACCGGTTCATCTCCACAAAGAGAAAGCGATCGAGAAGCATGTCAGGATGGTTCGAGAAGCAGCAGCTAAGGGCGCCCAGATCATATGCCTGCAAGAAATCTTTTACGGACCGTACTTCTGCTCCGAACAAAATACAAAATGGTATGAATCCGCTGAAGAAGTGCCTAACGGTCCAACTGTACAGCTTTTTTCTGCACTCGCTCGCGAATTAGGGACAGTTTTGATTTTGCCTGTCTACGAACGTGTAGGAATTGGGACTTACTACAATACTGCGGCTGTCATCGATGCAGATGGGACGTATTTAGGGAAGTACCGCAAGCAGCATATCCCGCATGTCGGGGTTGGCAATAACGGATGCGGTTTTTGGGAGAAGTATTACTTCAAGCCTGGAAACCTGGGCTACCCAGTATTTGATACGGCCTTTGCAAAGGTAGGCGTTTATATCTGCTACGATCGTCATTTCCCAGAAGGAGCACGCTTGCTCGGCCTAGGTGGTGCGGAAATCGTGTTTAACCCTTCGGCGACGGTAGCCGGGTTATCGGAATATTTGTGGAAGCTTGAGCAGCCGGCACATGCCGTGGCCAATGGCTATTATGTTGCAGCCATCAATCGGGTAGGATTCGAGGCACCTTGGAACATGGGAGAATTTTACGGACAGTCGTATCTCGTAGACCCCCGAGGACAATTTGTGGCGGTAGGCAGTAGAGATCAGGATGAGGTCATTATTGCGGAAATGGATCGAGACCGCATCCACGAAGTGAGAGACACGTGGCAGTTTTATCGCGATCGTCGACCAGAGACTTACGATGACATGGTAAAGCTATTGCCGTAAGAAAAGGGAGAGGGAGGTGCTAGCCAGGCATCTTCCTCCTTTTGTCATGAGCAGGCAGTCTCCTATATCAATTGCACATAAGGGGAGTACAGGGATGAGGCAAATGGTTTATCGAGGTGTCGAATATGGGGAAGCCGTACGTGTCGTGCAGGCGCAGCGGTACGAAAGAGAGGAGCGCCGCCTTTTTCAGAATGGTGCCAGAGCCAAAGCCGTTTTCGGATCAGGGGTGTATCTGGTGAGCAATCCAGAGATTGCAGCGCAGTATGCTATTTGTCATGCAGAGACAATGTGGGATAAAGCAGCGATACTCCGTCAGGAAATCCTTTTGCCGGGACTTTTTTGCTTGGACGAGCGTTATGGAGAAAACGAACTGCGTACTGACGCTCTGCGCACTCGGCATACGGAGCAATATTTGAAGGATCGATCCCAGTCCATGGATAATCAGGAGTGGTTGGAGTGGACTGGAGATGAGGTGCGGTTATACCTCATTGCCTGTGGATACCGGGGGATTCGCTACCGAATCAGCCCGGACCTTACGTACTATATTTGCTATGAACCTGATGTGCAAATTAGCCAAATTTCTATTTTGTCAGTGTTAGATGTAAGTGAAATAACCTAAGACTATCGACTTGGTTCATAATGTTTGGTAAGATTAGACAATATTCGAGCTTTTTCAACCATATTCAACCATTTACCATCGAACAGGAGGATTGCCAAACTAACATGAGTCTTTTTCGCAATTTAAGTACCCGAGCAAAAATGTTTTGCTTAATTAGCTTGATGGCTGTTTTCTTGATTGGTGTGGCCTTGACGGGCTTTTATCACGTGAAAGTCTCTGGTGATCGCATTCAATCCATGTATCAGGAGCAGCTGCTGCCAGTTAAGTGGATTAACGACTGGCGTCAAGAAATTCGTGCGATTGATGGATTGATTTACAAAATGATTTTGGATCCGTCTCCGGCGATTGTCGCAGAGTATGAGGCGGAGTTGGAAGAGCGGATTGCATCTGCTGACAAAACATTCGAACAACTGAAACAGGCACATCTTGATGAAAAGGAAAAGGAAAGTGTCCAAATTTTACAAGAGCTGCTTGATCAGTATCGAACCGACCAAACAGAAGTAGTCAAGCTCATTGAAGCTCAGCAAGCAGATCAGGCTTATGCTTATTACAAGTCAACAGACAAGACATTGAACTGGATCAATCAGGAACAGCTGCAATGGGCTACATACAAGGCCGAGCAGGCCGAGCAGATTCGCCTGGAAAACGAAAATGATTCTAAAGCAGGTATTACGCTCCTCATCATTGTAGGTGCTGCATCTGTGGTGGTGGCGGCGTTCCTCGGCTTTATGATTGCTCGGTTGATTTCAGAGCCACTACGTGTTGTACAAAAGAGAATGGAAGAGCTCGCTCAAGGAAATTTGGCTGTAGAGCCAGTTACCTATGTGACTCGCGATGAGGTTGGTAGACTTGGCGTTGCGTTCAATGAGCTGGTCAGCAATTTCCGATCCTTGATTGAACAAGTAAAAGTCGCTGGTGAACAAGTGGCAGCGTCTTCTGAGGAATTGTCTGCAAGCGCTGAGCAATCTGCTCATGCAACTGAGCAGGCAATTGGAAGTGTACAGCAAATCGCCTCAGCGTCCGAGATACAGTCTCAGCGTACCCAAGAGAGTGTGCGTGTAATGGAAGAGATGTCTATCGCGATTGGTCGCATTGCGGACACATCGAGCGCGGTTACGGAAGTTTCTGCCAAGGCAGCACAAGATGCAGAGCAAGGAAATGTGCAGATTCAGCAAGCTGTTACCCAAATGGATACTCTCTCTACCTCGGTGAACCATGCGGCAGACCTGGTGCAGCAATTAGGTGTTCGTTCGGAAGCAATCGGACAAATCGTAGACGTTATTACCGGAATTGCCTCGCAAACGAATCTACTGGCACTTAATGCAGCGATTGAGGCTGCTCGTGCAGGTGAGCACGGTAGAGGGTTCGCGGTGGTGGCAGATGAAGTGCGCAAGCTGGCTGAGCAGTCCGAGGAATCGGCTCGCGAAATCGCGCGTTTGATTGGGGAAATCCAGACAGAAACGACGCAAGTAGTTGACGTCATGATGGCTGGAACCGAAGAGGCGAAAAAAGGTGCCGTCGTCGTTCAAGAAGCGGGACAAACCTTCCAGCGAATAGTGGCAAGCTCACAGGACGTAGCAGATCAAATTCAGGAAGTATCTGCAGCGACAGAAGAAATGTCTGCGAGCGTCCAGCAAGTAGCTTCAGCGATGGACGAAATGAATCGACTTGCAGAAGAAGCTTCTGTGCATACACAAGGCGTATCTGCAGGGGCAAAGGAGCAGCTGGCTTCCATGCAGGAAATTGCTCATTCTAGCAATAATTTGAATCAGCTCTCCCATGAGCTGCAAGAATCAATTAGCCAATTCAAATGGTAGGCATGATGGAAAAAAGACTGACAGTCCCACAAACGGATTGTCAGTCTTTTTTGTACTAGAACTATTAAGAGGCACGAGACGTACTTGTACGCTCAGTTACTTGCTCGTAGTCTTTTGCGCTCATAATGGTTGCATCGCCTTTCATCATCCAGGTATAAACCGCAAGAGAAATCAACAAGCCGATCGTCCAGGCGTTATCCCAAATGATTTCTAAACCAGGGATTAATTTGCTGATGAATGGAATGGCAATCCCGATGAGCATGGCCCAGATTGCCCTTGTATTAAATCCGGTTTTGTATGAATAAATACCATTCGTTTTATAAAGCTCGGTTAAATGAATGCGTCTTTTCCGAACGAGCCAGTAGTCTGCGATCGCAATGCCGTCGATCGGACCTAGCAATGCGCCATACGTCCCTAGCCACAGGAAAATATAGTTACCAAAGTTTTCGAGGATATACCAAGGCTGCATCAGCAAGGAAACTACCCCTGCAATTATGGCACCAGCTTCATAGGAGAGACGGCGGGGTGCAAGGTTTTCTACGGCTCTTGCAGGAGCGACGATATTCGCTGCTACGTTCGTGGTTAAGGTCGCAAGGATGATACCGATCGTTCCCAGGAAGATGGCAAAGGGAGAGAACTTCGCCAAAACAGCTGCAGGATCCCACAGGGCTTCTCCGTAAATCACGACGGTAGCGGAGGCAACTGCTACCCCGATGAAGGAAAAGCCTCCCATAGTGGTTGGCAGAGAAGCCGATTGTCCAACGATCTGAGCCTTCTGACTCTTAGCATAGCGGCAAAAGTCGGGAATGTTTAGAGCCATGGTCGCCCAGAATGCGATTGCTCCTGTCAATGCCGGGAAGAATACTTTAAGAAATTCCCCAGTGGTAGTGAATTTGGAAGGAGCGGAAAGCATCGGACCCCATCCACCGGCTTTCGTCAGTGCCCAAACGAGGAGTGCAAGGCTCATGATGATCAAGATAGGTGCTGCCCAGGCTTCCATTTTTCTGATCGCTTCTGGCCCACGATAAGCGACGAACACATTCAGCAACCAAAAGCCGAAGAAGGCGATCCACAGATGGCCGGGAACACTTGCCCAGTTTGTCATCGACATGAGTAGAGTGTCAATCGCAGCTCCGCCAAACCAACAGTTGATGCCGAACCAGCCGGCACCAATCAATCCACGAGCGACTGCAGGAATGTGCGCTCCTTTTGAACCAAACCAGAGCCGTGCAAATACAGGATAAGGAATCCCAAACTTCGTTCCAGCGTGTGAGTTGAGGAGAATGGGGATAAGGACAATACAGTTCCCGAGAATGATCGTCAAAATGGCTTGCCACCAGTTCATTCCGAGTGAAATCAAACCTGCTGCCATCGCATAGGTCGGCAAACAGATCGACATACCGATCCAAAGACTGGCGAAATTGTACGAAGTCCAGGTATGTTCAGCGGTAGTTGTGGGACGCAATCCTTCATTATAGAGCGGACTGTCTTTGATGAGGCTTTCGCCTTCATTTGTAAGGGTAACGATCCCGTTTGATTCCGTCTGCGTTTTCATTACGATCCCTCCTTTTCGTTCCGTATGTGTCTCGCATCCGGACAACTGCCCCGGTTTGTCTCGAATACAAGTTGTAACATTATATTGGGGGAGATAAGACCTAATTCCTCAATTTTGACAAAATTGCGACAAGCTTTTAACGGAGGAAGAAGTAGCTTGACAGACATCTCTTCGCCCCGTATCATAGAAAAAATTTCTGGGAGCTGTACTGGCTATACCTTTTGCCAGAACAGTAGAGGAGAGATGATCATGTTGCAAATCGCACCTGTTACATTGGCAGGCAAGCTCGTTCGTCTGGAGCCCATGAGTCCTGAGCATATCGATGGTTTATGGGAAGCCGGGAAGTTTGAGCAAATCTGGAGTTATATGTCCATCATGATGAAT
The DNA here is from genome assembly GCF_002897295.1 of Brevibacillus reuszeri. Taxonomy (GTDB): domain Bacteria; phylum Bacillota; class Bacilli; order Brevibacillales; family Brevibacillaceae; genus Brevibacillus; species Brevibacillus reuszeri_A. Next base: position 310,072 of record NZ_BEXF01000005.1, read on the forward strand.
ACGCCAGAGGATACGCGTTTATTTGTTGAACAGGCTTTGCAAAATCAACGGGAAGGGACAGAGCTTCCCTTTGTCATCATCAGCCAGGAATCGGGGAAAATTATTGGAAGCACGAGATTTTTAGGCATTTCTCGCAAGGATCGTGGATTGGAAATTGGTTTTACCTGGCTGACGCCATCCGTGTGGAAAACAGCTGTAAATACAGAGTGCAAATGGCTATTGCTTTGTCACTGCTTCGAAGATCTGGGATGTATTCGTGTGCAGCTCAAAACGGATTCGCGCAATCTCAACTCTCAACGAGCGATCAAGCGTATTGGCGGAGTTTATGAAGGTGTATTGCGAAATCATATGGTCATGCGAGATGGATACATTCGTGATTCTGTTTACTTTAGCTTCATAGACAAAGAATGGCAGGCTGCAAAGGAAAAGCTGCAATTGTTGCTGTTTGGTGAATAAACGGCTCAAATGATTGTAGGTTGAAAGGCTGGATGTGTACAATAGGGAAGAACTACGTAAGACCTATTTCTGAAAGCAAGGAAAAGAGGATTATGTATGAGACTGCGTATCTCGCCGGCTGGCTATGTGCTGTTTACCGGGGATCTGGTCGCCTTCCTGTTATTCGTTTACTACGGAAAGTTGGCCCATCATTTGCCTGTTACATTTATCGGGATGCTGGAAACGCTGGCTCCCTTTTTGATCGGATGGCTTATCGCGATGCTTTTATTTAGAAGCTACATCCCACGTGCGTACGAAAGTGCAGGTCGCCTGTTACTTTCCACGCTATTGACCTGGACAGTAGCGGCACCTATTGGACTCGTCCTGCGTTCTTGGTGGACAGGTGTTCCGATCACACTGTTATTTACCGCGGTTACTTACTTCATCACTCTCGCTTTTTTATTGGGGTGGCGTGTACCGTTTGCGATCGTCTTCGCACTGAAAAAGCGTAGCAGTCGCACCGTAATGTAAACCCGCAAAATAAAGAGTAAAGTGCCGGCAGTTGGTTACGCTATCCTGAGAGGGAGGTGGACCAAATGGGCAAAAATAACAACAGTAAGGATCTCGGGAAAAATCGTGGGAAAACGCTCGATCAGGGTGACCAGAATACGAACCTGCGACAATCCAATCACAATGATCGCAATGAAGGAACAAGCAAAAGCCGCTGATTTTTCAGCGGTTTTCTTTTTTTCGTTTAGTCGCGATTCCATGAGGAAAAACGGCGACGAAGAGATGGTTGTGATATAATAGGTTTTGTTTTTTAAGCGAGTGGAGGGGAAAAGCGTGACGGAACCGATGCAAGATGTACAGCCGGTGACCTTGTCGTCACAGGCATTTTTAATATTGTGCCGTCTGTATGATGGATGTTACGACGAACTCAAGCAGAACGAACAGCTGAGCGAAATCGTCGAGTCGATCGCCGATATGCTTCTGGCTGGTGTAGAAACATTGGAAAAGCAAGAGGCGAAGCCCAAGAATATTACATTTCCATTGACCATGCAGCAAGCCTTTTTCTTGCGCAGATTAGTGGTGGAGCTATTAGCACATGCACCTCAGGGTGGAGAGGACAGAACAGCGGAGTGGTTGCAGGAATGCTTGACAGCCCTATCCGGAGGCGGTGTTTCATCGAATGCTCCGCTCTCCTGAATTGCATGTGATCACCAATGGTCGCCAAACACTCGAACAAGTATTGGCTTTGGCTGAAGCTGCCTTTTCCGGAGGGATGAGCTATTTACATATTCGTGAAAAGCAGCGGACAGCAAGAGAGTGCATGGATTGGGTTAAAGCGCTTTCCTCTGTCCTGCCACTTGAATGTATCATTGTCAATGATCGTGTGGATGTGGCAGCAGCTAGTCAGTGTCGGGGCGCACACCTCGCCTATCACAGTCTTGCACCGCAGGAGGCCCGAAACGTCTTAAAAGAACAGCAATGGATTGGCAGGTCTGTGCATTCCATCTCCGAAGCCGAGCAAGCTGTAAGCGATGGTGCAGACTATTTGCTTTACGGACATATTTTTCCAAGCGGCTCCAAGCCCGGTGTGCCTCCGAGAGGAACAGTAGAGCTTGCACAATTAACAGCATGTATGTCTATACCGGTTATTGGGCTTGGAGGAATTACACCAGAGCGGACTCATAAGGTTTTGGAGGCTGGGTGTGCTGGTATTGCTGTCTTGTCTGGTATTACGGATGCTGCGGATGTCAAGCAAGCGACATTGGCGTATCGCGGGGCACTCAATCGTTGGGAGATGAGAGAAGGATGAGAAACAGGGATTTGTTACGAGAAAAAATGGGAGTATATTTCGTGATCGGGTCTCAGGATTGCGATTTTTCCGTTGAGCGTACCGTAGAAATAGTACGTGAAGCATTGAAAGGCGGAGTGGGTACACTCCAGTTACGAGACAAAGGAAGCAAGCTTACGGCAGAAGAACGATTCGAGCTCGGACGTCAAATGCAAGCGTTGTGCCGCGAGTACAGTGCGTTATTCTTCGTAAATGATGATGTGGAAATGGCTGTTCGCCTTGGTGCAGATGGTATCCATGTCGGCCAGGACGATATGCACCTGCGTGATGTCAGAGAAATCGTTGGGCCAGATATGTACATTGGTGTGTCGACCGCAACCGTAGAGGAGGCAGTAAACGCTCAAAGGGATGGCACTGACTGCATCGGTGTAGGGGCTATGTTTGCCACTTCATCAAAAGCAGATGCTGGGGAGCCTATTGGACCAGCGGCGATCACCACGATTCGTGAGGCGGTCGGTAATAAACTGCCAATCGTAGGAATCGGCGGTATCACGCAAGAAAACGCCGTCCTCGTGATGAAAGCAGGAGCAGATGGAGTAGCAGTTATCAGCGCCATTAGCAGAGCGGAATCTCCAAAAGATGCGGCTGAATCCCTGCAGCAGATTGTACGATCTGTTTAGCACGGACAAGATAAAAAATACATATGGTAGTTTAATAAAACACTACCCTCGGATGATTTGGCGACAAAGGAGGTGGAGCCGATGAAAAATCGGATTTACCGAATCGGATATGAATGGGTTAGTAAACGTGAATTGCTAGAACGTCTTTTAATGAAGGAATGCGTATTGATCGAGCACAAACGGTTGCATCCAGCACCTGATGATCAAGATACGGAAGTCCCGCCAGAAGAAGAAGAGCATGCTGTACTCATTCGCAGTCAGCGCCGGCCTGGTGAATGGGTCACCTTTAACGGGTTGTACGAGATTCGTTCACGCGAGCCAATTCCGTGGATTGACTCTCCTCTGGAATACCACCAATTTGGCACTGAGCTCATTCCGGGAAATATTCGGAGGGAAAAGGCACCGCAGGGGCGAATTCCTGCACGGACGAAGCTGCAAATTGCAGCAGTCAGACAGGATACGGTCTTCGTCACTGTCCCCGGCCATCCTTCGCGCCGATATGAAATGTCTTTGGCCCATGCACGTTTTGCCAAGGACTATCCGACAGAATTGGAAATGACGCTTCAAGTTTACGCTTTTCCTCCCAGACATGATATTTTTGTTGACTGGTTGTTAAAAGAAGGGCGTAAAACGGGAATCATTACTCGCCCGAATCAGGAGCGCGTGGAAAAATCAGCTTTTCAAGTCTGGGACGATCTGCGAAAAGAGTACGGTATCAGTGTAAGTGCCGCGCTACTTGCAATTAAGCAAGCTCTGATCGTGCTGGATCGAGCGGGCGTAGAAACGGACTTCCCATATCCAGTTCAGGAGCGGTCTGATTTATCGCTGTTTAGCGATGCAGAGCGAGATGCGTTCTACTCCTTTCAATCGGTGAAATGTGCGATGGCTGCTGTAGCAGCACTGCTGACAACCGATCCCAAGGATCCTCTGCAAGACATGCTTCTCATGGATATAATGCTCGAACAGCAAAGGAACCGCAGACGTGATTAATGCGTCTGTGGTTTTTGGTTTTCTCTCCAAAAGTTGTATAATGAATAGGTAAAACTTTGGAGGGGACGTGACAAGAATGTACGTATCAATGAACAGACTAACAGTACCTGCAGATTATCAATCACACTTGGAGCGCGCGTTTGGAGGAGGCGGCGAGAGAATGAAGGAAGTGCCTGGTTTCCTGGAGTTCCTTTTCCTCGCACCAACGGAAGGCGATGAGTACATCGTTTTTACCAAGTGGACAGACGAAGAGGCGTTCAAAGCTTGGACCGAGAGTGAAGCGTTCAAGCGTGCACACGCAGGAACGAACCAAAACAGCCCTGTAAAATCTGACCTGCGCAACTATGCTGTAAAAGCTCATTCCTAAGAAGTAAGCACTTGTCCTTATGTGGGGCAGGTGCTTTTATATACAATCGTACTAACACTTCTCAAGTTTTTACCAATCATTGAAGAATAAACATTTTTTAACATTTAGTTGGCCAGTCATGATATGATTAGAGAAGTGACGTAAGCGCTTACGGATGCGTAAAAAATTTCATCTCCGTTTCATTCACATTCTTTATGTATTCCAACGAAACAATGCAACTCCAACTCATTTTTCTTACATGAAGGGCATGATCTTCTGTTGGTCTCGTCCGATCCGCTTTACTTCTTGATGTATTTACGTCCATAATAGAAGCAATACGATTACATACTTGGAAGAAAAAGCCTTATTGAAGCAAGATGAAAAAGGAGCCAGAGTGATTTGAAAAATCGAATACGAATGTATCTTACTCATTTGGCGTCTCCGCTAGCAATAGAAACGTTTTCTTGTCTTTCTGATGATTCGGATATCTCTGAATCCATTCTGGAGAAACGTGAAAATACTGAGGCGCTACTCGTACAACTCATTCACAGATTGGCTGACATAGTGGAAACAGAGGATATCTCCTCTTTGGACCAAGAATATAGGAATTTTTCTCATAGCTGCTTCTCTGGTGATGTCCGGCTGCCGTGTGTATTGAAAAGTATTCGGACTTTACGGGATATTATTGTTAAAAACTTAAACAGGGATCATTCCAAATTAGTGAAGTCAGATCTGGAACAAAAAGAGTTTTTGTTAACGCAGTTGATTGTTTATAGAGCTGCTGATCATTTGATGAAGCGTGTCGAACAAGACTTTCTTCAGGTGGCACAAAAGAAAGCCAATGAGAACACTGCGAGGGTATCGTGGGATGACGAGAATAGTCATGTAGTAGCAGAACAAGAGCTCGGTCACCTCGTGCTGCAATCAAGCGACATCGCGGTATTGATGATCAATCGAGACATGACCGTTATTGAAGCAAATTCCGCTCTTGTCAAGCTGCTCGGTGTAGAGCGCGAGCAGGTGATCGGTAAAAATATTGATACAGCTTTTCGCCCGCATGACAGTGAACGATTTATTCAGTGGGTGGTGGAAAAGGGGCAGTCTGGACATTATGTAGCTGAGTACAACGGAAAGTGGACAACGGTAAGTACAAGTCCCATTGTCTATAAGGGCGAGCTATGGGGTGCGATTGCTGTACTGCGCAATGTGACAGAGAGCAAGCGTTACGAAGAGGAGCTAAGTAAACGAGAAGCGTTGGCTGCGGTTGGACAATTGGCAGCGGGTATGGCTCATGAGATTCGGAATCCGTTGACTTCTATAAAAGGATTCATTCAGTTAATCAGAGAGCAAGGCACGACAAGTCGAAATGATTCTTATTTTTCTGTCATTTTAACTGAAATTGAAAGAATAGACGGTCTTCTAAACGATGTTCTCGTTTTAGCCAGATACAGAGACGACAACATTGTCTCCGAGCGTTTTTTAGTGATGGACGAGTTGTACGGAGTTCTGCGTTTATTGGAGCCCGAGGCAAATCGACGAGGAATCAACTTGGAGCTGAAGATCGCCCAAGGAGAGTGGTTCGTATTCGGGCATCGCTCTCGTATAAAGCAAGCGATTTTAAATATATTGAAAAACTCGTTTGAAGCATTGCTTACCCAAGGAAATCTGGTAGTGGTTTCTGTATTTTCCTCCATTAATGAAGTTGTGATTACCGTTGAGGATAACGGTCCTGGACTCTCCGAAATTAGTAAGCAAAACCTGTTTGTCCCTTTTTATACGACCAAGCAAGAAGGAACAGGGCTCGGATTGTCAACGACACAAAGGATCATCGTTGATCATGGCGGAGAAATTTTTGCAGACAACTCGCCAAAATTGCAGGGAGCACGGTTTGAAATTCGGTTACCGCTCGCCCGGCCTTGATGGGGATCAAAAGCATAGAGTGGATAAGTCTAAAGACGGAGCTTGAGGCCGTCTTTTCTTGTGTGTTTGCTAGGAGAATGGTCCTGAAGGAGAAAAAGTTGCAAGTCTTTCGGATCAATCTTTTTGTAACTTCTTGTCAAAGAGTGTCGTGCAGTGGAATAATTTACAAAAAGGCTGAACGGGAGTTGACATCATTGATCCGCTTGCTAAAGAAAGGAGAAAAGGAGTGGTGGTTTTGGGAGGCCTGGTATGAAGAAAAGGAAGCGCTGTACGCGGTTCATGTTGGAACAGTTGGGGTAAAAGGCGGCCAATATTCTGTTCTGACAGATCAGGCAGCAGAGAACAATCTTCAAGCCTTACAAGAATGGATCAATGAGATGAAGGCAGAGGGGTACGTTGGGGTTACAACGGAAGACCTGCAGCCTTTACACGTCCAATTTTTCCATCTGGATGCGGAGGACGTAGAAACTCGATATTTGATCGAGCAAATCCTGGACGAATGTTTGGGGATGACTGGCAATGGGCATTGCGATGGAGGAGATGACAGCAGGGGAGGACTCGTTTTCATTTGTCGGGTACTTCAAATCGATCAAGCTGTGGTCGACGTCAGACAAGCCCTCCGAGAAACATCATTCTTTGAAGGAGTGAGTTTGTTTACTTTTCACTCAGACAATTCTTGTATTATACTAACATAGTGCATATTGATCAGGAGTGTAATAATCAGACTATTTTACCAATTGATGCCTCAAAGCTTTGGCTACCGCTTGCGTGCGATCTTCGACTCCCATTTTTTGCAAAATGCGATGAACATGGGTTTTTACGGTTCCTTCAGAAATGAACAGGTTTTGTGCAATCTGGTCGTTTCGGTACCCGTAAGCGATTTGTTGCAAGACATCGAGTTCACGCTCGGTCAAGTCGTCCAATAATACAGGGGGATTGCTGCTTGGATCGGGTACGACCGTTCGCTGAGCTTGCAGAGCTTCTGCCAAGGCTTTGGCGGCTGTCACAGTGTGAAAAAGCGCCTCGCCCTGATAAGCACGACGAATCAGATCGAGCATTTCTTGGGAGTCTGCATCTTTTAGCATATAGCCAACTGCACCGGCACGGATTCCGTCAACTACGTAATTATGATTGTCAAATGTCGTAAGGATCAGGACTTTTATACTCGGGTGAAGCCGCATGATTTCACGCGTAGCATCAATTCCCGATTTATTTGGCATTTGTACGTCCATTAACACAACGTCCGGAGAGAGGACCCCGACCAGCTTGATTGCCTCATCTCCGTCGGATGCTTCCCCGATTACCTCCATATCCGGCTGCATTTGTATTACATAACCGAGCCCTTGGCGAATCATGGTCTGGTCATCGACGAGGACCACACGAATGTTCTTGGGTTTCGTTGTTTCTGTCATGATCGCATGCTCCTTTCTTCACGTTAAGATTGTTCTAAGGGAATAATGACATCTAGTTGAAATCCGTGCGGCTCACGGACAAAGTAGGCGAGACTTCCGTTCAATTGACGAATACGCTCCGAGATACCGTTTAATCCAAAGCCCGGCTTGATGGTGGTATTCGCAGTAATATTTCCGTCATCCCGAATGGAGAGAAACAAGGATTGATTCCGCTTCTCGATGACCACCTGAATCTCTTTGGCATTGGAATGGCGCAAGGAATTTGTAACCGCTTCCTGTAAAATCCGGTAAAAGGTAATCGTCAGCTCTTGCGATAAATGAATTTCTTGGTCTGACGAAATGAGCTCCATTCTGATACCCGTATGCTTCTCGGCTTGGGACAAAAGGGCACGAAGCGGAGTCAAGCCGATCGAGGTTTTATCCATGGCAAGCGTATGCACGGAAGAGCGAATCTCCTCCAGGCTTTGCTTGGCAACACCCAGCATATTGCGCACTGCCTCTTGTGCATCCACAGGACCATCCTGAAGCATGTACTTCAAGGCGTGGAGCTGAACAATGAGCGAAGTGAGACTATGCCCCAAGGCATCATGGATATCCCGCGCGATTCTTGTACGTTCTTCCAAGACCGCCACTTGAAGCGTATGCAGGGTAGCCTCCTGCAGCTGACCATGCGCTTCTTGCAGCTCTTTATGCGTTTTTTGCAGTTCTTCAAGATGCGTTTGATTCGTTTTGTAAGCTTCATTCTGTATGCGATATCCCCTGGCGCCGATGTAGCAACCGACAAAGGTAAGGATGAAGGGGATAACGTGTGTGATTTTTAACAGTTCGTCGAAATACAAAAGTAAGGTAGTAGTAGCACAAAAAAAGATAGCATACGCCAAGGAACGTCGACCATCAATATGAAACCCGATAAAAACAGCGAGTGGAAGTATCATACCGTAGCCATCCCCACCCGACCAAAGCCCTTTAGCAATAGATAATGAGCCTAGGAGGACTGTCACTAGCTCAAATTGGTAAGGCTTCCATTTCCTTTTCGACATCCAAAAGACGACAATATATAAAAAGCATAGTAAAATTGTAGTAGAAAATTGCAAAGGAGTTTCGCGCATAAACGCATCTGGTAGTAATGCTAACACAATCAGCACAGAAAACCAGATGATCAGTAAACGTTTTTGAATGGCTTTTACGCTCATTTTCAGCAAAGAAATAGCCTTCTTTCTCCAGCAGTTGTTCGCTTAGTTTCATTTTAGCATGGGGTGTCGTCTATCTCTAGATAGATGATGCCCTTGTTGAAATCATCCAGCTGATAGACTTTTCCTCCTGCTCCTATAGGTAAAATAAAGTAGGTAAATGAGCGAACTGTAAGGATGAGTCTGTGGTCATGTGTGAATGCAAGGGGAGGCTTTCATGAGAGAACTGATTCAGCTGGCTAAGCTTCAGAGGGAAGCGAGTGCCTTGTTTTCACTGCTTTCAAAGAAGGTTTTGGACACAGGAGATGTTACCTGGCAGCAGGTTCTGATCTTGGAGCATATTGTAGATGGTCCAAAAACGATGGGTGACATAAGCAAGGCTGTCGATCTTTCATACAGTACAACTTCTGGGTTGATCAACAGGCTGGAGCAGGAAGGACTGGTACGCAGGTTCCGGGATCAAACGGATCGCAGAATAGTGTGGGTTTCGTTGACCGAGCGAATATTTGACCAGGAGGGGATGGAGTTAGATGATCCTAAGGCAATCTCATCTCTTCAAGCTTTACATGAGTCGTTTGCACCAAAGAGAGAATTAACAAGCTGATTCATTCAAACAGCAACGGCTTTGTCTTGCTTTTGATTAACAGATAAAGCCAAGTTTGAAGAAAACCTCTATCGAGGCTTCCTCAAGAAGGAGCGACGGCGTTTAGCAAAAGAGTTGTCATGCGCTCCAGAATTTATAAGCTTCGTGCTTATAAATTCTTATACGTTCAAAAAGAAGAGGTGAGTGGATTGAACTTTTCAGAACTATCGATTAAACGGCCAGTTACAATGATCATGCTGACTCTGGCAATGATTATTTTTGGCTTTGTTTCTCTCCCTCGCTTGGCGATCGATTTGATGCCGGAATTGAATTTCCCGGTAGCCGTTGTGGTTACATCCGTTGACGGCGGATCTCCGAGTGAAGTAGAAAAACTGGTTACGAAACCGATTGAGAATGCCCTAGGTACCGTATCTGATCTGGACAGCATTTCTTCGGTGTCCATTGAAGGTGCTTCTCAAGTTATCCTCATGTTTAATTGGGGAACGGATTTGGACCAAGCAACACTTAATATTCGCGAAAAAGTAGACCAGGTTCGCGGTGCATTGCCTGATTCTGCTAGGGCGCCGCGCGTTCTGCGTATTGACCCGAACAGCCAACCAATCATTCAGTTTGCTGTAACCGGGGATCAGGATATCAACCGATTAAAAGAGTTGACTGAGGATCTGATTCAATCCCGTTTGGAGCGCATTGATGGCGTTGCCGCTGCTTCAATCAGTGGTGGACAGGATCGAGTAGTAAATATCGTGGTCGACCCAGCCAAGCTGGCAGCATACGGTCTATCGCTTGATCAGCTGCAGCAGGCATTGTCCGCGAGTAACCTTTCTGGTTCAGCAGGGGCTGTCAGAGAAGGGGATGAAAAGCTTAATATCCGTGTACAAGGGGAATTTGCAAATGTAGACCAAATCGCTTTGACCCCGATTAACGTAGGTGGCAATTCCATTCGACTCAGCGATGTAGCAGAGGTGCAGGACACACGCGAGGAAATTACCCAGCTCAGCTATGTAAACGGAAAGCCTAGCTTGGGAATTTCCATTACGAAAGCTTCTGGCGGAAATACAATCGAAGTTGCCGATGGCGTGAAAAAAGAGCTGGAGAAGATCAAGAAAGATCTGCCAGATAATATGCAGATTACAACCACGCTCGATACTTCGACCTATATCAAAGATTCGATCTATACAACTGCTGAACATGCCCTGTTGGGTGGTTTAGTCGGTGTAATCTTGCTGTTCTTCTTCCTCGGAAGCTTGCAATCCATGCTGATTGCGATCATCGTTTTGCCGGTTTCGATCATTGCTACATTCCTTTTGATGTACATGACGGGACAAACGATCAACCTGATTTCCCTTTCAGGTTTGACGTTGGGGTTAGGTTCATTGATTGACTTCGCCGTTGTAATGCTGGAGAACATTTTCCGCCAGCGCGAGCAAGGCAAAGGCATGATGGAAGCAGCATTGGTCGGTTCAAAAGAAGTTGGTACGGCGGTTATGGCGTCAGCGCTTGCGCAAATTTGCGTATTCTTGCCGATTGCTTTGACAGAAGGTATTGCTTCCGAGCTGTTTGGACCTTTGGCGTTGACGGTAGTTTACTCCCATATCGCAGCGCTCGTATTCTCGATCTTGCTTGTACCGATGCTCAGCTCACGCATTTTGAAAAAGGTACCGAATCATTCCAACCATGAAAATTACAGAGGAATCAACCCGGTTACTTGGTTCAACATCGGATTCGGCAAAGTGGAAAAGGGTTATCACAGACTGCTGAAATGGGCGTTGGGTCATCGTAAAACCGTCATGAGTTCGGCGATCATCATGATGATTGGTTCGTTGATGCTTATCCCAATGATTGGTGCGGAGTTTATTCCGAGCATGGACCAAGGACAAGTTAGCGTCTCTATTAAAATGCCGAATGGTACTGTCCTCGCGGAAACCGAGAAGGTCGCGAAGCAGGTAGAGGACATCGTAAACACCGTTCCTGAAAAAGATATTGTTTCTACCTCAATTGGTAGCAATGGTTCTCCGATCGCGAGTACCTTGTCCTCCAATCAAGCAAACATTACGCTGATATTGGTGGATGTGACCAAACGGACGCGTTCTTCCGATGAGATCGTAATGGACTTGCAAAATCAATTGAAGCCAATCGCAGGACCAGAAATTAAAGTTAGCGCCGCTCAAGGGATGTCGACAGGATCTCCAATCGAAATGACTGTTCGCGGAGATGACCTGGATGTACTCAAAGACATCAGTAGCATCATTAAAGGTGAAGTAGAAAGCGTACCGGGAACCAGCAATGTTTCGACCAGCATGGAGGAATCCAGACAGGAATTCGAAGTGAAGGTAAATGCTGAGAAAGCAGGTCTGTACGGCTTGTCTACAGGACAAATTCTCTCCAGTGTACGTACTTCTTTCCAAGGTCAAACGGTAACGAAGTACCGCACAGGTGACGATGAGATTGACATTAAACTCAAACTGCCTGAAAATTATCAGGAAGATATCAATTACTTGAACAACTTGCGTATTTCTGCACCTGGTGGAGCCCAGATTGCTCTAAGCTCTGTCGCGACCATTAGTAGAGTAGATGTTCCGCTGACGATCAATCGTTCGAACCTGACGCGCGAAGTGAAAGTGACGAGCGATCTGGCAGGACGCGATCTTAATTCCGTATCCAAGGATATTCAAGCCAAAATCGATAAACTAAACCTTCCAGACGGATATAAGGTTCAATTTGGAGGACAAAGTGAGGATATGGCCGAGTCATTTGGTAGTCTTGGTCTAGCTATTATCCTCTCGGTAGTTTTGCTTTACATGGTAATGGCTGCACAGTTTGAATCTCTCTACAGTCCATTTATCATTATGTTCTCGGTTCCACCTACCATCACGGGCGTACTCCTGGGACTGCTTGTGACTGGAACGACAATCAGCGTATCGGTGTTTATCGGGTACATTCTATTGATTGGTCTGGTTGTGAATAACGCGATCGTACTGATCGACTATGTAAACCAATTACGTGCAAAAGGCTGGGAGCTGCACGACGCGATTCTTCACGCCGGACCGATTCGTCTGCGTCCGATTTTGATGACGACACTCACTACGATTCTGGCGATTGGACCACTTGCGTTTGCAGGCGGTTCTGGTACAGAAACACAGGCGCCAATGGCTGTTACCGTTATTTTCGGTTTGAGCTTTGCTACTTTGATTACGTTGGTACTGGTTCCAGTAGTGGCTTCGTGGTTTGATGACATGGGCAAGAAGTCTCGTTTGAGAAAGCAAAAAAGGAAAGAGAAAAAAGCAGAGAAAAAAGCAAAGAAAATCGCTCCCGCTTTGGAATCGTAAGACGTTTGTGGGATGAGGAGGGACAGTTTTATGAACATAAGTAAAAAACCCGTCATTTTGGCGTTACTCGCCATTACATTGGTGGCAGGGTGCTCCAACCCGCAAGCGGCAACCCCGCCTACGGAAAATGTGGAGACCGTTACACCTGTACAGGTAGAGACAGTAAAAACAGGGGCTGTGAGCTCAGAAGCTGGAATCAGCGCCAAGCTGGCTCCGAGCGAAGAGGTTCAAGTTTCACCAAAAATGGGTGGAAAGATCACGTCACTGCCTGTAAAGCTTGGACAACATGTGGAGAAAGGGCAGCTGCTGTTTAAGCTGGATGAAACCGAACTGCAAAATACAGTAAGGCAGGCTGAAGCTGCATTACGTGTAGCCCAAGCAAGCCTTAACCAAACGGGCAGCAGCTCTGATCAAGGGCTGGTTCAGGCGAAAAATAGTCTGAAACAGGCGGAGACTGCATTGGCAGATGCCAAGGTTAATCAGCAGCGGATGCAACAGCTGTTTAACCAGGGAGCTATTTCTGCTCAACAAATGGAGCAAGCAAACTCCCAGCTCACGACCGCTCAAACCTCTTATGAGAATGCCCAGCAGTCTTTGCAAGCTGCTCAGCAAAAAACAGGCCTGCAAGTATCTGAGGCTTCTGTAAACCAATCGGCTGTAAGCTTGGCAAACGCACGCGAGCAGTTGGCAAATGCAACGGTAACAGCTCCAATCAGTGGCTTTGTTTCCAGCGTGTCTGGTGCAGTTGGACAAATGTCCGGGCAACAACCTGTTGTGGTGATTGTGAATACCAATCCACTTTTAGTAAAAGCCAACTTGTCGGAAGCTGATATTACAAAGGTGAAGGTTGGTACAGTCGTAAAGGTGAATGTACAGTCTACAGATAAAACGATCGAAGCAAAAGTAACGGCTGTCAGTCCCGTTATGGATTCCCAGTTAAAAGCGTACCCGATCGAAATTACGATTCCGAACCCATCTAACGAACTGAAGTCCGATATGGTAGTCAATGTAACATTCCCATCGACGACTTCAGAATCAAGCAATGCGCTTGTTATTTCACGCAAAGCTGTCTTTGATCGCGATGGAAAACGTTACGTCTTTAAGCTGGAGGGAGAGATTGCCAAGCTGACAGAAGTAACAACCGGTAAATCTTCTAGTGATTCGATTGAAATTACGAGTGGACTCTCCGCAGGGGATCAGATCGTAGTAAAAGGTCAAACACTCTTGCAGGATGGAAGCAAAACCAGTATCCAAAAGTAGGCAAATTGGTCACTTCGAATATAGGAAAAGAGGCGGGGATTCTTTCCGCCTCTTTTTTGTGCTCTTATGCACGCCAAGCCGCTGTTACATTACAAAAAAAGGCATTTGCTGTGTCATGTAAAAGCAGAAAGTACCAGCAAAAAAGTAACATAATAATTATTACGTAAACTCAATTGTCACGGATTTAAGACAAAGTGTCGGTGCTACTTTTGAAGTAGGGCAAGTTTCGATACAATAAGGAATATAGTGGATGAAACAATACGTCGGAGGTAATTATGACTGGAAACCTTTCCGTTTTTCTGGCCTTTGCAGCAGGCTTTCTCTCGTTTATCTCCCCTTGCTGCCTGCCGTTGTACCCCTCGTTCTTGTCCTATATCACTGGGGTAACCGTGGATGAAGTGAAGAAGGGAAGAGCTGTCTTCCAGAAACAGGCTCTCTTACATACGTTGTTTTTTATTGTAGGATTTTCCATTATCTTCATTGCATTAGGATTATCGACCTCTTGGATCGGCAGCTTGTTCGTCAATCAAAAGGACCTCATTCGCCAGTTAGGGGGAATTTTGCTGGTGATTATCGGTCTGGTTATGCTGCAAGTTTTTAAAATGGACTGGATGATGCGTTCGTTCAAGGTCGATTTAAAATCGCGCCCATTAGGGTATACTGGGTCCATATTGGTTGGAATGACCTATGCAGCAGGCTGGACGCCATGTGTTGGTCCCATTCTTTCCGGCATCATCGTCATGGGTGTGACAGATCCATCTCGTGCATTAACCTATACACTTGCGTACACACTAGGCTTTGCTATCCCGTTTTTCGTAATGACGTTTTTCATCAGCAAGATCAGTGCGATCGTCAAGTATTCTGACCAGTTCATGAAGGTTGGCGGAGGGATCATGATTTTGTTTGGCGTACTCTTGTACACAGACAAACTGACTGATATCACCCGCGTGTTAATTCAATTATTTGGTGGCTTTACAGGATTTTGAGCAAGTAAAGCAGAGGTGACGACATGAAAAAACTGTTGCTGGCAGCGCTGGTGGCTGTGGGTGTCGGATATGCTGTCTGGGACCATCCACAGGAATCGGCAGCAGTCGTAGCAGAAGTACAAAAGCCTGAGGTAGGATTTTTGGCTCCTCATTTTACGCTGACTGGTTTAGATAATCAAACCTACAAAGTCGAGGGAAAACGCAATAAGCCTGTGATCCTAAACTTCTGGGCTTCGTGGTGTGGTCCGTGCCGTATGGAGGCACCTGATTTACAGAAGATCTATGAAAAGTACGGCGGACAGGTCGATTTGTATGGGGTTAATGTGACGAGTAACGATAGTCCTGAAGCTGCCACGGCTTTTGTACAGTCGTATAAGCTCACATTTCCAATCCCGATGGATGTGGCAGGAACGGTGTCAAACCGATATTTGATCCAGGCATTTCCTACCACTTATTTAATTGACACAAATGGTGTCGTTCGCAAAAAAATCATCGGAATGATTGATGCATCCACGTTAGAATTGGAAATTCGTAAGCTGCTGATGGAAAAGCCAGCTTCCTAAATGTGAAGAAGTCACCGGACAAGAGTTTCTGGGTGGCTTTTTTCTTTGTCTACTTGTTCTCCCACGCCCATTTTCCGCTAGATCCCGGGTTTTGTATGTTTGCCTAAAGAGTAGGGTTATTCTCCTTCATAGACTGGAGTGAACCAGGGCAAAGGGAGGGAAACGGATGGCCAAGTCGAAAAAAGTGAAGAAGAAAAATACAAAACAGCATCCGAATCAACAAAATTTAAAAATCGTAACATCATCTACTTGTCAGGTATGCAAGCAACAATGTGCGCGAGGGTTGGCGTATCTGGAGCAAATGTCCCAGCCCGGTAAAATCGGATTCGGTGTTCCTTGTATCCTCACGAAGAAACAGACATAGCTTTGTTATCGGGAACCAGTTGACAGCCCGACATTGAGGATAATCTCTCTGACCAGGGGATAGAGAGATTATTCATTTTTGTCCTTCTTGGGAGAATCGTAGAAAGGATTGAAGCGGGTAAGGTGGAATAGTGATTAGGGAAGAGGAAGGAGAGAGGAGGCAAAGCATTTTGGACAAGCTAAAAGCGGCCCTACGCGAGGCTTACGGTTTTCATGCCCAACAAGTGGAACGGATCGCTTACGGATTATGGGAAGAAAGCTTTTCCGTTTGGACGAGGGAGAAACGGTACTACGTAAAACGTTTTTATGCAAAATGGCGGCTGCAAACGCGCTATCCGGACATGCTGAAAGGTCTGGCGTTAAGCCAAGAGCTACGTCAAAAAGGTTTTCCTGCACCGGCACTGATACTTACTATAGATAATGATTGGCTAGCAAATGTAGATGGAGAAACGTATCAGGTCAATGAATGGGTGGACGGCTGCTGTTATCATCCCGGGGAGCTACAGGAAGATGAGGCGCGGGCAATGGGAGGTCTTTTGGCAAGGTTTCACTGTCAATTTGAAAGAGCTGAGCCGTCTGCTAAAATGTTGCCATATGTTACTCCTGCGGTAGCTATACATACTTGTGAGGAGTTGCGGCTTCGCTACGAGAGTGCAAAAGGTGCCTTTCCTTCCTATGTGCGCTCCCTGTTAGCACAACAAATCCTTTTATTGAAATCATTGCCTTCAAACTTTACCGAGAACTTGCCTACTGCAACTCTATCTGGTCCATGCTTTCATTCGTTTTGGGTAGAGCAAGTTATTTTTCAGCCAAACGGTCAAATCGCTGCACTCGTAGATTGGACAGATGGAGCAGGGAAGCCGGGCTTGTGGGCACAGGATATTGTGACTGGCATCCATTTATCGGCACTCAATGAGACTGCGATCATCGCATTTTGTTCAGGCTATCAAAATGCGAATCGATTGCCTAAGAATGAATGGAAAGCGGTTTTCACCATGCTATGCTACGGGCATGTAGCCTCTACGAATTTTTTGGACAGCTGGCTGGTGAAGCATAACCGCCGGATGGAGCATTGGGAGAAGATCGCAAAAGAATGGACCTGCATAGTCCCACAGCGTTTTATTCGTTGGAGAGAACTCGAAGAAAAGGTACTTGATGCGCTTTTTGTCCAAGTAGATGACCAAGCTGCAAACGTCCAATACACAAGTAAATAAAAAGACTGCTCTATGGCAGGTTTATCGGCCATGTATTATACTGGAGAGACGGAAATTTGAATGAGAAAGGAGCCAACTCATGCGCCCATTACAAATTTCACCAGATACGGCTGTTAAGCTGGCAGAAGCTCTCAACGTTCCTTTGGAGCGTCTCATGCATATGCCACAGCATATTCTCCTGCAAAAAATGATGGAGCTTGCCAAACAGGAGCAAGAAACAGCTCAAGGGGATTCATCAGACAAGCAAGAATAAAACGCGGGGAGTAACCGTAGATACTATACATACATAGGAGGTTGGCTTATGTCAACGAATGTGGCTCACAAACTTCGAACCGGATTAAAACCACAAGCTTTTGTGGAAGGCATGACGAAAAATCAGGAAGCATACCAAAAATGGTCAGAAGCGTTTACGTGGACAAACGAAGCGGATCGGGAATTTTTCGCTTCTCTCGCTCATCGGGATGACCTACGCTGCTTGATTCTGGCTGCTGATTGGTGCGGTGATGTTATACGTAATCTGCCAGTTGTGCTGCATGCATTAAAAGATACTGAGATGCCTGTCGAGATTTTTGTCATGGAAGATCATTTGGACTTGATGGACGAATTTTTGACGATGGGCGGTCGGGCGATCCCTGTTGTCATTTTTGCTGATACAGGTGGACACGTACTTGCCAAATGGGGACCACGTCCAAAGCACGTACAAGAGGTGATGATTGCTTTCAAGCAGCAAAACCCTGATCGCAATGCACCTGATTATGAAGAAAAAATCAAAGTAGCACGCGCTGAAATGCTCGAACAATACGACGAAGGCACTGGCTACCAAGCTGTCATTGTAAGTGAGCTACGCGAATTACTTTCCTCGATCTAAATTTTTTAAAAAGTGGGCGGAGCTGAGTCTCCGTCCGTTTTGTTGTACTGACCACAAGTTATGAAGGAAAGGTTGAGAAACATGCATTACTATGGAAACGAAACGATTATGTCCTTGGAGCAAGTACTGCGATTAAAAGCATCGGAAGTTCGCATATTAGAGTGGGTACGAACGTATGAGTTTTTGGAAAACAGCTATGGTATTGATGAATCTGTACCTTACTTTTTGGAGATAAAATGCGAGTCGGAGGAAGTGCGGATTAGAAAAAACCGCATACTGGATTTTCCAGAGTTCTCCTGTGAGGAAGAGCGGTGTTTTCCCGATGTTGAGCAAGCAATTAGTGTCTTTCATGAATGGGCACAGGAAATTTTGAATAAACGGATTTCGTAGATTCTATTGACGCAATAAGCCAATCATGATAAATTAAAAGACGTCGCTTCTCACAGTTTGCGACTTTACATGATTAGCTTGGGGAGATAGTGAAGTGGCTAAACACGGCAGACTGTAAATCTGCTCCCTCCGGGTTCGGCGGTTCGAATCCGTCTCTCCCCACCATTGACTTTCTATGAAAATTGTGCTAGACTAGTTTTACAAAATGCCGGTGTGGCGGAATGGCAGACGCGCGCGACTCAAAATCGTGAGGGAAACCGTGGGGGTTCAAGTCCCTTCACCGGCACCATATTGTTAAGTAAAGCTCATTAGAGATACTCTCTATTGAGCTTTTTTGTATTTTCAAGAATTTTTAGCTGTATTCGAGTAACGTTATGATCTGACCACCCCTTCTGGCAATTGACATTTATCCAAATAAATCGTTGCGTTTTTTTCATTGTTTCCCCTTTTTCGCACAAGCTATAATAATGCGAGTAATGATAATTGTTTTCAATTAAGACGAGAAGGGAAAGGAAAGGGGCAACAAGTGTGAAGAAACATCGTGGAAAGCAAAGGATACTATGGGTAGGGAGTTTCCTCCTGTTGTTGATAATATCGGCATGCAGTACTTCTAATGCTACTAGCAACGTGTCTGATAAACAGAAAGAGGAGAGCGAGAAAACAGTTCAATATAAAACAATTACAGGTGAACAAGTCGAAATACCTGCAGATCCAAAACGAGTGGTTTATATCGGTCAGACAATTGGTGATTTCTTGGCGATGGGTATTCCAGTTGTTGGTAATAACCTCCCCAAGGATACTCCTAGCTACTATGAAGGTAAATTTGAAGGAATCGTTGATGTTGGAAATCCTGGTGACTTAGAGACGATTCTGACATTAAAACCCGATCTTATTATTAATGGTTATTACAAGGCAGAAGCAGAACATAATGAGGCGTTGTCGAAAATTGCTACTACGATCCCCTACAACCCAGCTCTTCCTTATACAGAACGTGTAAAGGAGATGGGAAATATCTTTGGCAAACAGAAAGAGGCAGCTCAATTGATTGCTAAGTTTGAAGCACAGTCGCAAGAAATGTTTGATAAGCTTCAATTGGCAGAAGGGGAGACAGCAACAGTGTTCTACCAGTTAGGTAAAACACTTTATGTGATGGGCGATCGTAGCTTTGGTGCCATTATTTATGGAGAGAACGGCTTTGCCGTCCCACCAGCTGTACAGAAGAGTATTATTGATGTAGAAGGCGTTTCTTTCGTTACGATTTCAGAAGAGGTGCTTTCAAAGTTTGCTGGTGATCATTTGTTTGTACTTGTACAAGATGATGATGAAAGTAAAACAGCAGCTGACCGACTGCTACAAAGTCCGATATGGGGAACTCTGCCCGCAGTGAAAAAAGGAAATGTTTACTTTATATCTAATGAATGGAATACAGATAATCTGTTAGCTTTGGAGCAATTGTTTAAAGAGCTTCCACAATGGATGAAACGGCCGTAAGAAATTATATCTGCTCATTACGTTCTTTAGCCCGTTCTTTCCCCCTAAAACGTCAACTCGAAACATGAAAGCTGAGCTATATTTGAGAGCATGTCATTATATGTTATAGTGATGATAATGAGAATCGTTTTTAATGGTTGGAGAGTTGCTTATGAATCTAGCATCCCTACATATTAGGCTAAAGCACTATGATAGGTTACAAGCTGACCAGATGACGCCAGCGATTAGTTTTAATGGGGGAATAAATGAAAATGAAGCGAATTTATGCACATTAGTAATAGCACTCAGTCCTGGTGTACGGCTGTATATAAATGAAATTGCATTCGATCTGCGTCAAGGGAGCTGCATTCTAGTTTTACCTGTACAAAGCTACAATTTGGAATCAAGCAAAGGGGAGGTGGAGCTTGCACGCTTTACCTTTGAAGCCTTTGAAGTAGAGGGGATGTCCATGAATCCGGTTGCTCATCCACCCTTGCTTTGTGGCTATCCCTATCATCTGTTGTTTTCTCGAGTGAAGCAAGTATTAGGAAATGAAGCAGAGAGGAGGAATCAGTTTTCCTCCTCTCTTTCCGCATCAGAAATGGCTATGATGCAAGGTAGGCTTCAGCTTATTCTAGGTATGATGGCTCTATTAGATGAGCAAGCTTCCTATTTGCAGAACGAAGAAAAGATCAAAATGATCCAACATACGGTACATTATATGGAACAGCATTATGATGAAGACTTGACAGTGGAGCAACTAGCTAATATGGTCGGAATGGTCAGATGGCAATTTAGTCAGCAGTTTAAAGCATTGACTGGCCAAAAGCCAACTGATTATTTGGTACATTTACGAATAAAGCACGCAAAGACACTTCTTTGCAATTCCACTGAGCCATTAAGAAAAATATCTCGACAAATTGGATTCAAGGATGAATACTATTTCAGTCGATGCTTCCGTAAATTAACTGGAAACACTCCGCGTGAATATGCCAATATCCATCTACATAATCAGCAAAGAACAGTTATCGATTCACTTGGCAGAAAGGTTCATGTTCCTAAAAATGCAAAGCGTATTGTGACGGATGGCAAATATACACTTGGAGAACTATTAGTCCTAGGCATATCTCCTATAGGAGCGGCTATCTCTATGAAAGAGAATGTGATTTATCACAATAAGTTACGTAATATTCATAATATCGGGCACTGGGCAGATCCTGATAAAATAGCACAGCTGCAGCCCGAGTTTGTATTGCTTAGCTATTATCATCCTGCCCATGATTTACAAGTACTAGATGCGATCGCTCCTACAGTTGTACTGGACAATAAGTTTAGACTTTTTGAGCGCTTACGGTATATTGCCAAACTATTTGAACGTAGTAAAGAGGCGGAGAAGTGGATCACTACATATGAGGACAAAGTAAGACTAGTACGTAGACAATTAGCAGATGATTATACTACTGGGGAAACGGCTACAGTTTATCTTAAGTTAGGTACAAAATTTTATATAATGGGTCAAAATGGGTTTGCTGCCTCCTTGTATGAATCACTTGGCTTTCGTCCATCTGCCCAAGTGAAGCACCTAATCGAGCAAGGGCAAGCATGGATAGAAATTCAGCAGTATCAATTGAATCACTATGCTGGGGATCGCAACTTCATCTTGGCATCTCGCT
Source organism: Brevibacillus reuszeri (assembly GCF_002897295.1). Taxonomy (GTDB): domain Bacteria; phylum Bacillota; class Bacilli; order Brevibacillales; family Brevibacillaceae; genus Brevibacillus; species Brevibacillus reuszeri_A. The sequence goes on from NZ_BEXF01000005.1 coordinate 331,560, forward strand.
CAGAATTACAAACAGTTGCTCAGTGTCCACAGATTGCAGCTATAGCCAAGTTGACTCCTGGTAAAATTCATTTTATGGATGCTATATGGAATTATGATGATCCCATCACACGTGGACGGTTGTTAGAGGTGTTGCCGTATATTTTTAGGAGGAAAATGATGTAATCAGGATTGTACATTGCATCATAACCTACTATTTGAACAAGATTCGTGGTACCTGCGATCATTTGGGTCGTAGTCTATTTTAATGGGAATTAATCGAATCGGGGTAAGTTCAACTCTTATTAACGAGGAGATTCGACCGTGGCCAAGTGAAAACAAATCATAAAATTATCTTAGTAAGAAATTTTCAAGGGATTTTTCTATCTCTTCAATTGAATTTATAGAAAATTTTTTATCAGTGTAACTTATAAGGCCCTCATTTATGCACTGAGCTATTGAACGATTTAAACTTCTAATGGGTGCGCAGACCTCACTTGATAAAATTTGCTTTGTAAGGTTATCTAAATCACCAATTTGATAATGATTATGTATACTTAATAAGATACGATCCTTAACTGTTAGAAGTGATAATTTTGCCGCAGTATCTGAGCTTAAAATTAATTTTGAGGCAAGTTGTTTAATTATGTAAAAATTAAAATTAAAATCGATTTTCATCCATTCATAAACCATTGTTTTATGGATAGCTATCGTTTCACAATTTTTTTTTGCAATAACACCGAGTGTATAAATTTTTTCATTAAAAATTTCTATCTCCCCAAAACAACTATATGAATGATAAACATATAAGGAAAGCATCGTTCCCTCATAACTTTGTCTATAAACTTCTGCTATACCTGTGGTTAAAATATAAAGATAATCATTTTGTTCATGCGGGTGAATAATAAGGCTACCTTTCTTGTGTCTTCTATAAATAAATTCTTTCTTAATATGCGCTGGGGCATCATCCACAATATCTTTAAAATTCATATTTTCACCTTCTTTTTTCCTTTGGTCATTTGACCTATTTTCATTATAAATTGAATTATATAATAAGGCCAAATAAGAATGGGAGGTCTTGTTATGAGGAAATTAATTATTGATACAGATACTGGAAGTGATGATGCTGTAGCGTTAATTATGGCATTAAAATCAGCTAATTTTAAAGTGGAAGCTATAACAACCGTTTGTGGCAATGTCCCACTTGAATTGGCAACTAAAAATGCACTAATGACAATCGAAGTTGCTAATGGACAAAAACCGCCTCTTTATGTAGGAGCAGCCAAACCACTTATGCGTGATTTAGTTACAGCTGTTAATGTTCATGGTGAAGACGGAATGGGAGATTGTAATTTAATTCATCCTACTATTTTGCCAGAAACCAAGCATGCAGTTGATGCTATCCTTGACATAATTGAAAATAATCCTGGAGAAATCGAAATTGTAACCATCGGTCCAGTTACAAATATCGCCCTTGCTATTTTAAAAGCACCCGAAACAATGAAGAAGGTAAAACATATTTACACCATGGGTACTTCTGGCTTTGGCCCCGGAAACACTACACCGGTTGCTGAATTTAATGTATATGTAGATGCAGAAGCATATCATATTATGCTCAACTCAGGTATACCAACTACCATCGTTGGATTTGATGTATGTTTAGGCGAAGCAGCTTTGAATAAGGACGATTTGGATGTATTACTATCAAGTGGTAAAGAAGAAGCTGTGTTCTCAGTTAAATGTAACCGTTCCTTGCTTGAATATAATTTACAAAGAAGTAATGAACATATTGTTGATTTACCAGATGCCGTAGCAATGGGTGTTGTATTATGGGATGATATCGTTCTTGAAGACAAGCTATGTTACTGCTATGTGTGTACTCAAGAAGCTGCTGCCTATGGTCAAGTGATAATAAATGACGGTAGTAAACTTGCCATTTCTGATGGATTTGCAGGTCACACTCCTAATGCAAGAGTCTGTAAGAGCATTGACAATCAGTTATTCAAGAAACGGCTATTAGAATTATTGGTAAGTTAAACATTATGGGGTTTTAGGATGAAATTTTTAAATTTCGGGTCATTAAATATTGATAAAGTTTATACAGTTCCTCGCTTTGTTACAGGAGGAGAAACGTTATCTTCGCTCAGCTATGATGAGTATCCAGGTGGAAAAGGATTAAACCAATCAATAGCCCTTGCAAAATCTGGTGCGCAAGTTTTTCATGCAGGTAAAATTGGCAAAGATGGTCTGTTTCTAAAACAAGCATTAGCATTAGAAGGAATTAGTGTTGAGGGAATATATTTAGCTTCCAATAGCGCTCGACCGATGCGGAAATAAAGGTGCAACTTGTCATTGATCGCCTTTCCCGACTGTTGAAAGCGTATCGGCGTGATTTCGTTTGGCTCGGTTGTTTAATGAAAAAAGGTAAGCGACATCACCAACCTACGTAGTGAGCCGATAGTGCTCAAATGATTATCAAAGAATGTTTAAAAGATATTGCTATCGGTGTTCCATGGGCCAGAAAGGGAACTGTTGGGATAATGCTCCAATGGAGAGCTTTTGGGCAAAGCCATATGATGTCTGAAGAGATTGTGACACAATCAAAAAAATAAAAAAGAGTGTGAAATATGAAAAAATATTATTGGTTTGTATCATGATCATGTTGATGCTAGCATCGGCTTGTGGAAATGTTGAAATGACATCAAATCCAAATACATCTAGTGAGCCTAAACCTGAAACGGATGAGTCTATTATTCCAAAAAACACATCCGAATATTGTACTGTAGAACGTATAAATTTGGATAGTGAAACTGAAAAATATATCTATGGAACTTGGAAAGTTGAGAAGCTTTTAGGATTTGCAAATTCATATAATGATGCTTCTGAATATCCAACAGGGCAAAAATTTATTGGTGATGAAATTATAATCAAAAAAGACTTTTTTTCATCAAAAGGACTTAAAAACTATAAGAAATATCAATATGAACTAAAAAATCCATTGTATGAGATTACAGCGGCATGCTATAACTCTCTCTCTTTTTATAGATTATATAAAATAGATATCCCAGACTTAAATGAAAATGATGTAGTAAAAGCAATAGTTATAAATGACCCTTCTACAGAACGTAGTATACCTGCAGGTTTAAGTTTTTTTGTTGTTAATAACGATAGGCTTATCTTGTTATCAGAGGCAACCATTTTTGAGCTTAAAAAATTACTGATTAAATGAATTAAGGTTATGTAACAAGTTCTGTTCTAATAGAATAGAAATTATCCAGGAGGATATCCTATAAGCGATTCTGAAAATGCCTGTGAATATAATTTTTTAAACAAGAAAGGTCAGCTTTTAGGCTGACCTTTCTTGTTTATGTCGTAAAACGATTAAACTATAGAGTTGCTTCTTCATTTCTTCTTGCCTTTAAATTTTTATCATATGAAAATGCTTTGCTGACTAATTTTGAACAAGTATCACTTTGAGCTTTAAAGAAATAAAAAGAATGGGCAACTCTACATTGAATACTGTAAAGTCACCCATTCTGACTAGTTAAGTTAATTCCATTTTGTTGGCGGGACCTATCTTCAAAAAATTAGCAGAATGAATTTGTTGGATCAGTTATCATAATATGCTATAATTTGGAAATTGGGTAAAGTAAACCATCTCCATTTTTGGTTTTTTAAAGGAGTTAATGATTATGGTTAAATCTAAATCTAATAAACAAATGCTAATGCTATATTCACTGCTATTATCCGTAAGTTTAGAAATTGTTGGTTGTAGTGATACCCAATCCCAAAGGGAAGATAGTCAGATTCAGGAAAAGCAGGATCAAAAAAAGGTACAGATAGATGAACAAGCCAAAGACGTAGATCCAAATAGCGATGAGAATTCAAAAGATTTAGATCCAATAGTGAAAAAGCTAGCAATAGCTCAATCAGTTGCTCAAGTGCAAGAAATGTTCGGGGAAAAATACGAGCTTGTAAACGATGCAGATACAAATACAGTTATTTGGAGATTCGATTTTTCCCAGAATACTGATTATAAATTTCCGAATGAGAAGAAATGGTTACAAAATATGAATGTAGATGTTGCTGATCTTGACGGTTTAAGAAAAGGAGTTATTGATTCCCAATTGTTCATAAAATTTGATGATGAGGATAAGGTTAGTTCATTTAGTTACTATTTCAAGGGGATTGATAATGATATTAAAGTAAGGCATATGTTTGAAGATGGTACTATTAAGGAAGAAAGAATTTAAAAGTTAGACCCTGGAGATTTATTTCTTTAGGGTCTATTTAAGCGTGACGATGGAAAATCAGTAAAAATAGTGATGTCATCCAAGACAGAGACAGTTGGTCATCATCACTCAAAACTCTTCCTCAAACAATAAGGAAGGAACCACCTGTCGAGGATAAGATAAGAAGTAAACTCCTATCCCCGTTTGCAAATAAGCGAGATATGGAAACGGCACATGTTTGAACCTGTAGAAAATGAACCATCGATCAGTCCGGAGCATGCTCATGGTCGCCTTATAAGGGCCGGTCTGGTCATTTCGCAATCGAGCGGACTGGGTAATATATTCAGTCGCAGCAGCAATTTGGGTGAATTAAGAAGTTGGAGAAAAGATTGGTTCCGTAGAATCGCATTCTTTTGGTGAAATAGCCCAAGCTTCGTCAGGGGCTTTTTTTTATTCATTCATTCAATCAAACAAGCATAACCTGACTGTGCCCAAATCCGCATAGAAGACAGTACCACATCCCAAAAGAGCTTTTATCCACCCCTCCGATTTAAAGACAGTTAAAAGACTTGTCTCTTAGTAGTGTGACAACATAAAATAGCGACATAAAGTTTCGAATAGTTTGTTTATTTCGAATAAGGAGGAATTGGTGTGAGAACAATACAAGAGCTTGACCAAAAAATGATTCACCCTTCAGATCAATTGATACAGTGCATGGCGGGGATGGACGGTGATCTGATGATTTTAGGTGTTGGTGGAAAGATGGGACCAAGCCTGGCGAAGCTGGCCCAAAAGGCAATTGAAAAGGCTGGTGTAGAGAAAAAGGTGATAGGAGTTTCGCGTTTCTCTGCGGGTTCCCTACAATCTGAACTGCAAGAAGCGGGAATCGAGACGATCGCCGTAGATTTGTTGAACGATCAAGAATTACAATCTCTGCCTTCTGTGAAAAATGTCATCTTCATGGCTGGACAAAAATTTGGAACAACCGGCAATGAGTCGCTTACCTGGGCGATGAATACATATTTGCCGGGAAGAGTGGCAGAAAAGTTCCGCGAGTCGCGGATAGTCTCCTTTTCAACAGGGAATATTTATCCACTGTCACCTGTACTCCAAGGAGGTTCATCTGAAGATGCGACGGTGGGGCCTGTAGGTGAATATGCACAATCATGCCTGGGGCGGGAGCGAATTTTTAGCTACTTTTCCCAAAAATACGATATCCCGATGCTTCACTTTCGCTTGAACTACGCAATTGATATGAAATACGGTGTTCTGCTAGAAATCGCCAAGGCCGTATATGAGCGTCGTTCTCTCGATTTGAGAATGGGGCAAGTAAACGTAATTTGGCAGGGAGATGCCAATGAAATGGCCATTCGCTCCTTAGAGCTATGTAGTACACCTCCGCAGCTCTTGAACGTTACAGGTCCCGAAACAACTTCTGTACGCTGGCTGGCTGAGCAATTTGCTTCGCGCTTTCACGTAGAGCCTGTTTTCGTAAATCATGAGCAAGATACGGCCTTGCTGAGCAACGCATCCAAAGCCCACCAGCTGCTTGGTTACCCGCGCGTTTCTCTTGGTCAGATGATCGATTGGACAGCAGAATGGGTAACTGCGGGAGGAGAGACAAGTAATAAGCCTACGCACTTCCAGGAGAGAAAGGGTGAATTTTAAGATGGCAAGAGAACTAAAGACAGCTCTCCACAAAAAGCTCATGGAAGGAGTCGTCATTCCGGCACATCCGCTGGCCCTGGATCAAACAGGGCGCTTGGATGAAGCACGGCAGAGAGCCTTGACCCGTTATTATGTCGCGTCAGGAGCTGGCGGGATTGCGGTTGGAGTGCATACGACACAGTTTGAGATTCGGGAAAAAGAGATCAATTTGCTAGAACCGGTGTTGCGCCTCGCCGCCGATGAGATTGGGCAATTGGGCAAGGCCGATTCCTTTTTGAAAGTAGCGGGTATTTGCGGACCGACAGCACAAGCCATAGCTGAGGCTGAAGTAGCGGCAAAGCTGGGCTACGATTTGGGCCTTGTCAGTATGGGAGGGCTTCATGATTATTCCGAAGCAGAGCTGTTAAAAAGAATAGAAGAAATTGCGAAAATCATCCCGATCTTTGGATTTTACCTGCAGCCCTCCGTGGGGGGAAGAATCCTCAGCTATTCCTTTTGGAAAGAGTTCGCTGAAATTCCTGGTGTGATGGCAATCAAAATGGCGCCGTTTAATCGATACCAGACACTTGATGTCGTACGAGCTGTATGCAGCTCCACTCGTTCTGACCAGATCGCTCTTTATACAGGAAATGATGACAATATCGTCGCGGATTTACTCACCACGTACCGTTTTCAGATCGACGGGAAAACGGTCGAGAAAAGCATCGTAGGCGGCTTGCTCGGTCATTGGGCTGTATGGACAAAGAGTGCGGTCGACCTTTTGGAGCGTGTGAAGCGGGCAAAACAAACAGAAAGAGGTATTCTCGAGTTGCTGCAAGAAGGGCAGGCGATTACGGATGCCAATGCTGCCTTTTTCGACCCGGCTCACGACTTTGCTGGCTGTATTCCTGGCATTCACGAGGTCCTTAGACGGCAAGGATTGCTGGCAGGACGTTGGTGCCTCAATCCGGATGAAGAGCTGTCCGCGGGGCAGATGGAGGAAATCGACCGTGTCTATCGTGATTACCCAGCATTGAACGACGATGCATTTGTGGATGAGCATTTGGCTAGCTGGCTTTCTGTAAAACCTACATCGGTTTAAGAAAGGGGATCTTTTGTGTGGAACAATTGCAATCGAATGTCCAAAAGCACAAGAAGGCAACATCGTTGGTGAAATCACTCGGTCCGGCTATCATTACGGCTGCCTTGGTAGTCGGACCAGGGAGTGTCACCTTGACCTCCAAAATCGGCGCTATGTATGGGTACAGCTTATTATGGGTCATTGTTGTTTCGGTCCTCTTTATGATGTGCTTTACCGAGATGAGTGCAAGAATCGGAATGGCAACGAATCAGTCCCTTTTGACAACCATTCGGGTAAAATGGGGGAGAGCGGCATCCATTATTATGGGATTGGGATGCTTTTTGGTAACCTCGACGTTTCAGGGAGCGAATGTCATCGGTGCGGGTGTGGCGCTCTCGAGCTTGGCAGGAGGATCACCCAAAGTCTGGGGCATTCTCTTCACACTATTAGGAATCGCCATCTTATTTTATCGGAACTTTTATAAAATACTGGAAAAACTGATGCTAGTGTTGGTAGGAATCATGCTCTTCTCATTCTTGTGTACTGTAGTGGTTATCAGACCTAGCTTCAGCGGTATTTTCTCGGGTCTGGTTCCGCAAATTCCCGATGGATCGGCGATTCTCATCATCGGGTTGGTTGCAACAACATTTACGGTGGTCGGTGCTTTGTACCAGTCGTATCTCGTTCAGGAAAAAGGATGGACATCCATCCATGCAAAAGAGGGCTCGCGTGAAAGTTATACGGGTATTATTTTGCTGGGAATCATCTCTGCTTTAATCATGATCAGTGCTGCAGCTGTACTACAGCCTCAAGGAATCCAGGTGAATGCAGCGACCGATATGGGAAAGGCACTGGAGCCGTTGTTTGGTAACTGGGCGATGATCGTCTTTATGATTGGCTTATGGGGTGCTGCCTTTTCCTCTCTCACAGGAAACGCAGCAATTGGCGGGGTCATGCTCGCAGATGCGTTTGGCTTCGGCAGCAAGCTGGAGAGCAACGTCGTTCGCTACTTTATTATGGCAGTGATGGTTCTCGGGGGAGTCGTTGCCCTCGTCTTTGGCAAAATTCCTGTCCAGCTCATCATGATCACGCAACCGATCACAATCGTCGTAGTCCCGCTGATTGGCTTGGCATTATTTTTACTTGCTAACGATAAAAAAATCATGGGTGACTTGAAAAATACACCAATCAAAAACGGAATTACGATCTTGGCTTTGCTGTTCCTGGTCGTTCTAGCCGTGAAAACAGTCAACGACCTTTTCTTTTCATAGATAGTAGAACAAGCAGGCGAGGAGAAGGGGAGAACGATGCAAAATACAATCAAAATCGGTGTCATCGGACCTACCATCATAGTGGAAAAAATCAGAGAAGCACTCAAATCATTCCCTAACTTCAAACCTGTATTTCGAGCGTCCAATGAAATTTTGGACGCTTCTGCCTTTGCCCAGGAACTGATGGACCAAGTTGAGGTCCTGCTCTTTTCCGGCTATTACCCGTACAAAATAGCAAAAGAGAAAGTCGACTTTACGGTCCCTGTTCACTACATTCCTTTGACAGGGACGGGACTCTTTCGTTCATTGTTTCGCTTGTACCATCATCGCAAAATGCAGCGACTTAGCGTCGACTCCTTCCTGAGTCAAGGGGTTAATCAAGTACTGCAGGAGGTAGGTGAGCCGTTTACAGTCATCCATTACTATGAGGGCATTCCCTTTCAAATCGAGGAAATGGTTGCTTTTCATCGGGAAAAGTACGAGCAGGGAGTAAGCGACGGGGCGCTTACCGGGGTTAAAAAAGTAGCAGACGAGCTGACCCGGCTGAACATTCCCAATGACTGGGTAGTACCGACCGTTCAGGATATCACTGTATCTCTGGAGCGTGCTCTTCTCTCCACGGAAAAGCGGCGAAACAAGGACTCTCAAATTGTTTTTGGGATCATCCAGATTGATGACTATCGTGAGCTGGTGGAAAAAAGTACCTCAGAGCATGGTGTACAGCGACTGAAGCTAGAGATTCAGCGCATGTTTTTGGATTACGTCGGCTGTTTAGAGGGGCATTTGACCAGTCTGGGTGGCGATGAGTATTTATTCGTGACGACCAGGGGGATTTTTGAACGCGAAACCCGAGGCTACAAAACAATCCCAATCTTATTGGAAGCAAAAAAGACGTTAGGGGTTTCACTCAGTATTGGAGTTGGCTTTGGACAGTCGGCTAATGAAGCGGGAACGCATGCGCGGCTAGCACTGAGGCAGTCGAAAGAATTCGGGGGAGACATCTGTTTTATCGTACGTGAAGACAAAAGCGTAATTGGGCCCGTCGAAATGTCTCATCCCATGATTTACGAGCTTTCGATCACAGACGAAACGATTTTGGCGAGAGCCGAGAAGGCAGGGATGACTGCCTCCTATATGAGCAAGCTCATGGCCCAGGTGACCCGTCTGGGAAAAATCGAGTATACCGCGCAGGAACTAGCAACAATCCTGGGCGTAACGATCCGCAGCTCTCATCGGATTTTGTTACAGTGGCTAGATGCCGAGCTGGTGGAGATCGTCGGGATCGAGAAAATTTCGGTGAAGGGCAGGCCAAGGCAGATATATCGGCTCAGTTTTGTGGATAAGTCTTAAATGAATATGGCTTGGGTCAATACTCCAGTGAATTACGATACAGATGCCTCTATCTACCAGCCTTATTTGAATGGAATTCCCGTTCTGATCTACGGGCTGGGAGAATGTTATATCGCGTTAGCTCTGATTTACCTAGGCGAGACTGAGACGGAATAGCGGATCATCGAAAAAACAGGTTTGAAGAAGAGGGGAAGGCTTTCCTTCAAGCCTGCAACTTTTTTGGGTGAGCAGTGGACTGGTAGTAAAAGGAGGAGAAGAATGGTATGGGAAACGAGCTGCGAATTGGCATGGTAGGGTTGGATACGTCGCATTGTGAGATGTTTACCGAGCTTTTGCACGATCATCTGCATCCATATCACGTCGCTGGTGGAAAAATTGTTGCGGCGTATCCTGGCGGTTCGCCCGACTTCGAATTAAGCGCTTCTCGGGTGGGGGGAATCACGAGCACCTTGTGTGATCAATATGGGATAAACATCGTTGCATCCATAGAAGCAGTTGCACAGCAGTCTGATGCAATACTGCTCACAACGGTAGATGGGCGTATTCATTTGGAGCAGTTTGCTTTGCTCGCTCCTTTTGGCAAACCGGTGTTTATCGACAAACCGTTCGCGACGTCTTACCTGGATGCACTCAAACTGATAGAAATTGCGCAGATTCACCAGGTGCCTCTCATGAGCTGCTCTTCCCTACGTTTCGCAGAAGGCATCGTGAATGCGATCATGAAGAGCGGCGAAGATCCGATTACCGGTGCTTATTGCTACGGACCTATGCCACTGGAGTCAGCCCTGCCTGGCTTGTTTTGGTACGGAATTCATTCGGTGGAGATGCTTTTCACGATACTCGGCCATGAATGCCTAAGTGTAACGGCAGTAAAAAATGATGAGTTCGAGGTCATCACAGGGCAATGGGCGGATGGGCGAACGGGAGTGATCCGGGGCGATCGTACGTGGAACAAAACATTTGGGGCACTCCTCCATCACCGGGAGCATGCTTCTTTTGTCGATGTGCAAGCAACTCCCAAGCCTTACTACGCTAGTTTGCTAGAGCATATTCTCGCATTCTTTAAAACGGGGGTATCACCGGTTCCGCTAGATGAGACATTAGCGATCATGCGATTTCTTGAGGCTGCCAATGAAAGCAGACTGAGAGGCGGTACAGTCCGATTGTAAGAAAGGAGAGGATTCTGATTCCAGTCCATATCTTCAGCTGTGAGGTTATCCCAAAAGGGCCAGACTGGATCGCTCAAGTGAAATGAGATATTATTCGAATTATAGCCTACTTAGATGGCAGGAAGACTCGACAGTTTTACAACGATAGTGTCTGGTGGAAGTTACCAGAAAAATTAAAAAAACGGACTGTCATCTAGGTGGCAGTCCATACTGCTATTGAAAGAATGTGTAGACATGAGTAATTCGTTTGACGGCAATATCCGTAAGATCTGAGGAAGTCGAACAGAGCGGGATGGGAACTTCTCAACCGGTCCTCCACAGCATTGACAGAACAGCAGTCGCTTCTTTTGATGCTTTTATATATTTATCATCAAGCGATTGATAAATAGTTGGTCAAGTGTACCCTTTACCTACAAGCTCTACCCGCTCCAATTGGCTATCAATCATGCCATGAATCCAGTTTGCCACTCCACCGCAAAACCCTCCCTCGACATCAGTAAATACTTCCAATATATCACAGGATTAGCGAGATAGAGGATTTATTGGTGTCAGGAAACGGTAAAGTGGAGCCCCCTTTTTTCTATTTGAAAGTGTAAGTGGGCTTTTACATGGTTGATTGTTCTATTAAAACATTGCATCCAAAACTGATTCCTATTGTACCTTGTTCTTAGAACCTCGGTTATTGCTGACATTAAATAAAACAAAAACGGCCACCACTGACCTCAAAATTAAATCCATGGGTTAACCTGGCTTTAAATAAAGACAAGGTGTGCTTCTTCAGGCACTACAAAGGAGTTACATGTCCAGGAAGTGACAATTACCCCCGCTATCGAAAATCCAGAGAAACGGAGGATGATTCCTTATTTCGTGTCGGGAAACAAATCATTAAATCATATTTGGAAGGGATCTACTTTCCTCTACATGCAACCATATGGGATGGATATACCTCCAAGCTCCCTATTTTAAGCGACAAGATTTCGCATAGACAATTGAATTGGAGAAGAAGATCCTGTGTTGAAAAAGGTATTATTTTTCTTTCTAAACTAGTCCTTATAATCCCATCTACTTCAAGTACTGAAGAAGTGAAAAATCAAAGCCAATATCTGACAAAAGATGAATTGGAACAAATCATTTCCAATAAGAAACAAGATTTATCAACTGTAGATGCGGTCCATACAGCGTCTATACAAGTAAGCAGCAGAAACGTTCGACGTAGATATTAAGACATCAATATACTTATGTGAAAGAGGGATTGTATGGGAGTTGGATTTCGTATGGAGAAAGAGTTTTCTTTGCACATGCAACGCTATTTACAGGAAAAAGTGTCTGCCAGTGGAACCGCTGCCAGTGTAGCGATTATAGGCGGAAACCGTGCTGCCGCAGCGGCGGTTGGAAGAAACCCCGATGACAATGCGCCTGTCACCATAAACGATCGATTTGGGGTCGCCTCTGTTTCCAAGGTGTATTGCGCCTTGGCGGTACTGAAGCTTGTGGAACAGGGGAAGCTGGCTCTGGATACTCCAGTTGTGGAATATTTGCCTCGTTTCACCATGCGGGATCTCCGGCATCGCAGCATCACACTGCGGATGTGCCTAAATCACTCGTCGGGCTTGCCGGGGTCTTGCGCCAGAAATGATATTACCGCCCAGTGGCTTTTTTCCAATTGCTATGACGAGAGATATGACTATTTTTCTAAAGCCTCCCTCAAGGCAGACCCCGGAGCCTTTTCCACCTATTGCAATGATGGGTTTAGCTTGGCGGAGATGGCGGTTGCGGCAGTTTCGGGCAGAGAATACATGGATTTTATCAGGGAATATATAACCACCCCGGCGGGAGCAGGCTCCACAGGCGACGGGAACCCTGCTAACGGATTGAAACAAGCGATCCATATTAAGAACTGCCCCGCGGAATATGTTACGGCGATAGGATCCGGGGGAATCGTAACCAACCTTCTCGACTGCGCCAGAGTGGGTCACCTGTTCTTGGATGCCTGTGGTATCCTGGCGGATGAGAGCATCCGGGAGATTGTAAGGCCGCAGGGTATGCTCCTTGCGGAGGATCAGGGACTGGGCTGGGACACGGTGAATTTTTTACATAAGGAGTTTGATTTTGGGCCCGGCGCACTGGGCAAGAGAGGCGGGACTTTTCAATATGCCGCTTATCTTCTGGTAAGCAAGGAATATGGATTCTCAGCAGCGATTTCCATCACGTCAGATACACAGCTGGATCCCCTGGACATTCTCTGTGAATTATGCGCTCAGTATATTGAGAATCGGCAAAATCGAACGGTACGCCGGATTCCGCCGCTGAAGCCGACTACGGTTTCTTCGAACGAAGTCCACCTGAAGAGGTTTCAAGGCGTTTATATGACGGCAAGCGCCATCTATCGGGTGGCTATGGGCGGGGATTTCATCACGGTCGAACAGTATGGTCGCAGTTCCGGGTGGATGCCCTATGTGGAAAAAGCGGCGTGCTTTGGTGATGGGTGTGTATGTGACGACGGGGTGCTGCGCTTCCGGGAGCAGGGGGGCAGGCGCTACCTACTGATCGAGACGGCCTCAGAGACCATGGTGATTGGGCAGAAAGTTGATTTGGAAGAGACTCCCAGCCTCCATGAGAAGTGGAGGAACAGAACGGGGAAAACATATCTGGCATGCAACATGCATCCTGGCGATTACCAGCCTGCAGGAGGACTGATCATCGAGCAATTCGAAGGGAGCGGCATTCTGCTGTTTCATTGCAGCCCTTACTATACCGTACCGGTCATAACCCGAAATGACAATGAGACAGGACACATTTTGGATGCTCCCGGATACCCTGGCTCCCACAACACCTTCGCGCCTTTTGCATTTGAAAGGGATGGCAGGGAGCTGATTTACAGCGGCGGGTTTGAGTATGTGGATTCGGATACCCTTGTATTTCTGAAGAATGGACGCATTGTATCTGACAAGCCATGCAGTAATCTGGTCTACAAAATTGCAGCGGGGAAAAAACTCCAGATCGCCAAATCCTGGTCTGTGCGTGTCATGATGCTGAAAAATGATTTGAGCATCCATTATGATGAGCTTTTTCATCAGGATATGCCCCTTACCTGTGACGGATATATCGTGTTTGCGGGTGTTGAACCGTTGGACATTTCCGTCAAGCTAGAATAAGGAGAAGAAGTTGAATCCGGCGCTTCGAAATCGGAGCTGTCAATTCTGTCAAGAAGCAACAACAATCGATCGTTGAATATGGTTCGCATCGTGGTTTCTTCAGAGACCACTGTCCGCCTGCCATTGGAAAACGATTCATTGTTGTTGCTTTTTTTATTCGATTTTTATGAAAAGCTCGCCCCGAATGCAAAAAGGACGATTATAAGTCGACCTGATATTTGTTGATTAATTTTCATAATTATTCTACAATATGATAAATTCACAATCTATAGATATTAAAATTATCATTTTAGAATGGAGTCATGAAAAAATGCCTAAGAAAAATTTCGAACTACTTTCGGATGAAAAAAAAGAAGCAATCTTTTTATTGGCAAAGGATTTGTTCAGCGAGTATTCGTTCGATGAAATCTCGATGGAGATACTCACCGATAAGCTTTCATTGCCTGCTGCAACATTCTATCGTTATTTCAAAGACAAAGAAGATCTGTTTATCACGTTTCTGAACTGGTACGGCGACTATGACGAACTGTCAGAAGACTTCATCCGCAATCCAAAAGAAGAGAAAGGCGAAAGATCCCTAGCGGACCGTCGGCTGATTCATACGATACGCAACGCACCTGAAAGCACGCTCCTAAAGCTCTATTTCGGCAAATACAAGGATGCGACAAAAAGTGTCTTTTTAAAGGAACTTCTCAAGCTGAAGTATGGGGGAATGCTGCGGGAAGATATTGACCCGGATTTGATCGCCTATATGTACGGCACAACCATGTACAACCTGCAGCTCTATTTCAAGGAGATGGGTCTCAATTCACTGGAGGATGTGGAGCTCTGTTCCGAAATCGCGCGAAATTTCTATCAATCCTTTTTCAGGTACGGCATTATGAAGCCTGATTCCGCTGAATGACAAACACGCCATCCTGGAAGTTTGGTTTAGCCGTGCCAATTTGCTTCGATGGAAGCCGTTCTAAAATAAGCTAATGTGGAGGGCATATTTATGAAAAGATTACTGGCAATCCTGCTATTTATTGCACTTGTGACAGGTCTGGGCGCGTGCAGCAAGCCAAGCGTCAGCAGAGATACCCTGACTTACATTGCTTTTGCGCCAAGTGATTCGCTGGTTCCACTGGATATCGGTCTTTGCGAGCCCAATGTGATGCATGCGATCTATGACGGACTTGTAAAAATGGATACCGACGGCAATATTGCCCCAATGCTGGCGAAACGCTGGGACGATTCCGGAGAAAAAACCGTTTTCTACCTGGACCCAAATGCGAAATTCCATGACGGTACCCCAGTGACGGCTAACGACGTCATATTCTCATTGGATTTGTTTTTTAAGGGCACTTATTCCCACGGCTTCAAATCCCGCATCGCTTCCTATGAGAAAAATGACGATCATACCGTTACCCTTTACAAAACGGCGCCATACGTCAACCTGTTCACGTTCGGCATCGAAAACATCTTTATCATTCCCAAGGCAGCCTATGAAAAGGATCCCGCGGCCTTTGAGAAAGCACCTGTGGGCAGTGGGCCTTACAAGTTTGTCTCGAAGGATAATGACGGGATGATCACGCTTAAAGCCTTCGACGGTTATCACCTCGGCAAAGCTGAGGTGGAGAACATTATTGTTAAACCGCCTGTTGACCCTTCCACTGCCGTCATCGCGATCCAAACCGGCGAGGCCGATATGTTCATGGGCGCGCCTATCAGCCAGCTGTCGGTATTCGACAGCAACGACAAGGCTAAGGTGGTTCTGGAGAAAAATTCATGGTCCGCCAACACGCTCCTTCCCCTCAGCAACAGGCTGGCACAGGATCACAATCTTCGCAAAGCGATTTTTCACGGAGTGAATCGCGTAAACGCCGTCGCCCTCGCCAATGAGAATATCGGTGATCCCGCCGTGAACCTGTTCGCTAAACGCCTTATGGGAGAATTTGCGGACAAATCCTATGGTCCGCTATACGACGAGAAGCTGGCGAAGGATTACCTGAGCAAGTCCCACTATGACGGGAGTCCCATTACCATAACAATTTGGCAGGAGACCGCTCTGGCCGAATCCGTCCAAAGCGACCTGAAGAAGATCGGTATCGATGCAAAGATTGAACAGTTGGACGGCAACGCTTGGTTTGACAAGCTCGAGAAAGGTGAACTGGAGTTGACGATTGTGCCGTACGGCTCGTTCTCCGGCACCCTGGAATCCTTGTTGATATCCATGAGTAGCACAGGGGCCAATTACGGCGAGCGTATGGATAAAAATGCGAATTATGATGCTTTAATCAAACAGATGCAGACCGAAACGGACGAGGCGAAACGCAAAGAGTTAATTGAAAAGGCACTTGAAATCCTTTATGAGCGCGCTGATGTTAGTAACCTTTTCGATACACCCTTCGCCTATATCATTAACTCGGATTTTGACTATAGCAGTAAGGCAGGCGCCGGAAGCCTATGCCTGTACTTTGGTGATATCAAGCTGAAAACGGGAGCGCAACCGTGAAGCGCATCGAGCTGCCCAGACCAGCCGGGAATTACCCGGTGGGTCTGAGGCACACATCGTATCCCTTTTCAATTGAGAATATTTCGACGCCGATCTCGTTGACCATTTACTATCCGGCTGTAGATGGCGCAGGTGCACCGGCTGCTTACGCGTTCCCACAGGTACTAGAGCCCATGGGACTCGATCGGGTGAATACCAGATGCGTCAAGGACGCGGCGCTATCAGGGGATGGCCCGTTTCCTCTGCTGATATTCAGCCACGGTTACCTAACGTATGAGATGAGCAATACGCTGCTGTGCACCGATCTGGCAAGCTTTGGTTATGTGGTGGCGTCCATCGGGCATACCGGAGAAGCGTCAGTGATGCTGCCTGACGGTACATACATCCCGAAGGAACAGAAGTATATCGATTACGTATATGAGCCCCAAATGCTCGACATGGCGGAAAAGCTTCTGAATGAAGTGGCCCGTGTACAGGAAGGGACAGATTTTGAAAACGAACTAGCCGAACTTGCGGCTAAATTTTACGCCATTCACAACGGCAACCTCAACGACAGCGCAGATATATGGGAGAGACATACACTGAAGGCGGCGGAATACCTCGACACCCTGAATGCCGATCCCACCAGCTTCCTATACCGCGGGGTGGATTTCACCAAAGGCATTGGGCTGGGGGGGCATTCCTTCGGAGGCGCCACGGCGGCGAACTGCTGCGCCGCTTATGATTTGTTTGCCTGTGGCATCAATATAGACGGCGCACAGCTGGGCAGTAGCTTTGGCAAAGATATCGGCAAACCCTTTATGACGTTCAGCGGAACCGACGGAGGTCGGATACTTCGGGATATGTACTGGCGAAACTCCGCCGACGCCTATCGGATCAGTATCAGCAACGTCGGACATATCGGATTTACCGACCGGGGGATCATCGGGAAGCTTGCCGGAAAAGTATATCCGGATGTTGGGGAAAAGGATCCGGAGCAGGTACGGGCCATCCTCTGCGACCTCCACCTTTCGTTTTTTAAGAAATATCTATTGGGAGAAAAGATCGAGATTCAAGCACCGGATGACGTTGACGTGGAGTTTCAGCTGAAACCGGGGTGGAGAGGAGGAGGAGAACAGTCATGCTGAGATACACGGTGGGAAGAATTCTGCACATTATACCGACCTTGATCGTCGTTATTTTTATCATCTTTTTCATTCTAAACGTTGTTCCCGGAAATCCCGGGCGCGTTATCCTGGGGAGGGACGCCGATGCGAAAGCTGTCGCAGAGTTGAATCACGAGCTTGGAATGGACAAGCCGATGCTGGAACGTTTTGGAACATACTTACTGGACGTGTCAAGGCTTGATTTTGGTGATTCCTACCGCAGCGGGCGGCCAGTCTTTGAGGAAATACTTGCGAAGTTCCCGACGACGCTCACCCTTGCGCTGCTAGCGGTTGTTGCTATGTCCATCATCGGTATCCCCCTGGGAATTGTATCGGCAGTCAAACAATACAGCGCTCTCGACTACAGCCTGACCGTCACAGCGCTGCTACTGGCTTCCGTGCCGGGCTTTTTCCTGGCACTTGTGCTCATCCTGATTTTTTCATTGGGGCTCGGCATACTTCCCTCGATGGGAGCTGGTTCCCCCTTGCATTATGTGCTGCCGGTCATCACCCTTGCACTGCCAAACGCGGCTTTTCTGGCCCGGCTGATCCGAACATCCATGCTGGAGACGATGCGGCAGGACTATATTCGCACAGCCAAGGCCAAGGGGCAGGAAAGCTGCGTGTGATTACGCGCCATGCCCTCAAACCCGCACTGATGCCGATTATCACCATGCTGGGGATGACATTTGCCTGGTTGCTTGGGGGAGCGCTGATTATCGAGATAATCTACGGCCTTCCGGGCATTGGCAATATCATCATCAAAGCCGTGCAGATGAAGGATACACCGGTCATTATGGCCATCACCATTTTTCTGGCAGTGTTGTATAAGCTGATAATGCTTGCCGTGGATATCATTCAGGTCGTGGTGGATCCGAGACTGAAAAATCGCTTGGGTTGATGCTAGATGAATGACCTTTGGCCTAGCATGGGCAAGGAGACTAGATTCTTGAAAGAGGAAAGGAATGATCACTGCTATGAATCAGCCTTCATTAGGAAAGCCGATTTCACCCACCGCAGACATGTGGCACCGGCTTAGGCGCAACAAGTCTGCGATGTTTGGACTCATTGTAATCGCTGTCATCATCGTTGCCGCGATCATAACGGAGTTTGCCGTCAGCTACAGCACCGTAATCGAAACCAATCCCGCCAAGCGGCTGCTCAGCCCAAGCTTCATGCACCCCTTCGGGACGGATGATATGGGTCGCGATATTCTGGTGCGCGTCCTCTACGGCGCCAGATACAGCCTTGCCTTCGGAATTATCTGCACCATTCTCTCAGTGGTTTTCGGCTCTATCCTAGGGGCAGTGTCTGCGTTTTTCGGCGGAAAAGTGGATGCGGTCATCACCTTCATTCTGGATGCCATCATCTGTATTCCGGGCATTTTGCTATCACTCAGCCTTGTCGCCGTGCTCGGAGTAGGATTCCGCAACCTGATCATCGCAATCACTATTTCGTCCATCCCCAGCTTTGCCAGGATTGTGCGCTCCATCGTGCTCGCCGTTGTGGGGCAGGACTATATTGAAGCAGCGCGGGCCATAGGTGTCTCAAATGCGCGCACAATTTTTGTGCATGCTCTACCCAACGCCATCGGGCTGATTATTGTGAACGCCTCCATGAACGTGGCGGGGCTGATCATGGCCGCTGCCGGACTGAGCTTCATCGGGATGGGAATACAGCCGCCGGACCCCGAATGGGGCGCCATGCTGAGCAACGCGCTCAAGTATATGCGCACCGACCCACATATTGTCATTTTTCCGGGATTGGCCATTGTGCTCACAGCAGTCAGTTTCAACCTGTTAGGGGATGGCCTAAGCGAGGCGCTTGATCCCCGGATGAAGGAATAGGGGGTGTGGACTTTGGAGAGTAACAACCTGTTGGAAATCAAGGATCTCGAGGTCGTCTATACGAGCGGCAAAAGTACGGTGCAAGCGGTCAACGGCATCAGCCTGAGCCTTGGCCGCAAGGAAACGCTGGGACTCGTTGGAGAGACCGGCGCTGGCAAGACCACCATCGCACTGTCCATATTGCGGCTGCTTCCGGAACGTACGGGTAAAATACTGAACGGCTCCGTCACCTTCGACGGCGTTCCGGTGCTGGAGCTGGGCGAAGCGGAGATGCAGGCGATCAGGGGGGGAAGGGTATCTATGATATTCCAGGATCCCATGACTGCGCTGAATCCCGTCATTCCAATCGGACGGCAAATAGAGGAAGCCCTTTTCCTGCACAATGTCGATAAGCTGGATTCCAAGGCGCTTGGGGAGCGCATCGATGAAATACTGGGGCTGGTTGGTATTCCGCCTGAAAGGAAAAAAGAATATCCCCACCAGTTCAGTGGTGGAATGAAGCAACGCGTCGTGATTGCAATGGCGCTTGCCTGCTCCCCCGAGCTGCTGATCGCCGACGAGCCCACCACCGCGCTTGACGTCACGATTCAGGCCCAAGTGCTGGCGATGATGGAAGAGCTCAAGCAACGGTTGGATATGAGCATGTTGATGATCACCCACGACCTCGGCATAGTCGCGAAAACCTGCGATAAGGTCGCGGTGATCTATAGCGGGGAGATTGTAGAATATGGCACCTTTGAAGACTTTTTTGTCGGAGAACGCCATCATCCCTATACAGATGGGCTGTTTGGCAGTATCCCGGATATATACGGAAATGTAAGACGGCTGAGGCCAATTGAGGGGATGTTGCCTGACCCGACAGACCTGCCCGCTGGCTGCAAGTTCCATCCGCGATGCCCGCATTCCATGGATATATGCAAAACCGTATTACCGGTCGCTTATATCAATGGAACTCATGCTGTAAAATGCCATATATTTGCATCGGAGGAGGGATATCATGGGGAATACTAATCCGATTTTGCTAGAGACAATTGGACTGCAAAAGTATTTCAATGTGGAACACGGCAAGCTCCATGCCGTGGACTCAGTTGACCTGCGGATAAAGGCGGGGAGTACCTTGGGTATCGTGGGTGAATCGGGCTGCGGCAAGACAACGCTCGGCCGTACGATCCTAGGGCTTGCGCCCGCGACAGGCGGCCAGATCCTTTTTGAGGGACAAGATATCACCAACTGCGACGCCCGCAAATTCAAGGCGCTGCGCAAAGAGATGCAGATTATTTTTCAGGATCCCTACAGCTCCATCAATCCGCGCCATTCAATCAAGAAAACCATTGCCGAGCCTCTGCTGGTGAACGGGATCATCCGGGACAGGAAGCAAAGGGAGGCCCGCGTCCTGGAGCTTATGGAAACCGTTGGGCTGTCCCGGCGGTTCGAAAATAGCTATCCCCACGAGCTGGACGGCGGAAGACGCCAGCGCGTCGGCATTGCTCGCGCACTGGCGGTACACCCCAAATTTATCGTATGCGACGAGCCGGTGAGCGCATTGGATGTGTCGATCCAGGCGCAGGTGCTCAATCTCCTGATGGATTTGCAGGAGAGTCTGAGCTTAACCTATTTGTTTATCACTCATAACCTGAGCGTTGTACGCCATATATCAACAGAAATTGCTGTTATGTATCTCGGTCAGTGCATTGAGCGCGCCCCCTCAAGGGAACTGTTTGAACACCCGCTACACCCTTATACAAAAGCTCTTATTTCCGCCATACCCATCGCATCAGCAAAGGCTAGGGAAATACCAACGGAGATTATTAAGGGAGAGCTGACAAGCCCGATTAATCCGAAGCCCGGCTGCCGGTTTGCCTCAAGGTGTCCTTATGTTAAAGCTGAGTGTACCGGCAAGGATATCCCGCTGCGCGATATGGGAGGGGAGCATTATGTGTCATGCGTGTTACACGGGGGTGTATAATATGAAGCTTTTGGCAGTATTTTGGATCAGGAGGTGGGTGAGTGCTTGAAGCATATAAGCGAGCGGCAAGAATATACTCCGCCAACAGAAAGAAACACGTTCTGAACGAGCGCGTAACGGAGCATTGGATCAAGGGGAGCCAGGATTTCTGGTTTGCCAAAGATGTGTCGTCCTGCGAAGGAATAGGGACGGAATACATGCGTTATGTACATGAGGATATGGCTCTGTACAGGCTATTCGACCATGAGGCATTTGCTGAGGCACTCGGTGTCTGGCATGAGAATGCGAAGCCCTTGGAGTTGCCCGTGAATATCCATGGGGTTGACGGGAAAACCATGTACTTCTCCATAAACGGGGAGGAGGGTGAGTTTTGCTATGAGCTGAAAGGCGGCATTGTCAAAAAGCTGGAATATCCGCTCTATGATCAAAATGAAGCAACCTCTCCCGATTTTAGGTATTCAGTCTACACAAACGAGGGCAACATCTTTTGCAGGGACAATGGTTCGGGGAAAACCACGCAACTGACCACCGGCGGCAGCGACTTGCAGCCCTACGCACGCCGGTACCAAATGATTAGCGAGAAGCTGATCAGCAAAGAGCCGAGGATTTTGCCCCTTGGTTTGAAGTGGTCGCCGGATTCCAAGCGTTTTCTGACCTACCGAACGGATACCCGCAGGATCAGTCGGATGCATCTGGTACAATCGGATCCATTGAGCAAAACCCCCGCTCCGGTCGAAGTCAGCTATCCTTACTCCATGCCGCCGGACTCGGAAATCCTGACGGCGCATGTTTATCTGGTAGATGTGCAGAGCAAACGTTTCCGTCCTGTTTTGCTGGATGGACAGCCCCTGACTCTTTTTTCGCAGGCGATGTTCGACGCCAAAAACGACCAGCTGAAGTGGACGGCAGATGGCAAGACAGCGTACCTTGTACGCTATGACCGTTACTTTAAAAAAGCGCAGGCTGTCCTGATTGACATGGAAGCCTGTACCGCGCGCATAGCCGCTGAACAGGTTTATGAAACCTTCGGGTTTACAGAATACTTTGGATTTTCTTCACAGGAGGTATTCAACGATCCAGGGCTTCTTTACCTGCCGGAAAGCGAAGAGCTGATCTGGCTGCTTGAGAGGGACGAATACGCCTCCCTATTTCTTATTGACGCCGTAAACGGCAGGATAAAGAGCGACCTGACCCCAGGACCTTATACCGCCCGGCGAATGAGGCACTACAATAAGAATACCAGGACGCTTTATTTTACCGCCTCCGGCCGGGAGTCCGGTATCGACCCCTATTATCAGCTTTTATACGCGGTAAATCTCGATAGTGGACAATTAACAAGAATCAGCGAGCAAACCGCCGAACACATTCCTCGGTTCAGCCCCGACGGTGACTATTTTATCGACACCTATTCCACCGTTCAAGCTGTGCCTGAAACTTTTGTGTGTCGGCCAGATGGTACGCCCATCACAAAGGTTGCCGAAGCGGATGTCAGCCGCATTGTGGAAAAAGGGTATATAGAGCCCGAACCGTTCCGGGTATTGGCCCGGGATGGGGTCACGCCTATCTACGGTATCATTGTCAAGCCCTTCGGCTTTGATCCCAATAAAAAGTATCCTGTTGTGGACTATATTTACGGCGGAAGCCAACGCATTAATACGCCCAAGGCGTTTCAGTTCCACGAGGTTTTGGATATGGATCCCATGGGAGGCCTGCAAAGCTTAGCCCAACTTGGGTTTATTGGCATAATTGTCGACGGCCTGGCAACCCCGCTTCGCACAAAGGCGATACACGATATGGCCTATGGTAAGCCAGAGGAATGCTGCGGCATTGAGGATCATGTGTGCGCTCTACGCCAGCTTGCGGAGCAATATAGTTGGGTCGACATCGACAGAGTCGGTATATGGGGCAGCTCGGGGGGCGGCTACGCCACAGTGCGTGCAATGCTACAATTCCCTGATTTTTTTAAAGTGGGGGTATCCCTCTGTGGCGACCACGATCAGGCAAAGTACCATACGCATTGGGGTGACCGCTGGTTAGGTCCCTATTCGGAAGTGGCGTATTACAACCAGGCAAACCGCCACTTTGCCAGTAGTTTGGAGGGGCGGTTGCTGCTGATCCATGGCGATATGGACGACAATGTGCATCCTTCGGCAACCATTCAGCTGGCAGCAGCCCTGATCCATGAAAATAAGGATTTTGACATGCTGCTCTATCCCAACGGTAGCCACTTCCTCGATCAGTATCCCTATGTCACGCGGCGCAGGTGGGATTATTTTGTTCGTCATTTATTGGGGAAAGAGCCGCCAAGAAATTTTTCGATGGAACAAGAGGGCAACTGAGTTTGAAAAGGAGCGGATAAAATGGATGGTATGCTTCGGTATACCACACTTTCCCCATCGGGGAATACCACCGCTGTGATTGCTGCGATAACGCCACCTGCAACAAGGGGATGAACGACGATCTCTATTGATGTGACTTTATTATACAAGGAGGGCGACGCCCTTATGAAGAGTCCAAGCATTGACGATATCATACAGTACCGGTTCCTCTCCCAGCTGAAGTTTTCCCCTGTGGGCGGGCAGTCAGCCCATGTTGTGTCACAGGCCGACGATGACAACGGTTACCGGCATGAGCTGTGGCTGTGCAGCACCGACGGCAAGCTGCTGCGGCTGGCGGACACCGGCAGGCAGAAGCTCTTTGCCTGGGAGGATGCGGATACTCTACTCTTTGCCGCCGAACGCTGCGAGAAGGACCGCGCCCGGAAGGACCGGGGCGAGGTGTTCACCCGCTTCTACCGCCTTTGCATCCATGGCGGCGAGGCGGTATCCGCCTTCGAACTGGGGCTGAGCATCATGGACATCCGCTCGGTAGAAAAGGGCATCTGGCTGGTGCTGGGGGAATATAACAGGAACCACCCGGCAATGGATGGGCTGGAGTTAAACGAAAAGGAGGCGCGGCTCGCCGCGCTGCGCAAAGACCGCGATTACCAGATCATCGACGAGGTTCCCTTCTGGTCCAATGGCCGAGGATTTACAAATGGTATACGCCGCTGCCTCTACCTGTACGACGAGGCCGCGAATACTCTTACAATGGTCAGCGCTCCACACCAGGAGGTGGAGCTGCATGCCCTTTCGCCATGCGGGCGGTACATCGCCGGCGCGGGCCGGGAAATGGACGGCATCTACTCTGAGAAGGCCACGCTGTGGGAGTACGACCGCGCATCGGGGACCACCACGCGGCTTTCCGTTGGGCGCTTCCACATCAGGGGCGTGACATACGCGGATGGCGAGCTTCTGTTCTGCGGTGCCGAGGGAACAGCCTATGGACTCAAGGAAAACGGCGGCTTCTATCGTGTTGACCGGGCAAGCGGCTTTATCTGCCTGCTGGTGGGGCATGACGCCACCATCGGCTTGCCGGTGAACAGCGATTGCCGCCTGGGCGGTGGAACAATCCTGAAGGGCCAGGGCGGGCACCTGTACTTTACCTCCCTGCGGGGATATGTGTGTGGCCTTTACCGCATGCACCTCGACAGCGGAGCTGTCGAGGCGGTGTATGACGAGGCAGGCAGCATTGACTGCTTCGACATCAGTGGCGACGCGATCCGCTGCATTTCCCTGATCGGGCAGCGCCTGCAGGAGCTCTATGCACTAGCGGATGGCGTGCCGGAGCGTCTCTCCGACTACAATAAGGCAGCGCATGAGGACATGTGGCACGCGCAGCCAGTACACCACACCATCACGGACCAGGAGGGGTTCATCTTCGACGGCTGGGCCCTTCTACCGCGGGATTACAGCCCGATTAAGCGATATCCCGCGATCCTGCACATCCATGGTGGACCCAAGACGGCATTTGGGGATGTGTATTTCCACGAGATGCAGGTGTGGGCGGCGCAGGGCTACGTCGTCCTCTACTGCAATCCCCGGGGCAGCGATGGCAGGGGCGACGCCTTTGCCGACATTCGGGGAAAATACGGTGAAATCGACTATCAAAATCTGATGCAGTTCCTTGACGAGATGCTGCTAGCCTATCCCGCCATCGACAGCGCGCGCCTCGGCGTGACCGGTGGTTCCTACGGCGGCTTCATGACCAACTGGATCATCGGCCACACCAACCGCTTCCGCTGCGCCTGCTCCCAGCGCTCCATCTCCAATTGGTTTAGCTTCACTTACATCAGCGACATCGGCTATTACTTTGGCACGGATCAGATGCAGGCGGACGCGTGGAAGAATCCCAAAAAGCTGTGGGAGCACTCCCCGCTGAGATATGCGGACAAGGTGAAGACCCCCACGCTGTTCATCCACTCAGACGAAGATTATCGTTGCTGGATTCCGGAGGGCTACCAGATGTACACCGCGCTGCGCCTTCATGGAGTCGAGGCCCGCATGTGCGTCTTCCACGGTGAGAACCACGAGCTGTCCCGCTCGGGCAAGCCGGCCAACCGGCAGCGGCGCATGGCCGAGATACTGCAGTGGATGAACCGCTATCTGAGGGAGGGTGGGGAGCAAAGCATTCTGGAACACTAGCTTCTGTGTAGCCGACGCGACTCAAAATCGTGTGGGAAAACATGGGGGTTCAAGCCCCTTCACTGGCACCATATACGAAATAAAGCTCTTGGGATGAATCATTCCTGAGAGCTTTTTTGTGTTTCTGCCGTGTGACAATATATGGTATTTTGATTTCATAGTCTTTTAGTAACTTGAAATTTGAAGAATATGGTAGGACAATAGGATCAGGCAATCAGGAAGTATCCCATTATTTGCACCAAGGAGGAAGAGGAAGTGTGCTGGTTCCGCTGGTGGGGCAAATCACGGAAATCGGATAATACGCCAGACATCGAGGTACAGGATCAGCAGGTGTCGCCGATAACCAAGCGAGCAGCTCTACTTGCATTGAGTGAGAAACTGTCGCTTGGCAGTGAAAATGTCGTAGGTGAAGTCGTACTGGCATTGGATCATCCTGAGTTGTATGTGGAGCAATGGGGGGAGCGGTTGGACAACCGCGGAATCGAAGCGCCGATACCGGACTTGGCCTGGATTGCACTCGTAGATGCCTTGGACCAACTAGGGCTTGTGTGGGAAATCGATTGGAAGCAGGACGCCGAGACCATTCTTTTCGCCGTGGGCTCTCTACTGGATTGTAGAGGATGGTTGCTCCCAGCAGCAGGTCGGCGATTAGAGCAGGCAATCAGTCACGACAGTTACACCTTTGACTTATTGGGAGAGCTACATAAATGGTTGCGTCCTCATGGCATTGTATTAGGTCACTTGGACATTAATAGTGACAGCTACGTACTGATCGTTGTAAAGGAAGACGAGTGTGGAGAAATAGAGCGGCTGGCAGCAACAAGCGGATACAGGTTTCATAGTCGTTTTAGCTAGAAGGTAAGGAACTCGAAAAATGGGAAGGCTTGAAAGTATTTTACTGAATAGAACCGATTGTATCACTTATCAGGCGATACCTACGTGAAAAAACGTATTTTGGGGGGAAGCATCAATGGCGCCAACAAATGAATGGTTGTCCCAATGGGAACAGAAGCGGGAGAAACTGAAATGTCCTGTAGATTTAAATAATTATTTTACTTCCACTGAAATTGCAGGCAAGCAGCTAGCCGTGATGGATATCGGCCCTTGCTCGGTTCCTACTGGCCAGATACTCGTACGTGATCCGTTATGTTATTTGGCAAATAGAGAGGAACAGCCTTACTTCCAAACAGCACCGGCTGGCAGCTATCGCACGGAAGTCAGTGTCGTGAAGCCAGACGAGGATGGTGACTGTGCCCGATATGCCGCTGTTCGCCTGAAATTTGCTGATGTGCCTGCAGTGAGATTCGAAGAGGCACTTATCGGCCATGAAGACATATCAAGTTTAGGTGACGAGGAGTTCTTTGGCTTTAACGTCGATGCTGGTCTGGGGAGTATTTGCGACAAGCGGCTCCATCAGGCATTTTGCGACTTTGTGGACCAATGGTATAAAGAGCATCCCGGTGCCAATCTTTATGATGATTATTTTGCTGCTTTGTTTGCTGAAAGCTTCCGGCAGCATCCAGAATATCAACGTAGTGGCGGTGATTGGTTGAACTGGCAGATACCAGGTACAAAATACCATTTACCGATCTTTCAAAGCGGTTTTGGCGACGGGGCTTACCCGGTTTACTGGGGCTATGACGAAGCGGGCGAGATTTGCCAAATCGTCGTTCAGTTTATTGACATTGAATTAGCTTACAATGAAGAGGACGAAGAAGATTAACCTGAAGATCTAACGTTGGAATGAATGCTGAAGCAAAAAAGTCTTGTTTTTGGCAAGGCTTTTTTGCTTTTTCAATGGCAAAGCGAAGCATGCTAGGTAATTTCTCCAACATATATCTTTAACAGAGTTTCTGATAGCATGAGACCACCTCACTTTCGTAGAGGTATTTTGTGCCATAGGTTAGGGGTAGCGCATCCCATGACCATTAAATAATTTTTGGATGAAGTTATACACACGGACATGCACATCTGGAAAGACAAATGCAACCTCATTATCCCTCAACGGCAGGCTATCAGAAGCTGTTTCGATCCAATATGGGATGGACAATATGTCCAATGATTCCTTCAAGTAATGTACGTCTCTGTTAAGCACTCTATAGTAAAACGATTTTTCCACGAAACCAGCCCCTTTTCCACATTGTAGCATTAGAGCGCGGGACATAAAAACATGGATCAGGAGGGGGAGCTGGACATTTGTAAGTGGGATAAAGCGATGAAAAAAGTACCCTCTCGCGCTCGCGTGACAAGGGTACCAGATCAATCAGAAGAAAAACGTGTCAGAACTCTTTACGGCAATACCGTTATTTTCTGTACCAAATCCATTCAGTACCTGATTATGGTGAGCAATGATTTGTTCCGCTTTCAACACAGGACTATCTAAAGTGGAATGGCAATCTTCTACGAGTGTGACATCGTATCCAAGTGAAACGGCTCGTCTGCTCGTAGTATCAATACAGTATTCAGTTTGCAAGCCAGCTATGACAAGCTGTTTGATTTCTCTTGACGCAAGCACATCTTGCAGAGTGGTATCCAAAAAGGAATCACATGCAAATTTGCGAATCACTGGCTCATGTTCTAGAGGGGAAATGGTATGATAGATTTCCCAGGTCGGGGTTCCGATTGCAAACTCACCCTCGGTTTCACAATGCTGAACGTAGAGGACTGGGATTTGTAAATCACGGGCTCGGCTTATTAATTTTTCAATGCGATCAGCTAATGCATGACCTTGAAACGCATGCTCGATAAGGTACTCTTGAACATCAACGATGAGTAGCGCAGTATTTTTACTCATGAAAAAGCCCCTTCCCATTTATGTACCCACAAGAACAGTATAGACGGAAAAGAAGGGGCGAACAAATGAATTCATAAATTTTATTGAATTTTCTACCATTTTGCAAACCCACTTGTATGAATCACTTCTAGTAGCTCGGCTTCAATGATGGAAGGAAGGGCATTAAACGCCCACGAGACGATGGATTTCGAGCGTTTTCCCTTCCGCAATTTCCTGAGCAGTCTGATTTCTATATAGCTTTTCTACCTGAATGACATATACATAAAATACGATTTTACCCATTGATTGTACGCGAAACTCTTCAGGTACGCGCCCTTTGATAATTAAATTTGAGTCTCTCACCATTTCGTCGAGAGAAGAGAAGGTTTTGGACAGGGTGTGGCCTTGGAACTGACCCCATAACGTGAGACAAATCAAAACACCTTCAAGAGAATGCGACCATGTCGTAAGATATGGGGACAACTTGGAGGTGTTTTTCTGTGGCAACGAGAGTAAGCTATCCCGCGGAAATTA